>JAHELC010000019.1 GCA_024644405.1 Nitrospinaceae bacterium
ACTGGAGCCACTGAGCGGAATTGAACCGCTGACCTACTGATTACGAATCAGTTGCTCTACCATCTGAGCTACAGTGGCGCATCGGTTGGAAACGGGATATTTAACAGGTTTTTGCTCTGAAAATCAATACATCTATTATAACCCATCCCAATCCTCCCGGCCTCCCCTAAGGAAAACCACCCTCCACCTCTTCCATCCCCCCGTGGGAGCTTCCCATAAAAGAAGAATCCCCCGGCCCCTTTGCAGGGGGAGTGCCCGCTCCGGCGCTACGCGGGTTTGATCCCGACTTTTAAACCTGTCATAATGCCCGCATGAAAAAGGTCATTATCATTGGCGGCGGCATTGCCGGGTTGGCGGCGGCGTACCGCATCCAGGAAGAAATCAGCCACAACGGTCAGGTCTCCTGCACCGTGCTGGAGGGATCGGACCGCTTCGGCGGAAAAATCCACACGATCCGCCGCGACGGCTTCATCCTGGAGCGCGGGCCGGATTCGTTCATCTCCCAGAAACCGGCGGCGGTCGAATTGTGCAGGAAGCTCGGCATTGACGGCCACCTGCTGGGCACAAAGACCGATCACCCGCAAACCTTCGTCTACCTCAACCGCAAGATGGTCACCATACCCGACGGATTGAGCCTGATGGTGCCCACCAAATTCATGCCGTTCGTCACCACACGGCTGTTCAGCTGGCCGGGCAAGATTCGCATGGGGCTGGACCTGTTTCTGCCGAGACGGCGCGGCAACTCGGATGAGAGCCTGGCCTCGTTCGTGCGGCGGCGGCTGGGCACCGAGGCGCTGGAGCGCATGGCGCAACCGCTGATGTCCGGCATCTACGCCAGCGACCCGGAAGCGATGAGCCTCAACGCCTCGTTTCCCATGTTCGCGCAAGTGGAAAAGAAATACCGCTCACTCGTCCTCGGCATGCTGGCCCAGAAACGGAAACGTGCCACCGCTCCCAAACCCAA
Organism: Nitrospinaceae bacterium; assembly: GCA_024644405.1. Classification (GTDB taxonomy): domain Bacteria; phylum Nitrospinota; class Nitrospinia; order Nitrospinales; family Nitrospinaceae; genus SZUA-226. The sequence continues at coordinate 965 of JAHELC010000019.1, forward strand.
AAGCCCATCCGGCTATAAGCCGTTCTCGTTTTTCCTGACCCTGAAAAACGGATTGAGCGAAATCGTGGAGACGTTGATCGAACAGTCACCCGATATCCAGTTCCGCTCCAACGCGCAGGTGGCTTCAATGCAGAGAAACGGCCGCGGCTGGCGTATCGGCCTGAAATCGGGGGAAGAGTTGGAGGCGGACGCGGTAATAATGTCCACCCCGGCGAACCATACGGCGCGGCTGGTGGAAGACTGGGCGCCGGGCATCGCCGCCCGGCTGGACCAGATTCCTTACGTCTCCACCGCGGCAGTGGTGCTGGGATTCGACCGCAGCCGCTTCGCGCATCCCTTGCGTGGATTCGGGTTTGTGGTGCCGCACATCGAAAACCGGAAGATCACCGCCTGCACCTGGGTGTCCTCGAAATTTCCCGGCCGCGCCCCGGACGACCGAGTCCTGCTACGCGCCTTCGTTGGCGGAGCGGTCAATGAACACCTGGCCGAACAGGATGCAGAGACGATCAAACAACAGGTGCGTGAGGAATTGCGTGATATTATGGGCGTTCAAGAAGAACCCTTGTTTTGCGAGGTGTTTCAATATAAAAAGGGTAACGTGCAATACCGGGTGCACCATCCCCAGCTGGTGTCGGAGATCGAAAAAGAGCTGGCTGATTATAAAGGACTTTACCTGGCGGGATCGGCCTACAAGGGAATCGGGATCCCCGACTGCGTGAAAAACGGCACCGAGAACGCCCAAGCCGCGCTCGAATTTCTGGGCGTGCATGCGGAACTAAGTCAATCCGGTACCGGTTGAGTGCATCTAATGTACAGGATTCAATAATTCAACGATAGGAGACATGGATGAAGTGGGCTTCGTGCATATCCACCCAGGAAACCATTGAAGCGTGTGTCGAGGAGGCGGTGGCAGGTGTGACCCGGCAATTGGGGGGCAAGGATGCCCATCTGACCGTCATTTTCGTTTCGCCGCATTTTCGCACCCATTACCGGGCAATCCCGCAGTTGTTGAGGGACCGCATGCCGGTTGGACTGCTTCTGGGGTGTTCCGGCGGCGGCATAATCGGCGGCGGTAAGGAGATCGAGCAGCAACCCGCCTTCAGCCTGACCGCCGCGCACCTGCCAGGTGTGGAACTGCAAACGATTCAGACGGACACCATGGATCTGCCCGACCCGGATACCGCCCCCTCGGTGTGGCATGAATGGCTGGGAGTGGACGTGGCGAAGAATCCTAATTTCATCGTATTGGCGGACCCGTTTTCGTTCCGGGCGGAAGAGTTTCTGGCAGGAATGGATTTTGCCTATCCTCGTTCGGCGAAAGTCGGCGGTCTGGCCAGCGGTGCCCAGGCTCAGGGCGGAAATGCACTGTACCTGGACGACAAGATTTATAATGGCGGCCTCGTCGGGGTCGCCCTTTCCGGAAATATTCAACTGGATACCATCGTCGCCCAGGGTTGCCGGCCCATAGGCCAGCCGATGAGCATCACCAAATGCGACCAATACCAGCTGTTGGAAGTCGACGGTCAACCTCCGTTGGAAAAGCTGGAGGAAATGGTCGAATCCCTGAGCGAAGACGATCGCAAACTGTTGCGAACCTCCCTTTTTCTGGGAATCGAAATGGACCCGTTGAAAGATGATCCAGGACAGGGGGATTTCCTCATCCGCAACCTGATGGGCGTGGACCAGGCAACGGGTTCCCTGACAATTGGCGCTCCACTGAGAGAAGGACAGTTGGTGCAATTTCATCTGCGCGACAAGGTCATGTCGTCTGAAGATTTGAAGGTAATGCTGTCCCGGTACCAGAATAAGGAAGGGTGGCGGGAAGCCAAGGGAGCATTGTTGTTCTCCTGTCTGGGGCGCGGCGAATACCTGTACGGACAACCCAACCACGATTCCGACATTTTTAAAACCAAGATGGGAGACATCCCGCTGGGCGGTTTTTTCTGCAATGGCGAAATCGGGCCAGTGGGACAAACCACGTTTTTGCACGGTTATACCAGCTCGTTTGGTATTTTCCGCCCGGCTTAAATTGCGAGCTTTCGAAAAATTTTAAACCCGTGAGGAACGGGTTTTTTCATTTATGAGGAGAAAACAGAATGGCTGTAAACGTTCAAGTGAACACCACCCCCAACGAGCACGCCCTGAAATTCACCATCGACCGGCCGGCCATAGAATCCGGCCACAAAACCTTTGCCGACGCCGAAGCGGCGGAAGAGTCGCCGGTCGCGAAAGCGTTGTTCGGTCTTGAAGGAGTGGCCAGCGTATTCTTGATGGCAGACTTCATCACCGTCACTAAAAAACCCGAAGCAAAATGGGACAATCTGCAATCCGCCGCCGTCGAAGCCATCCAGGCGTCCTTTGACTGAGCCCACGAGACCCTCTCATCAATGATGGAAGAATTTTATAACTGGTTTACAACCGAACTGCCGCCGTTGCTGCAGTTGCTTTTCGGTATGTTCATCTCTCTCGGGGTGTTCAAACTGATGACGGTAATCGTCGACGCCTACCAGAAACGAAAAAAAAACGAGGAATAGTCCGGACCGATACTATATGTACTTGCCTCAAGTACATCAGAGTATGTTGATGGATCGTCATTGGGAGGGAATGGACAAGAGGTCCGACTGCCTGAAAAGAAGTTGGTAGCTACTTCTTTCCAGACAGTCGGGAAGTAGGCGTCAAGCGCCTTGGCCCTATACGGTGTGGACATTATCTATTTGCTCTGAAGAAAGAATAAATACGATCTCTTCCCTTCAATATCAACGGAAGCCCACGATACCTCCGTTGTCAGATACTTTCTGCTCCCTCTATCAACTCATCATCCTGCGGTAGTTCCTGCAGCTCGGCAATTCTCTTAAGATCGGGATGCTCCAGAGAATCGTCTCCCGAGTAAACCTGCGCAGGTACCCAGTTCGAACGGAATGCCCCCTCACCCTGACTTTTTATAAAATAGAAAGCCCCCCTGGTTACTGCCGTAATAAGAAAAAAGGTGACTAAAATAACTGCAAATATGCTCAATCCTATCCAGAAAACATTCATGACTTACCTCCATAGCCCCAAATAAAGCTTCAACAGTTCTATCCTAAATACAAGCAAGCCATGTTCCTAAATCATTGAAAAATATTAAGTTACATTTAGTGTAAAGGTATGCTTCGGGTAAGCTCTTGTATTCGTTGTTACCCGTGCCGAAAAAAGAATGTCACTTTTATGTGATATTTAAACAGGCTAAAACCTGGGAGAGGTCTGCATCGATGACTGACAGAATTTGTCAATTTAGAAACAAGTCCGGTCACTAAATTGACGAACGATGCATTCAACGCGATGAATGAAACCAATACTTAAGAGGGTAAATTCGTTGGATCGTGTTCAGTAATTGATTGGAATAATCGTAGGACCAGTCCTGGTGTATGGGAAGTCACTTTGCGAAAGATACATCCACGAATAAAGGCAACCGGAGTATGCGGCCTGCTGAACGCATACTCCGGCACCCAATCTGGCAAGTCACTTGGAGGAAAACTTGCCAACAATGAAAATCAGTTCCCTATAATGTCCTTGGCAAAACATTGAAAACTGGATGAAACCCTTCGGATACAACACTGTTTTATAAGCAATATATATTCCAAAATGTATTATTTCATCGGCATTCCGTACCTAAATCTAAACCGGATTTCAACTGATTGAAAAACAAAAGATTGCCGTTGATAAAAAAGGCGCATATTTTTTATCGAAATTCCCGGCATGCAGCCCATGGGTTTGTTGCACCACATTTAGAACGAAATTGGGGCAGAATTTAACAAATTATTGTACATTTTCTGGACAACGCTTATTTGGAAGCCGCTGAAAAGTCCCGCATTCTCTGATCAGGTTTCAGGCTGGTTCGGTAAAAAAGGTGAGCCAGCTATTCAGGGATTTGCGGTGCTCGAATTCCGCATCCCCGAATAGCTGGATCGGGGGAGATGGTAACTTTATGCTGCTGATTGTGTCGGCGTTTATTTTTGTCCTGCCAATCGGTGCACATGACTCCAATCGGAAAACCGTGCTCCGATTTTCAATTCCTTAAAAGTCTGGATAGCGGAGTGATTCGCTGCTGACTTTTCTTTCAATACCGCGTGATCAAATTCGTCTCGATAGATCCACTTCAAAACAATGATTCCTGTTACCAGAGCCAGCATCACACCCAAACTGACGAGCTGTCCCAAAGTGGCATGCTCCGTCAAGCACAGGCATTGGGCTTCCAGCGTGCTGAGGATCCCTGCTGACGCTGAAGTGGGTAGCGTTAAACCCATCAAAATGCCTGCCTGCAAACTAAGTTTTAAAGCCTGTTTCATTGGGTTGCCTATTAGCCATTTCATTTACTGTGACCTAAACTAAAGCAATTGCCATTCCAAAACCGGAGGATTTTGGACCGGAAGCCGCCCTACCCCATCAGCCCGGTGATAACGAGCGGGTTTTGAACAATTTGCATATCCGAAAAAAGCGCCTTTTTTGTGATTCGGAAATTTAGGAAAATAATTACGTAAGAACGAAAAGACAAATTCTGTCAGTAATTGACATTTTTGAGGCTTTTTAAGGGGTAGAAAAGGGGTATCCGGCTAAATGTCAACTGCGGTCAAATCGTCGGAAAGAATGATTTTCCCGGAAAATTCACGTTGGCAAACCTCCCGTACCGAGTCCATGTCACAGGGAGGATAAAAGTGGGTTAGCAGGAGAGTCTGGCACCCGGCCTCTCTCGCTATTCTTCCACACAGTTGAGGGGTGAGGTGCTTCTCGACTTTCATGTCGTCGGGGGTGGAGCACTCCAGAATTAACAGGTCAGACCCGCGTCCCAGTTCCACTATACCGGCGCAGTAATCGGTATCCCCAGAGAAGGCCACCGTTTTTCCTTCTGCATTGGCAAAGCGAAATCCCCGGCTCATCTCAATATGCTGAACTTTTCCGGAGGTCACTTCCAGCCCATCGAATGTGCGGGTTTCCTCATCCAGTTCGGTGATCCGCACCTTATAGGAATCCGGCGTCAACCAGTGGTTGAATGCCTCCATCATGCGCTCAAAATAATCTGTGAATCCCGGCCCCGCCACGATCGGCAGATCCCGGGTTCGGGGATTCAGCGGATATTTGGAAGCAAACAAAAAAGGGATCAAATCACACATATGATCCGGATGGGGATGAGTGAAAAATATCCGGTCGATATCATGGTAGGTGATCCCCAGGCGCAACAGTTGATGCACGTTGCCGTACCCAAAATCTATTAAAATCCGACAACCCTGTTCCTCCAACAGGTATCCCGCAGAGTTGCGTTGCAGATTGGGAACCGATGTTCCTGAGCCTAAAACCGTTATTTTCATGGGGTTTTCTTGATTTACGCCCGATTAAAAAGAAATTGGTTTGGTGCCTGCCGATCAGTATAATAAGATGAGTGTTCAAACCATAATCTATTTCTTATGAGAGTTCGAGATAAATTCAGACGCTTTAGGTTAATCTCCGTATTATTGTCGGGAGTTCTAGTGCTCCCCGTCTTGGCAGAATCGGCACGGTTCACCGTTGAAACCAAGGGAACCGTTTTGGATTCCCGCACCGGTCTGATGTGGCAGAAAACAGATTCCTATCATGATATTAAAAGGGGAATGAACTGGTACGAAGCCCTGGAATATGTAAACGGAAAAAATGCCGAAAAATATGCCGGATATAACGACTGGCGTTTGCCGACCCTGGACGAGTTACGGCAGTTATGGGATTCCAAACGCCCGGTTGAAAGTAAAGACGGCGATCCCATCGGCCTGCCAGAGGTGTTTGCCTCGGGCGGCAGTTATTATCTGTGGACCGGCACTGAACGCAACCTCGACAACGCCTGGTACTTTGGTCTGGGTCAAAGCGAAGATTACTGGAACCTGAAAGATTTGGGTGACCTGGACCAGGGAGTCAAAATGGTCCGTAAAGCCCGGTAAAAACCTCACGGGTTATAGCAGAAAACCCCTCTCCTTAAAGAGGTATTCAATGAACAAGAAGATAAAACTTTCTCTCGGTGGCGGCGTTGCCGGTTTAGCGTTATTGGCCGCCCTCGCTTTGATATGGAGTACCCCCGATCCCGTTTTCTCCCATGGTCAGGAAAAGCATACACACGACCCGGATAAACTTCCGGCCAAGCCCGAAGGCATGATCGAGTTCGGCAAAGAAGCCGCCCCCGGTTCCGAATACATGGCGGATCCTCCCGCCCAGGGCAAGGACCACAGCCAGCACGATATGGGACACATGAATCATGATATGGGAACGGACTCGTTTCAAAAGCGCGGCGAACATGACATGGACCGTCTGCAAAAACCCAAAACCAAAGCGCAGGCCCTGTTAAACCGTGGCCGCAATATTTATCTCCATATGTGCGTTTACTGCCACGGGCGCGATGGCAACGGCGGCGGCACGGCAACCGATTATCTATACCCCTGGCCGCGCGATTTCCGCAAAGGTATTTTCAAATTCCGCTCCACTCCGACGGGAACGCTTCCCCGGGATGAAGACTTGTACCGCACCATTATCCGTGGGGTGCCGGGAACCTCGATGCCGGCATGGGGCGATGCCCTCTCGCCGCAAGACACCTGGGCGCTGGTCAACCTGATCAAAAGTTTTTCCGACCGATTTCGCAGTGAAGCTCCGGGAGACAGCCTGAAAGTCAAGCCCGCTCCTTCTTCCCAGGCATTGATCTCCAAAGGCAAACAATTGTTTGTGAAGCATAAATGTGTGGATTGTCATGGCGCCTCCGGCCGTGGCGACGGACGCCTCGCCGAATCATTGATGGACGCCTGGAAACATGCGGTGTTCGTGCATGACATTACCAATCCCAACTATTACAAAGCCGGACACGAGGCGAAGGACATTTTCCGGACGATATCCACCGGACTGGACGGCACCCCAATGGGCTCCTACGCCCATCTCCCGGAAGAAGACCGCTGGGCTCTGGTGCATTACGTCCGTTCCAATTTCCGAAAAGGATTCCAGAAGGGAGAATTTGAAACCGATGTGATGTCCTACCATGTTCCTTATGAGCTGGATACCAATCCCGACAGCCCGGTCTGGAAAGACGTCAAATCGACCAACCTGGTGTTGCGTCCGCTGTCGGCCAGACGCAATGCCATTGAGATCCTCAATGTCACCTCCGTCAATAACGGCGAGGTACTGGCCGTCCGTCTAAAATGGAAGGACCCGAGCAAGGACGGATTCGTGGAGGGCCGGGCCGACGTGTTCACCGACGGCGTGGCGGTGCAGTTGGCGCTGGGGGATGTCACCCTGCACACCCACGGCCACAACGAACCGTTTTTTGGCATGGGCAACCGCGGCAAGCCGGTCAACATCTGGCACTGGAAGGCGGGACTGGAGGAAACCCTCGAGGCCTCGGAGGATTCAGAATATTCTACCGGCGGCGTGGATATGGATGCGCTTATCTTCGGCGGCGTCATGTCCAATCCCGTCACCAAACTGGGCACCACGCAGGAAAACGCGGTGGAGGAACTCAACTCCGAAGGCTTCGGCACCATCACCCCGCAACCGAAGGAATACCAGAACGTGGAAGGCACGGGTGTTTGGAAAGACGGAGAATGGACCGTGGTATTCACCCGCACGTTTGCGGTATCGGGCAAATGGGACGCGATCATTGACCGCAAGGAGCCCCTGCTGGTCGCATTCGCGGTGTGGGACGGCAAAAAGGAAGACCGCAACGGGCGCAAGGTGGTCAGCGTCTGGCAGAGACTTAACATTATGAAACCTCCATCCTCCGCCAAGGGGGGTTGATGCGCGGGCCCGGCCAGCGTAACGCTGGACCTGAATCCAGCATTGCGCCCCGTGAACCCTGCCCGCCGCTACCAGAAAGCCCGTCCTCCCTCCCGGCTGGAGCCGGATGGTGGACTTGGATTGCTTTCACAGCCGTCCTGTGGATGGGTGGACCCGATACAATCAATGCGGAACCTCCGATCGGGCTCGGCGAACTCGATGCCTTGATCTCCCAGCACCTGCCCCAACAGGATCCCCGCTTAACCGGCAGAACCCTGAAAAATTTTGTCGTCCGTCAATCGGTGGGGGCAACCGGCACCACAACCTTCCTGATCCCCGGATTTGAAAATTATGACTGCGGCAAATGTCATCAGCCGGAACAACTGGTTCAGAAGGCGGCCGGACGCATGGAGCGCGTGTTGGACCGACTCAAGAAAGCCCTCCCCGAAAGCCATCAAGTCCCGTTGCGCCAGTACATCATTCAGCCCTATTCCGATGCCCTGCTCCAACCCGGACAATTGGCGCACGCCACATTCGACACGATCCGCATCTCTCCCGGCAGTATTCTGATTGACACCAAAGCTTACGGTGAAGCAACGCATCTCCATGAAACATTGCACCTCACCCAATCGTTTCTGGGTCACGTCAACGAGCTGGAAGCGTATGGGCTCAATATCCGAACCGACCCCCGATTTTTGATTTTGAACTTTCCCTATTTTGCAAAAGTGTTGGAAGCGTTTTTCATACCGGATATGAACCAGGTCCTGGATGCGTATTTCAGGCGGAATATCCGGGAGACATCGAATGTGCCCCGCGAGACGCAATGGTTTCTCGGAGAATTCGATAAGGCCACATTGCAAAGATTGTCGCAGGCCATTATAAAAATCGAACCTCTTCTGGCGGAAGTCAGTCGGTTGAACCGTGAAGCCCCCCTGCAGTCGGCCTATTGGAGCGACCGTACCGGAGTGCGTTCCCTGTTGCTGGAAATCGCCGCAGTCAAACACCTGCCTCTGCCGGAGCTGACGGTCAGCACAGAAATGAAAGCCTGGGCGTTTGGCGTGTTCGATCTGCAATTCGAAAAAGACGATAACACGCGGCTCGGATACATCATCGACCGACGGAGGGAAGCACTGATGCATCTGCAATACGGCAAAGGGCCCAAGGACCCAAGCCAGCGCCTCGCCTTGTACTTTCATTACCTGGAGAAGAAATTTCTGGATGATAACGGCAAGATACAGCTCGCCGTCGACCCTCCGGAAGCCCTGACGGATTACGTCAAACAAAAAGTGGCGGGCATTGAAACCATGATCCAGCTCCCCGGCTTCACCCCGGTGGAACAAGAGGCCGCCCGCGCCTGGGTGGCCGCCATTCAAAAAGAACTCTCTACTAATCAATAAGTTAGAGACTTTCCCCAGCCTTTCCTTTAAACTAAAAAGAACAGTTAAAAGGAGATTTTAGTGCAGGGCAGAATCCATTTGAATTTATTGCTGGCATTTCTTTTTATTGTTTCCGGCTGTAGCAGTAAGCCGGGGGTTACGGTCAAGCGTTTCGATTTCAATGAAAGTTTTACCCCCTCTTCCTGGAAAAAAATTGTAGTCCTGCCTTTTTCCGGAGAAAAAAAATTTCGAAGGACCTCCGCAGAATGGTTCTCTTTTTATCTTCAAAAGCAACCGCATTATTCAATAGTGACTCCCACATTTGCGGAAATCGAAATAGCCCTGAAAGGAATGCATATCCCGGAGGACGGATTTTCTATCGAACAGGCGCGGCAGGCCGCTCGGCTTCTGGAAGCGGATGCGGTGTTTCTGGGGAATGTGGAAACCCGGAAGATATCGCAATCTCCCGTTAAAATTTTGATTCAACTTGTAGACGTTAAAACCGGTGAAACGATTGCCACACATACCATCGGTTATCCGTCCTGGGTTTTGTTGTGGGATAATTTTCAGGAATACGTAAGACTGGCTACCGATGCGGCGGGGAGAGATTTCCTTAAAGTGCTCCAGGGACTCGCCGAAGGAAAATGGATAGAGCCATCGCCAGACAACGCGTCGCCCGAAAGCCACAAGGACTCCAATGACAAATAAACCTCAATCCAACAAACTGATGGTCCTGGCATTGGCCGCACTGATACCGGCGGGAGGATGTGTTTGGGGTTCGGTTCTGTATGACCGGACACTGGAAAAGGAAACGATTAAAAATATACAGCCGGGGAAAACCTCCCGGATGAATATTATAGAATGGTTTGGCCCTCCAACCGTTCTGGCCAATAAAGATGACGAGGTACTGCTCCCCCCTTTGGATACTGGCGAGGAAGAAATGCGGAAAGTCAGCTCCCAGGTTTTCTTTAAGTATTTTTTGAAAAGACATGCCATTTCCGAAGACCATGTCGTTTATTATTATTTCAATGAAGGGGAAGATATCAACGGATTTGCCATCCCTATTCCTTTAGGGGCCACATTCGTCAGCCTCCCCGCCACTTATGGCGATCTCCAGCTCAGCGAGCTGTGGGTTTTGGTGAACCGCAAAACGGGAAAAGTGGAAGATTACGTATATCTGGAATCGAAGGAAAAATAACAATGAAGCTATGGAAAGTCACAATCCTTTGGGGACTCTCCTTAAGTGTGTTGCCGGGCTGTATCACTTTTTTTAAATACAGCGGCAAGGAAATCAAAGCTGCCCGGGTGGCACAAATTCAACCTGGGAAAACCCTCAAGAGAGAAGCCCTGGAATGGTTCGGACCTCCCATGACCATTTCCGCCCGGGGTGAAATAGTGGTGGTTCCAAAAGCCAGCGTCCCGGACAAGGAATACCGGGTACCCCGGAGGCCGACCATTGTGGAATCGGGTACCTTCTTTGACTTATTTACTTCGGAAGCTGGATTCTCAGAATACCATCGGGTCTATTATTTTTACTTTTCGGAGAGCCGGGAGCTGATGTATTTTTTGTTGGTGGCGACGTATGATGAAATTGAAACGAAATTCGACAAATTGTGGTTGTTGGTGGACGAAAGAACCGGCATCGTGGAAGATTATCATTTTAAAAAAGGCATCCAACTCAAGCGAAAGTGACCCACCCCCACCTGAATCGCGGCCATAAAAAAAGAACTCCCCACATTAAAGAAAGCGAAGAGTTCTTAAAAAAATTCTTTAAATTTTAAATATTGACGAGACGCTCGGGCGGGGTGACCGGTGCCGGGCCCTTAACATGGTCCGCCAGGGTTTCCTGCTGGACCTTGTCCTGTAATTTCATCAACCCATCGATGACCATTTCCGGACGCGGCGGGCACCCGGGAATATAAACGTCGACCGGGATCAAGGTGTCGATGCCCATGACCGTGGCGTAGTTGTCGTAGAACCCGCCGGAAACCGTGCACACTCCGTAGGCCACCACCCATTTCGGTTCGGCCATCTGGTTGTACACTTTGACCAGAATCGGGGCCTGCTTGTGGCTGATTGTCCCCACCACCATCAACAGATCCGCTTGACGCGGAGAAAACCGCGGAAACGCCGCACCGAACCGGTCCAGATCGTAACGCGGGCCGGCGGCCGACATGAACTCCATTCCGCAACAAGCGGTGATGAAGGGATATATGAAGAAGGAATATTTTCTGGCCCAGTTGACCGCCTGGGTCATCTGGGTCACAATCACGTTGTTGCCGAGGCTTACTTCCAGCTCGGACTGGGTTATATCTGACATGAAAAAACTCCTGACTTTCAAACTATTCGGGTTACAATACTGGCGATATCATAGCAGAGAAAAGCCGGGAAAACCAAAAAATAGGCTCCCCACCGGTAAAATTTCGCAGGTTCCGGCGGCCCAAATTTGGGTTTTCCTTGAGCTTTCGGGCAGTTTGGGGGTATGATCGGGTATCAATAGAAACAGGGCCGGGCCCCGCCCACAGGTTCCCTCTGGAACCTTATGGGACATATGATTCGTGTAGGGAGGAAGTGGATTAATTATGGACATGTCATTAAATAAAGAAGCCAAAGGCCAGAACCGGGGATTCGAGGAATCGTTGGCCCTGGTCAAGTCCGAGCTCAGCAAGGACGGCAAAACCCTCGATCTGACCGCTGCGTACCTCAAAGAGTACGGCGCGAAAGACATTGCCAACATGGAACTTCTGGAGGGTTTGCAAACGCTGGAACTGGGCACCAACATGATGGGCGCCAAGGGTGTGAAATACATAGCCCAGTCAAAGTATCTGGTCAACCTCAAATCGCTCAACCTGTTTTACAACAATCTCGGCAATGAGGGCGTGAAATATCTGGCCGTATCGGACAACCTGCTCAGTCTCACCAGTTTAACTTTATCCGACAACAACATCACTGACGAAGGCGCAAAATACCTGGCCAAGTTTTTGCCATTGTTTACCAACCTGGCGCGTCTCGATATGCGTCTCAACAAGATCAAAGATGAAGGTAAAAATGCCTTGCTCGAGGCGGCCCGAATAATGGAGCTCAAGCAACTCCTGCTCGACAAAGTTGAAGGCTTCCAGGTCAAAACCAGCGGCCATCTGTAAGCGCCGGTACGGGGTTCCTGAATCACTCGTCTCAATAGAAAAAGGATCGACAGGGTTTCCTGCAGATCCTTTTTCTATTTTTTTTTAAATAATCGGGGACAGTACCTAGTAACTTTTGGGGAGTTGTTTCTCCAGCTTCTCAAGCGCCTTCCGCAAATCGGAATCCTTGACTTTTTTGGGTTCCTTTCCAAACTCTTTAGGCTCTTCTTGATTCATCAATTTATACAAGGTGGACTCCGGGATGCCGTTTTCGAGCATCTGGCACACCGCGCTATGCTGCAAATCCTGCAGAGTAAACGGCTTCAACCCAAACCGGACCTGGGCGCGATGAAGACCCTCAGTCAATGTTTTGGCGTCAACGGGACTCATTCCGCCGGGAACAGGGAATAGAACGCCTGACATGGCCGACAATTCCTTAATCTTTCTCAAAAGATCCAAAGCCAGATTGGTTAGCGGGACCCTGTGCTTTTGCCCATTTATGGTGAAATCCCCCGGGATCACCCACCATTTGGACACCAAGTCAAAATCGGCCCACCGGGAAGGAATCACCTCCTCGTATCTTTGCGCGGTGATGATCAACAATTTCACCGCCATTTGATTTGTAGGAGGCATATCCGAGTTTTCAAGGCCCGACCATAGAGTTTTGAGTTCGTTCTTGCTGAGGACGCGGCTGAACGTATCTTTCAGAGTCTTCGGTTTTGCTTTCTCCTGCGGGTTTCTTGCTTTTTTATCCAGCGGTATGATCTTACTCTCCGCCGGCTTTGGGGTTGCCGGATGAGGGTGTGTTACTTTTTTCTCAACCCTTTGTTTGATTTCATCCAGTTTCGCAGCTGCTTTCCCTTTCAACATATCCAGAGTCTCCGAAGCCTTGATCTTGTCGAACTGCTCGGAAGCCTTGCCTTTAAATTGGTCCAGAGTCTCTGAAGCCTTCTCTCTAATTTGATCCAAAGTCAGGGGTTGACTGGCAGAATCATCGACTTTTTTCTTGTCCGGTGCGGGAAGTCCCTTCTCGGGGTCCTTACCTTTCATCACCATTGCCATGGCCTTAAGCGCCTGCTGTCTTGCCGTATCAAGGCCCATCTCCGGATAGATCCCGAGGGTAATCATTTTGGTCATCTCACTGAAGCGGTATTCCAGGACAAAACTCTTTTCTCCTTCGGGGGTCACCTGGACACCGAACCCGCCATTATCCCAAATGATCTGGCGGCTTTTACCGGGTTCCAAATATTTAATTTTTCGTTCCGTCAAACTCATTCGATTCCTTTCGCACCGACGAAAATTCGTCAGAAGAATCTGTAATAATCAAGTAGGGATAGAGTATCAAAACTGTATTCTGGAAAGAGAAGTAACCGTTATTCCTTGACTATAATATCAGTGACCCTCATTTGCACCTTTCCGGCCCACGAGGGTGGCGCAAACTCCTTTACAAGGTATCCGATCTTCTTTGCCTTTTGGGGTTTCAAAGGATCGTTATCGCGTCCGGGGCGATATCTGGAGACTGACACCGGGTACAATTTCTTTTCACTGACAATAGCTCCCTTTCCATTATAAAAGTAAACCGTGATTTCCACTTCGTTCAGGGTCCGGTTGCCTTTATTCGTCAAGGTCGCAAACAGGCCCGGGTTGGGACTGCCAAAGAGGTACTGCCTTCCCTTTCCTACCGTCAGATTTCTGAGTTCCAGTTTTGCCATGTAGGCTTTTTTCTGGCTTTGGAGTTTCGCTACCTGAACCTGTTTTTTCTTAACCTCTTTACTTTTCCTGCTTTTGTTGATCGTCCCGGCCTGTTTCCTGGCTTTCTTGAGGGCGGACTGGGCAATGACATCGAGAGAAGAACGAACGGGTTCCAAAGGCAGGGTTATCCCGCTCAACTTCCAATCGATTCCTTTCCGTTCATACACGAGATCAATTCGCTCTCCATTATCAGCCTGGATTGTTGCAACGAATGTGCTTAAGCCCGCATAGTGGAATTCACCTTGAGACAACACGCTCTTCACGCTATCCAGCACTTTGTTTACGGACTCCATATTGAGTCCCAGGTCAGCCAGTGGATCTTTGGAGTTATCGACGGCCGGAGTTTCAGGGCTGCCACGAGCCCAGGAGCCGATCAGACCTGTCTTCCCTTTTGTAAAACCCATCACCGCCTCCGGAGTCACCAGAGCGCTGGTCATTTTATCCACCTGGGCCCGGCCCACCGGATCCGCCAACTTGGCATTGGGAGCAACACTGATTTTCGCAGCGGATATTTCGTTCCATTGAACATCCAGTTGATTCTTAACATCCAGCTGCACATCGGAGTACTCGACCCATTGGGACAGCTTCTGAATATTTCCGCTATCCACGGCGGTTTGAACATTGTAAAAGGCCCAGTAGGGGTGAAAATACGCACCGGCTGCTGCCACGACCAGCAGGAGCAGTAAGAGGAAAATCCACGGGCCTTTCTTTTTAGGCTCGGGTTCAGGCCTGGAAGCAAAAACCTTGGCTAATTGAGGATGACTGTCCAGGCGCCGCCAGTTCACCCCGTCGAGACTGAACTCGTGCTTTGGCTTCAATTGGCCGTTCTTGATGTCAGCAAATACGGACTGAACCTCGACACCCTCTGTCACTTTTTTCCCACGGCGTATCATCAATTTGGGACGTCGGGGCGACTTTACTGGTGCCTCAGGCATGATTGGAAAGACTCCAAGCTATTGTTAAAAAAGGATTAGTATTAGTTCAGGATAACAAATTTTCTGGATTTTTCCATTTATTCTTTAGCCAATTAAGCTTAAAATTTTTGACAGGAAAGCCTTTTAATTATTCAATTTAAGCAGGCCGCGGGCATATTCAAGGACCTTTATTGGGTAGGAACAGGCATAGGCCATACCACCCCCATGATCAATCCGGAAAGCGTATTATCAGTATCGCAGAGGCATACGGATTCGTCCACCAGAACCTTCCCCTGAGGTTTTCTAAAGAACGGCTATTGGCAAGTGTGCCAGGTAAATATAAAATTCGGTTTCAATTATTTTTCGTATTGAGGAACTTATGCTCATCATTCCCACACTACTGGGATTTCTAGCCCTTCTTTGGGTATTTGGAGCGGTTTTTCTGGCCCAAAAAAAACACTGGGTGGCTCTGGGCGTGCTGGTGGCGGGGACCCTGGGAGGGTTGGCATTCATGTTTCGCCCGGTCTGTGTGCCTATTGAAAATGGGGAACAGCAAGCCATCGAATATCATTACAGCGAACGCCAGGACAAGGATTTTTATGTGAAAGTGTTTCAACAGCAGGATGGGCAGTGGCACCATTGTAAAACCTGGATCTCACGGCAGTTCTTCTTTTAACGTAGAAACGTCGACCTGATACACCACCGCCCGGGTGACGGCGGTCTGGTCAAAACTGAAAGCCACCTTCCCTTTCGCTCCAACGGTTATTTTTAAATTATGGCAGACACAGGATTCTTCCGGCCTATCCCAAAAAATTTCCTTTTGCCCTTCTAGGTCAAACACCGCGAACTCCACCCAACCCGCCCCCCGCGTGTCCCAGCGTTTACCCAGAAAAAGGTATCGATTGTCACCGCTCACAGCGATCGCATCGATCGATGCGTAACCCAGCAAACCCCATTTCAACCCAAGCAGCTTTTCCTTTTTTTGATAGGGAGGATGCATCCGGAACAGCCCTCCCTTTTTACTGAACAGGGACACTTCTGCATCGTAGTAATAAAAGGTCTCGCTGGAAGGAATATATAAAATGGAGCGCGTTACGGTTAATCGCGGCTTGAAAGAACTTTTCGCAAGAGGCTCCAGGATCACCTTGCCGGTTTCCGGGTCGATGACTTTCAGACCGTCCAGAACAATCCCTTCCTTTGATCCACCAAACACTTCCTCCTGAACCACCTTCTGTTTGCCACGGATTTCATAGGACCATTGAGGTTGCCCCAAAGAATTGAGTCCCTCCAATCGCGCCCCCCGGGGACGGGGACATTCGACAAGATGCACCCGGGGCTTGGAAAGAATGATTTTGACGTTGCATTGATCCCCGGTTTTGTAGGAGAACTGCTCCTGAACCAGGCGGTTTTGAGCATCAAAGAAACTGACAATGCCGTTGTCGGCATCCTTGGTGAGCGGGCTTGATTCGGCGGAAGGTGACTTTGCATAGGGAACGGCATGAACCCCTATATTTTTCACCGATGGAGAGGCGTCACTGGTAGGACTCGTCCCATGAAACAATCCAAATAAAACACAAAAAAATATCAGGCTCTTGCCTGACAGACAGGTATCTAAAAAATTCTTACTATTTAATCGGTTGTACATCGGCATTCATATTCGGTTTCAGACAACCAGGAGATCTGAATACTGGCCGGGAAGGTCACGCTGTCTTTTTTAAACAGGGTCGCTTCAATCTGGGAACACTTGAGATGGAGGGCCTCCGAGAAATCCGCGCCCAAGATTTTACATTCACTGAAATCGGCGTTTAAGAGATCCGCCTGCCTCAATTGGGCTCGCGAAAGGTCTGCCCCGGTAAGATCGGCCCCATGCAGTTTGGCCCCGGTGAGGTCGACCCCTTCCAGATTGGAGTAACGCAAATCCGCTCCGGTCAAATCGGCGCCCGACAGGTTCGCCTGGCGCAGGTCCCCGGCTTTCAGGTCGGCCTCGATCAAGCGCGCGTTCACGAATGTGGCCTCGTTCATATAAATGCCTGTCATATTGGAGAGACTGAGGTCGGCTCGGGTGAAGTCGGCTCCCCGCAAATCCGCTCCTTCCAGGTCGACCGACGTAAAATCAGCTTCCTGAAACAAGGCATTGCTGAGATTGGCTTCCTCCAGATTGGCTTCCCGGAAACGGGATTTCGCGGCCCGGGCCTCTCGCAGGCGAGCCCGGTAAAACACGGCACGGGAACAATCGGCGTCATTGAGGGTGGCTTCGGTGAGATCGGCTTCGCTGAAATCAAACTCCACCAGATTCTGCCCATTGAAATCTTTCCCAATGAGCTCTTTGCCACTCAGATCATTTGTCGAAGAATCCATACGTCATTCCAGGAACATGTCTTTATCGTGTCCGGTTATTTGTCATGATTCGGAGTTTTAAAATCGATCAGCCCCTGTTGGCCTTTAGGTTTCAGGCCCCGGCGATTGGCGGATTTCAAAATTTGACTGAGATCCTTCTTTTCGGATTTTGATTTTTGAGATTGGTCCGGCTTTTCGGGAACCGGTTTTCGGGGTGTGTCAGGCTTTGAATTTTTTGAGTTCGTCATTAGAGGTATGGGAAAAAGTTTTCATTAGCCGCATCATTCCCATGGCCCGGGAAGATGAAGTCAGCACGACCGAAGGATTCCGGCATTTCGAGCAGACCGGTTGTTTGCGCACCCGCCGCCAAATGGAATAGATAACTCCTGGAAGAATATACAGAAGCCACATGCAAATCTCAATCACCAACAATCCACGTTTGGCATCAACGGGATCCCGCTGGCAACCGCATTCCATACAAACGTATTTTTTGGTGAAGTCAACACCACCCAGCTTGAGCGGTTTCCTTGTTTTGAGCATTTTCTTCATGGCGTTCCTTGATTTGCTTCAACTATTTTATTTTAAGGGAATCCAACGAGAAAACCATTCATTTTTGAGACGCGACCAGGGACCTCCCCCTAGGAGGCCCGAAATGAAGGAAACTCCTGAACCTGGACTGGGATGCACCATGAGTGTCATTGCAGGGATTCGAAATAGGTTTGGAGCGCTACGGCATTATTGTGCTTCTCTTCCTTGGACCCGAATACAAACGTGACCACCGATTGGCTCAGCAGGTGCGATCGCAAGGTTTCGACGGCACCGGGATTGGCATCCAGTTCGGAAAAGTATTTTCTTTTGAACTCGCGCCATTTCTGAGGATCGTGTCCGTACCAACGACGCAGCTCAGTGGACGGGGCGATCTCTTTAACCCATACGTCTAACTGCAAACGATTTTTAGTAAGACCACGGGGCCATAAACGATCCACGAGTATGCGAAAACCATCGCTGGGAGAAGGTTCCTCATGGGCGCGTTTTACGCGAATCATTGCAAGCCCCGCAGTCATATCGTCCTCAGGCATGGGTGCTCCGCTACCCTGAAACAGAACATATAACACGAATTTTCATAGGAAATTACCTCGATTTTAGGTTTATAAAAAATTATCTTGCGGATCAGGTAGAATAGTTGAAAATTACCGGGATCCTGATCCCTCAACCCCCAATTCGGCAACACTCTCCATGGATGGCTCATGAATATTCTTATGGTGACCAACACATTTACTCCGCATGTCGGGGGTGTCGCCAAATCCGTGGCGGCCTTCACCGAAGCCTACCGGCGATTGGGCCACCGGGTACTGGTGATCGCCCCTGTATTTGAAAATATGCCGGAAAATGAGACAGACGTCATCCGCGTTCCCGCCATCCAGAACTTCAACGGCAGCGATTTTTCCGTACGCCTGCCCATCCCGGGATATGTCTCCGCTTCGCTGGATGAGTTTCGCCCCGACATCGTCCACTCCCATCATCCTTTCCTGCTCGGCCACGCCGCTTTACTGGTTGCTGCGTCGTTCGATGTCCCTCTGGTATTTACCCATCACACCATGCATGAACAGTACACTCATTATGTCCCGCTGGATTCTCTCCAGCTCAAACGGTTCGTAGTCCAGCTGGCCACAGGGTACGCCAATCTCAGCGACCGGGTGATCGCCCCCAGCCAAAGCATCGCCGAAATTCTCCGGGGCCGCGGAGTGGAAACTGCCATCGAAGTGATTTCCACGGGAGTCGATGCTCAACGAATGTCTCAAGGAAACGGCTCCACCATACGGAAGCGCATGAACATCCCGCCGGGTGCGCAGGTGATCGGGCACACAGGGAGGCTGGCGCCGGAAAAAAATTTGCATTTCCTGGCCGAAGCGGTGGCCGAGTTCATTGATTGCCACCCGAAAACCCATTTCCTTGTGGTCGGGGAAGGGCCCTCCAGAAACGAAATTGAATTCGTTTTTAAAAAGGCATCCGTGGATTCGAATCTTCACTTTACCGGAAACCTAAAAGGACAAGACCTGGTGGACAGTTACCATGTCATGGACCTTTTTGCATTTGCCTCGAAAAGTGAAACCCAGGGCATGGTCCTGGTGGAGGCGATGGCCGCCGGGGTTCCAGTCGTCGCTCTCGATGCACCGGGAGCGAGGGACGTCATCACTCATAATAAAAACGGCTGGTTGATTGATAGTGAAGATCTCGCCGCCTTCGTCTCCGCTTTAAAACAGGCGTCGTTGCTTTCCGAGGAAGAGGAAGAAAAACTCCAACTGGCTCTAAAGCAGACCGTGGAAGAATTTTCGATGAATCGTTCCGCCGAACGCGCTCTTGCTCTTTACACGACCCTCAGTTCCGAGCAACCCTGCCCGAAAGAGACGGAAGACAGTCTGTGGGATTCGGCTCTGAGGGTAATCGAGGAGCAATGGAAAATCTGGGAAAATATCGCCAGCTCTGCCGAAGCGGCATTCACCGATGACACCCGTGATACTTAAATGATCGGATATGCAGAGCGCCTATTTTTAAATATTCGCCGCTGGTTCAGCCGCAGTGAGTGGGGTATCCGTTTAGCGGGTCTTTCCAAATCGCGGGACACTGAATCGGATCCGGGATTGGTGATCCTGCAAATCGACGGTCTGTCCCGAACGCAATTGGAAGCCGCTTTGCAAAAGGGCAAAATGCCCTACCTGAATCGCCTGATCCAACAGGAAGGATACCGGCTCCACACCCATTTCCCCGGAGTACCGACCAGCACCCCTGCTATTCAGGGGGAATTGTTTTATGGGGTCAAACGGGTTGTCCCTGCCTTCAGTTTCCTGGACCGTCAAAACAAAAAAATCATGCGCATGTTTGAATCCGACGCGTGCGCCCATGTGGAGAAAAACCTCGCGCAAAATGACTCCGGGCTTTTGGAGGGCGGCAGTTCCTATTCGAATATGTTTTCCGGCGGTGCGGAAGAATCCCATTTCTGCCCCGGCACAATTGGATGGAGCGGCCTCCTGAAACTCAGCAATCCGTTATTCCTGTTGCATCTGATCGTGTTCCACGGGTGGAGCCTGATACGCATGGCAGGCCTGGGCGTACTGGAAGTCGTGCTGGCGGTGATCGACAGTATCCGGGGCGTAATCGAAAAGCATGATCTGTGGAAGGAAATCAGGTTCATACCGGCGCGGGTGGCGATCTGCATTTTGCTGCGCGAACTCATTGTCATCGGAATCAAAATGGATGTGGCCCGCGGCCTGCCCATTATCCATGCCAACTTCGTGGGGTATGATGAACAGGCCCACCGGCGCGGTCCCACTTCCCAATTCGCGCATTGGACGTTGAAGGGCATCGACAACGCCATCAAACGCATCACGCAGGCGGCGCAACGGTCGCCGCGGCGGGAATACGACGTCTGGATTTATTCCGACCACGGCCAGCAAGAATGTGTCCCCTACCCCAAGGAAAATGGCAGGACTCTGGAAGATGCCGTATGGAGTGTCTTTCAACAATTCGGCGAGTTCACCGGGTCTCTGCAAAATCCGGCGAAAGGGATTCAACTGCACCGCTCCAAATGGCTGGGTGGTTCGTTTCTGGAGCGGCTCTCCGGAAATCTGATGGAATTCAAAGACCCGGTCGAACCTTCGGAAATATCCGTCACAGCCATGGGTCCTCTGGGACATATCTATGGTCCGCAGGAAGTCACGCTGACCAACCGCGCCGCTCTGGCGCGCAAACTGGCGCAGGAAGCCAACATTCCCATGGTGATGGTACCCACGGACGGCCATCGCATTAAAATCTGGACACCAGACGGCGAATATCATGTTCCTGGCGACGAGGAAACACTGCTCGGTTCCCATCATCCCTTTTTAAAGGAAGCCGCCGAAGAGTGGGTGCAGATGTGCCATCATCCCGACTCCGGTGATTTTGTGATTTCTGGTTGGCGGTTGGATGGCATTCCCATAACGTTCCCGATCGAAAACGGTACGCATGGCGGGATGGGACCGGAGGAGACCCAAGGATTCGCTCTGCTTCCTCTGGCAGCCCCGGTTCCCAATAGTGAGAAGAGTTTCATCCGCCCGATCGATTTGAGGGAAGGCGCTCTGGCGGTACTGGAAAAGAAACCGTTGGTTCGGATTCAACGCCCGCTGAAACCCACTCCCACCGGTCTTCCTCTGCGAGTGATGACTTACAACGTGCACAGTTGCGTGGGAATGGATGGAAAAATTTCAACGCGGCGCATCGCCAAAACCATCGCGCAATATGATCCAGACATTGTAGCCCTGCAGGAATTGGATGTCGGACGAAGCCGGACGCAGGAAGTGGATCAGGCACATGAAATCGCCCGTGAGCTGGAAATGGAATTTCATTTTCATCCGGCCCTTCAAATTGAAGAGGAGTTATACGGAGATGCCCTGTTGAGCCGTTATCCCATGCGGCTGATCCGGTCCGGCGACCTTCCCGGTCCCCCCAACCGTCCCGACCTGGAAACGCGGGGCGCCTTGTGGGCGGAAATCGATGTGGACGGTCACAAGGTTCAAATCCTCAATACCCATCTGGGGCTACGGTCCAGCGAGCAGCGGCACCAGGTCGAGGCACTGATAGGTTCCCAATGGTTGTCACATCCCGATTGTCGGGGGCCGGTCATCCTGTGTGGCGATATCAACGCCAACCCCAATCATAAAACCTGCCGCCGAATCACACAGCTTTTAAACGATGCACAAGACGAACTCGACAACCATATTCCGCAACGCACCTGGTTCGGGAGATTCCCGGTGGGCCGTATCGATCATATATTCGTCGCAAAAGAAATCCAGGTACACTCCTGCCTCGTCCCCCGGACCTCCCTCACCCGCATCGCCTCGGATCACCTGCCGCTGATTGTGGATGTGGTCATCCCTTTCCTTGAAAAATAACCCGGATACTGGAAAGAAACGGCCCGACCTTTTACTGGAGATGCCGGATTTTTTCCGTTACCCTTGTTTAAGGTCATTCGGTCGGCGTACCCTGGGCGTCCTCACTCATTGACAGAACCCTGAAATCCACAACGAATCAACCGACCGGAAATCCAAAAATATATGCGGAAAATCAAAGTTCTCATCGTGGATGATTCCGTTGTCGTCCGAAAAATGCTGTCCGACACCCTGGATCGGGACCCTGACATTGAAGTGGTGGGAACCGCGGCGAACGGCAGTATCTGCCTCAAGCAGATCCCTCTGGTCAAACCCGATATCATCTCCCTGGATATCGAAATGCCGGTGATGGATGGGCTTGAAACTCTGGAGAAGATTCGGGAGGAGTGGCCGGACCTTCCGGTCATCATGTTCAGCACCCTGACCCATAGCGGTGCCACCGCCACGCTGGACGCTCTCGCCAAAGGGGCGACCGATTACGTGACCAAACCCTCCGGGGTGACCGGCTTGAATCAGGGGATTGAGCGAATCAAAAACGAGCTGGTCCTGAAAATCAAAGCCCTGTGCAGTGAGTCCGCGGGGCTGGAGATACCCAACAATCTCCCCAAACCCAAACCGCTCGTCACTCAACCCGAAGTGCCGAAGAAAACGAAAGGGCCTAAATCGCTCCTCCGGGCGGATGTGGTCGCAATCGGTGTATCCACAGGCGGGCCGAATGCTTTGGCGGCCCTGATACCGTCTTTTTCTGCCAATTTCCCGGTCCCCATCGTAATCGTTCAGCATATGCCGCCCTTTTTCACCAAACTGCTTGCCGACCGGCTGAACTCGGAAACGGAGCTAACTGTACAGGAATGCAAAAACGGAAGTGTTCTTCAACCCGGCCACGTCTACATTGCACCCGGTGATCACCACATGGTGGTCCAACAACATAAAGACGATGTGGTGGCCCTTCTCAACCAGAGCCCATACGAGAACTTTTGCCGTCCGGCGGTCGATGTTCTGTTCCGCTCGGTGGCCGAAGTTTACGGTCAAAATGCTCTAGCGATCGTTTTGACCGGCATGGGACAAGATGGAACCGAGGGATGTCAACACATCCAGGATTGTGGAGGACAGGTCATCGTTCAGGATGAGGTTTCAAGCGTGGTCTGGGGAATGCCCGGATTCGTGGTGAAAAGGAGACTGGCAGACGAAATTCTGCCTTTGGATCAAATTGCTGAGGAAATTATTCAGAAAAGTCGCACCGGTCGTCCGCCCACTCTGGCCGCCGGTTGAAGGGAGGAATACTATTTCAACTGGGGAAAATCTCTTTAATCTTTTCTTCCAACTGAGACGCATTAAAGGGTTTGACAATGTACTGATTCACACCCGCCTGAACCGCCTCCATGATTTTTTCCCGGTCGGCTTCGGAGGTGACCATCAGAAAAGGAAGTTCTTTCAGGTCCCCATCGGACCGAACGGCTTTCAAAAGATCGATTCCAGTCATTTTCGGCATATTCCAATCCGAGACCACCAGGTCGACTCCGTTCTCGCTGATTTTTTTCAAAGCCTGCTCTCCATCTTCCGCATCCAACAAATTGGTATGCTCAAAACCCAGTTGCTTCAAATTATTCTTGATAATCTGGCGCATCACAGAAGAGTCATCGACCACCATCACTTTTTTGGTTTCGTAACCCATAACTTCCTTTCCTTATCCAATGGGAACTGCAGCGGTTAATCAAACTGGTGCGGAACATTTCAAGAAAAACCGGTTGCTCTCTGGAAGAATCAACCCAACACCATATAAATTAAATAAACTGTCTATGTAAAAGAGTCAAGTAAAAGCACCCTTTTTTAGGGAAGCCTATCATTTAATTATAAGGGAATTTTTCAGGGATTACCAAAAAATTGCTGAATTTAAACCAGTTGGGGGGTTTCGTACAGGGTATCCCGCTCCATGGGGGTCCGCCCCGCTTCCCGGATCATGTCGACGATGGTTTGCCGGTGGAATATCTGGTCGGTGCTGGCCCCGGCGGCATGAATGATCTTCTCCTCCACCACCGTGCCGTCCATATCATCCACTCCCATGGCGAGCGACAATTGCGCGATCTTCGGGGTGATCATAATCCAGAACGCCTTGACGTGGGGGAAATTGTCCAGCATCAAACGCGAAACCGCCAGCGCTCGTAAATCCAACTGGCCGCTGGTAGAAGGCAAAAACTCCAGCGGTGTGTTTTCAGGATGAAAAGACAGCGGGATAAATGTGACAAACCCGCCGGTGCGGTCCTGCAGTTCCCGGAGACGCACCAGATGATCCACGCGCTCTTCGATGGTTTCCAAATGACCGTACAGCATGGTCGCGTTACTCTTCAGCCCCACCTCATGCGCGATTTCGTGCACCTCCAGCCATTCTTCCCCGGTGATTTTGTCGTTGCAGATTTTCTTGCGGCAGCGGCTGGCAAAGATTTCCGCCCCGCCGCCAGGAATGGAGCCTAAACCCGCTTCACTCAATTCCTGCAAAGTGTCGCGCAGGGGCTTGCCCGCCAGTTCGGCCAGGTAATGCAACTCCACCGCGGTGAACGCCTGAATATGTACCGCCGGAAAACGCTCCTTCAATCCCTTCACCATATCCAGATAAATCTCGTAGGGCCAATCCGGATGCAGGCCGCCGACGATGTGAAACTCGCTGACCTCCCCTCCCCGGTACGCCCCGGCATCCTCAAAAATTTCATCGAGGGATTTTTCGTAGGCGTTGGGGGCATCGGCTTTCACCCCGAACGCGCAGAACTGGCAACTGTGAATGCAGATATTGGTGGGGTTGATGTGCCGGTTGTGGATGAAGTAGGCGTTGTTGCCGTTCATCTGCTCCCGGCGCAGATTCGCCAGGCGCCCCACCCCGAGCAGATCGGGTGTGTCGAACAGGGTGACCGCGTCCTCAAACGACAGGCGCTCTCCCGCCCGCACCTTGGTCTCCATCGGCTTCAGTCTGTTGTCCAGATATTCAAACATGCGGTTCCTCAAATGATTTCAGTAAACGAGAACGATCCCATCAGCCCACTGATGAGGATCAATGACCTCATGGGACCGTTCTCGTTGTTCAACATGCCGCGCATTGTACGCTTTTGTTCCGCCCGGCGGTAGACCTTTTTCGAGACCTTCACCTTCATCCGGTACCGCGGTCCCATCAACTCCTTGGCCACCGGATTTTCCTTAATGATTTCAATTTTCTTACCCATCGTTTTCTTCATATTCAATCCTTTGGTTAAATCCAAATACAATCGGCTATCACCACACACATCAGGCCGACACTGATGATCCCGTTCACATTAAAAAAAGCAAAGTTGACTTTCGACAGGTCGTCACCCTTCACTAGAGAATGCTCGTAAATTAACAGTCCCGCCACCGCGATCACCCCTACCCCATAAAGCACTCCCAGGGCCGGATGCCACAACATGCCAAGGAGAAATAATATCATGAGCCCATGGGCCGCGTAAGCGATTTTCAGGGCGCGGTCGACCCCGAACCGTCTGGGAACCGAATAGACCTTGTTTTGATGGTCGGAATCCACATCGAGGCAGGAATAGATAATATCGAACCCGGTCAGCCAGAACACCACCGCCGCACCCAGAATGAGCGAAACCAGTGAGATTTCCTCCTTCACCGCCACCCAGGCCCCGACCGGTGCGCAGGCCAGGGCGAATCCCAGGTACACGTGCGACCACGACGTGAAGCGTTTGGTGATCGAATAAAAAAACACAATCACCAACGCCACCGGCGACAGGCTGAACGCCAGAGGGTTCAGCATGTAACTCGCCAGCACCAACACCGCCGAAGAGAGGACCAGAAAAACTCCATACTGAGCCACCGTCACCTCGCCCGCCGGCAGGGCCCGGTTCCGGGTGCGCGGATTGCGGGCGTCCAGCTGGGCATCCACGATGCGATTGAACGCCATGGCGGCGTTGCGCGCGCCGAACATCGCCAACAGGATCAACGCCAGCGTCTCCCAGTCCGGCATTCCTTCCGCCGCCAGGAACGCACTCATCACCGCGAACGGCAGGGCAAACACCGTGTGCTGGATCTTAATGTCCGAAAATATGATTTTCAATTTTCCCAGCAAACGCGCCTCTCCAAATTTTGAGAATATTACTTTTACGTAGCACCCTCCACTTTCTACAGAAAAATAAATTGGCTCCGGGCCTTGCCCGGTTATTGTACCCCACCCTTCCACTATTATTCCTTTTTAGTGGGCCCGGTTGCCTGTATATTGTTTGGACATTTAATCTACAGAGTAGCCCATGCGTAATTTTAAGCGCCTGTCCAAATTACTGATCCCGTACCGAACCGCAATCGTCTGGGGCAGTCTGTTCCTGGTGCTGGTTTCGGCGATCAACCTGGCGATCCCCCTGTTCGTGAAGCAACTGGTGGATGTGGTCGAGATCAACAAGGACCTCGACGCGCTCAATCAAATGGCGTGGACCATCGCCCTGCTGTTCCTTTTGCAGATGCTGTTTTCCACCGCGCACAATTACCTGTACGATATCACCGAGAAGCGCGTCATCACCGACCTCCGGAAAATCATCTTCAATCATTTGCAGACTCTGTCGACCAGTTTTTTTGTCAAACGGCGCACCGGCGAAGTCATGTCGCGCATGACCAACGACGTGACGACCATCGAAGGCGTGATCACCGACGTGCCCGCCACTCTGCTCCAGCAATCGATCCGCCTGGTCGGCGGCATCATCATAGTCATCATCATGAACTGGAAGCTGACTTTCATGATTCTGGTGCTGGCTCCGATCATGGTGCTGTTCGCCAAAACGTTTGGCCGGAAACTCAAAAACCTGTCACGGGAAATCCAGGACAAGCTGGCCGTCTCGACCACCATCATCGAGGAAAACATCAGCGGCATGCCCCTGGTCAAATCCTTCGTCCGGCAGAAACAGGAAATATCACGGTTTGACGATGCGGTGGAAGACAGTTTTCAAAGCGCCAGGAAGCGCGTCAAGATCTCCGCGTTCTTCGGTCCGATCATCGGTTTCATCGCCTTCATCACCGCGCTTATTTTATTGTGGTACGGCGGACGGGAGGTCATCGCCGGTAATCTCAGCCCCGGAGAAATGGTCGCCTTCATACTTTATGCGGCAATAATCGCCGGACCCATGGGCAGTTTCGCGCGGCTGTACACGCGCATCCAGGAAGGGCTCGGCGCCAGCGAACGCATCTTTGAAATTCTGGATACCCAGCCCGAAGTGCAGGATGCCCCCGACGCGTATCCCATGCCGGAGATCGTCGGCAAAGTGGAAATCAGAAACCTGCATTTCCATTACCGCAAGGACCAGGAAGTGCTGAAGGGTCTCAATATCAGCATAAATCCTGGGGAGATGGTGGCGCTGGTGGGTCCCAGCGGTGCCGGCAAAACCACCCTCGTGCAACTGCTGCACCGCTTTTACGATCCGGTATCCGGCGAGATTTTAGTCGACGGCAAAAACATCCGCGACGTGCAGATGACGAGCTACTGGCGGCAGATCGGGCTGGTTCCGCAGGAAACTCTTTTGTTCGGTGGCACCATCGAGGAAAACATACGCTTCGCCAAAGAGGGGGCGACACTGCAGGAGATCCAGCAAGCGGCACGCTCAGCCAACGCCCACCCCTTTATCGAGGAATGTCCGGACGGCTACCAGACCATCGTCGGTGAAAAAGGCATTCGGTTGTCCGCCGGTCAGCGGCAGAGGATCGCCATCGCCCGCGCCATCCTCAAGAATCCGCACCTGCTGATTCTGGACGAAGCCACCTCGTCACTCGACAACGAGTCGGAGAAACTCATTCAGGAAGCGTTGGAGCGGTTGATGGAAGGCAAAACCAGTTTCGTCATCGCCCACCGCCTGTCGACCATCCACAATGCCGACAAGATTCTGGTGATGGACAAGGGGCAGATCGTGGAAACCGGCACGCATCAGGAGCTGATGGACCACAAAGGCCTCTATCAGTACCTGTACAACCTGAAAGCCCTGCAAATCGAATCGGAGATGGAACCGGTTGAGGAAGGCGCACAATCAAAAATCAATCCTGTGACAAAAAGATTTTAGACCCCAACAAAAATGAAACCCATTTCAATGCAAAACCCATCATGACTGAATCCATTCAACCTGAACATGAAACAGGCAAAGAGGTGCCGCCTCCCAAAACCTATGTCCACTATGCCGGCCGCTGGCTCATCCGGCCGCTGGTCAACACTCCGGTGACACCGAACCACTTGACGACCTTGCGTCTGTTGTCGGGTATCGCCGCCGCATGGGCGTTTGCGATGGGAGATTATTTCTGGACGGTCTGGGGAGGAGTGCTGTTCGCGATATCAGCCTTGCTGGATCGCGCCGACGGTGAGTTGGCTAAGCTGAGCGGCAAAAGTTCGAACTGGGGACACTGGTACGATTTGTACTGCGATGCCGTGGTCAACGTCGTGTTGTTCATCGGCATTGGCATCGGCCTGACCGAAAGCGTGCTAGGTCACTGGGCATGGAAGATGGGCGTGCTGTCAGGACTCTCCATTGCGTTGACCTTCTGGATCGTGTTCCGCCTTCATGAAAGCGGCAGTCATCCCAGCGAAGCCTTCAATTATCCCGATGGAATCGATCTTGATGACTCCCTGTTTCTGGTGTGCATTTTTGCCTGGTTTGATGGCATGTTCTACCTGTTGATCGCCGCCTCTGTGTGCGCACCTGCATTTCTGATATTCGCCCTGTGGCAATATTTCACTCTCAAAACACCATCAGAAAATTAGAGCCATCCCTGTGTCCGGTACCAGGCGACGGCATCGCGTGCGGATTCGAGTATCGGACGCGGATGAAGCCCGAGTTCTTTCAGGCTGGCCGAGGGATCGAAAAACATGTTGCGGCGGGTCAGGCGCACCCCGGTGAGGGTCGCCATTGGCATCTTGCCGCTGACGCAGTCGGCCCACAGTTCACTGAACCACGCAACCGCCAGCGCGAGCGCATAAGGCACCTTCCAGCGCGGCACGGGTTGTCCGGTTTCCTCTCCCAGAATGAGCAACCATTCCGAAAGGCGGATGTTTTCGCCCCCCAGAAGATATCGGATGCCGGTCCTCCCCTTCTGCATCGCCAGAATCATACCCGTCGCCACATCCCGGGCATCGACGAGATTGAACCGGCAATCCAGATAGGCCGGCAGTTCCCCTTTGCAGAAGGCCACCGACATGCGCGTCGGCGGAGTCATTCCCCGATCGCCGGGCCCGACCGGCAGAGTGGGACTGACAATAATGATGGGCGCGCCTTCCTCCACCATGCGGAAGACCTCCTCCTCAGCGCGAAACTTGCTGAGACAATACGGGCCCAGCATGTCGCTGGCCTGGAGACGCAGGTTTTCCACCGCGCCGCCCTTGGAATCCGGAGATGTGAGGATGCTCTCGGTGCTGGTGTACAAAATCCGTTTGGCCCCGTGGTCGAGGGCGGCACGCATCACGTGGACGGTGCCGAGACGGTTGATGCGATCGAATTCTTCCCGGTCGCGTCTCCATAAATTAGCATCGGCGGCGAGGTGGTAAACATAGTCGCAACCGCGCGCCGCTTCCCGGACCGCCGGCTCATCGCGAATGTCGGCACTCACCATCTCGATCCGGTCCAGCGGCAGATGATCGACCTTCGCCCCGGGCCGTTCCAGAACCCGAACGGGGTGACCGGCATCCAGCAGCTGCGCCACCAGATGAGAACCCAGGAAACCGGCGCCGCCGGTGACCAGGATCAAGACAGCACTCCTTCCGGCAAATGGTCCGCCAGATACCGCAAATGTTCGCGCTGGGGTTTCAGACCTTCATGGGTCACCTTCTCCACAAGATCAAACGCGGCCCGGTTGAGTGGGCAGGGAAAGTCTCCCGCGAGTCGGATGAGATGACCGTTGTAGGCCTCGATTTCCGTGCGCCCGATGGGAATATCCGGCGCCATCGAACAATAGGTGCCGCGCAGGGAAGGACGAAAGAACATCGCCATAAAGGTGGGTAATCCGGGGGTGCGCAGAATCCAGGAGACCGTATCGGGATGAAACGGCCCGATGCGGGCCAGGGGGATTTTGGCATGCTGGAGGATCGCGTAATTTTCACGCAGAATCCCAAAAAAGAGTTTCTTGGCCAGCCCGTCGGTCAACAACTCCCCGTTGTCCACCCCGGCCGCCGCCGCCAGGGGCGAGATGGCGGCGTTGTACATGAGCTTGGTCGCTTTGTAAGGCCGGACGTCTTCCACAAATTCGACGGGAAACAATTTAGATTTCCCCAGCGCGGTGGCCAGGGATGCCAGTTCGGCCCGCTCGTCGGGAGTGATGGATCGGCGTCCCCCGATATGCAGGCTACCCGGCCGGGTGATCCGCGTGACGGGACGATCGGGTTCGCATTCCGAGACAAAAGAGGCAATCCCTTCGCCGGCATGATGGCGTCGTTCCAGTTCCGGATCAAAACCGTTCTGCACCGGCACCAGGAAGGTATCGTCCGGCAAACGGGCCAGCACTGCCGGATTGTCGTAGGTTTTGGTGCAGAGCAGGACGAAACCCTCCTCCGGCGGAGTCCAGTCGTCAAACGCTAAAAACGGGACCGGTTGGGTTCCCCGTCCGACCACCGTGACGCCATCCTTTTGGCCCGCCGCAAGCTTGCCAGGGAGTGCCTCCACCAGGATCACGGAATACCCCTCCTGCGCCAGGCCCCAGGCCAGCACGGCGCCAATACCCCCGGCACCCAGGATATGAATCGGTTTGTTGATCAAGTCGGGCATCTACAGGAAAGCGGGAAAGGGTTCAACATACCAAGCATACCTGAATAACGATAATGGGATTTCAAAGGAAAAGCCAGTAGAGAATGCAGATTTATGGACCCCTGCCCGGGTCGGGGCAAACCACTGATATTGCAGTGCCAATCCTGCCCGGCGCAGGCCCCTACTTTTTTTTCAAAAATCCTTAAAAAACCCTTGCCGTTCGTTGTCCGGGTCTTTATATTGATACCTTACCGAAGCAAAGGTTCTTTGTATTTCGCGGCATTTTGGAGGGGCCAGATCATTTGCGCCTCCCAACCTTCCTATTCTCAATTAAATAAATTTTTTAGTTGACGAAACCCACAGGGGGGTCTATGCTGTCCAACTTTGCTTTTATAGCTCTTTGAAATTAAAAGGTGCCAAATGAAATTGCGGGTGCCAACGTTTATTGTACTTTGAGGACAATTTTTTCAGTTTTATAACTGGAGAGTTTGATCCTGGCTCAGAACGAACGCTGGCGGCGTGCCTAACACATGCAAGTCGAACGAGAAAGTTTCCTTCGGGGAACGAGTAAAGTGGCGCACGGGTGAGTAACACGTGAATAATCTGCCTTCGAGACTGGGATAACTTGACGAAAGTTAAGCTAATACCGGATAAGACCACGCTTCACAAGGGGTGCGGTCAAAGGGGTCTCAAACCCTGCTTGAAGATGAGTTCGCGTACCATTAGCTTGTTGGTGAGATAACAGCTCACCAAGGCGACGATGGTTAGCCGGCCTGAGAGGGTGATCGGCCACACTGGAACTGAGACACGGTCCAGACTCCTACGGGAGGCAGCAGTGGGGAATCTTGCGCAATGGGCGAAAGCCTGACGCAGCAACGCCGCGTGAGCGATGAAGGCCTTCGGGTCG
>JAHELC010000028.1 GCA_024644405.1 Nitrospinaceae bacterium
TTGAATTCGACGGCGATAAGGTCATTCGCCCCTTTTATGAAACCATCAAATCCGGACGGATCAAAAAAGATGCACGGGTTCCGGGAAGTATCCATTAATCACCATTTGACCTCGTGCGGATCATAGAAAAACTCAACCCAGGAAAACTTTTCCGAAAAATAATTCAGACCAGCCTCATCACGGGCTTGGTTTGGGGTGTGCTTCCTCTATCCTCTCCTCTTGCATTTGATCCCCCCAGGGCTTCCGACCTGCCGGAAGTTATCCACGTTAAGAAACAAGAAATTCAACTCAAAAGCCTCATCAATCCCCTCCGCCAGGATTCTAAAAACTTAAAGAAATACATTAAAAGTGGTGGTGAAACTTATTTTAAAAAATGCTTTTTATGTCATGGAGACTTGATGGATGGCCGAGGTTTGTTTGGAGATCGGCTTTCTCCTCAGGCGGCCAATTTTAACAAAGCCATTGCTCAGGGAAAATCGGAAAACTACTTTTTCTGGAGAATCATGAAGGGAGGCAAAGGTTTGCCCAGGGAATTTCATCCCTGGGAATCCGCCATGCCCGCTTGGGAGGATACTCTATCGGTTGACGAGACGTGGCAAGTCATCATGTTTATCTTCGAAAACGTGAAACATCCGACAGTTCCCAATCCGCCGTCCGTGCCTTCGGTAAAACGCGGCAAGCTCGTCTATATGGAGAAATGTGTTTTCTGTCACGCGGAAGATGGCAGCGGCAAAGGTGTCTCGGCATTTTACTCCAGTCCACGCCCGCGAAATTTCATCAAGGGCCAGTATAAATTCCGGACCACTCCATTTGGCAAAATTCCGACCGATAACGACTTATATCAAATGCTGGTTCGGGGCATGCCCGGTACCACCATGCCGTCCTGGAAACATTTTACCGAGGTCGACTTAAATAGCCTCGTGCTTTATCTGAAAACACTTTCCACAAAATTTGCGAAATTTCAAAAAAAGGGAAAGACCCATAAGCTGACAAAGGTCGAACCACCGCCGCCGTTTGGTCAACAAAGTCTGGAGCGCGGAAAAATGTTTTTCGATACAACGTGCTCGGGCTGTCATGGCCTGAAGGGCCGAAGCGATGGAGAATCGACCAAGCGGAACGTCGATATCGAATCGGACGCGATTCGGCCCCGAAACCTGACCAAGCCCTGGATGTTCCGGAGAGGCAATACTCCGAAAGATCTTTTTCTCACCATCCGGACGGGACTGTCCACGACAGCGATGCCACGCCATTCCAAACGGATTTATAAGGACAGGGACATTTGGGATATCGTCCATTACATCAGCACCCTGCCTTCCTTAAAAAAACCGGAAATATCCAGGATAATTAAAGCCGTCAAAACTGAAGGACATTTGCCACTGAATCCGGAGGATGGCCTCTGGAAAACCGCCCCATCTTTTTATATTCCCCTGGCGGGTCAAATTCTTGAAGCAGACAAGAACTTTTACCCCACCATAGACAGTGTCTGGGTACAGGCGATGCATAACGGGGATGACATCGCGTTGAAACTGCGCTGGGATGATCCCACCTTCGATCTCATTTTAAAAACGCTGGCGGACGTTAAGGAATCACCGCCACCCCCGCTGCCCCCTGAATTACAGGCGCAACTGGGTGATGAGGAAATTAACGATCCTGCTGAAGCGCCCAAGCCGCAAAAGTATTCCGACTCCGTCGCCGTTCAATTCCCAGCGGGCAAATCGAACGATGGCTCCCTGCCCTACTTCCTGAATGGAGATCAAGGCCATCCGGTCAATTTATGGCAATGGATCAGCGGATCCAATCAGACCACCGAGATGTATGCTCAAGGACAGAAACACCAGGGCGAGCACCGGCCTGTCAGTCAACTCGTACAATCCAAAGTTGTTTTCAGGTACGGCCAATACCAGTTGGTCATGAAACGAAAAATGATCACCCCTGATAAAAGCAATGACATTCAGTTTGAGACAGGTGCAACGATTCCCATCGCGGTCAATGCGTGGGACGGAAATGTTAAAGAGACCGGGACCCAGAAGTCCATTTCATCCTGGTTTCAAATGACTTTGGAATAAGATAGCGCATCAGGACTGACTGCCGTCAGTTGGAGAGTTTGAGAGTTCCCAGGTAAGCCAGTAAATGACGGACTTCATCCTGGCTGAGGATGTCTTTGAAGTTACCGGGCATGATAGAAATTTTTTGAGTTTTATATTTCTTGATCTCATCCTTGGAGATATGCAGTACGTTTCCTTCCTTATCAATCAGGTCAATCGAAGAATCATCTTCGTTCGTCTTCACCCCCGTAATAAACTTTCCTTTTTTTGTCAGGATCAGTACGGATGAATACCCCGTCGTGATCACCGCCTTGGGTTTTAGAATGGATTCCAGAAGAAATGCCTTTGTCCGGCTGGTTCCCGCAAAGCTTAATTGAGGCCCGACCCTTCCTCCCTGACCATTCACGCTATGACATTTTCCGCAGTTGGCTTTCCCCTCGGAATCGAAAAACAGCTTTTTCCCTTTTACCGGATCTCCGGCAGAGGCAAGGTAAACATCCCATTGTTTCTTAATTCTCTCGCCTTTGAGACTGGCCAGAAAAGCCGTTATCGCCCGGCATTCTTCATTATCCAATCCCAGGTTGGGCATTTTCGATTTCGGTTTGACACTCTGGGGATTGCCGATCCAGGTAAAAATCCATTCCGGAGTATAAGTAAAACCCGCGCGCGAAAGATCCGGTCCTACCAGGCCACCTTCGTCCTCCAGCTGGTGACAGGCAAAGCAACTCTTCTTTTTCCGGAACAGCTTTTCCCCCCGATTGATCAGGGATGATCCCTTGCCATTTTTTGCAAACCAGCCGCTGAAAGCTTTCACAGAATCATGCGGCTTGGATGGGGTTGCCGGTCGGATTTTGGAAGTCTTATCGGGAAGGACCACCGGATGATCTTTGTCTCCAGCCAAATGCCGGACATAAGCGACCAGCGACCATAACTCCTCCTCAGACAAAGTGTGGCCGAATACAGGCATTAATTGTGACTTCTTAACCCCCTGCCCTCCAAATTTAATGGCCCGGTAAATTTGGCTGTTCTTCTTTTTGGCGATAAATTTTAGATTGGACAGCTCAGCCGGTTCCTTGTCCAACTGTTCGGCATTGTACCCGTCCCCATCTCCGGATACCCCATGGCAGGCGGCACAGTAATGGAGAAACAAGGGACGCCCCTGACCGGCCAGCGGACTCATCGGCTCGCTCTCCGTGGAAGCAGCCATCGTGCCCGTCAACCAGGCCCACGATAATATTAATAATATCAATAAGTTAAATAATACTCTCCGCATGGCTTTTGAAATTCCAAGAAGATCAACAGGAGGGGTAACCAGCTCGACTTTATAAGAAAATAATAACTTAAAATGGTTGAAGTTGCATCAACAGAATAGCGGGAGATATTCCCTGTGCCCAAGGGGAAAAATGCTCTACAAAAAAAGCAAGGGAACCCGAAGGTTCCCTTGCCCTTAAATCAAGTTGAAGTGATGAAATAAAAACTATTTCATCGACAGCCGTTCATCCTGCGGCTTGGAGGCGGACTTCAGGTTGCCCGGAGTCGCACCGCCCAAGGGTAGAATGGACCGGTCACCCCCCGGCAGGACCTTGAAATAACCCCACTGACCGGCCTGCTGGTAAGGCGTCCGGGCGTTCAGCCACAGGTACGTGCCGGGATTGTGATAAGTCCCGCCCGCACCGCTGCGGAGAAACGCCTGGATCCATTCACCGCCACCAAACTCTTCGACGTCGATCATATCGGAACCCTCCTGGTTCAGATGACGCCGCCACTGGTGGCCGTCCAGGTTGAACATCTGGTTCTGCTCGTTGTGAGCCCCGAACACGTTGATCATCACCTTGTCACCGGCATGGGCCTTCAATACCGGCGTGGCAGGATCCGAATCCGCCGCGACACAAGGCGTGAACATGTTGCCCAGCTCACAACCCTCGTCTTCGCGGTAAGTCCACGGCTCCAGACGATAGTTCACGCCCGTCAGACCCGCCACGTTCTGCAGGTAAGGCATGAACGACGTTCCCAGAATATTATCCTCATCCTGGAAGTACAGCGCGAAGTCACGGTAATTCTCCAGATGCGCGTTCTCAGGATAAGACTTGTCAATAATGACATCCGCTTTCCAGGAATTGCCCAGGGAGATGTCTTTCCCCGTCTCCGGATCACGGTACACCGAACCGCGCGGTCCGATGATGATGCCGCCGTACAGGCCGTCACGGACGTTGGTCACCAGATCACCGAAATCCCAGATCAAACCACCCGTTTGCCGGTAATCCGGATGGGCGTAGAACGTATAGGTTTTCGAATTGCCTGGTTGAACCGTCTGATCGCCCCCGTTGTAGCCAACATTGATTCCCTGGGAATCCTTGGGATCAAATGCCATGTTGTTGACATGCAGGGACGTCTTGCCTTTCTTCAGGCGGTTGGTCAACTTCACTTTGACACAGTCGCCGATATTCGCACGAAGGGTCAACGGATGCGGCATCACATCACTGTCCGCCGCCTTACGGACTTCGTCTTCGAGCATGAAGACTTTGCCGTTCGGGTTGGCCAGTAACAGCTTCCGCTCAAAGTCAACCTCGATCGCATCTTCCGCTTTCGGGTTGAACTTCAGAGCCTTGTCCACTGCCACCACGCTGAAGTTTTTCACTCGCGCATTGGAAGGACAAGGACTCTTTTTAGAAGGTAGAATACCCCGTGAACCCATCAAAGGTTTGAGGTCCTTCTGCGGTTTATCATAAACCCGGAAGATCCCCCAACTGCCTTCCGACAGATGCGAGGTGCGGCCATCATAGAACAGGTAGTCACCCGCCATCTGCTGGTAACCGCCCGCCGTGGTGGCCAGGTCGTACCGCTCCGCAATACCGATATGCAGTACATTGGTCACGCGGGAATCACGGTCGTACCGCTCCGGACGGAACCCATGACCGGACAAAGAGAACATATGCGTCTCGTTCATCATGCCATGCAGGAGACGGAAAACAACCGTATCCCCGACATAGGCGCGGATCAATGGAGTATCCGGATCGCGATGCACCTTACTGCTGAAGATCATCGACGCATCTGCGTTTTTCAAGCGGCTCGGTATTGACGCTGCCCGGAAATTGAAACCGCCTCCGGTGGTATGTGTGCCGCCGTTCAGATACGGAAAGGCGATCTCCTCCATCGTTTGCGGCATCTGGAAGGAAATCGACTGACCGGCTGCAATCGCGTTCTCACGCGACAGACCCGGAGGATTCCCTTCTTTCACCAATTGCGCCGTGTGCGGTACCGTGTCGTGCATTTGAACGACGATTTCACGGAAACTACCGTTACGGTTGTACGCAATCGGCTCGGTGCCATGAACGTCCACCACCGGACCACTTCGCACTTCCTTGCCGGTTCTGGGATCTCGGTACACGGAACCCCAGGGCTCGACGATGGTCGAACCGATACCGCCGTGCGGCCAGGTGGTCGCACCGAACGCGTGGTCATGCCAGAACACCAGACCCAGGTCCACATCCACCCACCAGCGGTAGCGGACGAACTCGGCGCTCACGATCTCACCCTTCTTGTGGGCATGGGTCATGCCCTCGGTGAAGGTGATCGTGTACACCCCGTCCTTCGACTTGCCGGGTTTCGGGCTGATGGACTTGATCCAGCGTGCGTCCTTGCCATTAGGCCGCTCGATACCGACGATGATATCCGTACCTACATGGAACGGTGTTGAATCATGAGCCATCTTGATCTTGACGGTTCTCGATCCACGCTTGGTGCTGCTCAGCACTTTCGCGTTCATCGGAACCGGCATGCCTACGTGATGGCCATTCTTCATCTTCTTGTCGAACTGCCGGTAGGAACGCATCGACTGGTCATACGAGAAACCAGAAATAACGCCATCCGACGCCTGATTGTCGAACTGGAAGAAATGAGGATGAATGTTGATCTTCGACATCTGGAAGTTCGTAAAATCATCGTCATTCCATTCACTCACCAACAACAGGTCCACACAATCGTAGACATTGGCGCGAATGACCAGAGGGATCGCTTTTTTAGGATCCGCCTTGACCGCCGCCATATCCTCGTCGATCACGTAAATCAGACCGTACTTGTCGATGATCGGTGCCGTACCCTTGTAACCACCGGACAACTCGATCGGCGTGTTGATGAAATGCAGGTTGTACTGCTTGCGGCCTGCGCCTTCCGGACACAGACTCCAACGACCCTGCTCACCGGGCTTGGCGGGAGAAGAATTTTCCTGCCACCATTTGGAGCGCCCACTGCCGGACTCGGTCTTCTTAATGATTCCCGGGTCGGTCAGCATGTGGAACGGTTCCAGCCAGGGAGCCCCGCCATGATGTCGTGCAAACGGAACCCGTTTGCCGAAATGCGGCGTCATGTGCGGCCACGCCAGCTTGCCGTTGGTCGGGTGGAACAGGATGGGATGACGTTTTCCCGGATGCGGCGATTTATACTTCGCCATGGGATAGGTCGCTTCCCGTTCCGACAACGCCCGGGTACCCTTCCAGGCATAATCCCAAACCGTGCCGTCGTACGACAGAATCTGCTTCTTCTCATCAGACGTATGGCCCGGCTGGCCTTTCGGCGGCAACATGTATTTCACCCAGGATTTGATATGAACAATGGGATTATCCTGGTTCCACTTGCTGTTGCCTTTGTCGATAATCTTGAACTTCTTGCCGTACCAGTTCATGGTCTTACCGACCAGCTTGTCGGAACTCACACCTTTAGGTATATATCCTTTCCGGTCGGGGAGCTCCTTCAGGGGACGCATAATGTCAGTACTGCTGAACGGATAGTTACCGTCCTGCAACGTATTGTACACGCGCCAGTAGCCCCACATACCCGCAACATAATGATGCGCGACGTGGCAATGAAACAGAAAATCACCCGCCAGCTTCTGACACAGACCGGAACCGCATTCCGTTTCCAGATCCAGAACTTCGGCCGGGCCGATAACTTCAACGTCAACACGGTCAGTCGTCGTTCGAACCACCGGATACTTCACCGGACCGTCGTAGGCCGCCGTGATCAGATTTTCGATTCCCGGCTCCCGTTTCGGAGAACGCGTCCAGCGGATGGTTCCGCCGTGCGGATGATGCGAATGGAACACCTCGCCGCCGCCGTGGACCAAACGGAATTTCACCGGATCGCCCATATAGGAGCGGGGAATGGTGGTCGGAACGTCCGCAAATGTATACGAGCTATAGGCCAACGATTCGTCCTCGAAATGGAACATCTTTTCCTGTACTGCGAGATTGTTGATTCCGAAAGGTTCCGAACGATAATTCATCGCGCGGGCCGAAGGACGATAGGCGTCCGTCTGCGGATCACGCTGGGGAATCATCTCGCCGTGACGGTTCAAGGGACGGAACGATTCATCACCGACTTCATGATAAAACAGTGCAAATTCTCGAAAATCTCTCGCATTGCTGTTGGAGATCATGGTCATCCAGCCACTTTCCTGGATTTCACCGGTCCACGGATCGAGATAAATGGAGCCGCGGGGCTCAACGATAAACGCACCGATCAGGCCCAGCGCCGAAGGATCACGGCCGGCATGACTCATGATCATGTGCCCGCCTTCCTGCTCGTCCATCGGAATGTACCATTCAAAATCCTGCGATTCCCCGCTATGGATGATGGCGCCTTTGGAAGCCGCAGTATTGGGAGCACCGGTAGAACTGATGATCATGGCCGAACCGTTGATCTGAAAACCGGCGTCTTCATCTTCCAGTGTGTTGCGAAATTTTACCCGGACACAGTCCCCCTGGTTGCCACGAATGGTCAGGGGCTGAATCGCATCCCCCTGAAGACCGGTCGACACGGCACCCGGATCCAATTCATCCTCGCGTGATTTCGCGTTGCGCTCTTCCTCGGCCCGAACCTTGTCGATGTTTTTGGTCAGGACATACATGTAGCCTGGGAAATAATCGCCCCACTGGTTGAGCATGATCTCAACATTGATCGCGGAAATATCGTAGGTTTTTGTGGGGACACCCGCGGGACAATGCGCGCCTTTGAATACTTGATTTCCCGCTTCCGAAGGTCCCAGCAGAAAACCCTGCTGGAGCTGATGGGCGGCCCAGGAATTGTGGAATACCCCGCCGGAAGAAGCCGGCGTCGCATGCTCCATCAATTTTCCCTTTAACCGATCCATCAGGTTTTTATACGTCTTGTTCAGACGATCCTGGCGGCCTTCCCGACCTTCCATCATCTCCTCGTAGTTGATCTGGTTTTCCAGCTTGTCCAGCCACAAGGGACGATCCACCGCCGAATGCTGATGACCTTCAGGGTGGGCCGCGGCGAATGCCTGGGGTATCCCCAAACATAGAGCCAGCAAAAAGAGCATGCTGACCACGAACCCAGTCATCTCTTTTCGAGTGAATCCACTTACCTGGTTTTGCATACTGGTTCTCCTCTCTAAATTTACTAAAATAAAATCAAATACTTACAAATTTTTACTGGTATCAATTTGAATGCTGGGAATATGAAATCGTTTGAGCCCCATAAAGGGCAACCCCTCGAGCTGGGGGGGCACATTAATATACAAAGAGTTACGCAGGCCCCCATTTTATGGAGCTTGGCCATTGTGGATATAGACCTAAGATTTCTGGTTTTATTCCACGAAAAATCAATTTTTTTAATTTTTT
>JAHELC010000040.1:2500-31315 GCA_024644405.1 Nitrospinaceae bacterium
CTTTGGATGAGTTGTGGATAGGGGTGAAAGGCCAATCAAACTCGGCAATAGCTGGTTCTCCTCGAAATAGTTTTAGGACTAGCCTCGTGTCATAGTTTATGGAGGTAGGGCGCTGGATGGGCTAGGGGCCTCACCAGGTTACCAAACCCAACCAATCTTCGAATTCTATAAACCGTATCACGGGAGTCAGACTATGGGTGCTAAGGTCCATGGTCGA
The DNA here is from genome assembly GCA_024644405.1 of Nitrospinaceae bacterium. Classification (GTDB taxonomy): domain Bacteria; phylum Nitrospinota; class Nitrospinia; order Nitrospinales; family Nitrospinaceae; genus SZUA-226. Next base: position 2,718 of record JAHELC010000040.1, read on the forward strand.
AAGGGAAAGAGCCCAGACCACCAGCTAAGGTCCCTAAGATAGACTAAGTGGGAAAGGTTGTAGGAATACACTGACAATAAGGAGGTTGGCTTAGAAGCAGCAATCCTTTAAAGAAAGCGTAACAGCTCACTTATCAAGTGTCCCTGCGCCGAAAATTTAACGGGGCTTAAGTTTATCACCGAAGCTGTGGATTGGTAATGACCTCGGTCATTACCTCTGGTAGAGGAGCGTTCCATACTGGGTTGAAGCTCGACCGTAAGGACGGGTGGACTGTATGGAAGCGAGTATGGCGGCATGAGTAACGATAAAACAGGTGAGAAACCTGTTCGCCGAAAATCCAAGGTTTCCTGAGGAAGGTTAATCCTCTCAGGGTAAGTCGGCCCCTAAGGCAAGGCTGAAAAGCGTAGCTGATGGGAAACGGGTTAATATTCCCGTACCTCGTATAATTGCGATGGGGTAACGGAGAAGGGCAGTTGATCCGGGTGATGGATATCCCGGTCTAAGCAAGTAGGAGGATGACTCAGGCAAATCCAGGTCATCATTCAACTCCGAGATGTGATGGGGAGCTTTTTCTTCGGATAAAGCGAACTCAATGATCCCATGCTTCCGAGAAAAACCTCTAAGCTTCAGATTATACGGGACCGTACTCCAAACCAACGCAGGTGGATGAGGAGAGAATCCTAAGGCGCTTGAGAGAACTCTGGTTAAGGAACTTAGCAATTTAGCTCCGTAACTTCGGGATAAGGAGTGCCTCCGGTAGGTGAAGAGACTTGCTCTCGGAGCCGATGGAGGTTGCAGTGACCAGGCAGCTGTGACTGTTTACTAAAAACACAGGACTCTGCTAAGTCGTAAGACGATGTATAGGGTCTGACGCCTGCCCGGTGCCGGAAGGTTAAAAGGAGGGGTTAGCTTCGGCGAAGCTCCGAATTGAAGCCCCGGTAAACGGCGGCCGTAACTATAACGGTCCTAAGGTAGCGAAATTCCTTGTCGGGTAAGTTCCGACCTGCACGAATGGCGTAACAATGGCTGCACTGTCTCAACCAGGGACTCAGTGAAATTGACATACCGGTGAAGATGCCGGTTTCCCGCAACAGGACGGAAAGACCCCGTGCACCTTTACTACAACCTGATATTGAATATCGGTTTAGTATGTGTAGGATAGGTGGGAGACGTTGAATCCGTGGCGCTAGCTACGGGGGAGTCACCCTTGAAATACCACCCTTATTACACTTCTATTCTAACCTCGACCCGTGAATCCGGGTCAGGGACCATGTCAGGCGGGTAGTTTGACTGGGGCGGTCGCCTCCTAAAATGTAACGGAGGCGCGCGAAGGTTCTCTCAGGCTGATTGGAAACCAGCCATCGAGTGTAAAGGCATAAGAGAGCTTAACTGCGAGATCGACAGATCGAGCAGATACGAAAGTAGGTCTTAGTGATCCGGTGGTCCCGTGTGGAAGGGCCATCGCTCAACGGATAAAAGGTACGCCGGGGATAACAGGCTTATCGCCTCCAAGAGTCCATATCGACGAGGCGGTTTGGCACCTCGATGTCGGCTCATCGCATCCTGGGGCTGAAGCAGGTCCCAAGGGTTTGTCTGTTCGCCAATTAAAGCGGTACGCGAGCTGGGTTTAGAACGTCGTGAGACAGTTCGGTCCCTATCCGTTGTGGGTGTTAGAGATTTGAAGGGAGCTGCTCCTAGTACGAGAGGACCGGAGTGGACTGACCTCTAGTGTTCTGGTTGTGACGCCAGTTGCATTGCCAGGTAGCTACGTCAGGAAAGGATAACCGCTGAAAGCATCTAAGCGGGAAGCCAACCCTAAAACAAGATCTCTCTTTTCTCTTCGGAGAAACGGTAGACTCCTTGTAGACTACAAGGTTGATAGGCCGGGTGTGTAAGCGCAGTAATGCGTTCAGCTAACCGGTACTAATTAGTCGCGAGGCTTGACCTTAAAAAATTCCCGGAGAGGGTAGAGTCTCTCTACCCTCTCCTTCAGTTACTTACTACGATATTCAGTTGTCGATAAATTCGTCGCCCTGAGATTTTCCAGGGGAGACTTTAAACGAAAAGTTTTTCCCGGTCTTGTTAGCGGAGGGGCCACACCCGTTCCCATTCCGAACACGGTAGTTAAGCCCTCCAGCGCCAATGGTACTGCACGGGAGACTGTGTGGGAGAGTAGGTCAACGCCGGGTTAATTCTTTAAAACCCACCTCGGATTTCCGAGGTGGGTTTTTTTATATCGATACGATGTCATGCTGAGCCTGTCGAAGCATGAGCCACCCTGCCCCCTTCGACAAGCACAGGGTGACCGGGGGTAGTTGGTTTTAATTTCCCGGATTGATCTGGGAGTCGATCCAGAACAGATACTGGGAAACCCGGGTGTACACGCCGAAGAAATCGGGCCGGGCGCACCCTAACCCGAAACTGACCACACCCGCCTGACGCCAGTCCGACCCCGGTCCCCGCACCATCAGCGGTCCGCCGCTGTCGCCCTGGCAGGAATCCTGACCGCCCTCTTCCCTGCCGGCACAAATCATGTTGGACGTGATGCCGTTGGGATAAGCTTGCTCGCAGGTCTCATTGCTGACAATGGGTATTTCCACCTGCCTTAAAACGGCAGACGCGTTGCCCCCTTCCTCCACCCTTCCCCAGCCGATCACCGTCGCCTTGTCTCCCGGTTGCGCTGAGGTCTCATCCGAATCGACCAAAGCCAGCGGTTGTTGCGGGAACCCCGGTTGCGGCTCCAGCTCGATCAAAGCGATATCGGAATTGTTTCTGACAGGATCGTAATTGCAGTGGCTGATGACCCGCTTGATGCCGAACACCTGCCCCTCGTCGCTGGTCAGGTCATGTCTCCCCAGGATCACTTTTTCATGGGAACGCACGTCGCAATGCGCGGCGGTCACCACCCAGTTTTTGGCAATCAGCGAGCCGCCGCAGAATTGGTTCAAGCTGCCGTCCTCCGCTTCGAAAGCGATGGCAGCAGCCCAGGGCCATCCACCGATGGCGGCGGTGGCTCCTCCGACAATTTTGACTTCGGCCCCGATGATACGAGGGGTCGGCTTGAAAAAGTCCGCCCGGTTTTGTTTCGCCACCCGATCGTACTTTTTACAGGCATTCAATTCGGGCAAGGTCGCCGGTTCGTCAACTTCAGGAGGATTGGATTCTCCCGGATTCGGTGAATCAGGCACCTCCGCCACCGGTCTGGAACCGTCGCCGGGAGCAGTTCCGCCATTGGAAGCGCAGGAAATATTGAACAGAGCCAAACTCAGAATTAAAAAGGGAACGCGCAACTTTTTCAAAAGCACAATCATAGCTCTTTCTCCCAAATCCGTCGGCAACCCAACCCGCCCTTGGGCCGTAGTGAGCAACCAGTTTTATATTCGTGCAACCTGGGAAAAAGGCTACCAAGCAGGTGCTCGGAAAACAATAACCCGCACCTATTTTGGCTTTAACTTACTGTTTATTAAGGGAATTAATTTGTGGGTGGCGTCCTGTGGCAGGTTTTATGAAAAAGCGAAGGTGAAAAATACGAATATCCAAGTACCCGCGAAAAATCAATTTTTTCAAAAGTTTCCTCCGGGCGTTGCCCGGTCACCAAGCAACGGAGAAGTTGAGGGAGCCGAATTCGCTGAGTTCTTTCTGGCCGTTGAACTCGGAGGAACGAAACACCTGGGAGAAGGCGACTCGGACGTGATAAATCACCAGCACGAACCCGGCATGGAAGTCGCCGACAAAATATTTTTTGTCGACGCTGTGGCTGTCGGTAAAAGTGTTACCGTCGAGAAAAATGTTAACCGCAAGCGCCCTGCCTTCCACACCGGCGTACGCGTACCAGCTCACGGGTTTCTTTTTATTAAATTGAAAAAAGTCGGAGCCCTGAGCGCCGGGCCGGATGCGCGGAGGTCCGTAGTCCACCGGCAAGTTCACTCCCAGCCGGAACATCCCCCCGACAGAAGCGTAGGTGTAGACATTCCCCAGGGCTGCCCCCACACTCGGCAGAAAATCCACCTGAATGCCTTCATAATTCTCAGGCGTCAATTCCAGACGCCATTTCCGCTCCAGGTTGACCAGCAGACCCGGCTCGTTTTTGAGCTGATGGTTCCAGCCTGCGGGCCGGGGCGAATCGGTAATATTTTTATGCCACCAGGTTTGAACATCCTCGGCGTATGATTCCGGGCCGACTATACCCAGGTCCAGTTCCAACGTATCGAACACCCAGATGCGGCCGCTTTTGTGACGCTTGATCAGGCCGACGCCCAGATACAGCCAACCCGCGTAGGGACGATCGTTCACGATCAGATTAGGATTGGTGATATCTTCCGGGGTGAAAATGTTTTGGCCTAGAATTAAACTGACTTGGCTGGTGTTGCTCGATGAATCTCCCCACACGGGATCGAAGATCGTGCGTACGAAATCCAGACCGCCGGATTCTTTTTCCCGCTGTTCCGGGGTGCAGGACGACGTATCGTCCACCTCCTGCCTCGATTCTACGAAGGACAGGCGTGTGCCATGTGTAAAATGCTGGTCCGAGCCACTGCCCCAGAGGTCGTTCTCGCCCAGAAAATTCAAAGTATAGTTCCGCTTATAACACTTTTCGGCGGAATTCTGTGCTTGCGCGGGAAATCCCCAGCCCAGCAGCAAACCCATCCCCAAAAACCAACAGACCCCCTGCCAACGTCGCCCCCTTTTAGACTGGAACATATCCCCCCTTACCTGCGCCCGCTTCCGAATTAATTGGTGGAATTCAAAAAAATCAATACTTTACCTTACCGAATTTGGGAGCCTCTGGCAAGCCGACCCGGCAAAAATAAGGCATCGGCTGAAGATCCTCCTTTGTCACTGATTCAGAAGGGCAAACTGGCTCGAAAGCGGCTGATTTTAACGCTTTTTGATTGACAACCCACCCTCCATAGAGTAGTATCCCGCGTCACCATTTTGCAGGTCTTTTCAGGGACCCGTCCCCTTCCGGACAAACGGATTAAGTCTTGATTTTTAAAGATTTTACGGGGCTTTGCCCGGCGCTCTTTTGTCATATAATCCAAAGGAAAGCCAGGACCATTTTTTAAGGGTATTTGCGGACAATTTTTCCGCCGATTGAGTTTGGAAACCTAACGGAGCAAACGCATGCTGGAATCCTACACAGGCGCGGCCATACTATTTCTGATCGCCACGGGGATCGCCGTGGGGATGGTGGTCGCCACCTCTCTTTTAGGCCCCAAACGCGAGTTCGCCGACAAAATGGAACCGTTCGAATGCGGCGAGTCTCAGCTCGTTTCTCCTTACCAGCGTTTTTCAGTCAAATTCTACCTGGTCGCGGTTCTTTTCATCCTGTTTGATATCGAGGTCGTATTTCTTTTTCCCTGGGCCATACTTTATAAAAAGCTCGGCTTGTTCGGCTTTATTGAAATGATGGTATTTCTCATCATCCTCGGAGTGGGGTTGATGTATGTCTGGATCCGGGGAGGGCTTGACTGGGAATAATCAGGCATTGAATCAGCTATGAGTGATACCAACATCATCCAAAAAATAAAGGACCGGTTCGCAAACGCAGTCCTGGAAGATCATAATTTTCGCGGAGACCAGACCGTTACCCTCCAGAAGGAAAAGATTGTCGAAATCACGCGATTCCTGAAAGACGAACCTTCCCTCGACATGGATTTTTTGATGGACCTGACAGCGGTCGATTACATGGACCGCAAACCGAAACGATTTGAAGTGGTTTATCACTTTTACTCTTCGAAGCTCAACCACCGGGTGCGATTGAAGGTTCCCGTGGACGAGGATGACTGTGTGGTCGATACTCTCGACTCTTTATACAAATCGGCCAACTGGTTCGAACGGGAAGTTTGGGATCTCTACGGTATCAAATTCAAGGGACATCCCAACATGAAACGCATATTGCTTTACGAAGAGTTCAAGGGCCATCCCCTGCGCAAGGATTATCCCGTCAACAAACGGCAACCGTTGATCGGGCCAATGAATTGAGGTTCGGATAAGACATCATGTGGATTGACCTGGCCATTACGATGGTCAAAATCATTTTTATTCTGACGATCACCGTCGGCTTTTTTGCACCCGTTCTGACCTGGGTGGAACGGAAGCAGAGTGCCATCATGCAGGACCGCATCGGTGCCAACCGTGCCGACATCATGGGCTTCACCGCCCTGGGCCTGTTCCATATCATGGCCGACGGGCTCAAGATGTTCACCAAAGAGGATTTCATCCCCGAAGGCGCCAACCGGGCGTTGCATACCCTGAGCCCCATCATCGCACTTATCCCGGCCATACTCACGTTCGCCGTGGTCCCGTTCGGCGGAGTCTATGAGCTTTGGGGAACCCAGGTGAACCTGGTGATTTCCGACCTCAACGTCGGCCTGTTGTTCGTGTTTGCCATTGCGTCTCTGGCCACTTACGGATATGTCGTCGCCGGCTGGAGTTCCAACAACAACTGGTCCCTGCTGGGGTCGATGCGCACCGCCTCGCAGATGATTTCCTATGAGGTGACGATGGGGTTAACCATCATCGGGGTCTTGATGGTGTACGGTTCCATGCGGTTGACCGATATCGGCGCCGCACAGGAAACCGGATTCTGGGGGTTCATCCTGCAACCCTTTGGATTCTTAATGTTTTTCGCAGCATCGATTGCCGAAAACAAACGCATCCCGTTCGATGCTCCGGAGGCCGAGTCGGAACTCGTTGCAGGATATTTTACCGAATACAGTGGACTCAAGTTCGGCATGTTCTTCATGGCCGAATTCATCGAAATGGTGACGATCGGCGCGATCCTGACCATTCTGTTTTTTGGAGCGTGGCATCTTCCGTTTCTGACCACCGCCGACCTGCTCTCCATGTTTGATTTTCTGGGCGATAGCTTTGCCAATCTGATCGTCATGTTCATCCATGTCGGGGTGTTCTTCGGCAAGGTGACATTTTTTATTTTTGTACAAATGGTTATTCGCTGGACCCTTCCGAGGTTCCGCTATGACCAGATCATGAAACTGGGATGGAAAATGCTTCTTCCTCTATCGCTTCTGAATGTGGTGGGAACGGGGCTTGTCATCCTGGCTTTGAATTAGGAGTCGTATTATGGCTTACTACGTCAATCGAAACGTGAAACTGACGTGGTGGGAGCGCACTTATATTCCGGAAATAGTCCGGGGTATGATGATCACATCACGCCATTTCTTTAAAAATATGTTTGGCTTTGTCCCCTTCTTTCTCGGCAAGAAGAAAGAGCGGGAAATTTTCACCGTGTACTACCCGGAAGAAACGATGCAGTTTCCCATCGCCTACCGGGGACGCCCGGTTCTGGCCCTGGGAGAAAACAACCTGCCCAACTGCGTGGCCTGCGGGTTGTGCGAAATCGCCTGCCCTGCTTACTGCATCGACATCATTCCCGGTGAAAACAGCGGAAAACAAAACGAAGTGGAACGGTATCCGGTCGAGTTCACCATCGACTACGCGGTCTGCATCTTCTGCGGGTTTTGCGAGGAAGCCTGCCCCGAAGAAGCGATTTATATGAGCGACCAGTTCGACATCACCATGCTGGATCGTAAAAAAATGAAATACAACATGGAACAATTGCTGGTCCCGGTTTCGGAATTGAAGGACCGCATGGAGTTCTGTAGAAACATGTACGGAAAATGGAACTACTGATTTTTTATCCTCTGGCTCTGGCCAGCATAATCCTTGCGCTCTTTGTGGTGTTCAACAAAAGCGCTATTGGCTCTGCTGTGTGCCTGATCGGGATGATGCTGGGCCTTGCAGGGGTTTTCATCCTTTTGCAAGCGCATTTTCTGGCTATTCTGCAAGTCATTGTTTATGCCGGAGCCATCATGGTCCTGTTCATGTTCGTCATCATGCTCCTGAACCTGAAGGACGACGACACAAAGTGGAAAATTCGTGAGCGAAACGTCTGGCTCTCCAGTGCCGCGGGTGTCCTGATGGTCGGAGTTTTATACAAGTTCATGGACGCTACCGCGGACGCCGAATTCAATTCTCCCGCCACCGTGCCGGAGAATTTCGGAACCGCAGAGCTAGTCGGGACATCCCTGTTTACGGATTTTGTTTTGCCTTTTGAAGTTGCCTCCATTCTTCTGCTGGCGGCCATGGTGGGCGCAGTGGTCCTGGCCAAATCCAAGGTGGATTGATACTTATGGTACCTCTTTCACATTACCTGATTTTAAGCGCGACGCTGTTTTCCATCGGCGTGCTGGGCGTGCTGATACGCCGCAACGCCATTGTGGTGTTCATGTGCGTGGAGATCATGCTGAACGCGGTCAATATTTCCCTGATCGCGTTTGACCGCTACATGAATCAACACGACGGGCAGATATTCAGTTTCATGGTCATGTGCGTCGCCGCGGCGGAAGTTTCGGTGGGACTGGCGATTGTCATCGCTCTGTTCCGCAACAAGGCAACCGTCAATCTCGACGAAATCAACCTGATGAAATGGTAGGAATTTAATCAATGTCGTTTGTAAGTCTGGCATTTCTGGTCCCGTTGTTTCCGTTGATCGGTTCGATCATCAATGGGTTCTTCGGACTCAAAATTGGCAAGGACCGGGTCAGTTGGGTGGCCTGTGCCGGACCGGTGCTGTCGTTTTTTGTGACGCTGGTCCTGCTGGTCAGCACGTTTTTCCATGAGCCCGGAACCGCCTACCCCGAGCAGTCTTTGTTCACCTGGATTGCGGCGGGTGACCTGGTGATCGATTTCGGTTTCCAAATCGATCCGCTCTCGCTGGTCATGATGATGGTGGTCACCGGGGTCGGGTCGATCATCCATATCTACTCTATCGGATACATGTATGAGGAGTACAGCTACTACCGTTACTTCGCCTACCTGAACCTGTTTCTGTTCTCCATGCTCGTGCTGGTTATGGGCAACAATTTCCTGGTGATGTTTATAGGATGGGAAGGCGTGGGCGTCTGTTCGTACTTCCTGATCGGTTACTACTTTGAAAAGAAATCCGCCTGCGACGCCGGCGTCAAGGCGTTCGTGGTGAACCGCATCGGCGACTTCGCGTTTCTCCTGGGAATTTTCGGCGTCTTCAAGATGTTCGGGACCCTCGATTTCACCGATGTGATGACCGCCTCCCCAACCACGCTGATTTACAACAGCGAGGCGGCGACGTTGATTACCCTGGCGTTGTTTGTCGGCGCCACCGGCAAATCCGCACAGATTCCCCTGTACACCTGGCTTCCGGACGCGATGGAAGGCCCGACCCCGGTCAGCGCGCTCATCCATGCGGCGACCATGGTCACCGCCGGTGTCTACATGGTGGTGCGCTGCAGCGCCCTGTTCAACATGGCCCCGTTGACGATGATGATCATTGCATTGGTGGGTGGCGGTACGGCGCTGTTCGCGGCAACCATCGGCACCTGTCAGTACGATATCAAACGCGTGCTGGCCTACTCCACCGTCAGCCAGATCGGATATATGTTCCTGGCCTGCGGCGTCGGCGCTTACACGGCGGCGATCTTTCACCTGGTCACGCACGCCTTCTTCAAAGCCTGCCTGTTCCTCGGTTCCGGCAGTGTCATCCACGGCATGCATCACGAACAGGACATCCGCAAAATGGGCGGACTCAAGGATCATTTTCCGATCACTTACGTCACGTTTCTGGTTTCGACGATTGCGATTGCAGGGATATTTCCGTTCTCGGGATTCTTCAGTAAGGACGAAATTCTGTACCATTCGTTGATGGACGGCAACGTCATCTATTGGGGCATGGGCATCAGTGCCGCTTTCATCACGGCGTTCTACATGTTCCGGCTGGTGTTCATGACGTTTCATGGACCGTCCAACGTCGAACCCCATGTGCATCCGCATGAGTCCCCCAAGGTGATGACCCTGCCCTTGATTATCCTGGCGTTCCTGGCCCTGACCGGCGGGCTTCTAGGTATTCCTTTGATTCATGGCTGGCACGTTCTGCATAACTGGCTGGAGCCGGTATTGGCGTTCGATCTGGAAGCCGCTCTGCACGCTTCCGAGCAAATGCTGGCGGAGCACGGTCACCATACTTCGTTTGCAGAGGTGCTCCACAAGGCGCAACACACGTCGCACAACATCTGGCTGGAAATCACCCTGATGTTTTTCTCCGTCGTCGTGGCGCTGGCGGGCATTGCCACCGCCTGGTTTTTCTACATCAAAAAACCGGATCTGCCCGGAAAACTCGCCAAGGGCCAGTGGGGATTCGACCTGGTGCAGAACAAATATTATGTCGATGAGATGGTCGACGAGACGATTGTCAAACCCCTGGTCAAAGGGTCCGACCTGCTGTGGCGGCAGGCCGATGCCCGCGGCGTGGACGGGGCGGTCAACGGTGTCGCCTGGGTTATTAATTTATTCAGCAAGGCGGCCAGCAGTTTTCAATCGGGGTTTGTGCGTAACTACGCCCTGATCATGGTAGTGGGATTTATATTTTTAGTGATTGTCAGTCAAATAGAAATCTGAGCCTGAACACATGTTTTTAACTTTTTTGACATTCCTGCCGCTGATCGGTGCCCTGGCGCTGGCCTTCATTCCCAAGGAGGAGGAAGGGGCGATCAAGCAGACTGCTCTGGCGGTTGCCGTGGCGGATTTTCTGCTGTCTCTGCAGTTGTACGCCGACTTCGATACCACCACCGCGGCGATGCAGTTCACATTGGACATCCCCTGGATCGACGCCTGGGGAATCAGTTACCATGTGGGCATAGACGGGATTTCGCTCCTGCTCTACATCATGACCACGATGCTGACCGCCATCTCCATTCTGGCTTCATTTGGAATCAAGAAGCACGTCAAGGAATACATGATGGCGATGCTGGCCCTCAGCACGGGAATGCTCGGGGTTTTCATCTCGCTCGATTTCTTCCTGTTCTATATGTTCTGGGAATTCCAGTTGGTCCCGATGTACCTGATCATCGGTGTCTGGGGCGGACCCCGCCGTATTTACGCGGCGGTGAAATTTTTCATTTATACCGCGGTCGGCTCCCTGCTGATGCTGGTCGCCATCATCTGGATTTACTTCCATTTCCACCAGACGGTCGGCGTGTTCACCACCGATATCATGTTGATCACCCGGGAAATCAATCTGGATATGATCCAGCAGAAATGGCTGTTTTGCGCGTTCTTCCTGGCGTTCGCCATCAAGGTGCCGATGTTTCCGTTCCACACCTGGCTGCCGGACGCCCACGTGGAAGCGCCTACTGCGGGCAGTGTCATCCTGGCCGGGGTTCTGCTGAAGATGGGGACTTACGGATTTCTCCGCTTCAACCTGCCCTTGTTTCCTTTAGCCAGTGTTGAATTCCTGCCCTATGTCTGCGGCCTGGCGGTGATCGGTATTATTTACGGAGCTCTGGTCGCCATGATGCAGGAAGACCTCAAAAAACTGGTGGCCTATTCCAGTGTGAGCCACCTGGGATTCGTCATGCTGGGAATTTTCGCCTTCAACCATTACGGACTGCAGGGCGCTTTGTTGCAGAACATCAATCACGGCATCACTTCGGGAGCGCTCTTTCTGCTGGTCGGCATGATCTATGACCGGCGGCACACGCGGCTCATCGCGGATTTCGGCGGGCTGGCCAAGGTCATTCCCGTGTTCACCGTATGTTTTATGATTATGACCCTGTCATCAGTGGGCCTGCCCGGAACCAACGGGTTCATCGGCGAATTCCTGGTTCTCCTGGGGATGTTCCAGAACGAAATGGGTTTCGCCATAATCGCCACCAGCGGAGTCATCCTGGCCGCGTGTTACATGCTGTGGATGTTCCAGCGGGTGATGTTTCTCGAAATCAAACATCCGGAAAACGAAAAATTAACGGATATGACGCCGCGGGAATTGTGCACCATGATCCCGCTCATCCTGTTCGTGTTCTGGATCGGATTTTATCCGAAACCGTTCACCAAAACGTTTGATGCGTCCATCGAGCACCTGATCACGCAAGTAACACCGAAGGGCAAACATGCTCCGCAGGATCATCACGCGTCGGTGGAGACGGGCATTGAAATGGCTCAGGCCGATACCGTCCCACACGGGGCTCATTAACTGTAAAAGGATTTGTAGTGGAAATGATTGCCGCACCTGAAATCGATTTGATCAGTCTGGCGCCCGTTCTGGTGCTCAGCGTGTTCACCATGCTGGTCATGCTGCTGGATTTGTTTATCGGCAAAAACAAATCCGTCCTGGTGTTCGTCGCCCTGACCGGTCTGCTGATGGCGGCGATCAGCAGTTTCGCCAAAACCGACTGGCCGGTGGCCTCCTTCGGTGGCAGTTACGTGGTCGACCACATGTCGGTTTTCTTCACGATGATTTTTTGCCTGAGTTCTGCCTTGGCCATCCTGCTTTCGGTCGATTACAACCGGCGGGAAAAAATCCGGGTCGGTGAATATTACAGCCTAATCATGTTCTGCACGGTGGGGATGATCATCCTGGCGTCCTCGACCGATCTCATCATGATTTTCCTGGGCATCGAAATCGTTTCCCTATGCCTGTATGTCCTGGCGGGCATTCGCCGGGGAGATACCCGGTCCAACGAAGCCGCCCTGAAATATTTCCTGCTGGGGGCCTTCGCGACAGGATTCCTCCTGTATGGCATGACCCTCCTCTACGGTTCCACCGGCACGACCAAGCTGGCCGGCATTGCCGCAGCGTTAAGCGGTGGTCAGGCTCTTTCCCAGCCCCTGTTGTTGATGGGAGTGGTTCTGCTGGTGGCGGGTTTCGGGTTCAAGGTCGCATCGGTGCCGTTCCACATGTGGACTCCGGATGTCTACCAGGGCGCGCCCACCCCGGTCACCGCGTTTATGGCGGTGGGTCCCAAGGCTGCGGCCTTTGCGGCGTTCTTCCGGGTTTTCACGGTTGCGATGCCCGAGCTGGCCCCTTCCTGGGAAATGATTTTAAGTATCGTCGCCGTGATCACCATGTTTGTGGGCAACCTGGGAGCCATCATGCAGACCAACATCAAGCGTCTGCTGGCCTATTCCAGCATCTCCCACGCCGGCTACATCCTGATCGCCATTATCGCCAAAAGCTCGCTGGCCAGTTCCGCCCTGGTCTTTTATATGCTGGCCTACGCCTTCATGACCTTTGGAGCATTCGGCATCGTGATCCTGCTCGGCCGCGACGGCAGGGAAAACCTGGAGCTTGAAGATTATTCCGGCCTGGGATTCCAGGCCCCCCTGCTGGGCCTGGCCATGTCCATATTCCTGCTCTCCCTGGGCGGACTGCCCCCGTTGGCGGGGTTTGTCGCCAAGTTTTACATCTTCCAGGCGGCGCTGAACGAAGGTTACGTGATCCTGGTGGTGCTGGCGGTGCTGAACAGCGCCATCTCCTTTTACTACTACCTGAGGGTGATCGTTTTCATGTACATGAAAGAACCCAAAGGTGAGTTCCAAATATCCCTCACCCCCATCACCCTGCTGGTGATCATTATCGGCGTACTGGGGACAGTTGAGCTGGGCCTGTTCCCGGGTCCCGTCATCACCCTTGCCAGCCCCTGATCCCTCGTTGTCTCCGGCAGGAATTTCTCCGAACTATATTGATTCTTCTGCAAATTTTTATATAATTCAGGAAACACACATTTTTGAAGGATTGTGATTTATGAAAATGCATCATTTGCCCCCGGAAACGGTGGAACAGATCATGGCCAAGGTTCAGGAGGTGGTCGACTCCGGAGATTACCCCATGGACACCATGGATGAGATTTTTTCGTTGTCCGGGGTGGACGGCAAGCAGTTTCTGGAGAGCAAGAATAATCCCGCGCAGGCCGCTCAGGTTAACTTTGAACTGGACCGGGAACAGGGTATCCGTTATTTCGATCCGTTCAATTTTTACACCAACGGGATCTACAAGGATATCGACGGCTGGTCGGTCTGGACGCAGGACAATTTAAAAGAGCCCTGGACCTGATAAAAGGTCAGGGCTCTTATCTTTTTAAACGGGAAGACTGCCTGATACTGCATATAAGGGTGACACGCCGCATCGGCGTTGACCCTTTTTTTATGCCTTGGCTTTCTTTTCGGCCTGTTCAGCTTGTTCCTTGGCAAAATCGTAACTGCCTTTTCTCGGCAACGACGCGGTGAACGCTTCCGCCTTGTCTTTCATGGCCTTGTCTTTGGCTTCGCCTTCGGCCTGAGCCTTTTCACGGGCCAGTCGTTCTTTTTCCTCATCGCTCAAATTTTCCTGCTGGAGTTCCTCGGCCGGTGCTTGCCCTTCGGCTCCCTCTTCAACCTGAGCGGTTTGTTCCGCCTCTTCCGCCTCTTTCATGGACGATTTAAAATTCTTGATGCTGCGTCCGAAGGCGCTACCGATTTCCGGCAGTTTACCCGCCCCAAAGATAATCATGATGATGACCAGAATGATCATCAACTCTGGAAAACCAATTCCCATCATGGTGGAAATCCTCCCGTGAAGATATAAAAATCAAGGCCGGGTGATTCCCAAGCCCTGGACAACACTTAAAAATAAGTCCTTGAGTCAGCTGATTTTAGCCTGATTTCAAGACCGGTTACAAGGATAAACCCACTAAAAATGGAGAAAATAGGCAGGGCTTTCGATGCTCAGTCCTTGGCCGGCCACTAGCCCAGGGACCCCAACCTGAATTTAACATGCCCCCGATACCGATTCTGAATTCTGCCCCTCCCCCTCTTCCCGAATTGTTCCAGTATCCGATATTTATAACTATAACTCTTTGATTTAATTATTTTTAAAATTGTAGTGAATCGTTGTGGAAAAATTGTGGATTAGGCGTTATGCTAATTTTATACATTAACATTCAGGATAAATCAGTATGAACTTCGGGGAAGAGGAAGAACAGTTCAAGCAGGATATTCGTCAAAATCCTGGGGATGCGGAGGCGATTTGCGCCCTCGGCGATTTTTATCTGGGCAAGTCGATGTACGACCTTGCCGAACACGAGTACCAGAAAGCGCTTGAGCATGATGCGTTTTGCGCTGAGGCTCATTTGGGACTGGGGGCCATCAGCCACCAGAAGAAGCGTGTTACCGACGCAGAATTCCATTACCAGAAAAGCCTCGAGCTCGATCCGGATAACGCACGCACCCGGAACAACCTTGGCTCCCTTTATTACGAACAGAAACTGTGGGACAAGGCCGAAACCGAATACAAAACGGCGCTTGAAATCGACCCCGAGTACACCCTGCCCCATCACAACCTGGGTCTTTTGTATGCCTGCCAGGAAAACTATTGCGCTGCCGAGCAAGCTTATTTGAAAGCGTTGCAACTGGACCCCGACTACGGGCAGGCCCGATACAACCTGGGTAATCTGTATTTCGATCAGGAACGTTTTTTCGAAGCCGAGCGGGAGTACCGATCAGCCCTCAAGATCAACCCCAAAAATGTATACGCGCATTTGGATTTGGCCAACCTGTACAACAATCTGGGAGAACCGGACAAGGCGGAGGCGGAATACAAGGAGACTTTGAAGCTGGACCCTAAAAATGCGGAAGCTCACTTTTTCCTGGGTAATCTTGCGGCCAACCTGAAAAACTTCATCGAAGCGGAATACCAGTATCAAAAGGCTCTATCCCTGAAATCGAACGATGCGCAGATCCACAACCAACTGGGCTATCTGCGTTTTGAGCAAAAACGTTTCGATGAAGCCGAATCCGAATACAAGGAAGCGTTACGGCTCAATCCGAAGTACACAGCCGCGCACAACAACCTGGGCCTGCTATATTATCAGCTCAAGAATTATTCTCTGGCTGAAGAGGAATTTGAAACCACTTTACAGTTAGACCCCTATTACATCAACGCCCAGTACAATCTGGGACTGTTGTATCAAGCCCAGGATCAGGACCGTTTGGCTCTGGAAGCCTACCGTAGAGTGTTGCGGCTCGATCCGATGGATAGCGAGGTGTATTCCAAACTGGGATACCTGTATGAATCACTGGAAGAATATGATAACGCGGAAACGATTCTCAAGGAATTGACTCAACTGGACCGCGAGAACGTATTCGGCCACGCTCAACTGGCCAAGCTGTACACCCTCCGGGAGCAATATGATCTGGCCCATGCAGAACTGGAAACCGCCCTGAAGCTGGAACCGGAACACCCGGATGCGTTGTACCTGCTGGGCAACCTGCATTTTCAAAGAAAAGAATACGGCCCGGCCGAACATGTATTTCAAAAAACGGTTTACCATCATCCGGAAATCGAAGAAGCCTGGATCAAGTTGGGCGTAATTCTCTATCGCCAGGAAAAATATGAAGCTTCATTAAATGCTTATCGAAAAGCCATTGACTTGAATCCGGAGAATCATATCGTCCATTTCAACCTGGCCCTGATTTACGAGCATCTGGAGGACTTGGATCAGGCCGAGGAATCCTATCACAAGACCCTGGGCCTGAACCCCGATGACTACGATGCTCTGTTCAATCTGGGAATCCTGTATGAAGGCCGGGAGCAGTTGGAAGAAGCCCTGCGAAATTACCAGCAAGCGCTGGAATTAAAGCCGGAAGATCCGGATACATACAATAATCTGGGATTGGTGCACCTCAAACTGGACCAATATGCGGAATCGGAATTGGCTTTGAAGGAAGCGGCCCGGCTGAATCCTGAAGATTCCCAAATTCGTTTCAACCTGGGCATCCTTTATGAATCCATGAACAAGGTCCGGTTGGCTGAAAAAGAATATGTGGAATCCATCCGGTTGAACCCCGGAGAATCCAAAGTTCATTTCAATCTGGGACTGTTGTATGACAACAGCCACCAATTCACGAAAGCGGAAAACGAATACCGGAAAGCAATTCATCTCGATCCGGAGTATGCGTTTGCATACAACAACCTGGGACTCATCTACCTGCGTCGCTACCAGAACCGTGACGCGGAACAAATGATCCGCAAAACCATCGAGCTGAAACCGGACTATGCCTCGGGTTATTATAATCTGGGGTTGATCTATGCGGCGGACGCCAACTACTCCAGCGCGATCCATTCTTATGAAGAAGCGCTTCGTCTGGACCCCGGCATGAAGGAAGCCGGTCAGAAACTAAAAAGCGCCGAGTTCTGGAACACAGTGCATACGTTTTTCGGTGGGTTCAAGCAGCTGTTCGCCCGCTGAATCAGAGCCGATCCTCAAGCGCTCCGAAGTTCCTCTATCGCTTTTTTATAATCATCACTCCCAAAGATCGCGGATCCGGCCACCAGCACGTTGGCTCCGGCCTTCTTGATCATCGCCGCGTTGTCCGGTTTTATCCCGCCGTCCACTTCCAGGTCCAACTCCACCCCCGATTCGTTCAGGGTATTGCGCAGCAATTCGATTTTGCTGAGCACGGAGCCGATAAATTGCTGGCCGCCGAATCCGGGGTTGACCGACATCAACAGGACCATGTCAACCTGCTCGATGATTTCGTCGAGGGCGAACAGGGTCGTCGCAGGATTCAGCACCACTCCGGCTTTCGCGCCGTTCTCCTTGATGCTCTGGATGGTGCGGTGCAAGTGCGGGCAGGCTTCGGCATGAACCGAAATGATATCCGCACCAGCGTTCGCGAAGTCTTCAATATAATGATCCGCGTTCTCGATCATCAGATGCACGTCGAGAGGAAGCTGCGTCACCTTGCGCAGGGATTCCACAACCAGCGGGCCGACCGTGATATTGGGAACGAATTTCCCGTCCATCACATCCACGTGAATCCAGTCCGCTCCCGCTTCTTCCACGGCTTTCACTTCTTCTCCCAGCCGGCTGAAGTCGGCCGATAAAATCGAAGGCGCAATCTTGACCATTGAGTCTCCTCTAGACAGCAATTTTAATTTTTCCGGGGTCATCCGGCTTTCGGAGGGACGAAAAACTGAAAAGCCAAAGGATGGGTGCCCTCATTTCTCAACGAGCGGTGACGAGCATATCATAACAGCCATCCGCAGGCAATCGTCCGCCCTGCCTCTCTAAAAAATTCTTTTGTTCCT
This sequence comes from Nitrospinaceae bacterium, assembly GCA_024644405.1. Lineage (GTDB taxonomy): Bacteria > Nitrospinota > Nitrospinia > Nitrospinales > Nitrospinaceae > SZUA-226. Next base: position 20,620 of record JAHELC010000040.1, read on the forward strand.
CACACTGGTCAGGGTCTCTGACACCCTTTATAATGAATTGGTTACTGAACCCCTTCCCCGGAACCGATGAACGAGCCAAGCGACGCATTACCAACAGGAATCAAAAGTTTTTTTGGCAAGGAATACCACCTGCTCATCCTGGCCGCGTTGATTGGAATTCTTGCCGGTGCCGCCTCCACCGTGTTCCGGTGGATGATCGATTTTTTTTCCCTCATTTTTTCCGACAAGGGGCTCCTGCTGGGACTCTCCGCCGGGATGGTGATGGTCCTGATGCCCTTCATGCCGATGCTGGGAGGATTGGTGATCGGCCTTGCGCGCCACTTTTTTCCGGAAGCCGTTGCTGAGAATGGCGTCGACCGCGTGATGGAAGCGGTTGTCCTGAAAAAAGGGATAATCCGCAAGCGGGTCCTGTCCGTCTGCGCGCTCACCTCTTCCATCACCATCGGGTCCGGGGGGTCCGCGGGAAGAGTCGGACCCACAGTGCAAATCTGTTCGGTGATCGGCTCGGTGTTCGGACAAATGATGAAGCTTTCGAGCGAACGCATCCGCATCATGGTCGGGTGTGGCGCTGCGGCGGGCATCGCGGCGACGTTCAACGCGCCGTTGGCAGGAATGATCTTCGTAATGGAAATCATTCTCGGCGAATTCACCATCCATTCCCTCAGCCCCATTATTATCGCTTCAGTCATGGGCACCGTGACGGGACATGCTCTCGAAGGTGACGAGATGACTTTCAAAATACCGATGCATGAAGTCGTCAACCCTTCGGAAATATTCTTTTACCTCCTGCTCGGAATCCTGTGTGGAGTCACAGCGTATCTGTTCACTCAAACTTACTATCGAAGCCAGAAATTTTTCGATGAACAGGTTAACCTGTCCGTCATCCTCAAACCTGCCATCGGAGGGTTGATCGTCGGACTTCTGGCATTACTCACTCCCCAGATACGGGGCAACGGGTTCCAGGAGATGGAGCAGGTGCTGCACGGGAATCTGTTCTGGGGCATGACGCTGGCCCTGGTTTTCACCAAAATCATCGCTACCGCCGTGACCCTCGGTTCCGGCGGCGTTGGCGGCACCTTTGCCCCTTCCCTGTTCATCGGCGCCATGGTCGGGGCGACTTTCGGGACGGCGGTTCACGGAATTCTTCCCGAGTGGACCGCATCCAGTGAAACTTATGCGCTGGTCGGTATGGCCGCTCTGGCCAGTGCCGTGATGCAGGCCCCCTTGACCAGTATTCTCATCCTGTTTGAAATGACCCAGGATTACACCATTGTCCTTCCCAGCATGGTGTGTTGTATTGTCGCCACTTACACGATGCGGCGCTTCACAAAAAATTCCATTTACGTTCAGTCCCTGCTCAACCGGGGCATCAATATCCAACGCGGTAAAGCCATAACCCTCTTGAGCACCATGTTCGTTCGCGACGTGATGACCGATGAGGTCGTCACCATTCCCGAGGAAATGCCTTTCAAAAAAATCCTGGAGATCGTATCCTATTCACGTCATTTGTATTATCCGGTGGTGAACGGGGAGGGAGACATGGTGGGAATCATTTCGTTTTCGGACATTCGTGACGCCGCCCAGAAAGAAGGCATGGAAGAAACCGGCCTCGCCCGTGACCTCGCCACCCCTGATGTAGTGACTTTAAAACCCAACCACAACCTGAACGAAGCGTTGGCCAAGTTTTCCGAATTGGATGTCCAACAAATTCCGGTGGTCAAGGTCGGCGATTCCAACAAAGTGATCGGCCTGCTCCGCCGGTCCGACGTTCAGGCAGTGTACAACCGCGAAATCCTTGTCAACGAACTGAAAGCCTGAACCATGAAACGTCTCTCTTTTAAAATAATCACCGCAGTCCTGTGGGCAGGAATTGTCCTCAATGCCTGCGATGGCGCTGGCGATCAACCCACGCGCCGTACGCAATTCATCATGGGAACGCTGGTCGAAATCACCGTCTCCCATTCCGACCCGGAACTCGTTCAAACCATCACCACCCAGGCATTTAACGAAATGCAACGCATCGAGCAGTTGATGAGCACCTACATCCCCGATTCGGAAATCTCCCGCATCAACCGGGCCGCAGGCAAAAAGGCCATTCCCGTATCCCCCGAAGTGGAAGAAGTCATCCGGGAAGGCATCTATTGGTCCGGGCAATCCGGCGGGGCGTTCGACATTACAGTGGAACCTCTGGTTCAGCTGTGGGATTTTGACGGTGAGAAGGAAATTATTCCCGGTAAGAACACCCTTCGCAAAACAGCCTCTCTGGTCAATTACAAAAACATTGAAATCAAGGATCACACCGTGCGACTGAAGCGGCGCGGCATGGCCATCAACGTCGGTGGACTGGCCAAAGGCTACGCGGTCGACCGCGCCATCTCCCTGTTACGCAGCCGGGTTCCGAACGGCATCGTCAACGCCGGCGGCGATTTGTTCGCCTTCGGTCAGAAAAACAAGCAGACCCCCTGGAATATTGGTCTGCAGCATCCCCGGAAACCGCAGAACCTATTGGCGGCGTTTGCCGTTAAAAACCAGGCCGTCGCCACCTCCGGCGATTACCAGCGCTATTTCATCAAAGACGGCGTACGCTACCATCACATTTTCGATCCGCAAACCGGAAAACCCGCGCGTCTGATGATCTCGGCCACCATCATCTCCACCGAAGTCATGGACGCCGACGCCCTGGCGACCGCCGTTTTCGTCATGGGACCGGACAAAGGAATCGAGTGGGTCGAATCGATGGACAATGTCGAAGCGATGCTGGTACTCAAGGATGAATCGATCCGTTACAGCAAAAACTTTCGCGATCAACCGCAATTCACTCTCAAGCAGGGAGGGAGTTGAATCGTCCGGTCACCGGGACGATGTACGGGAAGGTTTAAACCGTTTCAGCAGCAGGGAATTGCTGACCACCGAAACGGAACTGAACGACATGGCGGCCGCCGCAAACAGGGGTTTCAGAAGAATGCCGTACGCGGGATAAAGCACGCCGGCGGCGATCGGGATGCCCAGAATATTGTAGAAGAACGCCCAGAACAGGTTCTGCTTGATTTTCCGCAGGGTCGACCGGCTGAGTTCAATGGCATCCGACACGGCGTTCAGATTCTTGGACATGAGAGTGATATCCGAGGTTTCCACGGCAATATCGGTCCCCGACCCCATGGCGATCCCGATATGCGCCTGTGCCAGCGCCGGTGCGTCATTGATGCCGTCCCCCACCATGGCAACGAAGCGGCCCTGCTCCATCAATAGTTTCACTTCATTCGCCTTGTCTCCGGGAAGCACCTCGGCGAGAACCTCATCGATGCCCAGGATGTCGGCCACAGCCCGGGCGGTCAGCGCATGATCCCCGGTGATCATCACCACCTTCATCCCTTTTTGTTTCAGCCGCGCCACCGCATCGACAGCGTGAGGTTTGATTTGATCAGCGGCGGCGATCACACCGCCCAGACGTCCGTCCACTTGAACCAGCATGGGAGTTTTGCCCTCCCGGGTCCATACATCCAACTCGGTTTCGACAGAGGAAAGATCCAGTCCGGCATCTTCCATCAGTTTGCGGTTGCCCAAAACCACCTCATGGCCATCCACGCGCGCCCGCACACCGAACCCGGGGAGCGCCTGGAAATCCTCCATGGGTGCCAGAAGGATATCGCGTTTTTGCGCCGCTGCCACCACTGCCTCGCCCAACGGATGTTCGGATCCCTTTTCCAGTGAAGCGGCCATGGCCAGCAATTCGATATCGTTCATGTCCTGGTCGGGGGGTATGGCAATATCCGTCACCTCCGGCTGGCCCAGGGTCAGTGTCCCGGTTTTATCGAACACGACCGTATCGATCTTCTGCGCCTGCTCGAGGATTTCCCCGCCTTTGATCAATACACCCAGTTCCGCACCCCGTCCGGTTCCCACCATGATCGCAGTGGGTGTCGCCAGCCCCAAAGCGCAGGGGCAGGCTATGATCATCACGGAAATAAAAATCATCATCGCAAACAAAAACGGATCTGTCGGAAGTGAGGCCAGCGAGGAACCCCAGACCCACCAGACGATAAATGCGAGACTGGCGAAAGCGATCACAATGGGGACGAAAATCCCCGCCACCTGGTCGGCCAATCGTTGCGCCGGCGCTTTCGATCCCTGAGCTTCTTCCACCATCTTGATAATGTGCGCAAGCACCGAATCTTTCCCCAGGCGGGTGGCTCTCATTTTAAAATAACCGGTTTTGTTGATGCTGCCACCAATGATGGAGTCGCCGACCTGTTTTTCGACCGGGATGCTTTCTCCGGTAATCATCGACTCGTCAATCGTGGTCGGCCACTCCACGAGAACGCCGTCCACAGGAACTTTCTCCCCCGGACGGACGAGGAGAATGTCGTCTTGTGCGACCTGTTCCACCGGAATATCGAGTTCTCTGCCTTCGCGTTCGACGCGTGCAGTTTTGGGCTGCAGGCCGACCAGTTTCTTGATGGCATCCGAGGCCCGGCCCTTGGCACGGGCTTCCAGCAGGCGGCCCATCAATACGAGGGTGATGATCATGGCCGAGGTGTCGTAATACACCAGCACTTCCGGTCCGAACATTTTCAGAGCCGATGGAAAAAATGTGGCGAACACGCTGTAGGCATAGGCGACCGAAGTCCCAACAGCGATCAGGGTATTCATGTCGGCGTAACCGTGCTTGAGACCCGTCCATGTGCCTTTGTAAAATTGCCCGCCGCCCCAGAATTGAACCGGAGTGGCCAGTAGAAAAAACAGGAAATTATAGTTTGCCAGCTCCCACGCCGGAAGAAATCCCAGCGTGTCCCGCATGCTCCCGGCCATGATCAAGACACTCGCAATACCGCTGAAAACCAATTTTACGGTCAATAGCCGGGATTCCTGCCGGTGCCGTGCCTCCTCCAGTTCACGGTTGGACAAGTCCTCGATTTCCTCTTGAGGCACGTGGTAACCGATTTGCTCCAGAGCCTCCCGGAAATCCTTCATCCCCAGGCGGGTTTCCAGATAATCAACCGTGGCGCGCTCGTTGGCGAGGTTGACCTGTGCATCCGTCACCCCCTCCAGGCTTCGCAGCTTTTTTTCAACGCGGGAAACACAGGAGGCACAAGTCATGCCTTCCACAGGAAAAGTCCGCTTCATCGTCGGAACATTAAACCCAATTTTCTCAATAGTTTGTATAATTGATTCGGGAGAGGTCCGATCGGGATCAAAGTCCACGGTAACGGATTCGGCGCCGAAATTGACGCCCGCCTGGTCCACGCCATCCAGCTCGCCGACTTTTTTTTCAATACGGGAGGCGCAACTGGCGCAGGTCATCCCCTTCACCGGGAGGGTAATATGTCGCTCTTTTGTTGTATTCGTTTCAGTCATATTTCCTGGGCCTCGCGATTCAGATGCTTCTATACACGCCAAAGATACATCCCATTATAAATGATAACAGATTTCAGGCTCTTTCATCCCGGCCGGGAGAACCCAAAGGATTTTTACAGAAATTCTAAAACGTGGTGCCTGAAATCAATTCTATTTCTGGGAAAACAGGGATTTGAAGGTAAAGAATCCGTACAGGAGAAGGAGTACGGCAATCAGACCGCTGGTAAAGCTGTTGTCTGCCAGCGAAGTGATAAAAAAGTAGGCTCCGGCCAGGGTTAGCACCAGGCCGATCATAAAGTAGCCTACGAAACTGAAAACCCTTTTGCGAGGCTGGTGATCGAGATTTTCACGCCTGTGTTTGAGTTGCCAACGCCAGCGTAAAACATAATAGGTATGGCGAAACCAAGCGATGAGGCCCTTATCTTCCGCAACACTGGCATTACAGTACATGCAACGCTTGTCGGAAGGCCGGTTGGGGAAGCCACAGTTCAGGCACAGCTTTTGTTCCTGCTTATGGCGTAAAGCGATGGGCTCTTTTTTTGGCTTGTCCATAATGAGTCGACCTGTGTCAGGCCCTGGCGCGTGGGGTGCCGGCCAAAGTCCGCTGGAAAAACAAATTAGTATGTTTGTTGAAATTCTATTATGATTAACCTATGGTGTCAACGTACAACCTCTTGAAAACTTTTACTCATCGGTTAACCATTTAGGTTAGTGTAATCGAACTGTTACGGCTTATGGTTTTTAGAATCATCATGTTGTCCACGGTCCTGTCACTGGCGCTGACAAATGGAGCCTGGGGAGCCTCTCCAAAAAAGTCAATCCCCGCCTCTTATTCCGGAATGGCTCTCATTCCGCAGGGTTCTTTTGAAATGGGGAGCCGGAAATCTTTGAGGGAGCTGGACCCGGTTGCCATTTTTCAGGCGGACCGGCATATGCTGGGACCGGAAGACCCGGCTCACGAGGTGATCCTCGACGCTTATTATATTGACCTTTATGAAGTGTCCAACGCGGAATATAAAAAATATATCGACACCACCCGGATCACCACACTGCCCCGCTACTGGGAAGACGCCAGCTTCAACCAATCCAATCAACCGGTGGTGGGGGTCACCTGGAAAGAGGCGCAGGCGTTCTGCCAGTGGAAAAACAAACGCCTGCCCACCGAAGCGGAATGGGAAAAGGCCGCACGCGGCAAACGTCCGGTCAAGTATCCCTGGGGAAACGAGGAGCCCGATAAAACCCGGCTTAATTTCAACAACCATGTCGGCAAGACCGCTCCGGTGGGGTCCTATCCCACAGGGAAATCGGATTACGGGGTTTTCGATTTATCCGGCAATGTCGCCGAGTGGGTTCAGGACTGGCATTTTCCGGAATATTACCTGTTTTCGCCCAAGGAAAACCCGCCCGGACCGGACAAAGGCCACTATAAGATCATTCGCGGCGGCAACTGGAAAAACAACGCCGAAGATGTCCGTCTCACCTACCGCAACGCCACGGTCCCTAAAGCGCGCAGCAAAACGGTAGGATTCCGCTGTGCGGCAGACGCTCCCAAACCCTCTAAAAAATAATCCAGGAATAGTTATCGCTCGTTGAGTTGTCCGAGAATACGGTCGAGGAGAATATCGGCGATTTCCGTTTTGGAAAGAAGCGGAAGCGATTCGACCTGGGCGTTGCGGTCGATGAGGACCACCTGGTTGTTATCGGATTGAAACCCTATCCCAGGGGCGCTGATGTCGTTGGCGACAATTAAATCGAGCTGTTTGCGCTGCAGTTTTTCGGTGGCGCTCTGTACAATATTTTCGCTTTCCGCGGCAAACCCAACGATGACCTGGTTGGATTTCTGTTGCGCCACCTCTTTCAGGATATCCTGTGTGGGATGCAGCTTAAGCATGAAAGATTTTTCACCATTCTTTTTGATTTTTTCCTTCTGAACGGACTCCGGAGCAAAATCGCCCACGGCGGCCGTCATGATCAACACGTCACACCGCGGCAGGTGATCGAGTACCAGTTGAGCCATCTCCCCGGTCCGCTGGCAATTCAACAGGGTCACTCCGAAAGGCGGGTCCAGATGCGTCGGTCCGCTGATCAGCGTCACCTCTGCCCCCCGGCTCCGTGCCTGGCGGGCAAGGGCGTATCCCATTTTCCCCGAGGACCGGTTGGTGATGAAACGCACCGGGTCGAGGGGTTCCCGGGTCGGCCCGGCGGTCACTAAAATGCGCAGGCCCGACAGATCGCTTTGGCGGAGCAGGCCTTTGCGAACCACTGTCAGCAAACGCTCCGGTTCCGCCAGTCGGCCCAGCCCGACGGTACCGCAAGCCAAATCTCCCGCTTCCGGGTCAATGATCTCAACTCCCCGTTTTTTCAAGGTCCGAAGATTTTCCTGGACGGCGGCATTGGACCACATCTTGTCGTTCATCGCCGGGGCGATGAGAACGGGACCGGCAAACGCCGAGAACAGGGTCGACAACGGGTCATCCGCCAAACCGTGCGCCATTTTCCCGATGGAGTTGGCGGTCGCGGGCGCAACGATCATCAAATCGGCATTTTCCGCCGCACGGATATGCTCCATCGAGGCGGAAGCCTCGCCTCCGAATATTTCGTGGTAAACGGGGTGGCCCGTCAGCGCTTCAAAGGTGAGCGGGGTGATGAACTGTTTGGCGTTCTCGGTCATCACCACATACACCTGCGCCCCTTCTTTGACCAGAAGACGCGAAAGCTCCACCGCTTTGTAAGCCGCGATGCCGCCGGACACGCCGAGCACAACTTTTTTTTCTGCCAGAGGATGGGACATATCCTGCCTGATATTATTTCATTTTAACGTTTATCTATGGTCCACTTTACCATAAAATGCGTGGCCAACGGAGTTTCATCCCAAACTCTGACTACAAACCACGTCGCTGTCGAGTGCGCCACCCTTCCTTTTATGGCTCGTCCTTTGAATATACTGTTTGCTTCCCCCGAGGTGTACCCGTTCGCTAAAACCGGCGGTCTCGGCGACGTGTCGAGTGCCCTGCCCCTGGCGCTGAAGCAACAGGGCCATGATGTCCGGGTGATCCTCCCAAAATACCGCTGTGTGAAACAAGCCAAACGCGCCATCAAACCGATGGGATTGACGGTGGCCGTACCCGTCGGGCCGGTCACCGTACCCGGAGAACTGCATGAGGGCCGGCTGAACCGCTCGGTACCCGTCTATTTTGTCGGTCAAGACGGTTTTTTTGACCGGGAGGGACTGTACGGGGACGCCGAGGGCGAATTCTCCGACAACCCAGAACGTTTTATTTTCTTCAGCCGTGCGGTGCTGGAAGCCTGCAAAGCCCTCGATTTTCAACCGGACATTATCCACTGCAACGACTGGCAAACCGGCTTGATTCCCTGTTACCTGAAGACTGAATTCGCTGGCGATGTGTTTTTTAAAAACACCCGCTCGGTTTTTTCCATTCACAATCTGGGTTACCAGGGAAATTTTGACGAACGGTATTTGCCCCTGGCCCACCTACCCTGGAACGTGTTCACGCTGGAAGGTGTCGAGTTTTACGGTTATTTCAGTTTTTTGAAAGCGGCTCTGGTTTACGCGGACCGGCTGACGACCGTCAGCAAAACGTACAGCAAAGAAATTCTGACCCCTGAATACGGGTTTCAAATGGACAGCGTGTTGCGTCATCATCAGGGCAAGCTGTCCGGCATTTTAAATGGGGCCGACTATGAGGAGTGGGATCCGCAGACGGATTCCTGCATCAAAGCCCGCTATGGCCCCAAATCGCTCAAGGGAAAGCAGGCGTGCAAAAAAAGTCTGGCGCGGAAGCTGTCCCTCAAACTGGCGGAACAAACGCCGCTGCTCTGCATGGTGACCCGTCTCTCGCCGCAGAAGGGAATCGATTTGATGGTTCAGCGTTTCGGGGAACTCATGGAGCAGGACGCCGCCCTGGTGATCCTGGGTGCAGGCGACAAACGGTACGAAATGTTTTTTGAGGAGCAGAACCTAAAATATCCGAAGCGGTTTCGTTTCATTCAGGGATTCCACGAAAAACTGGCACATCAAATCATCGCCGGAAGTGACTTACTGTTAATGCCCTCGCTTTACGAACCCTGCGGCCTGACCCAGATGTATGCCCTCCGCTACGGGACCGTGCCGGTGGTGCGCCGGGTCGGCGGTCTGGCCGATACGATCAAGGCCTTTAACCCCAAGAAAAATACGGGTACCGGATTTCTTTTGAAACCCACAAAGGCGAGCGAATGGGTCCCCCTCATCAAGAAGGCACTGGACTTATACCCCAGGAAACAAGTCTGGCGGAGCCTCATGTTGAACGGAATGCAACAGGATTTCAGCTGGAATCAGGCGGCGAAACACTATGCACGATTGTACCAACGGGCTCTTGCATCCAAATAACCTGACTGTTATCGAACCCGGGCCGGGCCGGTATTTACCGTTGCAAAACCTTCCTGATTATAATAAAAACTAGGGGTTCATCGCTGCTCGGCGCAGGGCCAACAGGCTGGGGCGTTATGGCGAGAGGGTAAAGTTACTTTCGCCCATTGAGGTTTTAATGTTGGCACCGGCGTCAGGGATCGTTCCTGCAATTTCCGGGAGGTTTCCTGCGAATCACAGGAGGTCGTTGTGAAGAAAATTCTGGTTGTGGATGACGAAGATAATATTCGCCTGCTGTACCAGGAGGAGTTGCGCGATGCCGGTTACGAAGTTTCGCTGGCCGGCAACGCCGAGGAGGCTCTCAAGAAAATAGAAGAAGACCCGCCGGATTTGATCACCCTGGATGTCAAACTGCCGGGTATGAGCGGCTTCGATTTTCTCAAAGAGCTCAAGAAAAACCAGAAAGACATCCCGGTCATATTGTGCTCGGCTTATGGAACGTACAAGCAGGAATTCCAACTCTGGGCCTCGGAGGCCTACGTGATCAAATCGGCGGACCTCCGGGAGTTAAAAATGACCATCAAGGAAATTCTCAGCAATTGAAACCGTCGGCTTGAAGCAAACCTGCGGGTTCCCCGGAAGGGGAATCCGGACTCATTAACTCACTTGAAACAACTCCATGCAGGAACCGAGATTCATCGCCATTGAAGGGTCCATCGGGGCCGGAAAAACCACGCTGGCCCACCGGCTGGCCAAGCAATATGATGCCCGCCTGGTCCTCGAGGTGGACGAAGACAACCCGTTCATGGACAAATTTTACGAGGACCGGTCCACTTACGCCTTCCAGACCCAGGTTTTTTTTTGCTGAACCGGTACCACCAGTACCTGGATCTCGCCCAGCGGGATTTGTTCAGCAGTGTGGTGATCTCCGACTACCTGTTCCATCGTGACCGGATTTTCGCGGGGCTGAATCTT
>JAHELC010000037.1 GCA_024644405.1 Nitrospinaceae bacterium
GCCCGTCGTGATCACCAGCTTTTTCCTGGCTAACAAGCCCGTACCTATCGGCGGAGAGTCGGTGCTGCAGCGTTCTATCCTCGAAACCGATCACCTGATCCTATCCCACTTGGACCGGGTGTTCTCCTTTGAGTTTGCGGCGTTGAACTATCGATCTTCAGAAAAGAACCAGTACAAGTATCGGCTGGAGGGCTTTGATGAAGACTGGAACGAGGTGGGCATCACGCGGCGCTTTGCCACCTATACCAACCTGGATCCGGGCGAGTATGTTTTCAGGGTGACCGGTTCCAACAATGATGGAATCTGGAGCGAGGAGGGAGCCTCGATCCACATCACCGTGACCCCGCCATGGTGGGAAACGACGTTGTTCAGGATGAGTATGGTGGTGTTGGCCATTGGGGCGCTCATTGGGGGGTACCGCTGGCGGGTGAGCGCGATTGATGCCAGACGACGTGAGCTTGAGACTCAGGTGCAGGAGAGAACCGTCGAGCTGCGCAAGCTCTCGCAGGCAACTGAAAACAGCCCGGCTTCGGTGGTGGTTACCGATAAAAATGGAACCATAGAATACGTCAACCCCACTTTCTGCGAAGTCACCGGCTATTCCGCAGAAGAGGCTATCGGACAGAATCCAAGCGTATTAAAGTCAGGCGATCATCCCGAATCGTATTACAAAGAACTCTGGGATACGATTCTTTCCGGTAAAGTTTGGAGGGGCGAGTTTAGAAATAAAAGGAAAAATGGTGAGAAATTTTGGGAAAGCGCCTCTATTTCCCCCATAATGGATGAAGATGGCGAAATAACGCATTTTGTGGCGGCAAAACAGGATACCACCGAACGAAAAGCAGCCGAAGAGGCGATACGCGCATCCGAGGAAAAGTCCCGTTTACTTTTGCAATCCGTCGGCGAGGGTATTTTCGGCGTGGACCTGGATGGGAAAGTGGCCTTTATCAATCCGGCGGCTAACCGGATGCTGGGTTACGGTCCCGAGGAACTTATCGGGCATGATGTCCACGAGAAAATTCACCATTCGCACGCGGACGGATCGGCATATCCGAAAATCGAATGTCCCATGTACTTAACCCATGCCGACGGCACCGATCATCACATTGCCGACGAGGTGCTCTGGCGAAAGGACGACTCGTCTTTACCCGTCGAATACACCAGCATGCCGATAAAGAAAAATGGACAGGTTGTCGGGGCGGTCGTCACCTTTATGGATATCACCGAGCGCAAGCGCATGGAGCAAGAAATCTTAACCGCCAAGGAAAAAGCCGAAGAAGCCACCCAGGCCAAGAGCGAATTTTTAGCGAACATGAGCCATGAAATCCGCACCCCCATGAATGCCATCATGGGCATGGCGCATCTGGCTTTAAAAACCGATCTTACCGCCAAGCAATACGACTACCTCAAAAAAGTAGATCTTTCCGCCAAGTCCCTTTTGGGTATCATCAACGATATCCTGGATTTTTCAAAGATCGAGGCCGGCAAAATGGACATGGAGTCTGTGGACTTCCAATTGGAGGATACACTGGATAACATTTCGACCCTGGTGGGTATCAAGACCCAGGAAAAGGGACTGGAACTGTTATTTAAGACAGATCCAGCAGTGCCGAGGGCACTTGTCGGTGATCCACTGCGCCTGGGGCAAATTCTCATCAATTTATCAAACAATTCCGTCAAATTTACAGATTCCGGGGAGATTGTCGTTTCCACCGAATTGGTCAAAAAAGAAGACGCCCAGGCCACACTGAAATTTTCTGTTCAAGATACCGGCATTGGTATGACTGCGGAGCAAGCCGCCAAGCTGTTTCAACCATTTGCGCAGGCAGACTCCTCAACGACCCGAAAATATGGCGGCACCGGCTTGGGGTTAACGATCAGCAAGCGGCTGGCAGAGATGATGGGCGGCGAAATCTGGGTGGAAAGCGAGCAGGGCCGGGGCAGCATTTTCAGTTTTACCGCCAACTTCGGTCTGGGAGAAGAGAAGGCCAAAAAACAATACAAGCCCGCATCCGAACTGCGCGGCATGAAAGTTCTGGTGGTGGACGACAACGCCACCTCAAGGGACATTTTACAGGAGATGCTGGAATCTTTTTCATTTGAAGTCTCAGTGGCGGCGTCTGGAGAAGAGGGAATCACAGAACTTGAAGCT
>JAHELC010000004.1 GCA_024644405.1 Nitrospinaceae bacterium
GTCAACGAATTGCTGGATAAATAAACCCTTACAGGCGGGTCTATCGTTTCGTGGAATTTAAAACTGAACCGGGAAATAGGCATTTCCCCTTTTTGGCTTAATGAATGTCCGCTTTTGGCCGGTTGCTGCCAATCAAAGGCGTTAGGTGAGCGTCTACTTTGGGTGAGTGTGAAAGACTCCATTTGATACTGAGAAGTGGCCTTATAGTGGCCCACAGAACACGCCCACGACAGCCAATCCCTCACCCAAACTCAGCTACTTGACATCTTTGCCCGATTAGAGTCTACTTCCGGTATTCCGAACTTCTCATGAGGAGAGGGAGTTTTGGAAATGCCTTACATTTCATACTTTGGCAGCCCTGTCTATGAAGCACGGGTTTGCACATCCCTGGAAGAAATAGTCGAATGCCAGGAGCTGATGTATGTTCTTTTAACTGGTTCCTATTATGGCGGGCAGAATGTCGACCTAATTAGAAAATGGCTGGGTCCCATCGAAAACCAAGTTTATCTAGGTGCTTACTCCAAACAAAATGGCTGTCTCCAGGGAACATTTCGGCTGTTGCCAGATTTCAACCCTACCATTCATTCAAATTTATACGATGAGGTCTTGGATTTTTTCTCTTCCGGCCAAAGGCTAATCGACGTAGGAGCTTATATCAGTCCGTTTAAAAAAGAGAGATCATCCTTATTTGAAGCTCTCTTCACTCTCACTGCCCAATACCTATTGGCCAGTGAAATCAATGGGGTTTATATCCAAGTGAAAGAAAATGAAGTGCCAAACTATACGGGTCTAGGATTCAGTCCAGCAAGCACTCCTTTTCAACCACTCGGTTGGGATCATTGCTGGAGAGCAATGTTTATGCGTTTTGATCAGATAACCCAGCGTTATGCCAATCCAGACTTTCAAACTTGCTGGCGGAAAAAGTCAAAAGAGGATTTTAGATTCGCATTTTGGCACCGCGTGATAACCAAAATTAAAGCCCGCCAAGAATGGGTGATAGCTGAGGATTAACGCTATTACTTTGTAACCATCTTTTTAAAATCTTTTCCATTAACCGGCACCGTCAAATCATACTCTTGCTGAACCATACAATTCAAGTGCTGCCCTGCCCCTGATAGTTGTACCACAGCCGAATGTCCGCTTTTGGCCGAAAGCTGCCCTTTATGAGGAAAGTTTAATGAGGCGATTCGCCGTTCCTGCTATAATCCCTTCTTTTAAAATATTGAAAACGCAGTTCCAATTTTCCGGTATTCCAGAATGTGTGGACGATTCGGATTTGCGGTACCCCAATCAACGCTCATGGCGCATTTCGAGGCGCAAGCGTTTCGCGGTGAGTACCTCGAGCGGTACAACATCGCGCCGACGCAGTCGGTTCCGGTGGCCCCCTTTACAAGGTGAAGAATCATGTCGCCCTTTCCTTCGACAGGCTCAGGGTGACAGGTTTTAAATTGCAGCAGGGTTGTTGGAACTCGCCGTCCGCGGAGGACCCGCTATTTTGAAAACTGGCGGAGGTAGTGGATCAACTGCCACACCTGTTTGTCGGTCAGGCTGGGGAAGGCGTACATGCGGGTATGGGGCGAACCGTTCCTGATGATCCAGAACAGTTGTCCGTCCGGTAAAGGTTTCATGGTTTCCGCACAGGTGAAGTTCCTCGGCAGGGGGTTGAAGTCGTAACCGGATTCGGCCCGGCCGTCGCCGTTCTCGCCGTGACAGGTTTTGCAGGCGATGGGTTGCCCCTGCAGTTGGTAGATGAGCTCACCGGCTTTGAGGTTTTTTTCCTCCGGGGCCAGAGGGTTTTTAAGGTCCAGGAACTCTTCCGGTGCGGTGGGTGTGCTCCGGTATTGCGGGCAGTTGCCTGCGGCCAGCAATGGTCCGGGGGTGACCATGAACATCAACCAACCGATCAAAAGAAATTGCATGCTCCGCTGATAAGCCTGATTTTCAACAATACCCTTCATAGCTTCTCCCTAATTATGATCATCCTCCAATAATTGTACTATATATCCTGCCGTCCTTCGACAGGCACAGGGCAAGTTTGACAAGGGGGAACTATGGAACTACCTTTAAGGTATACGAACCAACAGGAGGGAGTGATGATTAAAAAATATCCGGCTTGTTTCCTGATGTTATGGTTTTTGGTTGGGTGTTCCGCGGCTCCAACCCCAAAACCCAAACCCGTTGGAGTGACCGGGGCGGTGCAAGCGTCCGAGACCATCAAACATGGGAGCTGGTGTGAGGCCTGGAGTAAAGCGGGTGAGTATTGTCTCGCACACTGCGAAGATCCTGAACAGGCGGTTTGCGAGAATACCGAGATGCTCCGACCCTATTGCAAATGTTTGCCACAACAACCTTAAAGCGGCGGGTTACCAAAAGTACGGGTAGTACCAGGGGCCGTAAATCCGGTTAAAATAAAAGGGGTTGTAAGGATAAGGCCCCCAACGGGCCCCGTAGGGACCATACCGGGGGTACCCATAACCCGGGGCGGGCGCATCCCACAGTTTCAGCTCTTCGACGGCAATCACGGGAAACTCGTATTCCACTTCCCCGATTTTTCCGGATTGGGTTGCCACCAGCGTACCTCCGCCGGTCACCATGCGGCCTTTGGTATAGATTGCCGCCTCCAGGTAGCCCGGTTTGCGGAACACAAACCGGCCGCGCGACTCATCGCCGAATTCGGGATACCCAAAGCAATCCAGCTCTTTTTCCACCACTTCGATTTCAGTCACATTTTTCAGGTTGCGCGTCTCAACAATGATGCCCCCCAGAACCACCTTTTTACCCACATGGGTGTCGGGGGAGAGCAGTAACTGATGGAAGGACAGGGCGGGATCCACCTGGTGCCGCAACCCCTTTGAAATGGGATGGGCGCAACCCGCCAGCAGGAGCAGGCACAACATCAAAATCAGCTGAATCGGTTTCATGGTTCCCCCGCTTCGATATCACCCGGTGCCCGTTCAGCAACGGCGCCGGGACCGTGGGATTCCTGTTGCCGGGATTTCGCGATTGGGGATTCACACCACGACATCCGGGATCCGTCGGCTTGGTCTATCCCTTATTTGTACCATATATATAAGGGAAGGTTCTACAATCGCCCGGGCCCCTCCTCTGGATGGAGGGCGAACACTTGCCAATACAGAAATCGATAAAAATCCGATCGAGGAGGTCGACGGCGAAGGTTTTGCCGGGGGTGCCTTCTTAATCTTGATGGGTCGATACTCTCTCTGCCGGATCCTGCCGGTAAAAACCCTGCATGACCTGATACAGTTCCGGGCGATAGCGTTTCATGTGTTCGGGTTTACTGAAAAAATATTCAGTCACCACCGCGAAAAACTCAGCTTCGTCCGTTGCCGCATAACTGTCAAAAAAAGTAGATTGACCGTGTTCCACTTTGTCGCATAGCTTCAGGTACGCTTTCGAACAGACATCAACCCATCGTTGATACTCTTCAGGAGTTGCCAGTGGCGGAGTGCCATCTGCACTGCCATCGAGCATGTCCAGTTTATGGGCAAATTCGTGATAGACCAGATTATGGCCTTGTTCCGGATGCCGGGTTTCTCTTTTCACTGCATCCCAGACCAGTATCACCGGGCCGCGATAATGGGCCTCGCCGAGTATTGGCATGGGGCCACCCACGGGTTCAGTGTGAGTCTGGAAAAAACCCGTGGGCCTCTCAGGAGACAGGACGGTTGAGGGATAAACATAAATCGATTCCACATTGCGGTAATAATTGTTCGGCAACGCGAGTATCAACAAGCATGCATGGGCGGCGATGACGACGCGGATCTCATCGGTCAGTTCAAGGCCACCGCACCCCAGCCAATGCTTTTCGGCAACAAAGATTTGGATAAGATTTTGTAAGCGCTTTTTTTCTTCCTTATTGAGGTGCTGATAGTAGGGAATATTCTTTTGAATGTGCCTCTCCCACTCGCTTGGGAAAGGAACAGCCAATATTTTTTTCCGCCGCCTCTTACGAAACCAATTCCACATAAAACTTCACCTCTTTCAATCGATTTTGTCTCCTCAGAATAACATGCGGTGTTTGAATTTTCCCGCGGCGGTGCGCCGCTTATGGTTTGGGGATGACGGGCAGGATCAATCGTGACGGGTACCGGGTGTTGTGGAAGACCTTCTGGTAGGCCGGGATCGTATGGGTGGCGGTGGCGATGGTTTCTCCGGTATTGGGGTTGCGGTCGTAGCGGGGAAAGTTGCTGCTGGAAACTTCGAGCCGTATCCGGTGCCCCTGTTTGAAGACGTTGCTGGTCGGCCACAACTGGATCCGGATCTGCACCGGTTCGACTTCTCTGTCCACATTGGATTCCTGATAACCCCTCCGCAAAATCCCGTCGCACAGATTGTAAGCGGACCCGTCGGGATGCACATCGACCAGCTTGGCTGTGAAGTCCGTCGAGCGCGCACCGGTGGCCACATACAAAACCGCCTCGACGGGACCCGTCACCTCGACCGCGTCGGTGAGGGGCGGCGTGCTGTACACGAGGACGTCCGCCCGCGATTCAATTGCGTTTTGCAGTTTCGGTCCGGACCGGTAGCTGAGCATGGCGCCACCGGCAGAGGGTACGGGATTCAACGGGTCGTATAAATACACGTCCGGCTGTTCGTTGCCCCCGGGGAGAACGGTGTCCAGCTGGCCGTCGCCGTTCACCGAGTTGGCACGGCCCTGGCTGTGCAGATAGAATGCCGTGTAACGCGTCCGGGCGAGGGGCCATTCGTTTTCGCTGCGCCACCGGTTGGCACCCATCACAAAAATATTGACGCGCGGCATGTTCAGGGGCGCATCCGTCAGGCCAAGATGGTGGTCGAACCAGGGGATACTGGGGGCGATGCTGGCGGCGCGATAGGGTGGGGGGTCTTTCAACCCCGGTATTTTGGCCGAGTCGGCGTGGCCCCAGGGGCCGATGATCAGTTTGCTGTGCGCGGCGACCTGCGGCTTGCCCTGGTGGGTGATGGCCAGGTAGTCCGCGATCTGCGTGGGCAGAAAGGGATCGAACCAGCCCGCCATCAGCAGAGTGGGAGCCTCCAGATGTTGCGGGCGCCGGTCGCCATCGATCGTTCTCCAGTAGTCGTCCTTTTCTGGATGCGACACCCAGTCGTTGAAAAAATCCGTGTCGCCGATGGCGTGGTCGTCCGCTTCAATAATGGGCAACCCGGCCACCCCTTTTTTTAAATCGTCCATGTCGACTTCGCGGTCTTCTTCGCCGCGACTGCGGATGGTCCAGTACAGCGCGCTTTCCAGGGAAAAGGCATTGCCGGGATAAAACATTTCGCGGAAACTGGTGCTGGCGATCTGGATGAACAGGACGTCGGGCCCGGGATCGGTTTGGTCGGAGATCGCCCATTGGGTATGGCCGAAGGAGGAACCGCCCCACATCGCCAGGCGTTTGTCGTACCAGGGCTGTTTCGCCAGCCACTGCAGGGTTTCGATGCCATCCTCCCGTTCGTGGATCAATGGATAGAATTTTCCGGTGGACCCGTATCGGCCGCGCGTGCCCTGGATCACCACCGTGTACCCGCGGCTGGCCCAGTAGCGGGCAATCACATCGGAGCGGATGCGATTGCCCAGCGTGTCGGTAAAGGGGATGCGGACCAGCAGGGTGGGGGTTTTTTCCAGGTCCTGGGGAGAATGAACGTCGGCGTTTAATTGGATGCCGTCGCTGGTGGTGAACACGACATGGCGTTGGGTCTTCACCGCATACGACGCTTCCCGGATTCCCTCGTTCGGAAGAAAAAACCGGTTGGCAAAAAAATCCAGGGAGCTGGCACAGCCCGTTGCCAACACGGCCCAATAAAGAAATAAAACAAGGTATGGAGAGCGTCTGTTATTTTTTAAAGAAAACATACTGACATATATACCACTTTTAGAATTTGTTTTCCGGGGGTGGTGCGCTGCTGTTTGCCAATACAAAAATCGTAGAAGCTCTGGACGAGGAGGTCGCCAAGCCACAAGGGAACAGGGAAAGGCAAACCTAGATTTTTTCCTTTGGCAGGCTGAGGCGGAGCAGGGCGTAAGCCATCAGGGCGGACAGGATCGAACCCACGAGTATACCCAGGCGATCTCCACGGAAGTAGTCACCACTGCCGTGCTCGAACGCCAGGCCGGCGATGAACAGGCTCATGGTGAAGCCGATTCCGCAGGCAAATGCTACTCCGAGCAGTTGCATCCATCGGACGTTGTTGGGAAGCGGAACGAGTCGCAGGCCGACGGCGAGGCCGACAAAAAGTAGAACGCCCAGCGGTTTCCCCACGAGCAATCCCGTTATCACACCCAGGGTCACCGGGTGCGCCAGGTTTTCGAGGGACATGCCGGCCAGTGACAGCCCGGCATTGGCAAATGCAAACACGGGGAGGATCACGAAAGCCACGGGGCCGTGCAGATTGTGCTCCAGTTCGCCCAGTAATGGTCTGCCCTGCTCGTCCCGCATCGGGATGCACAAAGCGATCAGAACGCCCGCCAGGGTGGCATGGACACCGGACTTCAGGACGGCGATCCAGAGCACCACTCCGAGCAGGATGTAACTCGAAGTGCGGGTGATACCAGTCAGGTTCATGGTGACGGCAATCGTCAGAGCCAGCGCGCCCATACCCAGCGCGCTGAGGGACAGGTCACCGGAATAGAACAGGGCAATGATGATAATGGCTGCCAGGTCATCAAAGATGGCCAATGTGAGTAGAAAGACCTTCAATGCGGTCGGCACACGCCTGCCGAAAACGCCGAGCAGGGCCAACGCGAAAGCGATATCGGTCGCTACTGGAATGGCCCAGCCATCCATGGCAATGGGATTACTCCAGTTCATCCAGACATAGATCGCTGCGGGCACCACCATCCCTCCGAGGGCGCCCATGCCGGGCAGGATGATTTGCGGCAACGAGGACAATTCGCCTTCCATGAATTCGCGCTTGATCTCCAGCCCCACCAGGAAGAAGAACACGGCCATTAGGCCGTCGTTGATCCAGAGTAGAAGAGGTTTATTGATCGACCAGGCATCCACTTGAACGGCAACGGTTGTTTTCATAAGAGCGTTGTAAATCCCTGCCAATGGAGAATTGGCAACCAGCATGGCGATCAGGCCAGCGGCCAACAAAAGAAGGCCGCTGGCCGACTCCAGTTTCATGAAGTTGCGGAAGGCATCTGGAATAAGTGAGGAATTGTTTTTTTCAGACATAAGGCCCTAGTGTACCGTTAACGGGGAGATTGGCAAGATGATATCCGTTGAATGTCCGCGGTAAAGCCGGTCGCCCTTTCCTTCGACAAGTTCAGGACAGGTTATCGGCCCAGGGTGACAACCGCTATTTTCCAATACAAAAATCGACAAAGATCTGGTCGAGGAGGTCGTCGACGAAGGTTTTGCCGAGGATGCCGCCCAGATGTTCGAGGGCGATGTTGAGGTCGACGGCGATGAGGTCTTCGGACCGGTCCTCCTGCAGGGAATGCGAAACGCGCCCCAACGCTTCCTGCGCCTGTGCCAGTGCCTGGCGGTGCCGCTCGCGCGTGATGACCAGCGACTCTCCGGAAGTTTTACCCTCGAGCGCGGACTGGTAGAGCGAGTCTCTTAAAGCTTCCAACCCTTCACCCTGAGTCGCCGACAGCGACAAGGCCTCGGCAGCTTTCACTTGCTTCAAAAGAGTGTTGGGATCGATCACCGTCGGCTGGTCGCTTTTGTTGAGAAGAACCAGTTTCTTTTTGTCCGCTACTTCCTTGATGAGCATGGCGTCGTTGGTGTCGAGTGCGTGCGATCCGTCGAAGATCACCAAAGCCAAGTCGGATTGCGCCAGCGCGTGACGCGTGCGCTCGATGCCGTGTTCTTCGATCTCATCCGGCTGGTGGCGGAGTCCGGCGGTATCGACAATCGTGATGTGGATGTCTTGGATGCGCACCCGTTCCTCCAAAGTATCGCGCGTGGTGCCGGGGTGGGGGGTGACGATGGCGCGGTCTTCCTGCAACAGTGCGTTGAGCAGGGACGACTTGCCGACATTCGGTTTGCCGACCAGCGCCACCCGCAATCCTTCGCGGTAAATCCTGCCCTGGCGGTAGGAGTCGACCAGTTTTTTGATTTCGATGTTTGTGCTTTGAATATTTTGATCGAGTTTTTGCTTTTGCTGGAATTCGAGTCCTTCTTCCGGGAAGTCGATCGCCGCTTCCAGTTGCGCGAGCACCTGCACCAGCGCATCGTACAGCGCGTTGAGTTTTTTTGAGAGTTCGCCCTTGAGGTGCGCGAGCGCGGAGGTGAGGGCTTTGTCCGACGCGGCGTGGATGACGTCGGCCACCGCCTCCGCCTGCGACAAGTCGAGCCGGCCATTGGTGAACGCCCGCCGTGTAAACTCGCCGGCTTCGGCCAAACGCGCGCCCTGGTCGAGCACCAGTTTTAGAATTTTCGAC
Source organism: Nitrospinaceae bacterium (assembly GCA_024644405.1). Classification (GTDB taxonomy): domain Bacteria; phylum Nitrospinota; class Nitrospinia; order Nitrospinales; family Nitrospinaceae; genus SZUA-226. The sequence continues at coordinate 8,393 of JAHELC010000004.1, forward strand.
GAGACATAGGCGCCGCCGTGACCGTGGATTTCGACCACGTCCTCGCCGGTGTAGCTGTACGGCGCTCGGAAGCGGATCAGCAGAACCTCGTCGACTGCCTGACCGCTGGCCGGATCGATCAGATTGCCGTAACACACCTTTTGCACTTCGAGGTCGGCCACCCGGGTTCCGCCCTGTGATTGGAACAGGGTCGAAGCGATGGGGACGGCTTCAGGTCCGCTGATGCGGATGATGTGGATGCCACCTTCACCGACGGGTGTGGCGATGGCGGCTACTGTATCGTTCATGGACGGAGTACCTCCGCTGGCCGGGCAAGGCCCGGAGCTAATTTTAAAATCTCCGAAATGCGCTCCACGGTCATCGCGTGCACGTAACCGTCAGCAAATTCCCCCTCCGGGTAGGAGCCCTCGCTAGAGGTTAGTCTTTTGCTACATGGTAGATATAGTATTGCTGGGCGATGGTCAACAGGTTGTTGACGGTCCAGTAGATGACCAGTCCGGAGGGGAAGGTGATGAACAGAAAGGTGAAGAGGATCGGCATGAACATGAAGATTTTCTGTTGCACCGGGTCGGCGGTGGAGGGCGTCATTTTCTGTTGCAGGAACATGGTGGCGCCCATCAGCACCGGGGTGACGTAGTAAGGGTCCTGCGCGGACAGGTCCTGGATCCACAGCATGAACGGTGCGCCGCGCAGTTCGATGGAGAAGAACAGCGCGTGGTAGAGCGAGATGAACACCGGAATCTGCAACAGCATGGGCAGACAGCCGCCTAGCGGGTTGACCTTGTACTTTTTATAGAGGCCGATCATTTCCTCGTTGATTTTCTGCCGGTCACCCTTGTGCCGTTCCTGGATGACTTTGATGTACGGCGCGATTTTCTGCATGCCCTTCATCGACTTGAAGCTTTTGTGCGTCAGCGGGAACAGGATCAGTTTGATGACGAAGGTGAGGCCGATGATGGACCAGCCGTAGTTGCCGAGAATCCCGTAAAAAAAGCCGAGGGCTTTCAGGATGGGTTTCACCAGGAAGGCGAACTTGTTACCCAGCCAGCCGTAGTCGATCAGCCGGAACAGTTTGTGTTCCGCGTTCTCCAGGATTTCCAGATTTTTGGTGCCGATGTACAAGAGGTGCGTGGCGGATGCGGTCGATTGCACCGATTCAAAATTGAGACTGACGTAAACCTGGTCCTCGGTCTTTTTGAATACCTGGGACGACTTGATGCCTTGGTCGGGTATCAGCGCCGCGGCGAAATATTTGTTCTGGAAAGCCGTCCATTGGATATCCCCGCGATAGGTGATGGTTTTGTTGATTTCGCCGGCGGGGTTCTCCTGCCGTTCGTTGTTGGCGAACGTAGTGGGTCCCGAGAACGAGATGAAATCGGCCTTCACATCGACCTGTCCGCCCAGGCCGGGTCCCCAGACGACCGAGTACTGCAGGTTTTCCGCCGTCATGTTGGGAGCCTGGATTTGATTGTCCACGGCAATCAAGGCGTTGTCCCATTCGAAATGAAAGGTGCGCCGGACCTCGAAGCCGGACGGATGTTTCAAATGAAACACCAGATCGGATGAGGGGTTTGACTTGCTGATCTCTATGTAGGGCTGCGACGGTTCGAAGTGGCCGTTCATCAGCACCTGATCGACCGCCGGGTGGCCGGTTTCCAGGGTCAGGGGGTATTTGGCGCCGGCAACCTGTGGGACCAGGTCGATGGGTCCGTCCCCCTCGGGGTTGGTGTATTGATGCATCTTGACATGTTTGAGCACGCCGCCGCGGGTGGAGAACGTCATTGTCATCGGTCCCTTCACGACCTCTACCAGAGTTTCTGCATGGGTTTGAGGAATCGGGGTAGTGGGCGTTTGTGCCGGCTGGCCTGCCTCGGGTACGGCCTGCCCGGATTCTCCCGAGGGCAGGTCTTGGGGTTGAGGCAGAGAGGGCACTTCCGGAATGCCGGGTAACGGCGTACTGGGTTGCTGTTGTGCCTGTTGCTCGATTTCGCCAATGGGTTCCTGTGGCGGCGGCGGAGAGATTTTTGCCAGAAACACTCCCCAGAAAATGAAGACCACCAGTGACAGCGCGAAAGCGATCATCGCTCTATTTTCCAACGTTCAATCTCCTGTCATTATTTGAGCGGATCGTGTCCCCCTTCATGCCAGGGGTGGCATTTCATAAGCCGGGCCACAATCAACCACGCGGCTTTGAACAACGAAAACCGCTCCAGGGCCTGGCAGGAATATTCCGAACAGGAGGGATGAAAGCGGCATGCGGGCAGAAACATGGGTGAAATCCATCGTTGATAGAAGCGAATCACTGCTTTAAAAATCCGGTTCAACATGGTTTCAATATTCTTAAGGAAAACACTGAGGTGATAACGGGTTTCAAGGGTAAATTTATTGGGCGGCCTGAAGTGTTTGTGTCAGTTTTTGTTCCAGGATGGCATAAGGCAGGTTGACCAGTTTCCTTGCGGATATCACCACGATATCCATGTCCTGTCCCCCCAGGTTTTTATGGTGCCGGAAAATTTCCCGGATTTTCCGTTTGGCCCGGTTGCGGTCCACCGCATTGCCGATTTTTCTTGAAGCGATGATGCCTAAACGTTTCCGGCCTAATGAGTTGGGGAGAAAAAATAGAGTGCAGGTGCGATCCACCATTTTTTTCCGGCCCTGGGTCATTACTTTTTTGAAATCAGAGCGGGCCAACAACCGTTCATCCTTGGTCAACGACTGGTTCGCCATGACTCAGGCCGACAGCCGCTTGCGTCCTTTTCGCCTTCGATTGGCAAGTATCCGGCGGCCACCCACCGTTGCCTGACGTGCGCGGAACCCATGGGTCCGTTTTCTGCGTAAATTTTTGGGTTGATACGTTCGTTTCATACAATACCCAGACCGCAACCAGCTATAACTGATTGATTTTAAAAGGGTTTATTGATTTTAGGAAAATGGTGCAGGAAATCAGCATCGATTATTTCATTCGGCTTGGCGCTTGTCAAGGGAAGTTTTCTGACATGAGCGGAGACGCGGTCCTGCTTGACGGATTTTCTGCAGGAAACGAATTATTTACCATATTTTCAGTGAGTTCCATAAATATTTCTGTTTACAATGCAGGTTAATTTGCTATCATGAGTTTATCCGTAATTGCTTAAAAATAAAGGGCCTAAGTGTAGCTTTCATTTTCGCCGACCCATTTGAAGGAGGAGCTGGTTATGGCTCGTTGGAACACAGTCCTTGGATACACCTTAATGGCTTTAACAGCTTTGATTCTGTCCGGCAATCCGGTATTCGCGGAATCATCTGAGCAACAGATATATCAAGTGGCGCAAAACGTTCCCGGTCTCGATACCATGGATCAGGGAAGCGGGACCCTGGGCGGGGAAGAAAAGAAACCGGTCGTTGAGAATTCAGAAGAAGGCAAAAAGAGATTCGAAAAAGCCAAAGGTATTAAAGCTAAAAAGGTGCTTTCAACGGCTGGAAAAAAGGGGGACGATGCCAAAACATTGATTCCTTATTCCCAGTTTTTTACTGCAGGGTATGTGGGAGAGGAAATGGACCCGGTAGGCGGTGTTTTGGGCAACCGGGCGGCAAGATCTTACGGGGGGTTGATTTCCCATGATGCCATGACGTATTCCGATGTCCTTTACATCGATATCGGGCAGGAAGACGATGTTCAGGTGGGAGACCGCTTCATTATTTATTCTCAGTATCAAGATGTCCGCCATCCCCTGCAAACCTTTTCCATCACCTTTGAAAGAGAAATTGATGTGTTGGATGGCGACTACCAGGGCGAATTCTCTCACGACATGTTTGCCCCCAGAACCGATTCCGTCGGAAGTCAGATCAGGGTTAAAGGAGTGATCCGGGTGATCGAGACGGCGAGCATTACTTCCAAGGCGGTCGTTGAGCAGGCTTTTAACCCGATCCAGGTGGACGACCTCATCGTCCCCTTTCCTGATAGGCGTCCCCCCATGATCGCCATGAATTATGTTCCCCCGAAAAAGGATATCAACGGGTATATCCTCAGCAATCGGGGCAACAACCTGATGTTCACTGTGAATGAGGTCGTTTTCCTCGATCAGGGTGAAGAAGACGGAGTGGAGGTGGGGGATCGCTTCGAGATTTATGCGTATCCGCTGACCATCGACGAGGATGAAGATGATATCAGCCCTGACGTTATCGGCGAAATCACGGTGATCTCTATTCAGGAAGATACATCCACGGGAGTTATCTTGAATGCCACCGAACCAATCATCCCGGGTCACAAGATCCGAAGCAGACGCTGAAGTCTCAGGTCGTGATTTTTAGAAACCGTTTTTTCCCCACCTTGATCAGGTATTCCTGATCTCCGTTCAAGGCCAGGTTGGCATCGGTGACCTTTTCCCCATCCACCGATACAGCACCTTGCTGGATCATGCGTTTGGCATCCGAAGTGCTGGGGCAGACCTTGGTATCGGCCAGCACTTTCCCAATCCAGCGCGGTTCCGCACCCCAAGTCTTTACAGTAGGAATTTCCGAAGGCAGGTTTTTATCCTTGAATACATTCTCAAATTCCCGGGCGGCCTGTTCAGCGGCTTTTTCGGAATGGTAACGCGTCACCAGTTCCTTTCCCAATTGCACCTTCACATGCTTCGGGTTCATCTCTCCGTTCGCCGCTTTATCTCGCAGTTTTTTTAAATCGTTTGCCGCGATATCGCTCAACAGTTCAAAATAACGCCACATGAGATCGTCCGAGATGGACATGATCTTTCCGAACATGTCTCCCGGCGGATCCATCACGCCGATGCTGTTGCCCAGGCTTTTGCTCATTTTCTGAACGCCGTCCGTTCCTTCCAACAGGGGCATGGTGACGATGTTCTGCGGATCCATCTGGTAGGCTCGTTGCAGATCTCTTCCCACCAGCAGGTTGAATTTTTGATCGGTGCCTCCCAATTCCACGTCTGATTTCATGGCCACCGAATCGTATCCCTGAATCAACGGATACAGCAGTTCGTGAATGGAAACCGGTTGATTGCCGGCCAGTCGTTTCTGGAAGTCGTCGCGCTCGATCATGCGGGCGACGGTGTACCGGGCGGCCAGATTGATCATGTCGGTCGAGGAGAACTTGTTCATCCACTCGCTGTTGAACATGATGGTGGTTTTGTTTTTATCGAGGATTTTGTAGACCTGTTCGAGATAGGTTTGAGCGTTTTGCTTGACTTCTTCCGGCGTCAGGCTTTTACGGGTTTCAGATTTGCCGGTGGGGTCGCCGATCATCCCCGTGAAATCGCCGATCAGAAACACCACTTCGTGGCCCAGTTCCTGGAACTGTTTCATCTTCTGCAGAAGCACCGTGTGGCCGAGATGCAGGTCCGGAGCGGTCGGATCGAAGCCGGCCTTGACTCGCAGGGGCTTGCCTGTTTTAATGGATTTCTCCAAAGCGCGGACCAGGTCTTTTTCGTCTATGATTTCAGACGTGCCGCGTTTGATGATTTTAAGTTGTTCCTGGGCGGATGCCATGGCTTCGTGGGTAAGGGCGATTGCTAAAAAAGGAAAGCTACCATACCCCCCTGCAAACTGCAATCGGTTTGGCGAGAAGCGTCATCCATCGGTGGGCCGGCCGCTACCAACCCTTCAATGAGTGCGTCATGTCGGAACCTCAAGCGTTACCGGAAAACCTGAAAAGATATCATTATGCCGCCATCGGTTTCGTGCTGTTGAACGCAGTCTATTTGATTCTGACCTATTGGAAAGTACCGGCTTTTAACATTACGCCCCAGGTGGTGGGCTCTGTGCTTTTCCTGATCGTTTTTATCGGGATCTTAGCATTTTTTGTTTACCGGGGCTCCCGGAAGCTGGTGATGGTGCTGGCGGCGATTTATGCCGGGCGGGTTTTGTTTTCTTCGTATACAATGGTCATGGGAACGGCGTTTCCGCTGGTTCCCTACGTGCTTCCCACCACCCTCATTGGTTTTTACCTGTTTGGACGAATCATCTGGAACTGGCCTTGAACCGTTTAACATAACTGGGTAGCTTGCATGAAAACTCTGGTATTGAACGGCGATCAACTGACTTTGCAGGACGCCGTCTTCGCCCTGCACAGCGGGGCTTCCGTTAAAATATCGCGTGAGGCCAAAGACCGAGTCAAAGCGGCGCGGCTGCATATCGATGCGGCCATCCGCGAGAAGAAGGTGATCTATGGCATCACCACCGGATTCGGCGCGTTCAGCGACGTGACCATCTCCCGCGCCCAGGGGAAACAACTTCAAAAAAACATTCTCATGAGTCATGCCGCGGGTGTGGGGAATCCTTTATCCGATGACAGTGTCCGCGGTACGTTATTGTTGATGATCAACAGTAAAGCCAAGGGGCACTCCGGCCTGCGCCCCAAAACTCTGGATACTTTAATCCAAATATTCAACAAAAAGGTGGTTCCAGTCGTTCCGGAACAGGGATCGGTGGGAGCCAGCGGCGACCTGGCGCCTTTGGCCCACTTGTCGCTGGTGTTGATCGGGCGGGGCCAGGCGCGTTACCAGGGGCGGACGCTTTCGGGAGCGCAGGCGCTCAAGCGTGCCGGCATCACTCCCGTCGAGTTGGCGGAAGGCGAGGGCCTGGCTCTCATCAACGGCACTCAGGTCATGACCGCCATCGGCGCGCTCAACCTGCACCGGGCCCTCCAATTGGCGAAAGTTCTGGATATTGCCGCTGCGATGAGTCTCGAAGTGTTATTAGGAAGCAACAAACAATTCCACAAACGCATTCATCATCTGCGGCCGCATCCGGGGCAGATCGATTCCGCCGCCAACATGCGGCGCATCACCGACGGCAGTGAAATTATTTCCTCGCACAAGGATTGCGGGCGGGTGCAGGATGCTTATTCCCTGCGGTGCGTTCCGCAGGTGCATGGCGCCAGCCGCGATACCCTGGTGCACGTCAAGCGTGTGGTCGAGACGGAGATGAATTCCGCCACCGAAAACCCATTGGTCTTTACCAACGGGCAGGTGATGTCCGGAGGTAACTTTCACGGTCAGCCGGTGGCGCTGGCGATGGATTTTCTGGCCATCGCGCTGGCGGAGTTTGCCAGTATTTCCGAAAGACGCGTGGAACGGATGGTCAATCCCATGCTGAGCGGACTGCCGTCGTTTCTGATCAAGGAAGGCGGGGTGAACTCCGGCTTCATGATCGTCCAATACACCGCCGCGGCATTGGTGTCGGAAAACAAGGTGCTGGCGCATCCGGCTTCCGTCGATTCGATCCCGACGTCCGCCAACAAGGAAGATCATGTGAGCATGGGGACGATTGCCGCACGCAAGGCGGGACAGGTGTTGGAGAATGTCAAGCAGGTGGCGGCCATCGAATTGTTGTGCGCGGCACAGGCGCTGGATTTGTTCACCAACCTGAAACCGGGCAAGGGATCGCTCGCCGCTTACCAGGTGATCCGTCGCCACGTCCAGCATATGAAGCGCGACCGGGAACTGGCGCCGGATATTGCAACTGTCGCCGCTCTTATAGATAATGATGAAATTTTAAAGGCCGTCGAAAAAACCTCCGGACCTCTCTTGTAATCAACCTTATTGTTGAGCCATCCTGTCGATTCATGAATTCTTCCGTTTTTACAGATGACCAGGACTGCCTGCCTTTGCTGTCGGACGTCGGCCGGGCCTGGCAGGGGTTGGACCGTTCTTCTTCGCCGGAAATGAGCGTGCGCTTGCGGGAGTTGTTTGAACATCTCAATACCCGTTTGGGTTTTGCCCCGACCGATGAGGGAAAACGCCATCAGGAAACGTTCAATCGGCTGCTCCGCTACGCCTATCCCGAGCTGATGATCGATCTGGCGGACCGGGTGTATGTCCAGCACGAACGCCCCATGGTATTTTTGAATCAGGATCATATCCAACTAAACCGCAATGCCGATTCGGATCCGCCTCAGCCTTCGAAATCCCTTGAAGATCTCGGCCCGGACATGGAAACCCTGTTCCGCGAGCTGGCCGAGACGCTCCAAAACCGGAAAGCTTTGCGGGACGACCCGGTGGTGGTGCGCATGCTGGCGGAGAGTTACAGTTATTACATGGCGTTGACCAAAAATTTTCCGTGGGAAGATCCACTCAAGGACCAGATTCCGCCGGGGACGGCGCCAGTGCTGGATGTCGCCACCGGCTTAACGGGGTTCAGCCTGATTCACGACTGGCCCGCGTCTCATCCCAAGCTGGTGCTGGCGGACAGCATGCCGTTCATCGTGGAGGGACTCACCCATTTTAAGAATCTGCTGGACCGGCGCAACGTGGAAATCCTCCAGGCGGAATTTCCCGAAAGCCCGGGAACCTCTTATAAGTTCGGAACCATTCACGTCAGCAAATTCCTGCACCATCTGCAAAGAGACGAACGCAAACAGTTCTTGCGGTGGGCGCAAAACCAGTTGACGCCCGGCGGGCAGTTGTCCGTTATCGACACCGATCTCGAGAACCGGATTTTAATTGCCGCCGAGGATTTGGATTACGCCAACAAACTGATGCCGGGGTATCTCTCGACGCTGGTTAAAATTGAAGAGCGGTTTTGTCACAACCTGGTGGATGATATTCGTGAGATGGGATATGCCGTCCGCAATTTTGATTTTCACGAGTACCACGACGAGACCGACGCCTACAGCCATTACCCCGGCGACAACCTGCCGATCAAGTTCCTCGGCTTCGAAATCCTCGCGCAAAAGAGTTCCTGATGGGAATTGCCTCAGTTACCCGGAAGGGATTTATTTTTCCGGATTGGGTTTGAGGGATTTTTGAACGGTTTGCCATTCGGTGCCGATGGTTTTAAGCGCCTTGGTTTCCATGGTACGGTACAGATCCACTATACGTCGGCCCTCGGCGGTCAGTTGCGCGCCGCCTCCGCCTTTCCCGCCTTTGACGCGTGCCACCAGAGGATGTTTGAAGCAGTGATTCATGGTATCGACCAGGTCCCACGCCCGGCGGTAGCTGAGTCCCAGCTCGCGCGCGCCGGCGGAAATGGACCCAGTGCGTTCGATGGCTTCCAGCAGATCGACTTTACCCGGGCCCAGGGCGATGTCCTTGCCAGCCTTGATGCGGATGCGGGGGCGGCAGGTGAATTTGAGTTGTTTGGGTCCAGCCAAGGAAACCTCTCTACTTTTTAGAGGGGGAGAGGCGGGTGATGCCCACCACGTTGGGAATCGGCCAGGCCAGGGTGTTGGCGTCGGTTTCGTTGGCCCCAGTCGAATAGCTTCCCACAAATTCCAGTTCGTTTTTTCCTGAATGAACATACATCTGGGCTTCGGAGCCGCCCTCCACGTACATGGCACGCTTCAATTGGATAGGTAAATTCAGCAGATTGTCGATCAAATCGTGAGTGCTGAACGGGGATCGCACATGGATAAACAGGATGTCTCCCGTTTGATTCATCCCGATGGCCGCGGTGCTCCATTTTTTATCCTGTTGTTCCCAGACATTTTTACCGTCGCAGGAAATCATGCGGATGCTTTGGACCAGCGTGTGATACAACTTTCGCAACTGGTCCACGCTCTGGCAATCCCGGTCCAGGATCTGGGCGTGCGGCAGAGACTTCTTTTTGGGGTCAAATACCAGCAAGGCGCGGTCCTTGGAGTACCAGCGGTTGTTGACGTGGCCGAAGGTCCTCATCAGGGAGACACTGGTGAGTTTATCGGCCTGATACATGCTGGCATTGATGGCCGCGACCATTCCGTTTTGCCGGACCCATTGTTTGGCTGACAGGCGCTTGCCCCCGGGTGATGCCGAGGCATTCAGGAGCCGGAACTGAAACTGTTTGGGATCGATCTTTAATATACGAATCAGGTTGTCGCCCACGTCGGATTTATCGGGCGAGATAAAGGCCCCATATTCCAACCCCGGTTCCAACCGTATCCACGGTTTATGTTTCGATTTGTTCTGGGCGGCGGGGTCCTGGGAAAGGAGCCCGAATCCTGCCAATGCTGCTGTAATAAGGACCAGGCAGGTGAAGATTCTTTGAGTCATGGATTTGCCTTTTAAAATCTTAAGGGTGATTTCAGCCAACAAGATGACGATGGGAGTTCCAGGATGGCCAAGCTCAAGACTTCGGCTGATTATATCAGGAATTTCATGGAGATCAGGGGCAAATTCATGAATTCGTTTGTGTTGTTTTTCGCTCAAGTAGAGGAAAGAAGGGTTAAATATGGTGAAATTGTGTAACCATCAGTTGATTATGATAATAATTCGTTTATAATAGATTAACTTTGAATGTATCACTGATTTATCATTGATTAAGAGCAGTTTTCTGTTAATTTAAGGTCCAGATTCGGGATGTTGCATCCGCTGAAACTAGACCCTCAAAAAAAGGTGCGAATATGAGCTTATTGGTGCGATGTGGGTCTGTTTTTTTGATGGTTTTGCTGGTGGGATGCGCCTCCGAGGGTGGAGGAGATAAAATGTCCTCCAAGAAAATGGAGGGTTCCGGCGGCGAAGTCCATCAGATGAAATCCATGATGGGCGCGGGTGTGACCATTGTTAAACCGGCACCGATGGCAGACGTGACCAGTCCCGTCGAAGTTTGTATGGAAACCCAGGGCTATGTTGTTGAACCCGCCAAAAACGGAGTCAACGAAGGGAAAGGGCATCACCACTTGATTATCGACGCGGACCTGCCCGATCTCAGTCAGCCGGTACCCAAGGATGCGCAGCACATCCATATGGGCGACGGGTCGACGTGCAAAACAATTGAATTATCCAAGGGGAAGATGTATACCATTAAGGCTTTGTTCGCCAGAGGCAATCACGTTCCTTACGACCCCCCGGTTACCGATTCCGTAGTTGTTTTTGTAAAGTAAAAATAAATCAAACAGGGAGATGGACATGAACATTTTGTGTAGAGTATTAGCAGTATTTTTTATTCTGGTCCTCGTCGGCTGTGAAACGACCGGTGGTTCCGGTGGCGGGTCTGCTGCCAGTGTTTCGGATAGCGGCGGAATGACTGATGAACAACTCGTAAAGATGGGTATCAAAGAAACCTACGATAAAAGACAGTAATTTATTTGGGTATTAAGAAGCGCGGGCCTCACAAGGCCCGCGTTTTTTTTTGCTTGAAACCGGTTTACCGGGAATCGAGCGGAGTCAGGAATTCCGAGAGGCTTTCCAGGATAATGTCCGCGCCGGGGAAATCAATATTCTGGTTGAGTCGGTTTCTGACAATGATGCAGGCCATGCCCGCCTCTCGGGCGGCGGTGAGGCCCTTCAGCGCGTCTTCCACCACCACACATTTCGCCGGCGGCAGGCCCAGTTCCCGTGCCGCTTCCAGGAAAATATCCGGAGCGGGTTTTTCCGGCCGGGGCGGGGCTTTGCCCAGGATGGTTTGAATCAATGCGTCCGCATTTTCGTTTTTGAGGATGGCGCGGATGTCGTGGGCCCACGAACCGGAAGCGATCGCCACTTTGAACCGTCCGTTTAAGCCCTGGATGAATTGTTTGGCTTCGGGAAACAACTTGATGTCGCCGTTCCGGCAGAACCGGGAATAGATTTCGAATTTCTGTTGCCGCATGTCCTCCGGCGTTGCGTCCAGCTTTAAATCGTAGCGCTCAATTTCTCCCTGAATGCCTTTGCCCTTGGACGTGAACTCCACCCAGTACTCTTCCGGATCGATGCTGTGTCCATAGCGTTCAAAAACTTCGTTATAGGCGCGGTAATGGAACGGCTCCGAATCGGCGATCAGGCCGTCGAAATCGAGAATGACGCCTTCGCTCCGGTCCAGCAGTGCCTTCAGTTTGTGCATTCTTTCCGAAGAACCAATTTCGCTCATAGGGGTTTGAAGGGATAAAAGAGTCGACTCAACGATAAACCGAGTTGCCGAGGCGATCCGTGCGCAGGCCGGTATCCTCGCTGTCCCAGGACCAGTAAATCCATTGCGCCTTGCCGCGTAAATTTTTCAGATCTAAAAATCCCCACATCCGGCTGTCGTGACTGTTCTCCCGGTTATCCCCCATGACAAAAATATGTCCCTCTGGAATGCGCCGAGGCGGCATGTTGTCCCTGGGGACCAGTGAGGACGGGGGTTGCGAGTGATGCGCATACGGTTCTTTCAACAGCTTGTCGTTGATATACACTCTCTGCTGGATCACCTGAAGGGTTTCTCCCGGCAGTCCGACCACCCGCTTGATAAAATCCTTGGAGGGATCTTCGGGATATTTGAAAACGACAATGTCCCCACGCTCCGGAACGCTGGAGAAAAAATGATAGTCCGGAAACAGTTGGATGCTGGTAAACGGGATTTCGTTGGGAACATGAATGCTGTAGCTGAACTTGGAAACCAATAGATGGTCCCCGATCAGCAAGGTCGGTTCCATGGATCCAGACGGGATTTTGAACGCTTGAATGATGAAGGTCCGGATCAGCAGGGCCAGGATCAGCGCGATGATCAGCGCTTCCGCGTATTCCCGGACGACGGTTTTCTGCGGTTTTTCGGCCTTCAGGACTTCTGCCGATTCTTCAGTATTTTCCGGTTTATTTGACATCCGTTCTCAGTACCGCCAAAAATGCTTCCTGCGGAATTTCCACTTTGCCGATGAGTTTCATTTTCTTTTTGCCGGCTTTTTGTTTCTCCAGCAATTTTCGTTTTCGGGTGATGTCACCGCCGTAGCACTTGGCCAGAACATTTTTGCGGAGAGCTTTGACGGCCTCCTTGGCGATGACTTTACCGCCGACCGAGGCCTGGATGGCTACCTCGAACATTTGCCGGGGGATCTGTTCCTTGAGTCTTTTGACCAGCTCCCGCCCTCGCGGGTAGGCTTTGTCCTTGTGAACGATCATCGAAAGCGCGTCCACCAGCTCCCCATTGAACAGGATGTCCAACTTTACCAGATTTGATTCCCGGAAATCTATAAAATCATAATCGAACGAAGCGTATCCCTTGGTCGAGGACTTGAGCTGGTCGTAGAAATCCAGCACGATTTCGCTGAACGGCATATCGTACTGCATGAGCACGGTTTTGGGAGTCAGGTATTCCATCTTGGTTTGGATGCCACGGCGGTCGCGGGTCAACGCCATGATGGTGCCCACATATTCCTCCGGCATGATGATGGTTCCCGCCACGTACGGTTCTTCAATCCGGTCGGCCCGCGTTTGCCGGATCAGGTTCACCGGGTTGTCGATCATCTCTTCTTCGCCGTTTTCGTGAATCAACCGGTAGATGACGGTCGGCGCCGTGGTCAACAGTTCCACCCGGTACTCCCGCTCCAGCCGCTCGCGCACGATCTCCATGTGCAGGAGTCCCAGAAATCCGCAGCGGAAACCGAAACCCAGTGCCGCCGAGGTTTCCGGTTCGTAAGTGAACGAGGAGTCGTTCAACCGGAGTTTCTTGAGTGCGTCGCGGAGCGGTTCGTAGTGGTCGCCCTGTATGGGATAGAGACCGCTGAACACCATGGGCTTGACATCCTTGTACCCGGCCAGCGGTTTTGCGCAGGGCCGGCCGGCTTCGGTGATGGTATCGCCGATATGGGTCTGGTCGAGTTGCTTGATGCCGGCGATGATATATCCCACTTCACCGGCGCTCAATTGTTTGACCCGGCGGGGGGCTGGGGTAAAAGTGCCCAGTTCCTCCACCTCGAATTGATTGCCCGTCGCTATCATCCTTATGTTCATGTCCTCTTTGATTGTGCCGTCCATCACCCGGGTCAGGGTGATCACGCCGCGGTAGGAGTCGTACCAGGAATCGAACAGCAGGCTTTGCAGCGGGTTGTCGATATTTCCTGAAGGAGGCGGAATGAGGCGGACAACCGCTTCCAGGATGTCCTTGATGCCGATACCCTCCTTGGCGCTGGTCAGAATCGCGTCGGTCGAGTCGATCTGCAAAACGTCTTCCAGTTGTTCCATGACCCCTTCCGGATCGGCGCTGGGCAGGTCGATTTTGTTGATGACGGGAATGATGTGCAGATCGTGTTGCATCGCCAGGTTGACGTTGGCGATCGTCTGTGCCTGGATGCCCTGCGACGCGTCGACCACCAGCAGGACACCCTCGCAGGCCGCCAGACTGCGCGACACTTCGTAGGTGAAATCGACATGGCCGGGGGTATCGATCATGTTAAAAACGTAATGCTCTCCATCATCCGCCTTGTAGTGAAGACGCACGGTCTGCGCCTTGATGGTGATGCCGCGCTCGCGTTCCAGGTCCATGCTGTCCAGAACCTGGTCCTTCATCTCTCTTTTCTGCAAGCCGCCTGTCTCGAGAATCAGTTTGTCCGCCAGCGTGGACTTGCCGTGATCGATATGGGCGATGATGGAAAAATTACGTATGTTTTTTAATGGCATGAAAATTTTGTGTTGGCTTTCAAATCAATGAGTGGTCGTTTCAATCTGCAAACAGACCGGGTCAGGGTTGATGTGAGGCGGGAGTCAGCGGACCCGCCGGAAACCGGGCCTACGTGGTTCCGGCATCCACCTGGGGAATCGATACCCCCGGGGGCGATTTCCGGGAAGGAGTTTTAACGGTCCATTGCGCGGTTTTCTGCAGTGTCAAGGGCAGGGGGTGAAGATCGGACAACCGTTTTAGATCATCCCGCCAATCATGGAACCGGAGTTTGATCGCTTCGTAATCCCGGGCGTTGTCGATATCCAGCGCCGCTCCGGGCAGAGGGGATTCCAGTCCCATGAATCGCGTATCCATAATATTTGAGATACATTCCTCCAGTCCCTGCTTGGGAACCCAAGACCGGAAAAACCGCACCAGGGGCTTGAGGTTCAGCCATGAAAAAAACAGGCCCAGCAGTAATCCGATGTAATACCGGTAACGGCTCTTCTTGTCCTTGCCGATGATTTCCCACCCGAAGAGAATCACGTTTCTAAAATTGCGCTGGTACCGGTACTGGTACATCTGTTGCACATAATGACGATTTCCTATGCGGATGGGTTTGACCAGGTGCAGGTTGTTGATCCGGTACCGTCGCTCTTTTAGATGAAGGTACGCCATTTGGATTCCCGGTTTTCCCGGCTCGGGATAAAAGGGCCTGAGGCTTTCTTCCGGAGTTAAACCCGTCAGAAGATCATAATTTTCAAGATCACTGTTTTGAATAAAATAATCGATTTCGTGCGACGTGATCAAGGGTGAATCGCAGGGAACCACCAGGACCGTCCGGTCCCGGTAGGGGGAATTCTCCAGTTCGTTTTCGGGCACTCCTTCCGGCAGAGTGTGCAAAAAACTGTGCCAGACGTTTTCGTAGAGATTCCGTTTTTGCTCCAGCACATGGATGGGTTTCGGACTGATCCGGTTGATGCCGTCTGCGTCGAGGTGCTTCAAAAGGGCGTCGCGCGGGCCGGTGATGGTGATACTGCGAACGGACTCCGCTCCCTGTAAGGCTTCAATCACATAGCTGATCACGCATTTACCCTCGATCGGCAGGAAGGCTTTGTGCTGATGGTTCACCTTGTAGCTGTCTTTGCCCTCCCCAGCGACCAATAGGGCATCGTATTGTTTTGATTCCATGGCCATGTCCCCGCTGGCTGCTTTCATGAGAAACACTCAATTATATAATATTAAAGCCGGAAATAATGATCAAAATGCGAAATCGGGCCATTCTCTTGAAGGGCCTATAAATCAAGGCGATTTTTTTCCGGAGAGCGATTTTGGGCCTTGATCTCCCCCGAGAATTTGATTATACACAGTATTCATCTGTAACCGCTCCACCGGGAACCCTTCATTTCATGTCTGCCAACACGCCGTTAAAAACCACGCCGTTTTTTGAAATCCACAAAAAACTGAACGGCAAGATGGTGCCCTTCGCCGGGTGGAACATGCCCATCCAATATGCCGGGGTGATGGAGGAACACCGGGCAGTACGCGCGGGTGTGGGGGTGTTCGACGTCAGCCATATGGGGGAAATTGACGTCCGGGGCCGCGAGGCCAAACCGTTTCTCCAGAAATTGCTGACCAATGACATGGAACAACTCGACAACGGCGGCATCCTGTATTCGCTGATGTGCTATGAGAATGGCGGTGTGGTGGACGATTTGTTGGTGCACCGGTTCGCGGAGGATCATTATTTCCTGTGCGTCAACGCCTCCAATACGGACAAGGATTTTGAGTGGGCAAGCCGCCTGGCCGGAGAATTTGACGTGCAGGTGATCAACATCAGCGACCGCACCGCCCAGCTGGCGATTCAAGGTCCCAAGGCCGAGCCCCTGCTGCAGAAGCTGGCCGATGTGGCGCTGGGAGATATGGCCTATTACCGCTTCCAGAAAGGCCGGGTGAGCGGCGTCGAGGCCGTCATTTCCCGCACCGGGTATACCGGCGAGGACGGGTTTGAAATTTACCTGGATGCGGGTTCAGCGGTGCCGGTGTTCGAGTCATTATTGGAGACGGGAAAGAAATTCGATCTGCAACCCATCGGCCTGGGCGCCCGGGATACCCTGCGCATGGAAATGGGTTACGCACTTTACGGCCAGGAGATCGATGCCGACCATTCACCTCTGGAAGCGGGTCTGGGCTGGGTCATCAAGCTCAAGAAAACCGACGCCTTTATAGGACAAGAACCTCTTAGAAATCAAAAGGATAAAGGCATAACGCACAAGCTGGTCGGAATCACATTGACCGACCGTGGCGTGCCCCGTTCTCATTACCCGGTGCTGCATGACGGGACCCCGGTGGGCGAGGTGACCAGCGGAACTTTTTCACCGACCTTGAATACCGGGGTGGCCTTGTGTAATGTACCCACGGAATTATCAAAACCCGGCACGCGGCTGGAAATCGCCATCCGCAACTCGACGGTTGCGGGAGAGGTGACGTCCCTGCCGTTTGTTCCCAGCCGGGTGAAAAAAAAATAAAAACCCTGAACTCTGTAAGCTTCAAATTACCGGGTTTCGGATTAACATTTTCAATCGCAGACGAACAACAACAAGGAGGCGAGGATGGAGGTCCCGAAAGATCTTCGATACACGAAAGAACACGAATGGCTGAAAGTGGATGGGACCAAGGGAGTGGTTGGCATCACCCATTTCGCCCAGGACCAGTTGGGTGACGTGGTGTTTGTCGAGGTGCCCGCGGTGGGAACCGAGTTGGGACAGGAGAACACCTTTGGAGTGGTGGAGTCGGTCAAAACCGTATCCGATTTGTATGCCCCGGTCGCCGGCAAGGTCGTCGCCGTCAACAAGGATCTGGAAGCCAGCCCCGAACTGGTCAACAAGGACCCCTACGGCAAAGGCTGGATGATCGAAATCGAACTGTCCGATTCCGGTCAGTCCAACGGCTTGCTTTCTGCAGACGATTACGAAGCTTTCATCAAGGAACAGCAGGGATAATCAGCATCCCGCATCCAACGGACACATGCGCTATATCCCGCACACTGAAACCGATATCCGGGAAATGCTCTCCGCCATCGGCATCAAGGAGATCGAGGAGCTGTTCCACAGCATCCCTGAGGCCCTGCGCCTGGAGGCTCCTCTGGATCTGCCCCCGGCACTGCCGGAGGCAGACCTCACCCAGGCCCTGAACCAGCTGGCGAGCCGCAATGTGAATCTTGCTGAATGTGCGGTGTTTCTCGGTGCCGGGGCGTACCGGCATTTTACGCCGTCGGTGGTGAATCACCTTCTCCTGCGCGGCGAGTTTCTGACCAGCTACACCCCTTACCAGCCGGAAGTCAGCCAGGGCACCCTGCAGGCCATCTTCGAGTTTCAAAGCTTCGTCTGCATGTTGACGGGTATGGAAATCGCCAACGCATCGATTTACGACGGTGCGTCTTCACTGGCGGAAGCGGTGCTTATGGCGCACCGCGTCAACAACCGGAGAGAGGTGTTAATGGCCCGCACCGTTCATCCTGAATACCGGCAGGTGGTGGAGACGTATACGCGGGGCATCGATTTCAAAATTACTGAAGCGCCTTATCAGGAAAACGGCCAGACGGATTTGGACTTTATCAAACAGCACGTCACCGACGACACCAGTTCGGTGGTGATCCAGTCCCCCAACTTTTTCGGCATCGTGGAACAGTACGCCGAGTTGGGAGAATTTTTGAAAGACAAGGATACCCTGCTGATCGTCGTCGTGGCGGAAGCGACGTCGTTGGGCATCCTGAAACCGCCCGGCGAACGCGGAGCGGATGTTGTCGTCGGGGAAGGGCAGGGTTGGGGATTGCCGGTGTCCTATGGTGGACCCCATGTCGGATTTTTCGCAACCCGGGAGCCGTTTTTCCGGCAGATTCCGGGTCGCATCGCGGGCGAGACGGTCGACCGCGCCGGCCAACGTTCCTATGCACTGACCCTGGTGACGCGCGAGCAATTTATCCGCCGTGAAAAGGCGACGTCCAACATTTGTACCAATCAGGGCCTGTGTGCGCTGGCGGCGACGATCTGGCTGGCGGCGATGGGCAAGCAGGGGGTGCGGGACCTGGCCCTCCAGAATCTGAAAACCGCCCACGCACTCAAGGATAAACTGCAACAGTTAAAGGGGTTCAGCCTCAGGTTCCCGGCTGATACCTATAATGAATTCGTGCTGGAATGCCCCGGCCCGGCGCAGGAACTTCACGCCAAACTGCTGGAAGCCCATATCGTTGCCGGTCTGCCGTTGGGGAATTTTTATCCTGAACTGGATCATTGTCTCCTCCTCTGCGCGACCGAAATGAATTCTCTGGAGAGCCTGGATCACTTCGCCGGCCAACTGGGTTCCATGTAAATCAAAAACAGATCAAGAGAAATCCGGACCGGGGTCATCCCCGGCGATCGTTTATGTAGGACCGCCGTCTTCAAGGAAATTGAAAAACTTTCGGGAAATAACGGGTTTTTTGATGTACAAACCGCAATTTTAGACTATCATTTAAGTGATTGGCCACGTCCCAGTGGCATTCTATCCGGGTCATTTAAGACCTTAACCGTGTAAAGGAGATCATACGCATGGCAGCCAAAAAAACCTCGAATGCAAACAAACCACCCACCAAATCAGAAGTATTGAATCACATCGCCTCGGAAACAGGATTGACCCGCAAAGAAGTCGGCGCCGTATTCGAATCTCTTGGGGGGATGATTAGCAAATCGCTCTCGTCGCGCGGACCCGGTCTGTTCAACGTGGTGGGAATGATGAAAATCAAAGTGGTCAAGAAACCGGCTACGAAAGAAAGAAAAGGCATCAATCCTTTCACCGGCGAAGAGGCAATCTTCAAAGCCAAGCCCGCCCGCAAGGTGGTCAAGGTTCAGCCGCTGAAAGCTCTCAAAGACATGGTGTGACCGTACCCCGTCACACTGCAGTACCCCAACAAAAATTACACAGCAGGCTCAAGGCGAAGGATCGCCTTGAGCTTGTTGTATAAAATCCCTCCTCTTTTTTTATTTCCAGCACTCTTTACCCAACGCGATCGTTCTGTAAACAAAATTTCTTTAATATTTATTTGATTTTACCGGTCAGTTCTTCGGCGGGATAGGTGAGGATTTCGGAGAGGGTGGGATGGTAATGCGGCATGTCTAAGAGGTCTTTCACCGTGCCTTTAAAGTACATCACGGCTATCAGTTGATGAATCAGCTCGCCGCCTTCGGGACCGGTGATGTGGCCGCCGAGGATCTCCCCGCTTTTCGGACCGCACAACAGTTTCACATGGCCGTGCGTCTCTCCCAGGCACAACGATTTTCCGTGATCGTCGAACGGATACGACGCGGCGAGATATTCGATCCTTTTCTTCTTGCAATCCTTTTCGGTGAGGCCGACGCTGGCTACCTGCGGATCGGTGAACACCACGTTGGTGGTGAGGCGTTCGTCGACTTCGCGCGGTGTTTGACCAAGATGCACCGCGTTCCACCCGGCGACTTCCCCCTGCTGGATGGCGATGTGCACCACTTCGTGCAGACCGTTGACGTCCCCGACTGCAAAGATGTGCGGCTGACTGGTCTGCATGGCGCAATCGACGCCGATACCCCACTCTTTCATTTCAACTCCCGCGGCGTCGAGGTTCAACCCGTCGGTATTCGGGCGGCGTCCCAGCGCATCCAGGAGGCACGCGGCGGAGACCGATTTCTCCTCACCTTCGTGCAGGAAACGGACGGTTTTATGATTCCCCTCGGCGGACACCTGTAGCAACTGTGTGCTGGTGTAAACGGCCATGCCCTCTTCACGGAACCGCGCTTCGACCGGCTGTGCCAGATCTTCATCAGTGAACGACAGGATGTGTGGGCTGCGCTGGATCAACGTCACCCGCGTGCCGATGCGTTGGTAAAACTGTGCCAGTTCCGTAGCGACGGGTCCCGCGCCCAGCACGATCATCGACTGCGGAAACTCTTTCAACTCCAGTACGTCGTCGCTGGTGATGTAGCCCGTTGCCTCCAGGCCGGGAACGGGAACCTGATCGATGACCGATCCAGTGGCAATGATGAACGATTTCGCGGACAGCCGTTGTCCTCCGGCTTTGATTTCATGGGGCGACACGAAAGAGGCTTTGTCCTGTATCAAGGTGAAGCGTGGGTTCTTGAGTTGCCCGATGCGGTAGTCGGCGAATTCGCGGATGAGTTTGTTTTTGCGATCGATGATGGCCGCCAGATCGGCCCGGACACCCGACGCCGACAGTCCGAACTCCCCGGCGCGTTGCATGAGGGCCATGATGTCCGACGAGCGCAAAATGGTTTTGGTGGGCATGCACCCGCGCAGGATGCACAGGCCGCCGAGCGGGCCGGGATCGACGATCGCCACCCTGGCGCCTGCCGATTGTGCCGTATCCGCCGCAGCGTAACCGCCGGAGCCGCCGCCGATGACGATGACATCGTAATCCATACAATGGGTCTGGGTGAGTGGCGAACCGCCACGGGTAAATTTAAAATCCTGATCCCCGTCAGGGGAGTTACTCGAAATCTTCCGGCGACAGGTTGAACTCTTTATAGCATTCCGTGAGCAGGCTGCCTGCCGTTTCCACCATGTGCAATTCTCCCTGTTCCTCGAACAGTTTTTTGGCGAGACGCAGGTGATGGATGGCCTCTTTGCCCTGCTTGACGGAGTAATGTACCGTCGCCAGGTTGCTGTGAGCACGGGCGAAATTGGGATTGATCTTGAGTGCCTCCTGGTAATGCTTGACCGAGTCCTCGATCATATTCAACAGGTTGCAAATGAGCGCCAGGCTGTAATGGGCCATGACGTCGTCCGGTTTCAACTCCACCGCTTTTTGGAAACAAGGTAAAGCTTTGGCGTTTTGCTGGAGTTTGCCGTACCGGCTCCCCAGGTTGAACCAGGCCCGGAAGTGTTCGGGGTCCAAAGCCACGGATTGTTCATAAGCGGCGATAGCGCCTTCGTTGTCTCCGGCCCGGCCCAGGGTGACTCCTTTCTGGAACCAGCCTTCGGCACTTTGGGGCGTTGTCGACTCGGTAGTCATCGGATCATCCTTCTATAAAAAAGATTCAAAAGTGCGAATAAAATGTCGATTGAGAATGGCCCATATGCTACCCAGTTCACAGGCCAATTGCAACCTTCAAGGGCCTTTAACCGCACCGTTTGACCGGAAAATACGGGAGACCCCTTGACCCCGGACCAAAAATGATTTTAAATGACACTCTTCAAAGAAAAACCGTTAAACCTGAATTTTTGAGGAATTGAAACCAATGGCTGTTATCGAACCGGGGTCCGAGGAGGAACAGAGAGTTCTGGCCCGTTGGATCCGGCGGGGCCGGGATTTAGTGGTCGGCACTTCCGCCATGGGGGAATCCTACCTGGATCCCAAGGTGCAACGCGAAGCAGAGGTGCAGAAGCTGACCGAGGATTACGTTAAATTCGATCACGAGGTGGCGGAACAACTGCCCCATTTGAAGGGCCGTTTCCGTTGGGATCTGGAAAAATATTTCCGCGATCATTACGGTCCTTACCTTCCCATAGAATGAATTTCCAAAAACCGAAATGTCAGAAGTCCGCATATTAGATCTGGCCGATGCTCCGCAGGAGGGGCAGGGGAAACGGGTCGAGTTCAATCATCCTTACACCGAAATCCTTTATGCCCTGGGGGTGTATTTCGCCAAAGGCCGCTATTTGGCCATTATCGACGTCTGCAAGAAATGCAATTCCAGTCTGGCGCAGGGAAAGGTGAACGGCATGTACGCCCTGTGCGCACGGGAACAGCACGCCTGGCACATCAAATCCGGTCTCTTCAAATTCGACCGCACCCAGTCCCTTCCCACCTACCGCGTGACCGTCAAGGACGAGGGCCTGTATATCGAGATATGATTACCTGAGGTAGAGGCGGTCTTATGGCAATGCGATACTTACATCTTCCTTTATCTCTAGTGCTGGGACTGGCGCTGTTGGTATCCGCCGGTTGTTTTGGTGGATCCCCGGTTTCCGAGGAAACCCGGTCCCGTATTGAACAGAAGGCTGAAACGGCGAAGGGATTGATTCGGGATAGGGCGCAGTCCGGGGAAGATATCAGCGGGGTTCTGGCAATGATGGAAGCCGCCGCCGGCCGCTTTGACAAGGGGGATGTGACAGGGGGCGAGGCCCTTTTGGATCAGGCGATTGCGAAGCTTCAATCCGGGGAGAGCGTCCCACTCGAGTTCGGCGAACCGGCGACCGATTTCTATATTGATCCGCAACCGGTTTCGATACTGGGTTATGACTCATCGAAGGGAATTATGGAGCCCTTCATCACCCGTGACGGTCAGTATCTTCTGTTCAACAACGGCAACGCGGCCCACAACACCGATGGTACAAAAGGCGAGCCCGACCTCCATCACGCCCAGCGGATCAACGATCATACCTTCCAGTACCTGGGAAAAATCCGGGGAGCCAACTCGAACATGGTCGACGGCGCGCCCTCGCTCGACCAAAACGGCCGGTTGTTTTTTATTTCCCCGCGCGCCTATCGGGAAAAGCGTGCAACGATTCATACGGGAATCTTTAACAATGGCGAAGCCACGGACATTGGCCTTGTGGCGGGAAATGTCTCACCCGACAAACCCGGCTGGCTCAATATGGACGCTGAAATCAGCGCCGACGGCAAGACGCTGTATTACACCGTGAATCAGTGGAATACGGATTTCAATGTCCCCAAAACATCGGATCTGCAGGTGGCGCAATGGGTGGAAGGCCGATTCGAACGACGGGACGATTCCGATCAAATTTTTCGCAACATCAATACGGAAGAACTGGAGTACGCGCCCTCGCTTTCCGCAGATCAACTCCAACTTTCGTTCACCCGTTCAAAGATCAAAATCATAGACGGGAAATTCCGCGGGATGGTCAGCCGCATTCTAATGGCGAACCGGCGATCTACCAACGAGCCTTTCGGCAAACCCCGGTGGATCAAGGCGATCACCGGACTTGTGGAGGGGTCGACCGTCACGCCGGACAATAAAATCCTCTACTACCACAAAAAGGAAGCGGGCACTTTCCATCTTTATCAGGTGAGAAGAATCCAGTAAATGATGTTTTGGAAACGGGAACCTATTCCCACTGTTCCAAAATGAAAGCATTGCCGTTCGCATCGCAAACCTTTTTCCCTCTGAGGCAGATTTCAACCAGTTTGAGAGCCAGTTCTCTGGTTTGGCTTCCGCTATCTCCATACACGTTGAAGTCTTTACCCAGCAGTTCCGGAGATTCGACGCGGCAATAAAAATTCCTGTTCTCTGAGGTGGCAAACGGTCCCTCGATTTTAAAGCTGAACGGGCGTCGTTGCCCCTGTTCATCAATAAATGCGGTCAAATAATAAGGGTTGTTCATTTCTTCTCCCCGAAGCTATAAAGCCATTGATCCAATTAACTATTACATGAACTGTATTTGTCATGCAATAATCCCAGATAAGTGTTCGGGCGGCAAGTTTAAAACCCGTTCACTACCTGCCTATCTTTGCAATAAGTTGTGGATAATTCGTTGATATCATGTGGAAATTTTGTGCTGAAATCCGACTAAATACTTGTGGGAAAAACGGGTTGAAAACCTGAGGGTTGGAGGCAGGGTTTATTCACAGCCTGTGGAAAACTTTTTTGGTTTTTCTGGGGAGGTCTACGAAATAATGCCAAAACAGACTTCCGTTGGCAGGGTTTCATTTTAATTTTTGTAAAGCGGGTTACCGCCGCCAGGCGTGAAACTTTTGGATGAAATTCAGCAGGCCTGTGGGCGCATGGTTTTTTTTCCAGATGCCGGCGACGTATTTGTTGGCTTCCGCCATGGTGGGATAAATGTGGATGGTACTCAGAATCTGGTTCAGTCCGAGGCCCTGCTTCATGGCCAGCACGTATTCGGCCATCAAATCTCCCGCGTGGTAGCCGACAATGGTGACGCCCAGTATCTTGTCCTTGCCGGGCGGGGTCAATACTTTTACATAACCCTTGTCCTCGCTGTCGGCGATGGCGCGGTCGAGGTCGTCGATGCCGTACGTCGCCACGTCGTAGGGGATGCCCTGTTCCTGCGCGTCTTTTTCGTTGAGGCCGACGCGTGCCACTTCCGGATCGGTGAACGTGGCCCACGGAATGACGCGGTAATCCACCTTGAATTTCTTGAAAGGACTGAACAATGCATTGACCGCGCAGTACCAGGCCTGGTGGGCGGCGGTGTGGGTGAACTGAAACGGGCCCGCCACGTCGCCGCAGGCGTATATATTTTTGTGTGTGGGGGTTCTCAGGTATTGATCGACCTCCACCGTGCCGCGCGGTCCCAGCTTCACGCCGATCTCTTCCAGGCCGAAGCCTCTGGCGTTGGCGGCGCGGCCGACCGCGACCAGCAGTTGATCGAACTCCACCTGCTGCGTTGTCCCCTCTTTTTCCACCTGCATGTATTGTTTACCGTCCTGTACCACCACTTCCTTGCACTTGGCATTGACGCGCACGTCGACGCCATCAGCGAGGAATTTCTGGCGTACGGTACGGCTGGCTTCTTCGTCTTCGCGAATGAGGATGTCCGGCAGCATTTCAACGAGGGTGACCTCGCTTCCCAGCCGTGCGAAACATTGCGCCAGCTCACACCCGATCGGGCCGCCACCCATCACCATGAGTTTCTTCGGCAGCTTGAGCAGGTTCCAGATGGTGTCCGTGGTCAGGTAGTCCACCTGATCGAGGCCGGGAATCGGCGGCACCGCAGGACGCGCGCCGGTGGCGATGATGATGTTTTTCGTGGTCAGCGTCTTGCCGTTCACCTCGATCTCGTGCGGAGAGAGAATTTGTGCGGAGCCGGTATAGCAGTCCACACCCAGTTTCGTGTAACGCTCGATGCTGTCGTGCGGTTCCACTTTTTTAATGACGTGGTGCACGCGCTCCATGACGTCCGGAAACTCGAAATCCACCTGCGCCGATTTGAGGCCGAAGTCCTGCGACCGTTTGATGTAGGACAGGATTTTCCCGGTGCGAATGAGCGCTTTGCTGGGCACGCATCCGGTGTGCAGGCAATCGCCGCCCATCTTGTGTTTTTCGATCAGCGCGACTTTGGCCTTGACGACCGAGCCGATGTAAGCCGACACCAGCCCCGCCGAGCCGGCGCCGATCACGATGAGGTTGTAATCTTTTTTCGCCATAGATATCAATAAGCCGGAAGGAGTCGAATATCACGGGTCGCCAAATTAGTCGATATTGTACCCGATTCCTTACATAACTGGTGCAAGGAACAGGGAGGAGGGAAACATTGATGGTTAGCGGCTCGCGTCAGCGTGCCGCAAGTTGCCCCTGCGGCTAGTAGGTGATTTCGCCGCCGGAGATGCGGCGGGGAGTTTTGCCCAGGTCCAGCGGGTGGTCGGTGCCGGGGAGGATGGTGCCGTCGGGCGAGTACGGGCCGATCTTGCTCCAGGTGCCATACTGCAACTCGTTGACATATTCGATCTTCACAATCGCTTTGGGGTTTTTGTAACCGTACTTGAACGGGACGATGACGCGCAGGGGAAACCCGTGTTCGTCGGACAACGGGGCGCCGTTCATTTGCGTGACCCAAAGCGTGCGCGGATGGTTCAGGTCTGCGAGTGACAGGTGCTCGGTATAAATGTCGCCGCAGTGGAACACTACGCCGGTGGCTTCCGGTTGCGGCGGGCAGAGTTTCATCAGCTCGGAAAAATGGAAGCCGCTCCATTCCGCCTTGGCGGACCAGCACTCGACGCATTTCAGCCGCGAAGTTTGCGTCATCGTCGGCAGGCCTTTGAGTTGATCCAGTGTAAAGTGTTTCGGGGTTTCGCACAGACCGCCGACCTCCAGCGTCCAGTCTGCGGCTTTAATGCGTCTGAGGGGTTTCCAGTAATTGATGTAGAACTGCTTGAATTTGCCGACGCGGGTTTTGCCGACGAAATCGGTGCCCGTGAAATAATCCGGTTCGGCCCGTGCCGAACCCGGCCGGCTCCACCAGCCCTGGACGAATGCCGCGCAGAAGGCAAACGTGCGGGCCAGGAACGATCTTCGGTTTAATCGATCGAACGAACGCATCGGAATCCCAGAAAGCTGAGCCGTTCCCCCGGAGGGATGGTGGCTTTTTCGAAGGCTTTGCTGTATTCGAAATCGAGGTGCAGGTTCCACAGGCCGCCGCGAATGATTTTCAGCGGCCCCTGGGCATCGGCGGTCCATTCCCAGACCGATCCCGCCATGTCGTGAATGCCGTAAGGGGAGACATCCTGTTTATTGAACCCCACCTTTTTTTTGACCACGCCGGAGTAAAAAGGATGCGGACGTTTTTTGGGTTTGTGGTCGCCCCAGGGGTAGATGAACCCGTATTCTCCCCGCGCCGCTTTTTCCCATTCCGGCTCGCTGGGCAACCGGCCTCCAATTTTATTGCAGTATTCTTTGGCCAGGTACCAGGTGACTTTGGTGACCGGATGCCGGGCCGCCCCTTTACGGAAACGGTGGTCGGGAAACTGTGCCTGGAACTCCTCGTTGGTGACCTCGTTCAGGTCGATGAGAAACGGTCCGAGGAACAGACGCCGCTCCGGTCCGTGGGGCGACTGGTTTCCTTTCCCCATAGTGAACGGACCTTCCGGGATCAACACCATGGACGAGGCAGACGCGATGACGGGGAGGCCGAGCGACACAAGGACGATCCAGCTGGCAAGACGAAGTAAGCTCATACTTGAAAGTCTACCAAGGGCGCGGGTACCGGTTCAACAGTTTAAAGAAAATGATTGATAAATAAGGGTTTATAGGCAATTAAAAGCGCGGCGGAAACCGGTGGGTGGTAATTTTATAAACAACCACTTATAATGTAATTTTAAATACACGTATTTTCAATGAGAAGTCCGCATCGGGCTTTCGGATAATCCGCCATGACCCAGCCCTCAGAAAAATCCTACGGCACCGCGGTTTGTTTTGCGGGCGTGTTCGGTCTTTTGGGAATCCAGCATTTTTATCTGGGCCGGTATCTGCTCGGATTATTGGATTTGGGGTTATCGGTCGCCGCTTTCGCGTTTTTTTTTCTGGGCCAATCCACCGAATCCATAATATTCGGGATGATTTTTCTATTGATCGATATCGTGCATTCGATCTATGTTTTGGTGAAGCTCCTGGCCGGAGAATATGAGGATGGCGAAGGCCGGTTGGTGATGTACCCCGGGCAGAAAATCCACCCCGAAAATGTTGTTTAATCTAAAAAGGAGGAGAGTATGAATCAGGTAGCCACTGAAAGACCCATGGGAACCATGCCCCAGCAAGGACAAGTGAGTCCCAAAGGATATGTTCCCGCCATTTTGATTTGTTTGTTTCTGGGCGGACTCGGCGTGCATCGCTTCTGGGTAGGGAAAATCGGTACCGGTATTCTACAGCTGTTGACTTTGGGCGGCCTCGGAATCTGGGCGTTGATCGATCTCGTCATGATCATCTGCGGCAAATTCACCGACAAGCAGGGGCGCCTCATCAAATCCGAGGGTTAACGCACCGAAAAAAGTATTGCTTCAAACAGCGGCACCGTTTCTCCGGAAGCGTGCCGCTTTTTTATTTTCAGGATCACAACAATGGAAAGTGATCGCGTTACAACCCGGCTTGATGGGCCGTAGCGGCCCGCTACTCCCACTCGATGGTGCCGGGGGGTTTGGAGCTGATGTCGTAGACGACGCGGTTGACGCCTTTCACTTCGTTGATGATGCGGTTGGAGATTTTACCCAGCAGGTCGTAGGGCAGGGGCACCCAGTCGGCGGTCATGCCGTCGGTGCTGGTCACCGCGCGCAGGGCGACCACGTTCTCATACGTCCGGGAGTCGCCCATCACCCCCACGGTTTTGACCGGCAACAGCACTCCGAACGACTGCCAGATTTTCTTGTACAGTCCCGCCGCCTTGATCTCTTCCAGAATAATCTTGTCCGCTTCCTGCACCATGATGATCCGTTCCGGCGTCACGGCGTCGATGATGCGGATGGCCAGTCCCGGCCCGGGAAACGGCTGACGGGAGATGATTTCGTCGGGCATACCCAATTCGCGTCCCAGCGCGCGCACTTCGTCTTTAAACAATTCGCGGAGCGGTTCCACCAGTTCCAGATTCATGTCCTCCGGCAGGCCGCCGACATTGTGGTGCGACTTGATCACCGCCGACGGGCCCTTAAAGGAAACCGACTCGATCACGTCCGGGTACAGCGTACCCTGTGCGAGAAATTTGAAATCGCCGGCTTTCTTGGCTTCTTCCTCGAAGACGTGGATGAAGGTGTTGCCGATGATCTTGCGTTTTTGTTCCGGGTCGGTCACGTCCTTCAGCTTATCCAGAAACCTTTTCGAGGCGTCGACGACTTTCAGGTTCATGTGAAAATGTTCGCGGAAGGTTTCTTCCACCTTGGTGCGCTCCCCGGTGCGCAACAATCCGTTGTCGATGAAGATGCAGATCAGCCGGTCCTTGATAGCCTTGTGCAGGAGCACGGCGACGACGGAGGAATCGACCCCGCCGCTCAGTCCTAACAGCACTTTACCGTTCTTTACCTGGGCCTTGATGTCTTTGATCGCGTAGTCAGCGAACGATTCCACCTTCCACAGCGGTTGGCATTTGCAGATATTGAAAAGAAAGTTCCGGATGATTTTGATGCCTTCCTGGGTGTGGACCACCTCCGGGTGAAACTGCAGGCCGTAAATCTTGTCGATGGGATTCTCCATGGCCGCCACCGGAGAGTTGTCGGTGAATGCCGTGGTCTGGAACCCCTTCGGCAATCGGGAGATGCGATCGCCGTGGCTCATCCACACCACCGATTTGCTGTGGACGTCCTTGAAGAGATGAGAGAAGGTTTTGACCATCAGTTCCGCCCGGCCGAATTCGCGCTCCTTGGCGGGGTCGACCACGCCCTTCAGCAGGCGGGTGATCAACTGCATGCCGTAACAGATGCCGAGAACCGGCACGCCCATCTCGAAGAGTTTGGGATCGACCAGCGGCGAGTCGGGTTCCATCACGCTGGCGGGTCCGCCTGACAGGATGATGCCTTTCGGATTGAACGCCTCGATGGTTTTGAATTCGACCGTACAGGGATGAATTTCGCAATACACTTCGCATTCGCGCACCTTGCGGGCGATGTTCTGCGTGTACTGTGATCCGAAATCGAGAATCAGGACTTTCTGCTCGTGGATGTCTTTGGTTTTGCTCATCAGAATTTTTTCTTTTTAAAGGGACCTATTAAGGGATTGAATTTGTAGTTGCCCCATTTATGGGGCGCATTTCTAAACCGCTCGATAAATCGAGCGACTACAGAAAAGGAAAGGAATCATCAACCACCCCCAGCCCCTCCTTTAGAAGGAGGGGAGTCCAATCCAAAATTTCCTCTCCCCAAGGGGAGAGGAAAAAATTAGTACCGGGCCTTGCCCGGTTATTCGATATTGTAATTGGGGGCTTCCTTGGTCACGATCACGTCATGCACGTGGCTTTCCCGCAAACCGGACGGCGTGATCTTGATGAACGTGGACTTCGTGCGCAATTCCTTAATGTTTTTGCATCCGCAGTACCCCATGCCGGCCCGCAGCCCGCCCAGCAGTTGGTGGACGGTGAACTCCACCGAGCCCCGGTAGGGGATGCGCGCCTCGACGCCTTCCGGAACCAGCTTGCTTTCGTTGAGTCCCCGTTCCTGGAAGTAGCGGTCGCTGCTGCCGTCGGACATGGCTCCGATCGATCCCATGCCGCGGTACTCTTTATAACTTCGCCCCTGGTACAGAATTTTTTCTCCCGGGCTCTCCTCGGTGCCGGCGAACAGCGACCCGATCATCACGCTCGACGCCCCGGCGGCGATGGCTTTGGTGATGTCTCCCGAATGGCGGATACCCCCGTCGGAGATGATGGGAATGCCCTTGGCTTCCGCCATTTCGACACATTTTTTAACAGCGGTGATCTGCGGCACGCCGACACCCGTCACCACCCGCGTGGTGCAGATCGATCCCGGCCCGATGCCCACCTTCACAGCGTCCGCCCCGGCTTTGATCAATGCCTCGGTGCCCTCTACGGTGGCGACATTGCCGCCGATGAGCTGCAGTTTCGGGAATGTCTTTTTGATAGTTTCGATCGTCTTCAGCACTTTGTCCGAATGCCCGTGGGCGCTGTCGATCACCAGCACGTCGAGGCCCACCTCAGCCATTTCGCCGATGTGTTCCATATAGTCGGACGAGACGCCCAACGCCGCACCCACCAGCAGGCGGCCTTTGTCATCCTTTGCGGAATTCGGGTACTCGGTCGATTTTAAAATATCTTTGAGAGTCAACAAACCCTTCAGGTTGCCCTTGGCGTCGACAATGGGCAGTTTTTCGATGCGGTGATCGTGCAGCATTTTTTTGGATTGGTCCAGCGAGAGGCCTTCTTTGATGGTGACCAGTTTGTCCCGGGTCATCAGGGTGGACAGCTTTTTGCTCTTCTGGGTTTCGAAACGGATATCCCGGTTGGTGAGAATGCCCACCAGTTTTTTGCCCTGGGTGATGGGGATACCGGTGATGTTGTACTTGTCCATGACCTCCAGCGCTTCGCCCAGCGTCTGGTCCGGTTCCAGTGTGATGGGATCGTCGATGACCACGCTGACGGCGCGCTTGACGCGGTCGATCATCTTGCGTTGCTGGTTGGGCGCCAGGTTACGGTGGATAATGCCGATGCCGCCCTCTTGCGCCAGTGCGATCGCCATGCCGGCTTCGGTGACCGTGTCCATGGGCGCGCTCAACAGCGGGCAGTTCAATTTGATTTTCCGGGTCAGGCGGGTGCTCAGGTCGACATCTGCGGGCAGCACCTTGGAGTAGGCGGGCAGGAGTAATACATCGTCGAATGTGAGGTAGGTTTCCGGTTCTCTCGTTGCCATTTGTGTGTGGGAAGGGGGCGAATTCGTTGAAAACGGTCCACCCCGGTTCACAAAAAGTAATCCTATCATGCTTCCCCGCCCGATTTCACATTATTTTTCTCTTACCCAGAGGCCAGCGTGACGCTGGACCCAGCTTGACTAGAGGGGAGCGATTGTCATTCTGAGGAGCCGCAGGGGACGAAGAATCTGTGTTTATCTGTGTGCATCTGTGGTTCCAAATCACCCCAACCCCTCTTTTAAAAGAGGGGCACATTAAGTTCAGCGTTACGCTGGCCCCTCTGGGGAAGAGTGTGTTAACCTGATTGTTATGAAACTTAAATCTTTATTCCATATTTTAGTCATTGGAATGGCGCTGTGTTGGGCCGGATGGGCCTTCGCGGTGCCGATCACCGATGGGGACGACTGGTCCGGCACCTATTACAAGGGCAATAAAATCGGTTTCAATCATGCCCGGGTCAAGGTGCGGCAGGATAGTATCTCCGTCCATACCAAAATGTATTTCCGGCTGAAGTCGGGCCAGACGGATCAATCGACAATATTGACCCAGGACACCACGCTGACTCCGGATTTGCGCCTTAAAGGTTTCGTTCTGCTGCAGGAAATCATGGGCAAACGGCAGGAGGTGGTGGGACGGGTCCAGGGCTCCCAGCTGACTCTGGAAATCAGCGGCCGCGGGTTCCATAAAAAACAGTCGATCGACTTCCCTCCGGGAATTCACCCCTCTGCCACCGTTTGGCTGAATATCATGAAAGACGGGTTTGAGGTCGGCAAGAAGGGCAAGCTCAACCTGTTCATCGAAGCCTTTCGGATGGTCATGCCCATGACCTATGAAATTTTGAGACAAGAGACCATTCAATTTGACGGCAAGAAGGTGGAAACTTTCGTGATTCAGCAGAAGTTTTCCGGCATGACCACCACGTTGTGGACCACTCCTGAGGGCGATGTGCTGCGGGAACTGTCGATGACTGATTTCGAGTCGATCCGGGAACCGAAAGAGGTGGCGACCCGCCTGGGCGACAAGCCGATGTCGGTCAGCAGTTTCATCACGCTCAGCCTGGTCAAAATCAAGCAACCCATCACTGCGTCGGATAATAAAGAACGGCTGAAACTGAAGCTTTCCAATGTGCACAGCCCCGAATCCATTCCGCAGGACCACCGGCAGAGGGTCATCAAAACCGAGAAAAACGGGGAGGAGTCCTACACCACCACCCTGTTGATCGAGCGGGAACCGAGGGCGCCGGTGCAACTGGTATCTCTGCCGGTTCCCACCAGCCAGCATAAGGATTACTTGCAGGACGCCCCTGAAATCCAGGTCGAGCATCCTCTGATCCGCACGTTGGCGCTGGATCTGGTCAAAGGACAGAACGATGCCTGGAAGGCCGCCAAGCTGATCAGCACCTGGGTCTATGACAATCTCGACAAAGTGCTGGTGGATTCCTTTACCGCGCTGGATGCCCTGCACGACCGGCGCGGCGAATGCCAGTCCCACACCAACCTGTTCACCGCGCTGGCACGGGCGGCGGGCATCCCCACCAAGGTCGTCAATGGCCTGGTGTACTCGCAGGAATTCAAGGGATTCCTCTACCACGCCTGGCCGGAAGTCTGGGTCGGCGAATGGCGCGCGCTGGACCCCACACTGGGTCAGCATCACGTCGACGCCACCCACATCAAGCTCTCCGAAGGCAATTACGCCGGGGCGCTGAAGCTGATGGAATTCATCGGCCAGGTCAATATAGAACTGTTAGAGCAGTAGGTCCCTTCCCGGTATTTCCCGCATTTTTGTATATTTGGACCAGCGTTACGCGGACTCCTCAAGTCCCTGAAAACCAGCCGTTTGCTTTTCTGTCCATTTTGTCCACAGGCTGCCAAGGCTTAATCACGGGGCTCTAAAAGGGTTATAGGCGAGTCATCCTTATTTTATAGGAGAACGAGCGGTGGGCATGCTTTTCATCCTTATCTGATGCGCTGAAAAAGCCCGACACCCCCGGAAAACCCGGTTATCTCTGTGAATTACGCACCTCCCGCAGCCGCTGTTATTTTCCCTATCTATCAGATTTAAAAGGAGTTGTTTCGTAACTCCTTATATCAAAACGACTTGAAAAATCGAAAAATTATTTAGAGATAATCCGGTTGACAACCCTACATATGGTGCTATTGTGGGCTACCAACTACTAGATGTAGTGATTGGTTATTTAATGATTTAGCACTTAAATTACTGTTGAGTAACAGGTTTTAATTTCATTCGAAGGCTTGGTTTTACTTTCAATTAACAAATATTTCTCGATTCATAAGTGTTCGGGGAATAGGATTTTTAATGTAAGTTTTTGGAGAGATTCATGCATATTCACCGCACAATGACCCAGGGTTTAGACGATGCCTACAGCGACCTTACTTTTGTGGAACGGACCTCGCGGATCATCAACGCCGACGGTTCGGTGGTTGCCGAGATCAACAATGTAGGTGTGCCCAGTACGTGGTCGCAGGTGGCGGTGGATATCATGGCCCAGAAATATTTCCGCAAAGCCGGAGTACCGGCCCACACCAAAAAGCGCTATGAAGCCGGCGTTCCCGAGTGGTTGTGTCCTGCCGAAGCGGATACCGAGGCGCTGTCCCAGCTGCCCGAAGAAAAACGGTATGGACAGGAAACCGATTCGCGTCAGGTATTTCGTCGGCTGGCCGGGTGCTGGACCTACTGGGGATGGAAGAGCGGGTGCTTCACCAATGAAGATGCCGCCCGTGCTTATTATGACGATATGCGTTACATGTTGGCCCGCCAGTATGCGGCCCCCAATTCCCCGCAGTGGTTCAACACCGGTTTAAACTGGGCTTACGGTATTGAAGGACCCGCGCAGGGTCATTATTATGCCAATCCGGAAACCGGCCTGCCCGAAAAATCGAAAACCGCTTACGAGCGGCCGCAACCGCATGCCTGCTTCATTCTTTCCGTCAGCGACGACCTGGTGAACGAAGGCGGCATCATGGACCTGTGGAACCAGGAAGCGCGCCTGTTCAAATACGGCTCCGGCACCGGCACCAACTTTTCGAAACTGCGCGGAGCGGGAGAAGCCTTGTCCGGCGGCGGTCAATCGTCCGGCCTGATGAGTTTTCTGAAGATCGGCGACCGCGCGGCCGGCGCCATCAAATCCGGCGGCACCACACGCCGCGCCGCCAAGATGGTCACCCTCGACATCGATCATCCCGACATCGAAGAGTTCATCGAATGGAAGGTGCGGGAAGAACGCAAAGTGGCTGCGCTGGCGGTGGGCAGCAAGCTGTGTCGCAAGCATCTCAAGAACGTTTTACAGTCCTGCTGGGACTGGGACGACGAAGAGAACCGGTTCAACATCCACTCCAACAAAAAACTGCGCAAGGCGGTGCGCGAAGCCGTGCGCGATTTCATTCCGGAAAACTATCTGTATCGCATCATCCAGTTGGGGACGCAGGGCGTGCGCGACATCGAGTTCGAGGAATACGACACCAACTGGACGTCGGAAGCGTATCAGACCGTGTCGGGCCAGAACTCGAACAACTCGGTGCGCCTGACCAACGATTTTCTGAAGGCGGTCGAAAACGACGGGGCATGGGATCTCACTTCCCGCACTTCAGGCAAGGCGGTGAAAACCGTAAAGGCCCGGGATTTGTGGAAAAAGATCAACGAATCGTCCTGGGCGTCCGCCGATCCCGGCGTGCAGTTCGACACCACGGTCAACGAATGGCATACCTGTCCGGAAGGCGGCCGCATCAACGCCTCCAATCCCTGCTCGGAGTACATGTTTCTGGACGACACCGCGTGCAACCTCGCTTCCATCAACCTGATCCGGTTTTATGATGAAGAGAGCGGGCAGTTCGACGTGCCCCGGTTCATCGAAGCCTGCCGGTTATGGACGCTGACGCTCGAAATTTCCGTGTCCATGGCGCAGTTTCCGAACAAGGCGATTGCGCAGAAAAGTTTTGAGTATCGCACCCTGGGTCTCGGATACGCCAACCTCGGAACCCTGCTGATGGTGCAGGGCATCGCTTATGATTCGAAAGAAGCGCTGGCCATCACCGGCGCCATCACCGCGCTGATGACGGGTACCTCGTACGCCATGTCGGCCGAAATGGCGGCCGAGCTGGGACCGTTCTCGCGGTACGAGGCCAACCAGAAACACATGTTGCAGGTAATCCGCAACCATCGCCGCGCCGCTTACAACTGCGACTCTTACGAGTACGAAGGCCTCACCACTTTCCCGCAGGGCATCGACGCCGCGTATTGTCCCGAATATCTCCGGACCGCGGCAGTGGAGTCGTGGGACCGCGCCCTGGAGCTGGGGGTTCGGCACGGTTACCGCAACGCGCAGACCACCTGCATTGCCCCGACCGGCACCATCGGTTTGTTGATGGATTGCGACACCACCGGCATCGAACCCGATTTTGCACTGGTCAAGTACAAGAAACTTGCAGGCGGCGGTTACTTCAAGATCATCAACCAGTCGGTGCCTATGGCGCTGAGGAAACTGGGGTATCCGGTATCGGAGATCAATGACATTGTCAGCTACTGCGTGGGTTCGGGCAGTCTCGCCGCTTCTCCGGTTATCAACCACGAATCGTTGAAGGCCAGGGGCTTTACCGACGAGGTGCTGGAGAAGGTGGAAAAAGAATTACCGAAAGCCTTCGATATAACGTTCGCCTTCAACAAACATGTGCTTGGGGAGGCCTTCTGCAGGGAAACCCTGGGCATCCAGGAAGAATTGTTGGACGATTTCAGCTTCAACATGCTCAAGCATCTGGGATTTTCCGATGAAGACATCTGCCAAGCCAACGACGCGGTGTGCGGCACCATGACCATTGAAGGAGCGCCGCACCTGGATGAAATACATTATCCGATTTTCGACTGTGCCAACAAGTGCGGCAAGTACGGCAAGCGGTTTATCCGCCACGAAGCCCATATTCATAAAATGGCCGCCGCCCAGCCGTTTATTTCCGGCGCGATCTCCAAGACCATCAACATGCCCAACAGCTCTTCGGTCAAGGAAGTGGAAGAAGCTCACATGCAGTCGTGGAAACTGATGCTCAAAGGAACCGCGGTGTATCGTGACGGATCCAAGCTC
The DNA here is from genome assembly GCA_024644405.1 of Nitrospinaceae bacterium. GTDB lineage: Bacteria > Nitrospinota > Nitrospinia > Nitrospinales > Nitrospinaceae > SZUA-226. The sequence continues at coordinate 44,579 of JAHELC010000004.1, forward strand.
AGCCAGCCGCTCAACAGTGTGGCGGCGGACGACTTCAAGCTTTCCATGCTGGAGGAAGAAGAGGAACAAACGCCACTCAAGGTGGCGGAGGAAATGGTGCAACTGATCAAGAAGCGCCACACCCTGCCTCACCGCCGGAAAGGTTACACGCAAAAAGCCGTGGTCGGCGGACACAAGGTGTATCTGCGCACCGGTGAATACAACGACGGTACATTGGGTGAAATTTTCATCGACATGCACAAGGAAGGCGCGGCCTACAGAAGCTTGATGAACTGTTTCGCGATCTCCATTTCACTCGGTTTGCAACACGGCGTTCCGCTCGAGGAGTTTGTCGATGCGTTCGTTTTTACCCGGTTCGAGCCCAACGGCATCGTTATCGGCAATGACCGAATTTCCATGTCGACTTCGACGATAGATTATATTTTCCGGGAGCTTGCCATCAATTACCTGGGTCGGAACGATCTGGCCCAGGTAACTCCTGAAGACCTGCGCTCCGACGCACTTCAGAAAAACGAAGAAGTGTCGCCAGAAGATCAGGAAGGAGAGGCCGAAGAAGGCGTGGGCGAGATCGCCGAACTGGATTTGGGAATTGACGAAGAGATACCGCCGACGGACGCACCGGCTGAAACCTCCGAGCCTCATCCGGTGGGAGGCAACGGCAACGGCCATGGCAAGTCCAACGGTGGGACCAACGGTGGGACCAACGGCGGAACGGTTGTTCACGGCCTGGGAACCGTGGTCCTCACCAACCGCGGTACGAAAAACGGCTCCGCGCTGGCCAAACTGAAAGGCTACGAAGGCGACCCGTGCGGTGAGTGCGGTCAACTCACCCTCGTCCGGAACGGCACGTGTCTGAAATGTTTATCTTGCGGTGCAACATCCGGGTGTTCATGACTTAACCCTCCGAATCATCCGGAGCACCGTGGTTTAAGGGCCAGATCCTTATTTACCCTGCCAAAGTAAGGATCTGGCCTTTTCTAATTTGCGACCCGCTTCAATCCTGAAGCGGGTTTTCTGTTTGGAAACCGGTTTCGGGAGTGGCCGATTTGGCGCAACGGAAACCGAAGGTCGGATTGTTGATGTTGGGGTCGGCCAGGTTGCGGTAGGAAATGGTGGCCATCTCCGGCGGACTCCTCCAACCGCCGCCTTTGACCGGATACAGGGAGTTGCTTTGCAGTTCCGGCCGGGATTCGACAAGCGACGGCAGTACAATCGGGGTGCTGACCCATTCCCACACATTGCCGATCATATCCAATGCTCCGAAGGGGCTGGCGCCTCTTGGAAAGGAACCCGGCGGCGCGGCATTCACAAACCCGTCCCGATCCCCCTGAATATTCCTGAACATTTCCAGAGGCTGGTCGCCCCAGGGAAACAGGTGCTCCGAGTTTCCGCGGGCGGCGGCTTCCCATTCGTTTTCTGACGGCAGGCGTTTGCCGGCCCACTGGCAATAGCGTTGGGCGTTGAACCAGTTGATCCCCATGGCCGGACACTGCGGGCACTCTTCGCCGCCGGTGTAGAGGGTCTCATCGTAGTCCGGGTTGAATTGCTTGTATTGCGCTACCGTGATTTCCTTTTGGTCGATCAAAAACTCAGGCAGGTTTTTGTGTTCGAGTCGCTGGTTTTGTCCCACTTGAAATGGGGATACATTTTCCGAGGGAACCCAGTAAGACCCGGCCGGAATCCGGACCAGTATCGACTGGTCCTTGTGATGGATCACAGTAGGCAGGTGAAACGTTCTGGGAATTTGCGAAGTGGGTGCGGGCCGGATCGTGGGCCGGGTATATTGAACCGGTGCTTTGGGTTTGGGTTTCTGAGGGACCGGGACGGTTTTGCCCGGCTGAGGTTTGACTTCGGGGAACAGAGTGCCGTGCTGGGTTCGCTGATGAGAACGGGGCCGCTTTTCGGGGGGAGTTCCACAGCCTGAAACAAAAAGTACCGTCAACAACAGGATGCCCGCAAACTTCACCGCGTTGCCGCCTCTTCTTTCATGTATTGATCCATCTTCTTTTTCAAACGGCGGTAGATGGCGTATTCCCTATCCGCTTTTTCCTTTTGACCCATCTGTTCGTAAGTGTAGCCCAGGCTGTAATGCGCATCCACAAAGGTCGGGTCGATACGCAAAGCGGTCAGGAATGATTTTTCAGCGAGGTCGTACTTTTCACGGTAGTTGTGAATTCCTCCCAGCCCATAGTATCCGTTTGGGTTTTTGGGGTTTTTGTCGATGGCATTTTGAAACGCCTGTTCCGCGCCTTCATAATCCTGTGCTTCGACTTTGGACAGCCCTTCCTTGTAATATTCGTCACTGTTTTTGTCCGAGCATTGCGGTAAAATCAAAGCCAGACTACAGAGCAGGAACAGGGTTGAAAAAGTTCGGTTGGAGGGCACGTGGGGCCTTTTTTGTTAGGTGAAAATGCGTCGGGTCCTGAGTCTTTTGGATCGTCAGTGAGACTATTAAAAATGATAACACCATTAACAGGTTTCTGCCAGAACAACCCCTCCCGCATGTTTAAACTGATTGGATAAGGGACTGTTGCGCTCATGGAGATCAACTTCTATTGGATAGCCTTCGGCGTCGGAGCGTTTCTGGTTTGTGTGCTCGCGGTGTTGATCGTCAAAGGCTACGGGCTTTTGCAGGTGCGGTGGTTGAATATCTCCCGTTTGCGCAATCTCCAACAACAGGCATCCGAAACCTCCGACCCGGTAGAACGCGCTTCTCTGAATGCGATCACCCTCCGTTGCGAAGCCCTGCGCGGCCGCTGGGTGCTGGGCGAAGCGGACTTGGCCTTGATTGAAAACACGCGGAAACTGGTCCGGGAGATCGCGGAACTTCATTATCCCCAATCCGCCCAGCCCCTCGCCGAGGCCCGGATCGAGAACGTTCTGAACGCTTTTCTTGAAATGAAGACGCACATCCTGCAGTTGACCCGGTTGCGGGGCATTCGGGAATGGACCCGGTTTCGGCTGCGCCACCTGGTGTGGTTGTCGGAAGCGTGGGCGCGCAAAACCCAGTTGGAGCAAACCCCAACGGTAAAGGCCGTGCGCCGTTCTAAACTGCTTCCCATCGTCAAATGGATCTATACGGCCCTGCGTTCCTTGGATCTGGTTTTCTGGTCCTTGAAAATGACGGTATTTTTTTTGTACGATATCGTGTTTAAAGTTTTTCTTATCCGGTGGACTTTGCTGGTGGGAGAAAGCGCCATTCGGGTTTACAGCGATCGGGACAAGGATGAGGAAATTTCTCCGGAAGAACTGCTGGAGGATATGGATGCCCTGCCGGATCCCAGGGATTTTCAGGAAACCGGTTTGACCGGGGAGGTTAAAGAGCTGGTGGATGCCTCGCGCAATGCCCTTTTATTTCATCTGGGGGCAATGAGCTGGCGGGAAGCGCGACAACGGTATGACGGCCTGGTGAAAGATATTGCGCGCGTCCATCATCCGCAATCGGAGCGGCCACTGTATGAAGCGCGTTTGTATGATCTGCTGATCGGTTTCTCACGCTTTGCAGAGCAGGTCGTGAATCTCAAGTCCAAACCGGTCATCAACAAAATGCTCAGACTCCGCCTGTCTCATCTGTTGAAGGTGAAGGACGCCGCGAACTGGGCGCTAGAAAACCAGCTGGTCGAATTGGCGCGGAAATACAAGGTCGGGACCGCAGTTAAATATTCCGCCCTCATGTACAAAGCGTTTAAGAAGGGACATCCGGGTATTTTGTTCAAGGATGTGGCGCTGACGCTTACGCGGGAAGCGGGAAAACGATGGGTGCTGATTTACCTCCACGATAAGATTGCCGTGGAGGCCCACTGGGTCTACAAACCGAAATAGAAGGTTCCGGTGAAAAACTTATTGTTTGGAGGTGGTCATGGCTTTGCCCAGATTGGAGATCTCCGCGACCAATTGAATCCTGTCCGACTGCAGGCTCATGCGCTTGTCGATGAGGGTGTCGATCTGGACGTTGACCTGGTCAAAACTTTCATCCCCGGGATATTCGCTCAGTAAAGTCTGGAACGCATCGTTGATTTTCAGCTCCACATGGAAGCTGTTTTGAAACGACAGGATCAGGGACTGGAAGATATTCTTGAAGCCTTGGGAAATGGAAAATTTATGTTTGTTGGTCAGAGCCCAGTTTTTTAAAGTATCGGCCCCTTGTTCAACCGCCCTTTTGGAAGCGCCCAGTTCAATATTGGCGATTTTGACGAAAGAGGCTCCGTTTTCCGGAACGTAATTTGATACCCCGGTCACTTCTGGTCTCTCCATTTCGGAGATGCGGGCTTTGATGAGGTAGACCAAACTCTGGTTGGAATGGACAATAGATTTGAACAGATAATACGATGGATTGTTCTGTTCCAACTGGCCCATCCGTAGTTTTAACAGTTGATTTTCACCTTCCAGGGCACGGATGATGGTTCGCCGCGACCGCAGATCGAACTGGTTGACCACCGACAGGTCCCGAGTCAAACTGGCCTCAAACAAATTGTAAGTGTCGTCGAGCGATTGACGGATGATCTGGGTATATTCTTTCAGGTACCCGTTGAATTCTTTAACCTGGGGGCGAAACCGGTCCGTTTTGAATTCGGGTGCGTAAATCGTGTCGAGTTTGGCGCTGGCGGTTTTGAATCTTTCCTCAATGACGGCCGACATCTGGCGTTTTTTCTGCAGTGCGTCCTCTTCCCCGATGGTCTCCATCAATACCCCCTGACTCACATCGTCGATGGCCGAGGTTTGGGTGAAAACTTCCGTCAATTCGTTGTACAGGCTCGTCGAACTTTCCAGATACCGTGTGTATTCGTTAAGATCGTGAAACAGGTCCGTATTGCCACTGGGAGCGGCAACCAGGTTTTTACTGAATGAAAAAACGCAAATCAGAAGTATGGCAAAAACGCGGTATCGAAAATTCATAACCCTCTTTCCTTAGATAGGGGAAACATCCGGTGCCTTGCTTTGCGGGCAGGATTGACCGGAGTTGGGAGTGGATACCCCAACTTCCGTCATTTCCACACGTTTCCCAATTTCTCGTTTTTATTGATCTAATCTCAGGATAAGTAAGGAACAGGCGCTTGGCAAACATTATTTTAGAATGTTATTGTAAATTTAACTGGAGTTGCTTTTAATGGATTGAATTATATGAAGTTTCTATGAAATCGGGGGGTTAGGAGGTTCACCCGATTGGGTCATGCGGGGGCGTCATCCGGTAGGCTACACGCACTTCGCTGGCATAAACATCCGCCCAATGGGAGGCCTGCTTTTGCTCAGGGGTCCACAGGTCGCGCCAGTGGCAGGGTTTCTGAATGTAGTCGTCCCACTCCAGAAACCGGAAGTCCAGGCCCAGAACCTGGAACCAGATTTCCAGCAGGGCACGGCTGGGGAAGGTGGTTAGGACGAGTTCCTTGCCTTTATAAAGGAAAGCATTGGGCAGCCGGTAATCTTTTTTCTCCGATTGGGTCAACGAGGTCAGCAGGATGGGACTCTCGAACGTTTCATCCTGCAAATGAGAATAATACTGGAGCGCGTCTTTCCCCTGCAGGGCGGCGTAGCGGGCGGTGAAAGTATCGAGCAGAATACATTTGCGCGCCACCCGCGCCATCAACTGAAGCAGGCGAAAGGGTTCCATCACGTAATAAAGCAGGCCGAAACAGAGGACCGTATCGAAACTATCCGGTTCGCGGGCTTCCAGGAATTCAAACACGTCCTGCACTTCGAACCGGTAAGAGTCTGGAGGAACCTGCATTCGGCTGAATAAATCCTCCCCTTTGCGGATCATGGCGGCCTCGGTATCCACGCCGTGAACGTGGCGCGCCCCCAACTGTAACGCGGCGTGGGAGAGGGTCCCCATGTGTGAGGCCAGATCCAGCACCCGGCAGTTTTTTATCACGTCGGCATTCCGGGCCAGCAGGGTGTCCACCCGGCCGTTCAGGCATTCGTAATGATAAGGAATGGCCCAGCGTTTGCCGCGGCTGTCTTCCTTTAAAAAGGGCGAATCTTCCGGGAAATAAGAATGGACTTTTTTCAATCGTAACCTATTGATATATTGAGCATTATTTGCACATTGAAGAGTACGGGAGGCCCGCTGACGGTTATTATAGCTCAATTGACTGAAAAAGCAGGAGGAGGATTGATTGTAAGGTCTGCTGAACCTCTGCGACCAATAAAATCAGTTGCATTGATATATGTAGATAGGTAAATATGTCCTGATTGAGGGGTTTATTTTAAAGGGATTTTCAATGCCAGGAAGATTTTCGAAAAAATTAATTCTGGGCATGGCTCTGATCCTGTTGGGAGTGGGAATTTCCATACAAATATGGCCGGGAGGTGGGTTTCACGTCCTGGCCCAGGATTCTGCAGTGATCCGGGTTGCCGGGTCGACCACGGTTTTGCCTATCGTGTCCCGCGCGGCGGAGAGGTTTCAGGCTGACCACCCAGCGATCAAAATCACAGTCAATGCCGGCGGCTCCGGTGTGGGAGTCCACGGTGCCGGCACCCGGCGGTTGGATATCGGCCTCGCCTCCCGTGAGATCACTCCGAAAGAAAACGATCGTTACGCTTCACTCCACACGACCGTCATCGGTCGCGACGCCGTCGCGTGCGTGGTGTCCTCCGAAATATTTCGCAGTGGCGTTCATGCGCTTTCCAGAAAACAGATCGGCGACATTTATCTCGGCAAGATCACCAACTGGCGGCAAGTCGGCGGACCGGACCGGCAAATCATCGTCATCGACAAGGAGACACACCGCGGCACCCGCCATGTGTTCATGCGCTATCTGTTCGGAAAATCAAACGCGCGGGCACCGGGTGCACGGCTGGTCACCGGATCCAACAACGAGGAGCAGGCTAAAATCGCCCAGAGCGATGCCGCCATCGGCTTGCTTTCCATCGCCTGGATCAATGACGATGTGGTCGGCATCGGCATCCGCGAAGGCCGTCGGGTCATCAAACCCACCCTGGAGAACGTACGCTCCGGACGTTTTCCGATCGCCCGCAACCTGAATCTGGTGACTGCCGGTGAGCCCAATGATGTGGTTGGACGATTTGTCGATTACATGCTGAGCCCGAAAGGACAAGAACTCGTTCAAGCCAGCGGGTACATTCCCATTCACTCCCCGCAAGCCGTCTCCAAGGTGGCGGGTTCTCATTCCAAATGAACACGCGCTCCCTGTTTCCCGAAAGGGGACCGGCATTCTGGGGGACCGGTTTCACCGCCCTCATTGCTTCCGGAACTATCTTCATTCTGTTTGTCAGTCTGGTGATCGAAAGCGTTCCCGTTTTTAAAACCCAGGGAGTTTCATTTCTGTGGGGCACGGATTGGTTCGCGGGCGAGGCCTACGGGGCCTTACCGATGATTTTCGGTTCGTTGATGGTTACCGCTATCGCGGTGGTTCTGGTTTTCCCTTTCGCGCTGGGCAGCGCCATCCTGACCTCGGAGTTTCTCAACGGCCGTTTGCGCCTGATGGTTAAAGCCGCAATGGAGTTGCTGGCGGGCGTGCCCGGCATCATCTACGGGTTGATGGGCATCGCATTGCTGACGATATGGGTGCGCGATGTATTCGGCCTCATCGACGGCAACACCTTATTTACGGCGGGTCTTTTGCTGGCGGTGATGGTTCTGCCGACGGTCATGACGCTTTCCGAAGATGCCCTGCGTGCGGTGCCCGGTGAATTCCGCGACACGGCGCTCAGCCTGGGGCTGACGCGCATGGAGATGGTTCTGAAAGTGGTGGTGCCGCAGGCGCTGCCGGGATTAGCGGGGGCGGTGTTTCTGGGACTGGGACGTGCCATGGGCGAGACCATCGCCGTCATGCTGGTGATCGGCGGCATCGACCGCATTCCGCAACCCTGGTTCAACCTGTTCGCGTCCGGACAAAGCATTCCCTCCAAGATTGGACGCGAAGCCGCCGAAGCACTGGGCTTCGACCTGCAATGGAGCGCCCTGATCGCGTTGGGACTGGTGTTGTTCGTGATGGTCATGGCGCTCTCACTGGCCGGAAATTTATTGTTGAGGAGAGCCCGATGAACCGACGCCTCTTCAAAGAACGAACACTCCTGATTGCGTTGTACAGTTTGACCGTTTTCGGCTGTCTGGTGCTGGCGGTCATTCTGGCAACGGTGATTACCAGGGGAGGCCCCGCCCTCAGTGGCACTTTTCTTTTCGAGGAGGCGCGCAACTTCGGGCTGGAGGGCGGTATTTTGTATCAGATCGCCGGCACTCTGATTTTGATGACCGGCGCGGCTCTCGTCTGCCTACCGGTGGCTTTGGGATCGGTCCTGTTTCAAACCGAGTTTCTGCATTCCCCGCCACTGAAAAAAATATTCCGCCTGCTCATCTACTCGCTCAATGCCGTGCCCACCATTATTTTCGGATTGATCGGCTATCTGTTCTTCGGCGTGTTTCTGGAGGCCGGGGTGTCGTGGGTGACGGGTGTGTTGATTCTGGCGGTGATGATTCTGCCGACCCTGCATGTCAGCATTCACGAAGCGGTGGAGTCGATTCCAGACCATTACCGGGAAGCGGGGCTGGCGCTGGGCTTGTCGCCGGGACAGCAGATGCGCGCCGTCGTTCTGCCGCAAAGCCTGCACGGCATCATCACGGGAACCCTGCTGGGACTGGCCCGGGCGGCGGGGGAGACGGCGGCCATCATGTTCACCGCCACTGCGTTTTCCGGCGTGCGCCTGCCGCAGTCGTGGACCGAGCCGGTGACCACCCTGCAGACGCATATCCTGGTGCTGGCGCAGGAAGCGGCCAATCCGATTGCGCTTACAAATGCCTGGGGCGCGGGACTCGTACTGCTGACGCTCGTATTTATTTTGATCACAGCGACGCTCTGGATTCGGTCCGGTTTGGAAATGGAGGCGGAACGATGACGGCCCACGCCATTCAACTGGAACGGGTACGCCTCAGTTATTCGGGTAAAGCCGTGATCGAGACGGCGTCCTGCACGGTGCGCAAAAATGCGGTGACGGCGGTGGTGGGTCCGTCGGGCAGCGGCAAGTCCACTTTGCTGAGAACGCTGTGCCGCATGAACGACCGGATTCCGGGATTCCAGGTGGAAGGCCAGGTGCAGGTGCTGGGACGGGACATTTACGATCCGGGGATCAACGTGTATGACCTGCGCAAGCGGGTGGGCATGGTGTTCCAGAAACCCTGCGTGTTTCCCAAGTCGATTGTCGAGAACGTCCTCTTCGGCCTCCGGTTCCACGCTACCATCAACGGTAAAAATTTTTCCGAACGAGCGGAGCAGGCCCTGCGCGATGTGTTTTTGTGGGACGAGGTGAAGGATCGCCTGGACGATCCGGCGCATACGCTGTCACAGGGTCAGCAACAGCGGCTGGCCATGGCGCGCACCCTGGCGGTCGATCCCGAAATCCTGCTGATGGACGAACCGACCTCGGCACTCGATCCCAAATCCTCCCGCGCCATCGAAGATCTGATCCTTTCCCTGAAAGATAAACACACCATTGTACTGGTGACGCACAACGTCGACCAGGCCGAGCGCGTCGCCGAAGACCTCATCTGCGTCGACGACAAAACCATCTGCCACAAACCCTGCCATCCCCTCCCGGGGGAGGGGACTTGTTGACTTTTTACGGTATTCGATTATCTCTAACCTCAATTCAAAGTTATTAATCTGACAAGCCGTAAGAGGCGTAGAATCTTTGAATTCCGCGCACAAAAAGACCAGGGATAAACCCCTTTAAATGGATGGACGAAGGGCATATAATTTCGGTAATACGGATGAAACGGTGAATCAAGGTTCAAGGATGAAGAGACAAAAAGCCCGCAAAGATGAATTTGTGTTTTCGACTGGCGACGAGGCGTTGTCGACTCTGGGGGAGGAGTTGCGCCAGAAATACCCGGAGATGCTGGAGAAATTCGCGCGTCTGCAGGGATCGGACCCGGTGGTCCGGCGGCTGGTGGATACGGTGCGCGACCTGATGCCCTACGAGTGGCAGGACGCCGAACGGTTTTATGAAGGGGCGATGTATTGCGTGCGCGGGCATTACCTGGGGGCGTTGGGGGTGTTTTCCGAGATCCTGGAAGCCGAGCCGGAAGCGTATCCGGTGTATCACCTGCTCGGGTACGTATGCGGGAGCATGGGCAAATACAAGATGGAGGTCGATTACTACCGCAAGGCCATCAAGGTCAAGCCGGACTATCCGCAGGTATATTACGATCTGGCGCTCGCCTACTGGATGATGGGCAAGGAGAGCAAGGCCTACGCCGCCATGAAGCAGGGGGTGGCGATCAATCAGGATTTCGCCGTGGCGGACCATTGGCTCACTTTTGCTTCGGATCACCTGGGGCGTTATCAGGATCCGGACGGCCTCGGGGAAAAGGAAGAGGGTGAGAAGGTGCGCTGCCTGACGCAGGCGTATTACCTGCTGGGCATGGCCTATCTCGATTATGGATTGAATGCCAATGCGCGTTCGGCTTTCAAGAACGCGGTCAAATTAAAAGAGGATTTTGCCGACGCGCATTATCAGCTGGGAGAGCTGCATCTCAAAAAACTGCGCAATCTCAAGCGCGCCCACAGTTACCTGGAGACCGCCGAATCGTTGTACACCCAGGCAAACGATCTGGCGCGGGCCGGCCTGGCCCATCAACTGCATGTACCGGTGGCAGAAATCTCCGATAAGGAACAGGCGGCCGACGACTGGTTGAAAGAGGGTCTGCGGCTGCAGCAGTTGGGGTTGTACCAGAGTGCGGTGGATGCCTGTAAGAAGGCCATCGCGTTTCAGCCGGATGATGTCGACGCGTATTACAACATGGGCATCGCGTACGGCAGTCTGGAGGATGTCGGGCAACCCAAAATAGATCAGGCCATCGGCGCGTTGAAACATGCGGTGCGCTTGAAACCCGATTTTGTTCACGCCCATATCGCTTTAGGGGCCTCGTACATCCGGCGCGGTGATTTTCAGGAAGCGGTGGACCTGCTGGAGGATTCGGCGCATCTGGCTCCCGACGATTATAATGTTTTTTACTACCTGGGAACGGCGATGCGCATGATGGGCAAGGTCCAGGAGTCACTATCCATTCTCGAAAAGGCTGTTTCCCTGGCGCCGGATTCGGTGCATGCCCGGTTTTCTCTGGGCTTGGCGTATTATGATTCGAAGCGCCTGGAACTGGCGCGGGATGAATTTCTGGAGACGGTTCGCATCCGCCCGGATTTTGCCGATGCGCACTTTCTTTTGGGCAGTTTGTATCATTCGGCGCTGGAGGATTCAGAGCGATCCCTGTTTCATTTGAGAAAAGCGGAGAAGCTGTTTTTGAAACTCAAGGATTACCCGAAGGTATCTCGTGTCCGGGAATTGATGTCGGCACAACCGGTCTGATGAATCGAACGCTCACGATAAAAACATTTTTTTCGGGATGGGTTGCGGCCCCTCTGTTCCTGTTGTTTCTGTGCATGGGAAACGCGGAAGCGGCAAAGACCCAGGCCGATATTGAGCAAGAGATCGATTCGTTGTCCGCTCTGGAAATGGCGGAGCGGGCGTTGGTGGATACCTTGTATTATAATTTCGATCCCTGGTTCCCCCGGTTTCAACGCCGCATCCAGAAGCTGGAAGCCGGTCCGCAAAGCCTTGCCGATCAACTGGAGCTCATGCGTTTGTATTTTTACATGGCCGGCCTGAACGGCGAGCTGACCCACGTCCTCTCTTTTACCAGCAAGTTTAAAATCCAGAAAATCAAAGACGATTTCATGTATTACAGCAACAAGGCCAGGGTCCTGGCGGAAACCCTTCTGGATAACCCGGAGCTTTCCAAAGAAGATTACGCGGATGCTTATTTTTTTCTGGGCGTGTCGGAAGGTTATGTGGCTCTCCTGGAATATGGCGAGGGGAACCTGCTGTCTGCACTGATCGACGGCCTGAGCGCTGACAATCATCTTGAAGATGCCTTGAAACTGGATCCCGGTCATGCCGATGCGCATGTGGGATTGGGAGTCTACCGGTACGGCAACACCCGCCTGGGCGGACTGGGTAATTTGATCATGCAGGGCGGGAGCGACCTGCGTCTGGTGGGTTTGCGTCATATTGAAACCGCGCTTGAGAAAAAGATTCTGTCGAAACCCCTGGCGCTCAAAACACTCGCCTGGTTTTATGTTTCCGAACAGATCAATCCGGATAATGCCGACCTCCCCGACAACGATCCGCTTTCAACTTATGTTGCCCGATCGCGCGCGTTGTTTCTGCTGGACCAATACGAGCGTCTATATTTCGTCGACGTGCCGGAAGGCTTTGTCGGCAACAAGGGTCTGGCGATGATGAAAGCCATTCAGTTCGTCCTGGATGGCGATTATGCCAAAGCGCTCACGCAATTTGAGAAGAATCTGAAAATATGTGACTACCTGATACGCGTGAAAAAATTTAAACTCAATCCGCAATATCTGGATACCGTGAAAGCCGCCGCCAAGTTCTGCCGGCTGATGATTGCCGCCGCAGCGGATTCGGGTATATCCCATTCCGAATCCTGTGTTCACGTCAACGAACAGATTGACTTCATCGAAAACGGGGGCAGTATGATCGAATACGAATCCTCCAAAATCCGTGGGGAAATCCAGGATGTATTCTACCGCCGCCTTAAAGACCTTTCCTCCCGCCTGGACTGCTGACCTTTCTGCGATTAAGTGCTGTCTCGTAAGTTTTTTCATGTTTCCTTGATTTGTAAGGAACCCCCCTCCAGCACGACTAAACTACCAGCGTGAACAGTGTTTTGGGGTGCTTGTGAGAGTTTTTTATAGATTCCTGGATAACAAGAAGTTTGTTTTGATCCTGTTGTGGATCGGGCTCACTGCCTGGGATTTCACCGAGCACAGTATTCCGCTGAGAGACATTCTGAGCGGGGGACCGAGCAAGGACGGCATCCCCGCCATCGACCGGCCCCGGTTTGTGCCTGCCTCTAAAGCCAGCCGGACTTTTATGGAAGACGAAGACCGGATCATCGCGTTGGTGGTGAACGGCAAGAAGAAAGCCTATCCCATTAAAATTCTCAACTGGCACGAAATCGTGAATGACCGCATCGGCGGTCGCAAAGTGGTAGTGACGTTTTGTCCGTTGTGCGGCACCGGTATGGTGTTCGACGCGAACGCGGCGGGCCGGCAATTGAACTTCGGCGTGTCCGGTTTGCTATACCAGAGCGACGTGCTGTTGTACGACCGCCAGACCGAGAGCCTGTGGTCGCAGATCAAGCAGGAAGCCGTAACCGGCAAGCTGACCGGAACCCGCCTGCAATTGTTGCCTTCGACACTAACCACCTGGGGCGCGTGGAAAAAGCAGCACCCGGATACGTTTGTGCTGTCCACCCAGACGGGATTTTCCCGGGATTACGACGACGACCCTTACGAAGGTTACACCACCAACCGGACGGTCATGTTCCCGGCCGGCCGGTTGAATCCTCGTTACCATCCCAAGGAACAGGTCATCGGTGTGAAGTTGGATGGGCTGACCAAGGCGTATCCGTTCAGCGAGCTGGCGCAGGTGCGATCGCCCTTCAAGGACAAGATCGGAAAGAAAACCGTGTGGGTGACGTACGATTCCAAATCACGGACGGCGACGATCAAGGATGCTGCGGGAAAAGAACTGCCGTCGGTGGTCGGGTTCTGGTTCGCGTGGTATGTGTTCCACAAGGACACGCAGGTCTACACCACGCCAAAGAATTGAATGGGAATGCTATACTGTGAGTCAAAGCTCCATTGAGAGTTTTTAAATCTATAAGAGGCGTAATGAAGAGGAAGATCATTTTATTGTCGGTGATTCTGGTTGCAGTGGCTCTGTATTTTAAGTTTGATCTGGGGCAGTACCTGTCTCTGGAGAGTTTGAAATCGAACCGCGACCAACTGCACGCGTTTTATGAAGCCAACGCCGTGATGATGATCGCGGCCTTCATTGGAGTGTACATCGTGACCGTGGCGTTGTCCCTGCCGGGGGCGACGATTCTAACATTGTGTGCCGGGGCGATTTTTGGTTCGGTTACCGGCACGCTGGTGGTGAATGTCGGCGCGACCATCGGTGCGACGCTGGCGTTTCTGGTGGCGCGGTTTTTATTGCGCGACTGGGTGGAGAAAAAATTCGGCGCAAAGCTGAAACCGTTCAACGACGGCTTCTCCAAAAACGCCATCAACTACATGCTGTTTCTGAGGCTGGTGCCGCTGTTCCCGTTTTTTCTGATCAACCTGGTCTCCGGCCTGACGCAGATTCGGTTGCCGGTTTATTTTTTCGGGACGATGTTCGGGATCCTGCCGGGCACGTTCGTGTACGCCAACGCCGGGAGCAACCTGGCATCGATCAACCAACTCAGCGACATCGCTTCGCTCGAAGTACTCGGATCGTTTGCGTTGCTGGGATTGTTTGCGCTGATCCCCACCGTTTACAAATACATCAAATCCAAAAAAAAACCCCCTTCGGCACCCGATGGAGTCGAGCAGGAAGGTTGATCCTGGTGCGCCTCGGTTATATCCTAATGCTATTGTAGCCTGTTAATGGGATTATTTTACCTGGGGTTGGGGGGTGGGATCGAGGTTGGATTTGAAGGTGTTGAAGATGTTCTGGATGGGGGGAATCAGTTTTTTCTGCAACTCGTCGGGCACCCAGTTGATTTTTTCGACCGGCCAGTCCTGCACCTGTGCTACGTCCAAACCATACTTGGAATAATGTTCCGCCAGGGTTTGTTCGTACCCGTACACCAAGGCGTTCTCCAATATTTTATGGTACAGGTCGCGTATCTGCAGGGGATCGAACAAGCCTTCCAGAAACGTCTGGGTCATTTCCGCGATGAGGGGTTCGGCGTGTTCCAGAAATTCAGGCGAGTGGGCTTTCTCGAGGGTGCGGTAGGTGATGATCACATCCTGCAACAGGTACTTGATCGTTTTGGGATCGGTCAGTACCGGGCCACGATCAAGGTTCAGACTGTCCTTAAGCTCTTTCACCAGCCGCACCGAATCGTAAATGATGGACTGCTCCCACCCGGACTGGTTCCAGACGATAATCGGCCTCAGCCAATTGATTTTGCGGTTGGCGTCTTCCAGGTGCATGGTGATGGTGGGGCGGGTTTTGTTGCTGTGCGGCAGGCGACCGCCCCACATTTTGAGATCGAGTGCCAATCCGTAGGGCACGAACGCTTCCGCCAATGTCTTGAAATAGACCGCCACCAGTTTTTCCATGTTTTCATGTTTGTCGAGCGGGCTGTTCTGCGGCAGGTTGACGATGCAGTAGAACCGCCAGATCCGCCGGAGGGATTTGCCGAAGGGATCGGCGATCAGGTACGTGCCGCCCCAGATGCCGGAGGTGATGGGCACATCGATGTTGTGTATCTGGCGCATTCGGGAAGCGACGCTCACTGCGACCTTACCGTACAACTCGTTCAGGTAGTAGAGGTTGATGCAATCGTCTTCAGTGAATACCGGTCCAGAGGCTTTGGGTGCATCCATGGGAAAATCAGTTCGAAATTCAGTTGTTGATGTCGTGTTCGTGTCGCGGGTACAAGAGCCTTTTTCTTATCATATTAAGGCCAAAAAGTCTTGGATATATTTTGTTGCAGAGGGTGAAGCGGGATGGATTTTCAGGTTATTTTCCCGACAGAGGGAGGCAGGAGGGATAATGTTGATCGGGTGTTAGAGTCCCTCTTCCGTGGATGCATTGGTTTCGCTGATGACAATGACATGATTTTTATTTACCGCCATAAAGGGAACCTGGTAAAGAAGCTTGCCGGATTCCTCATCATAGACCGCCGCGCTGGACACCGGGATAAACTTGTCAGCTTCACTGTTCATCAAGTCCAGGAGGCGCATGTTGGGCAGGCAATGGACATCGCCCTCGATTTTTTCTCCAGCGGTGCGGATAATGGTGTTGATCTTGACCTTTTTGACCATGCTTTTATAAGCCATGCGCTAACGCCTCCATAAGTTGTCATTTTCCGTCTAAGGTACTGTAAACCTTTTAATTAAAAGTGTAACGCCCTAACCCTTCAAAATCCAGCAAAACCTTTGATTATTGGAAACTTGGGACACATGAAAGGAATTGAAGAAAGGGAGATTAGCCGGGACGAGCGTTGAACTGAATACGGTGAAACCCATCGGTTCCAGAAGGAAACGGGTCGCGCTGGCCATCGCGCTGGATTCCGCTGTATTGGTCGGCGGCACGGACGGCAATGGAATAACGGCCACGCCGGTGCAATTTCATGGGGAAGGACCAGAACACCCAGCTGTAGGGGGACAATGGTTTTTCCAGCCGGGCGAGGGACCAACTGCGTTCGCCATCTATGCTTACCTGGACATATTGAATGCCCCGGTCCCCGGCAAAGGCGATCCCCCTGATCACGGTCTTCGAGCCCTGCACCCATCCCCCGTTTTTAGGGTAATCGATGCGCGAAATGATTTTCACTTTGCCGTCACGGGACCAGTTTTTTTTCTCCCAGTAGCCGGTATGGCGTTCGTTGGACACTTCAATTTCGCGAATCCATTTGACCTGCTTGATGCCGTACAGGCCGGGGACCAGCAATCTCAGGGGGAACCCGTGTTCGCGCGGCAGGGGTTTGCCATTCATGGTATGAGCCAGCAAAGCGGCACGGTGTCGTCCCCGGCTGAGGGGGATTCTGTCGTGGTAGCCGTCGGCGCCTTTAAAGATGAGCGTCCGGGTAAAAAAGTCAGGATCCGCCTCGTCCAGCAAGTCTCTCAGGGAAACTCCTTCCCACTCGGCATTGCCCACGGCGTAACCGCCGACCGGATTGCCGATACAGCTCAGGGTGATGATCCGCTTTACGGCGGGCCGTTTCCGGATTTGATCGAGAGACAGGGTAATTGGTTGGTCAACTTTTCCGGTAATATTCAGACGCCAGGCTGCGGAGTTGAATCCCTTCGGGGGACCGTGGATGTCTTGCACATAAAATTCTGCATTGGGCGTAATGGGTGACACAACGCCGGTTGGCGCGGTTACTTTGGGTTGCATGTCCGCCACCCGGGTGAGGCCCGGCTCCCTTGACAGGGAGGGGGAACGGGCAGACCTTTTCAAGTTACCGGGAGTTCCCGGCTGCCTTTCAGAGTTGGGGCCCAGCGTCACCCTAGCCTGCGACGGTTCGCCGCCCGCCAGGGCCCGTAAAGGATACACTATCAGGGATAAAACGCCGAGCCACAGAAAGCGCAGAAACTGGTAGCGCGTCACTGCTGTTCACCCCGATCCAGGTTAGCTGCAACAGGAATCATCATCGGAGGCTTTTTCCTCTGGATCGATGATATTGAACATCTCCCGGTAGGGAGGAGAGTCGAGCACGCTTGCGAAATCTTCATCCACTTCCACGGGAACGCCCATGGGAAACTGGATGTTCCGAAAAGTGACGGCATGCAAAGGACCGGCATAGATCGCCTGCACTTTTCCGGGACAACAGGATTGTTCAACCGGTACGGATTTGTAGGCGGTCAGGATGTAGGAGTAAAATCGGATACCCTCGACAATTTTCCACAAGTAGTCCTTCTGCAGAGTGAAACCGTGGAAATCGCTCTGTTTCGAGTAGTTGATGAACTCATCGAGAGTCAGTGCGCCGGAGACGCATTCGCCCCACAGTTCACGGTTGTTGCGCATTTCCTGAGGAACCGGTTTGTCCGAAATGATATCGGCGATGACGAATCGGCCGCCGGGTTTAAGGATTCGATGAATTTCGCGGAAGACTTCTTCCTTGTCGGTGGACAGGTTGATGACACAGTTGGAGGTGACCACATCCACGGACTGGTCGTCCATGGGGATGGCTTCCAGGAACCCGTGCTTGAACTCGATATTGTTGTACCCCAGGTTTTTGGAAACCTGTTCGGAGTTTTTGCGGGCACTGGCGAGCATTTTCTCCGTCATGTCCACGCCAGTGACTTTGCCTTCCGGCCCTACAAATTTTGCGGCGATGAAACAGTCGATGCCGCCGCCGGAACCGAGGTCCACCATGGATTCGCCGGGAGCGATGTTGGCCCGGTTCACGGGACTGCCGCATCCGTAGGAGATATCCATCACCTCGGAAGGAATATGCGAGAGATCTCCGGGATCGTAATTCACCGGGCAACATAAACTTTCCTGGGTAGCGACGGCGGCTTTGGAATAATAGTCGCGGACGTCGTCGCGGGTGACTTCAGAACGCGTTTCGGTTTCTGTGCCGGCTCTCCTGTCATTCATCTGAACATTCCTTTCCGATTATATTAATTTGTCAACCTGATTGTTTAAGGGAATTTTTGATTTTGGTTTTAGACTGCTCACTGAGAACCACCTGCTGTTGAGTCGGTGCCTCTTCTCCCGACAGCTTCCGCGCGAGGGCGCGGATCGTTTCCAATTGATTTTTATAAAAGCAGCATACATCGCAAATGGCAATATGAAACTTGAGCCGCAACCGTTTGCCCAAGGGCAGGGAGTGATCCATCATCTCCGAAATAAGGGGTGTGGTGTCCCGGCACGTCATTTGGAACCATTGGAGCATTTGCCCCATGAATTTTACCATTATTGAGTTTGATTTCATTACTGCTTCGTGTCCCAATGACTCGTTTCCAGGCATTTGCGGAGTTGGTTCCGGGCCCGGTGCAAAATTACCCACAAATTAGTCGGCTTGATACCCATTTCCTTACAAATTTCCTCCGAAGCCAGCCCTTCTATCTCCTTCAAAACAAATATGTTGCGGAATTTATCTGACAGCCGGTCCATACATTGGGACAAAGCCTCCACGAGCTGGTGGTTTTCGGCGGCTTTGTGAGGGTCGGTATCCCAATTTTTTGGAGCGTTCAGCCAATGTCCGTCAGCATGGTAAGCGTTTTCCAAGGGATCAGATCCGTCCTCCGGGGTCAGCTCAAATGTTCTCTGGGTCTTCAATTCCCTGAAATGGTCCAGGATTTTATGTTTGAGAATGCCGAACAGCCAGCTTTTTTCGGTGGATCTTCCCTGGAAAGAACTTTTGGCCTGCAGAGCAGCGAGCAGGGTGACCTGCACGATCTCCTCAGAGGCATCCGGATTTTTCACCCGCACCAGAGTATATCGATACAGCATATCACCGTATCGGTCCACCCACAAATCGCTGTTCAGAGTTTCCGGCATCTTTACGATAATCCCACACTAAGATTGGAGTTGTTGACTTCCGCCTCTCGAAGCTCATATACTGGCTTCCATGAACCAGACACCTGATGCAGGAGAATGCGCGAAAATATTAAAATCACTGGCCGATGAGTCGCGCTTGAAAATCGTCCGTCTTTTGTTGAACGGAGAGCAAAGCGTTTCCGAAGTGGTCCGCTCCCTGCGCATGGCCCAGCCCCAGGTCTCACATCACCTTTCGATTTTAAGGAGTTCCGGATTGGTGAATACTCGAAGAGAGGGTAAAAAAATCATCAATTTTATTGATCCGGAAGTCAAATACATCCTGGAAAAGAAAGAAATCGGTTTGGATCTGGGATGTTGTTCCATCCAATTTGACAATAATCCGACCCCTCCCACCTCCTGAAACTGTCAAATCCCCACCTCTCCCGCAAGCAGGTTCCGGCATTATACCTATTTCAATGATCCAATTAAAAGGACTTATTTGAAGGGGTTTGTGTCAGATGTGTGGGATACAGTATTTTATAAATCCCGTGGTTTCGGAATACGTGTTTGACGTAGCCCCGGGTTTCCGGGTAGGGGATGGATTCGACAAAAACGTCCTTATCCTTGATGCTGCTGAATCGTTTGAGCCAGGCATTAAGCACTTTCGGTCCGGCGTTGTAGGTGATCAGGATGTAAACGCCATTGCCTTTGTGTTTGCGGGTGAGATTGTTCAGATACCGGACACCCAGACGGATGTTGATATCCGGTTCGAATAGAAAGTCCCGGTCGAAGGTTTGGTCCGGATGGATCCGGTCGAACAAACGTTTGCCGGTCTTGGGCATGATCTGCATCAGGCCACGCGCTCCCGCCGGTGACAGGGATCGCGCGTTGTACATACTTTCCTGTCGAATCAACCCCTTCACCAACCAGGGATCCAGATCGTATTTACCGGCTTCAGTTTTCACATATTCCGAGTAAGCCGAGGGATAAAAGTTAATCCAAAATTGACGGGGCAGTTCCTTCTCGCCATGTTTGGTTTTGAAATCCTTGAACAGTTGAAGGACTTGCAATGAGTCGGGATATGCCTGGGCGCGATTGTACCAATGAGATAACCACATGACACCGGAAAGATTTTTCCGAATGGACCGTCCCAATCTCAACAGTTCGATCCGGGCTTGCGTGAAGTCCCTCAGTTCAATCAGTTCGGACGCACGCTTGAAATGAAACTTTTCCCTTGATGACAGGGGACGCCCCGGTTGGGTAAAGGTGCGTTCCTTTTTGTAGGAGGCTTTGCGGAAGGGTGAGGAGCCCTGCAGAGGTCCGGTAAAGGGTCCGTCCAAATGGTTGACGGCTTCCAAGCCGTAATAGGTGTATGGAAACCGCTGGGCCAAATCCTTGAACAGGATCTGAGCTTCTGAGGGTTTGTTCAGTTTTTCGGCAGACTTGGCCATCCAGAACAGATTTTTGTCGCTGAGGTGACCTTTGGGAGACTGATCGAGATTCTCCTTGAATTGATTGTAAGCCTCCTGCCATTGTTTGGCTTTATAACGAATCCATCCGCTTCTCCAGGCCGCCATTTCACCCTGCGTTGCGTGACCGAATTTCCGGGCCAGGGTACGATAGGTCTTGGTGGCCCTGGCCGGCTTTCGTATATCCTCGTAAATACGTCCCTGGTAAAACAAAGCCTGTACCACCCATTTCGAGTTGGGGGATTTTTTTAACAGGGTTTGGATATGACTCAGGGCTCCAGTGGGGTTGCCCAGGTTCCACAGGTTTCCTGCCATGAGAAAATGGGCTTCGGCGGTTCGGCGGTGTCGGGGATAGTTGCTTATAAACTGCCGGAGAACCCTGTTGGCGTTGGACCGTTTGCGGAGACCTTTGTAAGCTTCCGCCCAATGAAAGTATAGGTTGGCGGGGAGAGGTTGGTTCTTCAAACGTTTTTTAATTGCCTTGATTTCCTGGATTACGGTGGCGTACTCGACACTGTTCAACAGCGCCCGCATGCGTTTTTGGAGTTCTCGGGTGGTCAGGGGCCGGGGAGTCAGCGAAAGCTTCTTGACCATTCGATCCATCTGAACCTTGGCCTGAAATCGCGCCGCAAACTCAGGGTGATGAATATACAACTTCCGGTACAGTTGGTAGACTTCTTCGTGGTCTCTTAATTGTTTAGCCAGTTTGATCTGGCGGTTGATGATTTCGGGAACCAAGACTTTCCATTTCCGGGTCGAAAATTTTCGGGCAATCAGTTTTTCCGCCTGCTTCAATTCCTGAAGGGCTTCCTGAAAATTTTCCAGCGCTTCATACGCATCGGCGCGAAGCAGACGGATTTCAGGGATCAACAGGGTCAACGGAAACTTTTTCAAGAGACGGTCGGATTGCTGCAACACGGCGTGCCATTCCCCTTCGGCCTGGTGGATACGGGCCAGCTCCAGAAGGATGTAATCCCCCATTTCGGGGTATTCCCTGAGAACATTTTTGAGCTGAGTTTTGGCCTGGTCAAATTTCCCCTGCTGAG
Organism: Nitrospinaceae bacterium; assembly: GCA_024644405.1. Lineage (GTDB taxonomy): Bacteria > Nitrospinota > Nitrospinia > Nitrospinales > Nitrospinaceae > SZUA-226. Next base: position 66,117 of record JAHELC010000004.1, read on the forward strand.
CGTAAATATTTCCGAGTAGAAAGCGCGTTCGCTTTTGTGTTTTCGGGTCCACTCCGGTGAGCAGAAGTTTTTCAAACAGGCCCTGGGCCTCCTCCCAATGACCGGAGTGATACTCTTGAACTCCGGATTGAAACCATCCTGCGCTGGACGCAGATGCCGGCGCGGGACCCCACAGGGACAGCCAGGCGCACAACAGAAGTGTTGCGCCGAGCGGCACCCGCGCCAGAACTTTTTCTTTGATCTGTTGCGCTGTTTCGCCGGGATCGAAATGCAGGGTCATCCGGTCGGCCATTTTCCTGAACCAGGTCAGTTGGCGCTTGGCGAAATGGCGGGTGTCCCGCTTGATCTCATAGACCGCCCGGTCCAGCGGCAGGTCACCTTGCAGGTGCCGCACCATTTGAGCATAGCCGATGCTTTGAAACGGTTTCAATTGAGAGCTGTAACCCTTGCTCAACAAGGACCCGACTTCCTCTTTCAATCCGGTGTCCATCATCGTATCCACCCGGCGGTCGATTTGATCGTAGAGATGTTGACGATCGGTTTCCAGTACGAACAGGTAGGTTTCAAATTCGTAATCGGCCGAGGCATCCTCGACATGAAATTCGGAGAATTTTCGGCCCGTTTCACGGTGGACCGATAACGCGCGTTCGATGCGCAACGGATCGGTGGGCTGGATTTTTCCGGCATAGACCGGATCGATACCCGTCAACTCGGCGTGCATCTTCCGTGTCCCTTTCTGGCGGATTTCATCCTGGACCTGGCGACGGACTTCCGGAGAAACTGAAATGGCGCAGTCTCGGTCTTCCAGCAGGGTTTTCAAATAGAGTCCGGTGCCTCCCACCATGACCGGAATCTTGTTTCGGTTTCGGATCTCGCGGATTTGCGCCAACGCCCGTTCCTTGAACTCGAACGCCGTGAACTCCTCCTCGGGTTCGAGAATATCAATCAGGTGATGGGTGACACGCTCCCGCTCGGACGGGGAGGGCTTGGCGGTCCCGACATCAAAATACTTGTAGACCTGCATGGAGTCGGCGCTGACAATTTCAGTGCCGAGATGCTCCGCCAGGGCCAGCGCGGTTTTACTTTTACCTGAGGCGGTGGGACCGCTCAGGATAACTAAAGGAAGCATAAATTTCCTGCATGGTTTGTGTGTAACTGCCATCGGGATGATAGATGGTCAATGTTTGCTCCATAGGGTCTTGATGAGATTCCCCCTTGACGGCTTCGACCAGGCAGATTTTTGGAGCGACCTCTTCATGCCCGTATACCCGGACGAATCGAGTCGGTTGCAACTGAACCTGGAGTAGCTGATGCATCACCTCTTCCAGCCGGTAAAAAGGATAAGCCAGTGCGATTCTGCCTCCCGGTTTTAACAGGGGAGCGCTCGCCGTGGTCAGAGTCTCCAGGGTCAGGGCCAGCTCGTGACGCGCCAGGGCTTTTCCCTGGCAGGGATTGATCTTGCCGCTGTTCATTTTCCGATAAGGCGGATTGCTCAGAATCCAGTCGAACGATTCCGGTGCCAAATCGCGGGCGATTGTCTGGAAATCCCCCTCCCTCACCTGGATGTGAGGCGACCACCCGTTGGCTTCCACGTTATCCAGCGCACTTTGGTATAGGGAATTTTGAATTTCCACCGCCGTGATTTCCAGGTCTGCCTGGCGGCTCATCAAAAGCAAAGGGATGACGCCGCACCCGGTTCCGATATCAAGGATTCTGGATCCTCCGGCCGGGCGGACCCAGTGGGCGAGCAGAAACGGTTCCACCGAATACCGGTATCCCTCTGGATTTTGATTGATCGTGACTTGCTCGACGGTCTGATTTTCCATTCAGGTCCCTTGTCAGGGCTCTCCCCATCCTAAGTGGTTAGAAATATTATCTTAAAGTCTAACGCATTCCCTTGGTCCGGGCAAGCTGCCGAAAACGGCTAAAAATGGGTATGTCTTTGATTTTATTATGCTATAATTTTTCAATAGCAGGGATTTCGGGTAAGAACCGAAATTACAAGATGAGGTGATCGCGTGGGCGATTTTTTCAATCCAGATCAGATTTTTGGGGCCGTCATGTTTATTGCCGGAATCGGCCTGTTGACTTGGTGTGCCAAGGTGGAACGTGTGGAAAAGGCCAAGATGCGGGATCCCAAGTTGAAATGGGCCTATATCGATGCCGAGGGCAAGAAGCGGGACGAAGTCAGAAAAATGCATCGGCGCAGTATTATTGTCAACATTGTCGGGGGTGGCATGGCTGTGGTGGGTCTTTTGAGTTTTCTGGCCAACGTCAAATAAAAATTTCCTACCTCAACCGAACGGCCAGAACCAACGCTGGTTTTTCTCTCTCAATAAAACGGCCACCAATTCCTTTTCGTGCACCATCGGATGATCCCTTAACGTCACCACGTATCCCTCTTCGGGAGCACACACTTCTTCCAATACCCCGCCCTCGTACAGATCCCGGACTTCTCCCAATTTATCTCCTTTTCCAACCGCTGTCCCGATGACGGACTCGGTATAAAACAACCCGGCTTCCCGGGTCAGCACCGGGCATTCGTTCTGGGCGTCGAAAAACGCCATTTCACGCAGGCTGGCTTTTTCACGGTTATGGCTCAACAATCCCTCGGTCCTCATGAAGTTGACAATCCCATCCATGAGCAGATCGCAATACCGGGGATGGTAGGTTTGGGTTTTTCCCGCAGACAGGATAAAGGGATGCAGTCCCATCAGGTCCCACTGCCGGGCCAGGCTCAGAACCAGCGAAGGTGGCTCCTCGACCTCACGGCCGATGTGAAGTCCCAGGCTGCGCGCCAGATTGCGGCGTTTGCGGTTGGGGTCGATCAGCTTGACGTGCGGCGCATCTTCATAATGTTTTTCTCCGGTTTGCAGGATGAGACCGTAGTCGGCCTCGGCTGTATGCCGGATTACGGCATTGCAAACGGTTTCCGTCAACTCACCGACCTCCATTCCGGGGAAGGTCAAATCCACATCCTGACTGTCGAAATGCCAGACCGGGTTCCCGGTTTCCCAGGCCTTGTAGTTGACGATCGGGAAGATTTGAATAGTCCCGCGAATTTGATACCCGGTTTCTTTTCCGGCTTCGATATCATTGAGAAACCGGGACAGCCAGGACGCCACCATCAATCCGTTCAGGCGGTCGCCCTGCAGTCCGCTCACGATAGACAGACTGTCTCCGTTTTCCGGACCCCACCGGTTTTTGTAAAGGATCAGCGGTTCTCCGAAGGGAGTGGGGATATTGAGTATTTCTTCTTTCACGGTTTGGGTTCCCGGTCCAATGCCACCCGGGCCAGCAAAGCCCCCGAATGGACCACGGGTTGTTCGCGCAGGGTAAACAGCAGACCGTTGCCCGGTGCGGTCACTTCTTCCAGAACGACGCCTTCAACCGGGTCCAGAAGCTGGCCGATGATTTCATCCTCTCCCACCCGTTGTCCCACCGCCACCCGGCTGACAAACAGCCCGGAGTGCTTCGCGCTGGCCTGCGCCACCCCTCGCGGGTAAACCACCTGCGGGGAAGGAATCGATGGGATGTCTGCAGGTAATGAAGCCAATACTCCCTGGTGATGAAGCAGGTGCATCATGCCGTGGAACAAGCGGTTCACAAAATCCGGTTCAATGCGTAGACAAATTCCGGTTTCGACCACCAGAGAGGGAATGTTGGACTTGTTCAGGTTGTAGCCGAGGGTGGATTCAAACACGCCTGCCATGGGGTGAATCCAGATGATATCGGTGTGGGTCTGCAGGGCCAAAGGCAGCAGTTCTTCAGAAAATTCCTCAATGATTCTTATCTGCGGCAATTCCTTCAGGTGAAGGTTGGAAGCATGGATGTCCACCACCAGGTCGGAGCTTTCCTTTATATCCTTAAAAATTTCCTGAGATATTTGAACGGGAAGAGACGCTCCGGGATGCGGACCCATCATCCGGTTCATATCGGACCCATAAAACGGCCACAAGCGGGTACCCTGGTTCAATGCCGGCGGGTTGGCGGCAGGATAAACATGAACCTCGCCCTGAAAAACTTCCGGTTGTGTTTCCTGGAGCTGGCGCAGAGCCTGAATCAGGCGATGGCACAAGTACAGGCCTTCCAACTCATCCCCATGCAGACCGGAAACAAACGAAACACGCTGGACGGGTTTTCCCCGATGGGCCGAAAACGTTTGTTTGACGATGTTCAAGGACGAACCCAATGGACTGCTGCGGGAGAGAAGGGTCTGGGTTTTCAAGTTCGGCTCCTGCTGAATCGATTCAGAAAATCAATAAGAAGGTTTTTCTTTCTTTTTTTTCGGTTCGATGTTCATGGCATCGATTTTTCGCTTGAGGGTGTTTCGGTTAATACCCAGATCCTTGGCGGTGGCGACCTGGTTGCCCCGGTTTTTCTCAAGTAACTGTTCGAACAAATGCTTTTCCGCCGTTTCGATCAATAGGTCGTGGAGTTGGCCTTTCCCGCTCTCAAAATGGTCCTTCAGGAAATTTTTCACCAACGGGTTCATTTCCGCGTCCCAGGAGATGTCTGCCGGTTTTATCGCGATCTGGTCGGCCTGCAGGTTGAGCGGCAGGTGCTCCAACAGCAGGGGACCGCTCGACGCCAGCACCATTCCGCGCTTGATCACGTTTTCCAATTCGCGGATGTTGCCCGGCCACTGATAATTATTGAACACTTGTTCTGCCTGAGGTGACAGGAATACCTGGCCCCGTGTCAGTTCCCCGAAAAATTTCTGCAGAAAGAAATTTGCCAGCAGGGGAATATCTTCCGAACGCTCCCGAAGCGGAGGCAAATGAATATTGATGACATTAAGCCGGTGATATAAATCTTCACGGAATCGTTTCTGATCCATGAGTTCCGGCAGGTCCTGGTTGGTGGCGGCGATCACCCGCACGTCGACCCGAATCGGTTCCTTGCCCCCCACCCGGTAAAACTCATTGTTCTGCAGCACTCGCAGAATCTTGGCTTGCAGGGCGATTTCCATATCGCCGATTTCATCGAGCAGGATGGTTCCGTTGTCCGCCAGTTCGAATTTCCCCTTTTTGGCTTCCACCGCTCCGGTGAAGGCGCCTTTTTCGTGGCCGAACAGTTCGGACTCCAACAGTTCGCGGGAAATGGCGGCACAGTTGATGAAAATAAAGGGACGCTTTGTGCGGTCAGAATAATAGTGAAGCGCCCGCGCAACCATTTCCTTGCCGGTTCCGCTTTCTCCGGTGATCAACACGGGAAGTTGGGTCACGGCAGCCTTGCCGATGGTTTTGAAAATGTCCTGCATGGTCTTGCTTTTGCCGACGATGTCATCCATCGAAAAATCGTTGCTGCTGACGGACACCTCCTCCCCGGGGGGCGCTACTTTGGAACTTGCCGTCACCTTGTCGATCAATCCGTAAATTTCATTGAAATCGAAAGGTTTGCTGATGTAGTCGAACGCGCCCTTGCGCATGGCCACAATCGTATTATTCATGGTGTCCTGAGCGGTCATGACGACAACATGAGTTTGCGGTTGCTGGCTTTTGATATGATCCAGCAGGTCCATGCCGTTCATCCCTGGCATGAAAATGTCGGTGAAAACGAGCAGGTATTTGTGGTTCGCCATTTTTTCCAGCGCTTCCTCGGCGCTGGCGGCGGTATGGACGGTCAACGGTTTTTCCTCCAGAGCCTGCGCGAAGACCCAGCGGATGTTTTCTTCGTCATCGACGATCAAAATTTTATTTTCAGTGGTCATGATTATCCTTGTTCAACGGGCAGGAACACTTGTACCCGCGTGCCTTTGCCGGTTTCCGATTGTACTTTCATCTTGCCCTTATGGTTCTCGACAATTTTCAAGGACAGCGGCAGGCCCAGCCCGCTGCCCTTGCTCTTGGTGGTGTGAAACGGGGTGAACATGTTGTCCAGATCCTCGGCCCCGATGCCGGAACCCGAATCCCTGATTTCCACCAGTATGGCCTGACGGGAGTTGGGGTGCTTGTCGGTGATAACCGTATAATTGGAATGAATCCGGGTCATCAGTTCCAGTGTTCCGCCTTCGGGCATGGCCTCCAGGGCGTTACGCACCAGATTGAGAAACACCTGTTTCAATTGATCTTCATCCCCCTCTACCTGCGGCAGGCTGGGGTCGTAGTTCTGCACTAAACGGATGTTTGCATCCGTATCTTTTTTTTCCAACAGCAAAATTTCCTCCAGGATCTGATGGATGTTAAGCAATTTGAGTTCCAACTGCGTGGGCCGGGCGAAGTCCAGCATGCGCTCCATCATACGGTTGATGCGCTCCGATTCCTTGATCACCACGTCAAGAAACTTGTGATGCTGGTCCGGCAAACGCTTGCGTAACAGTTGCGCCGACCCGCTGATCGCCACGAGAGGATTTTTTATTTCGTGCGCCATACCCAGGGACAGGGCGCCGAGATGAGACAATTCGTCCATCCGCTTTGAACTTTCCTCCAGCTCCTTGAACAGGCTCATGTCGCGCACATGCAACACCGCGCCCTGGGCCGGGACTCCGTTGTTCATGTAAGGCGATACCGTAACGCTGACCGGGAAAGACGATTGACTGGTTTTACGGAACCCCTGGCCCCGGATATCGCGAAACGAAATTCCGCGTTTCAAGGTTTCCCGGACCTTCGCGTTGATTGCCGAGGGTTCGGGAAAGAACTCCGTCAACGGTTTATCCTTTAACGACTCAATGGATGAACGAAACATCTCTTCAATGGCCGGATTGGCTTTTCCAATGGCGCCGTTGGGAGACACTAGAACGACTCCGTCCACAAAGGAAGAAAAGATGTGTTCGAAAAAATGATTGTCGCCATCCATCGCATAACCGGGACGCCGCTTACTCGGACGCCTTATTCTTTTTGGTGGTTTTCGATTTGCCGCCGGTGTAAGGATTTTTGCTGCCCGCCTTGGCCGCAGCCTTGGGTTCCGGTTTGGCGGCGGGAAACGGAGCCTTGTCCGATGCCGGGCTGCCTTCCGATTTCGACTCGGCGGGAGCCGCCGGTTTGCCCTGCGAGCTTTCAGATTCCCAGCCCTTTTTGCGGGACTCCGAGGGATAATCGTTGGTGTACCAGCCATCGCCCTTCAGGATAAAACCGCCGGCGGACACCATCCGTCGCGGTTTGCCCTTGCAACCCCTGGTTTCGCAGTTTTTCGGGGGGCTGGCGCTAACCGCGTGGATCAACTCGAAGACACCCCCGCATTTCTCACATTCGTATTCATAAATAGGCATACTTCAGAACTCCAGAAAAAAATGAATCACTGTATTAGTGGTGATTCCAGCTTCCTTGAAATCGCTTAATTTTTTGGCAAATTCAGTTTCCTTTAGAAAAAATACCATTTCGACATCGAAAAGGCAAGTTTTCACCGTCATTTTTGATACATTTTTAGGCAGAAAGGGCGGGCGATAGGGATTGTACCAAAGAGTGATTAAACTTCGGTCAGCCAGTGTTTGAACTTGGGGGATTTGCCGGCGACGATGTCGAAGAAGGATTTCTGGATACGGTCGGTGGTGTCGCCCTTGGACCCGTTGCCGATGCTACGGTTGTCGATCTCGCGGATCGGGGTGATCTCTGCGGCGGTGCCGGTCAGGAAAATTTCATCGGCCAGGTACAGTTCATCCCGCGTCAGGGTTTCTTCCTTCAAGGGGATGTTCAATTCCTGACAAATGCCGAACACCGCGTCGCGGGTGATGCCGTCCAGGCAACTGCTCGACAGCGGCGGGGTGATCAGTGTGTTCTTGTATAAGATGAATATATTCTCACCCGAACCTTCGGAAACGTAGCCGCTGGGATCGAGCAGGATCGCTTCGTCGTAGCCGTCGCGCACCGCTTCGGCCTTGGCAAAGATGGAGTTGATGTAATAGCCGCAGGCTTTCGCCTTGGTCATGCTGATGTTGACATGGTGCCGGGTGAACGAGGAGGTGCGGACGCGGATGCCCTTGTTGAGTCCGTCGTCTCCCAGGTACGTGCCCCACGGCCAGGCGGCGATGGCGACACGGACGTTGACGCCGTCCGGGTTCAGGCCCATTTTATTGTCGCCCAGGAAAACGATCGGGCGGATGTAGCACTCCTCCAGCTTGTTGACGGAAACGACTTCGAGAATGGCTTTTGTGATGTCCTCCGGCGAAAAGGGGACCTGGATTCCCAGTATTTTGGCGGAGCTGAACAGGCGCGCGACGTGTTCCGGCAGTCGGAAAATGGCCGATTTGCCGTTCTCCGTGCGGTAACAGCGGATGCCCTCGAACACCCCGTAGCCGTAATGCAGGGTATGGGTGAGGACGTGGACATTCGCCTCGTGCCAGGGGACCAGTGCCCCGTCCATCCAGATTTGTTCCGATTTTTCCACGTTTGGCCTTGATAGGAGTGAAAATACGCTAATGAGCCATTTTATGAGGGGGTTGGGGCAAAATCAAGCCAAATAAAACCCATTGACATGATAGGATGGGTCTGATAATTTTTAACGCTTTCGTGTTTCACACGAGTGTATGACGGGTTTCACGTGTTCTACGCAAGTGTATCACGGGCCGCTAGCTCAGTTGGTAGAGCAACGCCCTTTTAAGGCGTGGGTCGAAGGTTCGAGCCCTTCGCGGCTCACCATTTTTTTCTGCAGTAAGAAACCACACACAGTCCCCATCGTCTAGCCCGGTCCAGGACACCGGCCTTTCACGCCGGCGACGCGGGTTCGAATCCCGCTGGGGACGCCAGGTTCCGTTTATCCCTGTTGAATCCTCACGGTTCCTTCAGAATGTAACTTCCACCCTCAGGCCGAGGTATAGGGTGTCGTCCACCACCGGGTTCAGGCCCGGATGGATGAACCACTGGATGTCCGGTTGCAGGACCAGCCAGGGCCGGGGGGCCAGGATATAGGTGAGTTCCAAAACGACTTCCTCTTCTTCGATCGGCGATCCGCGTGCGCGGCTGGAATTGCGAAGAGAATCCCCCGCCCAGCCGCTGGACACGGCGAATCCCAATTGATCCTGTTCCCGTCCCGGGAACAGTCCGGTATAAGCCACTCCAAAAGCAATATGGCGCTTAAACCATCCCGCTTCCCTATCCGCGACGCCGGCGCGAAAATAGGCATCCAGTCCCTGTGGACTTCCCGGGGTTTCCGAAAACAACCGCAGGTCGATAAAGCCGTAAATGGTGTGGCGGCCGCGTTGGGTCTGATTGGGAGTTGCAATATCCGGCAGTTCCGTGGTGTAGACCCAGGCCCCCACTCCCAGATGGAGACGCGGGTGATCCGGTGAATTAACCTTGTAACCGATTTCGTTGGCGATCAGTAACCCGTCGTTGTCATTTAAAACCACCTGGGTGCCGTGGGGATTGTCCGGGTCACCGGGTATGCCGTCCACTACCGCTGTTTGCAGGTAAAAGCCGTTCCACTCCTCCTTCAGGCGAACTCCCAGGGCACTGAGCGGGTAGATGGCTGGACCCGTGGGCCCCATTTCCGACAGGTCGATACCGGTGCCGAACACGCCGTTGATGAACACGTTGGCGGTGTCCTTGAAATCAAATTCCGTGTCCAGCGAATACAATCCCGCCTTGATGGAAAAATGATTGTTGAACAGGTGTTGTTCCCACCAGGCTTCAAACAGTTTTACGGTATCGGTGGCTTCCAGATTGCTGACCGTCTGACGGGTATTGATCTGAACCGAAGGGTCCGTGCTGGCCAATGCGTAACCGAGGAAAAAGAATCGGGCGCCGGTCCATCCGACCCAGCGTTCGGCATCGATCAGCAATTCGGCCTCCAGATAATTGGTGGCATGGCCTTTTTTGGTGCCCCCGCCCACCACGTTTCCAGTGAAATCTCCGAAAAATTCCAATTCAATGTCGAAACCCCGTTCGTGCATTGAAGATCGCACCCCGTTCCAGTCGCCAAACAGGGTTTGGGTACGGTAATAGTCCGAGGAGTAGTCCTCCTCCACATCCAGCCGGTGGGCATGCGCAGGAGCAGCTCCTTGCAAACCACAGAGGAGGATGAATTGTATCAGCAGGAAAATTCGTAGTCTCATCGGTTGGGTAGGCTATGCCAAGGCAGGTTGCTAAGAGTCCGGCTGGTTCAGTATCATCAGCACAATTTCAATCTTTATTTTGGGACATCCAGTTCTGGGCCTCGATAAAGACCCGCTTGATCTCCGGAAATTTTTCTTTAATGCCGAGTTCAAGTTTGGAGATAGTTGTTTCCACATTGTTGGATGACAGGTTATCTTTAAAATCCAGGCTGAGATTCAGCAGAATATCACGGGGTCCCAGGTGCATCGTTAATATCTCATTGATGTGCAGGACATGGGATTCATCTGCGATTATATTTTTTATTCCCGTAAGTACTGTTTCGCTGGCCGATTCCCCCATCAACAGCCCCTTGCATTCAAACGCCAGGCAGGATGCGGTGAAAGCCAGAATCAGGCCAATGGCTATCGAGGCGATACCATCCAACACAGGCATATGCAGAACATCCCCAAGGTATATTGCGACGCCAGCGACCAGCAATCCGACGAGAGCGGCAAAATCCTCAAACAGCACTGTGAATATAGCCGGATCCTTGCTTGCCCGGACCGCCTTGATCAGGCTCTGAGCGCCTTTGGTTTTGTAAAACTCTTTGTAGGCAAAAGCGAATGCCGCCGCTTCAAAAACAATAGAAACACCTATCACAATATAATTTATAAAAGGGTCGTTAACCGGGTGGGGATTTTTAACTTTGGAAATTCCCTCGTTGATGGAAATTCCAGCCCCCAAACCAAAAATCAAAATTGCGACCACGAAACTCCAGAAATAAACCTCCATTCCATAGCCAAAGGGGTGGGTTTTGTCTGCCGGACGTTTGGAGCGTTTCAGGCCATACAACAGCAGCCACTGATTTCCGGTATCCACCACCGAATGGATGGCTTCGCTGAACATGGCTGAACTGCCGGTATACGCGGCCGCCCAAAACTTTGAAATGGCGATGAGGCTATTGCCTACAAGGGCCGCGTAGATTGCTTTTTTGGATGAATGCGATGGCATGAAACTTTTTGCTCCTGCGATTAAACTGGGATCGTTTTATTGAGCTCGACGAGGTTTCGTGAAAGAGAGATGCGCTGAATACAATTCTTATGCTTGCCGGTCAATCATAAAATGATTGATAAATGTCTTCTTCTATTTGTTTGATTGATTTCTGAACTTTTCGGGTATTGTGAAAGCTGGCGACGTGATACAGGGCATCTCCACCATTGACCAGGGGAAGTTGCAACTGCCCTATGATAATCCCCTCAAAGGGAGCTATGATTTCCCCTCGGGAGGTCCCAAACTGGTCCGTAATTACCCCCAGTATGTCACCTTCTTTCACATGCGCACCTATTTCTTTTAAGTTATGGATGAGCCCGCTCGTGGGGGACCGCAGCCACTGGGTTCCCCAGGAAATAAATATTTCCCGTCGGACATCGTGTTTCTTCTTGGGCAACATTCCAATGGATTGCATGACAGAGAAACAGCCCTGCATTCCAATCTGGATGATTTTTTCGTCAAAACGCAGGGCCTCTCCGCCTTCAAACAGGAGCATGGGAATATCCCTTCTTCGGGCCGCCTCCCTTAACGAACCGTCGCGAATGGTGGAATTCAAAATTACGGGCACTCCAAACTCTATGGCCAGCCGCTTGGCCTCAGCATTGCTCAGGCAGGCACGAATTTGAGGCAGGTTGGTTCTATGGATGGCGCCGGTATGCAGATCTATACCGTGAGTGGACTTTTTGACAATTTCCTTCATGAAGATATTCGCCAACCGGGCAGCCAGGGAACCCTTGAGGGATCCGGGAAAGCTTCGATTCAAATCCCTGCGATCCGGCAAATACCGGGACAGCATATTGAAGCCAAAGATGTTGACCACAGGAATTGCGATTAAAACCCCTTTCAACTTTTTAAGGGATTTGTTTTTCAGTATTCGACTGACTATTTCAGTACCATTGATTTCATCGCCATGGATAGCGGCAGAAATAAACAATACCGGCCCGTCTTCCTTGCCGCGGACCACTTCCACTGGAATTGAAAGGTCAGTGCCGTCATACAGGCTGGAAACTGCGAGTTCGATTTTACTGCGCTGCCCTTTCTTGATTGAAACGCCACCCATTTTGAAATCAGAAGTCATCAACCCATCCCGGCCGTTCTGGTATTCCAGGGTTTGGCATCTTTTTCCATAAAGTGAATGATCTTATCGGCAATATCGATTCCAGTGGCTGTTTCTATGCCCTCAAGGCCGGGAGAGGAGTTGACCTCCATAACCAACGGGCCGTGTGAGGAACGCAAAAGATCGACCCCCGCCAGATTCAGTCCCATCGTCTTGGCTGAACGAACCGCTGTGCTTCTCTCCTCAGGAGAAATTTTAATGGGTTCAGAGCTCCCTCCCCGATGCAGGTTGGATCGGAATTCACCTTCCTTACCCTGTCTTTTCATGGAGGCGACGACCTTATCGTTAATGACAAAACACCGGATATCCGCACCTCCCGCTTCCTTAATAAACTCCTGAACCATAAAATGAGCATCCAGTTCCATAAATGCGCCAATGACGCTTTCCGCCGCCTTATTCGTTTCAGCCAACACAACCCCTTTGCCCTGAGTTCCCTCCAGCAGCTTGACTACCAGCGGGGCACTTCCGACCAGGTCAATAATATTTTCCGTATGCTTGGTCGAATGAGCAAAACCCGTCACCGGCAAACCGATGCCTTTTTTTGCGAGAATTTGAAGCGAGCGGAGCTTGTCGCGTGAACGCGAAATGGCCACCGACTCATTCAGGGGATACACTCCCATCATTTCAAATTGACGCAAAATAGCTGTCCCGTAAAAGGTGTTGGAAGCTCCGATACGCGGAATGACAGCGTCAAATTCATTAAGTATCCGGTCTTTAAAGTGAACCGAGGGTTTGTGTGAAGTGATATTCACATAGCATTTCAAATAGTCGATCACTTCAGCATCGTGCCCTCTTTGCTTCGCCGCCTCCACCAACCTCTTGGTGGAATAAAGTTTTGGTCCTCGTGATAATATTCCTATATTCATTTTTGCCTTTCCGGGCCCTTATTTCTTCAATAGTAAAAAGGATTTCCCTGAATCCACGATATAGTTGTTCTTTAAAGCACTTCTCCCTAAGAGCAATCGAAATCCCATAAGATCCCTGTTCACAAGAGACAATTCTATAGGGAAGACTTTCTCGCCAATTTTTATTTTTGTTTTGATGACGGGTCGAACAGATAATTCCCCGTTAGAGCTTTTTATTTCACGCCGGCTGATCATTACAGCCGATGCCTCAATCATGGGGCGCGCTCTTCTTTGTACCGGATGGATTTTGAATTTCACAATATTACTCCCTTTGACCACCCTGATATGGGAAACGTGAAGAGCCGAAGTCCTGGCGCCTGTATCCATTTTTGCTTTAATCTTTTTTATTCCTAATTCAGGAAACGAAACCCACTCTCTCCAGCCAATGATGTCGAGAGTTTTTTCTTTCTTTTTCATAATTGGAGAGAACGTTTGGAATTAATAATAAGAAATATGTGATGATTTTTATAACCGCTATCCGATTCCCGTTTGCCCGGTTAAAGAAGAAATTTATCGGACAATTCAACGGAAAACTTTCCCACATTATTATAATCAGGATAGTCATTTTTTATACTGTAAAAACCGGTTAATTATAGTATGTATTGAAAAACTATAAAAGGTTGGAAAGTATGGTGGCTATTCCCAAAAAAGAGAGAAAACCCGCGACATCCGTCACAGTCGTCAGGATAATCGACGAAGCGGTGGCCGGGTCCTGGCCGAGCCGGGTCAGCACGATCGGCACGGAAGCCCCGGCGATCCCTGCGGCAACCATGGACAGAACCATGGAAATACCTATAACGAAGGACAAACCCAGGGAGCGACTCCAAAAATAGACGCCTATTGAAGTGGTCAAGGCGACAGCGACACCGTTGACAAATCCCACTGAAGCTTCTTTCAGGACAACGGCGGTCCACTGGCGAACGCTGATTTCCTTGAGAGCCAGACCTCGCATGGTCACTGCCAGGGCCTGGGCGCCTGCGTTTCCGGATTGTCCTGCGACCACCGGCAATAGAATCGCAAGTGCAGTGAACTTGGCAATTATACCCTCAAACATACCGACTACTCCGGCAGCCAGAAAAGCTGTCAACAGGTTGATGTGCAGCCAGGGCAAACGTTTTCGGATGGAAAACCCGGGTTTGGAAAGAGCGCGTTCATCCTTGCTGACACCAAACATGGTTTGAATGTCTACGGTAGCTTCTTCTTCCGCCGCCTTAACGAGGGCGTCATAGCCCACAACGCCAATCAGGTGCCCCGAAATATCCACCACGGGTAAATTCGCTAATTTAAATTCTTCCAATTTGGCAACGACTTCCTCCCGAGGATCCGTTGGATTGACCACGGTTCGTATAGGGAATGAAAGTTCGCTTAAGAGCTGTAACGGCTCAGCCAATGCCAGATCCTGCATATTGACTCGCGAAGTCAGTTGATTCTCTGAATTCACCAGGAATATAGTCCGCGTGGATTTATATTTTAAAGTGCGAAGCCTTCTCAGGCATTGCCGGACTTCCATGCTTTCCCGGAAAACATGGAATCGAGTGTCCATCAGCCTGCCCGCCGAGTTTTCGGGATAGGTCGCCATGACTTCGAAATCTTTTTTGATGGAGGGGTCCACCAGAGACAGACATCTGTCCCTTTCGTCTTTATTCATTTGTCCGAGCAAGGTCACCATCTCATTTGGATTCGATTCAATCAGCAAATTTCGAATGACAGGATCAGGAAATTGACTGAAAACAGAAGCAGCGACATCCGGAGTCAGGCTTTTTAATATGGATACAGCCAAGGGGGTTGATTGGGTAGACAATAACAATCCCGCCTCAGCCGGTTCCAGTTCTTCGATCAGTTCAATCGCCTCGGAAGGATGATCCAATAGAAACTGACGATTCAAAGCATCAACCGCTGTGTTTGCGTTACCGGTCATCCGCAACTCCCTTGTTTATAATGGGATTGATATTGGATGATAGGGCCGCCTGAACAAGCCAGGATAACGTTGAGGTGTAAGCGTTCACACAATCTTCCAGTACAGAATCGGCCGGGTTGGATGAATCGCCGCCGGTGGAGAATGACAACCCATTATGCAGGTTTTTATGAGTTAACATTCCGACATATTTACCTGCACGATTTGTAACAGGCAGAGCATCAAAACGATTCCAATCGGTCAAGGAAGCTGCTGATTGAAGAGTGTCGCGGACAAGAATGGATTTGAAATCCGTCACCATAATTTTCGAAACTTTAGTGCCATCTTTAGCGGTGGCCAAACTCGCCAAACTCAGCAACCCCGCAATGTTTCCATCCGCTTTGATCACACAGGGAGCATACTCGGGAACATCCTTGGAGCTTCGATACGATCTTCGGATATCACCCACCAAGAAAGTCTCAGGGACCGCCGGGTTGTCCGAATCCAACCACGCGCCAACAGTATTGCTTGGGAAAGTCAGTCTTTTTTTCAACAGGGTCTTCTTGTCATCTGATAAAAGTTTCAGAAACGAATCGAAAGTGGCGCTTGGAATGATTCGAAGCATGGAGAGGGTGGAAGTGGCCTTCATACCCTCCATCAGAGTAGCTGACAATTCGGAGTTAAGGATAACAAAACATTGCCCCGTATATTGAGGCGCCATCATATTGAGTAGCCTGGATCCCAATTCCGGCGGGATTTTTTCGATAAAGGCAACCGAATCCTCCACCGCCAGTTGTTCCAGCATTCGAGCGGCCTCTCGAGGATGCTTTGTTATAAAATTTAAAGTCACCTGAGGAATTTCATTCATCAGTCATATCCGGAATAATCAATAAAGAAGGCTCCGCATGAAACAATTTTGCGGGAACCGTCATTCTTCCTTCATTTGTGGACAAAATAATGGAGACCGGGGTCAGCTCGAGAATGACACCCTCTGCGTTGCCAAACCTTACTTTTTGCCCCGGTTTGTAAAACTTTTGAACATGATGGCCGCTGATCAGATTACTGACCAAATCTTTTGTTCCCAGCCCTAAAGCCAGTGCGAGGCTCCCAAGGATAGCTCCCATCGTAATGGCAAGCAGGGTGATCAGGAAATTGACTTCAACCCCGATTTGGTCCAGGCCGATAATAATCGCCGTAAAAAGGATGACCCCCTGGACGATGCCTCCCAGAATTTTGCTTTGGGAAATATGGGCAGACGACGTAGCGGATATGGTGAGATCCCTTCCCAGGGAGGCGAACAAAACCCCCGCCAGGATAATCAGGCCCCCCGCCAATAAGCTTGGAAAATACGTGACCCATCGGTTGAGCCAAACAGAGAAAGCTGTCAATCCCATGATCTGCGTGGAGATTATGGCAAATACAAGGATGGTGGCCCAAAAAATAATTTTACTGAAAAGACCGATGAAAGGATTGGATAATCTGAATTTGGCCAGACTGCCTTTTGAAAATAAGCGGGATAATATGCGGTTGAGGATCCGGGTCAGCCGAATACTCAAAGACTTGAGAATACTGGCAACGACCCAGCCGATCAGCATCAATAATACTGCGCCCAAAAGATTGGGCAAATAGGCGGTCAACTGTTCCAGCCATTGCCCAATGATTTTTGGAATTTCTTTTAAGAATTCTGATAATTTATCCATTCCTGCCTTCTATAAACTGAAAAACCCTGTTCCCTCTTTTTTCCCCTGCACTTTAGATTCAATGAGAACAGAATTGGGGATAAATACAAGCTCTCCGTTTTTGTGGCGAACCTGGGATGTGACCGTACCGATTTGCTCTATGACCCCAGAGTCATCACCAATTTTAACTGAGATCCCATACTTGAAAGTGTCCCGTGCATAGACGCCGGAAATAATATTTTTTGAGACCTCCTTGGTGCCCAGTCCCAGTGAAAGCGCCAAAGCAACACCAGCAGCAATTAATGTTATTTCCAACAGGCTGTTCAAAAGTGATGTCTCAATTTCCAATTGCTCAAGTACAATCACGCCGATCACTATAACGAGCACACCATAAGCAAAATTGGATAATGGTTTGCCGTATTCAATTCCAAACCCTTGGACTCCACTGCGAATCAGATTTCTAACAAAATGAGCTAAAAGAAGTCCTATCACCGCTATCAGGCTGGCGCCAATCACTTTAGGCAGGTAGAGGACCAGGGATTCGATGGTTCGTGAAACCTTCTCCAATCCTAGGGTTTCTGCAGCTGAAATAATAAACGTCAGCATGATGATCCAAAAAGCAATTTTGCCGACTATTTCAGAGGGCTCCATTGTAATACCGGTTTTATTTAAAGTGTCCTTGATTCCAACTTTTTCGCTGGCACTATCAACTTTAATCTTTTTCAAGAAAGCCGAAACAATGAACTTGATAAATTTTGAGATAAGATAGCCAACCAACACAATGATTATGGCGCCAATCAAATTGGGAGTGAACAGGGCTATCTCGGTCCATAAATCTTTCATCACGGCGATAATGGTGTCTTTCCACATCTCAGCTTCTATCTTAAAATCCATAAAGCAGCTCCTAAATGATTCAAATCCCGTGGATTTGAATCATAATCAATAGATTTGACCTTTAGATTTCACTCTAAGGGTTATTTCAAGGATTAATGTTTTGAAGACTTGGCGATAAATTTGCAGGTGATCTCAGTGAACACCATCCAGAAACGAACAAAAACTAAAAGTATGACATCCCTAGTATTGGTCGACTGTTGCGCCTTAGCCATGGTTCGAGCGATTCGGCCCTCATTATCGGTCGCAGCAGTCGGTTGAGATTTCTTAAGTGCTTTTTCAAAAAACTCTTCAAGATTTTTTTCAGGTTTTTGCATCTGATTACCTCATTTATTAGACTTCTCCAGGAGTCGAAAAAGTCACACTTGTTTTAATTTTTTTTCATTTTTTTTTCGTATTGTGTCTTAAACTTCTCCAAAGCCCTGTAAAGCCTCATTTTTGCCGTACTCAGTTTTATTTTATTTGATTCGGCAATCTCGTTGATCGTTAACCCGGAAATAAATTTGAGAGTGATTATTTTTCTATCCCGACTTGATAATTCATGTAAAATCTCATGGACTAAAGACGCAGAGGAATTCGACGAATTAAATGTTTCGTCCATGGAGAACTCTCTTTTGATGTTTGCAGTTAATTTTTGACGGGCAATCGAACGATCGATGATTTGTTTTCTTTTGGTAAAGCAATAATTATATGCGATTCGAAAGAGCCAGGTTCGAAATGATGATTTGTGCTGGAAGGTTTTTAGCTTGTGGAACACTCTTAGGAATATATCCTGGCAGGCTTCTTCGGCTTCATAAAGGTCGCCCAGCAAATATTGGCAGGTCTTAAATACTGAGGGCTCGTACTTTCTCAGGATCTGCTCAAAGGTTTGCGTTATATAAGGGAGCTCCTCCTTACATTTTTGAATTAATAACTCGTCGCCATCGTTTGAAGGACGGTCCATAAAAACTCATCATATTTTATAAGTTTTTAGATTTAAAAAAATTAGTTTGGTTTGATTTTGAAATTCTGCTTGGATGATTAATCCTTTTTGGGTCATGTCAGGCTTCGTGGGCCAGTTCAATGAAAATTGTTTTTAAAGAGGCATAGCTGGGACATAATGACATCTGAAAATTTCTTTTTACAATACTATTATTCAAAGAAATTCCCAATATAAATATAAAACTCACCGGAGGGATCCGTGCCATGAAGGTTGCCGTTATATACAACAAACAACAGGATGTGGAAGGCGTGATCAACGTCTTCGGGATGCAGAATCAAGAGACTTATAATCCCCACACAGTTGAGAGGGTCGCTTCCTCTTTGGAAAAGGGCGGGCACAATGTCCGCATTGTCGATGGCAATATCAACGTCATCGAGCAGTTGGAATCCTTCATGCCACGCGTGGTCCAGGGCGAACAGCCGGGAATGGTGTTCAACATGGCCTATGGCATCCAGGGGGTCAGCCGGTACACGCATATCCCTTCACTTTTGGAAATGGTGGGGATTCCCTACGTTGGATCCAGTCCCGCCGGGCACGGCATCGCCCTCGATAAAGTGACCACCAAGGTGATGGTCCATGCCTCCGGTTTGCCCACCGCTCCCTATTGGGTATTTTTCTCTCCGGATCAGATTCCGGACGACCTGCCTTACCCTGTGATTACCAAACCCAAAATGGAGGCGGTGTCTCTTGGGATTGAAGTGGTACACAACAAAGCCGATCTGCAGGAAACCATCAGCCGGTTGGTGGAAGAATTCCGCCAGCCGGTTCTGGTCGAAAAATTCATTCCGGGCCGGGAATTTGCCGTGGGACTGCTCGGCAATCAGGATCCTGAAATTTTACCCGTAGTGGAGATAGACTTGGCAGGAGATCCCAACGCGATACAAACACTGGGTGACAAACTCAAGACACCCCGCGAAAAAGTATGTCCGGCCAAGATCGACGACAAGCTTAAGGCTGAACTGGCGCGCCTGACCCGCGAAACGTTTCGCACTTTGGGGATTTACGATTTCTGCCGGGTTGATTTTCGAATGGATGACCTGGGAAATTTGTATATCCTGGAACTCAACTCCATGGCCAGCCTGGGCACGACCGGTTCTTATGTGACTTCCGCGAAGGCTGCCGGGTATACGTTCGAGAGTTTGATCAATCGCATGCTGGACGTGGCGGTGGAGCGCTATTTCGGCAAGCAACAGCTGGAAGCCCTCGGCGAACAGGAACCGCTGGTCTCCGGGTTGATTAAAGGGTTGATTAAAAAATCCTCCACCCCGCTCCATACCCGGCTGCGCAGTTATCTCCGGGGCAATTTGCCAACTATGGAAACCAGCCTGCAAAAGATGGTCGAGATCAATTCTTATGTCCGTAATATCGACGGGATCAATGCGCTGGGGCAGTGGGTCGGGAATGCGTTGAGTCGTCTGGGTTTCCAGCGTGAAGTTATCACCCGCGCGGAATTCGGAAACATGCTTTATTTCACAAACCACTCCAGCGACACCAACGATATTCTTGTGATCGGGCAATTGGATAACCCTTCCCATTTTCAGGATTTCGTTCCCTTTGCGGAGGACCGCGGAAAAATATACGGCACCGGGGTTTCCTGCGGGAAAGGCGGGCTGGCCATTCTCCTGACTGCTCTGCAGGCGTTGCGTTATACCCGGTCGCTGAAAAAAGTTAAATGCGGCATTCTGCTTGTGTCGGACGAATCCGCCGGCGGACGTTCCTCCAAACCCCTGGTGGTGGACTATGCGTCCAAATCACGCGCGGTTGTGGGCCTTCAAGGAGCCGGCCTTGCGGGAGAATTGATAGTGTCCACTTCAGGGCAGATCAAGTTCAATATAGAAATCAACCGGGTGGCCCGCAAAGGGAAGGCGGACTTCAAGGATAAATATGACCTGGTGAGTTTTATTTCCCAGAAAATTACCAATTTGCGAAAGCTGAACGACGAGGTGGAAAACCAAAGTGTGACCATCACCAGTATCGACACACATGGAGTCGGCGATCAGCCGCCGGATCATGCGTCGCTGGTGCTCCATATCCGTTACCGTAAACCGGAACAGAAAGAGGCGTTGGAAGCCCAGGTATTCAAGTTGTTTGAAGTGCCGGCCACCAGCCCCCTGAAAGTCCACATCAGCCGTGGATCGTCCCGTAAGCCTCTGCTTGAAACTCCCGCCAATACCCGGTTCTTTGAAAAAATCGGTCAATTGGCTAAGGTTCTTGAAGTGCGGGTCCAGAAAATTCACACCGATGTGCCCTCAATCCTGTCCCCCATTTCTCCGGAGATTCCCCACATTGAAGGACTGGGACCGGTGACCGGCGGCTTAGGAACCAAGAACGAGTATGTGGTACGCGACAGCCTGATCGATCGGTCTGTTTTATTGGCTTACACGATCGTTCAGTCCACGAAAGATTTTTCAGTATGAACCCGAAAATCATAGAAGGCTGTTTTGAACCCACTGAGGACGGCAAATGCGCGTGGTCCCCGAACGGCATGGTAACCACCGCTTTTCCGGAGGCAACGCGCGCCGGGGTTGAGGTATTGGAGGCGGGCGGGAACGCCATCGATGCCGCCTGCGCGGCGGCGTTCGCGCTTTGCGTTTGCGAACCTCAAGCCAGCGGTATCGGTGGACAAAGCATGGTCCTGCTTCATACTCAGGATAAGAATCTGGCGCTCGACGGATCCAGCCGCGTTCCCTCGCTGGCACATCTCAGCCGGATGGAGTCTGCGCAAATGTTGACAGGTTACCGTGCGGCCACGGTTCCCAGCACGCCGGCGCTTCTCGGATACATGCATTTTACCTATGGCCGCGCCAGTTGGCGGACGGTTCTGGAACCCGCCATTCGCATTGCCAAAGAGGGTTACCGCATCACTGAATTGCAACACCGTTTGCAAAAACGGGAGCAGGAGGCGCTTCTCAAAATTCCCTCTCAATCGGGCGCCCGGTATTTCCTGAAGGAGGGAAAAGAGCCCTATGCCGTGGGCGATCAGTTTGTGCAACACGACCTGGCCCAATTGCTGGAATTTATGTCGGAGGAGGGAGTTCAAGGATTTTATATGGGTGAGCCGGCCCGGCAGATCGATAAAGACATGGAGGAGAACGAAGGGTTTCTGCGCTACGAAGACATGGCGCTGATCCCCTGGCCGGTTTTACGGAACCCCGTTCACCGCAGATACCGGGGGCTTTCCGTGTACACCCTGCCCCCGCCCGCCGCGGGCCGCACGCTTCTGTTGATTCTGCTCATGTTGGGAAATCTCCCGTCCAAATTTTTGAAGGAGCGTTCTCCGGAGTCCTACCACTTTGTGGCCGAAACCTTTCGCAAGGCGCTGTTAAACCGGAAAGAACGGCCGTACGATCCCAATATTTATCCGCAATTGCCGCAGGACAAACGCATCCTCAGTCTCGACTTCGCAAAAATGCTGGCGCGGTCCATTCACGATGAAATGGACCCGACCCTGCCCATGGTGGATTTGTTTCCCGCCGTCAACGATACCACCCACTTGTCCGTGATGGACAAGCAGAACAATACGGTGGGAATCACGCAATCGATTGAACGGGTCTATGGCTCGCACTCCGCCGCGAGGGGTTTGGGTTTCCTGTATAACAACTACATGAGTTCGTTGGAAACGAAGGATCCTTCCCATCCGTATTACCTGCGACCCAACGCGATTCCCTGGAGCATGTCGGCGCCCATCATCATATTTCGCAGGAAGCAACCCTGGCTGGTGGCAGGCAGTCCCGGCAGCGAACGTATTTTCTCCGCCGTGGCTCAGTTTCTTTCCCATATTCTAGACGGCAACCTCCCGATGTCGGAAGCCATGACCGCCCCGCGCATTCATTGCTCGATTGGCGGCAAACTGAGTTATGAAGAGGGGCGTTTGGATGACAAAGTCGTTCAGTACCTTAAGGATGTGGGTTATAAAATGGATGCTCGGGAACCCTACGCCTTTTATATGGGAGCCATCCACGCCATCATGAAAACGCAAACCGTCGAGGGATTTCAGGGTGTCGCCGAAATCCGGCGCGACGGCACCGCGGCGGGTGTGTAATCCATGTCCCGCTTCCCCGTTCTATTATCCATCCCCCACGGCGGCACCGAAGTGCCTTCGGAAATCAGCGACCGGGTGACGATATCCGCCAAAGATCAGTTCGAAGACAGCGACGCCTGTACCCGGGAAATTTACGGCCTCGAAAACGAAGTGCTGGCACAGGTGCAGTCGCCGATGGCGCGGGTGTATGTCGATATGAACCGGTCGGCAGAAGACCGGCCTCCGCGGAATCCCGACGGCGTTGTTAAAACCCAGACCTGCCACGGTAAAATCATTTACCGGTCTGGCCGAGAACTGGACGACGCCTGGACCCGGCGAATTCTCGATACTTATTATTTTCCGTACCATCAATCCATCACCACCGCGTTGAGCGAACACGCCGGGCTTGAGCTGGCCCTGGACTGCCATTCCATGGAGAAGGTGGCGCCGGTCATTTCCCCTGATCCCGGTCAGCCGCGCCCGCTCATTTGCCTGGGCACCAATCACGGTAAAAGTTGTCCGCCGGAATTGGCGGATCGATTGGCAGAATGTTTTCGTGAAGGATTTGGCCTGGAGGACAAAGATGTCGTGATGAACAAACCCTTCGCCGGCGGTTACATCACCCGGACTTACGGCGAGGGGCCCTTGCCCTGGATGCAGGTGGAAATGAACCGCAGCCTCTACCTGTCTGAACCCTGGTTCGATGCTGAAACCCTCACCGTCCAGCCTGAGCGCCTCAAACAACTCAACCAGAACTTCCGCAAAACCCTTTCCCTGTTTTTTGGATCATCATGAAGTTGCAATATTTAATTCAACCCGCATTGATCCGGGCGGGGAAATGGGGTATTTTTGATGAAACAAATCTTTCCACATCCAGGAGCTTCGTCATGAGAACCCTTCTTTCCTTTATTCTTTTTTTCAGTATGGCCGCCACGGCGCAGGCGGGCATTCAAACCCAGGAGGTCCAGTATTCCTCCGGCGGTGCAAAACTCAACGGTTATCTGGCCTGGGACGATGCCGTGCAAGGCAAACGCCCCGGGGTGCTGGTGGTCCACGAGTGGTGGGGCCATAACGAGCACGCCCGTGAACGCGCGCGCATGCTGGCGGAACTGGGTTACACGGCGCTGGCGGTGGATATGTACGGCGACGGCAAATTTGCCGACCATCCGGAGAAAGCCGGCGAGTTCATGAACGCGGCGTTCAAGGACTGGAAGGGCAGCCAGGCGAAATTCAATGCGGCGAAAAAATTATTACAGAAACACCCTACGGTTGACCGGAAGCACATTGCGTCGATCGGGTTTTGTTTCGGCGGTGCCGTTTCGTTGCGCATGGCGCGCGAAGGGGCGGACCTGGATGCCGTGGTGGCCTTTCACAGCGCATTGCCGACCGAGCCGCCCGTCAGCAAGGGAAAGGTGAAGGCGGCGGTGCTGGTTCTCAACGGCTCGGAGGACGCCTGGCTGGATCCCAAAGCCGTGGCTGCCTTCAAGCAGGAGATGTCAACCGCGACACAGGATTTCAAGTATCTCACCCTGGCAGGGGCCAGGCACAGTTACACCAACAAGCGGGCCGACGATTTCAGCAAGAAGTTCAAGATGGACAACCTGAAATACAACAAACAGGCGGACAAGCGCGCCTGGTCGGCCATGCAGACTCTCTTCAAGCGGGTCTTCGCAAAATGAAAAGCTGATACAGTCGAGCGTGCCCCCGGAGTGACAAGCGCCGCTGTTAACTTTAATCTTCCTGATGCATAAACCGGTCCCGGGTTTTCCTGTCTTTTTACACGGGTGGAATCCTGCCCGTTACCTTCTCCCTGAAAAAATGGTACAACAGGTCCGGGCAGGACCTGTTGTTTGATTGAGTTCCCTTGAAAATGAGGAGTCCCAGTGAGTGGAGGATTTGAAACTCTCAGTCTGTTGTACCTGGCTCTGGCGCCGGGTATCGCGCTGGCAGTTTATATCTATTATTCCGACAAGTGGGAACCGGAACCGAAGGCGCTGGTGATCCAAAGTTTTCTGCTCGGCGGACTGGCCTGTTTTCCCAGTTATTTTTATGAAGACGCTTTTTTAAAGTTTCTGGATTGGGAAGGAGTTGTGGTTTCCAGAGACTATTCTCCCTGGTGGCATAAAGCGGTTTATGCTTTTTTCGGCGTGGCGTTGGCGGAGGAGTTCTGTAAATTTTTATTTCTGAAAGCCTTTATCTACGACAAACGGGATTTCAGCGAGCCCTTTGACGGGATCGTTTACGGAGGCATCGTGGGATGCGGTTTTGCCACCGTGGAGAACCTGTTTTATGTTCTTCCCCTGGGACAGGAAACCGGAATCATCCGGATACTCACGGCGTTACCCGGTCATGCTTTTGAAGGGATGATCCTGGGTTACTTCATGGGCCGGGCCAAGTTCAGTCCGGCGCCCGAAAAGGAATTGGTGAAGGGACTGGCGGTCGTCGTGACCCTTCACGGAATTTATGATACGGCCGTGTTATCTGCTGGCGAGTGGTCTTTTGCAATCATCTTTGCAATGGTTTTTCTGGGTTTGTATCTGGGTCTGAAAGCCAAACAGGAATTGGAGAAGCATTCGGAGGTCATCGAATATTCAACAGAGGAATATATTTTTATAAAAAAGGGCCGCAAAATGCGAACGCTTGTATTAAGGAATATCCGCAATTTGCTGTCGAATGGCAAATTGAACCTGAATGACGCTCTAATAGTCAAAAAAACCGGCAAAACCAAAACGGTTAAGGAAATTTTTTCATCCGGAGTTGTCTCCCAATATGCCGGCATGGTCAAGTGCCCAACCCGGGGCCTGCTGGTCAGGGATTTTTTGATTTTGTATGGGCTGACGTTTGGTTTTTATTTTTATTTCTGGTTTCTCAGCAATTACCGGAACTTCAGGAATTACAAGCGCATCAAGATCAATCCCGAATGGATCACCCTGGGACTGTTTATCGCCGCGGTCATCCCGTATTTTGTTTATGGGGTGTTTCTTGGAAATTTCGGAAAAACGGCATTCGATCCCTGGGTGAAAACTTGTTTGGACCTGACCATGGCGGCCATTCCCTCCTCTTTTTTGTTTTTTCAGCTTCGCATTATCAAACGCTTTTTAAAAAGAAAGTTGAAAGGAACATTCAACGTCTCTTTGGTGGTCGCCGGTTTTTTCCTTTTCAATGCGATAGCCAAATTACTGCCACCGGGTATTTCTCATTATTTGATTTTTGTAATGGTCCTGGTTGTGTATGAGGGAATAGTGCTGGCTCTTGTCCAGAGAGATCTCAACCGGTACTGGCTTCAGGAGAGGGGAGATACGTGTTCCTGAGATTGGGTCAGGGTTCAGGGATTGACTGGAGCCGCGCGGTATAGGATTTGGCCTCATCGTGGCGTCCCATTTCGTTCAGGAGGTCCACATAATTTTTCAAGGCGAAGAGCGTCAACTGATTGTCAGGCCCCAAACTTTTTTCCCAAATTTCCTGTGACCGCTTGTAAAGCGGTTCGGCCTCGGCCAGTTTGCCTTGAGCCCGGTAATTCCCCGCCAGATTATTGAGGTGAGCCGCCACGTTCGAGTGGTCCGGTCCAAAAGTTTTTTCGCTGTTCTCCAACAACCGCCGGAAGTAAGGTGTGGCCTGGGAGTGCTTGGCCTGAAATCGATAAACTTCGGCGAGATTGCTGAGGGTCTGGGTCAAACGCCAATCGTCGATTGAAAATTGTTCCGCTTCCGTCAAAGCGGCTTTGAGTTGCTTCTCCGCTTCTGAATAATTTTTGTCCCGGTAGGCGGTCACGCCCGCCTGGTGGTACTTTTCCCAGGGCGGGACAGGTGGATACAATACGCTCTTGAGGTATAGCAAAGAACCCACCACCAGCACAAGAATGGCCAATGCCTTGGTCTTGGTCATGGGGGAACGCCTCCAGTTGGACAGATAGGGTGATCAGATTAAATTCTCCGGCTATTTGCCGTCAAGCACTGTGTCTCTGAAAAAATTATGGCTTTGAAATACTCCTTATCGCACGGACGCCGCCGTTGTTGCACAGTTCAAATCTTCTATATTTGATCAATCCATTTACAAAATACAGGGTCTTGGAGCAACATTCAGTCAACGGGGAGGTTCCCGTGTCGCTTGACCAGTACCAATAGGCGGCGCCGTCGGTAAATTTTGGATCGAGGGCCAGAGGATATTCCGGATCTTGGTCCCAGGCCTTCATGTTTTCCTGGGTTTCATCGTATATGGAAGCCAATTCGCTTATCGTCGGGATTCTCCAATCGGTATGTCCGCCCGTATTCAGGTTTTCCACATACTTCCGGGAATCGGTGTAATTCAAACATTCATTCAGGTCGGCATAGCTGTCCTTCTGAGTCCACATCCGTCCCGAATCCAGATCGGTGAGGGTTCCATCCCCGTTATCTTGAAGGCGCAATTTCGATTCCCGGATTTCCGGTGGAGGGGTAACGTGCTCAGGAGCTTCGTAAATGGGTTGGGGACAACAGGGAATTTCATCCGCCGAGGTGGAATTGGGGAAAACCACCATTAAAGCCAGTCCCAGGGCTAATAACCATTTCTGTTCAAAGATTCTCAGGGAGAAGATAAAATCGGGCATGGATGGATTGCCTTTTCTAAATAAACTAATTTTTAAAGCGCCAATTTACAGAGAGCATCCCGTCAAGTGAGCCAGAGCTTCCAATTCCTTGTAACCCTTGAAGCGTTCGACTTCTAAACCGTTTTTTTCCAACAACCAGGTCGGGGTGAATCGAATTTTCTTTTTCAGACAAATGTCGACCTGTGTATCAGGGGCGTGGGGATTGCATTCGATAATTTTCAAATGGTCGGTTGCCTGGCCAAACAACTTTTGTTGGGCACGACAGGCCGAACAGGTAAAGGACGAATACATGGCCCAACCCTTTTCCGTTATGCACTTGGCGAATTCTGCCAACCGCTCCTGGGAAACCTTGGAGTTCCGGGAGGTGTTGCCGGAAACCTGGCTGCATATAAAAAGAAAAGCCAAATATATTATCCAAGGGGCAATTATGATTTTATGATTCATAGATACCAGCCCAATCGATAATAGGCAATCAATAGAGATCCTAACGCAATCATGAGAAGGCCGCTGGCCAGATTCATCCATTTTCGTTTTTCAATTCGCCATTCCTTCATTTTTAATGTTGAGGCTCCGAAATAAATAAGCAGTAAAATTCCAAGCAAAGGCAGAATGAAAATAAAATTATAAACGCAAAGGTAAATAAAAGCCTGCGCATCAAATGATTTTGCAAGAATCGCCGTAATCGCCAGATACGGTCCCCCCGTGCAGGGCAACTCCACGATCGCGACAAACCCGCCGATCACGATGATCCCGAAAAAGGAAAACCGTTGCGCCATTTGGGTGAGTTGTTCCTTGTACCGCGGCGCTATTTCCAGCGAAATGCCTTTCCCATACCAGAAGAAATCCTTGATTTCGATGAGTCCGAGGATGATGACAAAGGCACCCACAAGGACTCCCGTTATTTCAGCAAATCCCTTGCTGATCAAAACGTGCTGGAACCAGATCAACCCCAGCCCGGAGAGCATGTAGACAATATAGACGGTGATAATATAAGTGACGCCCAGACGTAAAAGCGCTTTTCTTGAAGAAACTCTGAGCAAGGCGCTGGATAGAAAAAGGATGACACCTATGGCGCAGGGATTAATGGAATCAATTAAAGCTGCCCCCAGCACAAGAGCCCAGGTAAGATCATCGGACACGAAATTCTCTCTATTTGTATCAGGTCATTAAGAAAATATTTTTTACTTCAAAAAGTACCTCAATGGAGTGTCCTTGAGGGTATTATTTAAACCTTGATATGTATAAAGATGGATTTTGCAACGATTTATTCCTTTGATCGCCAAGTGGCGCATTGCCGACTCTCATTTATATATTTTAAATTGATACCCTTTAAAACCTTAAACTTGGGGACTTTATTTGAATTTTTTTCGGGATGGTCGCTGGTCAATGGGCGAGCCTGCCTTATAACCCCAATGGGTCTATGACTGAAATGAGAAAAGCTGGCGGTATTTCCTTGCAGGGCTGATATTAAAATAAAGGAAAGTTTAAATGGAATTTTAAGGAAAATGAATTTTCAAACATTTACCCGATCTATTTAAACAAACCTCTGAATAAAGCGTTGAAGCGTGAAGGATTGCTGGCATTGAAATAGAGAAGGGGGAGGTAACCATGACCACATTGCTCGTTGTCGATGAACAGGTCAATTCCCGTCTGTTATACCAGGCGGAGTTTCAGGAAGAGGGCTATGAGGTCACTGTAGCGGAAACGACCGAGGAAGCCATGGAGAAAATCCACCAAAGCAAACCGGACATCATCACATTGGACCTTAAAATGCCGGGAGTGGAGGGCATTGAGTTTTTAAGAAAGATTAAAGAGGAAGAGAGCGATATCCCCGTCGTTCTTTGTTCCGCCTACGCCGGGTATAAAAAAGATTTCCGCGTGGGTGTGTGTGACGCTTTTGTGGTTCAATCCGCCGACTTTACTGAGCTGAAAATGATCATCAAGCTGATCCTGAACCACAAAAAATCGGATTTGACCCTTCATTAATTAAATAAAAGACATCTACCCACCAAACAATCAGGATATAGGCTTGTATAAGGTTCCCAAGGTTTATATGGGTTGACCTGTTAAGGTCCACTGCCACAAGAAACCAGTCCGCCAGCCGATTTGGAGCAGTTCCATCCAAGACCCGCAAAGAGTTTAAAAAATCTCAGATTAAAATTCACGCGCGCATTAATTTGTTGAAAATTTTAAGAGAAGTTACTAATCTGCCTTGATTTGTCAGTAACTTCTCAGGCCGTTGAAATGCAGACTGTAGACTTAGGAGGCATCATGAAAAACGCTGTTATTTTTTTCATTTCTATTTTTACACTCCATACATCTATTTTCACGCCCCACACCTGGGCCCAGGAACCTGAGTCGATGGGATTCTTTCTGGGAGAGAGCAATGCTTTTGACCTGCTTCTTGAAAACAGCCAGAACAGTGAAAGGCTTCGATTTCAAATCTTAAGCAGCAACAGTGGCTTTTTGGATTTGGTTCCGGGTATCCACTCAATGAAGCCGGTAGTGGGGGATTTCGATGGCGACGGATACGATTCTGTCGGAATTTATGACAAAGAAAGAAATGTCTTTTTATTGAAAAACACAAATAGCGAGGGGCTTCCAGACTTTCAAATATTCTTCGGGCAGGGTGCAGACATACCGATTGTGGGAGATTTTAACGGCGATGGTAAGGACACGGTCGGAGTCTACAACTCGGCAAGAGCTGAATTCAGGATAAAAGACGGCCCTACGTTTGAATTCGGGCCTCCAGGGTCGACCCCTGTTGTGGGTGATTTCGACGGAGACGGTCTCGACACAGTCGGTGTTCTTGGCGTTCTCCGCACCACTTTCTACCTGAAAAACTCACTGTCGGGTGGGCCAGCGGACATCACTTTTAATATGGGATATATCGGTTGGAGACCTGTCGTGGGCGACTTCAGTGGGGATGGCATTGATACCATCGGACGGTTCAATTCGACGACGGGCATGCTTCAATATAAGACCCAAAACCTGCAAGAGGCGCCCGTGCTCGAACTCGATTTTGGGTCTGATGTGAACTATACCCGGTATCCCCTGATCGGACGTTGGGAAAATGAAAGCTATGAAGAAGAAACAGGATATCCCTGGCCGGTTTCAAGCCCTGAAGAAGAGGGTTTTGACCCGGATTTTCTCGAAGTTGTATATGACTTTGCGGAAAATGAGCCTACGCTCGAACATTTGCGGAGTTTACTCGTCATTAAAAACGGCAAACTGGTCAAGGAACGATACTTTCATGGGAATAGCGCCCATTTTTCTCACAATCTTCGGTCTGTTACAAAATCGGTCTCTTCGATTCTGGTGGGTATCGCCATGTCAGAAAATAAAATTGGCGACACCGGCGACTTGATTTCCGAATATTACCCCGAGTACTTTTTGGATCAAGAGGATCCGCGACACCAAAATATTACCCTGGATCATCTTCTCACCATGAGCGCCGGTTTTGGGGGTGACTACCAGATTAATTATTTTCCATGGTGGTTGAGCGGCGATCTCATAAAATTTACCTTAACCCAGCCTCTTGAGTTTGATCCTAGATCCCAATTCAAATATACCGACGGTATCTCTCACGTTTTGGGAAATCTGGTAGCACGGACCAGTGAACAGCTGTTGCCTGTTTACGCGCAGGACCGTCTCTTTGTTCCATTGGGTATCAAGCCCACTCGCTGGGACCAATACAACGGTCAATTTTTGGGTTTTACTAGCATTAACATGCGACCTCGCGATATGGCCCGCCTGGGTTATCTGTATCTCCGAAAAGGGAATATCGATGGTCATCAAATTGTGCCGGAGAGTTGGGTTGAAGAAAGTATAAAGCCCAGGATCTTTGCGTTTCCTGCTGCTGGAGGAGACCAGTTTTACGGTTATCAATGGTGGGTGAAACAGTTTGGCGGCTATGATTGTTTTTATGCCTGGGGCTACGGGGGGCAGATGATTTTTAATTTTCCCGAACTCGACCTCATTGTCGTGGCTACGTCAAAGTCGGATAAAATAATACTCACAGTTGATGAAGTTTCGGCAAGAATCAAATTTATCCTGGAAGAAGGGATTTTGCAGTCGCTTTTATGAACCGGTAAAGGGCGAACAAAGTACCTTGGAACGCGAGATCGGATGTTGTTCTAATCTGTTGATAAATTCATGGAAAGTGATTAACCTGAATGAGATAGCATGCTATCGAGGGGGCAATTTTATAATCCGAAACGTTTCATTGCCGATATGTCTGATAGCAAAATCCGCATTGTTTTTCCCTTCCTTTTCATCTTCTGGGTATTTTCTTCAGTTGCCATTGCGAGTGAAGCGCCAGGAGGTTTGAACACAAAGGCCCCCCTGGTTGTGCCTGAGGCAACTCAACCACTGCTGATGGCCCAGGATACGGCTTCGCAGGAATTGCCGGAAGAGTCTCCATCCCAAATCACGATGGACTTCGAAAGCGCCTTCCGGGAATATCTGAAAATACCCTGGTCTCTTATGATTTATCAGGGTTTTGCGACCTCGACCGATCTCGGCCAGACGCTGGTGTTTGACATCAAATCGGAGGATTCGCAATTCACGGGCCTGGTGGTCAACCGAAAAATGTTTCCTTTCTGGCGGTATTTCACGTTTGAGCTGGAAGGGCAGGTGCTGAGGCATTACGGGAAACAGGAACTTTGGGAATACAACGGGCTGTTCATGATCCGGTTTCATCCTTTCCTGCTGGACTCCACGGTCAATATCGAATTCGCCGCAGGAGAGGGGCTGTCCTATGCCTCAGAACTTCCAGTGATCGAACAGGATCAGCACCCGGACGCCGCCTCCCGGTTTCTGAACTACCTCGTTTTTGAAATCGCGGTCACGCTCCCTCAATACCGGGAGTGGACCCTGGCCACCCGCATTCATCACCGTTCCGGCGTTTTCGGGCTGTTCAACGGAACCCGGGGCGGTTCCAATTTTCTCGCCCTCGGGTTGCGGTACCATTTTTAAAACCCGTTGACCCTGGGCAGGGGTGAGTTTCTTCCAACATTCCAATCCAGTTGATTTTACCGATATATCTTCCAGAGGGTTTTTATTGTTGAGCGTCTCTTCTTTTCTGAATTGACGGGTCCCGGGTCCCCCTTTACCATTAAAGGAAAAGCTGTGAATCCAATTATCAAGGAGGGATTATGAAACGCTGGGTATTAATGATGGTTGCGGGAGCACTGATGGTGACCGGGTGCGGTTCGACTCCGGAAAAAAAGATCAACGTCCAGTTGATGAAAAGCGATCCGCCGATGGGCTGCCAGATGGTCGGCGATGTGCAGGCCGAAGGCGATGACATGAACGAGGCCAAGCAGAACCTGCGTCTCAAGGCCGACGAACGGGGAGGCAACTATGTGCGGCTGGATGCCCTCGATATTTCCGGGGGAGATGCCATTGCCGCCGGCGCCGCCTTCCGCTGTTTGCAACCCGGAACCATGATGCCATCAACAAGCGGTTCCGAGAAATAGCTTTAATAAACTTTGAGTTCTTCATTTTTGGAGTTTGTGAAACGCCGCTGGCCCGAACAAAGGCCCGGCTGGTGTAGGAGTGTTTCTTATGGGTAATGCGGTAGCCTTACGGTATGAAGTGAAAATTGAGGATTTAATTGCGTTCAACCTGTTTAATATGCGACATTCCGGCATCGGTCGTGATGCGACAAAAATTACAGCTATAATACTCAGTTCTGTGGTAATCCTTTCGTTGGTTTCCAAAGTCGGGAACCCGGATTTTTTGAGTTTTTCTCTTCCATTTGGGATTTTTTTCATTTTACTTGTTGTTTGGCTCGATCGTTGCTTTCGCAATTGGTTTATTAAGAGAACCGTAAATCGTCTTTACGGTAAGAAAGCCTTCAGGGGATTTATAGGCCCACACAAACTCACTTTGAGTCAAGACGGAGTTTTGGAGGAAACGGAAATAGGGGAACACCGTGTGAATTGGGAAGGTGTTGAAAAGATTTTGACTTCTGATACCCATGCATTTATTTATATTGGGCCTTCAATGGCTCATGTAATTCCAAAATCCGCTATACAGGAAGGCGATTATGGTGCCTTCGTCGAGCAAGCCAGAGAATGGTTCGAGCAGAAACGTCCCGCGCTCCAGGAGGCTTAGAGCGTCTTGCATTTAAGTTTTCCGTTTCTCCAGGTTTTTTCTGTTATTGAAAACCAAATCCCTTAGAATCACCCTATGAGCGATCCCGCCCTCAAAAGCACAACCGGAATCATGCAGATCCTCAGATCTCCGGTTGGGTTGAAGGCCGGGCCTCTGCTTTTCTTCACGGTTTTATTCGTTCTTTTTTTCTCTCCCATTATTTTTACCGGCTTCCTGCTCGCTCCCAACGATGGGTTGAATTACAGCCTGCCCAATTTTTATTCTCCGAACACATTATGGACGAATCTGCTGTTTTCCGGTTATCCGGCGGCAGCGGACCCGCAGGCGCAAACCTGGTATCCCCTGGCCTTTCTGTTTTCATTGTTTCCCAACAGTTGGAACGCTTACATGATCTCGGCGTATGTGTTGTCCGCCTGTTTCATGTTCGGCTATGTCTGGACGGTGACCCAATCCCGAATGGCCGGGTTGGTCGCCGGCATTGTCTACAGCATGAGCGGGTTCATGATCGGTCGACTGGGGCAGGTGCCCCTGGTCCATGCCTCCGTCTGGCTGCCTCTGATTTTCTGGGTCATTGAAAAAAACCGGCAGAGACTGTCGGCGGGTTGGACGGCTATTGGAAGTCTCGCCATCGCCTGCAGTTTTCTCGGAGGGCACACGCAGATCATTTTTTTTGGACTGGTCGTGGCTGGCGTTTACGTCGTTTACCGGGGTTGGATTCCGGCACCCGAGCGTTGGGCTTTTGTCCGGCGGTTCGCCCTGATGGTTATAATGGGGATGGGTTTGATAGCGATTCAACTGCTGCCCGCGATGGAACTGGCGGTGTGGAGCGCCCGCGCCGAGCTTACTTATTCTGAATTTGTCCGTTTTTCTCTGGCTCCCGCTGAAGTGTTGACCCTGTTGTTTCCCTACCTGTTTGGTGGCGGCGGCACCCTGTATGACGTCCAGTATTTTGGCAGTGGCAATGGTATGGAGTTGCCGGGGTATCTGGGGCTTTCAACCTTGTTGCTGGCCTGTCTGGCGGTTGTGGGTTCCCGGTCGAGCCGCGTCGTCCGGTTCTGGGCGGCCGTTTTTCTGGTCGCGTTTGTCTTGGCGCTGGGGGAGCACACTCCCTTGAGCCAATTGATGTTTTATCTGCCGGGTTTCAACAAGTTTCGAGCCCCGTTGCGCCACTTTCTGGAGATAACCCTGGCGGTAAGTGTTCTGGCGGGACTGGGGGCAGACTGCATACAACGGAATAAAATCAGTTCCAACCAGATTAAAGGTGTGATCCTGGGAGCCGCGGGACTATTCGGGCTGGGCCTGGCCATGGTTTGGATTTTCTCCGATACACTGGAACAAGCGGCGATCAGCAAAAACGTGGAGTCTCTTCACATAGTTTCCTGGCAGAACGCGGCGTTGTGGGTGCCGGTCGGGGTGTTGACACTAACGGCTGGCGCACTGGCTTTCTGGTGGAACCGTCCCGGGAGCCCGATGCGTCGATTACTGATTTTGACGGTTTTGGTGGTGGATCTGGGCAGTTTCGGCTGGTTTCATAACTGGCGCTTTTTCGTTCCGCCGGAACAATGGATTCAACCTCCCGAGGTGGCCAACCGTTACCGGACAATTCTCAATGAAACGCATCAACGTCTGGTTCCGGTGCAGGGTCTCCATAGCGATCGCAACCAGTTTCCCGTGAATGTCTCGCGGATATGGGGTATTCCCAATGCGACGGGATACAACCCTTTGGTCCTGGCCCGGGTGAATGAAATGTTAGCCCGATATGAAACGGGGGCCTTGTTGGATACTTGGTCCTCGGTCAAGCACAGAGCGCTGGATATTCTGGGAGTGCGGTACCTGTTTCTTCCCAGCGCCTATGTGGGGACACTCAACACTCAGGAAAACCTGCCTTGGACTCGGGAAAATCTGGGAGTTCGTCTGGGAACCGGATGCGGTCAGTCGTATCCTTCCGCCATCGAGTTTTCTTTTCCCTCGGGTATTTCCGCCAGCCGCATCGGAATCGTCAGCAAATCGTTTTGTGTCAGTGATGTTCCAGACGGCGAGGCCGTTTTGAGCCTCCGGTTTTCGGGTGATAAGGCTTTGAAACATCAGACGAATTTTG
The DNA here is from genome assembly GCA_024644405.1 of Nitrospinaceae bacterium. Lineage (GTDB taxonomy): Bacteria > Nitrospinota > Nitrospinia > Nitrospinales > Nitrospinaceae > SZUA-226. The sequence continues at coordinate 101,430 of JAHELC010000004.1, forward strand.
TCATGGGACGGGACACCGCGGAATGGGGTTATGATTGCAATGGCGGCAGGAAGCGAATCCGTCACAAACAGGCTCAGGTATTTCAGACTTTTTCGATCAGCGGCCAGTCGGGCGCTCCCTGCCACGGCTATCAATATGTGGCGAATCTGGCGGTTGGTCCGGAGGGCCCCATCAAGCAACTTCGATTGGAATGGTTGGGCAAGCCGGGCGTCGTCCAGTTGGATAAAATAACCCTGAACGACGAAAAGTCCGGTGCGGTCATTCCCGTCCGTGAGGTGACTGCCTCCGACCACTGGCGATTCAAGGAACGCATCGGGGAAACAGTGGTGTACGAGAATCTCGATGCGATGCCCCGCGCCTGGCTGGTTCCGGAAGCCGTACCGGCCCGGCCCCAGGAGATACTTCACGCAATATATTATTCGCAATTGCCCGATGGCCGTCCGTTCGATCCGGCAAGAACTGCAATGATCGAAGACTCGGAGGTTTTTCAGGCCACCGCCTTTGATCCATCCGGGAAGGTGGAAATCGTTCATTTGGAAGATACTGAAATTGTTCTACAAACCCAATCCCTTTCGGATTCATTTCTGGTCACCAGCGATATTTATTATCCCGGCTGGGAAGCCACCCTGGATGGCGAGCCAGTCCCACTGGTTCGAACCGATTATGTGTTGCGCGGTGTTGCTTTGCCGGCCGGTTCCCATGAGGTGCGGTTTGAGTACCATCCGAAATCCTTCTATACCGGTATGACAGTGACGGTTCTTTCCCTCCTGATTCTGATCCTTTGGACTTTTCGTCCTTTTCCCAAATTTAATGACTGAATATTAAGGTTCAAGCCATTTCTTATATTCTCCCGGCAAGGGGTTGCGGACGAATGGATATTAAGATTTGACGGAGAGGGCGGACTTTGGTTAGAATGTGCCCAATCCATTTTGATCCAGAGACCCGGGTGCGTCCGGAAACCTTGTGCCACCGGTTGCCCAGGCCGTTAGAGAGACCATGACCAAACTCAAGCGGTTTATTCATTTTTTGCGGTATAGTGTGGGGAAATTGTTTTTTCCTGCTCTCGAGCCGCTGTTTATTTTGCGGGAAAACCTGAGCACGGCCGTCCGCCGGCATTTCGATCAGGCTATCAAACATATTGAAAATAAAAACTTTGTGGTGGCCCAGCTGAACTTGAATATGGTGCTGAGCCTGTACCCCAGTCACTTCTTGGCGCGGGTGTACCGCGGCCGGATTTACCTTCGGCAAAAGCAGTACCGTCTGGCTTCTGAAGATTTGTTGCAGGCCAACCGGATCAGTCCGTTCCGGTTTACGCATTACCGGTTGTATCGCGAATATCTGGAATCGATCGGCGAAGGTCCCCAGTTTGGGGAAGGACGGCCTCCCGCCCATTGGATGGGTCGGCTTAAAGGATTGCGTCAGTCCCCTGATAGCATGGATCGCGAGGGTGTGGAAGCATCGGAACCCCAATCGGCGCTTGAGGATTCCACGGATTTGGATGAAGAACCGTTGATGGTTATACAGGATCCGGATTTGACCGAGAGTGATCGTGATAAATTCGGAGATATGGGTCCGATCACCACGGGTGAAGCGGAGAACGCCGACTGGGACCACGTCCTTAAAAAGCTTACCTCTTGAACTTTCCTAGAATTTTTTTCCGGTTTTCAACAACTCACCCATCTCATCCTTTGGGATGGGCTTGCTGAACAGATAGCCTTGCGCCTCATCGCAATTCAATTCATTTAAAAATTTTCTTTGTTCTTCGGTTTCCACGCCTTCGGCGATGGTTTTCATATCCATGCTTTGCGCGAGAGTGACGATGGCCTTGGTGATGGCGGAATTGGTCCGCAGGTTGAAATCCTTTATAAAGGTTTGGTCGATCTTCAGGTAATCCATCGGAAGATTTTTAAGGTAATTGAGCGAAGAGAAACCGGTTCCGAAGTCGTCGATTGAAATCTTGATTCCCAGAGCACTGAGTTTTTTCAAAATGGAGACCGCCAGGGTGGTGTCCTGCATCAAAACGCTTTCGGTAATTTCCAGCTCCAGTTGGTACGGCGGAATTTTTGTTTGTTTAAGAACTTGTCCGATTTCGGACACCAGGTTGGGGTGGGTGAACTGAACCACGGACAGGTTGACGGATACGGGAGTCGGGGGCAATCCAGCGTCCTGCCATTGAATGGTCTGTCGACAGGCGGTGAGTAAAACCCAATGCCCCAATTGGATAATGAGCCGGGTTTCTTCGGCAATGGGGATGAACTGGTTGGGCATGACCAGTCCCAACTCCGGGCTGTCCCAGCGTATGAGGGCTTCCATGCCCGCAATTTGTCCTGATTTTAAGTTAATCTTGGGCTGGTAATACAATTCAAATTCGTTTCGATCCAGCGCCTTTCTCAGGTTTTTTTCCACCGCCAGCCTTTCCATCGCTTTGAAGTTCATCGCCGGGGTATACAACTGAAATGTGTTCCTTCCTTTTTCCTTGGCCCGGTACATGGCCAGATCAGAATTTTTAAGCAGTGTTTTGATTTCCATTCCGTCATCGGGAAAGATGGAGATACCGATGCTGCAACCGACGTACAGTTCGTTGTCTCCAATTTTGAACACGGGTGTTACGGCGTCGAGAATTTTTTCGGCCAGCTTGGCAGTGTGATCTGTATCCGTCAAACCCGGGATGAGGATAATGAACTCGTCCCCTCCCATTCGCGCGATGGTGTCCTGTTTGCGCAGGATTTCCTTGATTCTCAGCGAAACCTGTTGAAGCAACTGGTCGCCGGCCTCATGTCCTAAAGAATCATTGATGGTTTTGAAATGGTCCAGGTCCAGGAAGAGAATGGCCACTTTCTCGTTGTTGCGGGTAGCGTTGGCCAGGGCGACGGCTAAACGGTCGTTGAGCAGGTTCCGGTTGGGCAGGCCCGTCAGGGAATCGTAATAGGCCATTTGCCGGATGGTATTTTCCATCTGCTTGCGTTCGGTAATATCCTGAACCCACACCAGGATTTCCGAAAGGGAATCTTTGGGTTCCACCAGTTGGAGTTTGCATTCTGCCGGATAAGTCGACTCGTCCTTCCTTTGAAAAGTGGTTTCAAATGAAACCATAGGTCGGATTTTGTTGATAAGGGAGTCGCAGATGCGGCTCAATTTTTGCGGGTCCAGGGTTGGCGCCAGCTCAATAAATGTTTTTTGCATTATTTCATCAGGTGTGAATCCCGTATCGACGCATGCCAGGGAGTTGGCTTTGATAAACTGAAACGTCTTCGGTTGGAAGACCAGAACCTCCCGGTAATGTTCGTCCAGAGAAGGAATGACATTTTGCGCAGGGTCGTTTTTTGAAGCGGTGGAGGATGCCAGCCCGGTTGAAATTTTTCGGGAACGTGCTGACAGAGTTTTCATGATGGCCATGAGGGCCTTGGGCTGCGTGGCAAAATATTCCTGAAACTGGGTTTCACTGATTTCCAGCAGCACCGATGGGACGAGAGCCCGTGCTCCGGCCGTTCTCGGCCGGGACTCAATCAGAGACATCTCGCCAAAGAACGTTCCCGGCAACATATTGGTTAACAGCTTGTCGCCTTGATAGATCAATATTTCCCCGTCGAGCACGATATACATCGCGCTGCCCTCGTCTCCTTCATTGAAAATCACCGTTTCAGGTTTGAGAGAGATCTCCTTACTTTCCTGAGCTAACCTTTCCAGGGTGGATTCGTGGAAAAAACTAAGGATATCAATGGTCTTCAGAATTTCCTTTTTTTTGTCGGATGAAATAAATGACGTGGAATTTGACATTTTGATTTGAGGACTGATGGCGGCTGAAATAGAAATAAACCACTGATTCTTTTAGTTTAGCAGATAAAATCCGATGTGCCAGTCGTTATGCCTCTGGAGCGGCAGGTACGGCAAATATCCTTATGTCAAAACTAATCCATTTGGCGGGTCTAGACATCAATTAACAGGATTTTGTCCGATATGTCTCCTCCAGCCGGGATATCGAGGAGATTGTTTGAATGCGGCAGTTTGGGGAGGTGTGAGCGGGGGGTCCACCGGATCCGGCAATACCCTGGAATATATAAATAAAACAAAGGGTACCCGCCAGGGTCAGTGGAAGCAACATTGGCAATGGCTTCTCTAGGGAGGTTCAACCCTGACGGGCCCCATCTTTAAATGACCCTGAAATAGAAAAGTTCACCCTATGTATGGACCCTTAAAATCGGAAAATATTCCCGGAATTTTATTTTATGGATAATTTTGAAAATCTGTTTGGAGGAAAAATCCAATTGAGGGGCGAAATCCCTGAAAAGTAATCTGTGGATTGTGCGCAATAGGTGTGATGAGGAGTGAGTGGGTGTTGTTACCAGCCCTCGGGATAAAATCTGATACCCAGCTCAAAGTTGTGAAAATCGACGAAATCGTAAGAAAATTCCGAGTAATCCGGAGCGTAATAATTGACGTAGCGGTAACCGATTACGATATCTGTATCTTCTCCCGCTTCCACCAGAATTCCAAACATGCCTTGAAATGCGGGTGTCACCGGGTTTCTACCGGGAAGACCGGCGCCTCCATTGACAGTTTTAATATCCAACGCATGCAGGGCCACACCGATCCCCGCTCCCACATAAGGGGTGACGAAAGATTTTCCGCGAAAATCTCTGGCAACATTGATAAAGGCGGTATGGATGTTTAACTCTCCATCGAGAGAGGCGGTACCGGAAGGGCCGGTAATATTATCCAGCGCAACGCTTCTGCGTGAGAATTCCAATTCAGTTCGCCAATTGGCATCGAACAGCCAGCCTCCTGTAATGGATATTCCATACCCGACATTGGTGATGACTTCCGCGCCGGGGGTGAAGGTGGGATCAGGAGAACCCGTTGCATCATCCAATTCGGAATTTCTGGCAGCGGCCAGCATCGCGCTCAAGCCGAAATAGGGTTGGCCTTCGAAAAAGTTTTCAGACAAAGCCGGTGTGGGCAGGGCCAACAGTAGAGCAATACTGATGATCGTTCGCAACGATTTTTTCAAGAGAGAGGGCTTCCTTTTAAGAGGAACACCGGATGATACGAAGAGATTGAGCCAGCCCTGAATACTTCAGGAAAAACTGCCATCATGGGTTTCATCGGCGTGCTGGTTGAGATACGCCACCAATTGCGTGCGTGAATTGACCTGCAGTTTTTTGTGGATTTTTTTCAGGTGGGTTTTAACCGTATGCGCACTGATAAAAAGCCGTTCGGCAATTTCATTGCGTCCCAAACCATCGTGGATCAAGCAGCAGATTTCCATTTCGCGCCAGGTGAGGCCTGCCTTTTCAATTAACCGGTTGGACTTGGTGAACGGATCAGCAGCAGGATGGATGCGTAGCAGCCATAGGGCAGTGTCGTGCAAGCCCTGAACCTCCAGAGGAATCAGATACAATTTGTAGGTCCCTTTGGGAAGGGTGAAAAAGGAAACTTCCCGGCCCCACTTTCCTGTTTCTTGCTCCGGATCAGAAGTATCCAGGTTGGCCTGCTCCCTCTCAAGCACCTTGATCAGGTTCTGGGGAAGCTCGGCTCCGGAAGTCATATCAAAGATGTCTCGAAAAGCCGGATTGGAAGCAACCACATTTTTAGCATCATTCACTACGGCAATTCCTGAAGGCGATTTTAACAGGCCCTGGACCATGGCCTGCGATTTAACCAGCTCCTCTTCCAATACCAGTGATTTGATTTTGTGGGCGAGAAACGAAAAGAGGGTTTGAGCTTTATTTTCGTCTCTTAAATAAATTTGCTCGCTGACCTCGTTTTGGAGCAATAAGAGTTTGGCCAGGGGGTCTTTTTCAAGATAGGATCGAATGGCCTCCTGGTCCTGAAGGTTTAATGAAGTGCACCCTATTAGGGGCGGAGGTTCGGTTTCGGACACCTGAATAACGAAATGGCGAAAATCGTCTTCAAAAGCGGGGTAGATATGGTCTTTGATTGCTTTGCTGAGTTCCTTCTGGTTTTTACACTCCAATAGAATTTTAAAGGCTTCCTGAAGGATAATATTTCCGGGTTGTGCCATAGGTGGGGGATCGACTTTTGTATTCATAATCGGATTCGGAAACACAGGAAATATTTAATTAAGCCATTGGTTTGCATGATCATAATTTAATTTTGGGAAGATGTCAAAGCAAACCCCCTCCCCGTCTGGTTGAGCTTGCCTGGACAGAGGCAGGGATACCCCTGAGTGATCCCTTTACTCCTCAGACCCTCCAATGGAATGGGGGGCATCGGGGATAAGTCAAGTGAGGCATAAAAATACCTCTAATGGGGTATTGTAAGGGCTTGAATTGATGGATAATCTTACAACTACATTTGAACTAAAACAGATTAATGTAAATCAAACCTTCCCTTTAGAAGTCATTTAAATCGGAAGTTTAGCATCAATCACTGGAGAGGGCCTGTACGGGAGGTGGCAGCAGATGCCATTATTCAGAAGGTTTTACGGTTCATGAAGAAAAAACTCGATTTCTGGAGCATTAACTTTTTCCTGACGTTGGTGACTTCATTCCTGTTGAACGGCGGCGTATTCGCCGGGAGTACGGAAGTTCTCTCCCAGAGTCAAGGGAGACTGGGTACCATCAAACTTTCGAGTAAAATCCCCGCAACCCATGTAAAGGATAAGAGTTCGATGGTCCCTCATCAGTACCGCAAACATCTGGGCAGGGCAATCGAACCCGAGCCCAGCAGAAAGGGAAAAGATGATCAAGCAGTTAAGAAAAAAGATTACCCGTCCGGGTCTATTGTTCCTGATTCTCTTGTGGGTTCTTTTACCATAAAGTCAGAGTGTTGCGGAAGCCCTCGAATTCCATTGGGTGGATGAATTATCCTGTCAGAGAATATCTATAAAAATTCACGCCGCCGGAAACTTTCTTTTACCTTGCTCCCCTAAGGACTCCTCGGAAGAAAGTTTACGAGCCCGGCGGCGTGTTACAATCCTGTTATGAACCCCTTAAAATTTCTACGCCTTTGGACCCTCATCGGATGCGGCCTGGTTATTCTGGTGGTGGTTCTATCACTTTCCCCTTCCTTACCTCCACCGGTAGACTTTCCCTGGGCGGACAAGTTTTATCACCTGTTGGCCTATGCGGTATTGATGCTCTGGTTTGCCCAGCTTCATCCCAGATCCCGCTATGGCTGGCTGGTGTGCGGCTTTATCGCGTTGGGAATTCTATTAGAGATCTTGCAGTCGCAGTCCGGCATCCGGACCGGGGAGGTTTGGGATGCCGCGGCCAACAGTCTCGGAGTGCTCCTGAGTTGGGGTTTGGCGGTCAAGGGGATGAATACCCTGCTTTATCAATTTGAGGAGAAGTGCCTGACGCGTAGTGAAGAAGATTGATGCCTGATGGGCTAACGCGCCGGGGTTGACCGTTTCAATATATCCTTACGGTTCAGTCCCGCCAGGTTCAGGTCGTTTTCGACCATCATTTCCACCAGTGCCTTGAAGGGTGTTTTGGGAGCCCATCCCAGCCGGGTCTTAGCCTTGGTGCAGTCTCCCAGCAAGGTTTCCACCTCCGCCGGCCGGAAATATTTGGGATTCACTTCCACCAAAACCTTACCGGAGGCTTTGTCGATCCCTTTTTCATTCACGCCCGAACCCTGCCAGTCCAACTCAATTCCGCAAAAACCGAAAGCCAGGTTGACGAATTCGCGGACGGTTTGTTGTTCTCCGGTAGCCAGCACGTAATCTTCAGGTTTGTCCTGTTGCAGCATCATCCACATGCCTTCAACGTAATCCTTGGCATAGCCCCAGTCGCGTTTGGCATCCATATTGCCCAAAGACAGGCTTTCCGTTTTTCCCTGGAGGATTTGCGCCAGGGTCATGGTGATCTTGCGGGTTACGAAATTTTCTCCGCGGCGTGGGGATTCGTGGTTGAACAGGATGCCGCTGCAGGCGAACAGGTCATACGCCTCCCGGTAATTGATGGTAATCCAGTGGGCGTACAGTTTGGCAACACCATAGGGACTGCGCGGATGAAACGGAGTTGTTTCCTTCTGCGGGGTTTCCGCCACCTGGCCGTACAATTCGCTGGTGGAGGCCTGGTAAAAACGCGTTTTATTTTTCAGGCCCATGCTGTTGATCGCATCCAAAATGCGCAGGGTCCCCATGGCATCCACCTGAGCCGTGTAATCGGGTGTGGCGAAACTGACCGCGACATGACTTTGGGCGGCCAGGTTATACACCTCGTCGGGTTGAATCGTGGCGATCAATTTGTTGAGACTGGAAGAATCGGTCATGTCTCCGTAGTGCAATTGAAACTGGCCGGATGTTCGGGTTTTCTGACGAATATCTTCGATCCGACCCCGATTGAAAAAAGACGAGCGGCGTACCAGTCCATGCACCTCGTAACCCTTCTCAAGCAACAGCTCCGAAAGGTAGGAACCGTCTTGCCCCGTAACTCCTGTAATAAAAGCTTTCTTCATAAACGCATTTCCCTATAGGATTCTTAAGAGTTTGCCCACAAACAGCGAAACCAATGTGTTTACTTATTATTGCAACAACGATTGAAAATATTCAAGGTCCGATTGAACCATTTCCCGCACCATGTCCTCGAATGAAACTTTTGGTTCCCATTGCAATTCGGAGCGGATCTTGCCCGCATCGCCGACCAGCGGGACTTCCTCTTTCGGGCGGTAAAATTCCGGATCGATCACCAGATATTTTTCGTACTCCAGATCCAGCTCTCCGAAAGCCTTTTCCAGAAAATCCTGGATGGTGTGCGTCGTCCCGGTAGCGATGACATAGTGATCCGGTTGGCCGGCGTTCAACATGGCATGCATGGCGGTCACCGTGTCTCCGGCATAGCCCCAGTCCCGTTCGGCTTCGAGGTTGCCCAGACGCAGTTCGGTTGCCATGCCCAGTTTGATCTTTACGGCAGTCGAAGTGATTTTACGGGTGACAAACCGGGTGCTCCGGCGAGGCGACTCGTGGTTGTATAAAACCCCGGTGCAGGCGAACAGGCCCAGGTGATCCCGGTAATAACGGACCAGGTCGTGCCCGATCACCTTGGAGACTCCATAAATCGACCGGGGGTTGAACGGAGTGCTCTCATTTTGGGGCGCCTCCGATACCTGCCCGAACATCTCGGATGATCCGGCAAAAAATAAGCGGCAATCCGGCGCATGGTTTTTCAATCCCAGCAACAGGTGATGCGTGCTTTGAGTGTTGGTTTTCAAAATAGCCGATTCGTCTTCCAGGGTATTGAACACGAAAGTCTCGGCGGCGAGGTGGTAGCATTCATCGGGTTCAACCGTTTGGAGGGTGGCTTCCAGGTTGCTGTAATCTTCCAGATCACCCGCATGCAGGAACAACTTATCCCGAATCGAGTGGATCCGCCAATGGGAACGATCCTCTTCAGGACCGTCATTCGAGCGTACCAGACCGTGAACTTCATATCCCTGGGCGAGAAGATATTCGGCAAGATAACTTCCATCTTGTCCTGTGATTCCTGTGATCAACGCTTTTTTCATAGAAGTCGAATGAGGAGAGGCGGTTTTTCCGCGGATCAGGCCTCCGGGTGTGGATTCTCGATCGGCTTGCAGATGAACAGTTGAATATCTCCAAAGCTGAACGGAATCATCATATTTTTGAATCGGGTATTGCTTATCTTTTCTCCCAGATACCTGGCTCCGAAAACGCCCAGCGCATCCAGTTTGACGAAGAGGTATTCCAGGGTAATGATATGAGTGTATTTTTGATGATGCACGAGTTCCAGACCAGCCTTGTTCAGCAATTGTTTCATGGCATTCAGCGTAAAATAGAACAGGTGCATGTCCATATACCAGGGCCATCTTTCTTTCAGGATTTTCGGATACCAGTTGTCGATGAACAGGGTGGAAAATGCGAACACCCCGCCCGGTTTCAATCGGGAATGAATCAGCTTCATCTCTTCAATCGGATGCGGCAGGTGTTCCATGACGTCCCACATGGTAACGACGTCGAAGGGTCCCTCCGTTTTCGGCAGGTCTTTGAGGGTGCCCTGAAATACGCGCTCCTTCATCACCTCTTCTGTATAGTGCGCCGCCCATTTGGAAGGCTCGACCCCGAGGGTTTCGAATCCGTTTTCATGTGCGACTTTAAGGGAGACGCCGCAATAGGATCCGATATCGAGCAACTTTCCGGAAGCGGGAATATAAGGTTTGATTTTTTCAAAATTATATCGAAATGTTTTAAAGCGCGACTCGATATTTTTTAAATAAGTCTGGTCTTCCACATCCGAATAAAAACTGAGAAGTTTTTCCGCATCATGCCGGGTTTCGTTGAACACCAGGCCGCAATGCAGGCATTTCAGAATTCTCCCATGGGTGCGATGCCCCGTGCTGGTGCATTGGTAAATGGAGGCATTTTCATTTTCCGCATACTTTGCCGGAAACATCTCCATATGAAAAATCGATCCGCAATTTTCGCAGGGTTGAGCCTTTTTGTTTTCTTTTGCCGGGTGATAAACGGCAAACGGGATGACAAACAATCTCCGATAAAACAGGCGGCCGATATTGTAAATCGCCTTATAAATTTCACGCTTGGAGATCTTAGACGCTCCGGCACGGCGATCCTCAAAATAGATGGGGAATTCAGCCAGTTTGCGTGTGGCCAGCCGGACCACGAATATGGATTCCATGAAGAATGAATAGCCATCCGACCAAATAGAGTCCAGATCCATCTGCTGGAGCAGGGACAGCGTGAAGCCGCGGTAGGATGTGGTGGCTTCATGAGTCGGGATGCCGAGCAGGTAGCGCGCCAGGGTATTCGCGGTTTTGCTGATCAGGGTGCGGGTGAATCCATAGTCGCACCGGCCGCCCTTGGTGTATCGCGACCCGATGACAAAGTCGTTGTCCTCCAGAAGCTGCTTGATGACGGGGAGGTATTTCGGGTTATGGGAAAAGTCGGCGTCCATGGTGATGAGGTGCTCGTACTCATGGTGGATGGCATATTTCATCGCCATCAAATGCGCCGTCCCCAGTCCCAACTTCGAAGGCCGGTGGATCACGTGGATCGCCGGGTTGGCGGCCGACAGCCGGTCCAAAAGAGCGCCTGTTCCGTCCGGAGAGTTGTCGTCAACGATCAGGATTTCCGCATCCGGCAGATGCTGGAAAATTTCTTTGATAATACTCTCGGCGTTGTCCGATTCGTTATAGGTCGCAGTAAAAACCAGGGTTTTTGACATGAATTCAAGACTGTCTGGAGACAGGAAAAAGTTTAAATGGAAGACTGGGAGCAGGCCGATCTTTAATCTACCTTGGGTGCCTATCTATTTATTATAGGGGCAACTTTTAAGGAAAACAGTTTTAATTTTCAGCTTGTTAGGGCGTATTTCCAATATTCAGCGGAAGACCGGGAGTTAACGGCTCAGACAATATTTTAGGGTCACATCCCATGCGGGAGGGGCGATGCCGAACGCCGACTTCAATTTTTTTGTGGAGAGGACAGAGTTTTTAGGACGTTTTGCAGGGGTGGGGTATTCGGACGTGGGGATTGGGATCAGTTTCGTATCTTGTGAGGATGAAGACGCCTCCAGAATCGCTCCGGCGAAACCGAACCAGCTGGTTTGTCCGCCACACACCAGGTTGTACAAACCGGAGGCCTGTTCAAAACCGGATAGATCCCCCGGCGAACCCTTCGGCAAGACTTGCGTCAGGACGTTAGCGGTCGTTTGGGCGATGGTCCGGCACCAGGTGGGAGATCCAACCTGGTCATCGACAATTTTCAGTTCATCCCGCTCTTTCGCCAATCGTTGTATGGTGAGAAGAAAATTTTTTCCTTTCAGTCCGTACACCCAGGCCGTCCGGAAAATGAGGTGCGGCAATCCCGCAGATTGTATGGCCTCGTCGCCCGCCAGCTTGGTGCGACCGTATACGCCCAACGGGTTCGGTGCATCCTCTTCGGTGTAGGGCCCTTGCTTTTCTCCATCGAATACATAATCGGTGGAATAATGAACCAGCGCTGCGCCCAGTTTTCGGGCTTCTTCCGCCAGGATGGCCGGAGCGGTTGCATTGACGGCCAGTGCGAGATCCGGTTCCTCTTCGGCTTTGTCCACCGCCGTATAAGCGGCGGCATTGACAATGACGTGCGGCTGAACCTCGTTCAGCTTTTCGCGGATGCGGTCCGCCTGGGTCAAATCCAAATCCTTTTCACCAAAGACGATCAGTTCTCCAAGAGGTTGCAGGAGGGATGTCAGCTCGCCACCGACCTGACCCTCTTTGCCGATCAAAAGAATTTTCCAGGCGTTTGCGGAAGATGGAGTCATGATTGTCCAGGAGAACCGGTGGGGTTAATGAAAAGGGCGGTCCTGTTTGAGCAGGTCCAGCAGGTATTGGCCGTATCCGTTTTTTTTGAGAGGCGCGGCCAGCTTCTCCAGCTGGGCGGCATCGATGAGCCCGCGGTTGAATGCGATTTCCTCCGGGCAGGAAATCTTGAGGCCCTGCCGTCTCTCAATGGTCTCGATAAAATTAGTCGCCTCCGTTAAAGCATAATGGGAACCGGTATCAAGCCACGCGAAACCGCGGCCCAGGATCTCAACCGTGAGGTTTCCCTGTTTCAGGTATTTTTTATTGACGTCGGTGATTTCCAATTCGCCCCGTGCCGAAGGTTTGAGATTGCGGGCGATGTCCACCACCTGATTGTCGTAAAAATAGAGACCAGTCACCGCATAATGGGATTTGGGATGTTTCGGTTTTTCTTCGAGGCTGATGGCTTTTCCCTGGGCGTCGAATTCCGCCACGCCGTAATCTTCCGGATTTTTGACCCAATACCCGAATACCGTGGCACCGTTGTTCCGTTCGCGGGCGTTTTTGACGAGATCGACCAGCCCGTGCCCGTAAAAAACATTGTCGCCCAGGATGAGGCAACATCCATCGTCACCGATAAAATCTTTTCCGATAATGAAGGCCTGGGCCAGTCCTTCCGGTTTCGGTTGCGGCGCGTAACGGATGTTGATTCCCCACTGGCTTCCGTCCTGGAGCAGTTCCTGGAACATGGGTTGATCGTGTGGAGTGGTGATGATGAGAATATCGGTGATGCCCGACAGCATCAGGGTCGACAGGGGGTAGTAGATCATCGGCTTGTCGTACAGCGGGAGCAATTGCTTGCTGACCACCGTCGTCAACGGGTACAGCCGGGTGCCCGATCCGCCCGCCAGAATGATGCCTTTATTGATCATGGTCGATTTACCTCACTCGTTGCCCAATCCCAGACGTTCGCCCCGGTATTCCCCGGAGCTGACGCGTTGCACCCATTCCCGGTGCTCGAGATACCATTGGATGGTTTTACGAATTCCTGTTTCAAAGGTTTCCTCCGGGCGCCATCCCAATTCGCGTTGCAGTTTGCCCGCGTCGATGGCGTAGCGGCGGTCGTGCCCCGGCCGGTCCTTCACGAAACTGATCAGCCCGGCATGCGGTTTGTGCGGAGAATCCGGAACCATGGTGTCGAGCAGCCCGCAAATGGTTTTGACCACATCCAGATTGGCCATTTCGTTGTGCCCGCCGATATTGTAGACCTCGCCCAGTTGACCGGCTTCCAGAACCTTGAGGATGGCCCGGCAATGATCTTCCACATACAACCAGTCGCGCACCTGCATGCCATCTCCGTAAACCGGGAGCTTTTCGCCGGCCAGTGCCTTTTGAATGATCAGGGGTATCAACTTTTCCGGAAATTGAAAGGGGCCGTAGTTGTTGGAACAGTTGGTCGTTAACGTCGGCAATCCATAAGTATGATGATACGCCCGTACCAGATGATCCGCTCCCGCCTTGGATGCTGAATAAGGGGAGTTGGGGGCGTAGGAGGTCTCTTCTGTAAAGAATCCCTCCGCGCCCAGGCTGCCGTATACTTCATCGGTCGAAACGTGAAGGAAACGAAGCGAGTTGCGTTTTTTTTCCGGGGTCGCCGCATGGTAACTGCGAAACGCTTCCAGCAGCTCAAAGGTGCCGACCACGTTGGTCTGGATGAATTCACCGGGGGAATCGATGGAGCGATCGACATGCGACTCCGCCGCGAAATTGATAATGGCCGAGGGCTGGTGCTTTTCGAGCAGACTGTTCACCAATGCCCGGTCCAGAATGCTCCCATGCACGAAAATATGATTGGGGTTGTCCATCACCGGTGCCAGGGTGTCCATGTTCCCGGCATAGGTCAACGCGTCCAGATTGATGACCTTGACGTTACCCCGATCTATCAGGCCCAGAACGAAGTTGCCTCCGATGAAACCAGCGCCACCGGTCACTAAATAAACTTGGGTCATTACGGGTCCGTTATGAGGATGGGTTGGTCTTTTAAGAGTTTGATTATGCTGTCAAAAAGTTGCGTAAACTCCATTAAAGTATTCTAAACTAATTTACCGGCACTGTAAAAACATTACTAAATAGTCTAAAATTGAGAGGTTCATCCTCCTCAACCTTTATGGAGCGCACCGGATTGAAAGTAGCCTTGGCCCAGTTGAATCCCACCATCGGAGATTTTGAGGGGAACTCCCGCAAAATAGAAGACGCATGCCTGCAGGCCGGAAAAGCCGGAGCTGAGTTGGTGGTTTTTTCCGAACTGGTTCTCACCGGCTACCCGCCCCGGGATCTTCTCTACAAGCCGGATTTGATTTGCGAAGGTCAAAAATCGCTGGAGGCGCTGGTGGCCCGTATTCAGGGTCCTGCCGTTCTCATGGGTCATGTCGGAAAACGCAAAACCGGCACAGGCAAAGGTTTGACCAATTCCGCCGTTCTTTTTCATAACGGTCAGATATTGATTCAGGCTGACAAGATTCTCCTGCCTTCCTATGACGTTTTTGATGAAACCCGTTATTTCCAGGCGGCGGATCACCCGGTCCTTTACGAATTGTCCGGAACCAAGCTGGGCATCACCATTTGTGAAGATATCTGGAACTTTACTGATTTTTACGACCAGGACATCTATCGTTCCAACCCGGTGGAGGAATTGGTGCAGGCCGGAGCGGAGATCATCCTGAATGTTTCCTCTTCCCCATACCGCGTGGGCCGCTGGCAAACCCGGTTGGAACTGGGACAGCATATTGTTGGGCAATACAAAAAACCCTTCGTGCTGGTCAACCAGGTTGGCGGTAATGACGATCTGCTGTTCGACGGTCACAGTTTCGCCCTGTCCGCAGCGGGCAAGGTCATCGCGCAAGCCAGGGGATTCGAGGAGGATTTGGTGGTGGTGGACCTCGACAAGGCCAAGGGTGATGTTCGTCCCACTCCGGTATGCGACGAAGAGGAAATATTTCGCGCTTTGGTAATGGGCGTCCGTGATTATCTCAACAAATGCGGTTACCACAAAGCGGTGGTGGGGCTTTCCGGGGGCATCGATTCCGCCGTGGTCGCGGCGATCGCCGTGGAAGCGCTGGGGGCGGAGCAGGTGATGGGCATCAGCATGCCCTCCCCGTACACGGCTTCTCAGAGCATTTCCGACGCGGAACGTCTGGCCGCAAATCTGGGAATTTCATTTTCCGGTGTGCCCATCAACGAATTGTTTGAACAATACAAGAAATCGCTGAGCCCGCTGTTTCCGGGAAAAGCGGAAGACGTGACCGAGGAAAACATCCAGGCGCGCATTCGCGGCAATATTTTGATGGCGGTGTCGAACAAATTGGGAAGCATGGTGCTTTCCACCGGCAACAAAAGTGAAATGTCGGTGGGATACTGCACGCTCTATGGCGACATGGCCGGGGGTTTGTCGGTGATTTCGGATGTGCCGAAGATGAAGGTGTACGCGCTGGCCCACTGGATCAACCGCGACAAGGAAATCATTCCGCAGGCCATCATCGAACGGCCGCCGACGGCGGAGCTGCGTCCCGATCAAACCGATCAGGACAGCCTGCCGCCTTACGAAGTACTCGATCCCATTTTGGAAGGTTATGTGGAGAAGCACTGGTCCGTCGAACGGTTGATCGAGGAGGGTTTTGACGCCGAGGTGGTGCGGCAGGTGGCGGTCAAGGTAGACCGAAACGAATACAAGCGCAAGCAGGCCGCACCCGGCCTTAAGGTAACCGCTAAAGCCTTCGGCTCCGGCCGGCGCAATCCTATTGCGCAAAAATTCCGGCTGCATTGAGCCGCCTGGGAAGCTTTGGAATAATTATTAGAAGTTTGTCCGTGGGAACAGGGCGTCAGGCAAAAAATGTTTTGATTTTCTCTACGGCGTATTCCTGTTGTTCGGCGGTCACCTCGTTGGCGACCGGCAGGGCCAGGGATTCCGCCGCCGCTTTTTCAGCCTCCGGAAAGTCTCCCTTTTTGTGATCAAGCTCCTTGAAACATTCCTGCAGGTGCAGGGGCACCGGGTAGTAAATCTCGCAGGCCACGTTTTGACCGTTTAAATATTCCCGCAACGCATCCCGTTTACCGTCGGCAACGCGAACGATATATTGGTTGTACACATGCCGCGGGAAAACTTCCTTTGGCAGCGACAGCCGCTCGGTGAGTGAAAACTTCTTGAAGAGTTTGTCATAGTTTTGAGCATTGGTGCGGCGATCGTTGACCCATCCTTCCAGGTGCGGCAGCTTGGCGAGGATGACGGCGGACTGCAGGGCATCGATGCGGAAATTGCCGCCGACCATTTTGTGATAATACTTCGGCTCCATACCGTGTACCCGCAACACTTTCATTTTTTCGTAAAGTTCTTTGGAGCGGGTGGTCACCATCCCGGCATCCCCGAAACCTCCCAGGTTCTTGGTCGGGAAAAAAGAGAAACAACCGAAGTCTCCCAGACTGCCGGCGCGTTGTTTCTTGAATTCCGAACCGATCGCCTGGCAGGCATCTTCAATCACCCACAATTTGTTTTTTTTCGCCAGATCGTTGAGGGGCGCCATGTCGACACATTGCCCGTACAGGTGGACCGGCATGATGGCTTTGGTTTGGGGCGTGATGGCCGCCTTCGTTTGTTCCAGATCCATGTTGAAGGTGACCGGATCGATATCCACAAACACCGGTTTGGCGCCCGTGCGCACGATCGAACCCGCCGTCGCGAAAAAAGTATACGTTGAAGTGATCACCTCGTCGCCGGGTCCGATGTCCGCCGCCATCAACGCCAACAGCAGGGCATCGGTACCGGAGGACACGCCGACCGCATAGGGCACTTGGCAATAGGCCGCGACCTGCTTTTCCAGTTCGGCCACCTTGGGGCCCAGGATGAAATAGCCCGACCGCACCACCTCGGACATTTCCTGCTCCACTTCGTTCCATATCTGCGGATAAGTCGCTGGGATATTCAATAAAGGAACTTTTTCCACTGTGGCGAGACCCTCTTTAAGAACCTGGGATAATGCATCCGGTTGAATGGCGCGAATTTTCGATTGGGCAAAGACTTCCGGTTTCAGCGTGATGATCCCGTCCAGTTGGAATACTTCCACCGTGCGCACGGCCAGGGCATCCAGAAAATCCATTTTTGGAGAAGGTGGCGTTGCCAGCATTTCGGGCCCGGTGAGTGAAGCTACTGCAATTCCCTTGAGAGCTTTCTTGACAGCGGAATGGGCCGCGTCTGTTTTCATAGTCTGGCTCAAATCGGAATGAATGGCGGCCAGAGAGTTGGACAGCACCCAGCCTGCGGAATTCTTGTCCCGGAATTGTTTTAATGTTTTATGATCGTTATTGGCAATCGCTTGGGTGATAACAGTATGGTGTAGTAAAAATTGCATAGAGTCCTTAATGGGAATACCCGGTCAAAGGCTTTGCCGGGGGTTTGTTTGTCAATGCTCAGGCTTTGATGATTTTATCCGACTTGATTTTAGCGCAGGCGTTCCGGGTATCTACGACAAGACGCGATTGTTGGACGATGGCTTCGTAATCGTAGTCCGAATGATCGGTCAGAATAATTGTGATGTCAAACTGGCCGATGCTGTCCAGGGATACCCGTTTCTTGCCGGTGAATTGCGGGTACTCCCGTTTGGTGCCGATCGATTCAATATAAGGATCGTGAAATTCCACTTCGGCCCCGTATTGTAGCAAGAGCTCCATGATTTTGTAACTGGGAGATTCGCGGTCGTCATCAATATTTTTTTTGTAGGCAAATCCGAGAATCAGCACGCGGCTGCCTTTCACGCTGACTCCTTTTTCATTCAATGCCAGCAATATTTTGTTGACCACGTATTCCGGCATGCCCACGTTGATTTCACCCGCCAGCTCGATAAACCGGGTGGTGATGCCGAATTCCCGCGCCTTCCAGGTCAGGTAGAAGGGATCAATGGGAATGCAGTGCCCGCCCAGGCCGGGACCGGGATAAAAAGGCATGTAGCCGAAGGGTTTCGTGCTGGCCGCCTGGATCACTTCCCAGATATCAATTCCCATCTTGTCGAAAATGACTTTCAATTCGTTGACCAGCGCGATATTGACGGAACGGAAGATGTTTTCCATCAATTTGGTGGCTTCCGCCGCCTGCGTGCTGGAAACGGGCACCGTCTTGTTGATGAACGAAAGGTAAAGTGTGTTGGCGCATTCCATGGCATATTCGGAATCGGCGCCGATGACCTTGGGAATGGTACCGGTGGAGAAATCCTTATTGTTGGGGTCTTCCCGTTCCGGAGAATACGCCACGTAAAAATCCTGGTTGGCTTTCAGTCCGGAACCCGATTCCAGTGCCGGAATCAGCACGTCACGGGTGGTGCCGGGATAGGTGGTGGACTCCAGAATCACCATCTGTTCTTTTTTAAGGTGAGGGGCGATGGTCCGGGCCGTTGCCACAATGAAACTCATGTCCGGTTCCCGGTTGGAATTCAAAGGCGTCGGCACACAGATCAGAATGCATTCCAGGTTGGAGACGGAGGAAAAGTCTGTGGTGGATTCGAATTTCTTTTGCTCCACCAGCTCCCGGAGGGTCTTCGAGGGGATATGTTTGATATAACTTTCCCCCCGGTTCAATTGCTCCACCTTGGCCCGATCGATATCCAGCCCCATCACCTGGAATCCGGCCCGGCCGAATTCGATGACCAGCGGCAGTCCCACATAGCCCAATCCGATAATTCCGATACGCGCCTGTTTTTGTTTGATTTGTTCCAGAAGCATTTGATACACCGTCCGGATAATGGGCCGGGCCTGGGTTGAAGTGAAAATTCGAAAATGGAGACGGAGCCGGTACACCCGTTGAGCTGCTGGGAACCGATGATGCATTTGTTCCTTTATTAGTATAAAAGCAATTTCCATGAATCCGGGCAGGGAAAAAGCCGTCTGGACGGTATTTTTTACACTTTCTGTAATTTCCACCCACAAACCGGGAAAATCTGGCAAAATGGCCTTGGAGGACAGCCGTTCCTGAAATCAGACAACAAGCCGAGGTGGGTTTGATGATCGACGAAATCAATTATTTCCCCAAACGGGATAATTACCAGAAAAAGAAAAAAGCCGATGAAGACTGGAAGGAATTGAAAAAACAGAAGGTTATTCTGGATTCCAAAAAAAAGACCAAGTCCGACGCTGCCCGCAAACCCAAACCGCCCCAGAAGGAAAAGTAATTCATTCCAAATTTTGTCCTCTCTTTCAAGTCACCCTAAAAAACTAGTTTTTAGGTTTGGTTAATCTCCCCTCCTATTATATAATTTCCCGAAATTCCTACTATTTAATTCATTCACTTAATCCTTGGAGCCGTGTCAAACGGTCGATTTATAATGAGAAGATATATGCTACCTCTATATAAAGTTTCCTTTTATTTGATGATGGTCTGTTTGTTTTTGCCTCAGTCCCTTGAGGCCGAGGAGAATCCGTGGCTGGCCAAAGGCGATCAGGCGGTTATGGACCAGAAGTATGGCCAGGCGGAGAGCCATTACTCTAAGGCTTTGGAAGCCGATCCCGAAAGCCCCAGAGTTTTGCGCGCCCTGGCGGATGTGAAATTTGCCTTGAAAAAATACAAAGAAGCGAAAGTTGTGATCGACAAGATTCTGGCCATGCCGGTGGCCAATGGGCGCGATGTTTTGGTGTTTTTCAAGGGAGATTCTCAGGGGCAGGATGCTGAGCTGGTGGATGAACTGGTCATCTCGCCTCAGCGCACCAATAACAATATGAGGAACTATCTCGATACCAAAAGTGACAAGCCTATTCCTCACTACCGGTTGTTTTTCAAAAAGACGGGCAAGATGGAGTTGGTGCCGCAAAGTGTCGTGACTCTCAAATACAAAGGAGTTCTTCGCCTAGAGTACGAACATGTCACAGAATTAAATCGGGAGGTCAACCGGCACCTCATCGCGGCCAAGGGAAGTCAGGGCACCGCTGAGATGGTGGCACTCAAGGGCGGCTGTTTCAAGATGGGAAATGACAATGGGCTGCCCGACGAGCAGCCGGCGCATGAAGTCTGCCTGTCTCCATTCAAGATGGACAAATACGAAGTGACGCAGGCTGAATTTCAATCCGTGATGGGGCTGGACAATCCCTCACATTTTTCCGGAGCGGATCTCCCGGTTGACAGCGCCACCTGGTTTGAAGCGGATCGGTATTGCAAAAAACTCGGCAAGCGCCTGCCCACGGAAGCCGAATGGGAATATGCCGCCCGCGGTGGGACCGCCACCCATTTCTATTGGGGGGATACCGTAAAAGGGGATGAGGCCAATTTCTGCGACAAGAACTGCGCGTTGAACACGCGGGTGGTCTCCATCAACGACGGTTATTCGGGACCTGCACCACCCGGAAAATTTCCTCCCAATCCCTATGGCCTGTATGACATGGCCGGTAACCTGGCGGAGTGGACCAACGATTGGATGAATGAAAACTATTACCGGAACAGCCCTAAAGACAATCCGCCGGGATCGCACCCCACGACCGCCAAAGTCGTGAGGGGCGGCGGTTGGGAAAGCACCGCCGGTTTTTTGAGAAGCTCCAACCGGGCCGCTTACTGGGTGAAAATGCGTAACTACGCCATCGGCTTCCGCTGCGTTTCCAATTTGTAATGATTAGGGGCAGGTTGTAAGTTTGCGGTGTCCGGTTATGCCGGGTTCAGTGCTGACCGGACTTCTTCCCGCAGTTGCGTCTTCAGGATTTTGCCGACCGGGTTTTTGGGCAGGCTTTCATAAAATTTGAAATGGTCGGGAACGCTGAAGGGCGGCAGTTTATCGCGGCAGTATTGTTTCAATTCCGACTCCGTTGTCTGTTGGTCCTCTCTCAGAACGACACAGGCCACGACCTGTTCTCCCAGTCGTGGATGGGGGATTCCCACCGCAGCGGCTTCCATGAGGGCAGGGTGATTGATCAGCACATTTTCAATAGCCAAAGGCGCCACGTTTTCCCCGGCGCGAATGATCAAATCCTTTTTTCTGCCGGCGGAGATATAAAGACGGCCCTGTGCATCGAGATGTCCCAGATCCCCGGTTTTGAACCAGCCGTCCGCTGTTAATGCTCCACGGCTCTCCTCCGGAAGTTTCCAGTAACCCGGCATCACCGTTGCCCCCTTGACGAATATTTCTCCCACGTCGCCTGGCGGGACGGCTTGTCCCAGTTCGTCAACGATTTTAACCTGTACGTTGGGCAGCACCGGACCGACTGAGCCCACCACGCTTCCTTCCTTTATCGTGTTGACGGAAATCACGGGTGAAGTTTCTGTCAGGCCGTAACCCTCGAGGACGGTGACCTTCATGACATCTTCAACCTTGTGGAGCAGAGCGTGGGGAAGTGCCGCGCCTCCTGAAATACAATAACGCAAAGTTGAAAGTTTGTAATCCCCGCGCGCCATCAGTTGCACCAGGAACGAGTAGATCGTCGGAACCAGTGGAAGTACCGTGGCCTGATACCGGTCGATGGCGGACAATATGGATTTGGGCTGAAACTGAGGCAACAGGATCAATGTGCCCCCGACCCGGAGCAGCAACAGTGCGATCATGTTGCCGAACGAATGGAACAGGGGAAGCGCCATAATCGCCCGATCTTCCGGTTGAAGCGGCAAATGCGCCTCAACCCCTTTCGAGTTGACGTCAAACATGGTTTCGTTCAACATCACGCCCTTGGGTTTTGCTGTGGTGCCGGATGTGTACATGATGACGTCCGGAATTCCTTCGGCGCGCGAGTGGCGCGGCTGGGCTTTATCCGGTCGGGCGGACTGGAGAAAATCATCGAACAGGATCGTACCCTCAACAGGCAACCCCAAATCCGGTGCCGGAGAAGTGGTGATACGCACTTTGAATTTCGCAAAAAACGGTGCCGTCTCCGGTTTGATGAAAGCCGGATTGACCACCAGTTGATCCACCCCCGCATCCTGAGTGATATAGATCAGATCCTCGGGCGTCAGCATAAAATTGTAGGGAACCACCGGCAGGCCCTTGAGCAGAGCGCCGAGAAAAGCGATCAGGTATTCTTTTTGATTGAGACACAGCAGGCCCAGTTTGCTGTCAGGTTCAAGCGAAAGAGTATCCAGCCCGCCGGCAAAACGCGCCACCTGGTCCAACAATTGGGCATAGGTCACTGTGGCTTCGCCATCGATAATAGCGGGATGGTCCGGTTGTTCTTGGGCGTGGGTTTTGATGAATCGGTAAAATTCGAGAGCCATTTTGATTGCTGGAGAAAGGGTTTTAAAGGCCGATCGTGCAGGCGGTTTACTATTAACACGGATTTACCGATAAGGCCAACAGGCAAAAACCTTGCGTTTGATATTTTATCCAACCTCAAGGCTGAAACTACCATCCAATAAGGTGAGACATTGCATGGATCAAAAATACCCAAAAAAGGGGTTTTGAGGGTATCTATATTTTTAGTGTCATTTTTGTTTGTACTTTTGTTTGTAATCGTATTGCCGATATAAGATAATGAATTACAACCACTTCTAGGAAGATAATGACTCATCGATCACGACATACAGGATTCTTGGAAATCCTTGCAGGCAAAGGACTTGCTCTCGGCTTCATCGCGGGGCTGCTGGTGTTTGTTATGGCTTGCAGCCAGACGGACACGGAGGATTCCACAAAAAAGCGAAATCGGGAACTTATCCTTCCGGTCCAGATCGGCAAAGTGATTTTCAAAGATATCGTCGATGAAATCAATTCGGTGGGTAATGTGGTGGCGGAGCAACGGGTGGTCATCACTTCTGAAGTGGAAGGGCGCCTGAAGTCGATACCGGTTGAAGAGGGATCGAGAGTCAAAGAGGGGCAGGTGCTGGCACTTATCGACCTCCGGGATTTCCGCCTTCAGGTGGAGCAATTACAGGCCGAACGGATCAGCGTCCGAAAGGAATACGAAAAAACTTTAAGCGGTCTCCGTCCTGAGGAACAGGAAAAACTGCAGGCGCAGGTCCAGGCGGATCAGAGTTCTTACGATCTCGCGGTGAAAGAACACCGGAGAATGGAACAACTGGTTCTGGATGGTGTGGTGTCTCAATCGCTGTTGGATGAAGCCAACGACAAAGTGGCCCGCGCCCAGGAAACACTGCGTTCCAGCAAGGCGGCGTTGTCGGCAGGGGCCAAGTCCCGGGAAGAAGATATTCTGCAAAGTAAATCCAACCTGGATTCGATCACTAAAAAACTGGAAATGGCACAATTGAACCTGTCCAAGGCGATCATTAAAGCGCCTTTTGAAGGTGTGATCATTTCCAAAAGAATCGAAGTGGGTGCCTATGCCGGGGCCGGCACGCCCATTCTGGAGATGATCGGATCTTCCAAGCTGAAAGCAGTGTTGGAAATCCCCCAGAGTTATCGCGGCAAGCTGGAGAAAACCAGCCGCATCGATTTCAAGGTGGATGAATTGGGCCTTGGTTTTGTTATGGATGAAAATTTGAAGCAACGGATGCGCGTGATTCCCGATGCCAGTATTTTTTCGGGAAATATCAAGGTGCAGGTGGAATTACCCGGCCACCTCAACAACTTGTTTCCAGGATTGACGCTTGAAGCTCGCCTGCAGTTTGAAACCCGCCGCCAGGTCAAGCATGTACCGTCCATTTCACTGGTGATTGGTGAAAATGGAACGGTGGTTTATGTCGTGGATAAAGGGCATGCCAAGCTGGTGCCGGTGCGGGCGTTCAAGGAGCGGGACGGTCTGGTGGAGATTGATGATTTCACCCATCAGTTGACCCGGGACACCCAATTGATCCAGCGTGGGTCCGGCGCGGTTTTCCCCGGGGTCAAGGTGTTGCTCACCAATCCTGAACCCCAGGCAGAGCCACCCTTCAACGCCGCCGAAAAAGGGAAAAGCCGTTCCGAGGGCGGCCCGCGAGGCACCTGATGAAACTCGTCGACGGTTCCATCCGCAACTACCACACGGTTCTGGTGGCCATCGTGATGACGGCTGTCATCGGAATCATCTGTTACAACACACTGCCGCGACAACTCACCCCTACCGTAGACAAACCGCTGATCGAAGTGCGGACCGAATACCGTGGACTTTCGCCCAACGAGGTGGAGCGGAATATTACTCGCCGCCTGGAGGAGCAATTGGAGACGGTGGAAGGTCTCAAAAAAATGACCTCGCGGAGCCAGCATGGAGAAAGCTCCATTACCCTGGAGTTTGAATGGGGCACCGACAAGAAAATCGCCACCATCGACGTCAACAACAAACTCCAGCAGGTGAAGGATCTTCCGGTTCTAGCCGACAAGCCGGTACTGAAATCCATCTCCACCGACAACTCGAATCCCATCATGTGGGTGATCGTGGAGAAGCCCAATCCGAAGATGCCGGATATCGACCAGAATTACATGTTTCAAGTGGGGGAGGATATCATTGTACCCCTCCTGCAAAGAGTTGAGGGGGTTTCCGAAGTTTGGCATTTCGGCGGGGAAGATCGGGAGATGCGGGTCGAGTTTGATCCTTACAGCCTGGCCCGGCTACACCTCACCTACAAGGATGTGATCCAGAAACTTTCCAGTGAAAACCAGAACACCCGTGCCGGATTTCATGACGAGGCCAACCGCGAGTACACCGTTCGTACCCTGGGAGAGTTCAAGGACCCGGATGATATTTTAAAAACAGTCATCAAGCGCGACGGCGACAAGACCATCCAGGTGCGCGATTTCGCCAAAGTGGTCGACGGTTACCAGCGAACCTCTTCGCTGGTACGGATCAACGGCAGGATATCCAACGCGTTCGGTATTATCCGGGAGCAGGGGGCCAATGTGGTCAGCACCTGTAATGTGGCTGCCGAAACCATCGGAAAATTAAACCGGGAACTCCTCAGCCGCGGCATTCCGATGCAGCTAAAAATCGTCTACAAGGATGTGGATTACATTGACGAGGCGATGTATCTGGTTAAATCCAATCTGGCCCTGGGGGCGGCGCTGGCGGTGCTCGTGTTGTTGTTGTTTCTGGGTTCGGTGCGGTCGGTGTTGATCATCGCGATCAGCATCCCCGTCAGCCTGGTGGCGGTTTTCATTGTTTTGAAATTGCTCGGGCGGAGTATCAATATCATTTCGCTTGCCGGGATGGCGTTTGCCGTGGGCATGGTGGTGGACAACTCGATTGTGGTGCTGGAAAATATTTACCGGCATCTCACCCTGAAGAAGGGTGTGTTCAAAGCCGCCTATGACGGCACGGTGGAGGTGTGGGGGGCGGTTTTGTCGTCGACCCTGACCACGCTGGCCGTGTTTCTACCGATCGTGTTCATCCGTGAGGAAGCTGGACAGTTGTTTCAGGACATAGCCATTACCATCAGTGCCAGCATCGCCTTATCCCTGATCGTTTCCATCACCGTGATTCCGACATTGACCACCCTGATGATCCGACTGCGGCCGGGAGAATCCTACGACCCGGGTTTTCTGCATCGCGGGCCCATGAAACCCCTCATCGTTTTCGGAGAGGCGCTGGCCGCAGCCTATTCCCGAGTCATGAAATTTGTTTTGGGAACAGGGGCCGGCCACATGGCCGTTAAGTTTGGGGTGATACTCGGTATCGTGGGAATGCTGATATGGAGCACCCTTATTCTTCCGGAACGGGATTACCTGCCCACGGGCAACAGCAATATGGTGTTCATGTTTATTGATCCGGTGGCGGGTGTGCCGGTGGAACAGAACATGAAATACTTCGCAGAGTACGAAAAAGAGATCACCGAAATGGAAGACGTGAATAATAATTTTCTGGTGTTCTCCAACCGGTTCAACGGCGGCGGGGCGATCGTCAAACCCGAACTGGCGCGGGGCCAGCGCGGTGAAGTGAAAATGGCGGTTAAATCCAATGAAATGGGTGCGCGCATTTTCCAGATACCCGGATACCGGTTTGCTTTTGCTTCCCAACGCCCCATTTTCCGTTCCGCCTCCAAGACCTTTGATATTGAAATTGTCGGACCGGACATTTTTGAATTGAAGCGAATCTCCATGGATTTAATCAAAAATATCTCGGGAAGCGAAGGTGTCCATTCTGTTCGACCGGAATTCAAGCTGGGTAATCCTGAACTGCGTTTCGTACCCCGGCGGCTCAACAACGCGCGCCTGAAGATGGGGATACCGGAAATCGGCGACATCATCGAATCGTTGAACGCCGGCAAATATCTGGGCGAATTCAATGATCGCGGCGAACCGATCGATTTCGTTCTGGTGCGGGCGGATGCGGAAAA
Organism: Nitrospinaceae bacterium; assembly: GCA_024644405.1. Classification (GTDB taxonomy): domain Bacteria; phylum Nitrospinota; class Nitrospinia; order Nitrospinales; family Nitrospinaceae; genus SZUA-226. Next base: position 127,864 of record JAHELC010000004.1, read on the forward strand.
ACTCGGTCTGAACGATTATAAAAATCTCCCGATATGGACCGAAGAAAACATGATGACCAACCTGGGTTATCTGGTGGAAACGGATATTGTCTCGGGTCCGGCGCGTATCGACCATATCGAAAAGGAGCGTGCGGTCCGACTGCTGGTTCAGGTTCAAAAGTCTTACCCCATGCAGAAAGTTATCCAGCGCGTTGAGAAAGAGTATCTTGTCCCTGAACGGAGGACCTTGTCGGAGGAATACGGCTTGCGCGTGGGTGGGACCGCCGATGATCTGGCATCGACCGAAAAGTCTTTGCTGAATAGTTTTTTCTATGCGGTCGGTTTTATTTATTTGTTGCTCGTTGCGCTGTTCAAATCGTTCATGCGTCCTTTCATTGTTATGTTGACCGTGGCCCTGGCGGTCTCGGGTTCTTTCTTTGGTATTGCCGGGAACAATGTCCTGCAGAGAATGAATATCAGAGGCATTCTCGAAGATTTGCAGGCGCCCAACCCCGAAGCCATGCTCCAGGGCTGGGACTGGATCACCTTCGACATATTGACGCAGTTGGGCATCATTATTCTGGCAGGCATTGTGGTGAACAACGCAATTCTGATCGTACATCAAATGCTGAACAACATCCGGTCCGGCATGGACGAACGCGAAGCTCTTCTCAAATCCTGCGAAACCCGCCTGCGGCCTATCATGATGACCGTCATTTCCTCGGTGTGCGGAATGCTTCCTCTGGCGTTTGGTGAAGGCGCCGGAACGGAGCTGTACCGCGGTATGGGCACCGCCCTGATCGGCGGTTTGATGTTCTCCACGATCTTTACCTTATTCCTCGTGCCGGTTTTGATTTCGCTGATGACCGACCTCGGCCTGCATACCCGCAAGGAGGACCTGGTCAAGGAATCTCTGGGCCGGCAGGATTTTGAGCCCGCGGCCAGAGCCGGCACCCCGGCCCAGTGAGTGTTTACTGAACTGTTTATTGAATGATACGGAATGCTTGCGGGATCGCTGTCGGTTGTTGAAAAATTATTTTTCGAGGTGGAATGGAATCTTCCAGGTATCCTGTCGTGGGGCAAACACGATATCCATATAACGGGTTTCCGACGGCACCTGGACCTCCGCCTGCCAGATAACTTTCCCCTCGACATCCATTTTTTCGATGCGTGGGTCGTTCTGGCTCAAGGGTTTGCCGCGCAGGTTGAGGGGTGTGAAATGGACCAGGGTTTCGCGCGGTCCCTCGATTTCCATGCGCACCCCCTTCTCACTGATTCCGGTAAATTTCGCTTTCAGGCCATTGGAAGATTGAGCCGTACTGCCGAGTGAGAAAAGGTCCAGGCGAAACGATTCCAGCTTGCGCGGCAAACGGATTTTCAGATACCCTTCAAATCCCACCGGAGTTAAGTTTTCATCCTCCTGTTTCACCGGACCCGCCTCCAATCGGATTTGATCCCCTTTAAGCGGCGAAACGTAATTGGAATTGAGGATTAAAAATTGCTCCCCTTTTACCGAAAGGGTTTTCCTTGCGGGATTGTTCCCGTCTTGGACGATCACCTTTTCAACAGTCAGCTGGGCGGCGGAAAGATTGTCGGTAATCGCCGCCGTATCCTGGGAATGGACGAGGAAGGACCCCACCGCATACTTCCCTGACTTCTGCCACTTGTTCTGAATATGCATACTTGGGTTCAAACAGATATAAAAAGGACGGGATTGGAACTCGATAGCACTTCTGGAACAAACTTCACGCTTGGGTGTGGAAGCCCTCTGGTTCAGAAGCGCTCTCTGTGATTGGGTCGATACGGATACGGACCTGAAGAATGGACTTACCGGATAGCTGGGTCTTTTGAATTGAAACTGATAAGGATAAGTTTTTTTTGATGTGGTTCGAGCGAAAACGAACTCGACGGTTTTCGGTTGTCCACGAAATTTTTTGTATTTATCGACTCCGTCTCCAAAAAAAAGTGATGATGACGAGGAACTGCTGTCTTGAAGATAATTTCCAGACTTGTTCAGGGCGCGTGTTTCGAGTAGGAGTTTTGTTTTACCGCTGGCTATAAAGCTGATGGAATCACCCGCGTCTTTTTTCATCTTGATCCGAAGACCGCCTGCTTGCACAACTTTATTTTTGAACGGCGCCCGGATTCGCTTTTTGGTGATATTTGATGGAAGCTGAATGATGACTTCACCCTCAATGGTGGCGATATCCGATAATCGGGTGCCCGGTATCAGACGAATGGTTTTGGATCCCTGAAGCACATCGAACATCAGGTTGGACCACCGGGGTTTGTCCCGGATCAATTTTTTAATAGTGGGGGTCTTCTTAACGCGTTTGATCTCTACGTTCCGGAATCCCTTCTGAAGCGTCACGGCTTTTGAATTGCGATCTTTTCCACACAACTCCTCTTTCAATAATTCTTTTCCATTTTTACTGATGACATGGGTGACACGGAACCAGGCACCTGTTCCCTCGCCCTCATCGGCAAAGGAATGTATCTCTATTTTTGGAATCGGACTGCTCATGATTTCCAGGTCCAGGTCGATCGCTCCCGCTTCTTTCGGATTGAGTGAGATTCCCTTGACCAGGATCCCAAAGGGACCAGTGGTGGCCGCAAAACTTTTATCGGGGTCGGCCGTGGCATCAAAAGGATCGAGATCCTTTGGCTTGGGGATGTCTTGATATTGATTGACTTCTTTAAGGGGGATAGTTTTTTCGGCCGAAGTATCCTCGCCACCGGAGATGGACATGGATGAAGAAATAGACGACGCAAACCAATCCACTCCTTCCTGAAAGACGCCCCCGATTTCCTTTACGAGAGCCTCGTTGATTTTTGCCTGTAAGATAAGTTTTTCATCAGTGGCTTTCGAGTCCAGGTAACTCAGCAGGTTTTTAACGCTCTTGAATTCTTTTTCGATACCGTCAACGGTTTTCTTTTTCCATTTTTGAAATTCCTGGTGCCGCTCGCGGTTCCAGACGGAATCGGTGGATTCCAAAAGCAATTCCAAATCGATCCCTGTTGGATTCCAGGTGACGTTGCCGCCGCCGTACAGACCGGTCACCGGGACCATTTTGTCTTGCATGGATTGAGCCATCATGCGGACGAACATATTTTCAGGAATGTCTTTAAGATTTTTAGGCAAAAACACCGCAAAGCTGAATAATTTTTCTTTACGGTAATTGCGCCAGTAGGACAGGTCCTGCTGGGCTTTCGCCCGGTCCATCCGTTTCAGGAACCAGGCCACCGTTTCGGGGTCGCCGGTGATCAGTCGGTTCTTATCTGCAATCAGGACTTCAGGCCGTGAGGGTTTGCAGGTATCGATATCAACGGTGGACCACTGCCAGGCGGTGCGGCCATTGATCTCAGTCTGTTTCACATTCTTATTTGTTTTCCAATTCCGGATCAGGGTTTCTACAGGAAAATTTCCCAGCGCCACCTGCACTTGTCCGGCATCCTTTTCTCGGGCGAAGAAACCACCGAGAATATAATCCACCGATTCGTTCACCTGCAATCCGGATTGCCCCAGGAAACCCAGAAAAGAAGTATTCGCTTTGCTGTCGTTGCCGGAAGAAGTGGGTAAGGCCAGCAGGTCTTTCTCTCCAATAAAAGCCTTTTCGAGACGCAGGAGATAGTCCATGTCGAGATAAAACAATCCCACCAGATCAGTGCCTGCCAGAGCGTCTTCCAACGCGATCAGGCTCTGGGGAGTGGATTGGGGATCGACCTTTTTCGCGGGAGCCGTGTATGCCGGGCTGACAACAGTCAATGGAAGCACAAGTGCAAAAATTTTAAAAAAACGAAGCATGAGTCCGCCATGAAAGAAGAGTAATTGAGTTTGTGTTCTCAGTGTAAGGGCAAAGTTTTGTGCAGACAAATACTTTGGGAAATTAAATCAGCCGAAAAAATCGGGAAATGTAAATCTGGTTGGGAAGAAGCGAATTATTTGTGTAAAGGAAAGAGAGTTATGCCTGAAAATCTTTTTTGAGCGAAAGGATTTTTGACTGATTGTATTCCGGCGTCACGATTCCCACCGAGATGATGAACTTGATACCCTCCTCGACCGTCATCGTCAGTTCTAAAATGTCCTCATTGGCCACGAATACCAGGAATCCTGAAGTGGGGTTGGGGGTGGTCGGGACAAATACGTTGACCAGTTTGGCGGAGGTCAACTCCTGCACTTCGCCTTCGGTGTAACCGGTGATGAATCCCACCGAATAGATTCCTTTTCGCGGGAACTCCACCAGGACGACTTTGCGGAAGGCTTTGGTGTCGGCCTCGGCGATGGTGGTCACCACCTGCTTGGCGCCGGTGTAGATGCTTCGCACAATGGGAATGCGGTTGACAATCATTTCACCGAGTTGGACCAGCTTCGCGCCAAATATGTTGCGGGTCAATACACCGACCACGAAGATGAGCAGGATGATCAGGATCAATCCCAGGCCGGGCAGGTGGAAGTCCTCCGGGATGGGGGTGCCGATTTTGATCAGCCATTGGATGAACCAGGGCACGACCAGGTCGTCCAGAATCTTAAACAGGAAATTGAGGATGAACAGGGTGAAGGCCACCGGAATGGTGATCAGGATCCCCGTGATGAAAATGTTGCGGAGGCGGCGTTTTAAGTTGCTGAGCACAGTGAATCGGGCCGGTGAATGGGGTTAAAAATATGAGTTTGGCGCGCTACCCGCCGAGTCCCGGATTCGGGTCGACAGTTGCGATAGTGTTGGCGCATCGAATTATTATATAGTGATTTATGGGGAAGGCAAGCTGGAAGGGGAGGGGTCCCGGAGTCTGAAAATTCAATATGCAACAGTGGGGAAATCTGTTAATATCGGTAATCTTAGAACGAAAAATGACTGAAAAATCGGGGCTGTGGCGCAGCTGGGAGCGCGCTTGAATGGCATTCAAGAGGTCAGGGGTTCGATCCCCCTCAGCTCCACCAGCATGCCGCTGGACTTGGCGTTTCAAATCGCCTGGTTCGGCGGCATTTTTTTCTGCAGTTCCTGTTGGCCGCGCCGCCAGGTTTCCACTCTCCACTCACAACTGCAAGCACGGTGTGTTCTGGTTGAAATAATTGTCCGGCTGAAATGTTCTGCAGGGTTTGTTTTATTAATGTATTGTTATGATATTGTGGCGAATCGACATGCGAGGCGATAGGGTAGAATCTTTATCCGGAAATTTTCTGATTTCAGTTTTTAAAGTCAAACCACGGGGCCTATGGACACGGTTGGCAATATAATCATTCTGATGAGCTTGTTAATGCTGTCCGGATTTTTTTCCGGTGCCGAGACGGCCCTGATATCCCTGCGCCCGGCACAAGTCCGGAATCTGGTCAACACCGGCCGTAAAGGCGCTGTTCTGGTCGAGCGTATCAAGTCCAATCCTCAGCAATTGCTGATCACCATCTTAATCGGTAACAACGTGGTCAATATCGGAGCGTCGGTATTGGCCACGGTAATGGCTACAGAACTGTTCGGCCATGATGCGCTTGCACTGGTGACGGGTGTTCTGACTCTGGCCATCCTGATGTTCGGCGAAATCATCCCTAAGACCTTTTGTCACAAGTATGCGGAAACCTTTTCCCTGATCGCGGCACTTCCTGTTTACGTTCTGGAAAAGGTTTTCTTTCCGTTGATCTGGCTCATTGGAAAGGTGATTGCATGGATCAATCATTATTTTGGCATCAAGCATAGTAAGGAAGGTGTGGTTTCAGAGGAAGAGTTGCAGGCGATGGTGAACATGAGCGCGGAAGAGGGAACTTTAGAAATCTCAGAAGCGGAAATGATCGACCGTGCCATGGGATTCGGGGATATTCTGGTCCAGCAGGTAATGACGCCGCGGGCAGAAATCTGTGGGATTGAAGAAAATCAAACTGTCCGGAATGCTTTGGAGACCATGATTCATCAGGGCCTGCATTCCCGCCTGCCGGTTTATCGCGGCACCATGGACCATCCGGTGGGCGTGGTCACGATACGCGAAATCAGCCAAATGTATATGGATCCCAAAACGATCGACAAGCAACTGAAAGAACTGAAATTGTCTTCCGCGATTGTGGTTCCAATCACGCAGCCGATCGAAAGGCTTTATCGCGAGTTCAGGGTTAAAAAAAAGCATCTGGCTTTGGCGTTGGATGAAAATGGTACGGTGGTGGGTCTTGTTACGTTGGAAGATATTGTTGAAGAAGTTATGGGGGAAATCCATGACGAAACCGATACGGCGGAAACGCAGCGCATCATGCAACTCGGTGAGAATTCATGGTCTGCCAGCGGCGATACGGAACTGCAGGAATTTGAGAAAACGACCGATATCTGGCTGGGTCGCGAAAGGGATGATGTCAATGATGAAGAAAGAAGGAAGTCGCTCAGTTTGTTGTTTATTGAAAACTTCCAAAGAATACCCAAGGTGGGGAAAACGATTGTGGTCAATAATTGTAATTTGACTATAGAAAGCCTGGACCGCTATAAGATCAGCCGAATCAGAATTGACCAGCGGGCCAACAGTTAATTCCTTAACAGGGACCCTCCACAAGAAATTCCGGAATCCAAATCTTACTCAATACCCCTGACCGACATAGATCTGAAAAGAAATTGCGGGAACAATATCTTGGGTGATCCATTTCATGCTTTGGATGGGAACTTGAATATACGAATCAGATAAAACCAAAAAGGAAGAATGATAATGGCTCCGGCAATCAGCGCGATAAGTAAATATCTCAGGGTGATTTCAGGGGCGGCGACCTGATAAATATTCAGACCCTCAAAACCAAAAGCCTTGGAGGGAGCAATGATATAGGGAAATTGTAAATGGTCCCACGCGATGAATGCCAATGCAACTTGAAAGCCAACCAAAATGCGGGCGATGACCGCCAGTCGATGATTCAAGAGCTTCCACAGAGGTAAAAAAACCGCTGCTGCCAGCAGTACGCAGGTCAGGCTGAACCGATCTGAATAAAATCTGGAAAAAATTTCAGATTCATAAAGTAAAGCCATGACAATAACAAGTATTCCCATGGCAAACGTAACCAATCCCGCTACCTTGGCCCGAAAAACAAACTGCTTTCGAAGGACGTTTTTGCGGGTTTCGCCAATAATATACACTGAGGCGATATAGGTCACAAGACAGCAAGAAAAAACTCCAAGAACAAGAGAGAACCCGTTAAACCAGGGGGAAACAAAAGCGGCATAAAACGAGTCTGCCGCCGGATTGATCCGGCCAATCATTATGCCGCCAAGAACCACGCCTGAACTGAAAGGAGTCAAGATACTGGATACCTCGAAAGCAAGAGAATAGTATTTTTGGGACTGGTCCCGGTATGCGTCATAGTTGCGAAACGCAAATGCACATCCGCGGAAAATAATACCAAACAGCATCAGCGTTAATGGGATGTGGAAGGTGATCGAAATCTGGCTGAAGGCTTTTGGGAAAGCATTTAATAAAATAACAACCGCTAAGACCAGCCAGATATGGTTGACCTCCCAGACCGGGCCCATTGCTTCATTGATGATCTTTTTCTGTTGCCCCCTGGTATTGCGGTTGACGAACGTTTCCAGAATGCCCGCACCGAAATCTGCTCCGCCCAGCAGCACATAAAGCAACAGTACTCCAACCAGAAAGAATGCAACTATTTCGATCATAAAAGCAGTTCCAATTTACATTCAGGTTTTTACCGCCTTTACCTGGCGGGCCAATAACCAGATGGCGACAAAAGATAACAGGAAATAAATTGCGGTAAAAAAGAAAAAGGGGATGATAAGTCCCGGCATCGGAGTTACCGCTTCTGATACTTTCATTACCTTGTAGATAATCCAGGGTTGACGACCTACTTCCGTGACCACCCAGCCCGCTTCCAATGCAATGAAACCCAGTGGAATCGACAGTGCCAGGCACTTCAGATACCGGGTATGAAAAATCCAGTCCGGATTTTTTATCACACATAGAAAATATATTGCTGAAAGAAAAAAAAGAAGGGAACCCAGTCCAACCATAATCTGAAAGGCAAAATGGACCACAGCAACCGGGGGATGATTCTCTTCCGGAAAGGCATCGAGCCCGGTAACCTCTGCGTTAATATCGTGATGGGCCAAAAAACTGAGCATCTTTGGAATATAGATTCCAAATTTGACCGTTTTCTCTTTTTGAAAAGGTATGCCGCCGATTAAAAGTGGAGCTTCCTTTAGAGTTTTAAATTGCGCATGCATGGCTGCAACTTTTTCCGGTTGATGTTGGGTCAGGTGCCTCGAAAGAAAATCTCCGCTCAAGGGCTGGAGTAGTGCGGCCAGCGCTCCGAAGGTCAGGGCGATTTTCAGGGCAACTTGATGAAAAAGCACTCCTTTTTTCTTGAGGAGCATGAAGGCATGAATCCCCGCTACTGCAAATCCGGTGGCAGCAAAGGCGGCAATTGTCATGTGAATTCCCTGGTGGAGTGAAGCATTGTTGAACATGGCAGCGTAGGGATCAATGTTAATGAATTTGCCGTCGACCCAGTCGAACCCTTGCGGACTGTTCATCCAGCCATTGGCGCAAATAACGATAAGCCCAGAGGCCGCCCCTGCAAATCCCATCACAAGTCCCGCGCTCCAGTGAAGCCAGCGTTGGATCTTGTCCCAACCATAAAGGTAAAGCCCTAGAGCAATAGCTTCCAGAAAAAACGCGACTCCTTCCCACGAAAAAGGCAGGCCAATGATGGGACCTGCCAACTCCATAAACTTTGGAAACAGCAAGCCCAACTCAAATGATAAGACCGTACCGGAGACCGCACCTATGGCAAAAAAAATCGCGACTCCTTTCAACCAGGCTCGCGTCAACTCGAGGTAAACTTGTTGGCCGGTGCGCAACCATTTCCAATGGGCTACGGCCATGAAAAATGGCATCGCGATACCAATACACGAAAATATGATATGGAACCCAAGTGAGACGGCCATTTGAGAACGTGCTGCCAATAGATCCATCATGTGAACGTGTTCCTGAAATTTGTTGAATATAATGTGTTCGGGTGACGAAAAACCCCATTCTAGAACAATGAATCAGGGAATAATCAGAAAATACTTTTACTGGTGGATAGTCTGATTTTCATTGTGTTGATTATACCCTTATATCCAGAAGGTATTTTAATCCTATTTTAGATTTTCAACAAAAGTCGGGATTATTGCAGTAAGGGTTATTGACGGAGTCCGATTTTTTCAAGAACCGGGGTTTCCGGGAATTGTTCCCATTCCAACTGTGCGCTGATAGTAAACCAGGCTGAAAGTAACAGGAACTATGATACTTGTAATGGCAGTCCCTGTTATTCGCGTTTTTAATAACAAATACAACTCGTGGGGGCGAGTCGTCTGGCCGAAACAGTTTAAACGTAATTCTTCTCATCCATGCATTACAGGCATCGGGGGATGTAGAGGGCCAAAAATCGGATTGCATCGTGGACCCGAGAGCCGCACAAGCAAGAAAGCCGTGACCTCCCCCCCTCATAACTGGGAAATGAGTTGTCAGGCCCCCTTCCGGGCATTAACCTGATAGAGTAGATAAAGTGTTCTAACTTAAGGGCCAGGTTCGCCCGGGATTCCTGTGATGGCACAATTCACAAATATTTTACAAATTTTTCCAACCTGTCTGACCTCGGAGATGGCCGGATTTCGTAGATTGGAACAAAGACATGGGTGATGCATTTGAAGCCACCCTTTTGTCCGAATCATCTACTTAATAAGGAGTCAGACCAATGATCCAGTCCAAATTCAAATCATTTGTTTTGCTGATTGTGGCGGCGGTATTTATGACCGCCAGCGCCGAGGCGCGAACGATCGACCTCCAGGTGAACCTGGGAACCCCGGTGATGGAAGCCGGTAAGAACCAGAAAACGTTTTTGAAAATCGGCTTGAAGGGTTTCGACCTACCGCAGGAATCCGACCGGGCGCCGGTCAATCTGGCGATAGTGCTGGACCGTTCCGGGTCCATGGCCGGTGAGAAACTGGCGCGCGCCCGGGAGGCCGCGATCAAGGCGATCGGTCTTTTGCAATCCGGGGACATTGTTGCCGTGGTTACATACGACAGTGTGGTGAACGTGGTGGTTCCCGCGACGCGGGTCAGTGACAAGCAGTCCATTTATCGGGCGATCCGCCGTATCAGGGATGGCGGCCGCACGGCGCTGTTTGCGGGGGTCAGCAAGGGGGCCGCGGAAGTGAGAAAATTTTTGGATCGGACCCGTGTCAACCGCGTGATCCTGCTCTCGGACGGGTTGGCCAATATCGGGCCGAGCACTCCCAGTGAACTGGGCCAATTGGGAGCGTCTCTGGGTAAGGAAGGCATCAGCGTGACCACCATCGGTTTGGGCCTTGGCTACAACGAAGACCTGATGACCCAGCTGGCCGGGATGAGCGACGGCCATCACGCCTTTGTTCAGAATTCCGCCGACCTGAACCGAATCTTTGCGGCTGAATTCAATACCGCGCTGACCGTTGTGGCGAACCAGTTCAACATCATCATCCGGTGCGCCGATTCCATTCGGCCGATCCGGGTACTGGGGCGGCAGGCGCAGATCATCGGCCAGGAGGTGCATATTAACCTCAATCAATTGTCCAGCAACCAGGAAAAATATGTGATGCTGGAAGTCGAAGTGCCTCCGGGTATCGCAGGAGAGAAGATGGATCTCGCCTCGGTCGACGTTTCCTATCTCGATCTGCAAACCCGGAAACGGGATTCACTGCAGGAGTCGGTTTCCGTCAACTTCAGCAAGGCGCGCGAAGAGGTGAAGAAGGCGGTCAACCAGCCGGTCATGGATTCTGCGGCGGAACAGGTCGTGAATGAATTGAGCAAGGAAGCCGTTGAACTGCGCGATCAGGGCAAACCGGAAGCTGCGAAAGATTTATTGAAGAACAGTCTCAAAAGCCTGGTAGGAGACTTGGAAAGTAGTGGCGCCGCTTCTTCTCCTCGCGTCCAGGAACTGGAAGAGGAAGTTCTTCAGGATGCCGATGAACTGGACGACAATCGTATGTGGAATAAGAAACGCAAGTCCATGAGAGAGCGCCAGTTCAAGTACGATAACCAGCAGAAGTATTGAACCGGATGTCCCCTCGGGAGGCACGCGCTGTCTCCCGGGGGAGATCTGAATTGAAAGGCAGAACCGAATCTTGAAAACCAAGGCTCTGGCGGTCCTTCTATTGATTGTACTGATCCCCCTCGTTCTCCTCGGGTGGTTGGGAATTCGTGTTTTAAGGGATCAGCAGAGCCTGCACGATCACCAGATTCAGACATTGATCACCTCACAACTCCAGGCAGTGGACCAATCCATTGGGCAGTATTTCAAAACATTGGAAACCGAATTTCCCAAAGAAGCCGAGGGTCTTTCCAGGGACCCGGCGGCGGTGCGTGCGTTCCTGCGCGGAAAACCGGATGTCCGGCAGATGTTGATTTTCGACAGCGGTTATCAACGGGTGTTTCCTCCCGGTGACTCGCCGCTGACCCGGATGGAGCGACGGTTTCTGGAACGGGCCGGCGCGGTTTTAAACCGCCTGGAGCCAGAGGCACTCAGCGCGGCGAAGTCGGGCGTCACTCCGGTTCCCGGCAGTGGTCCTGTGCTATCGCAAAAAGCAGTTTCGGTCGGGCCTGGGGATACGCGGCAGGATTTACAGGGCTGGCAAGTCTGGTATTCCGGTGCGGAGATGAATCAATTATTCTGGTGGCGGGACGCAACCCGCCATTGGATCGGATTCGAACTGGATCCCGTTCGTTTGCAGGCCAATATCATCGGACTGCTGCCCGCAACCGGGGGACCCGAGGACCGCCTGGGAGAAGCCCGTATCCGGCTGGTCGATTCCGCGGGTACGGTGGTCTATCAATGGGGCCGGTTCGAACCGGAAGGCGACCCCGCGCATCAATTGTCCCTGAGTCCTCCGCTGGGAAGCTGGAAGCTGGAATATTTCAGTTCCGGTCTCGGCCAGGGTGCGGATTTGAATTGGTTCAACGTGGCAGTCGCCTTGACTGCAGTCGGTGCGGCTTTGTTCGGCCTGGCCTTCTACCTTTATCGGGAACACACGCGCGAGATGAATCTCGCCGAACAGCGGGTGAATTTCGTCAACCAGGTGTCCCACGAGTTGAAAACCCCGTTGACCAACATCCGGTTGTATGCCGAGTTGCTGGGAGAGAACCCGCGGGAGGAGGACTCGGCAGAAGCGGGGAAATTCCGGCGATACCTGGAAGTGATCACTGCCGAAAGCCATCGCCTTTCCCGGCTCATTGGGAACGTTCTCAATTTTGCGCGGTCCAAAAAGGACCGTCTGGTTCTGCGCCGCGAGACGGGCCAGGTCGATACAATCATCAAAGCCGCCCTCAACATGTTCGCTCCTTCGTTGAAAGCCAAGGGGGTCAAGATTCATTTTCAGGCGGGAGCGGGAGACCGCGTCGAAGTTGACCCGGACGCGCTCGAACAGATCCTCAACAACCTGTTCAGCAACACCGAAAAATACGGGACCTCCGGGGGCCGGCTGGATATCCAAAGCGGGCGCAATGGCGACCACACTTTCATTATTGTGCGGGATTATGGCCCCGGAGTTTCTAAAAGAGACACCGAACGCATTTTCCAACCGTTTTACAGGACCCACTCCCGCCTCACCGACGGGGTGACCGGTACCGGGATCGGGTTGAGCATTGCCCGCGATTTAGCCCGACTGCATGGAGGCGACCTCACCCTGGTGCCAGTGGACCGGGGGGCCTGTTTTAAAATTGAACTGCACACACCTGCGAGGCCGGCATGAAAATTTTAATCGCGGAGGACGATCAATACATCCGGGAAGGATTGCGCGATCTTCTCGAAGCCGAAGGCTACCAAACCGTTTTGGCAGTGGATGGCGCCGAAGCGGTGGCAAAATATCATGCGGCGTCTCCGCACCTGGTTCTGCTCGATATCATGATGCCGGGTAAAGACGGTTACACGGTGTGCCGGGAGATTCGCGGCCACAGCAGCCAGGTGCCGGTTATTTTCCTGAGCGCGAAATCCGAGGAGATCGACCGGGTGATCGGCCTGGAACTCGGGGCGGACGATTACATCATGAAACCCTTCGGCACGCGTGAAGTGGTGGCTCGAATCCGCGCGGTCACCCGGCGGTGCCTGGCCAATCAACCGGGAGAGGGCAAGGCGCGGGTGTTGAAACTGGGCGACCTCGAAGTTTATCCCGAAGAGTTGCGGGCGAGGAGAGAGGAACTCCGGATCGATCTGAGTCTCAGGGACGTGAGTATTCTCGTACTGCTGCACGACAACCGGGGCAAGGTGGTGGACCGCAACACCCTGTTCGACCACTGCTGGGGGCAAAATTACCTGCCCAACAGCCGTACCCTCGATCAGCACATTTCCAAACTCCGCAAGCTGGTCGAAAAGGACCCGCAAAACCCCGAAATCATCCGTACCGTTCACGGCGTCGGTTACCGCTACGACTCCTAACCCGCGGGTTTCTCGCGGATCATCGAACTGAGCAGGTTGTGGATTTCGATGACCATGCGGTTGAATATGCCTGCCAGGGGCAATAGCGTGAGTCCGAATAAAGGAATCATCAGGTTGAGACACAGTTCCACCAGGCGCCGGGTATTTTTTTGTTCCCGGGATCCGTCCAGAGACCAGAACAATACGATCGCCAGATTGAACAACCACAAAAGCCGGGGCAGGAAAGGGCGAAGCGAAGAGGAGACTTTCAAATCACTGCCCTCCACCGCCTCACCAATCAAGGCCGTTGCATCATTTCTCAGGGAAGACATTTCGGCTGAAAACGGTGAAAGCGGATGAGCGGGGTGAATCCCGGCCTGGGTCAGGACCACAAACAGCTCTCGATGTCCGGATAATAGGTCCAACCGGTGAAACTGGAGGTCTAAAAACCGGGCTTTGAAACTCCGTGTCCGGCGGCAGGTCTCCCGATTCCGGATTTCTGCCTCCCGCTGTGAGCGGACGAACACCTCCAGAATCATCTCCTCCTTGGATTGGAAATAATAATAAGCATTCCCGACAGACACTCCGGCGCGTTTGGCAATATCCCGCATCGTGGCTCTACCGTACCCCTTGTCTCTAAATTGCTCCAGGGCGGCCTTTAAAATACCTTCCCGGGTTTTCTGAGCTTTTACAGTTTTCTGAGATATTTCAGGAGGCATAGGTTTTTGCACTCTAAATTTGAACATGTTCATATTTTAAGTACAATTAAATCAATAGTCAAATAAAATATTTGAACATGTTCAAAATAATGCTTCCAATTCAATTTAAACTGCCTATAATGGGTATATTAACAAATTGTTTCTGAAAGTAATCGGAACTGAATTGGGGAAGAGGAGGTAGGCCCTTTGGGTTGATCTGTAGCAATGTTCTGTCCCCTGTTGAAGTTTGAAGAGGAGGGACCCATGAGAGATTCCAATCATCCTGCATGGAGTACGGTTTGGGACGACAGTCCTTTGGGCTTGGTGGCCTCGAAGCCGGGGTCAGCGCTGGCAACTGAGGTCTTGTCACCGGCTTTGGCCCGGGAGAAACTGATTCGTACCTTGAAGAACGCCTATTCCGGTGAGCTGGGAGCGATCAATGCCTACAAGGGTCATCAAAAATCAGTGAGTGATCCTGCCGAAATAAAGATGATCCACCGAATCGAGGTAGAGGAAATAGTCCATCGTGAACGGGTCGGAGAAATACTGTCCCTTCTGGGAGAAGCACCTTCCGTCCATCAGGAAAAAACGATGGGGTGGGTTGGAAAAACGCTGGGAATTTTGTGCTCGTGGAGTGGCTGGTTTGCTCCCATGTATGGGGCGGGGCTTCTGGAAAGCAGGAATATACGGGAGTATGAGGAGGCGGCCGAGTATGCCCTCGCGGCGGGTCATGTCGAATTTCTGGATGATCTGTTGTTAATGGCGGAGGTGGAGTGGGAGCATGAACAATTTTTTAGAGAGAAATGCCGCACTCATTTTCTGTACTCCTGGTTTCCAAAGTGGCCCGCCCCACCCGCAAAGGAGACGATACGCGAGCCTTTTGCATGGATAGAATATCCCGAAGGCCGATTGAGCCATCACTTGAATGCCGCCGGTTTGACCCTGTAATCGTCTAAGAGGAAAATAGAATCCGGTTTTGCTGGAGAGTCGATTTGAGGTGGGTGCGGTTACTGCCCGATTCCTATTTAAAAGGAGAGCTTTGCATAACACCCGGTTTTAAATAATCCTCCCCTTACTGAGGGGAGGATACAGGTGGGGTGGGGTTTTCCGAGTTATGAAATACTATCTCCCCTGTATCCCCTCCTTCCTAAGGAGGGGAGAACTATCGCGTAGCTATAAATGTGATTCATGCAAAGGTCTCATTTAAAAGGCGGCTTGGTTCGGCGTTCCATTTCCTCTTCAGTGAGATTCATTCTCCCTTTTAGAAAGAGCAGCTTGTTTTCCGCAATTGAAATGGCCTGCTGGTTCCCGGTTTGTTTCCCGAGTTGCCGTGAGATGGCAATTTCTTTCAGGGATAGATCCCATTCCTTCATGTGCTCGTAAACACTGGCCAGGTTGAGGTGCGCCTGCAGGTGGTCGGGTTTCAAGGCGATGACTTTTCGATAATGCTCCGCAGTTTCCGGTAATTTTTGCAGGTACCAGTATTCCAGGGCAATTTTAAACTGAATTCCGGGATCGGTGGGTTTCAATTCCGCCGCTTTTTCGTACTCCAGAATGGCCAATTCATTTTTAAACGATTTGCCATAAGCCGAGGCCAACCCCAGCCGGGCGTCGAGGTGCTGGGGTTCGAGTTTCAACGCCTGTTGATAGGCTGCGACCGCTTCTTTACGTCGGTCCCATTCTTCATATACCGATCCCATCCGGAAATGAGCCGGAACGAATTGGGGATCGATTTCCAGTGCCTTGTTGAGAATATCAATGGCTTCTTCGAATGCACCGATTTCCTGTTTCTGGAAAGCGTACTGAGTCAACGCTGCAGGATCGGTGACTCCACCGGGAATTACGGGATCCTCAATGTCTGCCTCGCATCCCGCCAGTACCAGAACAAACCCGAAACAAAGAATCTGGAAATACAGTTTTGACATGTACATTCCTTAGACCCGCCCATCCCGCGACGGGACCCTGATGGCATCACCTGATGTGCAAATTTAAAGTAAGTGGGATTATAGATTAAATGCGGAAATATTCGAGTTAAAATTTGTTGGAAGCCGTATTTATTTTAGAATTTATTTTTGGGCGAAGATGAATCCTATGGGATTTCGGAAGTGTTATTCCTCAGGTTTCCCAGCTTCTGTTTGAATTGTTCCGTCACAAAATTGGAATCATCGGTATTGGAAATGATGTGGGGGGTGATGAACAGCATCAATTCCGTTTGATTGACAGCGGTGGAGCGAGTGCTGAACAGTCTTCCCAGCCAGGGAATATCCATCAGGAAGGGAATCCCCTCCACGGTATCTGTTTTTGTGGTTCTGATCAATCCGCCCATCACCAGGACCTGATTGTCCTTGAGGACAACTTCGGTTTTCATGGTGCGCGTCGTGAAGGACGGTGTGGTGCCTCCTCCGGTTACAAATTCGGGTCCCAGATTGCTGATTTCCTGATCGATTTTCAAATTCACGAAATTATCAGAGTTGATCTTGGGAATAATACCCAGTTTGATGCCGACGCTTCGAAACTCGATGGTGCTTTGCGTCAAGGGTTGCCCGGCTGTCGGCGTGTTGATCGTGGAGCTTGATATCGGAATATCATCGGCAATGGAGATATTGGCCTCTTTGTTGTCCGAGGTAATCAGGATGGGATTGGATACAATATTGACCTTGGAATCGGATGCGAAGGCCTGGAGCAGTCCGATGAATCGGTCTTTTTGCTGAACAAAGAAACTGACGCCGGGGGCGAACAACGAGGTTGCCGTGTTGCTGATCTCCGCCCCCAGGGTGCTGGCCGAGGGCGCTCCGCCACCGCCTATTATTTTATCACCGTTGTTCACTCCTTTGTTTCCGGCGGTACCTTTCAAGGCCCATTCGATTCCGGTTCGGGTTTCATCGTCAATCACCAAATCCAAAATTAAAACTTCGATCAGAACCTGCTGTGGCAGGAGATCCAGTTTTTTTATGATTTCCAGTATGACCGGATAATTTTTCGGCTCGGTTCTAATAATCAGGGAATTGGTGTCCACGTCTGGAATGATATGAACCTCCCCAACCAGATCGCTGTCGACACCCCCCTGGACTTTCAACGTCGATTTTTGAATTGGAGATTTTGGCTTTGGCGTTTTTCCGGCATCTTTCTTTTGGCCGCTCCTTTGGGTCGGTTTGAGTTTCGGAGCGCCACCCAGAAGACCTCCCTTTTGTTTCTCTCCAAACAGGGTATTCAAGACACCCGACAGTTTCTCCGCTTCGGCGTTTTGAATGTAATAGACAAAGGTGCTGAGCTGACCGCTGGAGATAGGCTGATCCAGTTTTTCCACCCAAAAATCCACCCGCTCAATCACATCCTCCAGAGTACTGACCACCAGAATCGAATTGATGCGGGACAGAGGAATAAACATCAGCGATTTTTTCAGGGAACTGCTGTATCCCATGGAGCCGAATATTTCATTCAATTCTTCAGCTACGACTTCAGGGTCTGAATGATTGATGGTGTAAAGCTGGATATCGGAAGAAGATATTTTGTCCGTATCCAACGCTTCCACCACATGGGTGATTTGCTTTGCCGAGGAAGCCAGGTCGATCAACATCAATATGTTGGTTTCAGGAACATCCAACAGGATTCCGTTTTTCGTTATCAAAGGGGCAATCGTTTTTTTTATGGTGGCCGCAGGAAGATTTTTCAGGGGGATCAGTTGAATCACCACCCGGTCCTTGTTGGGCACCCTGGTCTTGTTGCCGTAATGCAGATTCAAGGGTTTTTTGGAGGATTCCCGGATCGGGACGAATCGATAGAAATTCCCGCTTTTGACAACCGTGATTCCGTTGACCGCCAGTATCTGCTCAAACACCGAATACAAATCCCGGGTGGGAACTTTCCGGAAGGTTTGCAGGGTGATTTTTCCCTGAACCTTTCCCTCAATAATGTAATTGATCTTCAATAATTCACAAAAAGTGATAATGACTTCGTAGATATCGGTTTGCTCAAAATTCAACGTCAGGTGCTTGGCCTGGACCAACTCCTGTGGAATCGGAGGTGTGGGATCAAACAGTCCCTGGGAATTCACTGTATCCGCTAAATCCCGCCTGTTAAGGACCACTTTACGTGTCGTTGATCTTTTCTTTTCAATGACCCGGGTGGATGCAGCCGAAATGAAAAAGCTCTGGTTGTTCCTGTCCTTGATGAGGTGCCAGGAAGTGTTGGGATCCGCTCCCTTGACCGTGCGAAGCAATTTGAATTTCTGATCCTGATAGGCAAAGGCGATTTGCTTGAACTTTGGGCCGGGCCCTTTATAAAGAGGGGTTTTTTCTTCCATGACGACAACAAGTTGCTCAATGGCGAAAGTTTTCTTGTCCGAAAGGGAAGAAATATCCAGGCTGGGTGGGGTTCTATCCCGGCTTTCCAGATCCTGGATTTGGTTGGATCGAGCCGGTTTCTTTGTTCCCTGGTTCTGCCGGGCAGGGAGACGCATGGCGTCTATTGGATCAATATATCCACTTTTTAACTGATCGATTGCGGTAGGCTTGTTGGAACAACTGTTCCACAAGAACGCCAGCATCAAAATAAATGTACAAACCAATATTCTAATCATGTTGCTTTCAGTTTTTGCGGTTTTCTTTTTTTAATAAAACCATTCACCAGCAAACGCGATTCCAATTGCTCCGGCTCTTTTTTGTTGATCCTTCGGATCACCAGTTCTTCAATCACTAAAAATTTTTCATCATTCTCGATCAATCGGATAAAGCGAGATAATTTTTCGAGTGACGACTTGACGGTGATTCGCACGGGAACCGTCAGCAGATCCTCCACGTATTTCGTTTTTTCCGTCTTCACTTGAACCAGGCTGATGCGAGTCTTCCGGGCTTTGTCCTCCAATGATTTCTGTAAACCGGCCGCGGCCAAAGCTGGCTGAGAGGGCGACAAAAACAACTTTGTGAGTTGAACAGAGAGCGCCTGACTGGCCTGTTCTTTTTCCCGGTAATAAACAGTCTGATTCAAGATTTCATGATATTTTGTAATAAAAAGAATTTTACTTTCAATTTGTTGCTCCTGCCCTTTTTGCTTCAGGTAAAGCGGCTCGCCGATATATTCGACAAATCCATAAGTCAGTACCAGGGCGCCGGCCAGAGTCAAAACAATCTTTTCCCTTAAAGTACGGCTTTGTCTCATTCCAGGGGTTCCAGGGTTGATCGTATCGTGAATCGTTTTCCAAGGGCTTGCGTGGTCACCGGACCCTTGAATTGGGTATTCTTTAAAAAATCTGATTTCTCCAGCAAGGGGATCAATTTAGAAGCTGATGCCGAATATCCCTGTACTTCCACCTGGTTTTGTTTGATTGAAATTCGGGTCACCCAGGTGTCTTTGGGCAGCTTGCGGGTTAATTCCTGAAGCAGTGGAAGTTTTAACGGTGACCGGCGTTCAATGGCATTCAAGGTCTCCGTATAGTCCGACAAGCTTGCATACTGTTGATCGAGCTGTTGCAACTTGGTGGCCAGGGGTTTAATCTCTTCCAATTGACGGTTTAAAGAGTTCAATGTACTTTCGTTTCGATAAGTTTGTCCCAGCAGCAGGCCCACAAAAACGGCGAGAATCATTATTGAGAGAACGACTGTGGATTTCCAAACCGATTTCCTTTTTTCGTTAGGTTGGGACTGGGGGTGGAGATTCAGCTCGATCGGATCCTTGAGAACCGGCCGCAGGCAATGTCCGAGAGACGTCAGCTGGAAAGACGGTGTAAAGTTTACTGGAGAATCCTTCTTTAAAAAAGTGGGTAACACGGCTTCGACAGTGACTCCGGTTTGGGTTTGAAGAGCGGACACCAGAGCTTCCGCTCCCTGTCCCCCTCCAAAGAAGTTGATTGTTGTGATCGATTCTCCATTTTCCAGGGATTTGCACCCGTACAGGGTGGATTCGAGAAGTTCCGTTAGAAAATCGGCAAAATGCGTACTTACTGGATCCGTCAGTGATCTGGGCGGATCGTGATGAAAGAACATCTTTTTAAATTCCTTGTCGGGAATCGGCGCACTGCGGCTGGTAATCAGGGTTTTTCCTTTAATCAGGGAAATTTCCACCCAAGTGGAGCTGACATCCACGAGGGCCTGGAGTTTTGAGCCGAGTTTTTCGTTCTGATGCAGCAGGTTCATCTGGCTGGACAGCGATATGTCCACGGCATCCGGTGCCAGCACCGCTAAGGCCAGCAGTTGAAGATACCTCTCCACCCGTTCTTTTTTTGTGGCGGCCGCTATGACATGATTCCGGTTGGGAGTTATCGGTGTCACGTGATAGGAAACGTTCATCGATTCCAACGGAAATGCGAAATGTCTGTCCATCTCCAGCTGAATCATCGAGTCCAGTGCCTGTGCGTCTGCGGTCGGGACGTCGAAGGATTGCACGGTGATGTATTGGCGCGGCAGGCTCAGGAAAACTTCTTTGGGGTTTGCTTTTCCTGTTTTGAGGAAATCACTCAGCTCCTGCACCAAAAGATCTCCGGTTTCTTCGTCCCCCTGCTCCGGATACAGCCGGAACCAATGAGAGCGGACAATACCCACCCCACGCCATGATCTTGCCACAAGAGTCAGGGCGGCGTATTCGTCGCGGATATCAATGCCCAGATATTGTTCGGTCAAACCGTTTATCTCCGAATGAAATTATCGTTCCAATAGCGGGTCAACAAGCTGGCCTTGTCTCCCGTTTGCTGCTTTTCAATAATCGCCACAATCGTATGCTGCGTCGGGCTGTGCTCAAATGTTCCTGTCGCTTCGATTTTGAAATGAGTGGACTTCGACTGGTTGTACCAGCCGCGTTCCTCTTTTTTTTCAAGAATCTCATCGACCTGGTTTTCGGGATACATGATTTCCAATACTGCCCGTTCTGCGGTATTGGGATTGAATTGAGACACCCCCTGCGTGGTGAATATCCGGGCCAGCCCGGGAGCATTCTCCGCGTCCGACGATTCCTGCGATTGGTATTCTTCCGAACCATAAAAAATTTCGGGAGTGACGCCTCGAACTTTCAATAATTCTTCCAGGCTGTCCAGCGGTCCGTTCTTGGCGGAATACGCTGGGGACAGTCCCTCGTAATAATCCGACTCGGCGCCATTGACCCGGTGCCGGTCATCTTTGTCGATCCAGTCCAGAATCGAGTCGACGATGGTATCTCTATCCGAACCCAGCGGCAGTCCATTCGCGGCCAAGGCTTTAATCAAGACGTCCCGGGAAGCAGTGTTGATATTGATCTTCCCGTTTTCATCCCGAATCGTATAATGAATGAAACCTTTGCCCAGAGGCAGTTCTGTTCTTGGCGGCGGTTCCGGCGCTTCCAGTTCGAGTTCCTGCTGGTCCGGTTTCGCGCCCGGCACTCCGCTGGGTTGCAACGTCTGTACGGTGTTCGGTGGTGCAATGTTACCGGCTTCGTTGGTCCCGGATGCGACGGGGCCGAAAATAAATCCCTTTTCCTCAGTCCGGGAATGGAACTGGGCATCGGAAAGAATTTCAGCCTGCGCCAGGTTCATGCCCGCCTTCGCAAGGTAATAGGTTTCTACATCCTCCTTGAAATTCCGAGTGGTGTTGACTTCGGTTTTCATCGACAGGGCAAATTCCGTACCCAGGGCGATGAGCAGAACCATCACCCAAAGAACCAAAATGAGTGCAATGCCGCTTTCATTATTCCCCGGTCGCATCGCTTTCCTCTTCTTCCTCGTATCTCTCAAACATCATTCCCGCTTGAATGGGTATGACTGTGGGAGGCAATTCCACCTTATCCGGTTCCAGACCTCCCTCAGAGGAGGCCGGTTTCCTAAGGCCGACCGAAACCTCTACGGCTCTCGGCAGGCGAATCGGTTCCCGGCTTTCCCCTATGCCGGTATCACCACCACTATTACTTTTAAAATCAAAGGGTTCCGTTATAATTTTATCGGTCCATTCGCCAGAAACCTTTATCGGTTTTTCACCGGCGGGACCCGATGAATTTTCTTCTTCCGATATTTCATAGTAGTACCGGAATTTCAAATAAGCCACATCTTGTGCTATGCGAAGGGTTTGGCCCGTTTCCAACTCCGGAGAATCCTGCTCGAAAAAGTTTTTTGGGGAAAAATTGCGCTCGTTCAGCAGGATTTCCAGCGAACCGGTGTTTTCATCTTTTTGCAGATAAAAACGGACTTCATGCATCCAGGGCGAGGAATTGCCTCCCATGAGTTTTTCGCCGAAGGTGACGAACCTCAGCGATTCCGGCTTGCCTTCGAAGGCGAGAATTTTAGAAGTGGCTGTCTTTACTTCATCCTCATCCGGCAGGAGGGATTCGGAATCGGCCGGCACAAAGATGAGGTGTGTTGAACGCAGAGTGGTATTCAACCGTTCGTGAAGCACCCGCAGGCGTTGATGAAGATCGGATTTTTGAGTCCCTGCCTCACGCGATGCCGTGGCCAGGCGAACCGCCATGAGACAGGCCGTCACCAACACCGCGACCATCGCCAGCGAGATTATCAGCTCCAGCAGGGTGAAGCCCGACTCGGTTTTTACCCTTCGCTTCATGGGGACTCCGAAGGATTGAGGTTCTTGATTTTCGGCGCCTCAGGTGCTTTCGGCGGAGTGGGGGCCGCCAGTAAAGAGGACTCCAATTGGTTGGCCGGGGCGGCATGGGTTTCCCCCCGGGTTTTCAGGGACACCAACTCCACCTCTTTTTCCTGGTCTCCATCCTGCCAATAGACCCGCAATGATACTTGCTCGATTAGTATGCGGGCCTCTTCATTATTCAATGCGGACTCATACGGAAGAACTTCCAACTGCCAGCGATAACTTTCCTGGTCTTCAAAGGCACCTTCGCCGATATCGGATTTGAAACCATCCATTTCCAATTGGGAGAATTTCTGTTGCGCCAGGTAAACTCCGTTCAAATACCGGTCGGCCTGCGTGGCCTGGTTTATGGATCCCGAAAACATTTGAACCAGTGTCAGGATCACTGTCGTTAGAATAGTCAGGGAGATGATGATTTCCAGAAGGGTGAACCCCTTTTCGTTAGAAAGCATGATTCAGGTAGGGTTTGCCCGTAACGGGGTCGATGGTTAACACAAAGGACGGGGCGTCGGTATCGGCATCCGAGGGCTCAAGAAAGATCTTTCCGCCGCTGGTGGTTCCCAGCGGATAGAACGTGACGGAAAAAATACCACCGCTCCACGATTCCTCGCCGTCATCGAATTCGCGGAATTGGATCGTCCGGTCCAGCTCCATCACTTTCGAGCTTTCTTCTGTTTTGGGGTCGACCACCCAGTATTGGTCTTGATCGATATTTCCCTGGAAGACCAAAGATGTTTTTTTCGCAACCGCCTGGCTGCGGGCCGAGGCCAGCATCGACGTCAATTTGTGGACCGAAGAAACGCCTTGCATCCGGTCCAGCGTGGTCATAACGAACGGAGTGACCAGAGCTATAATCAGCCCGATCATGACCAGCACGGCAATTGCCTCAATCAGCGTAAAGCCTCTTTCCTTCAGCTGACGCAGGCAGAAATTATTCAAAGTTTTTCCAGCTGACAATATCGAGGTCATTGCCTTCACCGCCTTCGGCGTTATCCGCGCCATAGGAAACCAGGTCATAATCACCGTGATCTCCAGGAGATTTATAGTGATACTCGTTTCCCCACGGGTCCTTTGGAAGTTCTTTTTTGAGATAGGATTGGATGGCTTTCAAGCCTTCCTCACTGGAGGGGTACTTGCCCTTTTCCAACCGGTACAGATCGAGGCCCTGGCCCAGAAGTTCGATCTGGGTTTGGGCATCCACCTGATTGGCGCGATCGACATGACCGAAAAACTTTGGAACAACCCAGGCCATAATAATCGCAATGATGGTGATGACCACAAGAATTTCCAGCAGGGTAAAGCCCCTGGAGTTGCCAAGGCTGAGTGGAATAGATGTTTGTTTTGCCTGAGGCATGAGTCCTCCCTTAAAGACGTCAGTGGTTCGCTTTATTTACATGATTAAATCTGTGACTGAAAACATTCCAAGAAAAATCGAAAATACAATAAAAATAACGGTTCCCCCAACTGAGAGAAGCAAAAAAGGTCCCAACATTGCCAGGGCCCGGCGAATGGCATTGTCTACTTCCTTGTCATAGGTATCCGCTACTTTAATCAACATGTCCTCCAGTTCGCCCGTTTCCTCGCCGACCACGATCATGTGCACCGCGAGAGGGGGGAAAGTGTCCGCTTTCTGCAGGGAACGGGAAATTCCCTGTCCGCTTTTCAATCCTTCCTGAAGCGGTGCTATTGCCGTGGCAATAACACGATTGTTGATGACGCTTTGAACAACATTCAAAGCCTGCAACACGGGGACTCCGCTATTCAGCAATGTGGCCATGGTTCGTGAAAATCGTGACATTTCAATTTTACGAACCAGATCGCCGAAAATCGGGAGTTTCAATACCAATTTATCCCAATAGTATTTTCCGATGGGACTTTTTGCGTAAACTATGAAAGCAATCAGGATGAATACCGATACGGCCCCTATCATCCACCAGTTGTGAACTAAAAAATTGCTGAGGTTCAGAAGAATCATGGTGACAAAGGGAATTGCGTTGCCTTTATCTTCGAAAATAGATGAAAATTTTGGCACCACAAAGATCATTAAAAATAAAATGGCACCACCCCCGAAAGAAATTAGGATGGCAGGGTAGATCATGGCGTTGACAATTTTACTTTTAGTATCCTGGACCCTTTCCAGAAAATCACCCAGGCGCATCAAAACGCTGTCCAGAACCCCTCCCAATTCACCGGCGCGAATGATGTTGACATACATTTTTGAAAAGACTTCGGGGTAGGCTGCCAGGGCATCGGCAAAACTGCTTCCACCGTGTACCCGCTTTTGAATGTCCTGGAACGTTTCCCGTGCTTTTTCTTTTTCGGTCAGCCGGGTGGTAATGGACAGGCTCTTGTCTAAAGTCAATTTGGAGGATGTCAGAGTCGCTAATTGCTGGGTAAAGCTCATCAGTTCCTTGGCGGAAATTTTTGAAAAGGGGGAAGTCAGGGAATCTTGAAGGCTCAATCCCTTAAAAAAGGAATTGTCCGGTTCTTCCTGCGTCACCTTGATTGGAAAATAATTCAGGCCGCGGACTTTTTGAACGGCGACCCGGTAATCGGGGGCATCGAGGTCCCCCTCGATGATTCTCCCTTCCGTGTCGGTTGCCTGATAAAAATAAGTTGCCATGCGCGAATGTCCGGTTAACTATGGGTTACTCGGATGATTTCTTCCACAGTGGTGATTCCCTCCAAGATTTTGCGCCATCCATCCTGTCGCAGTGTCGTCATCCCCAATTGTATGGCGCGTTCGCGGATTTCCTGGGTGCTGGCGTGAGCGAGGATCAATTTCCGGATTTCGTCGTCGATCACCAGCAGCTCATAGATCCCGGTTCGTCCCCGGTATCCCGTTTCGTTGCAGTGATCGCATCCTTTGCCCCGGAATGCGGCGGGAGGCGTCGGGTCGTCAATTCCCATTTCGAGCAGCGCTTCGGGGTCGATTGAGCAACTCTCCTTGCATTGGGTACAGATGACCCTTACCAACCGTTGGGCGAGCACACCTAGAACCGCGGATGAAATCAGAAAACTTTCGATCTGCATTTCCTGTAACCGAGTGATCGCCCCCGCCGCATCGTTGGTGTGCACCGTGCTGAACACCAGGTGCCCGGTCAACGCCGATTGGATGGCGACATCCGCCGTTTCCGAATCGCGGATTTCACCGATCATGATAACGTCCGGGTCCTGCCGGACGATGGACCGCAATCCGTTGGCGAAAGTGAGGCCGATTTGCGGACGGATATGGACCTGGTTCACGCCCCGCAGCTGGTATTCCACCGGATCTTCAATGGTGACGATTTTCTTTTCTGGGGTATTTATTTTTTCAAGGCTGCCGTACAACGTGGTGGTTTTCCCGCTGCCCGTCGGTCCGGTGACCAGAATCTGTCCATAGGGTTTGTGAATCAGGTTCTGGAACAATTCCAGTTCCTTTTTTGGAAAACCCAGGTGGTCCAGATTCACGACAATGTTGCCCCGGTCCAGGATACGCATGACCACGCTTTCACCGTAAAGAGTGGGCAGGGTGGATACACGGATATCGATATCCTTGCCCTGCGATTTGATCCGGATGCGTCCGTCCTGCGGCAAGCGCCGTTCCGCGATGTCCAGATGCGCCATGATCTTGATGCGGGTGACAATAGCGGAGTTCAATCGCTTGGGCGGCGCTTCATGTTCGTAAAGCATGCCGTCGATGCGGTAGCGTAGAATCAGATCGTCCGCGAACGGTTCCAGGTGGATATCGCTGGCGCTCATGTTGATGGCCTGATTGATAATGTGGTTCACCAGCTTGATGACCGGAGCCTCCGAAGCCATATCGCGGATATGCTCGGTGCTTTCCAGAGCCGATTCGACTTCCTCTTCCTCTTGAATCTTGCTGACCATCCGATCCATGGCGGAATCCCCTTTGCCATAAAAACTTTCAATGGCCTCAAGAATATCTTCCTGACTGCTGAGGTTGATTCGAATTTCTTTCCCCAGAGATATTTTTAAATTCTCAAACGTTTCCCAGTCGAAAGGGTCGAAGGCGGCAAGGGTTAAACTTTCGGAATCCATTTTCAGTGGGAGGATCAGTTTTTCCCTCAGAAACACTTCCGGAATTTCCAGACCCGGGACGGGAAGCTCGCTCTTTGGAAAGTCTGTGACCTGCAGGTAGGGAAACCCCAATTCCTGGCTCAGTGTTTCCAGGATCACCTGGCTGTGAATATAACCGTGATCGACCAGCACTTTTCCCAGATATTTGCCTTTTTGAAAATCATTGGTCTTGATTTCCTCAAGAGTCTTTTCTGATATCTTTTTGTGATCCAGAAGGATTTTTTCGATGGGGTCTCTTTTTTTAAGCATGGCTCATTTCCTGGTATTTATTAAAATCCCATGGATTTTTGTCTCAATCTTGGGAGACGTTTCGGGTCGGGCGGAACCGGTGCGGGTGCCTTGTCGTCGGGAACTGAAACGACGGGTGGAACGCTTGCCGGGGGAGAGGCCCTGTTGAATGGACTTTTCTGAATCGGTTGGGACCTGCGGGTTCGACGGGTAGAGGACTTCCCTGGAATATAATTTGAAACTGGTTTGCTTTTCTGGATCAGGTTGTTTCCGGCTTTTTGAATTTTTTGGGTTGGAGGCGTTTTCGATATGGTGAGAGTCAAATTACTTCCATTCATGGCTGAAAGAGTCGCGTGAGACTTGTCGATGGTTTTAATTTTATAGTTTCCAAGAGTTTCGCCTATTTTATAACCCCTCCGGCGCGGTTTTAGATTTTGAACCAACCGCCCCCCTCGAATTTCAGAATACGTTCCTTCAAAGATGGCGACTCTTTTATCGTCCAAAAGCATAACCCCGGTTAAAACCAATTGCGGCGGTGGAGCGGTCGCTTTGGGGGGCGGAGGAGGCGGGGCTACAGCGACCTTGGGAGGTGCGGGATTTATATTTCTGGGTTTGGGTTTCGGTGGTTGGGGCCGGTAATACTTTTTCCGCTGTTTCCGGAATAAATTGAGACGGGCCACGTCTCCCACCACGGCATCCGAATAGACCTGACGGGAAAGAGCGGAAGTTTCCAAATCCCTGGGTTTCGGGACGATGTCTTCTCCTTTAACGGTGGCTGGAAATTTAGGATGAAGCCAGGTATGACCTGTCCAACCCAGCAACAGGAAAAGAATCAGGATCAATAAAAAATTTAACACCGGTAATTTTTTTTTCATTTGAACCACGCGATTCCAGACACAGAAATTCCGCCACACTCAAGCGGATCCACTCTCCACTTGAACCCCTTCATTGGATGCAGTCATTATATACAATATACTAGCGGAATATCATCGGAAAACCTGAAATTTTAACGGCTGTAATCCTTTAAATACAACGATTTATTGGGTTCTAGAGGGATATGGGATGTGAATCTGCCTGGAACCGCTGGCGGCAGGATTTTGTTTAGGGGGTTGTTAATAGAAAAAGAAGACGACGATGGCGGTGTCCATGGCATCAGGTTCTTTTGAAATGTCCTGGGTCGAAGTATGAAATCCAAAATTGTATTTAGAGGACAAACGGTTTTTTGTTCATGAAGTGAAACAAGAAGATCAATTTCCATCTGGCACTCTTCTTTGTAGACTGCCAACAAGTTTGAAAAAAGCTGTAAAAAATTCTTTTTCTCTCCTTTGGACTCCTTATACTAATACTATCGATTGTTTCAGGCAGTGCACTTACCCGTCAGCTCTTACTTTAATTGGGAGGTAGGAATGGGTCGAGCCATGAAGTTTACGCATCTGGATACGAAGGACGTCGAAACCGCCGAGTCGTATTTCTTCGACCGGTTTTTAGGCGCCCGCATCGACAGCGGGAACGAATCGAACGAAGGCTACGATCTCATTCTCGAGCTCGGCCGTGATGACGACTGGCACGACCAAAACTGGTCGGCCGTCAAGGAAAACGATTTAAAATACGATGAGGACGTGAACCAGTACATCACCCTCACACTGGCGGATTTGGCAAATCCCCGGACCCTTCCTTTAATCAACAAGTACCTGGTGAGTCTCGAATCCGACATCGGGCAGGAGGCAGTCAGTTTTGACGATCGCGCCAAAAAATATCTGGCTTACAAAATCAACGCCGATTTCCTTCTCCTCAATCTGGGTTTATTAAATTCCGATACCAACCTGTTGGGCAACGCCTACTTTGACAAGGGTGAAACCTATTATTATTCCGCCGCCGCCAGTTTAAAAGCGATCAAGGGCGGTCGGTCGGGGTTGTCGGATGTGATGGAAAAACTTTCCGGCCGGTTCGGAAAGTATGTCGAGATCTTACGGGCCATGAAAAACCGGGACGAAAATTATTTCAGTTTCCATGTTCGCATTCCGGATGCAGAATTGAAACGATTTGAACATGAATTGGCCGTGGAGGCGTCCAAGCGCCAAAACCCCCCTTCGCCCTGAACACCTTTTCAGCGGGCATTCCTCACTCTTTTCTACGGATACGGCCTGTTGAAAAAGAGAGCTGGATCCTTCATCAGTCACTTGTAAATCACTGCTGTGAAACCCGTTGGCATCTTTTTATGCCTGGATCAGGAGCAGCCCCCCAGTCCTGTTGAAAAACAACTGGATTAACATTATTTAGTCAACTTTTTTGCGCTCCTGTATGAAAATTTGAACATGAAGAAGCCGGGTAATGCCCTGGTTAAGTGAGCCGGACAAATAAGAGAATATATATCAAGGGTTTATATTTCTTAATCAATCTTGAGGTGTTGGCACACGGTTTGCAACTAACCGGGGTAAATAGAAGGATTTTTGATTGTAAACCTTATAGCCGAAATTTGGAGACGCCGTTTAAGAAAAGGTCTCGAATCTGTTGGCCCCCAGGAGTTATTAAATGGACAGTTTGAATTCGAGTTTAAAAGGATGGATGTTCTTCCCCAATCAACCGGGGCTTTCCTGGTTTATCCTGGTGATTTTGCTGATGGCAGGCTTGTACATGATGCGGTCATCCATTCACTTTGTGATCACCCAGCTGATGGGAATGGTTTATTCGATGTTTCGCATTGCCTCACGGTCTTTGGGGCAAGGCGCCCAGAAACTGAAAGCTCGTAACCGAGATGTCCTTATGCAATTGGGTAAGGAGGAAGTGGAAGGGAAAATCGAGCGCGAATTTTTCCGCGTCAACGCAATGGTGGAACGGGACCTCGGTAAATATCCTGCCCTCCAACGGTTAATGTCTGATCAAATTTCACATATCGATGATGACTACAAGAAGAGTGGTCAAGTGTTGCCACCCCCGCCGGAATGGGTTGAAGCCGTGGAGTCGGTGGCCAAGTTAAAAGTGAATCATAAGAGTAATCCCCTCACAGCCAATATATTGAGCAGTATCCACGACGCGTCTGAAAAACACCAAAAACAGATAATCAACGAGTTCCGGCAATCGGTGTCACAACGGCACCGGCTGCTGCAGGGGATGCGTCCTTACTGGCGGCGTTTGGCCAACACGATCGAGGAAACCGGGAAAACCGTCCGGCGCCTGATTGACCGTTCCACGGAAATTGACAAGCATATGGAGAAATACGAGGAGATACTCAGTGGATCGAAGTCAGCGGAGCGTTCGCTCAAATCGTCTGCGGCTATCTACTTTTCCTATTCCCTGCTGGCGGTCATGGTTGCCATTGGCGGTGTCATCATCAACTTTAATCTGATCGCTCTGCCGATGTCCGAAATGGTCGGAGCCACGGCGAGTATCGGGGCTTTCAAGGTTTCTGAATTCGCCGCCTTGGTCATCATATTGGTGGAAATATTTTTGGGAATTTTTATGATGGAAGCATTGCGGTTTACGCACATGTTTCCAGTGATCGGAGCTTTGGATGACAAGCTGAGAACTCGCATGGCCTGGATTTCTTTCTCTTTTCTGTTGACACTGGCCGGTGTCGAAGCGGCCCTGGCTTTCATGCGTGACCATATTGCGGCGGATTTAAGTGCCCTGCGTCATTCTTTGACAGCCGGTGGTGTCGAAAAAGTGGTTGAAGTGACCGGGATGAACAAATGGATTCCAATGCTGGGTCAAATGATATTGGGATTTATTTTACCCTTCGCCCTGGCTTTTGTAGCGATACCTTTGGAGTCCCTGGGGCATACCGCACGAGTCGTTTTTGGCGAGTTGCTGGTCATATTCCTCCAGGGCAGTGCCATGGCCCTGCGTTCGATTGGCATGGGATTCCGCCATGCCGGCCAATGGTTGACCCACGTTTATGATGTATTCATTTTTCTGCCGCTTTGGATCGAGCGTATGGTGAAACGACAGCCCAACCAAAGTGTGGAGGAAGGATCCCGAATCGGGACCAAACTGGAAGTAGGGGAGGTTACAAAATGAAAAAGGTATTTATTATTGTATTAATGAGTTTTTGTTTGATGATGACTTCCTGTACGGATAGTAATACTTCCAAATCCGGGAGTGGCCGGGGAGTCTACCTGTTACTGGATACGTCCGGCACATACACCGCGGAATTGAAAAAAGCCCAGCAAATCATCAACTATCTGATGGGGACCCAGCTGGGGCCAGGCGATTCCCTGGTGGTGGCGCGGATCGACAGTGGCAGTTTCAGTGAAAAGGATATCGTGGCCAAAGTCACTTTCGATGCGAGGCCTTCAGTTTCCAACAATCAAAAGAAGGTCTTTGCGCAGACTGTGGATAAATTCGTCAAGTCGGTCAGAGGCAGTAAATATACCGATATTTCCGGCGGTCTGCTGCAGGCGATCGAATACCTGAACGAAGTGAATGTGGCCGAAAAGCACATCCTCATTTATTCGGATCTTAAAGAGGAACTGCCCAAAGGCTTTGTCCGAAATATGAATTTCACACTGGATAACTTTACTGTTCGGGCCCTCAATGTCACCAAGTTGCGCACGGACAATGTGAATCCCCAGGAATATCTGGACCGTTTGGAAGAATGGCAGGCCCGCGTGCAACACGGCGGCGGTCACTGGATTGTCATCAACGATATGGAACGGGAAGATGCCCTGGAATTGTGATTTAAAGGCATTACAAATCTGAATTACCCTGGTTTACCTCCTCTCTAAAGATGTCCCCAGGTAAAAAAGCCTGACCTTGTGTCAGGCTTTTTTTTTATATATTCCGGCAAACTCACCGACAAACCCCGTTGGGGACCCAAATTCAAAGCCTTAATTATCAATTACATGGAAAGTAAAATTCATTTTATGCTTGACCCTGCCGAAAATTGGGACTTTAATAATAGGATTGATAAGATCATTTGATTTCAGGAAATTTCGCTGTGGTTTTTAAGCTCCAGGGTTAAGTAGTTGAGTCCAAATCACGTATCTATTTGAAACGGGTATTAGAAGCTTCCTGCCCACTTCCCGGGCCGGGGATTATGGGCGCTGGATTTCTTTTGACCCCTGTACCGGGAGCACCAGCCGGAGGGGCTGCCTGAGGTCACGGTAATTATCAGGTTCCAATTCGGAGTGAAGTTTCCGAAAGTATTGAAAAAATTTGCCTTATTTGATTTTCGCCGGGTTTATTTTGTTGACTTTTAGGCCCTGTTTCATACAATCATAGTTCAAAAGCGAACCCGGTAATTTAATAAAAATAGTCAGTTTAGACTTTTTTTTGCTTTTGTTGAAGTTTATTTGGATTTCAGTTCAGTAAGTCTGTCAGACGGAGTTCGGCACACATCAAGTTTGCCCGAGCCTGCTTGATTCCCACTTTTCCTTTGGAGGAGGAATGAGGGATCCCGATTCTATTCTATTAATAGAAGACGAAAGCCTGGTTGTTGAGACCCTGAAAGGCAACTTTCAGGACAATGGCTACCAGATCACCACCGCCCTCAACGGTGAGGAAGGTCTCCGTAAATTCCAGAATGACAGCTTCGACCTGGTGATTACCGACCTGAAATTGAAGGGTATGGATGGACTGCAGGTTTCAAGAAAGATCAAAAAAATCAACCCCCAAATTCCCGTCATCGTGGTCACCGGCTATCCCAAACTGCTGACCTCGGACGAAGCCTCCCGATTTGGAGTCCGTGATTTCGTACTCAAGCCTTTCACCTGGGCGGAGATACTCAAAAAAGTAACGGCTTGTCTGGACACTCCGGAAGTCACTACTTTTTCGCCCCGGCCTAAAGTATCCGATTCCCTGATTGTGGCCCGGAAAAAGGAAACGAATAAACCCGCCCCCCGTTTGGAACGCCGGGTAACGAAAAGCCGAAAAGATCCCTATCAGAGCCTGTCCCAGTTTTTGTCCGCCCAGACCCGAGCTTTGGAGATGTTGATTCGGGGAGAACCGTTGAAGGAGATTTTAATTTCGTTGATTTCGGAAATGGAATCCTGTTCGGACCAGATGTCGGGATCCATCCATTTGCTGAATTCCGAAAGGGCTCAACTGGACTGTATCGCAGGTCCCAGCCTTCCCGCACCCATATTGCAGGAAATCGGATCCGTCAGCCTGGGGGGTGAGGTGAATCCCTGGGGCAGCGCTGTCACTCAAAACAAACCGATCCTCATTGAAGATATCAACAAGAGTTCTCTTTGGGAGCGGCGTCACGATTTGGCGGCCACTCATGGATTCAGGGCTTCGTGGTCGTTTCCACTGCGGGGTTCCGACCAGCAGGCGGTGGGGGTAATGACCTTTTACAATCGCGAGCCCCGGTCCCCTTCCTCGACAGAACTCAAATGGATTTTATCCGCCACCCGGCTACTGAGCACCATTATGGAATATAAAAACCTGAAAAACGCCGGAAGTCAGGCCGAGAGTCAGGTTGAAAGTCTTACGGAACAGGGACGAGAAGCTGTGGTGATGTTTAGCGAACGGGGGGTGATCGATTCCTTCAATGTCGCGGCAGCCAAGTTGTTCGGGTATGCGGGCAAGACTCTGATCGGTCAGAACATCAAGAATTTGATTATCGGACAGAATCCTTCACAAAACCATAACGCGTTTCAAAGAATTGATGCCGGCAGCGAGGAAGAGCCCGGTACCCTGAAAGCGGCGGCCATGGGTCTGCGCAAGGATGGCGCCAGGCTGTTTCTGGATTTGTCCGTGGGAGAGCTGGCTCAACAAACGGGACGAAAATTTGTCGCGACGATAGTGGATGTTTCCAAACTGAACTATGCAGAAAAAATCCTCAATGAAACCCGGAATAAACTTGAAGAACTGAATGAATCCGGGCTGATTTCCGCACCCGAGGAGTCCACAAGCCTGCAGAAGCAACTGGTGCAATCGGAAAAATGGGCGGCGACCGGTAAACTGGCCGCTTCTCTGGCTCACGAATTTAAAAATCCCCTGTTTGGTATTCTCAATGTCCTCGAAAGAGCCGCCCGGGAATTTTCCCTGAAGCAGGGTTCTGAAGATTTGTTGGAACTGGCGATTCGCGAATGCTACCGCGCGATGGACCTGGTGGGACAAATGCAGGATATTCATCGGCCCTCTTCGCATTCCGTCGAGCCGATGGATCTGCATTCCGCGATCAAAGACATGGTGGCGTTGACTCAAGCCCGGTTGCAAAAGCGGAACATGAAGCTGGTGCTGGACCTGGACAACAAACTTCCGAAAGTTTGCGGCATTGAAGATCAGATCAAGCAGGTGATCCTGAACCTTCTGAACAATGCGGAGGAGGCTGTTTCAGAGAATGATGGGAAAATTATAGTAGGCACGCGAGCGTTGGAGTCTTCGCTGAAAATCTTTGTGAGGGATAACGGACAGGGCATTCCGGATGACCAGCGGCAAAAGATATTTGAACCTTTTTTTACGACCAAAAAGGAGAGCGGAGGCATGGGTCTGGGACTGGCGGTCAGTTATGGAATCATCAAAGCCCACGGCGGCCGGATCGATGTGGAAAAAGGGATTGATGGCAAGGGCACCGCATTTATTATCACGCTCCCCAAACGAATATCCCGAAAGGCCTCTCGCCGTTCGGATAAATATTTAACATCCACCACTTCCTGGAGTTGAGTTAACACATGGGCCAAGACAAAGTCATCGTAGTCGAAGATTCAAAGATCATCCGGCTGGGTTATAAAGACACCCTGGAGCGGCGGAATTACGAAGTGGAAACCTTCGATTCGGCAAAAGCCGCCTTGAACCGGATCAGTTTCGGATGGCCGGGAATCATTATCAGTGATGTGATCATGCCGGGAATGGACGGTATCTCCATGATGAAACGGATCAAGGAAATCGATTCCGATTTGCCGGTGATCCTGATCACCGGGCAGGGAGATATTCCGACCGCGGTTCAAGCCATTCGCGACGGGGCCTACGATTTTCTGGAAAAGCCCTTTTCCGGCGAAGTCCTGATGGAAGTGGTGCACCGGGCGATGGAAAAACGCCGCCTGGTCCGGGAGGTCCGCGTTTTAAGGAAAGAAATCAACGACCAGCAGGAAACCAATTTCAGGATCATCGGGAAATCCCCCGCCATGGCGCGGCTTCGGGAAACGATCACCAGCATGGCCGGTTCCGATCCGGATGTTCTTATTTTAGGGGAAACGGGTTCCGGAAAAGATCTGGTCGCCCGCTGTCTGCATGAAAACAGCCCCCGGAAAGAAAATAACTTTGTGTCCATCAATTGCGGTGCGATTCCGGAAAATATTATCGAGAGCGAACTTTTTGGACATGAGGCGGGTTCGTTCACCGGTGCGGACCAACGCCGCATCGGAAAGTTCGAGTATGCGCATGGAGGCACCGTTTTCCTGGACGAAATCGAGAGCATGCCGCTCCACCTTCAAGTGAAGTTGCTCCATATACTTCAGGACCGGGTCATTTACCGGGTGGGCTCCAATGACCCCATACCCGTCGATGTTCGGGTCATCGCCGCGACCAAAACGGATTTGAAACGGGCTTTCGAGGAGAATAAGTTTCGAAAGGATTTGTATTACCGTCTCAATGTGTTTCAGATGTATCTGCCTCCTCTGCGAGAACGGATGGAAGATATTCCATTGCTGTTCAATCATTTCGTCTCGGAAATCGGCTGGCGGTACAAGGTGTCGGTGCTCACCCTGCCGGCCGGAGATTTTATGCAGAAATTATTGACGCGGCCCTGGGAAGGCAATGTGCGTGAATTGAGAAACGAGGCTGAAAAATACGTGCTCCAATTGATCATGGATATACCGGGGCAAAACGAGTGCTTTGCGCCTTTTCCTGACAACGGTGTTTCCGGAAACGGAGAGTTGACCCTCAATGATCAATTGACCGCGTTTGAAAAAACCATTATCGAGCAGGAACTCATTCGTCAAAATGGTGATATCAAAAATACCTATCTCGCATTGGGCATCCCCCGCCAGACGCTTTATTATAAAATTCAAAAATACGGTCTGAACCGAAAGCACTACCAGAAAGTTTTGGAAAACTGCTGATTTCCATCCCCGCCAGGCGTTCTCCCCCCGAGTCCGTTCACTCGGCCTTCCCTTCCGTGACCGGAGGATGAGGCGCTTTTTGATTGAATCCTATTCCAATCCCCGAAGAGCATGCTTTTCGTGGTAACCGAGACTCCAATAAGTCATTATATTTAAATAAGTTATGCTGAAAATAAGGCTCGTGAAAGAGTTGTACCGACGCGTCTCTATTTTCCCGGCTTTATAACTTTACATCCCTATCTGCTGTAATTAAACTGATATTAAGCCTTTTCACGAATTTCACCGAGACAACGGGGCTTTTCTTTAAAAAAAGCCAATTCGGACTATTTAACGAGTCTGTCTCTTTCTTGTTTTTCAAAGGGAGAGCAATCTCCAAGCGGTCGGGTACAGGAAATCAAAAAAAATCATTTAATGTTGTACAAGGTTGTTACTGCCCGGAGGTCCATCCCATGGACGATATGAGTCCGATCATCGGCGAATTTCTCACCGAAAGTTATGAAAACCTGGATCAATTGGATCAGGATCTGGTGGGTCTGGAAGCCAACCCGGAAGAGAAGAGTTTGCTGGCGAGTATATTCCGGACCATTCATACCATCAAGGGAACCTGCGGTTTTTTAGGTTTTACCAAACTGGAGTCCGTAGCGCACGTCGGTGAAAATCTTCTCAGCAAACTGAGAGACGGGGAACTGAGCATGACGTCGGATATTGCCGATTCCCTGCTGATGATGGTGGACGCGGTTCGTGAAATCTTGTCCAACATTGAAAGCAACCGCTCTGAAGGTGATATTGATTATTCCGATCTGATTGAGTTGATCACTTATCTGCAGTCCGGCCAAAATCCTGAACCCAAAACAATAGAAACTGTCAAAGCCGCCAGGAAAAAACGCAACCGCCCGGCTAAGGAATCGATGCCTGTCGGTGACGATGCAGTCCCGCTCGCAGAAGAGAAGAAATCGGAACGAAGGGATGCGGTCGAACGGCGATCGGGGAATATTGAGGCGGAGGAAGCCTATCTGGCAAAGCACAAAGATCGCAGGTCCGAAAGTGACCGCCGAACTGAAAGTATCCGCGTCAATGTTGATATTCTGGACAGGCTGATGAACCTGGTGGGCGAATTGGTGCTGGCGCGCAACCAGATGGTTCAATTGACAGCCACCGAACAGGACCCGTCCTACCTTTCCACCACCCAGCACTTGGATCAATTGACTTCCGAACTTCAGGAAGGGGTGATGAAAACCCGCATGCAGCCGATTGGCAATATCTGGAACAAGTTTCCACGGGTGGTGCGCGACCTTGCCACGGCGTGCGGTAAAAAAGTCCGTTTGCATATGGAAGGGAAGTCCACTGAGTTGGACAAGACCGTGATCGAGGCGGTCAAGGATCCCTTGACGCACATCATCCGCAATTCCGTCGATCATGGCATTGAGACGCCTGATGAAAGAGTCGCCATCGGAAAAAATCCGGAAGGCCGTCTTTCTCTCCGGGCTTCCCATGAAGGCGGTCAAGTCATTATTGAAATCAAGGATGATGGTGGCGGCATAGATCCAGAAAATATCAAGACGAAGGCTCTCAGCAAAAATCTAATTACTCCCCAGGAAGCCGACCGGATGAGCGATCGCGAACTCATCAATTTGATCTTCACTCAGGGTTTCTCCACTGCGGAAACGGTCTCCCATTTGTCCGGCCGGGGAGTGGGCATGGACGTGGTCAAGGCCAATATAGAAAAAATCGGGGGGACCGTCGATATTCATTCCAAGGTAGGGCAGGGGATGACCCTGAAAGTCAAAATACCTTTGACCCTGGCTATTATCCCGGCATTGATTGTGACTTGTGGCGCATTGAGGTATGCGATTCCGCAGGTGAGTCTTGTGGAATTGTTCCGGCTGGAGGTCGTGGAGGGTGAATCGGACATCGAAACGATTCAGGAATCTCCTTTCTATCGGCTCCGCGGCAAACTTCTTCCCCTCGTGTATCTGAGCGAGTTGTTGCAGATTGAGAACCAGCCCAATTCCGACGCCGTGAATGTGGTTGTCCTGCAAGCGGGGGCCTGCCAGTTCGGTTTGGTGGTGGATGGTATCAACGATACCGAAGAGATCGTGGTGAAACCGCTCAGCAAGCTGCTGAAAGGCATGACCCCTTATGCCGGCGCCACGATCATGGGAGACGGCAAGGTGGTTCTGATACTCGATGCCATGGGAGTGGCACAAAAAGCCCATGTTGCGTATCAGGAAGACCGCGATCCTGTTCGCGAGGATATCAAAGACGAGAAGGAAGCCAAGGGCGTTGACCGTCAACCGTTGCTGATTTTCTCTCCCGGCAACGAAACCCGGATGGCGGTACCCTTGACCCTGGTCGCGCGGCTCGAGGAGTTCAATCAAAGCATGTTGGAAAACTCTGATGAGAGGCCAGTGGTCCAGTACCGGGGCGATATCATGCCTTTGATTTTCCTGTCCGATGTTTTTGGTATGAATACTACAGAGGTAAAAGAAGGTCCCGTGCGGGTTATTGTTTATTCCGCCCAGGGGCGTAGCGTGGGTGTGGTTGTGGATAAAATCATTGATATTGTGGAAGAGTCCGTGACCCTCAAAAAGGGAGCGGTTCGGCCGGGATTACTCGGTTCCGCAGTGGTCCAGGATAAAGTGACCGATCTCCTGGATGTCGAAGGTGTGATTCGCCGGGTCGATCCGGAATTTTACAAAACCCGGACAGTGGCCTCATCCAAAAATCTTGAATAATCGGCTGTTAATGATTACGGCTGGCAAAACAGTGGTGGAATGTGATGCGGTTGCGGCATAATGGTGATTCTCCTAATCAATTCAATGGATTACCGTTGATATTGCCTGCATTAGTTTCGGGAAATTTGCATGGCGTCACTTGGCAGACAGATGAATAAAACGAATGAAGGTTTTCTGGGGTTTCTTCTGGGCGGTCGCAAGATTCTGTTACTGATGCTTTTTGCGCTCGGCGTCATCGTTTTAGTCGGTTTGAATGCCGTTAAAAAACAGCTTGAAATAAACCTTTCCTCCGAATTGCAAACCCTTCTCCAATCCAATCAGGATACCCTGAGAATCTGGAACCAGGAAAAAAGCTCTCAGGTCAAAAATTGGGCCAATAATCCCAATGTGAAAGCAAACATCCTTTCATTGTCACAGCGCACCCTGCAAGATGATGTGCTCCCGGGGACTCTTTTAAAAAGCGAGGAATTGGAAGAACTCCGCAGAATTCTGGGTCCGGTATGCAACCGGCACAATTATGTAGAGTTTGTTGTATTCAACTCGTCCGGACTGCAGATTGGTGCTTTGTTAGACAAGCCGGTGGGTCAACGGGAATTGATCGAGTATTCGGATTTCATAAGGCGTTCCCTGAAAGGGGAGACGGTGGTTTCCCTTCCTTTCTTTTCCGAAACCCCTCTGCCGACCATTCATGGGCAATGGAAGGAGAATTGGCCGACCATGTTCATTTCGGCTCCTGTCCGGGACGATTCCGGCGAAGTGGCGGCCGTTCTGTCTTTTCGATTGAGGCCGGAAATCGAATTTTCCCGAATTATGGAATTGGGGAGAACAGGGGAGTCGGGGGAAACCTTCGCTTTTAATAACAGCGGATATTTGATCAGCAACAGCCGGTTCGATGAACAGCTGAGAAGTATGGAAGTTCTTCCGGAAGATCCGGATCAGATGTCCATGTTGATGGTGAAACTGATCGAGCGGGGGAAATATTTTAACAAGAGAAATCCTCGTTTGACCCATGCGGCCGGAAAAGCGCTCAAAGGCGAAACTGGTGTGGATATTAACGGTTACCCCGATTACCGGGGCGTGAGGGTGATCGGGGCCTGGACCTGGATTGAAGAATATGGTTTTGGTCTGACTACGAAAATCGATCTGGACGAGGCTTTTGCACCTTTGATCATTATGGAACGGGTGTTCATTTCATTTTTTGTTTTATTGATTACCGCCATTGGCAGCTTCAGATTTTTAGCAGCACGTGAAATGAAATCGGAAAGAGAACGGGAAAAGGTTTCCAATTTACTGGAGGACAGTGAAAAAAAGGCTGATTTGATTTTATCGAATACACTCGATGGAATTGTCACGATCCATCCCAACGGCATCATCCAGTCGTTCAATCTGGCTGCTGAAGACATCTTCGGGTACAAGGCGGAAGAAGTGATTGGCAAAAACGTAAAAATCCTGATGCCGGAACCGTTTTTCAGCGAACACGACAATTATTTGAATAAATATCTGTTAACCGGAGAAAAAAATATTCTGGGAACCGTACGGGAGGTACAGGGCCGACATAAAGACGGATCCATTTTTGATATGGAAATCGCCATCAGTGAAATCTTTTTGCAGGACGAACGGGTATTCATCGGATTGGTTCGGGATATTACCGAGCGAAAACGGGTGGAGGCCCTGTCCAACCGGATGGGCCGTATTCTGGACGATTCTTTCAATGAAATTTATATCTTTGACGTGCAGACGTTTAAATATGTTGAAGTCAATCGAGGAGCTTGTGAAAACCTGGGGTACAGCAAGGAAGAACTGCTGCAATTGACCCCTTTTGATATTTTTACAGAGTTTAAGCCGGAGCGGATTGAAAAACTGATCAAGGCTCTCCGAAACGGATCGACTTCCCGCATTGTATTTGATACCGAACAGATCCGTAAAGACGGCTCCAGTTATCCGGTAGAGGTCCGTTTGCAGTTGACCGCTATTGATGAGAGTTCTCTGTTCTTGGCAATCGTTCAGGACATTACCGAGCGCAAGGAGGCGGAGCAGGTACGCTTGCAGGCCCAAAATGAACTGGAAGGCCGGGTTCAGCGACGGACGATGGAATTGAAGAAAGTTAATGAGACTTTAAGGGATAGCGAAGCCCAAATCCGCGCCATTGTCGAGAATGTGGTGGATGGCATCGTGACCATAGATGAAGACGGAGCCATCGAGTTGTTCAACCCCACCGCTGAGAAAATCTTCGGGTATTCGGCTGAGGAAGTGATCGGCAAAAACGTCAGTATGTTGATGCCTCAGCCTTATCAAAGCGAGCACGACGATTATATGCAAAGATATCACGAAACCGGGGAGTCCAAGATCCTCGGGTTGAAGCGTGAGGTCTGGGGCGTCAGGAAAGATGGTTCGGTTTTTCCGATGGAGTTGGCGGTTAATGAATTTTATATCGGTGAGCGGAGGGCGTATACCGGTGTCGTTCAGGATATTACAGAGAAGAAGCAGGCTCAATGGTCTTTGGAACGTCTGACCCGGCAAAACGAGTTGATCCTTAAATCTGTTGGGGATGGAATTTTCGGGATGAACCTGGAAGGTCAGATCACATTTTATAATCCCTCGGCCTTGAAAATGACCTGTTTTGGTGAAGGCGAGTTGGTGGAAAAATCGATGCACGAGGTTCTGAGTTTTCTTGATGAGGAGGGATCTTCCGAGAGCCAGGACTATCCTCTGTACCAGGTATTCAAGGATGGTCAGACACAGTCTAAGGACGAAGCGGTATTCTGGACAAAAGACGGTTCTGCTTTGCTGGCGGAATACATCTGCACGCCTATCTATGAGGATGAAAAAATTGTAGGGGCGGTGGTTACGTTTCGCGACATATTAAGGAGAAAGCGGGTGGAGGAAGCGCTGGTCCAGGCCAAGGAAGAGGCGGAGCGAGCCAACCGGGCCAAATCGGATTTCTTATCACGCATGAGTCACGAATTGAGAACCCCCTTGAATTCAATTCTGGGTTTTGCGCAAATTCTCGAAATAGATAAGATCGATCGTTTAACGGTTCGACAAAAACCCTGGGTCAGTCAAGTTCGGAAGGCGGGGGACCATTTGCTGGAACTGATCAATGAGATGCTGGATCTGGCGCGTATTGAATCGGGGCAAATGACCGTTTCCATGGAAAATGTGGATGTTGTTCCCCTGATGAAAGAAGTGTTGATTTTGATTATGCCGATGTCGAAAGAAAGAAAAATCAAAATTGTGAATATGGTCTCCATTCCCAGTCTTGTGGTGTACGGGGACAGGATACGCCTGAAGCAGGTATTTCTAAATTTATTATCCAATGCGGTCAAGTACAATATCGAAAAAGGCATCATTTCCATTTATTATAGAAAAACATCCGAAGGAAAAATTCGGATCAGTATCGAGGATTCGGGCATTGGAGTTTCAAAAGATAAAATCGATGATTTATTCGAACCCTTTGCGAGACTGGATGCTGATAACTCGGAAGTGGAGGGAACCGGTATCGGTCTCACCATAACCCGGCGCCTGGTCGAGCAAATGCGCGGGAATATCTCCGTTCAAAGCACACTGGATAAAGGCAGTTGTTTTACCCTGGAACTTCCGGCCGGTATGGCCCAGGAAGAGGAGAAGAGCCCAGAAGAGTCTAAAATTGAATTTTTGTCAAAACCGCTGAACCCGAATGAGAATTATACCCTTTTGTATGTTGAGGACAATCCGGATAATCTGATTTTGATCAGGCAGGTATTGAAAACCCGGCCGAATATCCGGTTGATATTTTCTAGAGACAGCAGGACGGGGATAGAACTCGCCCTGGCGCATCACCCGGACTTGATCCTAATGGACATCAACCTTCCGGGAATGGATGGTTATATGACCCTGAAGGCGCTACGGGCCTATCGGGAAATCCGCTCCATCCCTGTTGTTGCCGTCAGCGCCAATGCCATGCAAGAGGATATTGATCATGGATTGGAAGCAGGTTTTGATTCTTATATTACCAAACCGATTAATATTGCCCGTTTTATGGAAGTGGTGGACCGGCTGCTGGGACAGAAAAAGGGAGCTTCTTTAAATTTATCTTCATAAACTTGGGAGACTATGTTGGATCCAAAAGCTTATCTGAAATCCAAAATACTGATCGTGGACGA
The DNA here is from genome assembly GCA_024644405.1 of Nitrospinaceae bacterium. Classification (GTDB taxonomy): domain Bacteria; phylum Nitrospinota; class Nitrospinia; order Nitrospinales; family Nitrospinaceae; genus SZUA-226. Next base: position 170,691 of record JAHELC010000004.1, read on the forward strand.
CGAGCCAGGCAACGTCCTTCTGCTGGAACAAATGATGATTCAGGAAGGATACGACAGTCTTCACAGTACTTCCGATCCCACACAATCCCTTGAGTTATTTAACGAGGTCCAGCCCGACTTGGTATTGCTGGATTTGAATATGCCGCGGATGGATGGTTTCGAAGTTATGGAGCAGCTGAAGATCGTGGACCCGGAATCGCTGGTTCCTGTTTTGGTGTTGACTGCCTTGAAAGACGAGGAATCCAAGCTGCGGGCCTTGAGGTCTGGGGCGAAGGATTTTTTGGGTAAACCCTTCGACCTGACAGAAGCGAACTTGCGCATCAAGAATCTTTTGGAAATGCGATTATTGCATCAACGAGTTCGAATGCACAATCAACTCCTGGAGGATCAAGTTCAGTTACGAACGGCTGAGCTGGAAAGATCCACAGAGGAATTGACGGACTTCGCCTATATTGCGTCTCACGATCTTCAGGAACCGTTAAGGAAGATCATTGCGTTTGGGGACCGGCTTGCCGGAAAGTTTGGATCTGTTTTAAACGATACGGGCAAGGATTATATTGACCGAATGCAAAAATCCGCGATCCGCATGAAAGGTTTGATCGATGGTCTCCTCCATTTTTCCCGAGTCACGATGCATTCAGCCCCTTTTCAGGAAATTGATCTGAACGAGGTGGTGTCGGAAGTGTTGGCGGACCTGGAGGTCCAGATTGAAAGAACCAAGGGACGCGTGGAGGTGGATACCCTTCCCAGAGTTGAGGGGGGAATATTTCAAATGCGCCAATTGTTCCAAAATCTGATATCCAACGGTCTTAAATACCACAAAGATGGAGTGGCTCCTGTGATCAAAATCAGATATGCCGGATTCAATGAGAAATTCGAAGAAATTTATATTGAAGATAATGGCAAGGGGTTTGATGAAAAACATCTGGATCGGATTTTTCGTCCCTTTGAGCGCCTTCATGGCCACAGTGAATATGGGGGCACGGGTATGGGGCTGGCCATTTGCCATAAAATCGTTACGCACCATAAAGGACAGATCACCGCTAGAAGTCAACCGAGTCAGGGCGCCACGTTTATCGTAAAACTTCCTTCCAGGCAAGGAGTCCAATGATGCGGTTTGCCGATCAGTCGATCACACTTCATATATTTGCCGCACTTCAAAGCCTGTAACTTTCGAAAATACAACGATTTTAAATTCCTTCCGCCGTCTCACCCCGCGCTGTGAAGTTACCCATTGTGAAACAGTCTGTCCAAACTCTGTGACGCAAAGTGTTTCATTTCCGGGAATTCTTGTGACCATCAGCGTCACCCCTTCAATCACTTGCTCAGTAATATTAAATAAAACAATGACTTATTTATTAACCCTTAATGGCATATAAATTGCTTTTAAGTAAAGAGAAGTCAATGGGATTAATGATTGGATCGTTCTCAATCTTACTTTTAGGAGGCTGACATGTTTTTTGAAGTCCGAGTATACAAACCCAATGGCAAATTGAAAAAACAGATTTCCAGTACTGAATTGAGTAGTAATCATTGGCGAACTTTCGACAAGATCGAGGGAGAAATCGGTCTCAACAGCTCAGGAACGAAACCCGTACCAGCATGGGTCAAGGCAAAATTGGATTTGGAATTTCCAACCAACCTTGAGTTGGATCATCAAAGTACCCAGGGTTGACCCTGAATATATAATGAGAGGCCTGCTGATGAACCGTCCCAAGTATCCAGGGAAATCATTTGAGAATGTTCTGGACAGCAAGATTCTTGTCGTCGACGATGAAGAGTCCAACGTCAGGCTGTTGGAGTATTTGCTCAACCGGAATGGATACAGTTCGGTACGCTGTGCTACTGACCCGCGGGATGCAGTTCAAATCTATCGGGAATTTCGCCCGGATCTGGTTCTTCTGGACCTCGATATGCCTTATATGGATGGGGTAGAGGTCATAGAGAAACTTCAAGAGATCGAAACAGAGAGTTATCCCTCCGTTGTGATAATTACCGCAAACAATAATGAAGAGACCAAGATCCGCTGTTTGGCTTCGGGAGCGATGGATTTTCTTACCAAACCCTTCAATGGGGTAGAAGTGGTGGCGCGTATCAAAAACATTCTCAATGTCTGTCTGCTTCACAATCGCATCAATCAGCAGAATAAAATTTTGGATCAGAAAATCCGTGAGAGGACTCAGGAATTGGCCGATACCCGGTTGGAAGTCGCACAGCGCCTGAGCCGCGCTGCGGAATACCGGGATAATGAAACCGGGATGCATGTTATCCGTATGAGCCGTTATTCCTATCTTTTGGCAGATGCAATAGGGCTATCCTCCAATCTATGTGAGCTCCTGCAGCATGCCAGTCCAATGCACGACATCGGTAAAATCGGAATTCCCGACAACATTTTGCTGAAACCCGGAAAGCTGGATAATGCCGAATGGGAAGTTATGAAAACGCATGCCGAAATCGGAGGGCAAATCCTGTCCGGTTCCGGCTCCAACCTGATACAAATGGCTGAAAATATCGCCCGTACCCATCATGAGAAATGGGACGGTTCGGGATATCCCAACGGATTGAAAGGTGAAGACATTCCTCTGGAAGGGCGTATTGTGGCTGTTTGCGACGTGTTTGACGCACTCACCTCAGAGCGTCCTTATAAAAAAGAATGGCCGGTGGAAAAGGCCGTACAAGAATTAAAAGATAATTCCGGTATTCACTTTGATCCGGTTCTGGTAAATAAATTCATCGAAATTCTGCCAGAGATACTGAAAGTCAGGGAAAGCTGCCGGGATTAACAGGGATCGGAAACATCAGTTATGTTTGGTGTGGGTATGTTCACGAACCGTTGGATAAATTTTAAGGTACCACAAGCAGCTTCCAGAGCCGTGGGACAAAGACGGTCGTTATTTATGCCTGATTTTATTTATGAGCCTTCTGAAATCTAATTACTGGTTGTGGACGCCCTCAATATGTTGAAGGCGGAGCCCGTTTTGCAACTCCGCTAATACTCCAAAAAAGATAAAGGTTTGTTTAGGGTCTAAGCTGAAGTTGAGGCACTGCATCAACTTGGGGTTCTATGGTTTGTTGGATGAGGTGAATCACACTCGCATCCATCATCTCCATCAATGGTCCGGGATACAATCCAATACACAATACGAGGATAGCCAATGGAACCAGCGTAGCCAATTCCCGATTCGATAAATCTGGGAGCACTTTGGCGGCTTCTGTCGATGGTTCTCCCAACGCCACCCTTTGGAGCATCCACAACATATATGCGGCCGCTAAGACAATACCGCCCATAGAGATAAGAACCATGGCAAAGCTGACATAGGAAGTTCCTACCAAGACTAAAAATTCGCCGATGAAATTACAGGTTCCTGGTAGCCCAAAGGCGGCGACTGAAAATAAAAAGAACAATGCAACAAATCTTGGCATGGGTTTATGCAAGCCGCCGTAGTCAGAAATCGCTCGACTGTGAGTGCGGTCGTACAATATTCCAACAGAAATAAATAGGGCTGCAGTAGTAATGCCGTGATTAAACATTTGCAAGACGGCCCCCTGGATGCCTTGGCTGTTGAACACAAAAATTCCGAGAGTAACAAAACCCATGTGGGAAACTGAAGAATAGGCCACGAGCTTTTTAAGATCTGACTGCGCCAAAGCCATATACCCGCCATAGACAATGCCTATGATCGATAACCACAGAATAAATGGGGCGAAGGTCGCAGAAGCCTCTGGAAACATCGGCAAACAAAAACGCAAAAAACCATATCCCCCCATTTTCAACAGCACCCCAGCTAAAATCACACTTCCAGCCGTCGGGGCTTCGGAGTGTGCGTCCGGGAGCCACGTATGAAAGGGAACCATTGGCATTTTTATGGCAAAAGCCAGAAAGAACGCCAGGAATAACCAGAATTGTGTGTTGGAAGAATAAGTTTGTTCCGATAACACCAACAGATCGTAGGTATGCCCCCCATTAAGATAAACACCCAAGATTCCCACTAGTAGAAGTAAGCTTCCTGTTAGACTGTACAAAACGAATTTAAGCCCGGCAGCAACACGATTCGGCCCCCCCCAGAGAATAATCATGAAATACATGGGAATCATTGTGAGTTCCCACAACATGAAAAACAGGAAAAGATCCAGGGCGGTAAAGACCACAAGCATGGCGCCTTCAACTAACAAGATCAGCGAGAGATAGGCTCGTACTCGTGTTTTAATTCCCGTCCACGAACAAAGGATACAGAGAGGACAAAGAAGGGCTGTGAGTATCACCATGAGAATACTGATGCCATCAACACCAACCGCATACTGAATATTAAAGGTGGTCATCCATTCCACGCGCTCCACGAACTGCATGCCTGGCAGGGTGGAATCAAAATTCTTCCATAGTATCAGCGAAAGGAAAAACACCACCATTGTGATTCCAAAGGCAATTCGTCGAATCCATTCTTCATCACGCACAAACGCCAGGATGACGATTCCAAAAAAAGGAACGGCAATAATCCAGCTGATCAGATGATCCATCAATATAGCCATTTAAGAATCCTCCTGCCTACGAAAGAAGCAAACTCCCGGCTTTTCAAGTTAGAACAAGTAAAATGATGTGAGGCTATTCGCAACCAGATCCATTTTTTATAATAGAGATACAAATCGGGAACTCATTAAACCAAGAAATACAATAGTCCAGTCATCGCCACTAACCAAAATATCATTACTAATAATTGATGTTGGATGGTGCGGGATTCCATCTCTTGCAGTAATTGCACTGCAGCAACATGTTCTGCTACTTTTCCCACTTTCCGATCCAACCAACGAATATCAACAATTCGCCACAACCGCCCGGCAAAATACACAGAATAAGTCGCGATAGATTGGATGAAACGATCTATAATCCTTATATCCATAAATTGCCACAACCAGCCGGCAAAATATACCGAATAAGTCGCGATAGAATGGATGAAGCGATCTATAACCTTTAAATCTATAATTCGCCACAACCAGTGTGCGAACCGAATGGTTGGGGTTACCAGATAGGCGTCGTAGATTTCATCGAAATATCCTTTATTCCAAAACAGGACATACAATCGATTGCTTCTCGCACTTGCTCTGGAGACCTGATGTTGAGATCGAAACTGTGTTGAGTATGCATAGGCCCATCCCGCCACTGCCATGCCAAGAGAAACCACAAGCCAAAAAGGAGAACCTTGCTCGACGGCACCTTCGCCCAACGCGACTCCAGGAAAGGTCAAAGCCGGAGCAAGAAAGTTGGCGAACCAACTCCAAAACAGAGTCAAAAGCCCACCAGCAAAAACCGTAGCCAGAAAAAGACCCGTTAAAATGGAGCCATTTAAAAACCGTGGTCGAACAGATTGTGTCTCCAAGCTATGCTGTCCTGAAGCAGGCCAGTACGTCTTTGGACCGTGAGCAAAAAGCGAGGTGACGCCTTTAAAAAGATATTGAGCAGCCACAAATACCGTGATCAAGCCAATGATCTTGAATCCGATCGAGGCAGAAACAAGCCCCGTGACCCCCCACAAATATTCATACGACCCGGAAAACAGCACAAACGGCGGGAGCAGCGCCAACAGCAAGGCCCCGCCATATAAGACCCCACTACCCTCAGGGACATTGTGTGCATGGTCGTCATGCCTGAGTTCCATTTCCACGGATCGCAACGCATTGCCGGTAGATAGAAAAAAGAACGCTTTATAGCACCCATGAGCAAGAAGATGAAAAATCGCAACTGCAAACGCGCCCAAACCACAGGCCATCACCATGAACCCGATTTGACTGATTGTGGAATAGGCCAAAATCTTTTTGATGTCCGATTGAGTCAAGGAAACGATTCCGGCAAATACAGCGGTAGTAGCACCAATAATGGCAATGAACGCCATGGCGTACGGAGAAAGGATAATCAACGGACTCAATCGCACTAACAAGAAAGGACCCGCATTCACCATAGTGGCCGCATGAATAAGCGCCGAGACCGGAGTCGGAGCTTCCATCGCCCCGGGTAACCACACGTGAAATGGAATTTGTGCTGATTTTCCCATGGCCCCCATAAAGAAGAAGAAGGGAATGAGCGTCACAGGATAGATATGAAGATCCAAGCCCACCCACCCTAAGATATTGATGGTATGGTCCTGCATGCCTTCAGCCTGAGCAAGAATAGTCTGGATATCGAGTGTGCCAAAGGTATAAAAGGTTAGAATGATTCCGAAACTGAATCCGACATCCGCGATTGCGTTAACGATAAAAGCTTTGGTGGCTGCCCGGCAAGCTGAAGGTCGTTTTGCTGCGTGTGAAATTAACAGATAGGAACAGATCCCCATGACTTCCCAACTGATCAACAACATCAAAAGGTTGCCACTCATGACCAACAAGATCATAGAAAAAGTAAATAAGGCAATGACGGCGAAAAAACGATTGTATCGTGCCTCTCCTATCATATAACGAGAGGAATACACATGCACAATCCCACTCACTCCTGTGACCAAGAGCAAAAGCAAAACCGTCAGTTGGTCAACATACAGAGTTAAATCAATGGTCAAGGAGCCCGATTGAAAGAGGCGATAAAGAGAAAGAGTAAAGGGTCCATTTCTCAACACTTCAATGAAAGCGGCAACTGATAACACAAAGGAAAAACCAATAGCAGGAATCCCAATCCAGTGACTTTTTTCACCCCAACGTCGTCCTCCAAGCAGAAGAATGAGAGAAGCCAGGAGGGGAAGCAAAGGTACGAGGACGTAAATTGCCATAATTTCCATCAAAGACCTGGTGGCAGAGCCTGGTTCAACAACAGTTGAACAATGGGAGCACTGAATATACCAAGAATCAGGACAGCTGCGGTCGTGACCCCCAGAGTCAGTTTAAAAGAGAGTGGAATTTCACCAAACTGAAAGTCCGATTGAGTTGATGATTGTCGAAAAATGCCCTCAAACAGTTTAACGAAATAGGCAAGCGTCAAGAGCGTGGAGAGCACCACCGCAGCGACCGAAACATAATTGCCCGCTTCTAACGCTCCCAGAATGATGTACCATTTGCCAAAAAATCCACCCGTCGGAGGCAAGCCTATCATGCCTAAGGACACAACAACCAAAGATCCAGTAAGCCAGGGGGCTTGTCTCCCTACACGCCCCAGGTCGTCTATTGTTCGGACCCCATACTGACAAATCGCCACGCCTGCTATAAAAAACAGGCCAGCTTGCATTACGGCATCGTTCATTAAATAAAAAATTCCTCCGACAAACCCAGTTTGGTTGCCTTGACCGATTCCAATGAGAATGATGCCGATGTGGGAAATCCCTCCATAAGCGAACATCATTTTAATATCCCGCTGGGCCAAGGCCAGACTTGCGCCTATGACCGCCGCCAATACTCCAAGAACTGCCACCAGCAGCAAAATAGGAATATCAAAAATAATAGTTGACGCATTAAAGACCCAATAGATTATTCTGACCCACGCCAAGAGCACTACTTTGGTGATGAGTGAAGCCAGGATAGGGGCAGTAGACTCAGGAGCATAGGTATAGGCCTCGGGCATCCAGGCATGAAACGGGACCAGGGCCATCTTGATCCCCAGGCCGATAAACATAAAAAGCAGTCCACCCACTACAGCTTTAGAGTGTAGTAACAGGGGAAGTCTGTCGGCAAGATCAGCCATGTTCAGTGTGCCAGTCAACGCATAGAGATAACTCACCCCTAAAAGATAAAGGGAAGCGCCAAGGGTTCCCAATATAAGATAGCGAAAGGCTGCAAACAGCGCTCTTCCGCCAGCGACACCCACAAGTGCGTAACTCGAGAGAGCGCCAACTTCTAAAAACACGAACAGATTGAATAAATCCCCAGCGAAAACAATGCCGGTCAAGGCGGATACCAATAACAAAATCAAAGTGTAAAAATGAACTATTCGGCCACCCAGAGCCTTTGGGGAAGTTGGTCCAGTAAACACCACACCCAGCAAACCCAAGGCACTCAATAATACTAAGATGACACTCGCTAATCCATCAGCCACCCATTCAATACCGAGGGGCACAGCCCACCCACTAAACACATACCGCACCTCTCCATGATGAATGACGTTATGGAGATTCAAAATAGAGACCAGCACCATAACCGCAAGAATCGTCATGGAAATTCGCTGGCTCCAATGACGGTGCTTTAGACAAACCAGTGGCATTGAAATAGCGGCAAACAATGGGAGTAAGAATAGGATTGCGGGAAGTTGGTGACTCATTCTAATTTTTCAAGAATTTTTTGTTCGTCAAGACTTCCGTATTTTCGATAGATCGCCCCGCACAGGGCCAATCCCACGCCCAGGGTTGCCACGCCAACCACGATAGCAGTGAGCGTTAAGACATGAGGTAACGGATTCGCGTAATTGGCCGCTTGCACCGGCTCCGTGATTGACAAGAGAATGGGAACCGTCGCGCCCTCCTTCGCGCTAATAGACACCAGGAAGAAAATCACACTGGTTTGTACCAAATACATCCCAATGAGTTTCTTTACGAGATTATATCGCGTAACCATGATATAAAAACCCCACAGGAAAATGATGACAAAGGTCAAAAAATTGGGTCGCTGTAAAACTGCAAAAATTGCATCAAACATTTATTGAATCCTCGATAACCTCTTCAGCAGACAAGCTGAACACAATAGAAACGGCTGTTACTGCAACATCAATAGCCACACCGATCTGCGTGAGCACGATTCCCAAAGATCTTCGAGAAGCAGTTTCGAGGCCTGGAATTTCCAAATTCGCGTAATTGAGAAACTCTCCGCCTCCAATCATACACAAGCCACCTACCCCTGCGTAGATCAGCATCCCGACCCCATCAGCATGTAAAACCTTTTTGGCAATTTGACCCCGGGAACCGCTATGACCAAAAATCAAAACCGATAAAATCATCCCCGTGCCTAGGATCACCCCACCCACAAAGCCTCCCCCGGGTCCGTATTGCCCAAAAAACAACACATATAAGCCGAAAATTTGGACCACCGGGACGAGAAAACGTCCTAAGGTCTGTACGATAATGCTGTCGTGTGGGCGTATCATTATGCCTGTCTCCTTAGCAGTAAAGCGCAAGCAATGCCCGCAGTAAAAATCACCACGGTTTCGATCATCGTATCAAGCGATCGATAGTCCATCAGTACCGAAGTCACAACATTCGGAGTGAGGGTATCCTGATAGCTCTGCTCGAGATAGGTCGGCGAAATATGAAGACTCGCTGGGGAATTCGGGTCCCCAAATCCAGGGAGATCCTTCGCGGCATAGAGCAAAAGAACTCCCAAGAGAGGAAAAATAATTAATGTTATCAGAGAAGGGGGAGGGCGCTGAAGCCGAGTGTCTTTGGGTGCAGTACCGAATAGAGTTAATAGAAAGAGAACAGTAGCTAATCCCGCTCCTACGACGGCTTCCACGAAGGCGACATCCACAGCTCCTTGCGATGCCCATACCAACGACAGGAAAAAACTATAAGAGCCCAAGAGCAAAACGGCGCTCATTAAATCCTTAACCATGATGGCACCGGCGCGAGCGAGGCTCATATAGGGTCGAACACACAGGAATTGGGGGGCAGGTATGCTCGAATTCGGACAGAAGCCGCAGGAGGAGCCCGCGGAAAGCCCGATCAAGGACGTCAC
>JAHELC010000005.1 GCA_024644405.1 Nitrospinaceae bacterium
TGGGGCAATCCAGAAACAGTCCCATGTGCGAAGCCAGACCCAGGTTGCGGGGATGGGCTATCCCCTGTCCGTCGAAGAAAATCAGTTGGGGTGCGGGGGATACTTTTTTGAAGAGTTTTAACAGCAAGGGTGCTTCACGAAAGGAGAGCAGGCCGGGAATATAGGGAAACGCGATCTCTCCCTTGATGAAATATTCGTTGACGATTTCCAGGGTGCGGGCGTCTAAAACCACGATGCCGGCAAAGGCTTCCTTGCTTTTCACGGTCAGGCTGATATCGGCTCCCGCAATCCACTGGGGAGTTCGAAGGCGGTTTTTCTGTTCGATCCGATGTGCCAGTTCCTTTTGGATTTTCAGAGCTTGTTGCGAGGTGACCTTCCAGGGATGGAGGGAGAGAGTTTTCATGGGTCGTCACAATAAGGAAGATTTAACCCGGAGGAATGCTGATACGTTCTCCATCACCATTGAAACTTTCATTGACCGCCTGTGTGAATTTCATGTATTCCACCCCGGTGGTGAAAGTGGTGTATTCAATATCTTCCAAACCGCGGATGGTGTTGATGAACTCCTCTTCCACCCGCCATTTCCCGGCTTGTTCGGGTGGAATTTGCACTTCATTCAATTCGCCGCCCTGGCCTGTGGACAGGTAGAGTTTACCGTTCATCTCAAAATCCAAATGGAAGAATCCTTTGTCGCCATAAATTTTAATGGAGGAACTGGTCGGGCGGGTGCTGAATTCATGAAGCAACAGGGAACCCAGGATGCCGTTGGTCATCTTCATCTGAACCGACAAGTAATCGGGAACTTCGACCTCGATTTCCTGGTTGGTTTCGGGGTCAACCGCGCGGTTGTTGATGACTTCGGCATGGGCATCCACCCATTCGGCGGAACCGAACCAGCGTAGGAGGGATTCATAGATGATCCCCAGCGTCATGATGTTGGAACCACTGTATTTTTTATTCCGTCTCCAATGAAGAGTTTCCCCCGGCTGAACCGAGGGAGGCGCCTGATATTCAAAACGAAAAAAACGCGGCGCGCCTATTTCACCACTATCGAGCATATTGAGCAGGGTGGGGTCGACGTGCAGGGTAAACGGGGAGGGTACAATCTGTACAACACATTCTGGATGCTTGTAGGAGGTTTGAAGCATGGTTCGTGCTTCGACTTCATCCATAGCCATTCTGGCTTCGCACAGTACATGTTTGTTTGTCTGCAAAGCTGCACAGGTGGCCTCGCAATGCAGGTAAGGCCAGGTTCCGATGACAATGGCGTCGACGTCTTTGGACTCGACAACTTCCTTCCAATGGTTTCGAACAGTGGGGATTTTGAATTCGTCAGCAACTTTTTGAGCGGAGGTCGTGGTCCGATTTGCGACTTCTATAATTTGGACCCCTTCAATGGCCTGGAGTCTCGGAATATGCATTTCCCGGGTATTGGCTCCCGCTCCAATGATGCCGATGCGAATGATTTCAGCCGCCATATCAAATCCTTCATTTTATGAAAAAAAGTTGTCTCATTAGATCAAAAACCCATATAGACAGCAACCTATTCTTAGCGCCTTTTCAACCAGCTTTTCCTGGAAAAAGGTTACAAGCCCGCAGATTTTTTCAACTTCGCCGCTTTATCGGTTTGCTCCCAGGTGAACCCTTTTTCTTTTCTGCCGAAATGTCCGTAGGCGGCGGTCTGCTTGAAGCGGGGTTTTCGGAGATCCAATGATTTCATAATTCCCGCGGGTTTCAGTTCAAAGTGATCCCGGATCAGACCTTCAATGTTTTTTGGATTGATATGGTGCGTGTTAAAAGTATCGACGAAAATGGAAACGGGATCGGCGACACCGATCGCATACGCCAGTTGCACCTCGCAGCGATCCGCGATTTTGGCGGCCACCAGGTTTTTGGCGATGTACCGGGCCATGTAGGCGGCGGAACGGTCGACTTTGGTGGAATCCTTGCCGGAAAAGGCACCCCCTCCGTGGCGGGCAAATCCGCCGTAAGTATCGACTATGATTTTTCGTCCCGTCAAACCACAATCCCCCTGTGGGCCGCCAATGACAAAACGGCCGGTGGGATTGATATGGGTTTTCATTTTTTTGGATTGAAAACTTTTTGGAATCACTTTTTGAATGACTTCTTCAATGATTCCCGAGCGGATACTCTTGTTGGAAGCGTCGGGATCATGTTGAGAAGAGATCACAACGGTATCGATACAAATCGGTTTGCCTTTCTCATAGCGTACCGAAACCTGTGATTTGCTGTCCGGCCGAAGAAAGGGCAAAATCCCCTTTTTGCGGACATCGGCCAGTTTCTTGACCAGTTTGTGGGCGTACACGATGGGAGCGGGCATCAATTCCTTGGTTTCATTGGAAGCGTAACCGAACATCATCCCCTGGTCGCCGGCACCCTGTTCATGCTGGTCGTCATCCACCCCCTGTGAGATGTCCTGGGATTGCTCGTCGAGGGTGACCATCACCCCGCAGGTCTGGTAATCAAACCCCATGTCGGAGTGCGTGTAGCCGATTTCCTTGATAGTTTGTCGGGCTATTTTCGGGATTTCCACGTACGCCTTGGTGGTGACTTCACCGGATATCACGACAAGGCCGGTGGTGACCAATGTTTCACAGGCGACACGGGAATAAGGGTCTTGTTTTAGGAGTGCGTCAAGAATGGAATCCGAAATCTGATCCGAGATTTTATCGGGATGTCCCTCGGAAACGGATTCGGAAGTAAATAAGTAATTGCCTGAGCTCATAGAAGCTTACCTTATTTGAGTGTGAGAAAGTTCAAAGCGTATTCAGAAATTTTATTACTTGAAAAGAAGTTTTTCACCGACCCGGTGAGCCGGTTACCAGTTATTCCTTCTTTTCGTCAAAAACCAGGTCTCGGTCGAAATCAGATGGGAAACGGCTACGCATTTCATTTTTGATAAATCGGTTGATCTCCTCAGAGGTGGACAGGCTCAAGGCGTGCTCGGCTAATTCACGGGCTTCCTTCAATGTCATTTTTCTTAGAATTTTTTTCACTTTGGGTATGGAATGAGGTTCCATGCTTAATTCATGAACCTTGCCCAGACCCAAAAGCAAAAAGGTGGCCATGGGATCGCCTCCCAATTCGCCGCAAATGGAGACAGGTTTTCCCATGTTCTCGGCGACCACGAAAATGCTTCTCAAGATTTTCAGAACCGAGGGGTGAAAAGGCTGATAGAGGTGGGCAACGTTTTCATTGATGCGGTCCACCGCCAGAACATATTGTATCAAATCGTTGGTGCCTATGCTGATATAGTCGACTATTTCCAATATGCGGTCGACGATGAGAGCCGCGGACGGAGTTTCTATCATGGCTCCCACAGGAATGTCCTCCTGGAAGGGAATCTGTGCGTTTCTCAGTTCTTCCTTCGCTTTTTCCAGGTAACCGTTGGCTTCAACGATTTCCTCTACACTGGAGACCATAGGATAAAGGATTTTTGTTTTTCCGTAAAGGCTTGCCCTTAATATTCCCTTCAATTGGTTCATCAGAAGCTCGGGTTGCGCCAGTGACAGACGGATACCCCTCAAGCCCAGTGCCGGATTGTCCTCCGGGGTGTTGTTGATTTTCGAAAGTTGTTTGTCGGCGCCGATGTCCAGGGTACGGATCACCACCGGGTAAGGCTCCATGGCCTGCACGACTTTTTTAAAGTTGGCATACAAATCGTTTTCGGTGGGCAGTGAGTTGGAAGCCAGATACAAAAATTCCGTCCGGTAGAGGCCGATGCCTTCGCCCCCGTATTTACGGATGGATTTTGCTTCGTGGATGGTTTCGATATTAGCCATCAGCTGAACCTTCTCTCCGTCCAGCGTTTCCGCTTCCAGGCCAATGTCTTTTAATAAGGTTTTTTCATACCGCTGGTAATTTTTCTGCTTTTTCTGATAATGACTTAATTGTTCTTTGTCAGGATCGATAATCACCTCACCCTGAATACCGTCGATAATCACGGTATCACCGGAATTGACGAACTCGGTGAGATTGCCCAGGCCGACGACTGCCGGTATGCCCAGAGCGGAAGCGAAAATGCCAACGTGTGAAGTTTTACCGCCCACTTCGGTGGCCATCCCCTGGATAAAATTTTTGGACATCAAGATGGTATCCGAGGGGCTCAACTCGTGGGTGATGATCACGACCGGTTCGTCGATATCCGCCAGGCTTTCCTGATGGTGGCCGATCAGGTTCTTGATGACGCCGTGGACCACCAGGTCCAGATCATCTTTTTTGCCTTTAAGGTATTCATCGTTGATGTTATTGAAGAGGTTGGTGAATTTTTCGAGGGTAACCGTCAGGGCCCATTCGGCGTTGGAACGCTCCCGCTTGATGGTTTCGATGGTTTCGTTGACGAGTATGTCGTCTTCCAGCAGCAGGGTGTAGGTATCGAGGATGATGGCGTACTTGTCGGCGATGGAGCTGGCCCTTTGCTTGATGTCCTTCATCTGAGCCTTGGACATGGCAATCGCTTCGCGCAGGCGCTTAATCTCATTTTCAATATCCTTCTCAGGAATACTGCGCTTGATGACGCACACCTTGGATCGGTCAAGCAGATAGGCTTTACCGATGGCCACTCCACTGGATACGGCAATTCCGGAATACACGAAACTCTCTCAGAAAAAGTGAATAATCCGCCAATGCCCGGCGGGTCTAGCTGATACTGGAATCTTCTTCCACAATCAAAGAATGAATGGTATGGGCGTCCTCCGCCGCTAAAATATTTTCGCGCAGGGACGGGTTTTTAAATAACCGTGCGATCTTGGCCAGAGCTTTCAAGTGCAACCCGGTCGATCCGGGGGGAGCCAGGAGCAGGAAAATGAAATGGACGGGTTTGCGGTCCAGGGATTGGAATTCGACGCCTTGCCGGGACCGGGCGAACACCGTGAAAATCTGCTCAACACCCTCGTATTTGGCGTGGGGAATGGCCATGTTGTCGCCGATTCCCGTGCTTCCCAATTGTTCCCGTTCCAAAAGTGACTGAAGCAGTTTCCCGTGATCCGGAATGGCTCCCTTGTGTTCCAAAAAAAGAGAAACTTCGCTTAAAGCTCCTTCTTTGTCACCGGCTTCCAGATCCGCGATGATGTAATCCTCTTTAAGTATATCGCTGATTTTCATGAAAGAATCTGGCCGGTAGAATAATTATTGAAAGGAAAAGGCGGTTAATTAATGGATCAATCGATCTGCTTGTCTTTTTCTGCGACATTCTGTTTTATTTTGAGAGTTTTGGAACGGTCTTTATGTTTTTTGAGCTGTTTTTCCGCCTTCTCCACGGCATCATCCATAGCGGTGTAGAGATCATTGGTTTCGGATTCCCCATGTACGGTATATCCTTTATCCTTGACAGTGACTTCTGCGAAATGCCGGTGCTTTTCGACGGTTAGAGCGACGTGAACATCTGCGGACTCGGGCAGACTTTTCAGGGACTTCTCGATTTTCTTGTGTAAGTGATCCTCGATCGCTTGTGTCACCTTTATTTTTATTCCTGCGACCGTCAATTTCATGAGGGCTCTCTCCTAAAATACAGGTTAATCGGGGGGCTAAAGAGTAGCTTGGTCCATCAAAAATTTCAAGGGGGTAAAGAGTGGATCAATAAATTTTTTTCCGTTTGCTGGCGGGGAGGATATTCAGTTCTTTCCGGTATTTAGTCACTGTTCGCCGGGCGATTTTGGCGTTTCGTTTGACTAAAGCTTCCACCATCTCGTCGTCGGTCAGGGGTTTCAAGGGGTCCTCCGACTTGATGATTTCCTGGATCATGTTTTTGACCCGGACGGAGGACATGTCGTTATTTCCGATATATGATTTGATACCGCTGTGGAAAAAGAACTTGAGTTCAAAGATGCCTTGGTGCGTATCGATGTATTTATTGGTGGTGATCCGGCTTACAGTGGATTCGTGCATTTCGATATCCCGTGCCACATCCTTCAGGACCATGGGTTTGAGGTGCGACAAGCCATGTTCCAGAAACTCGGTCTGCAGTTTGACGATGCTTTTCCCGACTTTGTAAATCGTTTCCCGTCTCTTGTCGATGCTCTTGATTAAAAACTCAGCGGCTTGGTGCTTCTTTTTGAGGTATTCCTTGGTTTTGGGTTCTGACGTGCTTTTCAGGAGATGATGGTAATAAGGGCTGATCTTGACATTGGGAAGACCGTCATCGTTCAACACCACATCATACCCTTCATCCGTCTTCACCACCACCAGGTCGGGGATGACGTAGTCGATGCCCTCGGAACTGAACTGAAGACCCGGTTTGGGATCGAAGGTTTTGATGGTGCTCACTCCGGCGATCACTTCTTCCACCGATATTTTGAGTTCGGAGGCTATTTTCTGATAGTATCTTTCGTTCAGGCGTTCAAGATAATTTTCGATCAGGTTTTCCACCAGAGGCAGACGCTCCGGCAATGCTTTAGCCTGGGTTAAAAGGCATTCCTTCAGGGTTCGCGCGCCCACGCCGCTCGGCTCAAACGTTTGAATAATTTTAAGGATCCTTAATACATCTTCTTCAGCAGCCTGGCTGATTTCCGCAATTTCTCCCAGCTCGGCAATGCAATACCCGTCATTTTGAATATTGCCGATAATGCTGGATCCGATGAATTTATCCAAATCCTCATCCACCGTAAGGTTCAACTGCCACATCAGGTGATCGGCCAGGGTGGGTTCTTTCTTGTAGGTCGCTTCAATGGAAGGTCTTTCCGTATAGTTGTCTGCAGAACTTCCCTGTGACAGATTGTCCTGGATATAATTGTCCCAATCCTGCTCATATTCGAGCGGGTCATTCTCTTTTTCGGAAGCGGGTTCTTCCTGAGTTTGGCCGATGGAATCGAGGGATGGGTCCTCAGGGTTTTCCTGTTTTGGTTCCAGCTCCTCTTCTTCTTCGAGGATTTCTTCCAGGATGGGGTTTTCCACCATTTCCTGATGCACCACCTGGGCCAGTTCGAGGCGTGAAAGCTGGAGAAGCTTGATCGCCTGCTGCAACATGGGCGTCGGCACCAGCCGCATCTCCTGCTTGAAATTTAATTTCATCTCCATTGCCATGGGCAATCTCACAACTCAAAAGAACGGTTTAAAAAGTAAATTCTTCCCCCAAATAGGTTTGTCTCACCTTGGGATCATTGGCGATGGTATCAGGGTCACCGGCCGCGATGATCTTGCCTTCGCTGATGATATAGGCGTGGTCCGTGATACTTAAGGTCTCGCGGACATTGTGGTCCGTGATCAACACGCCGATCCCTTTGGTTTTCAACTTCTGCACGATCGATTGAATATCCGACACGGCGATCGGATCAATCCCGGCAAAAGGTTCATCCAGTAATATGAATGCGGGCGAAGTTGCCAAGGCTCTGCTGATTTCGACCCTCCGTCTTTCGCCCCCGGAAAGTGAAAATCCCTTAGCCTCCCGAATATGCTCAATATTAAATTCATCCAGTAAGGAACGAACCCGTTTGATCTTCGCCTTAAGGGGAATTTTCTGGGGTTCCAATACTGCCAGAATATTTTCTTCAACCGTTAATTTTCGGAAAATGGACGGCTCCTGGGGAAGGTAACTGATTCCTCTCTGCGCCCTCATATACATAGGGTAAGCGGTCACATCTTCCTGGTCTAGCAAAACTTGGCCCAAATCCGGCCGGGTCAGGCCCACAACCATATAAAATGTGGTGGTTTTGCCGGCACCGTTCGGTCCCAGCAGGCCGACGATTTCACCCTGCCGCACCTCGATACTGACCCGGTTGACCACCCGCCGGTTTTTATAGGCCTTGACCAGCTTGTTCGTTTTGAGACTTTGCACAGTTTTTGATAGGGAGACGGCCTTGAGTTTTGCCGTATGGGATCGGTTATTTTTTCTTTTCTGGAGGCGGGTTCCTGGGTTTGAGTACCAGCCTTACCTGGCCTTCCACCTTGAACAGGTCTTTCTCCAGTACAAATATCATTTTTTTGCCCCGGATAATGTTTTCCCCTTCCCAGGCAATGGCATTGGGTTCCCCGGTAATAATAATAATCTGTTTTTTATTATCATAATGCGCGCGGTCACCCTTGGCCCGGCGGTCTCCCTTCTTAATATCCACATTGCCGATCGCAATTATCTTGTCCAGGTCCTGACTTGCCTGGCTGACATCGTCAGTGGCCTTTTTCCGGTCTACCTTGCTTTCAGGATTGGCATACACCTCCAGGATATCGGATTTTATGATCAGATCTCCCCAAGTGCTCAATACATTTCCAGTAAAAATGAACTTCTTGCCTTCATTTTCCGACCGCAATTTTTCAGATTTAATTTCTATGGGTTGCCTCTCCTGCTCGTTTTTCAAGGATTTCTTGGCTTTTGCAGACAAGGCATTCGTCGGGTTTATTCCCAGGAGAAAAAGACCGACCAAGAATAAGATTAGGGGGTTGAGGTTGCGCAAGGGTTGTGTCCTTTGTTTATTTGTTGTCGGGTTCTTTGGATGCTTCACTCGATTTTTGAAATTGACCGAAAAAGTTGTCGGCATCCGCCTTAAATTTCACATTTCCCTCCAACTGAATGTCTTTGGTTTCGCGGTTGATGGTGCCGGTATCGGCGGATATTGTGGATTTCCGATTTTTGTCGGCATTCAAAGTGACATTCACCTCGGTCAGAATAATTTTGCTCTCCTCATTCTTTACCTTCGCTTCTTTTGCTTTGATCTCCCAATCCTTAGCCCCAGAAACCTCATGTGTTACTTTAAAGTTCTCGATTTCGATATCAACATTCTTGCTCATCGTTTTCAGGATTTCCACAGGTAAAGCCTCTTTATTCAGCGACTTGATCAAGCTATACACGGATACGGTCATCAAGAGAAGAATCAATCCCAATAGAATTTTTCTAATATTATTTGTTTGCATAGGGAAGCTTTCTGGGGGTATGCAAAGTGTGTACCAATTTGGATTTTGCCATAATGCACATTTAATGTAAAGTGAAAATGGGGTGTCCAGCGGACCCTAAATTTCTGGTTTTTAAGTCAAATTTTCGGGATTCCTCCTCTTCTATTGTAATGTGGATTTCTATCCATCGATCAATGCCCAGCAGGGGGATGGAGGTGTCTTCACGGGCAAATAATTTTTCCGCCCATTCAACGATCGATACGCTCTCACTTGAAAAAACCTCCTCCAAACCCAGGTCCTCCAATTCCCGGGAAGAGGCAATCCGGTACAGATCGATATGAAACACAGGGACCCAGCCCCGGTACTCGTTCACCAGGGTGAAGGTTGGGCTTCGAACGTATTCTTTCCTGGAGACTCCCAGACCCCGTGCGATACCCTGGGTCAGGGTGGTTTTACCGGCACCCAGGTCTCCGTACAGGAAGAGGATATCCCCAGCTTCCAGATGCAGTCCTATTTTCTCTCCCAGGATCAGCGTGTCTCCGGGGGAATGGGTTTCAAACTGTCTGTTCAAGTGAGAATCCTTTTAAGGGCTTCCGGGATTTGCTCCAGCAGATCACTGGCGATGAGCGGGATTTCATGTTTGGCTTCTGCATAAAGATCTCCCGCCATGCCATGGATGAAAGCTCCCGCCGCAGTGGCCGAAGGTACACTCAATCCCTGTGAAACCAATCCTGCGATCAGCCCGGTCAACACGTCACCGGAACCGGCCGTCGCCATGCCGGGATTGCCCGTGGGATTGACCAGTACCGTGCCATCTGCAAAAGCCACCAAAGTGCGGGCTCCCTTGAGGAGGAGGGTGACCTTATGCGCCTGCGCGAACTCGCTCGCCCGTTCAATCCTCTGGTTCAGAATATCCTGCACACTCCACCCGGAAAGGCGGGACATTTCCTTGGGGTGAGGGGTCAATACCGTCTCAGCCCGGATTTGATCGATCAGACTTCCGCTTGTACCGAGGGCATTGAGCCCGTCGGCATCGATGATCAGGGGGCACTCTACTTGCGGCAGGAGGGCTTCCAGCAGTTGAATCGTTGCTTTTTCGGTGGACACTCCCGGGCCGATAGCCAGAGCGCTTTTGCCTTTCAGGTTTTTAACGATGGTTTCCAGGGCTTGTGTGGAGATACATCCGCTTTTGGTTTCCGGCAACGATACGGTCATGGTTTCCAGAGGATTGAATTCGAGAGCCTGGTGGCAGGATTCGGGAACCGCCAGGGTAACCAGCCCCGCTCCGGCCCGTAAGGCGGCCAAACCCGTCAACCCGGCAGCACCCCCCTTGCCTTTGGAACCCGCGACCACCAGTGTGTGTCCGTAATCTCCTTTATGCGTATTGGTGGGCCTTTTGGGGATCAGCGATTGAATATCATCCAATTCCAGCCAGGCTACCGGAATGTCCTGCTGCTCAACGGCCTCTTGGGGAATGCTGATGTCGAGGATCTGGACTTCACCCATACTCTCGGCAGCGGGGAACAGGAGATGGCTGCGTTTCAACAAAGCCAGCGCTGCGGTCACGTCGGCCTTGATATGCGGGCCGGACAAATGACCCGAGTCGGACTCTACGCCGGAAGGGATATCGACTGCGACCACGTACTTTTTGGAAGCGTTGACCTTTTTGATGACTTTTTCGTAAAGCCCGCCGGCGGGTTTGGTCAGGCCGGTGCCAAACAGGGCATCGACAATGATGTGGCAATGGCGAAAGAGATGATTTTGTGCGGTGAGATTTTTTTCACTGATCTCATGAATAGGAACACCCATCTTGAACGCGATGTCGGCGTTGACCCGGGCGTCGGATTTCAATTGCTGCCTTTTCCCCAGCAAAAGGACATCCACCTGTGCGCCATCAATAAACAAATGACGGGCAATGACAAATCCGTCTCCGCCGTTGTTGCCTTTACCGCACACAACAAGGACTTTTTTTTCCAGCAGGTCGGGGACGGTTTCATGAATCAGAGAGGCCGCCGCCAGCCCCGCGTTTTCCATCAGCACCAGACCGGGAATGCCGAATTCTTCAATCGCGGTGCGGTCAATCGCCTGCATTTCCCTTGCGGTAACAACTTTTTGCACAGGAACCTCAATAGATGAAAACGAACGTGGATTCAAATGGGCAGACGGGTGGCTCGGCCTCGTCGCGTCCGGATTCATTCTAGCAAATATACTTGCAGGGAGGGGACGCCATTTGGTGGAGGCTAGACGCTATAGGGGTTCTGCTCCAAAGCCTTCAGCGTCATTTCCTCCGGTCCCGGTGGTACGGAGTTGATTACCTTGGCCAGAGTCGGATCTTCCGGATCGGAAAACCGCTTCAGTTGAGGGAAGTCCTGCCCAAAGTCGGGTGCCCTCAATAATTGTTTCCTTTCCTCAGGGCTCATTTGGTTGAATCGCTCCGGCGCAATCAGAAAGGTGGTGTTGAAAAAGTATTGGAGTAGAAATCGATTGAAATCCAGGGCGCGGCCCTCCATTTCCGGAAACAGCTCACGGCGTTCCACTTCATCGTTATAACTGTAATCTTCAACGACATCCAGCAGACAATCGTAGAGAAAACACTGATGATAGCAATTCATCGTGAACCATGTTTGATTGTGATTCAGACCGGTGAATAACTGATTCGATAGATCGTCCAAGGTTTTTATGCCTCCCAGCCGAGTCGCATGAGGGAACAGAATGTCCAAGCGATTGGAGACTTCCCGGTCGTTCATGTCGTTGACTTCCTGCAGGAGGTTTTGGGCGTTGGACAATGCTTTGTAAATGAAATTGAAGGGCAGGGGACTCGGGTCCTCTTCATCCCGAAATTCTTTTTGGCCGGAAGGACTTCTCGGTCTGAGGGGGTTCAAGTAAATGTTTTTTTTAAACACCAGCATTTCGGAGCGGGATGGCAGTAGTTGTTGGCCTAAGGTTCAATGCCCCATATCAGGCGGCAATATTCGCGAATGGACCGGTCGCTTGAAAAAGCTCCCATATTGGCCGAATTGATAATGGATTTGCGGGTCCATGCGGCGGGTTCCAGATACAGGGCTTCCACCTTTTTCTGGGTTTTTATGTAATCGGAAAAATCCGCCAGAACCCGGTAATGATCTCCATGATTCAGAAGTGAGTCCACCAGCGGTAAAAAAATGTGGGGATGGTTGGGGGCAAAATAACCGTCCCGTATCATATCCAGTGCTTGTTTGAGCTCCGGGTTCGATTTGTAATAATCCCTCGGCCGGTATTCTGACTTCCTGGATCGCTCGACTTCTTCTGCTGTTAATCCGAAAATAAAAATATTGTCTTCACCCACCTGATCTTTGATTTCGATATTGGCGCCATCCAGAGTTCCAATGGTCAAAGCGCCGTTCAACGCCAACTTCATGTTGCCGGTTCCTGATGCCTCATGCCCGGCTGTCGATACCTGTTCTGACAAATCCGCGCCGGGGATGATCCACTCGGCTTTGGTGACACTGTAATTGGGAACGAAGACCACTTTGAGTTTGTCGGAGGTGTCGGGGTCGTTGTTCACCTTATCCGCGATGCTGTTGATCAGCTTGATGATGAGTTTGGCCATCTCGTACCCGGGGGCCGCTTTGCCGGCAAAGATGATGGTTCGAGGAACGCAATCCGTGCATGGACGTTCCTTCAGGCGATTGTAAAGGACCACCGCGTGCAGTGCGCACAATACCTGCCGCTTGTATTCATGGATTCGTTTGACATGAACGTCGAACAGGGAGTCCGGATTCAACTCAATTGAGAGTTCCCGTCGAACATGTTGGGCCAGGCTCTTTTTGTTGTTGTGTTTGATTTCCCGCCAGCGTCGGTTGAACTCCTCATCCTTGACGTAAGGGAGCAGTTGCCGGAGGATATCCAGATGCGTGGTCCATTCCTCGCCTACGGTTTCCGTTATAAACGCCGCCAGTTCCGGGTTGCAGGATTTCAACCAGAGCCGCTGCGTGATCCCGTTGGTGATATTGTGGAACCGGCCCGGAAACAGATCGTTGTAATCTTTGAACACGCTGGTTTTTAATATTTGTGAATGGAGCTGGGCAACGCCGTTGACGGCATGACTTCCGACGATAGCGAGATTGGACATGCGGATGGACTTGACGGGGTTTTCTTCTATCAAAGACAACCGTTCCATTCTTTTGCCATCGTTCGGATATTTTTTTCGGGCCAATTCCAGGAATTGACGGTTGATCTCAAAAATGATTTCGAGGTGTCGGGGAAGGACACGTCCCATCAATTCAACAGGCCATTTTTCGAGAGCTTCTGGAAGGACCGTATGATTGGTGTATCCGAAAGTATCGGCCACCACCGACCAGGCTTCCTCCCACGGTCGACATTCCTCATCGACCAGGATGCGCATCAACTCCGGTATGGCGAGCGCCGGATGAGCGTCGTTCAATTGGATCGCCACTTTACTGCAGAATTTTTCGTAGGTCGCATGAGTGCGTTTGTACCGTCGGATGATGTCCTGCAGTGAAGCGGAGACGAAAAAATATTCCTGTTTTAATCGCAGTTCCTTGCCCCACATATTTTGATCGTTGGGATACAGGACCTTGGAAATAGTTTCCGATTCCTGTTTCCGGTTGACCGCTTGGACATAATCTCCTGCATTGAATACCCCCAAATCGAACTCACGTGTCGAGCGGGCTCCCCAGAGGCGAAGGTTGTTAACGGTTTCATTGTGATAACCGGGAATGGGAATATCGTAAGCCATGGCCATGACGTCATCGTGGGTATCCACCCATTCGGAAATCGGCTGTCCGGCTTTGCCCGTTCCCTGCCTCGTCGTGCCATAAAATTTTACCGGGTACATGTAATCCGGACGGGGAATCTCCCAGGGACTGCCTTTGCGAAGCCAGTTATCCGCGGTCTCCACCTGAAAGCCATTGATGATTTTCTGATAGAAAATTCCATACTCGTAACGGATGCCATAACCGTACGCCGGCAAACCCAGGGTTGCCATGGAATCCAGATAACAGGCCGCCAGCCGGCCCAGACCGCCGTTGCCCAGCCCCGCTTCAATATCGTTTTCCTCCAAATCCTCCAGGCGGATGCCCAGATCCTTTATGGCGCGGTAAAAATCATTTTTGAAATCGAGATTGACCAGGTAATTGCTCAGAGCCCGGCCCACCAGAAATTCCATGGAAAGATAATAGATCCGTTTGGGGTCTTTCTCATGGTACTCGTGCTGGGTGTTGATCCAGCGTTCCACCAGGCGGTCCCGCACGGTCAGCGCCACGCTGGTGTATTGATCCAGCGGGGTAGAGGTTTGCCAATTCTTGGCCTGTGAATATTTCAAATGGTTCCCGATGGATTCTTTCAAATCCTCCGAGCCGTTACCGTTGGAGGAAGAAGTTGAGGTTGGGGATTGCGATGATTCAAGCATATGGCTTAAGCGATTTGTTTATATTTTTGCGGTTTCAATGGAATGAATTTCCAAAATCTCTTATTCTATAGTTTATCTGAGGAGGATGGGAAGAGACAATGGAATTATCCGAATTTAAAACAGCTCTGGAGCCGTTGGGCCTATCCGGTGAGGCCCAGTCCGAGTTTCTGCAGCTGTTCACCCGCTACAAGCAATCCCGGCCGAACAACGTCGAATGGGATGCCCTCCGGTCTCCTGACCCGTCCCGTCTGGTTTCTTATGAGGCGTTGACGGCTCCTGACGACACGCAGACCGCCAATGCCTTGTCCCGCCTCGCCGTCTGCAAGCTGAACGGGGGGCTGGGCACCAGCATGGGGTGCGCGGGTCCAAAATCTTCAATCGAAGTCAAAAACGGACAATCCTTCCTGGACTTGACCCTCCTGCAACTGAAGCATATCGAAAAAACCAGAAAAGTAAATGTTCCATTACTTTTGATGAATAGTTTTCATACCCACCGGGAGACCTTGGAATTATTGGAAGGCCGTAATACCTCTTTTCCCATTGAATGCTTTCAGCAAAACCGGTTCCTCCGATTGGATAAAGATACCGATCAACCGCTCGATCCCAATCTACTGGGCGAAGACGCCTGGTATCCCCCCGGTCACGGCGATATTTATTCTTGCCTTAAGGATCAGGGGTTAATGGACCGGTTGTTGAGTGAGGGTAAGGAAATTCTGTTTATTTCCAATATCGACAACCTGGGAGCGGTGTCCGATCCCAGGATCGTGCACTCTATGCTGACGAAAGATATTCCCTTTGTCATGGAAATGACGTTAAAGACTTCCGCGGACGTCAAAGGAGGAACGCTGTACGAGGATTCGGAGGGCAAACTTCATCTCCTGGAACTGGCCCAGGTGCCGCAACAACACGTGGATGAATTTAGCAGTACCCGGAAATTTACAGTATTCAATACCAATAATATCTGGGTCCATCTGCGTCATCTTAAAAAGCGGATGAAGCAGGGTCCGCTGGATCTCAACCTGATCGTTAATGAGAAGCAGGCGGTGGGCCGTCCGGTCATCCAGTTGGAAACCGCCATTGGCGCAGGCTTGGAAAATTTTGAGGGCGCCCAGGGATTGGTGGTCGGGAGGGACCGATTTCTCCCGGTAAAGAATACTAGTGACCTGATGTTGCTCCAATCCGGTCTGTTTGTATTCGAAAACGGGCGGATGACTCGTAATCCTACCTGCGGTCAGAAAAGTTTACCTTTGATCGACTGGAAAGAGCCCTTCACTGAACTGGAGGAATTTCAGAAGAGGATTCCCGTTATTCCTGATATGCGGGAACTGGAATTTCTGGAGATGGCGGGCGATGTCTCCTTCGAAGGGGAAGTTTCACTCAAGGGCCGCGTGACTCTTATCGGAAACGGGAAACCCGTTCGCATTCCTTCGGGAACCTGCCTGGAAAACCGTCAAATTATCCAGTAAATAAAGTCAGTTGGAAGAAGAGGCCTCTTCTGCCAACGGCTCCTGTTTTTTCTGCTTGGAGCGAAGGCGAAAATAGACAGTGACAATTCCCATGGCGATGAGAATCAACAAGGCGGCACGGAATCTGGCGGAACCGATATCCAGAAGCGTGCTACCGAAAAACCCGTAAGCAAACGCCCGGGGTGTAATTCCCAGAATATGGGCCACGATATAATTCTTGAATTTCATTGTAGAGAGGCCAGCCCCGTAATTGATCACCGTGACAGGCATGATTGGCAGCAGGCTGAGCAGGAAGACCACCGAAAAGCTGAATTGGGTGCTCTCTATCAAACCGGCACCTAATTTGAGTTTTTTCATCACGTAGTCGTGGCCCATTTTACGGGAAAACCAGAAACCGACCGTTCCTCCCAGAGCGGCCCCCAGGGAAGCGTATGCAGGACCCTGCACCGGTCCGAAAGCGAGGCCCCCAGCGATGAATAACGCGATGGATGGAATCAGAAACAGGGGCCGGACGATAAAAACTCCGACATAAATAATAGGGCCCAGAATGCCCATGGAAAGCACAAATGCCTTGAACGATTCGGGAGTCAAATGAAACCCCTTGCGTGTGAAATAGGCCCCAATTGCAAAACCCAACAGGATTAGGGCAATAAATCTGAAAAACTTTTTTCTGGCCCTTGAAAGGGAGGAGGGGTTCTCTGGAGTGGTGGTTTGATGGTTGCTCATAATCGTCAGGTTTTCGCGAGTGTCGTATCAAAGAAATTACAGCGTTTTGGAATAGAATCAGTATAGATTATCGATTCTAGAATAAATACGTGTATATTTTTGGGGATATTTCCTTAACTTTAATTAAATCAATATCTTTTTTGAAATGAAGTATAGGAAATCCGCCTGGCACCCTATAGGAAAACACTACCAATTTTTATAGGAAAAATCCTAAAAAATAGTTGACTTGTCTCCCCCCGTAAGTATACTGGCGGCCAAAGGCAATAGGTCTGGATTATCGGTTATTACAGGCTTTCCAATAAGTTCCGGCTGGATTGCGCTGCTGCCTGGAGTCATATCCAGCTGGGGTAAAAAATTGAATTTGTGTATTCGGGTTTGATGTGACTTTATGTTCCTGCCTTGTTCATGGGTGCGAAGAACCATTGAACCAAATTTTAGGGGAGTTTTATTATTTAACAATTGTTGGGTAACGGAGGAAAACTTATGAGAAAGTTAGTGCTCTTTACCATCATTACCGTTGTTGCTCTCTGTTTTGCCGCTTCCGCCTATGCTGGAACCTTGAAGCCGGGGCAGAAGACGACATGTAACAACGCGAGCCAAATCACTTTGGAAGCTTCAGGGAGTTCTTCCCAGGGTGACCGCGGTAATGCCAATGCCGTAATCTGGAAATCTTCCAATGCGACGACCGTCCCCATTTCTTTAGGGCCGACGGATCATCAGTATTTTCCAGGTGGCGCAGCGGGTGCCGGTCAAACAGGGATTCGCCCGATGCACAGCATGGGCCGCAAAAAAGTTGTATTGATGCGCCAGAATAACTTCAGCCGTGGGGATTCCATCGGGGATATCAGCGGTGAAGTACGCATCACCAATACGGGTACCGTTAATCTGAACGTAACCTGCGGTTAATTTTTTTTCGCATTATCCAAACCGGTCTGCGGTAACGCAGGCCGGTTTTTTTATTGCCCTAGGTAAACGAAAATAAATCCTGCCAGAATCACCCGGTAAACAATAAAGGGCAGCAACCCCACCCGCGAAACAATCGCAAGCAACCATTTGATCGATAAATAGCCGACAACAAAGGCTACCAGGAAGCCCATTAGAAACTGGAAGGGAGTGAACAGGAATTCGTGGCCGGCATCGCCCAATAAGGAGGCGGTCTTGTGTAGTCCGGCTGCCAGAATGATCGGGGTGCCCAGGAGAAAAGAAAACCGGGCCGCCGCCGGCTGCGACAGGCGGCTGAACAAACCTGCGGTTATGGTAATTCCCGAACGGGAAGTTCCGGGAAGCAGGGCGATGGCTTGGGCGAATCCGATGAACAGAACCTTGCGCCATCCCAGTTGAATCAGTTCATCCGACTCAGCCTCTTTTTTTGTGGCGATTCGGTCCGCCGCTAAAAAGACAATCGACCAAAACATCAGGTTACCCGCCACGAAAGTAGAATCCCGGAGATTGGATTCTATCCAGTCTCCCAGAAACAAACCCGCCAACCCAGCCGGAATGCTGGCCGCAATAATGCTCCAGGCCAAAGACCGGTAGGGATCATCCTTTTTATTGGACCATAAACTTAATAGCAATTTTGAAAGGTCTCTGCGAAAATAAATAATAATCGCCAATACGGTCGCCAAATGGAGAATGGCATCCATGGCCAGGCCCTGGTCCTCAAGACCCAATAGATGAGGAACGAGAATAAGGTGCCCTGAGCTGGAGACGGGAAGGAATTCGGTTAGACCCTGGATAAGTCCCAGGAGGATGGCCTGAAGAAGTTCCATAGTTTGCTAATATGAGTTCATCGGAACAGAAAAAATATGGAAAGTGATTGCACTGGTGTGCCGCGTTCGGGCTGATGGCTATTCACAACCAGCAACTGGCCGCGAACGATCCCGAGAATACCTACTTTAACAAAATTAACCGAACAATTCGCCTATTATTGAATCCGGCGGAAGATGAGCTGGAACAACATCTGATTGGAAAAAATATATCTTGCGAACTATAGCAAAGACCTTGAATGTGTAGGAAGACTGGTCGGGATCGTCAGCTTGATGTCGAACGAACGAAACAGCAGTTCAAGCAGGGTATCGGGATCAATGCCAAATCGATCTCTGATTTTGTCGATAAAACGAAATTGGCCAGTTGAGCCGATCCTTATCTCTTCATTCCGGATTTATAAATTTGCTGGCGATTCCTATTTATGCTATGTTGACTGATTTTGGTGGAAAGCACTATATTTAAAGGAGTTTAGTCGTGTTGACCGGAACTATTAAATGGCCTTTGAGTGGGCTGGGCTCATACCGGGGTTCGGGAATCAGAGGATTTTCATGAGGGAGTTTTCCAGAATAACCCGTTTGCCGCCTTACGTCTTTGACATCGTAGGTCAATTGAAATTACAGGCGCGACGGCGGGGAGAGGATATTGTTGATTTTGGAATGGGCAATCCCGATCTGCCAACTCCCAAGCATATTGTCGATAAATTGTGCGAAGCAGCGACCAAGGGTCCCAATCACCGGTATTCCCAATCCAAGGGAATTCCCAAACTGCGGTTGGCGATCACCGACTGGTACCAGAGAAATTTTCAGGTGGAGCTGGACCCCGAGACCGAGGCTATCGCCACCATCGGATCTAAAGAAGGGATTTCTCACCTGGCCCTGGCCATTACCAGTCCGGGTGATTCCGTTCTGGTGCCGACGCCGACATATCCCATTCATACCTACGCTTTTATTTTATCGAACGGCGATGTCATCGGCGTTCCCATGGAAAAGGACACCGATTTTTTCGAGGCCCTGCTTCATGCCTACAAGCAAAACTGGCCACGGCCCAAGGCGCTGATCATTAATTTTCCACATAACCCGACCACTCAGGTTGTGGATATGGAGTTTTTTGAAAAGGTGGTGGCATTCGCTCAGGAACACGACCTGATCGTGATCCACGATTTTGCCTATGCCGACCTGGTGTACGATGGTTACCGCGCCCCCAGCCTGCTTCAGGTCAAGGGTGCCAAGGAAGTCGGAGTGGAATGTTTCACCCTTTCTAAAAGTTATAATATGCCCGGCTGGAGGGTCGGGTTTATGGTGGGGAATCGTGATATTATTCACGCGCTGGCCCGGATGAAGAGCTATCAGGATTACGGCATGTTTCAACCCATCCAGATTGCGGCCATCATTGCCTTGAACGGTCCACGGGATTGCGTGGATGAAATTTGTGCGACCTATAAAAAACGGCGGGACGTTTTGTGCGAAGGGCTGAACCGGATCGGCTGGGAAGTTGATGTTCCCAAAGCCACCATGTTTGTCTGGGCCGAAATACCGGATCAGTTCAAATCCATGGGATCACTGGAGTTTTCGAAACTTCTGGTGGATAAAGCCAAGGTCGCTGTTTCCCCCGGCATCGGGTTCGGGGAAGGCGGAGATCATTTTGTGCGTATTTCTCTCATCGAAAATGAACACCGGATTCGCCAGGCGGTTCAAGGGATCCGGGAAATTTTTTAATTCCACAAACTTAAGTGATGAAATCGATTAAAGTGGGCCTGATCGGGTTCGGCACCATCGGAAGCGGGGTGGTCAAAATCCTTCAGGACAATCAGAATATAATTAAAGACCGGCTGGGAGCGTCTGTGGACGTGATCAAAATCGCAGATCTCGATATCACCACTGATCGCGGGGTGAATGTAAAGCCCGGTATTCTGACCACAGATGCCGATGAAGTGCTGGATCACCCGGAGGTCGATGTCGTTATCGAACTCATCGGCGGCTATGAACCGGCGCGTTCTTTTATTCTGAAAGCGATCAAAAATAAAAAGCATATTGTCACCGCCAATAAGGCTCTGTTGGCCAAGCATGGCGAAGAGGTATTTACCGCCGCCGGAAAGAACAATGTGGGCATCGGTTTCGAGGCTTCCGTTGGCGGAGCCATCCCGATTATCCGGTCCATCAAAGAGGCCTTTGTCGCCAACCGTATTCAGGCGATCGAGGGCATCATGAATGGCACCGCCAATTACATTTTGAGTAAAATGTCGGATGGCGACCATGATTTCGACACCGTGTTGAAAGAAGCGCAGGATAAAGGCTACGCGGAAGCCGACCCGACCTTTGATATCGAGGGGATCGACTCTGCACACAAGATTGCCGTATTGACCCGGCTGGCGTACGGTACCCCGGTCAATTTCGATGATATTTATGTGCAGGGTATTTCCGGCATTTCAACATTGGACATCAAGTGCGCCCACGAGTTTGGCTACCGTATCAAACTGCTGGCGATCTCCAAGTTTGACGGGAAAGCTATCGATGTCCGTGTGCATCCCGCGATGATCCCTGAGGACAAGCCGATGGCCAACGTCAACGGCGTTTTAAACGCAATCATGGTCTGTGATGATCTGATGGAGGAAAATATTCTGGTGGGACATGGCGCCGGATCGCTGCCCACCGGAAGCGCGGTGGTGGCGGATGTCGTCGAAATTGCCCGCAATATGATTTCGGGGGCACAGGACCGCGTGCCTTCGCAGTCCTTTCAAGAATCCAATGTACAGAGTATTCCTCTGAAAGACATGTCGGAAATTGAAGGCGAATATTTTCTGCGGTTCTGGGTCCAGGACAAACCCGGAGTGCTGTCCCATATTTCCGGTATTCTTGGAAACCATGACATCAGCATCGAGTCCGTGATCCAGAGGATCAAGGACGATAACGGTCAGGGCGTTCCCCTGGTGATGATGACCCATGACGCCAGGGAAAAAAATATTCAGGCGGCTTTGAAAGAAATTAACGCTATGGAAGAAGTATCTGAACAAACCGTTTTGATCCGGGTGGAAAAATAACGATGGAATGTGAAGCGTGGTTTCAGTGCATCAATGGGTGTTCGGGCCGGTATCCTTTGAACCAGATTATCTACCGGTGTCCGGATTGCGAAAGCCTGCTGGAAGTCACTCACGATATGGAAAAGCTGAAACAGCGATCCGCCCGCGAATGGAACGATCTGTTTCACGAGCGCTACCGCAAAAACGAGTGGCCCTACGGCAGTTCGGTCTGGGGCAAAAAAGAGTTGGTGTGTCCCGCGGTTGACAATGAAAACATCGTATCCACTTATGAAGGCGGGACTAATTTATTCTGGGCGGAACGGTTGGGCAATCAGGTTGGTTTGAAAGATTTGTGGATCAAGCAATGCGGCATGGCGCATACCGGATCGTTCAAGGATCTGGGGATGACCGTGCTGGTGTCCATGGTCAAACAAATGCGGGCGGAAGGCAAAAATATCCGGGCCGTCGCCTGTGCCTCGACGGGGGATACTTCCGCCGCACTGGCCGCTTATTGCGCGGTGGCCGATATCCCTGCGATTGTTTTTCTTCCGAAAAACAAAGTGTCGCTCACTCAATTGATCCAACCGATCACGCATGGGATTCTCACGCTTTCCCTCGATACGGATTTCGACGGCTGTATGAAAGCTGTCCAGGAAATCTGCTCGGAAAATGAAATTTATCTGGCCAATTCGATGAACTCCCTGCGTATCGAGGGACAAAAAACCATCAGCTTTGAATTGGTTCATCAGTTTGACGGCGAGGTGCCGGAGTTTATTGTTGTTCCGGGCGGCAATCTCGGCAATGTCAGTGCCTTCGGCAAGGGATTTAAGATGATGTATGAGTTGGGCCTCATCAAGCGCCTGCCGCGCCTGGTGTGTGCCCAGGCGGAACGGGCCAATCCGCTGTACCTCAGCTATCAGAACGGATTCAATGAATTTCATCCGGTCCAGGCCAAAACAACTCAAGCCAGCGCGATTCAAATCGGTGATCCGGTCAGCGTCAATAAAGCCATTCGCGCTTTGAAGGAATTTGACGGTATCGTCGAACAGGCGACCGAAGACGAACTGGCCAATGCCGTCGGACGGGCCAACCGAACCGGTCTGCTGTGTTGCCCGCATACCGGGGTCGCCCTGGCGGCGACGGATAAACTGGTCACCAAAGGAGTGATCAAACCCAAGGACCGGGTCATCGTCATTTCCACGGCCAACGGCTTGAAGTTCACGGATTTTCTTTTAAAATATCATGCCGGTGAACTGAAGGATGTGAAATCCCAAAACCTGTTTCGTCCGGTGGAGCTGCCCGCCGACTACGATTTGATTCGCAAAACCATTCATGAAAAATTAAGCGAGCAGATTCCCACCTGAGCCGTAATCGCAAATATGAATCCTTGACGCGGTCATGCGCATCAAAGAGAATATTTCAGTGGTATTTGTGTAACCTTTTTTGAAATTAGGATTAACTCAATGACGGATGATGTGAAAAAATTAGCCATTATCGGTTCAGGGCCTGCAGGCCATACGGCCGCCTTATACGCGGCGCGGGCCAACCTGCAACCGTTCATGTATGAAGGATATGTGGTCGGCGGTTCCGCCGGCGGTCAGTTGACGACGACCACCGACGTGGAAAATTATCCCGGTTTTCCGGAAGGCATCAGCGGACCGGAACTGATGCAGTTGTTCCGCAAGCAGTCGGAGCGCTTCGGCACCGAAATGGTCGGCGAGGACGTTCATGAAGTCGATTTCAGCAAGCGCCCATTTACCATCAAAGGGGACAAAACCGAAATTAAAACGCATTCTGTCATCATTTCCACCGGAGCGACCGCCAAGCGGATGCACGTTCCCAGCGAGGACAAATTGTGGAACCAGGGCATGTCCGCCTGTGCCGTGTGCGACGGCGCACTGCCGTTTTTCAAGAACCAGCCACTCATGGTGATCGGCGGCGGGGATACCGCGGTGGAGGAAGCCACTTACCTCACCAAATTCGGAACCGTTGTCTATCTGGTGCACCGCAGGGACGAATTGCGCGCCTCCAAGATCATGCAGAAACGCGCCTTCGATAATAAAAAAATTTCCATGGTGTGGGATACGGTATTGGAAGATGCTGTGGGTGACCAGTTTGTCACCGGTGCCCGCATTAAGAATATCAAGACTGATGAAGTGAAAGAACTCGAAGTCGCCGGTATTTTCTATGCCATCGGCCACACCCCGAACACCCAGCCCTTTAAAGGCCAGATCGATTTGGACGAAACCGGTTACATCAAAGTGAAACCCGGTACCCAGGAAACCAATATCGATGGCGTGTTTGCCGCCGGCGATGTGCACGACCACAAATACCGGCAGGCTGTCACCGCCGCCGGAGCCGGATGCGCCGCCGCCCTCGAAGCCGAACGCTGGCTCGGCGAACAGGGCATCGCCTGACTCTGCTACGCTCCATCCTCTTTTTACTTCCTTGGAAAACAGGAGATTCCTCCGTCCTGCCTTGACTTGCCTCCGTGTCGATTTTATTTAATCCCTGAAGGTCCGATCTTCAAGGAGGGAATCCATGCGTTTTGACCAGATGACCATTAAATTACAGGAAGCCTTTTCCGAGGCCCAGGCTTATTGCGACCGGGAACGACACCAGGCCATTGAACCCGAGCACCTCCTGTTATCCATGTTAAAGGATGGCGAAGGCATTGCCCTGGCCTTACTGAAAAAACTGGGTGTGGATACTCCTAAACTGGTTACCCAGCTGGAAGACCGCTGCGCCAAATTTCCCAAAGTGGAGGGTGGTTCTTTTCAGGTTTACGTATCCGAAGAGCTGAAAAAGGTTCTCGACCGGGCTTCGGAGCAGGCCGGTCATTTAAAAGATGAATTTCTCAGTGGCGAGCATATCCTCCTCGCCATTGCCCAGAACACCAAAACGGGTGCCGGTCAATTGTTTAAAACGCATGGCATCCGCCATGAAAATCTTCTCAAAGCATTGATGTCCTTGCGAGGCAGTCAACGCGTGACCGACCAGAATCCGGAAGCCAAATATCAGGTATTGGAGAAGTACTGTATTGATCTCACTCAGAGAGCCCGCAGCGGAAAACTGGACCCGGTGATCGGCCGTGACACGGAAATCCGGCGGGTCGTCCAGGTGCTGTCGCGCCGAACCAAAAATAATCCGGTACTCATCGGTGAACCGGGTGTCGGCAAAACGGCTATCGTTGAGGGACTGGCCCAGCGTATTTTTCACGGCGACGTACCCGAGGGGTTGAAAGAAAAACGCATCATTTCCCTGGATCTCGCCGCGCTTGTGGCGGGAACCAAATACCGGGGCGAGTTTGAAGAGCGCCTCAAAGCCGTCCTCAAGGAAATAAACAGCAGTGAAGGTGAAATCATACTGTTCATCGACGAATTGCACACCCTGGTGGGAGCCGGTTCGGCCGAAGGGTCGATGGATGCTTCCAACATGTTGAAACCGGCTTTGGCAAGGGGCGAGTTGCATTGTGTCGGCGCCACCACATTGAACGAATACCGCAAGCATATCGAAAAAGATGCAGCCCTCGAACGGCGATTCCAGCCCGTGCAGGTCGGTGAACCGACGGTTGAAGACACGGTTTCCATTTTACGGGGACTCAAAGAAAAATATGAGGTGCATCATGGCGTGCGTATCCAGGATGCTGCGATTCTGTCCGCTGCAAAATTATCCGACCGGTACATTTCGGACCGCTTTCTTCCGGACAAGGCCATCGATCTGATCGATGAAGCGGCTTCCAGTCTGCGCATGCAGATTGACTCCCTGCCTGCCGAAATAGATCAGTACCAGAGAAAGATCACCCAGCTGGAAATCGAACGGGAAGCGCTCAAGAAAGAAAATGATGCTCAGTCCAAACAACGCCTGGGTAAAATAGAAACTGAAATCGGTGCGCTTAAATCCTCTTGCGAAGAGATGAAATCCCAGTGGGAGCAGGAGAAGAAAGTGATTGCCGAAAAACGGGGTTTGAAAGAACAGATTGAACAGGCCCGGCGGGAAGCGGCCAATGCCGAAAGGGAAGGGCAGTTGGAACATGCGGCGGAGTTGAAATACAGCACACTGCCTCGTCTGGAAAAAGAAATGAATCAACTGGAAACCCGTTTGGGAGAAGTGCAAACTCAAAAGAAAATGCTGAATGAGGAAGTCGGTGAGGAAGAAATCGCCACCATCGTTTCCCGTTGGACGGGGATCCCGGTTGAAAAAATGATGCAGTCGGAAAAAAGGCGACTGCTCGAAATGGAGGATCATCTTCACAAGCGCGTGGTGGGACAGAACGAAGCGGTGCGTCTGGTTTCCAATACCATTCGCCGGGCGAGAGCGGGTTTGCAGGACCCCAACCGTCCACTCGGAACCTTCCTGTTTCTCGGGCCGACCGGTGTGGGTAAAACCCAACTTGCGCGTTCGCTGGCGGAATTTCTGTTCGATGACGAGCAGGCGATGATCCGTGTCGATATGTCAGAGTATATGGAGAAACATTCGGTAGCGCGATTGATCGGTGCCCCGCCCGGCTACGTGGGCTATGAAGAAGGCGGTTTTTTGACCGAGCAGGTCCGGAGAAAACCCTATTCGGTGATCCTGTTTGATGAAATTGAAAAAGCGCATGCCGACGTCTTCAATCTGTTTCTGCAGATTCTTGATGAGGGACGCCTTACCGATGGGCACGGCAAAACGGTTGATTTTAAAAATACACTGGTCCTCATGACCTCAAACATTGCCGGCAAAATGATCGAAGATACCGGTATGCAGCTGGCTCATCTGGAAAAAGAAGGGCCAGTGGATTGGGAACGCGGATATGACACGATCCAGGAAGCGGTCCGGCAGGAACTGCGGAATCATTTCCGGCCTGAATTTCTGAACCGGATAGACGATATCGTGATTTTCCGAAACCTGACCCGCGATCAGATCAAGGACATCGTGGATATCCAGGTGGACGAACTCAGAAAACGTCTTGCTGAACGAAGCATCACGTTGACTCTAACGGAAGAGGCAAAAGCCCTGTTGGCCGAAAAGGGGTACGATCCGGCGTTTGGGGCACGGCCCTTGAAACGGGTGGTTCAAAAATACGTCCAGGATCCATTGTCCCGTAAAATTCTTGAAGAAGAATTCAGGGATGGGGATCATATTCAAGTTGAATTATCCGGAGACGTTTTGACTTTCAGTCGACAAGGTGAAGCGCAACCCGATTGAACCTTATAAACGGTGAAAGTTATTCGGCGAGGATTTCCACCAGGCGTTGGTGCAGGGGATAGTACAGGGCTTTTTTGATGGGCCGCGTTTCGCCCTGCAGCCGGATCAATTGTTCGTAGGACTCCAGTTGTGACCGGTAGCGTACGACTTCCTGTTTGAAAAAGCCCTCGATATTTCCTCCCGCACGTTCCCCGGTTTTGTAATCGATGATCCAGCGAATGCCCTCGTCATCCACGAAAGTGCGGTCGACGATTTTGTTCCGGAAGTTCCGGCCTTCTATAAAAGTCAGTGCGTACTCCGCTTCTTCATTTTCATAATGCCTTAAAATCTTTCGGCCCTCTGCGTCTTTCAGGATATTTTTCAGGGCGCGCAATCCATTTTGGACTGTTTTCTTTAAATGCAGTGGAGAAAGGCCTTCTGCCAATAGGGCCGTTTCCAACGAAGACTTCATCTGATCCACACGACGTTCGTCCCAGGCATCCAGTCCTTGAGTGACGATGGTTTCGAACGACCGATGCAATACGTTTCCCAGGCATCGTGCTTCGTTGCCTGCCCATTCATAGAGGACTTCCTCTTCCAGGCTGATATCCATGGCCGGTTCGGTTTGGATATCCGGCGGAGAGGGCGGGGTGTCGAAGTCTGCCGGAAGTCTGTGAAGGAATTGAGAGTTGCTCCCAACCTCTGCTGCGGTCGTTTGTTCTTCGGAAATATTTTGCCAGGCGGCTTTCCAGGGTTTCTCAATATAACTCCACAGGTGGCTCAACATGGAATTGGCCTGCGGGGCAATACCCTTCTTCGTGGTTTGGGTATGGCCGAACAGATGCAATTGTTTTCTAGTGCGTGTGGCGGCGACGTACAAGAGGCGCCGGGTTTCGTATAGACCCCGGTCTTTGTCCAGCCCTTTCAGAAACTCATACACTTCGGAAGCCTGCTCCCCGGTTTGCGGGATGGGAGCGAACAGAAGATTCTCGCCATGGGTGATCCAGTTGAGGAGTTGTTTTTCATCCGCTTTTTGTTTTTTACCCAGGCCGGGTAGCAGGACGAAATCGAATTCCAGGCCTTTGGCCTTGTGTATGGTCATGATTTGCACGGCGTGACCTTCACCGGTGGATGGATTGGCGAACAGGTTTTCCAATATGCTTTCAAAGTCGTGAAGATTGTCGAACTCACCGCCATCCAACACCTCGGTGACCTTATCGAAAAAAACCTGTATATCCTTGCGCGTATAGGCGTCAATGCCCGCAGGTCCGCCGAGCTTGATCCAGCATCCTTCCAGCAAACTGCGAAAATTGATTGCTGGAAACGCGTTCAACACCGGTTGCAGGACACGGATCATTCTTCCTGCGCGCAGTTGACCCTCTTCACTCAATTGATCGAATCGCCCGGGGTCATTCAACAGGTCCCATAGGGGCGACTTGTGATCGAGCCAGCACAGGCGGTGTAAGTCCTGCAGAGACAATCCGCACCACGGCGCACGCAGGATAGACAGCCACGACACGCGATCCAACGGCGATATCAAAGCCCGCATAAGAGCCAACAAATCCAGGATCGCCGGACGTGAGGTGAGAGGATCGATTTCTTCCGCGCGGAATTGGATACCGGCTTCCTGGAGAAGCGGGACGATACTGAGCAGGTGGGTGCGCGCGCGCACCAAGATGGCGATGGAATCCCCTGGATAACGGGTGCGGACACCCTTGATGATTTCCATAACGCTGCGTGCTTCTGCGTCCGATTGGGAGTCAGCAGCCGGGTGGAGGGTGACGCCGGGTTCCACGCTCCTGCCCTGGACGGCGGAGCACTGGGTGTAGGCAATTGCTCCGCGGTCGGGATCGTCTACGGTTGGCAGAATTTGGGAAAAACATCGATTTACCCAGTCCACGATATTTTTTTGTGATCGAAAGTTGGCCAACAGCTGAAGTTTGATCAAGGGAATGTGTCCCAGACCACTTTCTTTGGCTTGTACGAACAGGCCGACCTCTGCATCCCGGAACCGGTAAATCGATTGCATGGGATCGCCCACCAGAAACAGCGAGTGACCCGAACCCGGCTCCCATCCTTCGGTCAGGAGTTTGAGCAGTGAGATTTGTTTGAAAGAGGTATCCTGGAATTCGTCGACCAGAATATGGTGAAGTTTGAAATCGAGTTTCAAGAGAAGATCGCTGGGCGCCATTTCATGGCCCAGGGCTTTCTTGGAAGACAGAGCGATCTCCGAAAAATCTATTTTTCCCCGCTCGGTGAAAATCCTGCGAAGAGTTTTATCAATTTCGGGCAGAAGTGCGAGCATGTTTTCCAGAAACTCCCATTCCCCGTCGCTCAGCCGAGGGTTCGGCAATGTGTTTACCTTGGCCAGGATTTCAACCAAATCCGGCTGTTCACTCAGCTGCTCAAGAATGTTTTGCATTCGGTCTTTGTTGGACCGAGCCGTATCATTTTTGTCTGGCGGAAATCCAATAGCCTTGCTGGCTTTTTTCCGGGGTTGGTTGCTGTTCGTGAGCAGAATTGAAACGATGGCCTTCCAGAAAGGCAGCGCCTCAACTAATGGGTCGGGAAACCCCTTCAGCTTCTCCAGGCAGGCAAGCTGATGGTCCGGGTTTTCAGCCGCAATGTTATAGCCACTGTATTGAGCCAGGTGTGCGAGTTCCGTTTTGAAGGATTGGGGAATCAAGGTGTGACATTCTTTAAGAATGGAGGCCACCAATTTCGAAAGTATGCTCTCCTGATCCTTCCGCGAGCGATATTCATTGGCATTTTCAAAAAAGGAAATCATCCACTGATCTCGCTTGTTGAGCAGTTGCACGATTCGGTCCAGAAAGCGCGACTTGGAGTTGTCGAGTCGTTTGAGGATGGCTCGGACTGCCAGGCCGGTTGGTGTCTCTTCTTCCACCAGTGCCAGCATCTGATGGGCTGTTTCCCGGTAGAGATCGGCGGCATTTTCCTCGATTTCCAGCAGGGACCCCATTCCGGAGAGCAGGGGGGTTTGCTTGGCAAGAGAAGCGCAGAAGGAATCGATGGTCTGGATTTTCAACCGCTGGGGATTATCCAGGATGCGCCATTCCTGCTTCTTATTGTGCTTCAGTGCCTGGCGTGCGATCTCCCACGTGGTTTTCTCGTGCGCTTCTTCCGGAGGGGTGGCATCCCGGGCGCGTGCCAGTGCCAGAAGCACACGGTTTTTCATTTCCCCGGCGGCTTTGCGGGTGAACGTCATGGCCAGAATCTGCTCCGGCTTCTGGACATGTGCCAGTAGTTTCAGGTAACGCTGGATTAATAATTCCGTTTTCCCGGATCCGGCGGGGGCCTGCACGATGTAGGAGCCTTCTATGTTCAAGGCTTCCCGGCGGGCTTGGGCGTCTTCCAGCAAAGAAGTCATTCCGCTTCTCCGTTGAAAGGGTTTAACAGTTCGGTCTTTCTGCACAAGGTGATTTGATCGCAGTACCGGCAGGTGTCCGGTGCATTCAGAGGATCAACTTTAAGGTGGCCTGCTAGGAATTCCTGAGCCGTTCGGCTCAGATTTTCTTTCCAATAGAGACTCAATTCTTTCCACGAGTGTAGGTCCGGGTTGTATCTGGAAAGGTCCGATTCCAGTCTGGGGATCAGGTTGTCCTGAACGGCGATTCCCTTGTACTTGTATTCGCCTCGTTTCACGTTGGCGTAGGCCACGGCATCCGCTGGAACCTGGAGTGCGTACAGGGGCAGTTGTGGATCTTCCATGCGATCCTCGAACCATTTGTCGGGAGGGTTGATCCTTCCCGTTTTGTAGTCGATCAAAATAATTTTGCCTTCCGGGGTTTTATCCATGCGGTCCAGCTTTATCTTTAAAATCAATCCATCCAGTTGTATTTCGTCGGGTTCTTCCGTTTTCAAAACTTCAAAGGCCGACCGCTCCAAATCCTTTTCCATCCATTCGAGAATCAGCGAAGTCAAACGTTCCTGTTCAAGTTCATAAAACGCACTTTGCTGGTCGGCATCGAATGAAGAATCCTGAAAAGCCTCCTGAATGCACTTTTGTATCAGTGGCTGGAGTTTGTTCGACTCATGCAGATCGTGCAGGGTGTCACTGGTACGGGCCTGCTGCCAGAAGAGCTCCATGATTTTATGTATCAGTGTGCCCTGAAAAGAATCATCGACATCCATTTCCGGAAAATTCCGGGTTTTAGAACTCAGGCGGTGAATGGCGAAGGCCCGGAAAGGACATTCAGCCTGGTTCTTGAGAAGACTGTAGCCCCCTTTAATGGATTTTTTTTCTTCCGGCAAAACCGGAATTGGAAAATAATCTTCGACCGATTCCAATTGGACTGCAAAGCCGGGATGATCCGCCACTTTGCTGGATACCGATGACTGTATGGTGTTCTTGTCCTTAATCCAGGGTGTCAGAAGAGGACTGGCGGCCATTTCAGATTCCCCCTGCCAGGTGGGATAACTGAACACTATTTCATGGCAGGCGTGAGCCAGGCGCCACAGAGTCTGTTCAGTAAATATTAATTCACGTTCTGCCGTGGAATGCGGCAGGCTGTAAGGCTGCTGGTGGCTCAGAAACGGCAGGAATGGATTGGGATGAGGAATGGGCGGCAGGGTTTCGCCGTGACAGCCCATGACCCACAGGTGATCGAACTCCATGCCGGCTGATTCCAGAAGGCCGATGACCTGAATCGGTTCTTCATGGGTTTGGGGCTGGAACAGGGTTTCTCCGGCAATATGAGTTAAATTCGAAACCGCCTGATGACGGTTGATTTTCTGCAGAACGCGGTCCAGGCTGGATAAACTATCCAGGCATTCTTTCCAGGATTTGAAGGCTTGGTATTGGCGACTCAATAAATCCCTTTTGCCTTTTATCTTTGTTAATTCTTCCCACTCCTGTTTATCCATTGGCCATTGGAGAGTACCCAAAAAATCTGAAATTATTTCGGCCCATTCGCTGGGTAGGCGGGGTGATTCTTTGTCCATCCATCCCATCCAGTCCTTAATGAACGCCACAAGAGTAGGGCATTTTTGTTTTTGTTCTGGGCTCAATACTTTTGTAATTAAGACATGCGTCGTATTGCCGCCACGCAAACTCCAATCCAAATCACGGCGGGATTCTATTTCATCCGCTGGGAGATTTAAAAAGGGCGACGTGACTAGAGTGGAAAAGGTCAAAAGCGGAATTCTTTTGTTCTTCTGCGATAACAGGAGAAGAGCCAGGTGCACCATCGGTTCGTGCGACAATGGAGTTCCCAGCGATATATTGAAGGGTAGGTGGGGGTCTTCCCAGGGGAATACGCTGGCTGGTGCCAGCTCGGCTTTGAACTCCCGTTCCAGGATATCCCGATAGTCTTCCAGTTGAGGTACGACGATGCCTATGGTTTTGCCTTCCCTGTAAACTGAGCGTATCCACCGTGCACATTGTGTCACTTCCTCGTTGGCGTCTTCGTATTTTTGAACGGTGGCCTGTTTTCGGGAAATGACTTCTTGCAGAATGTTCGAAGCCACAGGTGCAGGCTCGTTGGGCTCGAAACGGATCGAAATCTGCCGGCTCTCTAAAAAATCCAACCAGCCTCGCATTTGAGGCGTGATCTCATCGAATCCGTGAAAAATAATCTCTCCAGGGAGGGGAATATGCCCTTGCTCCATGCGAAGGGAGACAGCATCCAGAAGTTCGGACGGGTCCAACGCCTGCCACTCCTGGAGTTGTTTCCGGTATCGGGTCAACCACCGCCGGAACGTTCGGGTTTCCTCGGTGTAATTGTTGAATCCTGCCGGTTCATCCGGCAAACGATACTTCTGAATCAGCTGGCAGGCTTCGGATGCGTGGGAAGCCGCGCCCTGGATATGCAGTAAATTGAGATGTGATGTGGATGGATCTTCCCGGATAATTTTCTGCCAGAGGTTCCTGGACTGCAGTTCCGTCAGGACGTATTGCTCCGGCCACGACTGGAGCCAAACCTGCCGCAACCAGTCATCCAGCGAATGAATGTCAGGTTTATTCCAAACCCGCTGTCCATCCAGGGATTGCTGCCGGCCATGATGAAACTGAAGCCAGCGGGCCAGCCGGGAATTGACTGTCAGTGTCAGACGATCGACCATGCGAGGTCAACGGTGAGTGAGAGGTGATGAATCTTTCCGCAAAATGTCAGGGAGTCGCCTGGACCCAGACTTCCCCTTTGGAAGTGGTTTCCCGTTTCCAGATGGGCGTGGTGCGTTTGAGCTCTGCGATCGCCCATTCGCAGGCTTTGAAAGTTTCCTGGCGGTGCTCGCCGCAGGCGATGATCAATACGATGTTGTCGCCGATTTCGATGTGGCCGATGCGGTGGATGATGCTCATGTCTATCAGGCCAAAATCCTTGATCGCCTTTTCGCGGATTTCGCCGAGCTTTTTCTCCGCCATTTGCGGGTAATGCTCGAAATTGAGTTCTGAAATATTTTCGCCCTTGTTCGTTTCCCGTCCGGTGCCGAGAAAGGTGGTGATGCCACCAATATTGCGCGAGGACTTTTTCATGAACTCAATTTCATCGGTTACGGAAAAATCTTCCCGTTGAATTCTGACTTTGGATTCCAGTGCGGTGCTCATAAGTGTTTCCTTATCAAATTCCGCCGGAAAAGGGCGGCAGCAGGGCGATTTCGTCGCCATCCTTCACCACCGTGTCGAGCGGAACCACGTCGTAGTTGAGGGAAATCATCACTTTCTTTTCACGAACCATATCACCAAGTTGCGGCACAGACTGCTTGATCAGATCACTCAATTGTTCGAGAGTCGTTCCCTCATTAATATCGAATTGATCCTCCTCCTTGCCCGCCATCTGCTTGAGGTTGGCAAAGTACTTCACGGTAACCATAATGCTCAAGCTCCGCCTATCTCTTGCGAGAAGGTGCCGGACTTGCCCCCGGCTTTGTACGTTAACCCAATCTGGTTGAAGAACATCCCTTTGTCAACCGCCTTGCACATGTCGTAAATGGTGAGCGCGGCGATGGAAACCGCCGTTAGCGCTTCCATTTCGACCCCGGTTTTGCCGGTGACTTTGACGGTGGCGGTGATTTTTATGGAACACAATCCGCTTTCTGGATCGGGATCGAAGCTCGGCTCAAAGCTGATATCCACCCCGTTCAGCGACAGGGGATGGCACATCGGGATGACCTCCGAGGTCTTTTTGGCGCCCATGATGCCCGCCACCTGGGCTACGGCGAGGACATCACCCTTTTTGATCTGGCCTTCCTCGATCAGGCGCAAAGTCTCCGGTTGCATATAGACTGTGCCCTGAGCGGTGGCGATGCGCTCGGTGACAGACTTGTCCGAGACGTCGACCATCCGGGCGCGGCCTTCCTCATTGAAATGGGTCAGCGGATTCGTCATGGCACCATCTTACAATAAAATGAGCGGGACATTAAGGGAATCAGGCTTTTTTTTCAGGAGGTTCATAGAGGCCGATGGGGTTTCCGTCCGGATCTTCAAAGATTGCAGTTTTACCGTATGAAAATATATGTAAACCATTGATAAATAAAACTTTATTATCTTTCAAGTTTGCGATGAATTTTTCGATCGGGCAGGCCTCGAGCCAGATCATGGCGCCGTTGGTATTCGGAGGCTCCGCGCTCGATGTCCAGGGATCAATCAGGCGCAAAGCCAGCCGCTGACCGCCCACTTCGAATTCGACCCACTCTTCATTGTGAACCAGAAGTTTGAAACCCAGCACGTCCCGGTAAAATTTAAGAGCCCGATCAAGGTTCTGTGTGCAGTAGTGTATAAATGCGATTTTTTCAAACATAGGAGTCTGGCATTCCCGCAGAGCTTGATTTGATCGATGACAAGTATCGTATACTATTAATTGGAAT
Source organism: Nitrospinaceae bacterium (assembly GCA_024644405.1). GTDB lineage: Bacteria > Nitrospinota > Nitrospinia > Nitrospinales > Nitrospinaceae > SZUA-226. Next base: position 34,217 of record JAHELC010000005.1, read on the forward strand.
AATACTATGAGGGTCACTGGTTGTCCGATTCTGTTCAAAATAAAGATTATGTCGTGGTGTTGCACGGCATCGTCCGTACCTACCGTTCCATGCGGTCGCTGGCGAAATTCCTGAAAGCCCAGGGTTACCCGGTACTCAACGTGGATTATCCTTCGACCCGCATTCCTCTGGAATCCTTGATTGAACATATCAACCGACAGGTGCAGGGCTTCAACCGGGATCACCAGCGCAAAATTCATTTTGTGGGGTACTCGCTGGGAGGACTTTTGGCGCGAGGCGTTATTCATCGGAACCGACCACCCAACCTGGGTCGGGTGGTTCAATTGGCGCCGCCCAATCAGGGAAGCGAGGTGGCCGATTTCTGGAAAAACAATTTTATATTCAAATGGATTTTCGGACCGGCAGGTCAGGATCTGGGAGCCGAGGAAAAAAGTTTTGCTCGTGTCCTGGGACCGGTGGATTTTGAGTTGGGGGTCATCTCCGGCAACCGGACCTGGGACCCGGTTTCTTCCGCGATGATCCAGGGACCGAATGACGGTAAAGTATCCGTCGAAAGTACCAGGGTTCCGGGCCTCACCGATCATATTGTCATCCCCGCAACCCATACGTTTATCATTTACAATCGTGAAGCCTGGAAGCAGACTCTCCACTTTATTGAATGCGGAAAATTCAACAGGACTTCTGAATCATGAACCAAAACCAGCGCATCGCGTTACTCCTTGGAATCAGCGTTTTTGCGATCACGGCCACTTTCTTTGTTCCGCCGATTGCGCAGGATCCCGAATACCATAATCTGGCCGACCGCCGGGTCTTTGCGGGGATTCCCAACTTTGGGGATGTGGTTTCCAATGCGGCTTTTCTTCTGGTGGGTGTGTTGGGATTGTGGAAGCTCTTTCAAATACGCGAAGACCGCTCCCGCTTGATCCTGAAACAGGAAATGATTCCCTTTGCCGTTGCGTTTGTCGGAACTGTATTGATCTTCGTGGGATCGGCTTATTATCATTGGTCTCCGACTAACGAGACCCTGGTGTGGGACCGGCTACCGATGACCCTCGCCTTTATGAGTATCTTTTCTTTGATTATCGTGGAAAGAGTCAGCGTTCAAGCCGGTATGCTTTTGCTGATCCCGTTTTTGGTGGTGGGCACAGCGAGCGTGGCTTACTGGCAGGTGACCGAACAGGCCGGACAAGGCGACCTGCGACCCTATGCCCTGGTCCAGTTTTTACCCGTTTTGTTTATTCCGGTAATGCTCTGGCTGTTTCCGGCGCGCTACACCGGCGGCCGTTATATTGTGGAAATGATCGGTTGGTATATGGCAGCCAAAGTGTTTGAGTTCCTCGATGCGGACATTTGGGGATGGACGGGCGGCTGGATCGCCGGGCATGCACTCAAGCATTGCATCGCGGCCTGGGGGATTTACGCGCTGGTGCGTTATTTGAAACACCGTCGTGCGATGCCAACCGATTCCCTGGAAACCGGTCAATGATCACCGTGTTTGTCCACGATTTCCTGGGTTGTGACGTAATCGATTTTACCGGTGCCGAGAAGGGGAACCTGATCGACGTGAATGATCGTTTTGGGCAGGCCGAGTTCCGACAGGCTCTGGTTTCGGACGTATTCGATGATCTCCTGCCTCTGAGCTTCCTTGTTTTCGGTCACCAGGATCAACTGTTCGCCTTTTTTTTCGTCGGGGACGGCCACAATGGCATGTGTGTGGTTCGGCCATAGTTTAGACAAATAGTCCTCGATAGCAATGAGGGAGATCATTTCTCCCCCCACTTTGGCAAATCGCTTGGCCCGGCCTTTGATGGTGATGAAACCTTCGGCGTCGATATCGACGATATCTCCCGTGTCGTACCAGCCGTCCTTTGGAGGTATCAATTTACCCGGCATGAGGGCCAGCAGATAGCCCAGCATGATGTTGGGTCCGGAAACGATCAGGCGTCCGCCTTCTTTGATTCCCGGTACCTCTTCCAGCTTGTATTGAATCCCCGGTACGAGGCGCCCCACCGTTCCCGGTTTGTTCTGCATGGGTGTGTTCACTGCCAGAATCGGTGAGGTTTCGGTGGTCCCGTACCCCTCGAAGATGCGGACCCCGAATTTTTCCGACCATAGTTTGCGGTTTTCTTCTTTCAGTTTTTCGGCTCCGGCGATTATAAAACGCAGGCTGTAAAAGTCGTAGGGATGTCCGTAATGCGCATAGCCGGAGAGAAAGGTATCTGTACCAAATAGGACGGTCGCATTGATATCGTAAGAGAGTTCGGGAATAATCCGGTAATGCAGTGGCGAAGGGTAGAAAAAAACCTTGGCCCCGGACAAAATGGGAATTAGGGTGCCGATTAACCCAAATGAATGAAACACTGGCATGGCATTGAAGATAACATCGTTTGGTCCAAAGTCGAGGCGTGCGCCGGTCTGGTAGTGGTTGGCCAGAATGTTGGCGTGGCTCAGGACCACCCCTTTGGGCGTGCCTTCCGATCCGGAAGTGAACAATACAAAAGCCGGGGAATCCGGATTTTTATTCGGACACACTTTTGAGTACCAGGTTTGAGGGATAAATCCTGCCAGGAAACCGGAGGCCTTGTTCAGCAGGCTGATTTCTTTTGCAAACTCCTCCAGGTAGATCAAACGGACACCGGCTTCCTGGATGGCTTGCGCCGTTTCCTCCAGGTTGGCACTGTTCACAAATTTACGGGAGGTGATTACGGTTTTGATACAGGCAGTTTCGCAGGCAGACAGGATGTTGCGTTTTCCAACGGAAAAATTCAGCATGGCGGGAACTCTTCCGTAAGCTTGCAGAGCGAAGAACGTGACGAGTGTGCTGACCATGTTGGGCAGCAGAACTCCAACATATTCCTCGGGCTGTGTGATATCCGAGAGGGGTTTTCCCAGAATATAACATTTGGTGATGAGGCCATCATAAGTGATGGGGGTTCGTTGTATATCCTCGGCGATGACACGGCTTGCTCCGTGGGTGGCTTTGGCGTCCAACAGTGCTTGAAACAGGGGCTGACGGTAATTGCTGGCCTGAAACATCATCAGGGTCATGATGTCGGATAACTGGGAACCGGCCATACTCCTGCGGGCACCGCCTTTAACGTGCTCAGGAATGTTGAATTTTTTCGGTTCCAGAACCGTCAGGGTGATTTTTGGAAACCACCGGGTCCGAATGTTGCCTTTCAAGCGGGAAAAAGGCGTGTGCTGGGCGCCGTCGATGCGCACCGGAAGAATATGAGCGCCGGATTTGTCGGCGATCATGCCCGACCCTTCGTAGACTTTCATGAGTCCGCCGGTGACGGTGATCCGGCCTTCGGGGAAAATGACCACATGATTTTTATCTTTGATGTTTTCAATGAGTGACTTGGCGGCCATCGGGTTGGTCGGGTCCAGGGGGAAGGTTTCTATCAATTTCAGGAAAGGCCTGACCAGCCAGTGTTGAGCGACCTGGGTGTTGATCGCAAACGTTAATTTGGAGGGAAAGTAAGTGGCCAGCAGTGCCGCGTCCAGATAAGACAGATGGTTGGCGACAATAATGACTTTTTCTTTTTGAATCGCCTTGAAGTTTCCCATTCCTCTCACTTCCACCTTGTAACAGGCATTAAAAATCCAGTACAAGATGGATTTGAGGAGAGCCGCAGGCAACAGCTGGCAGGCATAGAGGGCGACCGCAGCGTTCAGCAGGGCGATGGTCAAAAACACCTGGTTGACATCGAAGCCCACGGTCAGCATGAGCACCGTCGCGATGGCGGAGATCACCATGAACAGAGCGTTCAAAATATTGTTGCTGGCAATGATCCGTGAGCGGTAGCCGGGTTCACTTCGAACCTGGATGATCGCGTATAACGGAACGATGTAAACACCGCTGGAAACACTGATCATGAACAGGTCGCCCAGGATACGCCAGCTTGAGAGATGAGAAAGAAATGCTCCGGCGCCAATCAATTCTCCGCCTGCGCTGGTGAACATGTATTGACTGGCAAAATAGAGATCCACCGTGAATACAGTGACTCCGATGATTGCCAGAGGAACAAACGTGGCCTCGACTTCTCCTTTGAGAATTTGGTTGCATAACAGGGAACCCATTCCCACCCCGATGGTGAAAACCGAAAGAAACAAGGTGACCAGTTGTTCGTCGCCTCCGATAATGCTTTTGGAGTAAGTCGGAAATTGCGCCAGAAAAGTAGCTCCTACCAGCCAGAACCAGGAAATACCGAGAATGGAAAGAAAGATTTCCCGGTTCTTCCTGGCATGTGAAACGATTTCCCAGGTCTCCTTAATAAAGTTGTAATCCACTTTAAGAGTGGGCGAGGCGGGTTGCCCTTTTGGAATGTAAAAGCTGCTCACCCAACCCAGAACGGCGATGAGGATGACCATGCCGGATATCAGCGGGATTCCGTTTTCAGTGAGAATGAGCAAACCGCCGATGAGAGTTCCCACCAGTATGGAGACGAAGGTTCCCGCTTCGATCAGTCCGTTGCCTCCGATCAGTTCGTCTTCATCGATTTTTTCCGGAAGGATGCCGTACTTGATGGGCCCGAAGAAAGTGGACTGGGTGCCTGTGAGAAACAGGACGGTCATCAGAAGCCAGATGCTCTCCATGAAAAATCCGACCGTGGCCCCAATCATGAGAACGATTTCAACAAACTTGATGATACGGATAAGAAACGCTTTTTCATATTTATCGGCCAGTTGCCCCGCGGTGGCGGAAAACAGGAAGAAGGGCAGGATGAAAATTCCCGCAGCGACAGTAACCATAATCTGGGAATTGAAACCCACTTTTTCGGCAACGACATAGGTGATCAAAATCACCAGTGCATTTTTATAGACGTTGTCATTGAAGGCGCCCAGAAATTGGGTAATAAATAATGGCAGAAAGCGGCGGGTTTTGAGCAGGTCAAACTGGTTGTGTGCCATGCAGGGCTCTGGGTATGATTGTGATATCGGGTTGGGTTTCGGGCCCGGTTGAAAACTTGAATGCCCCAAACTGGACGCATATTTTAGCATTAAACGGATTCAATGATGTAATTGGATTTTGCCAGGCCCGGGTTTCACAGATTGACTTATGGTGTTCCCCGCGATTATAGTTTTAATGAACAGGTGAGTCCCCGCCCGCAACCCTCAGCGGTTTCTCTGGAGTCCTCCATTCCACCCTTTGCGATTCAGGAGTCATTCGGTTGTCGACAACCAGCATCGGTTTAATTCTATTATCCTCTCTGTTTCATGCCTTGTGGAACGTGTTGACTCAGACCAGCCGGAATTCCAACTTGCTTTCCGGACTGAAAGGGGTATGGATCATTTTCCTGGGAATGATCTTGTATGGTTTGAAGGGCAACGAATTCTTCCCGCCGGAAATCGGTATCTGGATTCTGTTGTCGGGGATCTTGCACGGGCTGTACATTTTAACCCTGTCCAAAGCTTATAGCGTTCAGGACATTTCTTATGTGTATCCGATTGCGCGGTCGGCCCCGGTGTTTGTCCCTTTTTTTTCATGGATCCTTTTGGGAGAGCGGTTGGGATGGGTGTCATTCCTCGCCATCGCGATGATTTTGCTGGCGGTCTACACCCTGCATTTTGAAGGACATCTGATCCGGGGTTTTAAAAATCTGTGGGACGCGATCTTGCACAAGGATTTGCGCTGGGCTTTCATTACTCTGGCCCTGGTGGTGGGTTACAGCTTGGTGGACAAGCAGGGTATGGATCTGTTTGCTTTGCACAGGCCCGATGAAAAATTCGCCAACGGGCTCACGTTTTTCTTTTCCGAGGCCCTGATCGGGTTTTCCATATGTAATCTTTATTTATTCTGGAAATACCCCCGGCAGGAAATTGTGAGTGTCTGGCGTGCGGAATGGCTGAGAGGCTTGGTCGCCGGACTGGCCACCATCGGGTCGTATGGCCTGATCTGCGTGGTCCTGCAATCCGAGCCGGTGGGGCAGGTGGTGGCGGTGCGACAAACCAGCGTTCTCATGGTCGTGGTCTGGGGATGCTGGAAATTAAGCGAACCGTTCGGAAAACAGAGGATTCTGGCCGCCTGCATGACGATATTGGGTGTCGGGTTGATGGCGTGGGATTGATCTTCCGCTTTTAATTAAAAAGATTTAATGTCCTTATTGTTGGGTGAACTACTATAATAGGTGCATGGTTTCGTTTTGAGGTTGACATCCTCCCATTTTCAAAATTTTCTATTTCCTGACCAAAGAGGTGTTTTGTGAAATTCCTTTCGATTCGATTGTTCATAAAAATTTTCGTTGCGGTTTGGCTGGTCGTATCCTGGACTGCCGTCGAGGCTGCCCAGCGCGATACCCGAACCCTGGTATTGGGTAATGGCTTGCAGGTTCTGCTCACGTATGATCCCGATGTGGACCGGAGCGCGGCCGCTTTGTCGGTGGGGGTCGGACAACTGCACGATCCATGGGAAAAGCAGGGGTTGGCTCATTACCTGGAGCACATGCTTTTTCTGGGAACGAAAAAATACCCCGAAGTCAGTTCGTTTAAGGATTACCTCAACGCCAACTCGGGGGCCAGTAACGCCTATACGGGGGCGGATATCACGAACTATTTCCTTCAGGTCAGCCATCATGCCTTCGAGGGTGCCCTGGACCGCTTCAGCGGATTTTTTCGAGAGCCGCTCTTCAATAAAAAATATGCCGCGCGCGAAGTCAATGCCGTCAACAGCGAGTTTGATAAAAATCGCCTGCAGGACGGATGGCGAAGCAATCATTTGATAAACCAGACCAGTGAGAAAGGACATCCGCTAAGGAAATTCGGGATCGGAAATAAGGAAACCCTGGCAGGCGACAATCGCGCCGTTCTCCTGGCATTCCACAAAAAGTATTATGCGGCTTCCAATATGAGGCTGGCGATACTGTCGAATCTCTCGCTGAGCGAACAGGAGCATCTGGCCCGGCAATATTTTGGCGACATTCCCGATCATCCGGTGAAAAAACCTTTCATCGATCCCAATTACCGCAAGCCGCTTAAGGGAAAATACCGGTTGATTAAAATTAAAACCATCAAGGACAGCCGGTCCTTGGGACTCGAGTTTCCGACGATACGTTTGCAGGATCACCTGGACAGCAAGCCGGCCTCCGTGGTGGCTTCGGTCATTGGCTATGAGGGGAAAGGTTCCCTGTTATCGAAGTTAAAAGAAGAGGGTCTGGCGCTGGGTTTGTCAGCCGGAGGCGGGGACAGCCATCCCAATATTTCTTCATTTGACATCAACATCAGCCTGACTGAAAAAGGGGAGGCCGAGTATCAGCGGGTTATGGAACTGGTATTTGCTTATATCGAGATGCTCCGGAAATCAGATTTCAAGGAATACACGTTCAAGGAAATTCAGGCCATGGCGCAGATCGATTTTGATTGGAAAAGCCCGCAGGAAGGGATGGGATTTGTGGCGGGCCGCGCGTCTCAAATGCAGAGATACAAGTTGGAGGATATTGAAACTCTTCCCTATTTGTTCAAAAAATATGAACCCGAGGCCTACCGGGCTATCCTGGAGACGCTGAAGCCGGAAAATATGCTGGTCAGTTTGCTGAGCCAAAAGGTAAAAACCGACAAGGTGGAAAAGTATTTTGGTACCGAATACGCTTTTGAGGAAGTGGCGGGACAATCCTTTCAACGGCTGGCGCACCCAACCCATGTCGGCGGGATGATCTATCCGCAAAAAAATGATTTCATTCCCTATAATTTGGAGTTGATTGAAAACAAGCCCCTGCTCGTGCGGGATGATAAGAGCGCCAGAGTCTGGTTCAAATTTGATGATCGTTTCAAGCAACCCAAGGTCTTTATCCAATTGTTGATTGAGACGCCTCTCGTGTATGACACGGTGGATCACCTGGCTCAATCCAAATTATATGAAGTGGCTCTGCAAGAGGGCCTGAATGAAATCACCTATCCCATTTCATTGGCGGGTTTGTCTTATAGCTTGAGCATTGAAAAACGCGGGATGACGTTGTCGGTGGGTGGTTATTCGGAACGGACGACGGATCTGCTCCAGCTGGTTGCCAAAAATCTGAAGCAGATTCGCATCGATGAAGAAAAGTTCCAAAACCTTAAGGAAGCCATCATTCGGAACATGGAGAACCGTAAGCTGGGACAATCCTATTCACGAGCGGCTTATTACAACCGGCAGTTTTGGTTGATCAAGCAGTACACCGAAGACCAGGTGATTGCTGCACTCAAAACAATGACGCTGGATGATATCAAAAGTTACGCCACGAAACTTTACCAGAGGGTTTTTGTCCGCGGAGTGATCCATGGCAATTGGAATGCCGAGCAGGCGCGTAAGAGTCTTGATACGGTTCTGGAAGAAATCAACAGCCAGCCGCTGCCGGAAAGCGAGAGGTACCAGGAAGTGGTTGCAGTGCTCGATCCAGGTGAAAGGAAACGGTTTTCCCGAAAGATCGCCGACAACAATAACTCCATCTTTTATACCTTGCAGGTGGGGGAACGCAATTTTAAGGAGCAGGCCCGGGGCTCCATGGTGGCCTCTATCGTTGAAAGCGATTTTTATACCCAGATGCGCACCAATCAGCAGTTGGGGTATATCGTCTGGAGTTTCCACAATCAGGTTGAGGAGCGCCTTTTCTTCAAGATGATTATCCAGTCCGCCGGGTACGGTCCCTTTGAGTTGCAGAAGCGGGTCGAAGCCTGGATGAAGAAATCGGATACATTGTTTACTAATCTTTCTGATGAAGAATTTGAAAAGCATCGAAAGAGTTTGATTGTTTCTCTGGAAAAAAAAGGCGACAGCATCGCCGAAGTGGCGGGGGATTTATATTACTTTGCGGTCGATGAAAAAGGCGATTTCGATTTTAAAAAGAAACTGGTGAAAGCCGTTAAAAACCTGACCAAGCAGGAAGTCGTCGAGGCGGGTCTGAGAATTTTTCAGGATCCCCAGGTGGCGCGGTCGGTTATGCTCATGCGTTCCCGCAACAATAAGGACAAGGTTCCAGAAGGTGTATTGAGCGAGGTAATTTTCTCAAAATAAATAGTATATTTAAATTCTATAATCTAGATGCTGGATTAACTATTTAAAGCCCTCCTTCCGTCGGGAATGAGGGCTTTTTTGCAGGAGTCAATCAGCCGTATTGGATTTCGTTTTCAAGGTTCGGGGCGATGGGATGAGGGGTGCCGGCTTCCCGGACATACCGGTTCGTATTTTGAGCGTTCAATTTTTCGAACAGAAAGTGAAACTTGGTTTCCAGTTCTTTTCCGATTTCGGTTTTGATTGCATCCGAGAGATTCCAGAACTGGGATCGAAACGGTCCAAACCCTTTTTTACGGGTTTTGTAGATGAACTGTTCGTCGGTCATGCCGGATTTTTTCTCTCCGGCGAATGCCTGGTGCAGGTGGGCGTAAATTTCTTTTTTAAAGTCTGGGGGAAAATGCGAACTGTCATAAATCATATTCTGAAAATCGGTGGCCAGGTGTATTTCCGCTGTTTCCAGTTCCGGAAATTTATGGAACAGGTCAGCGGGCAGGGTGGAGGCCCCATGCTGGACCGCTCCCGCCAGATGATAATGCTCCCGTGAGATGCGGGACAGATTTTCCAGAGTCTCAAAATCCAGTTGCACTTCGGCAACAGTGCCGTCCGGCAGTGGAACGCCGCCGTGACTGGTCCCGGTCTGGATGGAGATTTTGCTGATGCCCTTATGGCTCGGATTGACCTTCGCGAGGTCCTCATTGAAATTATCCATATAGGCCCGGAGTTCCGCTTCATTGCTGTTCTCCTTGCCGACTTCCCCGATTTCTCCTCCCACTGAAATTGTCACACCTTTCGGTTCCTGTTCGCGGACAAATGAGGTCAACTCCACGCCCACTTCATAATTCAACCGTTGTTGTTCATTGACGTCTTCAAAATCGAGGGAAACCAGGGTCGAGGTATCGATGTCGATATTATAAAATCCGGCGCTGATAGCTTCTTTGATAAGCGCTTTGAGTCCGTTGATCTCTTTATTCCGGTCCTCGTGATATTTTTTGGCGTTCACCTGGAAATGATCGCCTTGAACGAACACCGGGCCGCGAAATTGTTCTTTGATGGCAGCTGCCAGAATGACTGCCATCAACTCGTGGGGTCTTTGGAAGGTATACTCGATTTCCGATTTGGCGATTTCAAAAATAAACGCGCCGCAATCGGTGGTTTTGGCCGTCCGGAAAATAGCGCGGGTCATCTCATAGGGCAATCCGCGGATGTTCAGGGCGGGGACCGTGTAGCCTTTGTTTTTCCCACGGCCACGGGCTTCATAGAGGTCTTGAATTGAGGCGGGGATGATCCCCATTTCCTGTGCCACGGATTTGATGATGTGGCGGCAATGCGCTCGAATTTCCCCATTGGGGTTTAAGACGGAATTTTTGACCAGCGCGTCCAATGGGGTGCCGCGCAATTTATCGGCATTTTCTATATGAACGGAACCATTGGATAAGCTCACCATGCTTTTGAGGTGATGAGTCAGTTCCTCTTTTCCGGAAAATATCATCGAGCTTCTCCTTCTATGAGCAAAAAGACTTAAAATTCAATAGGATCTGGCCACATTGGAGCCGCAACACCGACTAATTACCAGGTTTCAAAGTTTATCTAGGGTTGGATGGACACGAAGTTATTGTCCCGAACTGTACGGATTGTGTTTGATTCCGTGTATAATGCGCCTTCGTATTTTGAGGGAATTATAACCCAATCCGGGTCGAATGAGGACGTAAAAATTTTCAGGCGTTGTCCCCGGTTTGAGGTCATTGAATTCAATTATTTGCTGAGACGATCATCACCCTACGGAGTATTTCCGGTGGGTATTTTTCCGGGGGTTTCGCCAGCCGCATGGAGGGTGGTGGATCCTTTTATAAAATGAGGCTTTTGTATTGACACCCCCCATATTTTTGCTAGAATTCGCAAGCAATTGACACTGTTGGCTTTTGCGGGCGTTGGGCCCCTTCCAGCAGGGCTGAATTTAAGGATTTTTCACCTACTAAACAATTCAAATTAAGTATATAGATTAGGGAGAGACTAACCCCATGTTCAAAAATATTTACATTCCAGTCGATAACTCCGACTACTCGAATGAGTGTGTTGAGCTGGCTTTGCAGTTTGCCAAAGGATCGGAGGACACGGTCATTTCAGCCAGCCATGTTTATGCGGCTAAAATGCATGACGTTCGATTTCGCCAAATGGAAAGTGGCTTGCCTGAGGAATACCAGGATGAGCAGGAACTTGAAAAGCAACGGGCGATTCATGACCAACTCATCACCAAGGGGATGGAGGTTATTACCGATTCTTACCTGGATGTACCCAAATACAAATGTAAGGCGAACAACATTCCTTTTGTCGGCAAATCACTGGAAGGACGGAACTGGATCGAACTGGTCCGGGATATTAAGGAGTCCAATTACGATCTGGTAATCATGGGAGCCCTGGGCCTGGGCGCCATCAAGGACAGCCAGATGGGGACCGTGACGGAGAGGGTCATTCGCCGGATCGAAACCGATACCCTGATTGTCAAAAATGTGCCAGCCATTCACGAACAAAAATCTTCCAGCGACAAAATCGTAGTTGCCGTGGACGGCAGCGGCCACGCTTACGGCGGGTTGAAAACTGCCATCGACATGGCGAAGGCCCTGAACAAGCCCCTCGAAGTGATTTCCACTTTCGATCCGTATTTTCATTACGCCATGTTCAACAGCCTGACCGGCGTTCTCTCAAAAGATGCCGCCAAGGTATTCAAATTTGAACAGCAGGAAAAACTGCACGAAGACATCATCGACAAAGGCCTCGCCAAAATTTACCAGTCCCACTTGGAAGTCTCCCGCAAAATGGTGGAAGATGAGGGAATGGAATGCACCATTCGATTACTGGACGGTAAAGTATTCGAGAAAGTCCTGCAGTACGCCCGCGAAGAAAATCCCTATATGTTGATTCTTGGGCGGATCGGGGTTCACAGCGCGCCGGATATGGACATCGGCGGCAACACCGAAAACCTGCTTCGCCTGGTGCCGTGCAACGTTTTCCTCTCCAGTAAAGTTTACAAGCCGCCGATCGATATGCTGGCGGAAGAAAGCATCGACTGGACCGCTGAAGCGAAAGAACGCTTGAAAAAGATTCCGGGATTCGTGCGCCCCATGGCGACCTCCGCGATTCTGCGCTACGCCCTGGAACGGGGTCACAGCATGATCACCTCCGGCGTTATTACCGAAGCGTGTGAAAAGATTCTGCCTGCCGGAGCGATGCAGGCCATGTACGGCATCGGTGATCAGATGCGCGAGAAGGTGGCCCGAGGCGAAGATCCGCTGGAAGGCATGATCGAGGACCGGAGCCGGGCGATGGAGGAAAAATTTGCTGCAGAAGTCGCCAAGGTTCAGGAAGAAAACAAAGTTAAGGATCAGAAAACGCTCAAATGCAACGAGTGCGGCACCATCGTCCCCGAAGATGTGGTGAAGTGCGGTGTCTGTGGCGCCGGAGCCGAGAGCCTGTTCGCCATGGACAAATCAGGATTCCAGGCCGACAGTGACGAGAAGAGCGATTCTACAACCGTCACCACTTTCGACTCGGTGCAGGTGACCTGGACGCAGGATGCGTTGGATTACCTGAATCAGTTCCCCGAAGGCCATATCCGGAGACGTGCCCATGCGCGAATCGAGAAAAATGCACGGGTGCAGAAAGTCTCCACCATTTCAGTGGCTTTTGCCAAGGAACTGCTCAACGATAAGCAGGCGGGTGATACCCAATCAACGAAGGGCAACGGCAACGGTGATAATACGACTGAGCAGCCTGCCGAGGGATACAAAGCTTACGGAGATTTGCCTAAATTCGAAGGTAAGAATTTCAGTAAAGGCGTTGAAATTGATCCCACTCAATATTTCTGGTCCGATGATGCGATCGGCCGGGTTGAGAAAGTTCCCAAAGGCTTCATGAGAGACAACACCATGGAGCGGGTGTTGGATTATGCCCATTCCCAGAACACCAATCACATCAACTTGGAGTTTTGTGAAAAAGGGATCGAGGAATCCGTCAAGGTCATGAACGAACTGGTCAAAAACGGAGCGACCCTGGAAGATTTTCTCCCGCAAAAGTAATCGGTTCGGAAAAAAAATTCCTGTCCAGCCTCGGTGGGATTTGCCGAGAGGTCTCCGAATTGCCAGCATTTTCAGTTTAGACCCCTGTTTCGTTGTGTCTCTTATGACGGGCAGGGGTTTTCTTTTCCTTTTGATTTCACCTTCCTAAAAACTCCTACTACGGCTTATAATATTTAGATGAATTTGAAACTCTATAAACGCCTGATTCGCAACCTCATACCCTATAAAGGGAAAGTCATCCTGGTGCTGGTGACTTCGGTCATCGTGGGTGCCCTGTCCACGTCTCCCGTTCCGCTCGTCAAAGAAGCCCTCGATAAGATTTTTGTTGAAAAAGACACCTTCATGCTGAAAATCATTCCGCTGGTTCTCATCGGCCTTTATTGTTTGAAGGGCGGACTCCGGTATTTCCAGAGCTGTTTGATTTTCAGGATTGGGTGGGAATTGGTTGCGAAAATCCGTATGGATCTTTTCAAACATATCCATAAGCTCCCATATGGTTTTTTCGAAAAGGATACCACCGGAAAACTGATGTCGCGGGGAGTGAACGATGTCAATGCCATGCTGTTGACTCTGGCCCGTCAGGTCAAAGACGCCCTGCAAAGTTCCGTCATGTTTCTGGGATTGATGTTCTGGGTGTTTTATCTCAAATGGGATTGGGCTCTGATCGCCATTTTTGTGATTCCCTTTGCCCTGATCCCGGTATCTACCGTGGGCAGGAAACTGCGGCATTTGGGAAGAAGGGGGCAGGAGATCATTGCCGATATCACCTCCACCCTGCTGGAATCTTTTTCCGGGATCAAAATTGTCCGCGCCTTCGGTCTGGAAAAAATTGAAGAGAAAAAACTCGAAAAACACAATCAGGACTTTCTCGAAAATATGAGAAAAAACGTCAAATACACCGAGTTGACCTCACCCTTAATGGAAGTTCTGGGTGTATTGGGGGGATCGGTGGTTCTCTGGTATGGCGGGTCGCAGGTCTTGACCGGTGAAGTGACGCAGGGAACTTTCTTTGCGTTCATATTGGGAATGTTCATGATGTACGATCCCATGCGGATTTTGTTCAAGACTTACACCGACGTCCAGGTGGCTATTGCCGCTTCCGAACGCGTTTATGCCATTCTGGATGAAGAGCCGGAAAAAATGCGGGATGGAAAAATGAATATGAGCGGCTTTCAGCATCAGATCGAATACAAAAACGTTTCGTTCAAATACCCGTCACGGGACACGATGGTTTTGAAAAATATCGACCTGACGGTGAAAAAATCCGAGGTTCTTGCGATTGTGGGAATGAGTGGAGCCGGAAAAACCACTTTGGCGGATCTTTTGTTCAAGTTTTTTATCGTGACCGATGGAGAGATTCTGATTGACGGTGAAAATATCAATGATTTGAACAGCCATTCCCTGAGAAGCCATATCGCCCTGGTCACCCAGGAAACGTTTTTATTCAACGATACTATTTTTGCCAACATCCAGTTTGGACGTCCCACCGCCACTCGCAAAGAAGTAATGGATGCCGCGCAGGCGGCTCATGTCGATATTTTTGTGCGCCATTTGGATGATGCCTATAATACGGTGATTGGCGAACGGGGTGTCATGCTTTCCGGGGGACAGCGGCAGAGAATCGCCATCGCCCGGGCCATTTTGAGAAATGCGCCAATCCTGGTCCTTGACGAAGCCACCTCGGCCCTGGATTCGGAATCCGAAAAACTGGTTCAGGACGCTCTGCACCGCCTCATGGCACACCGCACAACGTTCGTCATTGCCCACCGATTGTCGACCATTAAAACCGCCGATCGTATTATTGTCATGGAACAAGGAGAAATTATCGGTTCCGGTACCCACGATGAATTGATGGTCGACTGCGCTCAATACCAGAAGTATTATGAGATGCAGGTCATGGGTTAAGTTTTCTTTCTTACTTTAGCGTATGCGCTTCGAAAACGTCTACATTGAATCGCTGGGTTACCATTTACCCGAAAATGTCGTGACTTCGGATGATCTGGAACGAAGGCTTTCACCTCTCTACGAGAAACTGAAACTTCCGTTCGGACGGCTGGAAATGATGAGCGGCATCCGGGAGCGCCGGTTTTTTGAAAAGGGCGTGTTCCCCAGCCAGGTCAGTTCTCTTGCCGGCGAACAGGCCCTGTCCAAAACGGACGTGGACCGCAAACAGGTCGGTTGCCTGATCTCCGGTTCCGTGTGCCGCGATTTTCTGGAACCCGCCACGGCCTCGGTCATTCATCACAATTTAAAATTGCCTAACGATTCTCACGTGTTTGATATTTCCAACGCCTGCCTGGGAGTACTCAACGGCATGGTGCACGTGGCGAACATGATCGAAACGGGACAAATAAAGGCCGGTCTGATCGTGTCCGGAGAAAACGGCGGGCCGCTCGTCGATACCACCATCGAAACGTTATTGGCCGATCCCAATCCCACCCGCGCCAAAATCAAATCTGCTTTTGCTTCGATGACCATCGGTTCCGCTGCGGTGGCGGTGTTGCTGGTGCACAAGGATCTCTCCAGTAGGGGACACCGGTTGATTGGCGCTGTGGGACGGGCGGAGACGCGCTTCAATGAATTGTGCCAGGGCAATGAGGATATGGGAATGGGCGGCGATTCCTCGCCACTCATGGAAACCGATTCGGAGACGTTGATGAAAGAAGGCTGCCAACTGGCAAAGGACACCTGGGAGATCACCCGGTCTGAGTTCGGTTGGAAGAACCAGGATGTAGACAAGGTGTTTTGTCATCAGGTCGGCCACATTCACCGGAAACTGCTGTACGAAACTCTGGAGCTGGATTTGAATAAGGATTTTTCCACTCTGGAATACCTCGGTAATACCGGATCGGCTGCATTGCCGGTCACCCTCGCCATCGGTGACGAGCAAGGCGCCGTTCACAAGGGTGATACAGTGGCTTTGCTGGGCATCGGCAGTGGACTCAACTGCCTGATGATGGGCGTGGAATGGTGAACGGTTTCTCGATAGAACCGTTTCGCGACCTGTATCCCTTCGAATCCCGGTTCATCGAACTGGGTTCCCACCGACTGCATTACCTCGACGAGGGGCAGGGCGAAACCCTGCTCATGTTGCACGGCAATCCCACCTGGTCGTTTTATTACCGCAACCTGGTCAAGGGACTGCGCAGCCAGTTTCGGTGTGTGGTGCCGGACCACATGGGTTGCGGATTGTCCGACAAACCGCAGGAGTACAACTACACGCTTTCACAGCACATCGATAACCTGGCAGAATTGGTTGATCATCTGAAGCTCGATAACATTACCCTGGTAATGCACGATTGGGGTGGTTCCATCGGAATGGGCTATGCCGTGCGGCATCCCGACAAAATCAAACGCCTCGTTTTTTTCAACACCGCCGCCTTTCTGGCCGACCGCATTCCTTTCAGTATCAACCTGTGCCGTAAGCCCATCATTGGTGCGCTGGCAATTCTGAAGTTTAACCTGTTTGCGAGAATGGGGACGTCGTGGGCCAGCAAAGTTCGGGGGCGCATGCGAGCCCGGGTTCGCCAGGGGTATCTGGCGCCTTATAATTCTCCTGAAAACCGAATCGCCAACCTGAGGTTTGTTCAGGATATTCCCATGTCGCCGGATATTCCGAGCTATCCTGTGGTCGAGCATATCGAGTCGCAATTGGGAAACTTTCGGAATCGTCCGACCCTGATCATCTGGGGCATGCAGGATTTCTGTTTTACCGATTATTATCTGGACCGGTGGGAAAAATATTTTCCGGATGCAGAGGTACACGAAGTGGCGCAGGCCGGTCACTATGTCGTGGAAGATGCCGATGAACAAATCATCCCCTGGATGGTCCAATTTTTAAAAGATCATCCAATTTAATATTTTTTGAGTTGATCCTGTATCTAAATACAGGGTTTATATTGCAATAGGAGCAGATAAAAATGAATACGATGACACGAGGCGAATTGGCGAAACGGTGCGGAGTTAATATTGAAACCCTTCGTTATTATGAAAAAAAGAATTTATTAGACCCGCCACCGAGGTCGGATGCAGGTTACAGATTATATAGCTCCGAGGATATGCTCAAAATTCGATTTATTAAAAATGCTAAAAGACTGGGGTTTGCATTGAAAGAAATTGCGGAACTTATGAAATTGAGGGTACGGAAAAAAACCAGTTGTGAATCCGTTTTAACCAAGGCTCGAAAAAAAAGAGATGAGGTCGATAATAAGATTAAGGCCCTCCAATCCATGAAAAAGGTTTTGGATCAATTGGTCGGAAAATGTGAGCGGTCCGTTCCTACCGAGGACTGCCCCATCCTTGCCAGTTTTGAGTCGACAACAAAAATTTAATCATCAAAATCTATGATCAAAGTTGAGTTTTTATATTTCATGAGCTGTCCTCATTATTTACTTGCGTTGGATTTGCTGGATGAGGTCTTAAATGATGAAGGCCTGGGTTGGCCGGTTGAAATGATCCTTGTGAATACCCATGAGACTGCGCTAACGCTAAAATTTTTGGGTTCCCCGTCGATTCGGATTGGCGGGGAAGATCTGGAGTATTCCTCCGACGAAGAAAGGGAGTATGGCTTAAAGTGCCGGGTCTATCTGGCGAATGGAAAAACCCAGGGATTTCCTCCCGAAAAATTGATCCGGGATGCGATTCAGCGGGCAAAATCGAACAACCAATCGGGCCCATTAAAATTATAGGAGGTCGATTATGAAAAAGCGTAAAGTTGAAATATTTTCGGCAGGGTGTGAGGTTTGTGAAGAAACAGTTCATTTGGTTGAAAAGCTGGCCTGTTCGTCCTGTCAGGTAGAAGTTTTGGATATGCAGAAGGAACCGGTGTCTGCACACGCCAAACAATTGGGTGTAAGTACGGTCCCCGCCGTGGCTGTCGATGGAAAGCTGGTAGATTGCTGTATCGGGACGGGTCTCAAGGAAAGCGACCTTATAGAGGCGGGTGTGGGCCAGTCGCTTTAATTCCATATTGCCACATCTGTTTAAAACCACTTTGTCGATAGAGACAATAAAAAAACGGCGCTCCTAGTGGAGCGCCGTTTTCTAGTTTAAAACTAATTATACAATCAGTAGCGATAATGATCCGGCTTGTAGGGGCCTTCGACGGGAATGTTCAAATACTTGGCCTGCTTGCTGGTAAGTTTCGTCAGCTTGACGCCCAGTTTTTCGAGGTGCAGCCGCGCCACTTCCTCATCCAGTTTCTTGGGCAGGACGTAAACGCCCAATTCGTATTTTTTGGTGAACAGTTCGATCTGCGCCAGCACCTGGTTGGTGAAGGAGTTGGACATGACAAACGAAGGATGCCCGGTAGCGCAGCCCAGATTCACCAGCCGGCCTTCCGCCAGCAGGATGATGCAATGCCCGTCCGGAAACGTGTATTTGTCCACCTGCGGTTTGATTTCCTCTTTTTTGATGCCGGGGAAATTGTTCAGCTTCTCGACCTGGATTTCGCAATCGAAGTGGCCGATGTTGCAGACGATGGCGGTGTCCTTCATTTTTTCCATGTGATCGATGCGGATGATATCTTCACAGCCGGTGGTGGTGACGTATATATCGCCTTCGGCAAGGGCGTCTTCCATCGTGGTGACCTCAAAACCTTCCATGGCCGCCTGCAGGGCGCAGATGGGATCGATTTCCGTGACCAGTACGCGTCCGCCATACGACCGCATGGAATGGGCGCATCCCTTGCCGACATCGCCGTAACCGGCGACCACGATCACTTTGCCGGCGATCATCACGTCGGTGGCGCGCTTGATGCCGTCTGCCAGTGATTCGCGGCAACCGTACAGATTGTCGAATTTTGATTTGGTGACGGAATCGTTGACGTTCATCGCGGGCAATTTTAATTCCCCATCCTCGATCATTTTATAAAGCTTGTGCACGCCGGTGGTGGTTTCCTCGGTCACGCCCTTGATGCCCGCCAGCAGTTCGGGATGTTTTTCATGTACGTAACCGGTCAGATCGCCGCCGTCGTCGAGAATCATGTTGGGACCCTGGTCGTTATCGAACAGCAAAGTCTGCGCCGTGCACCACCAGTATTCCTCTTCGGTTTCGCCTTTCCACGCGAATACGGGAATACCTGCTTTGGCAATAGCCGCCGCCGCATGATCCTGGGTGGAGAAAATATTGCAGGAGGCCCAACGCACCTCGGCGCCCAGCTCAATCAGGGTTTCGATCAAAACCGCCGTCTGGATGGTCATGTGCAGGGACCCGGCGATGCGGGCGCCTTTCAGCGGTTTGGTTTTGCCATATTTTGCACGCAGGGCCATCAGACCGGGCATTTCCTTTTCCGCAAGGATGATTTCCTGGCGGCCCCAGTCGGCTTGCGACAGGTCCTTGACTTTATGTTTTTCTGCGACAACCGTCGAGGTCATTTAATTCTCCTTATCAATTCTGTAAAATAGACTATATTATTTTTAGAAATTACAGGTGATTCCAGCAAGGGTCCGGTCAGGCCTTATGTGAAGGCAAATCCAGATAATTCAATCTTGTATGTATTTGTGCGGGACACGGGGAAGTCCGGGTGACTCGGCCCAGCATTGATCTATTTTAACAGCGTGTGTGCGTTTCGTCTACTTGAAAACCGGGTAAGACGGGGGAAGGTATGGAAATAACCGAGGTCAAAATTTTTCCCTTTGAACCGGGCGATCTTCAAAAGAATCTGAAAGCGTACGCCGAGATTACATTGGACAATGCATTGATCGTCAAGGGCATCAAAATCTTTGAAAAAGAGAATGGCGGTATTTTCATCACCTTTCCCGCCATCCTGGGAAAGGACAAAACTTTCCATGATATTGTTATCCCAAAAACCCCAGAAATAAAACAGCAGATTCGGGATGCGGTGGTCCAGGTTTATAAAAAGACCCGGGACGAAAGTTAGATTAATTTTCGGTAATTTTAACGGTTTTGTAGAGGAAGTTTTTGAAGCTCAGGAACTTTTTGTTTTCCTCGGAATCGTTGCGGAATTGCTCCCCGCACACACCGAGTTTGACCGCGAGGCCGGGCAGGTTGGTTTGGTAACGTCGTTTGGCCGTTTCAATCAGGGAGGACACGGCATCCCGTGTCAGGTGTTTGCCGCGAAATGGATGGTACACAGACGTCCAGAAATCTCCCTGTCCCTGTTCGATATTCTCCAGCAAATCGTCTATCCACCCTTTATTTACCGGGCTCGAGGGAAGTTCCTTCCATTCCTCGCCACTGGCGTTTATCAAATCTTCCCGGGTAATCCGGGAATTTTTGCAAAACAACAGAGCCCTCAGCAATAAATTCTTCAACTCCCGCACGTTTCCCCGATACGTTCTCTGGCTGAGAAATTCGATAGCTCCCTGATCGAATTGGGGCGGCGGGCTGTTGGAGTCTTTTTTGTAGGCCTGGTGCAATCGGCCCAGAAAATGGATGGCCAGGTCTTCGATATCTTCCTGTCGGTCATTGAGGGAAGGGATTTGAAATCCGATGGCATTGAGACGGTGGTACAGGTCTTCACGGAACCGGCCGGCTTCGATTTCCTCCAACAGATTTTTGTTGGTGGCGGCGATCAGGAAAATCTGGGAATAACGGGATTCATTTTCTCCCAGCCGCATGAAGGCACCGGTATCCAGAAAACGCAAGAGTTGCACCTGGGTTTTGGGATCGGCATCGCCAATCTCATCCAGGAACACGAGACCGCCGTCGGCCTCCTCCAAAATTCCCCTGCGGTTTGATTCCGCCCCGGTGAAGGATCCTTTTTTGTGGCCGAACAGTTCGCTGTAGGTCAAGTCACCGCTGTACGCGGCAATATTGGTTTTCCGCAAGTGCAGTTCGTAGTGATCTCCCCGGTTGGCCCGGAAGATTTCGAGGAGGCGTGAATAAATATTGTTGAAGAAGAATTCCTTGCCGCTGCCCGTTTGTCCGGTAATGAGCAGGGAAGGAATGCCCATCACCGCCTCCAGCTGTTTTCCTCGGTCCCAGTGGAGCATGCGATGGCTGATCGAATCCACCACCGTGTTTATCTGTTTGACCAGATTGTGAATCTTCCGGCTTTTGCCGATGACGTTGCCGAGGTAATATGAGGAAACTTTTGGATCACGGTATTCAATCTCCTCACGCAGGACGGACATTTCGGCTCGTACGCTTTCGATTTGTTTCAAGTGATACACCTTCTGCCCGATCAAACTGGCGATGATCTGCAGGATTTTTTTGTGCTCTTCCTTGAAATGATTCAGTTTGAAACTGTCCTGATTGATCACTCCCAGAACATTATTTTCGTGAATGATGGGGACTGCCAGCTCGGAGCGAATGGCCGATGAGACATTTTTGTAAAACCCCTGGGTGAGGGTGGTATTGGTCACATCCGAGAACAGGACGGGCCGAGCGGTATGAGCGCAATAGCCGTTGACCGATTTCATCTCGTCCGCAAGATCATTGCCTCCAACGCGCAGGGGAGGAATTTTGCTCTTTTTCCAGTCGCGTGATTTGGCTCCCACTGAATTTCCCTGATCGTCCTCGACCACCAGCCAGGGTTTGCCGTCGATCATTTTCAAGAGAGAAACGGTGCCGCAATCCGCTCCGAGTAACTCCGAGGTTTTACCCAGAATATTTTGCAGGAACGATTGCAGGGAACTGTTTTGATCGGACAGCAGTCCTTCGATTTCGCTCAGGACCTGAATTTCAATATGAGCGTGGCTTTCTTCCAGAATCAGGTTTTCCACCATGGAGGCGTGTTGCTGGAGCAGGGCTTTTTCGAAGGTGGTGAACTCGTAAGGATCGCTGGTGTAGTAATTGACGGCGCAGATGAATTTTCCCGTATTGCGGTCGTATTTCGGAACTTGATAGAGAGACACCAGGTTGATCTGGCTGGCGATATCTTTTCTTGAAAATTGTTCCTCCATGACGTTTTCATGGAATACCGATTCCTGCTGAAGGTTTTTCATCACCAGGCCGGTGTCCGGAGCAAACTGGATGATACGGTTGATCAGGTTGTGCCCGTCCAGCACGCGGATCTGTTCCTTGTTGTTATAAATGCTCGCGTGTTCAAACTTTTGTGAATAGACGGCGAGGATTTCCACCAGATCGGATGGGCTGCCGCTTTTCTGGGGCGGCTGGGTTTGGGACACCGGAACCAGAACCGAAGCCAGTGCGAGATTTTCGATCAGGTTCACCGCCGACCGCATCATCAGCCAGGCGCCGTCCTTTTTCCGTGCGGTATCCAGATGCCGGGAAAACGAAATGTTTTGATGGTAACGCTTGGCTTTTTCAATGACGAGGCTGGTTTCACCCAGGAAACGAGTGATCTCCTCAATTTCTTCCGCGGTCAAAAATTCTCCTTCACGATTCCAGTCCAGGCTCAGGGTGCCGATGGGGCGCATCTGGTACGTGATCGGAAAAACAGCGGTGCTCTTGATATTGGACAGCGCTTCCAGGGGATTGCGAAAACTGGAAAAACCGCCCGGGATATCCCAGGAAACCACTACCGAATTTTCATAGAAAGCCTTCGAGGTGATGGACTCCTTGGGGGAAATGTATTTGGTGATGCGGTGCTGGTCGGGCCGGTTCTGGCCAGTGACGTAGTGGCAGATCAGCATGCCTTCATACAAGTCCTCCAGGTAAATGCGGACCGAATCGCAGTGATAGGTACTCTTCAAATCGGTGGCCAGCAAATGCAGGATTTCGGAAAGATTTTCCTTTTCGTAGCCGGATAAGGTTCGGCTCAATTTTTGAAGATCATTCGTCATCAGTGGGGTCCAAGTGAGTAAAAAAACTACACAATTTTACCTTTTTGTAGAAACAATGGCAATAGACCAAAAATCAGAGCCGCCTTGCTTGCGTCAAAATCCCGGTAATTGAATCGGTAATTTTTGCCCTGTCGTCAAAATCCGGATCGATGAAAATTGCAATTCAAAAATGTGAAATATAATAATTCCTTTAGAATCAATAGGTTATATTGGATTTCTTTTGCTTTGCCAGCCGCGTTGTCTTGGCATAAGACTTGCTTTTTAATTTAATAAGGAGCTTTTTATGCTGATCGACCGTTTATTATTTGCCGATAAAACGCCGTTAGTATTGGAAAAGGCGTTGGATGCTCAATCCCAACGCCACATGCTGATTTCCAGTAATATCAGCAATATCGATACGCCGGGTTATAAGGCTAAGGATATTGATTTTAAAGGGGCGTTGAGAGCAGCCTTGGGCACGAGCGATGGCCTGGCACTGCGCACCACTCACAGCGGTCATATTGGGCCCAATAAGCACGATATCAAAGGATTGCAGGCGCAACCCTTCAGTGAAGCGGATGCAGCCAAATCCAATGGTAACAACGTCAATATCGACAAGGAAATGATGAAATTGGCTGAGAATCAAATTACCTATAACGCCACCATTCAAATGATGGCCAAGCGGGGTTCGACCATAAGGGCTGCGATCACTGAAAATGCCCAGGGATAAGGTCTTGAGAGATTTGGGACTACCCGGGGCTTATTGACAAAGCACCGTAATCGCAGTAACTTAAGGGTGATAACTTGAGCAGGAATCATGGAAGATATAACCGTTAAAACACAATTGAAGACGGCCCTCAACCCGGGCCTGTCTCCTGCCGATGGCAAGGCCGGCCCCAATCAGACGGGGGAAGCCGGACCGTCTTTTGCAGACACTCTGGCCAAATCGATCGAAGAGGTCAATCATCTGCAGAAAGAGGCGGACCAGGCAATCGAGAAGCTGGCTTCCGGTGAGTCGCAGAATGTCCACGGCGCCATGCTGGCGGTGAACAAGGCGGATACCGCCTTTCGCATGACTATGCAGGTCAGAAATAAAATCGTGGAAGCCTATCAGGAAGTGATGCGGATGCAGGTTTAAATGCCTCCCGATTTTCCCAATAAATTTCTGTCCCCCGGAACTTTTCCGGGGGATTTTTTTTGTTCTCCTGCGGAGGTACTCCGCCCAGTTGACAAGGTCAGTCAAATGGAGGATATTTATCCTTAGAAAATTATATAGGAACTTAAATATCAGGTTTGGCCCGATAGGCATTGGGCCATGGAGGAATTATGAAACGCGTCACCGGTTACATTTTGTTGATAGGATTGTTCACCCTTTTGGTCTCCAACCCGGTATGGGCGCAGGCGGGCGGTCATGCCAGTGTCGGTCTGGGGCATGGTGAAGAAGGGTATTTGCACCTGCAGGAAATGGTCAAGCACTATGAATTCAGTTTGAAGATGGACGACGCCTCCCCCGAATTAAAAATACATGGAGCCGAAGCTTTAAAACATGCCCGGGAAGCCCTCAAGCATTACGACGCGGCTTTGACGCATGCTTCAGAGTCACTGGGACGCCCCGCGGGAAATCCTATGATGGGCGGCGGTTCGGGGGGTGAACACAGTCATGAAGAAGGTTCGGGTTATAATCAAGACCCGCGAGGGGGCAATCGTGGCCCGGGAATGGGTATGCCGGAAGGTTCCCAGCATTAATGTTTAACTTTAAATGTTGACCGTTTCAGGATTCGACGGGCAGTTCGGGATTGTGGCTCCAGTCCCACCACGATCCGTCATAATTTCGCACCTTATACCCGAGATGGCGGAAAACAAAATACGCCATCGCTGATCTCACCCCTCCGGTGCAGTAAACGACAATTTCCTGATTGGGTTGAATGCCTTTTGAATTTAACAGCGTGTCCAGGGTTTCCTGCGGTTTCAAGTTGCCATCCGATGTGAAAAATTCCCTCCAATCAATATGGAGTGCACCGGGAATGTGGCCACCCCGGGAAGAACCGTAGGGGGTCGCCCCGTCAAATTCATGTTTTTCCCGGTTATCAATCAGGGCTATAGCCTGCGAGCCCAATCGTGAAGCGATCCAGCTCTGATCCGCCAGGACATTTCGGTTGAAATTGATATCCGTTATTTCCAATGTGGAAGGTTTGGATGCCTGTCCAAAGCCCCGCTTTTTGGCAAGCCCGGATTTTTCCCAATTTTGGTACCCCCCTTTTAGCAGAGCCACGCGCTTGAACCCATAAAACTCGAGCATCCAGAAAAAACGGCCATCCGTGCGCCATTTGTCAGACAAATCTCCGTAGATGACAATGGTTTTCTGAAGGTCTATACCGAGGGAACGCAATTTCTGAACAATAAACTCTTTGTCTTGATTAATTTTCCCCATCACGTCATTGGATTTAATCGTAAACTCCTTCCAGTCACTTAAATTAATAGCGCCGGGGATGTGACCCAGCAGGAATTTCCAGGACGGACGGGTATCAATCAACACCTTATCATTTTGGGGTATGGATTGGACTTGTTCCGGTGTGATAAGTAGTTCAAAATCAGGGGCAGAAAGAGTAGGTTGGGGCATCGCCAAAACTCCGAGTGCAAGCATTGAAACCCTTAGGAAAACAGCCTTTATTTTCCTTGACAAGATACAGTTTGGACTTGTAATATCATGCTTCATTTTTCGACCTGGGGCCTTTCAAATGCAATGTTTTTACGGTAAATACTCCGATTTTCCCGGTCCCCAACTCACCAATTTTTGCCAAGAGACTGATTTAGAGGGATAGCCGGTTGAGGTCGTAAAAACCGTCATAATAAGGACGTATTTATAAGGATCTGGATTCAAAAATTTTTCCTGTAAGATACCGGCGGTCTTGGGAATCGATTTGATTAACTTGAGTGTATACAATATATTGCCAAATGTCAGTATGAGGGAGCTATGACAAACGAACAGGATAATGACAAACAGGACCCGTCTCCTGCAGACCGAATAGAAAAGATCAAACAAGAGGCCAAGGAAGATGCCAGCTCCTATTACGCTCAGGGCAAATCGGAAGATGACGCTATGACTGAAGAAGATTTTAACAAACCGGTGGTTCCCGTGAGTGAGGAAAAAGAAGAAATGAATATGATGAAAGCCCTGGCGTACCTGGGATTTGGGATGGGGGCCCTGGCGATCATTGTCATCCTGTTTTTTCTCCGCGACCTGGACCACAAGGTAGGGGATATGGATGCCGCAGTGGGGACGCTGGAAGAAAAATTCGGTCCCCTCAAACAGGAGGTGGATGCAAAACTGGCCAAGGTCGATGCCGACGTTTCGCAGTTACAAAACCGGTTTGGAAATTTTGAACGGCAGGCCGCAGTAACGGAGTTGAAAAGGGCATTGGTGGCCATTCAGACGGTAACGGAAAATACCAACCCCGATGTTCAGGCGAAATCGGACCAGGTGACAGCCAGTATCGAAAACCTATTGCGGGAATTGGGCGCTGGACCTCCAGGTGCCGCTCCGGCCCCTGAATCGGTAGCTCCGACATCTGCGCCTGCGGCGCCCGCTTCAGAAGACAAACCGTTTGAAATTATCCTTGAGCAACCGGCGCCTGCTCCCATGGCAGAAGCTCAACCCCCGGCAGAACCAGTTGCAGAAGCGACTCCGGCCGAGCCGCCAGCGGAAGAACCTGCCCCTGCGGTCGAAGAACCTGCGGTCGAAGCGACCGGTGAAGATGACGACGATGCCGAAGATGAAGAGGATGAAGACGACGAATAGGTTTTTTTGAATTCCTGGCCTGAGACCTTGTTAGGGTCTCAGGCCTTATTTGTTTGAACGGCTTTGGAATTTACAATCATGCCTGTAAAATTCATACTATTTATTATTCTTTCCATTATCGTTGCTATTTTCGCCGTTAAAAATATGGATATGGTGGAGGTCAGTTTCTATGACTTCAGTCTGAATTCACATGACTTCCGCGTGCCCCTCCTGGTCGTGATTTTAGTGTCGTTGGGTTTTGGCTTTTTTCTTGCGTGGATAGACGGTTGGGTCGCCAGAATGAAATTGAAATCCGTTATTCGTCAAAATAAAAGAATCATTGAGTCCCTCGACGAGGAATTGAAGAAATATAAAAAACCTTCCTTACCCGAATACACCGAATCTGATAGATAATTTTACCGTAGGCTAGGTCTGCCCGATAATTTCATGCAACCACAATTATTATCTCCACAACAACTTCATGATTTTGAGCGTGACGGGTTTCTTTTGATCCGCAATCCGGTGGAGGTCCAAGAGGTTGATCAGGTTGTTTCCTGGGTGAATGAGGTCCAGGCGTATCCGGAAAAGCCGGGAAAATACATGATGTATTTTGAAAAGAGCTTGCTGGGGAACGAACAGCGAATTCTCCAACGCATGGAGAACGTGTACGAGTACCATCAAGGCTTCAGGAGTCTGTTTGACAGCGACCGGGTCAAAGGCGTGGTTTCGGATTTGTTTCGAGAGCCTGCCGTGTTGTTCAAAGACAAGATCAATTTCAAGCTTCCCGGTGGTGGCGGGTTTGACTGGCACCAGGACCAACAGGCCGGATGGTGGTTCTATGCGCCAATTTTCATAACTGCGTTGATTTGTATTGACCCGGTGACTCCCGACAACGGCCCCCTCGAACTTTCTGCCGGACAACACAAGCAGGGGTTGATCGGTAAGGAGTGGGAACCGTTGAATGATGACAATATGAAAGGAATGAAATTCGAATCCATGATGCTGGAGCCGGGAGATATGGTGTTTTTCGACTCATTTGTTCCACACGGGTCCGGTCCCAATTTGACCGATCAGCCCCGGCGCGTGCTTTACATCACTTTCAACAAACTTTCCGCAGGCGATCACCGTAAACAGTACTATGCGGACAAGCGCAAAAGCTTTCCCCCCGATTGCGAACGCGATCCCGAAAAAGAATATAAGTTTCGGGTTTAGAAATCTGGTTGTTGCTGGGTGACACAGTGAATGGCCCCCAATCCCCAAACGAACTCTTCGCAACGTATCCCCACAATCTTCCGATCAGGAAAAAACCTCTTTAAAAGGGACTCGGCAACGGCATCCTTGCGATGATTGTAAGTGGGAAGCAGGACCGCCCGGTTGCCGATATAAAAATTGGCATAACTGGCGGGTAAGCGCCCTTCGTGGGTGTCGATGCGTCCAGGCATGGGGAGTTTGACCACATTCAATGGTTTGCCATCGGCATCCCGGAATGACTCAAGAATTTTCAGGTTCTCTTCAAGGCAGGCATGGTTCGGGTCAGATCTGTCATCTTCCCAAGCACACAGCACCGTATCACAATTGACAAAGCGGACCAGGTTGTCGATATGGCCGTCGGTATCGTCACCCTCGATATTACCCTGACACCAGATGATTTCACGGACGCCCAGATAACGCTTCAAATAAATTTCCATCTCGGCTTTGTCGAGTCCGCCGTTCCGGTTGGGATTGAGCAGGCATTGCTCGGTGGTGATACACAGGCCCTGGCCGTTGACTTCGATAGCTCCGCCTTCCAGAACAATCCCGGGCTCGAATCGGGGAATTGCCAATAGATCCATGATGGCACTGCCCACCCGGTCATCCAGATCCCATTCGTATTTGCCGCCCCAGGAATCGAATTTCCAGAGATTGGCTGCGACCTCCCTTTTGCCGGAGTCCGTTATGCGAACCAGAAAGTTGGGACCGTAATCACGAATCCAGGAATCATTACTTGGAATCGAATAAATTATTATATTTTGATTGTTTAGGGGGCTACTCTTAATCAGCTTATTTAATTTAAAAGCATCTGATTCCCGGTTCACCAGTAGGTGGACTTTTTCTCCCTGGGCAAGAGTCTTGATGATCTGGACATAGACGGCTTCGATTTTTGCCAAGTCCTGTCCCGGCCAGGTTTCCGGATTATGCGGCCAGGTCAGCCAGGTGGCAGAGTGGGGTTCCCATTCGGCGGGCATGCGGAAGCCGAGGTCAGTGGGATGAGAATCAGGTTTCATTCGGGTCAATGAATAAGCGGGTCATGTTCTGGTAGGCATCGACCCGCCGGTCACGTAGAAAGGGCCAGCCCTGCCGGGTTTCCTCGATCAAGCCGAGATCGCAATCGGTGACCAGCACTTCCGGTTCCTTTGAAGATGCCTCAACGAGGACTTCACCGAACGGGTCGGACACAAACGAGCGTCCCCAGAAATTCAGCTGATCTTCCCGGCCCACGCGGTTGACCACGACGGTAAAGACTCCGTTGGCAATGCTATGGGCTTTTTGAATGGTTTGCCAGGCCTGCGCCTGCTTTTCGGCAACGGCTTCATCAAATTTTTGGTAACCAATGGCAGTAGGATAAAACAGGATTTGGGCGCCGGACAATGCCGTCAGGCGCGCCGCTTCCGGGAACCACTGATCCCAGCAGATTAAAACGCCTATTTTCCCAAAACGGGTGGAAATGGTTTGAAACCCCGTATCTCCGGGCGTGAAATAAAATTTTTCATAAAAACCGGGGTCGTCCGGGATATGCATTTTTCGGTAGCGGCCGGCAATGGACCCGTCGGCATCGAGCACCACCGCTGTGTTGTGATAAAGTCCTGTCGATCGCTTTTCAAACAGCGGTAGTATGAGCACCACGCCCAACTCGGCAGCCAATGGCGACATCGCTTGAGTCGTTGGACCGGGTACTTCTTCCGCCTGATTGAAGTGTTCATGGTTTTCCGTCTGGCAGAAATAGGGCATTTGGAAAAGTTCCTGCAGGCAGATGATCTGTGCACCTTGACCGGCGGCCTGGCGGATTCCCTGTTCGGCGGCTTTCCGGTTATCCTCGGCGGCTTCTCCGCAGGCCATTTGGACCAGGCCGATTCTTACAATTTCCCTGTTGGTATTGGAGCTCATAATTTAATAAAATCATCTAATATCGTTGGATGGAATTGGATTGGGAGTATAGGGGAACTTCAGACTGACGGCAATCGGTTTTCCCTTGTGGATCTTTCGGATTGCGGTGATCCCTAAATCAACTTTATGTTATAATTCAATAAGTTATGGCGATTATAAGCCTTTGGGAATTGCATCGGGCTGGTATAATGGTGTAAAAATTAAGGTTTTATCCAATCGGATATGAACGACTATGTGGGTTAAACAGGCATTTCGCGATTATTACAAGCCCAAACTTCGCCGGGAACTGAAGCGCGACCCGACTCAGGAGGAGTGCGACCAGCGGTTTGAAGAAATTTATAAGGAACTCCGCCTGACCCTGCTTGCCGGGGTTTACGAGGGGGTTTCCCTTTATTTTTATGAGATTGGCCAGTTCACGCTGGACGAGTTCAATACCTTCCGGGATCGGGCGGAAGAATATATTTTTGAGCGCTTCGGCGGCGGCAATTTCAAGTTGAATTTTTACGAAGGCGATTCCTTCGTGGTCACCGTCAATTTCAAGCCTGAGGGAGAGCCCAAGTGGCATCATCTGCTCCCTGAGAAAGCCAAACCTTTTGTGAATCCCTAATGAATTCTCCCACCTCTTCGACGTTGCCCCGGAACGATCTGGAAAACGATCAATGGAGCGAATTGTTGGATTCTCTCAACACACTGGAACGTCCAGTGAATGTAGAGGGTCTGCCAGGTGCTTCCAAAGCGTATTTACTGGCACAAGCGTGGAAACATTCCAAGCGTCCCCAGGTGGTTATCACGTCGGACCCGACCAGGGGCGAAACCTGGCTTTCCGATTTACGTTATTTTCTCCGTCATGAAAAAGTGCGGGTCTCCCCTCAGTTTTTCCCGACCTGGGAATTATTGCCCTATGAACCGTTGTCTCCTTTCAGTGAAGTTTCGGGTGAGCGATTGGCGACTTTGAACGGATTGCTGGAGGACCATTGCCCGATACTGGTGGTGCCCGTGGAAGCGGCTTTACAATATCTGATGCCCCGCTCCTCGCTCCGCAACCTGACTTACGATATTCAAAAAGGCCAAACGCTCGATCGCGAAGTGTTTGAAATGTGTCTGGTGGACAACGGATACACCCGATCGCATTTGGTGGAGGAACGCGGCCAGTTCAGTTCGCGGGGCGACATTCTGGATGTTTTTCAATCGCATCAATCCCATCCCGTCCGCATCGAGTTTTTTGGTGACGAGGTCGAATCCATCCGGAAGTTCGAAGTCAGTTCGCAGGTGTCCATTGAAGATTGCGATCAGGTGAAGGTACTGCCGATCCGGGAATTGTGTCTGACCGAAAAAGATCTGCAGGGAGGTATCGACGCCATCCTGCAATACGGTCGCGACCATGAAGTCAATTCCTCACGCTTCAATGAACTGGTGGAAAAGCTTCGGAATTTAAAAAGTTTTTCCGGAATGGAAATGCTGGCCCCTTTCTTTTTTGAGAAAAAGGAAAGCCTCTTCGATTACCTTCCGGAAAACACTTTAATCGTTCTGGACGACTTGGAGCTATTGAAGGAAAAGTGCGATCAGTTTGAAGAATTGGTTCGTGAGGAATATCAGCGGTGCCTGGACCGGGGGGATGTTGCCGCCGAGCCCGAACATCTGTACCTCGCCACCCCGGCATTTTTGAAGGAAATCGAGACCCGGCCTCACGCGATTCTCAATACCCTGAAGCTTACGGAGGATGGAGAAATCTCAAAGCGGTTTCAGGTCAAGCCGATTCCCTCCTTTCAGGGGAAATTCGATCTGTTTGCACATCACGCTGCAGAATGGATCGAAAAGGGTTATGACGTTTCAGTGGCCGCGCCGACCAAAGGACATGTCAAACGCATGAATGAGTTGTTGGTGGATAAGGAATTGAACCTCCCGGTTGAACTCGGTTTTATCAGCCAGGGATTCCAGTTTCCTGAAATGAATACCGTTTTTGTCGCCGAACATGAAATCTTCGGCCGGACCCATAAACATCGGCATCGCCGCAAATCACGCTCGACGGTTTTCCAGCGCGGCTTTAAGGATCTGAAGGAAGGCGATTTGCTGGTGCATGTGGATTACGGCATCGGCCAATACACCCGGACCAAAGAATTACAGACCGGAATCGGGGGAGGTGAGTTTCTGGAAATATTTTATGCCGACGACCAGAAACTTTACATTCCGATGGATGGATTGTCTTCCATTCAGAAATATGTGGGAGGGGGAGAAGAGAACCCTCCTCTCAGTCAGCTGGGGGGTACCCAATGGAAGCGCCAAAAGAAAAAGATAAAAGATTCACTGAAAGAGCTTGCGGGTGAACTGTTGAAAGTTTATGCCTCGCGGGAAATGGCCAAGGGCCATGTGTATTCGAACAATTCAGTACTCATGCAGGATTTTGCGGACTCTTTCGAATATGTCGAGACCGAAGATCAGCTGAAAGCCATTGAAGATGTCATCGAAGATCTGGAACGCGAGAAACCCATGGACCGGTTGATCTGTGGCGACGTGGGTTACGGTAAAACCGAGGTGGCCATGCGAGCGGCGTTCAGTGCCGTGTTGGATAAAAAACAAGTCGCCGTGCTGGTGCCCACTACCATTTTGGCGCAACAGCATTGGAGTACCTTTCAGGAGCGGTTTCACATGCATCCGGTGCAAGTGGAAATGGTCAGCCGGTTTCGCACTCCCCGCGAGCAAAAAGAGACCCTCAAGCGCCTGAAAGAAGGGAAAGTGGATATCCTCGTCGGGACCCATCGCTTGCTGTCCAAGGACGTGCAGTTTGCCGACCTGGGATTGGTGATCATTGATGAGGAACAGCGGTTCGGGGTCAAACACAAGGAGCGGTTGAAGGAACTGAGAGCTTCGGTAGACGTACTCACCCTGAGTGCCACTCCGATTCCCCGGACCCTTCACTTTTCATTGATGGGTGTGCGGGATCTGAGCGTTATCGAAACCCCGCCGAGCGACCGTTTATCGATTAAAACCTATGTTCGGAAATTTGACGAGGAGCTTATTCGGGAAGCCATTCTCCGGGAAAAGGATCGCGGAGGGCAGGTGTACTTCGTACACAACAAGGTTCAAAGCATTCATTCGACCGCGGCAATGCTCAGAAAGATTGTCCCGGAGGTCACCCTGGGGATTGCTCATGGTCAGCTTCAGGAAAGGATGCTCGAAAAGGTGATGAAGCAATTCATCGAAAAGGAAATCGATCTCCTGTTGTGCACCTCCATCATCGAATCGGGACTGGATATACCCTCCGCCAACACGATCATCATAAACCGGGCCGACCAGTTCGGCCTGGCGCAACTGTATCAGCTGAGGGGCAGGGTGGGGCGGTACAAGCATCAGGCGTATGCCTATCTACTCATTCCGGGGGCGTTGGCCATCAGCGAGGATGCGCGCAAACGTTTATCCGCCATTGAGGAGATGAGCGATCTGGGTGCCGGTTTCGAATTGGCCGCCCGGGATATGGAAATCCGCGGTACCGGCAACATGCTGGGCCACAACCAATCGGGTCATATTTCAGCCATCGGTTTCGATTTGTATTGTAAAATGATGGAAGAGGCCATTCGTGAAATGAAGGGTCAGAAAATCGAGTCCAAAATTGAACCCGAAATCAATCTGGAAATCAAAGGTTACATTCCCAGGGATTATGTTTCCGATTTGAATCAAAGGCTGGAAATCTATCGACGATTGCAGCTTCTGGACGGGTTTGAAGGGTTGGAGACCCTTAGGGTTGAATTGACGGACCGGTACGGCCAATTCCCGGAAGAGGTGGAAAAACTACTGGTATTGCTGGAAATCAAATTATACTGTCAAAGGCTCGATATCTCCAAAATCCAATTGAGACAAGATGAAATCACTTTGACAATCGATTCGTCCACCCGGCTGTTAACTCATAAATTAATGGAAATTCTTGATTCAAAAATGCGATTGATTTCTGAATATCATCTGGTGTTGAAAATTAACAATAAAGGGTGGAAAGAGGATTCGGGTTTGATTTGCTCCTATTTGAAAAAACTGATGAATTGCCTGGGTGAAGATTGAGCTTATGAAAATGGAAAGTTTTAAAATCATCTTTGGGTTGTGCGCGGTTTTATTTCTGGCCGGTTTGTGTGTGGGGTGCGGTTCCAATGAAACAGAAAGTGTCGATAACAGGGCTGATGTGGTAGCAGTTGTCAACAAGGAGGTCATCACGCGCGAAGAATTTCAGAACGAACTGAAATGGTCGAAAAGAAAATACCGGGTTGAAAAATCTGACACTTTGGAACCTAATCAGAGTGTTTGGTTAAAAACCAACGTCCTTAATGAATTGATACAGGAAAGCCTGCTTCGTCAGGAAGCTATCCGGCAAGGCGTCAAGGTGTCGTCCGGAGAATTCGAAAAATATTTGGATCAATCGAAGGAAGGTTACAAAGAAAACACTTTTCAGCGGGCTTTGGATATTGAAGAAATCTCCAGGTCTCAATGGGAAGACAAATTAAAGACCCATCTATTGATCAAAATGTTGATTGAGGAAGTGATCAATCGCAAGATAGAAATAAAGGAAGAGGAACAATTGGAATATTTCAAGCAGCATATGGAGGAATTTCAAAAAGGCGAACAGGTGCGTACCCTTCATATTATGGTTGAAACCGAAGATGAGGCGAGAAAAATTTCAAAACTGATCCGTAAGGGGAAATCATTTTCTGAATTAGCCAGGCAACACTCGAGGAGCCCGGAAGGAAAGACGGGTGGCGATATGGGTTATTACGAGGCGGGACAAATGCCCAAGTGGTTTGATGATGTTTTCAAGCTCAAAGTCAATAAAGTGAGCGATATCATTCGGACCCCTTTTGGAGTTCATATCTTCAAGGTTATCGATAAGAAACCGGAACGAAAGATGAGCTTTGAGGAATCCAAAAAACAAATTCATGCCAAACTGTTGCGCGAAGCCCAGGAGCAGGCGTTTCACAAATGGGTGGAAGAAATCAAAAAGAAATCGGAAATCATCATAAAATATGAAGTCTTGGAAACAATTTAATCCCTGGTTGTGTTGCGGTCTTCTGGGTTTGGTTTGGGCGGTTTTTCCTGTGACTCCGGGATTCGCCAAAACCGTTGACCGCATTATTGCCAAAGTGAATGAATCGATCATCACGCAGAGCGAGTTGGAGGAAAGGACCGTTGTGAAGATGATGAGTCTTCAAAAGGGAAATGTGCAACCGATGCCTTCCAGGCAAGAGGTGATGTATGAAGAATTGAACCGCATGATTGAGGAAAGACTTTTAATTGATGCTGGACGAAAACTGGGATTGAAAGTGGATGAAGAAAATATAACGAAAGCCATCAATGAAATCAAGCGGACGAACGGGCTTAATGATGGCGATCTGGAAAAGATGCTTCAGGCGGAATCCAAATCCATTGAAGAATACAAGGATAAAATACGCGATCAAATACTGATAAGCCGGGTGGTGGGTTATGAAGTCCGCAAGCGTGCAACAGTAAGCAAAGAGGAAGTCGAAAAATATTATAACCAGCATCTTAAGGATTACTGGACTCCTGAAAAGCTCCAGTTGCGGCATATTTTGTTTCTGATGAATGACAACCTGTTGGAAGATGATAAGCGTATTAAAAGACAAAAAGCTCACCTGGCTTTGAAAAAAATCCGCGCCGGCGAAGATTTTGCTGCTGTGGCAAAAGCGTATTCTGAAGATATTTCCGCAAGTACGGGTGGAGATTTGGGCCAAATCGAGCGTGGCAAGATGGTTCCTGAATTTGAAAAAGCCGCTTTCCTTCTAAAGAAGGGTGAGGTCAGCGATCTGGTTGAAACACCTTATGGGTTGCATATCATCAAAGTCGATAAAATTATTCCAGGTCAGACTCTTCCTTTGGATAAAGTCCGGGTTCAAATCAATAATCGGCTTATGGACAAAAAACTGAAAATTGAATATCAGGTGTATCTGTCGGAATTGAGGAAAAATGCATTTATTGAAAATAAAATATCTTCGCTCCCCAAAGTCGTTGTGAATAATAGCAAAACCACTTCCCCTGGAAAAACGGTGAAGACTCCTCCCAATCGAGGAGAAGCTTTGGCCGATATTCCGCATTCCCGGAAAAAAAGAACTTCCGATCGGCCGTTGACTCGGGAACAGAAGTTTTCCAGGTTTCAAACGTTTGAGGAAAAACTGCGGTACTATAAACAGTTGCGAAACAGCAACAGGATTTCAGAAGGGGAGTATCAAAGTAAGAAGCAAGAACTTTTAAATCGTTTTTGATTCAATCCTCCTAACTGGCTCTACCCACCTGATTCTGCATCTTCCCTTCTTTGTTGAATATTATTGCTCTCGGTTGACTCTATAATGGATACCCTGGTCTTAAAAATCAAACAAACTCTTGCGGATCATAAAATGGTCGCAGCAGGTGATATCCTATTGCTCGGAATTTCCGGCGGGCCGGATTCGGTTGCCTTGTTGCGGGCTTTGTTCGAGTTGAAACAGGAGTTTGGCATTGAGTTGGTAATAGCCCATTTAAACCACGGAACACGCGGAGAGGAATCTGATCGCGATGCCGGATTTGTAAAGGATTTGGGTGAAACGCTTCAAATTAAAACACTGATTGAAAAAATGGATGTGGCGTCACACCAGGCAGCCTTCAAGACTTCATTCCAGGAGACCGCGCGACTTCTGCGTCTGGATTTTTTTCAAAGAGCCATGAGCCAGGTGGTCGCAAGCAAAATTGCTCTCGGCCATACTTCGGATGATCAGGTGGAAACGGTTTTGATCAATCTGTTGCGCGGCAGTGGCCTTCAGGGAGTTGGAGGGATGAGCCCCGTCCGTCTTCCCTATATCCGGCCACTGTTTCATTGCTCCCGATCTGAGATTATTGAATTTTTGAAGGAGAAAAAAATCCCTTACTGCAAGGACGCCTCCAATGATAAAACAGATTATTTGCGCAATCGCATTCGCCTGGAATTGATTCCCTTTTTGCAGGAGAAGTATAACCCCAGGATCAAGGAGAACCTTTTCGATGCGTCCGGGATCTTCAGGGCCGATAACGATTACCTAAAAACTTTGGAAGATCATGAATTTGAACGTGCCGTTTTAAATTCCGGACTAAGTGAAACGTTGCATATGGACATTCCCTATTTTTTGGGGCTGCCTCTTGCTCTCAAACGACGATTGGTCCGGAAAGCGATACAGAGTATTAAGGGGGATCTGAGAAGGATTTCTTTTTTTCATATCCAGGAAGCGCTCGACCTGTTTGAAAAAGCTCAACAGGGTAAGAGAATCACTTTGCCCGGCTATCTGGAAATCCTGTGTCTGGGGGACCGCGTGGAATTTAAAAGAATCCAGGAATCCGACTCCAGCATCTTATCTGCTGATGAAAGCGAGGCAATCGATTGGATGAGACCTCTGAATATTCCCGGGGAAACCCAGGTTGAAAAGGCCGGTCTAACATTGAAAACCGAAATTATTGATACGGTAGAGACCGATTTTTCCGCGGACCAAACCAATCAGGCTTTTCTGGATTTTGATAAAACCGGTGAAAAGATAATGGTTCGTTTCTTTCAGGCAGGGGATCGATTGACTCCTCTGGGTATGAAGGGCACCAAAAAATTGAAATCCCTGTTTATCGATGAAAAGGTGCCCCGGGAAATTCGATCGGCCATCCCCATCTTGACAACCGGAGATAACGATATCATATGGGTATATGGAACGAGGATAGCCGATGCCTACCGGGTGACTTCGGATACGAGTAAAATACTGTTTATTAAGGGCTTATCCTAGTTTTTCATGATACAAATGAGTGAAAGAAAGGGCCCCTTGCCCAGGGAAATATGCTACTATTAGTCAAGATAATCAGAATGTGGGGTTTCCCCAACCGACGATAAAGGAGAAGGTTTTGAACCAATTTTATAAAAATTTAGCCCTTTGGGTCATCATA
This sequence comes from Nitrospinaceae bacterium, assembly GCA_024644405.1. GTDB lineage: Bacteria > Nitrospinota > Nitrospinia > Nitrospinales > Nitrospinaceae > SZUA-226. Next base: position 71,816 of record JAHELC010000005.1, read on the forward strand.
GCATTCATCCTGCTGGCACTCTTCAGCATGATCAATCAACCAGTCGAGAGCCCCCAAAAAATTTACAGTGATTTCCTGACCATGGTTGAAAATGGGGAAGTCAGCGAAGTCCAGATACAAGGGGAAAAAGTTAAGGGAAAAGACAGTAAAGGGGCTCCTTTTGAGACGGTCATTCTAAAGGAAGACGTTGAGCTCATGAAACTGTTGCGCCAAAAGGGTGTCCGCACGGTAGTGGTTCCCCCCGAAACCACCACCTGGTATACAAACGCCTTCATAACCTGGTTTCCTCTCATTCTGTTGGTGGGGATTTGGATTTTCTTTATGCGACAGATGCAGTCCGGTGGCGGCAAAGCCCTTTCTTTCGGCAAGAGCAAAGCCCGCCTGATGGGCGATAAAAAGAATCAGACCACCTTCAAGGACGTGGCCGGTGCGGATGAAGCCAAAGAAGAGCTTCATGAAATTATCGAATTCCTGAAGGAACCTCAGAAGTTCAGCAAACTGGGGGGTAAAATTCCCAAGGGTGTTCTGCTGGTGGGTCCTCCGGGTACCGGTAAAACCCTCCTGGCCCGCGCTATTGCGGGAGAAGCCAATGTTCCTTTTTTCAGCATCAGCGGTTCCGATTTCGTGGAAATGTTCGTCGGTGTGGGTGCTTCCCGCGTGCGCGATTTGTTTGATCAGGGCAAGAAAAACAGTCCCTGCATTATTTTCATAGACGAGATCGATGCGGTCGGCCGCCACCGGGGAGCCGGTTTAGGCGGAGGCCACGACGAGCGCGAACAGACTCTGAACCAATTGCTGGTCGAAATGGACGGGTTCGAAAACAATGAAGGTGTCATCCTCATTGCCGCAACCAACCGTCCGGACGTTCTCGATCCCGCCTTGCTCCGGCCCGGCCGGTTTGACCGGCAGGTGGTCGTTGCCCGGCCAGATATCAAGGGCCGCGAGGGCATTCTGAAAGTCCATACCTCACAGGTTCCCCTGGACGATGACGTCGAGTTGAAAACCATTGCCCGCGGAACGCCCGGATTTACCGGCGCCGATCTGGCCAACCTGGTCAACGAGGCCGCTTTGTTGGCTGCGCGGAGTGAGAAAAAAGTGGTCACCATGATCGACTTCGAAAACGCCAAAGACAAGGTCTTGATGGGCGTCGAGCGGCGGAGCATGGTGATTACGGAAAAAGAAAAGAAAAACACGGCTTACCATGAAGCGGGTCATGCCCTTGTGGCTTATCTGCTTCCAGGGACCGATCCCCTGCACAAGGTGACCATCATTCCCCGCGGACGGGCGTTGGGTGTGACCATGCAGCTGCCTGAAGACGACAAGCACACCTATCCCAGACAATACCTGATCAACAACCTGGCGATCATGATGGGCGGGCGTGTGGCTGAGGAAATTTGCCTTGGCGAAATGACCACGGGCGCCGGCAACGATATCGAGCGTGCCACCGAAACGGCCCGCAAAATGGTTTGCGAGTGGGGCATGAGCGAAAAAATGGGCCCGCTGACCTATGGCACCAAGGAGGAGCAGGTATTTCTTGGAAAGGATTTTTCATCGCAGAAGAACTTCAGTGACGAAACAGCCAAGCTGATCGACCTGGAAGTCAAATCTCTGGTTATGGGTGGTTATAATACCGCGGAGGAATTGCTCACCAAAAACCGGGAGTCCCTGGAGAAACTTTCTCTGGCACTGCTGGAGCATGAAACTCTGGACTTGAAGGAAATTTCTGAGATTATCGATGGCAAACCGCCGAAATCCGGAGACGATGAGACCCCCAAAGAAGAGCTTTCTGCAGATGCGGTTCTGAATAAAGAGAAAAAGGGCAAGAAAAAGTCCGGATCCAGGGATGACCCTGAAGGCCTGCTGGGCGGAATGCCTGACCCCTCACCCGCATAAAGCATGCTTTCTCTCTTCGCCTAAAGTAATTGCAAAGCTCCACCCCTGATGGAATCGGGAGTGGGGCTTTTTTTATCCCAACCTGATCGGGTTCGCAATGCCTTCTTCAACAGACCGCAAAGACGGTTTTGAGCCTCCCAGGATCATGGGCATCATCAACCTGTCTCCCGATTCATTTTATCCGGGCAGCCGGGTACCGACGGTGGCCGGGGCTATGAAAGCGGCTGAAAGCATGATTGAGGAAGGGGCTGATTATCTGGATGTCGGCGCAGAATCTTCCCGTCCCGGTGCCAAGCCCATATCCGAAGAAGAAGAATTGTCCCTCATTCTTCCAGTCATTTCACGATTGTGTCAGAGCTTTTCGGTGCCTGTTTCAGTCGATACCTATAAACCGGGTGTTGCTCAGAAGGTCTTGGAAGAGGGAGTCTCCATCATCAATGACATTACCGGGCTCCGGACACCGAGAATGGCTCCAATCATTGCCGAATTTGGCGCGGGAGTCGTTATCATGCATATGTCCGGTTCTCCCGAAAATATGCAGGAAGATATCCATTACGATGATTGTATAGGCGATATCAAAAAATTTTTGGAGCAGGGTATTCGAACGGCAGAAGAGGCGGGTATTGCCCCAGATCGTATTTGGGTGGACCCTGGAATCGGATTCGGCAAAAAGGTCAAACACAATCTGGAGATCCTGGCGAATCTGGATGCTTTTGCGGAATTGAAAAAACCTCTGTTGCTGGGCACGTCCCGCAAATCGTTTATCGGGAAAATTCTGGACTTGCCGGCTTCCGAACGCTTGGAGGGCTCTCTGGCCACGGCCGTGATTGGGATGATCAAGGGCGCGCAGATTTTACGGGTGCATGATGTTCAGGAAACCTACCGCGCTGTCAAAATTGCGAGTGAGATATTAAAATTTCAAAATGAAAAATAAGATTCGTTTGTTTGTGAATGTAGATCATGTCGCCACTCTCCGGGAGGCCCGAAAAACGGTGGAACCCGATCCTCTGACGGCTGCTCTCCTGGCTGAAAAAGCCGGGGCCGATGGTATCACCGTGCATTTGCGTGAAGACCGCCGTCATATTCAGGATAATGATCTATCCCGCATTCGCGAAAAAATTCATACCGTGCTCAATCTGGAAATGGCGGCAGTCGAAGAGATGGTTCAGATCGCCCTTAAGACCAAACCTTACCAGGTATCCCTGGTACCCGAAAAACGGCAGGAAATCACCACCGAGGGGGGATTGGATGTCGTTTCCCAGATAGTGCATCTGAAAAAAATCAGGGAGCAGATTCAGCCGAAGGGGATTCGTTTCAGTCTGTTTGTCGGCCCCGATCTCCGGCAGATCGATGCGTGCCGGGAGGTGGGAGCGGAGAGTATCGAAATCAATACGGGATTGTATACCGAGTTGAGGGACGAGGCCGCTGTCCAGCAGGAACTGGAGAAGATAAAAAATTCAGCACGCCACGCCGCGAAACTGGGCTTGCGTGTATTTGCGGGCCATGGACTCACCGATGAAAACGTGGGTGCCATTGCCGCCATTCCGGAAATCGAGGAATTGAACATCGGTCACAGCCTGGTGTCCCGCTCCGTTTATTTCGGTTTGGAGCAGGCAGTAAAAAATATGAAGCAGGCCATTCAGAAGGGAATCGCTCAGCGGCCTCACTGACGCAAGGTATTTCCAGGCTGGAATGGTTGACTTGCTGCGGCAATTTCTTCATAATTCTGCTCCTTCCAGTTTCCAGGATTTCTGGTTGAGGTCTCGTCAAAAATTCCATTGAACCGACCGGTGTTTAAAGAGAAAATGAACCGCTCAGTGTTGTATATCCAAGATGTTGCAGACAATAGGTGTTAAGGAGGATCAATGACCACCAAAGTGGCTATTAACGGGTTTGGGCGGATCGGTAGAAACGTCCTGAAGTGTATTTTAAGGGACAAGGAATGTTCTGACATCGAAGTCGTCGCCATCAATGACTTGACCGATGCCGCGACCTTGGCCCATTTATTCAAGTATGATTCGGTACAGGGTATCGATCCCCATAAAGTGCAAGGAGAAGAAGGCCGCTTGTTGATCGACGGCAAATCGATTCAAGTCCTGTCGGTCCGAAATCCGGAAGAGTTGCCCTGGAAAAAACTGGGAATCGATGTGGTGATTGAATCCACCGGTTTGTTTACCAAACGGGAAGGCGCTTCCAAACATCTTGCGGCCGGCGCCAAAAAAGTGATCATTTCCGCACCCGCCACCGATCCGGATGTCACGGTGGTCCTGGGGGTCAACGAAAATGAATACAATCCGAAGAAACACCAAATCGTCTCCAATGCCTCCTGCACCACCAACTGCCTGGCACCGGTGGCCAAGGTGCTGCACGATACACTGGGGATTCGCAAAGGACTGATGACCACTATCCATTCTTACACCAACGACCAGAAAATTCTGGATTTACCGCACAAGGATTTGCGCCGGGCGCGCGCCGCGTCCATTTCAATGATTCCCACCACGACGGGTGCGGCCAAAGCCGTTTCCCTGGTTCTGCCCGAACTCAAGGGCAAGCTGGACGGGATGGCGATCCGGGTACCGACGCCCAATGTTTCGTTGATCGATCTGGTCGCCGAAGTGGAACGCGATACATCTGCTGAAGAAGTGAACGCAATATTTAAAAAGGCCTCGCAAAATGAGCTGAAGGGAATTCTGCGTTATGAAGAAGCGCCGCTGGTTTCCGTGGACTACAATGGAGCGGAGGATTCTTCCATCGTAGACGCGCCTTCGACCAAGGTGATCGAAAACAATATGGTGAAAGTCCTCGCCTGGTATGACAACGAATGGGGTTACTCTTCCCGCACCAAAGACATATTAAAATATGTAATAAAAAAGGGACTTTAGATAAATTAAATTAAAGTAATATATGAGAAAGATGCTCGTTGCCGGGAACTGGAAAATGAACAAAACCGTCCCGGAATCCCTGGAATTGATCCATGCTTTGATGGGGAAGTTAAACGATTCCTGTCCTGTGGAAGTGGTATTGATTCCTCCTTTCACGGCTTTGTATCCAGCGGCGGAGGCCTTGCGCGGGAGCCGTATTCAACTGGGGGCTCAAAATATTTCTCACTTGTCGAAGGGAGCAGTGACCGGGGAGATCTCCGGCACCCTGCTGATCTCGGTGGGATGCCGGTACGTGCTCGTCGGCCACTCTGAACGGCGAAACCTGTTTCAGGAAGATGATGCGATGATCAATCAGAAACTGAAAACCGCTTTGTCGGAAGGCCTCTATCCTATTTTGTGTGTGGGCGAGTCCTGGGAAGAACGGGAGGCCGGCAAGACGGAGAACATCATCGGCCATCAATTGAAAGCCGGTTTGGACGGTCTGACTCAAATGGAAATGAGAAAAATGACCCTGGCCTACGAGCCGGTCTGGGCCATCGGTAGCGGAAAAAACGCGCAACCGGAACAGGTCCAGGAAATCCATGAAGCGATCCGCAATAATTTGAGCTCTCAGTATGAGCCAGCAGTGGCTAAAGACATCAGGATTGTTTACGGCGGCAGCGTGACTCCCGAAAACTGCTCTAACCTGATGGCGCAACCGGACGTCGACGGCGCGTTGGTCGGTGGGGCCAGTTTGGATGCCGATTCGTTTTATGCTATTATTAACGCCATTAAATAATCGATTTTCGGAGGATAAGGGTGCATACCTTTCTTAGCGTTCTGCATGTGATCGTTGGATTATTCCTGATACTTGTGGTGTTATTGCAGGCGGGAAAAGGGGCCGCTATGGGGGCTTCTTTGGGTTCTGCCGGCAGTCAAGCCATGTTCGGGAGTAGTGGAGCGGGTAATTTCCTCACCAAGCTCACCACCGGAGCGGCGATTATTTTTATGGTCACTTCATTAAGCCTGGCAGTCGTTTCCAGCAAGACGGATCAGGATTCTGTCATCACAGACGTGGAAGAAACAACCGAACAGAGCCCTCCCGCAGCCAAAGAAGAACTACCCAAAGAATAATTTTTATTAATATGCCGATGTGGTGGAACTGGTAGACACGTGCGCTTGAGGGGCGTATGGGGCAACCCGTGGGAGTTCGACTCTCCCCATCGGCACCAATTTCCTTCAGGGTTCCTCCCACCATGCAGGCGACCAGCTTAGCCGAGATTTTTTCCCATCCCAGTTTCCTCACCATCTTAGCCACAATTCTGATAGTCATTGCCAACATCATGATTGGCGTCAGCATGCTCCCCAAGGACATCCGTCAGAAGCGGTACAAACTTCACCGCGCTGTTTATGGAGCAGTTCTGGTTTCCCTGGGTGTATTCCTGGTCGTCACGCATCGGCTGTTGGGCAATTCCGCATTCAATTATTTTGTCATGGCATATTTTTTGACCGTCATTCCTCTCAGCCGTAAATGGAATGTCACCGCCCATGCCATCATCGCTTCCGTCGGTCTGGTCCTGTTGGTTGGGGTCGCCGCCTTCAGCATTTTATAGAACGAAACATCCATTGCCTAATCTCCGGCGAATGTGCTGTAATGAGCTCATAACAACCCAATCGTATCGAAAGCAAGTCTCATGAAGGAATTCGATGTTGTCGTTATTGGCGCTGGGACCGCGGGAGTTGCCGCGGCCCATTCTGCCGTGGACCAGGGCGCTCGCGTCGGACTTGTCGAGTCCAACCGACCGGGAGGGCATTCCCTGTATAGGGGACAATTGCCCCTTCAGGTCATGTATGAAGGGACAGGAGTTTCTGGTAAACCGCTTTCCTTTGAAAGTCTCGTTCAGGCGGTGGATGAAAAAGCCGGAGAAATCTCAAAAAAAATTGAGGCGCGTCTCAAAAACTCCGGGGTGGAGTATCTGAAAGGCGAGGGCGCTTTTGCAGGAAACGGTCAGGTGAGGGTGCGTCAGGGTGAAGATTCATCGATACTCAAATCCGGAAAGATTATCATCGCCACCGGATCCTTACCCAAACCAGTCGCCAAAATTCCTTTTGACGAGCAATCTATATTTCATAGTGACCGTCTTCTGGATTGGAAAGAAGTGCCCACCTCCCTGGTGGTCGTGGGCGGCGACAAAACCGGACTGGAAGCCGCCACCCTGTTCAAACTTCTGGGGATCAAGGTTTTTCTGGTGGATGAAAACCATCGCTTGATCCATGACAAGGACCCCGATTTGATCACCGCTTTGGAAGCATATTTCAAACAACAGAAAATCAAAACTCTGCTCGGCAAGAAGATCATTTCCATTTTCAAAGATGCTGAGAAGATAGACATCACCCTGGACGGAGGAGTCAAGTTCTCGACCGAAAAGGTTCTGGTATCGGGGGAACGTCTGGGAAATACGGCAGACCTGGGTTTGGACGGTTTGGGTATTGAAATGGGCCTCAACCAGGAAATCTGGGTGAATGAGAATATGGAAACTTCGTTACCCGGTGTCTTTGCCGTCGGGAGCGTGACCGGGCGGTCGCGTTCCCTGCAAATCTCCAAAGAAGAGGGGCGGGTGGCCGGTATTAATGCCGCCGGAGGGAGTGAACCCCTTGATCGGGATCAGATTCCCTTTTGCCTCCAGACACAACCTGAATTCGCGAGTATCGGTTGTCTCAGTGGAGAAGCTCATTACAAGGGGTACCGGGCGGTGGAAGGACGCTATGATTTTCCTGGCACCGATGGTTCCAATAACCAGGAGGGAGGTTTCTGCAAAATCGTCGCCGACCGGGAATCAAAGCGGATTATTGGCGCTCAAATTTTCGGGGCTCAGGCCACGGAAGCCATCACTCGGTTGCAACCGGACATTAGAGAGGGGGTGCCCGTAAAAAAACTGGCGCAAAACAATGAGCTCACCCCGTACTTGAAACCCCTAATTTCGGCGGCCCAAAAATGCGTGCAAGCGCTGTCTGCCCGGCGTTAATTCAAGGTTTTAGCGGAAAGATCAAGCCTTGACTCGATTTTCTAATTGTGTTAAAAACCTTCCTCTGCTGACGGGAAACCCCGGAGTGACCCGCAACGCGATCTTCCATAACAGAGTTTCCGCAAGCTATTGAATTATATACTTTTATGAGTGAAGAAAAAGAGAAGGAAAAACCAGCCGCAACCGCACCCAAAGCAAAGGGCAAAAAGGACGAGGCACCGGATACTCTTTGGTCACGTCGTGACTTTTTCTCCCTTGCCGGCTGGGGCGCTTTCATGGCCTCCCTGGGGTTATCGTCCCTGTATTTTTTGAGGCTCTTGTTTCCCCGGGTGTTGTTCGAGCCTTCTCCCAAGTTTAAAGCCGGAAACCCGGAAGACTATACGGTCGGGGAAGTCAGCACGAAATGGGTGAGTGACCAGCGGGTGTGGGTGGTTCGGGAGGAAGAGCAGCTCTACGCCATTTTGGCGCGGTGCACCCATTTGGGATGCACTCCGCTTTGGTTGAAAAGTGAAGGCAAGTACAAATGCCCCTGCCATGGCAGCGGTTTTACCATGGACGGCATGAACTTTGAAGGCCCGGCACCCCGGCCTTTGGAACGGTTGAAAGTGGAGATCGGGCCGGACGGTCAGATCCTTGTCGATAAAAGTAAGAAATTCCTTTTTGAAAAGGGAGAATGGGGCAAGCCCGGCTCGTTTCTACGAGTCTGACTTCCCTGCATTCAGTTTATTTATTAAGACCCGTTTACGGAGGTTTTTGTTTTGGCCAACAAGCCTAAAATTCCAAATGTAGCCGAGATCATGGCAGACATCAAAAGCGGCAAGATGTGGAAAGATCTAGCCAAGAAGTTTACTGAATCTCAGGTATGGACTTCTTCTTTCCGGCATGGCTACGCGGACACACCCCGTAACCGGGTTTTGCAGATTGCCAGTAACGTCTGGCTGCATTTGCATCCGGTAAAAATTCACCGTCATGCGCTTCGGATAAAATTCACCTGGTGCATGGGCGGAATCACGTTTCTGCTGTTTTTGTCCACGGTGGTTACCGGCGTGATTCTGATGTTCTATTACCGGCCGGTGGGCGAATACGCCTACTTTGATATGAAATACCTGCAGTACGACGTGCCTTTTGGAATGTTGATGCGGAACATGCATCGATGGGCGGCTCATGCCATGGTGATCACTGTCTGGCTTCACATGTTCCGTGTATTTTTAACGGGTTCCTATAAACCGCCGCGCGAATTCAACTGGGTGATTGGCGTGTTTCTGGTTACTTTTACGTTGTTGCTGAGTTTTACCGGTTACCTGCTTCCCTGGGACCAGCTGGCCATGTGGGCGGTAACCGTGGGTACCAATATGGCCCGCGGGACTCCCTTTTTGGGACACGAAGGACCGTTTCAGGAATATGTGCCACTCATCAGTCCCCGGTACGATGCGCGTTCCATGCTGTTGGGAGGGAGTCTGGTAGGACCTCCGGCCTTGTTGCGGTTTTATGTCCTGCATTGTATTTTTATCCCGCTGGTCGCGGGGGCCTTGATGATCGTCCATTTCTGGAGAATCAGAAAAGACGGTGGGATTTCCGGCCCCCTTTAATCAATCGTAGTTGGGTATCCAGCTTATATAAGGAATCGTTCTGATTATGGCCACCGCCGTTAAAAAAAAGGTCACTGAGGATTTACCGGAGAAGGTTCATGTCTGGCCTTACCTGGTGCGTCTCGAATTTTTATGCGCGCTGATTGTTATAGTCGGCCTGACTGTATGGTCGATTGTGATCGATGCGCCCCTGGAAGAAGCGGCGAATCCCACCAAAACCCCCAATCCCTCCAAGGCTCCCTGGTATTTTCTGGGCCTCCAGGACATTCTCGTTTATTTCGATCCCTGGTTTGCCGGTGTTATTGCGCCGGTACTGATCATTGTCGGGTTGATGCTGATTCCCTATCTCGATGTCAACCCCAAGGGCAATGGCTACTACACCTACACCGAACGGAAATTGGCAATTTGGGTTTATTCTTTCGGGTTCCTCGTCTTATGGATCGCCCTCATTATCATGGGCGTGTTTCTGCGCGGGCCCGGATGGAATTTGTTCATGCCCTGGCAATACTGGGATCCACATAAAGTGGTGGCGCTGGTCAATGTCGATCTGCCCTATGCGTTCGGATTTCGTGATTACTGGAATTCCGCACTGTTTGGGGGCGCCGTAGTTCTCGGGTATTTTGGCCTGGGGACGGGTGCGTATTTTTTCCTGGAGCGCAAAGCCATCAAGAATGTGGGTTTTCTCCGAATGTTTTTGAAGATCAATTTACTGCTGATCATGGCGGGTATGGTGATCAAGATCACACTCCGGCTGGCATTCAACATCAAATATATCTTAGTCACACCCTGGTTTAATATCTGAGATCTAAAATCACATGACAGAAGATCCAAATCGAAAAGAAGGGGAGTTTGACGAGACGACTTCGTACAGCTTTCTTTATTTCCTGACTGCCGGAGCTACATTGTTTGTCACCCTGTGGGCGTTCTGGGATGATGAGTACACCCGTCGCGGGTACAAGGAGTTCCAGGATATTTACTATAAAGAGCAGTACAACCGGACGGAAGCCGAATATAAAGAACTTACCCAGAAAATTCAGGCGAAAGAACAGGAAATTACCGCCGCCATTGCCTCGGAAGAGGAGAAGCTGAGTAACAACAGCGAATATGAACAACTGGCAGACGCCGCTTTGGAAGCGCAATTCAGCCTGGCGGATGTGATCGAGGAACAAAAATTCGCCAAGAGCCGGTTGGATGAATATTACTATTATTACAAAAAGGCCATGCACGAAGGCAAGAACTTCGAGGTCCAACTGGCCAAAGTCCATGATACCGAAAAAGAAATTAAAGATTATGATCCGATCATTGCAGAGGCGAAGCGCAAAAGAGATGAGGCGGAGGAAAAGCTACTCAAATTTAAAGCGAAAAAAGAAAACCTGGAGAAGGAATACGCCAAGCTGATCAGCGACAAGCAGATTCTTGAAGGAAGGATGGATTATTATAAACCGCTTCCTTTTTTCTGGCGTGCCGCGGAAATTTTACAAACCGTAATTCCGTCTTACGGCAAAAACAACTTTCAGGAAATTACTTATAAAGTTGACCGGTGCCAGACGTGCCATATCGCCTACGATGATCCCTATTACGAAAAACATGAACAGCCGCTCAAGACACATCCCGACTTAGATATTTATATCAAAAAGCACGATCCCCTGGCCACAGGTTGTACCTGGTGCCATAAGGGGCAGGGTTCCGCCACGGCTCCGACCGAGGATGCACATGGTTCACATCATGAAATGGATCAATCCACAGGGATCAACGAACCGATTCTTCTGGGCAACCTGATGCAGGCGAATTGTCGGAACTGCCATGCCCCCCAGGTCGAACTGGAAGGAGCTCCGATACTGTCCAAGGGTAAAAAATTGTTTATCAAACTGGGCTGCCATGGCTGTCACCTGGTGGATGGTTACCAGAAAGAACGCAAAGTAGGGCCCAGCCTGCTTCGTATTGCCTCCAAGGTGGATCCGAGCTGGATGGTCCGCTGGGTCAAGAAACCCAAAAATTATCTGCCCAAAACCCGCATGCCGTTTTTCAATCTGAATGACAAGGACACCCTGGCCATTTCCGCATATCTCTGGAATATGTCCGAAAAAGATTACCAGGTTGCCGAAAAATACCAGGGTGGAGATACCGCCAAGGGCAAGAAACTGTTTGAAACGGTCGGATGCCAGGCCTGCCACAAAGTCAACGGCAATGGCGAGCTGTTTGGTCCCGATTTGACCCGCATCGGCCAAAAGGTAACCCCGGATTGGCTGGTCAGCTGGATCAAAAACCCGGATGAATACAATCCCAAAAGTACCATGCCGAATCTGCGGCTGACGCTGGAGCAAGCTTCGGATATTACGGCTTACCTGTTGCAATTTGACCAGAGGCGGCCGCAGGAAGGAGTGGCGGAACGACTCAATAATCCCGAGATGGTCAAACTGGGCGAGACCCTGGTACGTCGCCGGGGGTGTTTCGCCTGTCACGATATCAAGGGCATGGAAAAAGAAGGCCGCATCGCCCCGGAGCTGACCGCCTTCGGCAACAAGCAGGTGCGCGAACTGGAGTTTGGCGACTCTCACATACCCCACACCTGGGAGTCCTGGGCGCGCACCAAACTGAAAAATCCCAATGCCTACCGCACCGAACGAATTCTGGACAAGATGCCTAATTTCGAACTTGATACGGACGAGGTCGAAGCGCTGTTGGTCCTGCTCAAGGGATTTAACGGTGTAAAAATTCCGGAGCAGTATCAGAAGAATTATAGCGAAAAGGAATTGACCCTCGAAAAGGGACGACGGATAATCGCCCGTTACAATTGCCGCGGATGCCACGTGGTGGAGCGCACCGGCGGCCATATCCAGGAGTATCTGTCCTCGAAAACGCAGTACCCGCCGCCCCTGGAGTTGGGGGATTATCACGTGGGCGAACGCCTGAAAGGGTCGTGGCTGTTTTCGTTCCTGAAAAAACCGACTCCGGTGAGGACCTGGATGAAAGTCCGTATGCCGACGTTTTTCTTCACCGATAAGGAGGTTCGGGATTTAACCGCGTACTTCGAAGCGATGTCGCCGAACGATATCCCCTATGAGACCGACGTTCACATCAAAAAGAACAAAAACAGCATTCAGACCGGGGTTAAAATCGTCAATTACATGGACTGCGGAAAATGCCATGACGACGGCGCCAAGGGTATCGATTTCTCCATTGCCGCCCAGAGGTTGAAGCAGGCCTGGATTCCAAAATGGCTCAAGGATACCCGGGAACTGATTCCGTGGACCCTGATGCCCAACCACTGGACTAAAAAAGAGGGAAAATACAAGGTACCCACCAAATTCAGCGATCTTCGGGAATTTGAAGGGGGAAATATTGATTCCCAGATTCAGCATATCGGAGATTTGATCCTCTCCTACAATACCGCTGAAGGCATTGATTTTGATGCTTCTCTTGGAGGAGGCGGCGGTGAAGAAGAGGAAGAAGATGGAGAAGAGGGCGCCGCCGCGGATGAAGAAGAGGAAGACGAGGACGAGGACGATGAGTAGAATTTCAAGGTAGCTCTTGGGATCAAAAATAGTGTAAAGTAAGAACTGAAATATTTTATCTTAAAAGGATTGAAACATGGAAAACTCAGGACTCGAAAATTTTCTTATTATTGCTTTGAAACCTGACAATATGCCGATTGGCGCCATGTTGGGAATTGTAGCGTTCTGGTTTTGGGTGGCGATTGTTCAAATGGTCAAGCACGATCGCCTGATCAAAAACGGTAAGAAAGATAAAGTCTACGATGAAATGATCAAATAAGTGGGCCTCTTTATCATCGCATTTATTGCCTTCGCTATTGGGATCGTCCTGATCCTCCTTTTGAAAAACGTCTCTCCGCCCCCTCCCCAGGAACTGATTCAATTCGACAATCCCGGAGATAAACCCGCCTACCTGTTAGACCGTGAAGCGTTTAAGGAAAAGTGTTTGGAGTTTCTCGGCAAATTCGATCTTGAGTACAAGCATTCGATTTGGGCCAACGAACACGAACTGGAAATCGACATGCTCGATGAAACCCCGGTGGTCGGGGGTAAGTACCTGGCTCTGTGTATTTTCGAACCTCTGCACCAGCAGGTCGACCTCTTCAAGGTGAAGGGTTTTCTCGATTCGGTTAAAGGCGAGGGCGCTGCACGGGGAATCGTGATCACCACCGGATATTTTTCCAATGACGCTCAGAAGGCCATTGAGGAAGATCCCGTCGAATTGGTCAATGTGGTTTCTTTCCTGAATTATTTGAAGAAGTTTGATATTTATTAAGCCCTTCCATTTCCCTGCCCACTTAAAATATTGCCCGGGCTTCCCTTATTTCCTCCCGCCGGCTTTGTGATATACTGATAACCTTATGAAAATTAAGGCTATATTAGAAAAAGTGCGTCCCTCGTTTTCCTTTGAATTCTTTCCTCCCAAAAACAGTGAGGGGTTTGAGCAATTGTTCACCACTATAGGACAATTGGAATCCTGCCAACCGACGTATGTTTCTGTTACATTCGGCGCCGGAGGCAGCACCCGGACCCAAACCATCGATCTGGTCGGCCGCATTAAAAATGAAATCGGTCTGGAGTCAATGGCTCACTTGACCTGCGTGGGAAGCAGCCGGGAGGAACTTCGCTCGATTCTGGATACGCTTCAGGAGCAAGGAATCCAAAATGTTTTGGCTTTAAGGGGGGACCCCCCGCAGGGCCACGAGAAATTTGAAAAGCCTGAAAACGGGTTTGCCTACGCCAACGAATTGGTTGAATTCATTCGAAAGCATTATGATTTCTGTATTGGTGTCGCCGGCTATCCGGAAGGCCATATCGAATGTCCTGACAAAAAAGCTGATTTGGAAAATTTGAAGAGAAAAGTGGATGCCGGAGCGGATTTCATTGTCACCCAATTGTTTTTCGATAACCGCTTTTATTTTGATTTTATGGACCGGGCGCAAAAAATCGGAATCAAGATTCCGATTATTCCCGGGATCATGCCTGTATTAAATTTCAAGCAGACCCAGCGGTTTACAAAAATGTGCGGGTCCACGATACCGGCAGTACTTATGAAACAACTGGAGTCATCTCAAGACGAACCGGAAACGGTTCGGAAAATAGGCATTGAACATGCCACACTCCAATGCGAACTCTTACTTCAGGAAGAAGCACCCGGCATTCATTTTTATACCTTGAACCGCTCGAATGCCACTTTGAAAATTCTGGAAAGCTTGAGAAACTTATCGGATAAAATCGGTGACTGATAATCGAGCTTTCGTCCGTCTATGCAAATACTACTAGCGGCTTTGCTGATAACGATGTCTGGCGCTGCCCCTGTTGCGGCTCAAACCGGATCTGCGCGATCGCCTGTGGGTAATGAAGTGGGCCGGAACATGGTCCTGATTCCTGCGGGAAAATTTCAAAGAGGCTGTGATTCATTGGGACCGGAACACGGCGCGCCGGCGCATCCGGTGTACCTGGATGCGTTTATGATTGATATCTATGAAGTCACCAATGAACGCCTGGAAAAAGTCATGCCCGACCATAAACTGCGGCGGAGCATGTCGTCTCACTGCGATAACTGCCCGGTCACTAAAATCACCTGGTACGAAGCGGCGGACTACTGTCACTTGATCGGCAAAGCCCTTCCCAGTGAGGCCCAATGGGAAAAGGCCACCGGGGCTGCCAGCGGATGCGAGTTTCCCTGGGGTCCGGAATTTGATCCGAAAAAGAAACAGGCTCGCGGCGGTTTGAAATTGAAAGACAAGGCCAGCCCGGTCGGCAGTTATCCTCCCAATAAATTCGGAATATACGATATGGGAGGCAATGTCTGGGAATGGGTTGCAGATTGGTACTCACCCCAGTATTATTTTCTGGAACCGCTTTATAATCCCCGAGGACCTTCCCGGGGGGTAATGAAAGTCCGGCGCGGCGGTGCCTGGTCGGACAGCATCAAAGCGATGAAATCCGGATACCGGGATTGGAGTTATCCTTTTTCCAGAAGTTACAGCGATATCGGTTTTCGCTGTGCCATCAATCTCAAATAATTATGATCACACCGACCAAAATGGAATATATCAACCGCCTGGTGGCGGAATGTCTCTCGGAGGATGGGGACTCGCTGGAAATGAAAGGCCGGTTCATCGGGGACGAAGGCTTGGAAGCTCTAATGCTTGCGGATAAACTGGAGGATATCGAAAATCTGGACCTTTCCAAAAACAAAATCACCCACCGGGGCATACCGTACCTGGTCCAATCGGAGCGGCTGGTCAAACTCAAGCGGCTGTATATTGGAGAAAACCAAATTGGCAACAAGGGCATCGTTTCCTTATCACAAGCCCCGTTCATTCCCAATCTAGTGCACATGGATGTGAGGTTCAACCATATTGGGCCGGATGGCGGGATGGCCCTGGCCCAGGGACCGTTCAAGAAAATTCAGGTATTCATCGTGCAGGACAACCCGATCGGCGACGAAGCGCTGAAAGCAATGGCCCTGAACCCAGGATTCATGCACGTCCGGAAACTCAATATCTACCGGGCCGGGATCACCGATCAGGGAGTCAAGACGCTGGCCAAGTCGAAGGTGTTCAAGAAGTTAAAGCATCTTAATCTGGCGCGCAATATTCTGCGCGTCGATGCGGCGCTGGCTTTGGCCAATACCAAAACCCTCCTCAATGTCGAAACACTTTTAATGTTTGATACGTTTATCGGCGACCAGGGGGTGGACGCCCTCCTCAAGTCCGAAGGTCTTTCCAAACTCAAAACACTCCGCCTAACTTAACACTGCACCATTATCTGGAATATCGTTCTTCCAGCCAGGGGTCGGCGGAATTGGAATAGCCGCGTTGTTCCCAGAAACCCAGCTCGTCTTCTTCGCGGAAGATGATTTCGCCGATCCATTTGGCTCCCTTCCACGCGTACAGTTGGGGAGTGATCATGCGCACCGGGCCGCCATGCTGTTTTTCGAGAGGCTTGCCTTCCCACTGGTGAACCAGCAGGACGTCATACTTCATGGCTTCTTCCAGGGGCAGGTTGGTGGAGTAGCCGTCGAAGGCCTTGATGTAAACAAACTTCGCCTCGGGTTGGACCTGGCAATAATCGGCGATGTCCGAGAAACGGACGCCCGCCCAATGATTGTCCAAACGACTCCAGGTGGTGACACAATGAAAATCGGAAACATCCTCAACCTGGGGAAATTTCATAAAGTGCTGCCAATTGAACATTTCAGGATTTTCAACCAAACCGGAAATGGTGAGACTCCATTGGTCCAGCGGAATCTCCGGTTGAACGCCCAGGTCCAACACCGGCCATTTGCCGGTAGCGGTCTGACCGGGGGGAATTTGAGGCATGCCATCCCGGTTCAAGGGGCCTTCACCCATGGGCGCATCTCCGTCCCAGGATTTCTTTTCGGCCAATGATCTTTTGTATTGAATCATTGCCTCGCGGGATTTAATCCGCCGGATGTTGGGATTGGGTTTTGGAATATTCATTGCGATGAAGTCGTTTCCAGTAGTATTGCCGTTCCCGGAAGATAGGATTCAACCGGAGACTTCCCATCGTCTTTCAGGTATTCCTCCAAAAATTCAAGCGCCGCGCCACCCCCTGTGGAAACGAAGAAGTTGGAGGAAAAATAGTTGAAGAGGGTGTATGTATCGTCAACATTGAAATCGATGGAGATCAAATCCGGGTTGATGGGTCGGTTCAACTGCTGCACCACCTGTTTGCGTATCAGGTTTTTGAGTTCCTCAATATTGATCTTGTTTAAAATAGCCGCAGAATCCCCTCCGCCAATGACCACGGAAAGGTCGGGGTCTACAATTGCCGCGGCAAACAGAACCTGGGCCAGTTTGACCGAGCCTTCGGCATAGTGATCGCACTTGGGGTGATCATAGGCACCCAGGGGCCCGTTCCAGAACACCTGCTTGATCTTTCCTTTTTGCAGGATATTTTTGGAGTAATTGACGATTGTTTTCGGTCCCAGGTCCAGCTGAAAATCCCGTGAAAAGTCAGGCTCCGACTGGATGGTATACTCGGTTTCGAAATAATCCCGGGTAATTTTGAAATCATCGGGAAAAATGATCTGGACGTTTTTATCCTGCGCCAGGGTCAGAATTTCATGGGCCAGTTTAATTTCATTGAGCAAATCATGGCATTCTTCCTCACTCTTGTTTTCGTACAATTTCGTGGGGATATCCTTCAGGGATAGGGAATCAATGATCTTTTCAAATTTTCGACCCAGAAGAAAAGCGTTCACCATCCGGCCGCCGATAAAGATTAGCTTGATTTTTGACTCTACAAACTGCTTTAATATACCGATTTTGTCTGCGATTTTGGCTCCCCCGGCAATCAGGGCAGTTTGTTCCGGATGGTCGAGCACACGCTTACCCAATTGTCCCAGCTGGATAATCTCTTCATGAAGCAAGCTTCCTGCAACCGCCAGCTTACCGGCCTTGCGCATGATTTGAGGCAGGAACTTGATACTTTTGGTGACCCGGTGACTGCATCCAAAAGCGCAATTGATAAAAACGTCAGAAATTTTGCCCAATTCCTCAATAAATTCCTGGCGATAGGTCTCCGGATTGCGAGGGTCCAGCAAATACCGGAGGTTGGGCAAAAACTTGATTCCGCCCGCTGGCAACTGGTGGTTGAAGCAGATTTCCAGGGAATTTTTAAAGTTGGAGTCGGTAATTTCCGGCGGAAAAATAGTGTAGGTATCGCCGTATAGTTTTCGGATTAGGGTGTCAAAATGAGAGCAGACAAACTGGATATTGAAAATACCGTCCCACCCATGGTGGTCCAGCTTTTTGTGGGGACGTCCCAAGTGGGAACCGATAACGATTCGGCAGTTCCCCTCAGTCAACTCATGAATTCTTTTAAAGGTCAGATCCAGGAAACGTCGAATGCGGGTATCGTCGCCGACGCGATACCCCTTGGGGGTCGAAACGAGCGGGACATTGAAATCAACGCGAATGAAAATGGTTTTGTTGATCAGGTCTTCTGGACGCAAATCTTCCAATCGAGGCAATCTTAATTGATTTTCCGAAATGGCATCCATCGCGCTTAAAGGATAGCAACAAAAACAATAAGTTAAATATTAAATATTAGTGTAAAATATTAACTTAAAAGGAACAAGGTTCATTGCGCAGTCAACTTTAGTTATTAAAATAACATGACTTTCCGGATTTTGAAATTTAAAGTTTTGATTTATCATGACAACCGGGTGCAATGGGTAGGCTTTGCCGCCAGGCGGCAATAGAGAAAGGCCAAACAGAATATGTCGAAAATAAACAGGAAACTGCTGATCAACGTGGACCAGCCGGAAGAATGCCGGGCCGTGGTGATCGAAAACGGCAAGCTTGATGAGATTATTGTAGAACACTCTTCCCAGGAATTGGTTAAAGGCAATATTTACCTGGGGGTCGTGACCCGGGTTGAACCCTCCATCGAAGCCGCCTTTGTGGATATTGGCAAGAAAAAGTACGGTTTTCTTCCATTCAAAGATGTTTTGCCGGAATCCTACCTGCAAACGGGTGAGAGAAAAGCCAGAACCCGAATCCAGGATGTCATGGTGCGGGGACAAAGATTGCTGGTGCAAGTCGTCAAGGAAAGCCGCGACGCCAAAGGCCCTTCGCTAACCAACGCAGTGACCATTCCCGGGCGATTCCTGGTGTTGATGGTTTCCAGTGATTCCAGCGGAATTTCCCGGAAAATCGAAGATGAGTCGGAGCGAAAAAAAATCAAGCAACTGATGTCTGATTTGGGCGTTCCGGCCAGCATGGGGGTGATTATCCGAACTGCCGGCGTGGGCCGGACCAAAACCGAACTTCAAAAGGATATCCAGGCCTTGCTTAAAATCTGGGAAACCATCGAACAGCAATTCGGAGACCCGGATACCAAGGCGCCCAGTCTTTTATATGAAGGACCGGATATGGTGGTGCGTACTGTGCGGGATCATTTCTCCAATGATATGACGGAAGTCCTCGTTGACAGTAAGGAGTCTTTTGATGCCCTTAATGAATTCATGAAGCTGGTGATGCCCAGGATGCGTAACCGCATCAAGTTTTATCAGGATACCAAGCCGCTTTTCTCTCAGTACAACGTTGAAGAACAAATTGAAAGTATTTACAAACGCAGGGTTGAATTACCCTCCGGCGGCTCGATTGTGATTGACGTGGGTGAGGCGATGGTCTCGATCGACGTCAACTCCGGAAGAACCACCGGCGCCAGCGCACTGGAGGAAACGGCGATCAAAACCAACCTGGAGGCCGCTGAGGAGATTACCCGGCAACTCCGGTTGCGTGACTTGGGGGGATTGATCGTTATCGATTTTATCGATATGTTTCAAAAGAAAAACAAGGCCCTGTTGGAAAAACAGGTGAAGCTGAGCTGCAAGCGGGACAGAGCGAGGGTCAATATTTCCAGGATTTCACGGTTTGGACTTCTGGAAATGTCGCGACAACGTTTAGCCCCACCCGTTAAGGAAGGATTTTTTTCGAATTGTCAGCATTGCGGAGGAACGGGTCATGTCAAAACCGACAGCTCGGCCGCTTTAAGTGTAATCCGAAAAATCCAGGAACATCTGTCTGCGGGAAATGTGAAAGTTTTGCAGGTCAGGATTTCCACGCAGGTGGCCAGTTATCTATTAAATAACAAAATGAAAAGTCTGCTCGAGCTGGAAGAAAAGAACGGGGTTGATATTCTCTTTGAAAGCCAGGATTACTTTCCCTTTGAAAACTTTTCATTTACTGTGCTGGAACGTAAAAAAGAAGAGGATAAGGTCATCGAGCAAAAATCCAGTATTCAAAGAGATTTGAAACCGGAAGGAGAAGAAGCCCAAGAAGAAAAGAGTGACAAGCGCAGTCGAGGTCGCCGACCGTCGTCCGGCCGGGGACGTGGGCGTAGACCTTCTTCAGCCGCACGCGAACGTAAAAAGGAAGAAGAAAAAACCACTGGGCAGGAAACCAGTATTCAAAAAGACCTGAAACCGGAGGGAACAGCTGGCAAGGAAGGAGAGGGTGAGAAAGACAGTCGTGTTCGCCGACCGTCGTCCGGACGAGGCCGGGGTCGCAGACCCGGCGGCCGACCCGGAACAAAAAGGCCTGCGCGTTCCCCAAGAAACAGGGCCCGGAACACGTCGCGAACCCAGACGGGTGCTTCACCGGGAGCTCAGAATAAATCAAGTTCCGCTGATTCTCCCAGAGGGAATACCACCTTGGCAAAGGATTCCGGTGACGAGACTCCACCCCCTCAATCCCAGTCGAAGCCAGAAACGGAATCGACTGAAGAGCGGCAACCCATGGAAAACGTCTCCCGGTTACATGAAATGTTTGTAAAAAATCAGCCTCCTTTTGGCCCCGGTCCTAATCGGAAATGACGGATCCGGAAAAACAAGGCACGGTCTGAAGATTCAGGAATTGGATTTTGAAGACGGGGAGGCGGACCGGGCGCATCGAAATCCCGTATCCCATGATCTCATTTGGGGAGGAGCGAAATTCCGGTAGGGAAGGAGTGCAAACTCTTTCAAAAATCCATGCTCTCTTTTATTGATGGCGCCACCCCGGATCACTTTATATTTTTTCCCGAAGTTGGGGTCCTTGAAAGAAGAGCCTTGATAGGGTTGATACCAGCTGGCGGTCCATTCGGATACATTGCCATTTAAATCGTATACCCCGAACTCGCTGAAGTCCCGTGTTTGTTTGCCGGGGGGTTGTACGGTTTTGCCGAAGTTGGCGTTTTCCCGCTTGAATTCATTTCCCCAGACGTACAGGTTTCCTTCCAGACCTCGCGCGGCTTTTTCCCATTCGGATTCCGTGGGTAATCGTTTACCCAACCATAAGCAATAGGCGTCCGCTTCAAACCAGGAAACACCCTGAACCGGGTGGGTGAGGCGGCCTTCGGAATACCGGGCCTGGGGTTTGAAGCTTAAAAACTCCCCGTAACTGACCTCATGGATATCCATATAAAATGCCTTCACATTGATTTCCTGCTGAGGCTGGGCATTTTTGCTGGAAGTGCGGTCTGAAATAAATGAAGGGACTTCTGCAGAAGGATTCAGGCCCAGAGTGAATGGACCGGCCGGAATCAAAACCATATCGGTTTCCTGTTCGATGGGTTCGGCGCAGGCCGAGCACGCAACCAGGAGCAGGAGTATCAGCCGTTTCAAGGAGCGACCTGTGCTGTTTGTTGCAGGGTGGGAGCAGGTGGTTTTGAAACTGGAAAAGTTTGTTCGCCGGGAGGGATGTGAGTGTATTCAACCGTCAGGCATGCGGCTTCATCCCGGGGACACATTGAGGTTTTGCATTCGCTTTCCGGCTGCTGACAATAATAATTTAAAATTCTCATTTTGAGCAGGCCGTCCCCGGTTTTAACAATATAAACATTTCTTTTTGATTCGATATTGTGGGTGCGAGTGCGGTACAGGTACCAGTCCACGATGGCGGGGTTGTTGACATTTCCCCAAGAGCGAACATCCGACACAAACGTGACTTCAGGGATCCGGACCACCGAATTGAAATCCACCGGACCCAGATTGGCGATGGCCACTTTACCCTGAGGATGGGTGATCCCGCCATTGGAAATGATTTTGGTGCGTTGAAAGCCGAGGTCCCAGTCCTGGCGATTCATCAAATCCTGTTCTGTTTCCGGATCGGAGATTTGAAAGGTTTGCTGGGTTGAGAAATCCACCAAAGTCCATTGTTCCTTGGACTGGGCATTGACTTTCAGCACGGGATTATGGGTTTCATATGACTTGTGGCGTATGGGGGGAAGCGGCTCATTCCCGAAATCATCGACATTGTCCCCCATATAATTCATGGTCACATTCAAAAGCAGGGTAGCCCCGAGCAACATCGCGAAAATTTTAAGGGTGCTGTTCATGGCGTCATTTTATCAAAGGAACCGCCGATTGTTGCAAATTATAGCTTCTTAACGATTTAAAAATCAGACGTCTTCAAGACCTATGGAACGGGGAAGTTTAACCTTTTTTCCGTGGGCGGGGTTGGATATAATGATGAAGCAACGTATTGTTTATTAATGCAATTATAGGTTTTAAATGACCCAGGATCGTCATTTTGCATTCAAAAAGGCCCAAGTCGAGGGTTTTGTGAAGAAGGAATTCCAGCGTTATTTTGGAAGGGGAGGCCGGATATCCATCCGAAAGCGCCAGCGATTCATGGAGCGCATCACCAAAAAAGTCGGGAAAAAGTTCGGCAAGGATATCCTGTGCCTGATCGATTTCACCAAGCAGGGTTTTGTATCTCTGGTGTCTCCTGCCCATACGGAGTCAACCGATAAAGGCAAGCTGTTCAATTCCTTTACCCATCCCCAGGTGACCTACACCTCCCACTGTGTGGAGCGTTTCAGTGAACGTACGCAGACGACGGACAACTGTATCATTACTCTGGATTCCTATCTCGACGAAGCGTTATTGACGTATGGCCTGCATGAAGGATATCTGGTATGCTCTCAGGGGTTGTTCGCTTATGTGATAGAGGATGACCGACTGGTGATCAAAACCTATATCAACTTTGAGCTTCTGTCGGATGACCAGATCCGCAAGTATTACACGCATGACATGGCCGCTTTTCTGACGCCCGACATGATATCTGAAGATGCGGATGCCAGTGACATTATTTTAATGGATGAACTGCCCCACGAAGACCCGGATAAGCGGGCTTGATTGCGGTGGTTGTCTTGAATATTTGATTTGATCCATTCATTGAGTTCCCCATTTCCTGGATTGCAATGATCCAGCTATACAACGTTTACAAATCCTACAATAACACTCCCGCTTTGGTGGATGTCTCTTTCATTATCAAGAAAGGGGCCTTCGTTTTCGTCACCGGTCCCAGCGGCGCCGGAAAGTCCACATTGCTGAAATTGCTGTACCGTTGGGAGAGGTACGACAGGGGCCAGGTTCTGGTTAACGGGATCAATGTCGGCAAACTCAAATTCAATAAACTCTGGCAATTGCGGCGCCATATCGGAGTGATCTTTCAGGATTACAAATTACTTCCGGGAAAAACCATCCTTGAAAATGTCGCCTTCGCCCTTGAAATTGTCGGCGCAGAAAAAAAAATCATACGTTATAAAGCCTGGGAAGCTCTCAAGGATGTGGGGCTCTCGCATAGAAAAGATGCCTATCCCCTGGAACTCTCCGGGGGAGAGCAGCAGCGTGTGGCCATCGCCCGGGCGTTGGTGAACAATCCCAAGATTTTACTCGCCGATGAACCGACGGGAAACCTGGATCCGGAAATGGCCAGCGAAATTCTGCATTTGTTTGAAAAAGCCAATCAAGAAGGGACCACGGTTGTTTTTGCGACCCACAGTCAGAATATTTTGCGGGAAGGCGACCATGCCGTGATCACATTGAAGCGCGGTAAAGTTGCAGACACTCGGATTGTGGCCTGATTGCAAAAATGAGAATTCTTAAAACAACCTTCATCAACATCAAATCCAACAAGCAATTATTCTTTGCCTCGGTAGGTACCATCACCATCGCTCTTTCCATTTTGGGACTTTTTCTGTTCGTCTATGTCAATCTGAATTCGGTTCTTTCTTTCTGGAACGAACAGGTTCAGTTGATTGTTTATCTGGACGATGAGATTTCCAACAGTGAAAAAAGGCGGCTGGAGAAACTTTTTTCTTCCAATCCAGAAATCGTCTCGTTTGACTTTGTTTCCAGGGAAAAGGCCTGGGACAAATTTCAATCCATGTTCTCCGAAAAATCCTCATTTCTCAAAGGGATGGGGTTCAACCCGTTGCCCGCATCCTACAATCTGAAAATTAAGCCTTCACCGGAAAGGTTGAATACAATTCAAACTTTGGCGAGGAAGCTGAATCGGCAAACCAGCGTGGAGTCGGTGGAATACGGGGAAGAGTGGATCAGCCGGTTTGAGACATTCATGATTTTAATGCGGGTTTTCCTGTTTGCGCTGGGTGCTCTGCTGTGCCTCGGGTCTGTACTTATTATTTCCAATACCGTCAAGCTTTCCGTTTTATCAAGAAAAAATGAAATTGAATTGATGTTGTTAACGGGCGCCACTCCCGGATTTATCAGGTTTCCGTTTTACCTGGAAGGTATTTTTCATGGTGTGCTCGGTGCCGTTGTTTCGCTCAGCTTGATGAAGGGGATTCATTTATACCTGGTGAGCCGATTCCAGGGTTCCATCGAGACCTTTGGCCGGGGTATGGACTTTCAGTTTATATCTCTGCCTTTTATCATGATTATTCTGCTGGCCAGTATTTTGATGGGCTGGTTGGGAAGTTATTTGTCTCTCCAGCAGTTTTTGGGAACCTATAAAAAATTATGAATTTGCGAAGAGTCTCAATTTTATTTCTAATCGTTGCTTTCAGCTGGACAGGTTCCGTTTATTCAAAGGATCCTTCAGAAGAGGAAATTGAAAAATTGATTCAGGATGAAAAAACCGAACTGGAAAACCTGAAGGAGAAAATTAAAAAACAGGCCCAGGAAATTTCTACCATGGGTGAAAAGGAATCCAGGATTCTAAAGACTCTTGAAACTCTGGACAACAAGAAAAAAGTCCGGGAAAGGGAATTGCAGATTTATCGATGGAACAGCAAGATCAATAAAAATCAATTGGATAAGCTGTCCCAAAAAATAAAAATCACGGAAAGGCAGTTGACCCGCCAGAAAAGCATGCTGGGCAAGCGCCTTCGTGTTTTGTACAAGGAAGGGAAGATGTTTCCCGTCAAAGTCCTTTTCTCTGCAGAAGATTATAACGACCTGATTCAAAAAGTGAAGTATATGGAACTCCTCATGACTCATGATTCCCGTATTTTTGAAAATTATCAAGAACGGTGGCAGCAATTTAAAGAGGAGGAAAGAAAATTATTTGAAGCCAAAGAAAAGCTGATTCAGTTTGAAACTGCCGCGCTCCAGAAAAAAAACGAAATCGAAAAGGAGAAGAGAAACAAGTCAAAATTTTTGAAAACGATTAAAAACAAAAAGGTTTATTTTATCCAGACACGGAAGGAAATGCTGAAGGCTTCCGAAAATCTCAACCGATTGATTGCCAAGCTCGAGCAGAAAAAGATTTCAGGCCAGGGACTGAGTTTTGTCGACAGGAAGGGTCATCTGATTTTTCCTGTGAATGGAAAAATTCTGAATCGGTTTGGCAGGGTGCGTGACAAGCGATTTCAGTCCTATATCATCAATAACGGATTGAACCTGAAAGTTAAGAAAGGCACAAAAGTGCATCCCGTGTTCCAGGGGACCGTTTTGTTTGCCGGTTCCCTTGAGGGCTACGGCAATTTGATCATCCTGGGCCATGGCGACAAGTACCACTCCCTTTACGGCCATTTGGACAAGATATTGGTTCAAACCGGAGATTATGTGTATGAGGACCGAGCCATTGGCTTGTCCGGGGACAGCGGTTCCCTGGTTGGGGAAACCCTGTATCTGGAGCTTCGTCATGAGGGCAAACCCATCGATCCGGCCCCCTGGTTGCAGGTCGCCAAAAGAAAGCGAAACTAAATCATAAAACCTGAAAAAATTGCGGTATAATTTTAAGTAAATAATGCCTATTTTCATTCCTTTTGATTGGAGAATTATCTTGAGTTTTTACACAATTTCTTTTCGCAATTTTCAAACCTTCTCCTTTAGAGCCATTGCCGCGGTGCTTTTAATCGGCTTGTTGGTTGCTGGAAGCGGACTGAGTCCGGTTTGGGCACAGGGTGCGGGCGAAGATTCCAAAGAGTCCACTGCAGATTCCTATGAAAAACTCAAAACGTTTTCGGAAATTCTTTCGTTGCTCGAAGCAAACTATGTGGAACGGGTGGATGCCAGCGACCTGATCGATGGCGCCATCCGGGGAATGCTGAAAACACTCGATCCGCATACATCGTATCTTCCGCCCGAAGCTTTTAAGCAGATGAAAGTGGAAACTTCCGGACGCTTCGGAGGTTTGGGAATCGAAATTACCATTCAAAAAGGAATTTTGACGGTTGTGACCCCGATCGAAGATACTCCCGCATATAAAGCCGGCGTCAAGTCAGGCGACCGAATCATCAAGATCGAAGATGAGTCGACATTGGATATGACCTTGTCCGATGCTGTGGAGCGGTTGAGAGGCAAGATCGGCACCGAAGTCGACATTACGATTTTCCGCGAAGGAATGGAAGAACCGTTTGAAGTAACCCTGGTTCGCGCCAATATTCAGGTCAAAAGCGTAAAAAGCAAAATTTACGAAGGCAGTATTGGTTATGTGAGAATCAGGAGCTTTACCAAAACCACCAGCCGCGATTTGGACAAGGTGCTGGATGAATTTCGAGGAAAACAAGTTAAAAAACTGGTTTTGGACTTGCGCAACAATCCCGGAGGCCTGTTGAACCAGGCCGTGGAAGTGTCGGATCGCTTTCTCAGGCCCGAAAACCTGATCGTGTATACCCAGGGGAGAACCGAAGAACAGAATATGAGGTTCACCACGCACGATCGCGTTGATCGGGTGGCTTATCCCATGATTATTATCGTTAATGGCGGAAGCGCCAGCGCTTCTGAAATCGTTGCGGGTGCGCTTCAGGATTCCAACCGCGCCATTATCCTCGGAACCCAGACTTTCGGCAAGGGATCTGTGCAAACGATTATCCCTCTCAGTGACGGCTCCGCTTTGCGATTGACGACTGCCCGGTATTACACGCCCAGCGGACGGGTCATACAGGAAAACGGGATCATTCCCGACATCACGGTGGAAGTTCCTGTCGTCTCTACAAAAACAGATGAAGAGAGCGATAAGAGTGATGAAGAGGTCAACAAGGAAAAAGTTAAAATGCGGAAGTTCCTCCGTGAAAAAGATCTGAAAAAACATCTCAAAGGCAAGAAAAGCTTCGGCGAAGAAGAAATCAAGTCGAAGACTAGAAAGAAATCCGAAGAAGAATTGAAAAAAGAAGAACTCATGGCCTCCTTGAAAGAAGATCTGGAAAAAGATATCCAGTTGAAAGAAGCGATTGCCCTCCTCAAGGGATGGTCAGTGATGAGTAAAGTATTCAGTGACGACTCGGCAAAAAATTAGGTACCTTTATCAGTTCATATACATTTCCAGTGGGCGAAGGCCGGTGGGGCAATCCGGCGCCCACCTGGGTTGTCTTATCCCTTCCTGATGTTTAACCTCCTAACTTTTTAATTTGCCATGCTGGTTTTGGGAATTGAAACGTCCTGTGACGAAACGGCGGCGGCGGTCCTGGAAGATGGAACTTCCCTGCGTTCCAATGTGATCGCATCTCAAGATGAGATCCATTCCCAATTTGGCGGAATCGTCCCGGAACTGGCCGGCCGTTCCCATGTCGAACGTATCCACCTCATCATACAAAGGGCGCTCAGGGATGCGGGCGTTCAGTTGAATGATATCGATCTCATCGCCGCCACCGAGGGTCCCGGCCTGGTGGTGTCCCTACTGGTGGGTTTGAACACCGCCAAGGCACTGGCTTATTCTCTGAAGATCCCGGTCATCGGCATCAACCATCTGGAAGGGCACGTTTTGGCCATCTTTTTACAACAGAAAGTGGAATTCCCTTTCCTGGCTTTGATCGTTTCCGGCGGACACACAGACTTGTGCCGGGTCAACGGGTTCGGGCAATACCGCATACTCGGCCGCACCCGAGATGACGCCGCTGGAGAATCGTTTGATAAAGTCGCCAAGATGCTCGGCCTCGGTTATCCCGGCGGGCCCATTATCGAAAAAAAAGCGAGACAGGGCAATACCGAAACTTACGACTTTCCACGCGCCTGGCTGGAAAAAGATTCTCTCGATTTCAGTTTCAGCGGATTGAAAACTTCCGTCCGCAACACCTTGTCGAAACATCAAAACGGATCGTCCCTGGCCGAAGAAGACATCGCGGCCGGTTTCCAGAAGGCCGTCGTGGATGTGCTGGTCCGCAAAACCCTTTCGGCCTGCAGGCAGGAATCGCTGAAGCGCATCGTCGTTACAGGTGGCGTCGCCGCCAACGGTTATCTCAGAGACCGCATGACCGACGCTGCGCGCCAGGAGGGGATCGAAGTGTTCGTTCCCAAGCCGGTCTTGTGTACGGATAATGCCGCGATGATCGCCTGCGCCGGCTATTACCGTTCACAGCATTGTCCTGACTCTGAAAGTGATCCGTTTTCGCTGGATGCTCATCCCAATTTGCCCTTTTAACGGATGATCGTCTTATGAATGTACTGGTTACCGGCGGTGGCGGATTTCTGGGAAGTCATCTCGCCTGCCGGTTGCATTCCATGGGTCATCAAGTTTCGGTGTTGGGACGCCGCCGGTATCCCGACCTTCCACAGAATATTATCCAGGTGCAAGCCGATCTGCGTGACCCGAAAGCCGTCTCCCAGGCCTGCCGGCAGCAGGACTCGGTGTTCCATGCCGCAGCCCTGCCGGGAATTTGGGGAACGAAAAAGGATTTCTTTCAGACCAATGTGGACGGCACCCGCCATGTGATTGAGGGGTGCCTCGAACACGGGGTCCGAAAACTGGTGTTCACCAGCTCACCCAGTGTGATTTATAACCAGACCGATATGGAAAATGTGGACGAGTCCACTCCCTATCCCACCGACTACATGTCCGATTATCCAAGAACCAAGGCGTTGGCGGAGCAGAGGGTTATCGCCGCCAACGGTCGGCAGGGTCTGCTGACCGTTTCTTTGCGGCCGCATTTGATCTGGGGCCCCGGCGACCCCCATCTGGTCCCCAGAATCATCGACCGCGCCAAAAAGGGTCAACTGGTCCGGGTAGGGGAGGGAACCAACCGGGTAGATATCATTTATATCGATAATGCGGTGGAGGGCCATATCCTCGCCTGGCAGGCGCTGGAGCCCGGCTCTCCCGTGGCCGGAAAGTGTTACTTCCTGAGCGACGGCGAACCGGTGGTCCTGTGGGACTGGATCAACCGATTGCTGGCCTCCCTCGGGATCAAACCGGTGACGAAGAGTATTTCCTACGGCATGGCGAGGTATCTGGGAGGGTTTCTGGAAGGTATCTATCGTGCATTCAGACTCGCCGGAGAGCCGCGGATGACCCGTTTCCTTGCCGGACAGTTGGCGACCTCTCACTACTTTGACATTAGCCGTGCCAGGAAGGATTTAAAATACAAGGTCAGGGTTTCCCCTGAAGAAGGGATGAAACGCCTGCTCAAGTCGCTTCAGGTTCCCCTAGAAGGTTGATGCGGTGAGCCAGGCAACCGGCGCCGAATCCATTCTCGATGTTGACCACCGAGACGCCCGGCGCACAGGAATTGAGCATGGTCAGCAAGGCGGCCAGTCCCTCAAATGCGGCCCCATAGCCGACCCGGGTGGGGACGGCGATGATCGGGCATTCGACCAGCCCGCCGACGACGCTGGCCAGGGCGCCATCCATTCCCGCCACCACGATAATCACCCGTGCCTCCCGTAACCGGTCCATTTTATCCAGAAGCCGGTGAATCCCCGCCACGCCGACGTCATAGGCGGTTTCGACCCGGCTCCCGAGGAGTCCGGCGGTGGTCACGGCCTCCTCGGCAATCGGGATATCCGAAGTTCCGGCAGTGAGGACTAAAATATGGCCGGCTTTTTTCTGCTGCGGTTTTCTCTGGAGAATCAGGGTCCGGCCCTCCGGATGGTAACGCGCCTGGGAGGGGAGGTCGGATTGTATTTGCCGGTGCACGTCCGGAGCCAGACGGGTTGCCAGGATATCGGTATCGGCCTGATCCATTTTACGAATGAGGGTTAAAATTTGATCCGGAGTTTTGCCCTCACAATAAATCACCTCGGGCATGCCGTTACGGAGCGACCGGTGATGGTCCACCTGCGCAAATCCCAAATCCTCGTAAGGCAGATTTTTTAAGCGCTCGTAAGCTTCTTGCGGCTCAATTTTTTTTTCGTATAACTCCTGGATCAATTGCTGCAGGGACTCTCGATTCATTCCAACCCTTTGATTCCGGTAAATTCGGACGAGATTTCGACGTTCATCACATCCTGCAGAGCTTGTTGCGGGGATTTCCCTTCATGAAGAACGTGATAGGTTTCCTCAATAATGGACGCTTGAATATCAAATTTGTTTTTAAGTTGGTATGCGGAAGTGACGGTGCGTATTCCTTCGGCCACCATTTTCATGCTGGCGGTAATTTCCGCTAGTTTCATGCCCTGGCCCAGCTTCAACCCCACCGTCCGGTTTCGGCTGAGATCGCCGGTGCAGGTGAGCACCAGGTCGCCCATTCCGGATAGTCCGGAGAACGTTTCCGGCTTCGCTCCCATGGCAGTTCCGATCCGGATAATTTCCACCAACCCGCGGTTGATCAATGCCGCTCTGGGATTAAAACCCAGCTGCAGTCCGTCGGCGATTCCAGTGGCAATAGCGATCACGTTCTTGAGTGCCCCGCCGATTTCCACTCCCATCAAATCGTTGCTGGTGAAGACTTTCAGTTTATCCGTGCCAAAAATAGCCTGCACTTTTTCAGTGGTTTCCTGTCTGTCAGCAGCCGCTACAATCGCTGAGGGAATTCCCTGGGCGACTTCCCTGGCAAACGTCGGACCCGACAGGGTCGCCAAAGAATGGACGTGAGGAATGACCTCCTGGATGACTTTATGAATTGGAAGGAGTGAATCGTTCTCGATTCCCTTGCTGGCATTGATGATCAAACAATCGGGATCGATCAATGTCTTCACAGTATTGAGGGTCGACCGCAAGACATGGGTAGGCACCACCACCAGAAGGATTTTTTTATTCGCTACCACTTCCTGCAATGAGTGGGAGGGATGGATGGTCTCTGGAATTGAAAATCCCGGCAGATAAACCCGGTTTTCTCTTTCCTGATTCATCACGTCGCAGAGATCTTTTTCATAGACCCAAAGGTCGACTGAATGACCCTTAGCGGCCAGCAAAATGGAGAGAGCTGTTCCCCAGCTCCCGGCACCAATGACACCGATCGTTAAAGAAGGATTTACCATAGAGTTTCAACAAAAATATAATTCAGGGTTTATTCGTAAAAATCCGGATATCCGCTCCTGATTCCATTTTACCTGAAACGGGAGGGGAAAACGGGCTTGTTATGGCAAAAACTTTGTGATTAAATCAAATAACCTTAAAAAACGGTTTGTTCTGCTCCTACTTCAAATTATAATCCACAATAATGGCTCAAGAAACCAAATTAAAAAGAAAAGACCTGAAAGAACCGGATCAATTTCTGGTGGCGAGCAATGAATTTCTTGAGTTTTTGACTCGCCACAAATCTATGCTGGTCAGCTTGTTGGTCGGGATACTGGTAATCGCGGGTGGAATCTTTTTTATAGCTCAACAGAAAAGTTCCGAAAGCTTGAAAATGGAATCCCTTTATTTTCAAATGACCCAGCTGGCGGAAGACCCAAAGGAGCTCACCGGAGAACAGTTGATTTCCGAATTGAAGTCTATTTTTGAGCAGTTGGAGGAAGGGGATCAGAAAACAAGGGCCCGACTGTTGCTGGGAGATGTCCACTATCAAAATAAACATTACGATGACGCTCTTTCCTCGTTTAAAATAGTATTGGATACAGCGCAGCCGGGAACGCTGAATTTTTATATGGCCCAATCCGGTATGGCTCATTCGTATGAAGGTAAAAAAGATTTCAAGAATGCCATAGCTCATTACAAAGAAATTATTGATCATCCGGGGGAGTCCCCGCTGTTTTATACCTATCTTGGATTGGCGCGGTGTTATGAGTTGGTACAGGATCCCCAGAACGCTCTATTGATTCTGCGTGAAATGCAAATCAAATTTCCCAAACATGCCGGCCTGGAGAAAGTGAATACCTCTCTCAATCGTTTGGAAGGCTAGGCATCATTTCATGAGCTCTCTTTATGAGGCTATTTTTTAAACCCAGGGTTCGCATCGCCTGTTTGCTTTTTCTCCTTTCAGGTTTGATTTTTCTGCTCCTTCCTTCTCCTTCCTTCTCCGTTCCGTTCATCAGCAAGGAAACCGAATTGGCCATGGGCCAGGAGGCGGATAAACAAGTTATTGCTCAGTTTGGATTGTATGAGGACAAAGTCCTTCAATTGTACGTAAATGATATCGGCCAAAAACTGGTGTCCGAATTATCGGACAAGGAATTCAATAAATACTTTTTTAAAGTCGTGGACAGTTCGGAAATTAATGCGTTTGCTTTGCCGGGTGGATATATCTATGTCACGCGGGGAATTTTGGCCACGATCAACAACGAGGCTGAGCTGGCCGGAATCCTGGGGCATGAAATCGGCCATGTCACCCAGCACCATGGCGCCAAACAAATTGTTCGGGCGATCGGAGCCCAGATACTCGCCATTGGGGGGGCCATCGCGAGTCCCAAGAATGCGGGAGAATGGCTGATGGTCAGTACCCAAATGTTCAACCAGATCAACCTGGGATATGGACGCGATGCAGAATTGGAATCCGATGCGCATGGCCTGTTGTCGGCCTATCAGGCGGGATATGATCCGCGCAGTATGGTCGATTTTTTAAAGGGTTTGCGCCAACAGGAAATGATGTCCGGTCAGTCCTATCACAGTTTTCAGTCCACCCACCCGGACACCAAGGAGCGGGTGATTAAAACCGGCAGTTTGTCCGAGTCCATTATCAATCGTGCCGACAAACCGGTTACGAAAAACCGAAAAGAATATTTGAACCATATTCAGGGTTTGTCCTTTGGCGGAAAAAAACACCGGGGAGACAGAAGGAATTACAAGAAAAAACATATCGATGTTTATGAAGTCCGCCCTGGCGATACCTTCAAGAGCATCGCTATCAGGGAATTGGGAGATGAACGGGAGGACTTGACGATTGCGGTCATGAATGGAAAACGCCTGGAAGATTCCGTGAAACCCGGTGAATTTTTAAAACTGGTGCGGCCAGGACCCTATCGCAAAGATACCATTCTCGAGATACGTCCCGATATCGATACATCGCAATGAATTAAAACGTACAATGGCTAAGATTATGGAATTGGATAAAACCACATCAGTCCATTTGACCGCCAATGGGGAGATGTGTAACCGGCTGGCCCGCGGGACCCGGATTATCCCGGTCGGGAGAAAAGGGGACTGGATTAAAATTACCTGGAGAAAAGGCAAAAAAAAAGGCTGGATTTTTTTTCCAAATCCTAGTATTAAAATCACCTGAATTGCAGGATTCCTCTTTAGAGATTATTTTTTCAGGTGCGTTATGACGGACTCAAGTGTTGACAATCTGGATGACGAAGAATTGTTGATGTATTACGAATCAACCAAGAAACTGTTGGAAAGCAAGTTGAAGGAAGGCGACTCCCAAAACGGGAAAGTCGGGGTTCTTCAGCAAAAACTGACGTACATCGAAGATGAATTGAAATCGAGAAGCCTTTGGGAAGCCGAATAGTTTTCCCGAATAACCTGCCCGCGCATTTTTAAATAAAAAAACGGGCAGGCCTTTCAGCCTGCCCGTTGTCTGATGCCCCAAAATTCTATATATCAAACGTTTGCTTTTTGTCCCCCCACGTAATTCAGAGCGGAACCTGCATAGAACCATTCAATTTCACCTTCGTTCAAACTGTGGTTCAATTGGATTTTTTCCGTTGAGCCGTCTTCGTGCGTTACGGTCATGGTCACTGCTTGACCGGGTTTGAGTTGATCCAGCCCTTCAAGGGAAATGGAATCTTTCTGCTGGATTTTCTCATAATCATCCTTGTTCGCAAAGGTGAACGGCAGAAGGCCCTGTTTCTTGAGGTTCGCCTCAAAAATGCGGGCAAAGGATTTGGCGACAACCGCCCGGCCGCCCATATGGCGCGGCTCCATGGCGGCATGCTCGCGGCTCGAACCCTCACCAATGTTTTCATCGGCGAAGACGACCCATCCCTGACCATGGTCTTTGTAATATCGGGCGATTTTGTTCAACTCGTCGGTTTCACCCGTCATCAGGTTGTTCCCTTTGCCGGTTTCATCGAAGTAGGAGTTGGCCGCGCCCAGGAACAGGTTGTTGCTGATATTGTCCAGGTGACCGCGGTATTTCAACCACGGACCCGCTTGCGAGATATGGTCGGTGGTGCATTTCCCCGCCGCCTTGAACAACACCTTGAGGTTTTTATAATCCGTCACCGGATCCTGCTTCGGGAACGGTTCCAGGAAGGACAACCGTTCGCTTTTGGGATCGATGACGACCTCTCCGGACATTGACGGAGCCATGTATCCGCTGTCCTTGGTGGCGTATCCCTGGTTTGGATAAATCTCCCCGGTGGGCGGCTCAAACTTGAAATTGCCGATTGAGTCGGTCATCGGATTGAACTTCATGCTGCCTCCGAAGGCCATGGCGACCACGACTTCCGGACTGCTGATGAAACTCAACGTTTCCGCGCTGCCGTCATTCCTTTTGGCAAAATTCCGGTTGTAAGAACTGATGATGCTGTTGGGCTCACCTTTTTTGACATCCTCCCGCTTCCATTGACCGATACAGGGTCCGCAGGCATTGGCCAGCACGGTGCCTCCAACATCTTCAAAATCTTTCAAAATTCCGTCCCGGCTGATTGTTTCGAAAATCCTTTCGGAACCGGGAGTCACCAGAAATTTGGATTTTGCCTTCAAGCCTGCCTTTTTGGCCTGTCGGGCCAGGCTGACGGCGCGGGTCAGGTCTTCATAACTGGAATTGGTACAGGACCCGATCAATGCGGCCGACAGTTTTTCCGGATAGCTGTTTGAGTCGACATCGGAGGCCATCTGAGAAATGGGACGTCCCAGGTCGGGAGTGTGCGGTCCGACAATATGAGGCTCCAGGGTGGACAGGTCGATTTCATGAACTTCATCGTAGTACGACTCAGGATTTTTCTCGGTCTCCGGATCGGATACCAGGTGCTCGGCGTATTTTTTACAGAGATCGGCCACGGCATCGCGTTCCGTTTTGCGGAGGTAGACGTCCATGCTCTCGTCATAACCGAAAGTTGAAGTGGTCGCACCGATTTCCGCCCCCATATTGGTGACGGTGCCTTTGCTGGTGGCGCTGAGGGAACGTGCACCTTCACCAAAATACTCCAGAATTTTTCCGGTGCCGCCTTTAACCGTCAGCATGGTGGCCACCTTCAGGATGATATCCTTGGAGGCGGTCCAGCCGTTCAGTTTGCCGGTCAGTTTGATCCCGACCAGTTTCGGCATGCGGGTCACGAACTTCTGGCCGGTCATGACATCCACCGCATCGGCTCCGCCGACCCCGATGGCGATGGTCCCCATACCGCCGGCATTAGGAGTATGGGAGTCGGTACCGATGATCATGGTTCCGGGAACTGCGTAATTCTCGAACACCACCTGGTGAATAATACCGGAACCGGGTTTCCAGAATCCCATTCCATACTTCATGGAAGCGGACTGGAGAAAATCATAAACTTCCTTGTTGGTTTCAATCGCGGCTTTGAGATCCGCAGAGGAGCCGGTATAAGCCTGGATCAGATGGTCGCAATGCACCGATGTGGGAACGGCGACCTGGGGCATTTGAGCGGACATGAACTGCAAAATGGCCATCTGCGCGGTGGCATCCTGCATGGCTACCCGGTCCGCATTCAAATAGATATCGGATTTTCCGCGTTCCAGTTTGGAAAAGTCAGTCCCTTCATCCATATGGGAATAAAGAATTTTTTCCACAATTGTCAGTTTACGGCCCAGATTGCTGCGGGCGGCGCTCAAGGATTTCTCCATGGATTGAAACAATTTTTCAATAGGCGCTGGATCCAGTAACATTGAACACTCTCCTTACACGATTAGATTTTTTGTTGATATAATGGCCCCCAAAACACTGGAAACCAAACACAGGTTGGGGAAGTTTGAATTTCGGGTCAAATTTGAAAGGCCTGATTTTGCCACGAAACTATTGAAAATTCAATCATTTTAAAGACAAGCATATTCTTTCCATTTTCCATTTAACTTCAATTATTTTATATAGTTAACGATAATTTAATAAGGTTGATTATGAGTTCTGTTTTTGATTCCTCTCAATTCAATTCCAACCTGTTTTTTCCACGACCCGACCGATTGGCGCCTCCGGAGGGCTCCGATGAAATTTTTGTCGAGGTGGAACCGGAGGTTAAAGTCCATATTCGACGTTATCCTTCACCCGGTGCCCGGTTCAGCCTGCTGTACTTTCACGGTAATGGAGAGATTGCCTCGGATTACGATGAGATCTCCAAGGCTTTTGCCTATCTGGGTGGAGAGTTTGTGGTCTGCGATTACCGGGGATATGGCCGGAGCGGGGGTCAACCGACATTGAGGACAGTCCTCGAGGACGCCCACAAGGTTTATCAATCCTTGAAAAAGGACGGCAAGTTGCAGAATAAACTGTGCGTCATGGGCCGGTCTTTGGGAAGCGCCCCGGCGATCGAGCTGTGTTCGCATTATCCGGAGATCGATTGCTGTATCATCGAGAGCGGCTATGCCGATCCCATCCCGCTGGTGGAGCGGCGGGGATTGCGCATCAACAACACCACTCCGGAAGAAAATGCCCTGTTCAACAACAGTCAGAAAATCAAAAAAGTGACCTGTCCTTTGCTGATCATGCACGGTCGAGATGATATATTGATTTATCCCAATGAGGCGGAATTGAATTTCCAGCAGGCCGGGTCGGAATCCAAGGTTCTGCAGATACTGGAAGGGGTAGGGCACAACGATATTCTCATGGCCCCGGACAACGGTTATTTTAACTGCCTGCAACGTTTTTTTGATAAGGTGCTGAATTCGGTAAAATAAAGATGAAAAAAAGGCGGAAATCCTCCGTTATCGATAGTTTGGAGATCTGATGAGCAAGATGGCCAAAAAGTTTTACAACATTGAAGGAATCATTCGAAACGGTTTCAAATTGAGCCGTAACTATGAAGCCCTGGATTTCAACTTCACCAAACTGGGAGATGCGGGGGTTGCGGCCCTGGCGAAATCCAAGTCGGTCCGTCGGCTGAAACGGCTGATCATTCCGGTGCAAAAGCTGGGACCGGAAAGCGCAAAGGCGATTGCCGAGTCGGAAAATCTTTCCAATCTTGAGTACCTCAAATTGTATAGAAATAATATTGGGGATGAGGGAGTCGGGTTTTTTTCCGATTCAAAAAATCTATCCAAACTGAAATCATTACGCCTGGCCTGGAATGAAATTTCCCACAAGGGAGCGCAAAGCATAGCTGATTCCGAAAATTTCCAGTCCCTGACCAGCCTGGTGCTTTCCCAAAACAAGCTGGGCGATGAAGGGGTTAAGTATCTGGCGGAAAGCACGAACCTCATCAATCTCGAATTACTGGACCTCAAAAAAAACGGCATTACCGACGAAGGAGCCCTGGTGCTGGCTAAGAGTCCGAACTTCGTTCACCTTCAAAGCATTGATTTGACTGAAAACGAATTGACCGAGAAGGGTAAGGAAGCGATCGCTGGATTCCTGATTCTTAACCTGATCCGCAAACGCTTGAGCGAAGATGGCGAAGTGCTGGATCTGAGCAAGCTGAATCTCGGCGACATGCAGATAAAAATTATTTCCGAATATGAGGGACTGAAAGATCTTAAAAAATTGTATCTGGAGCTCAATTATATTTCCGCGGCCGGCGCCGGTTTTCTTGCCCAATCCCCACATCTAAAAAACCTGACCCTGCTTTCTCTGGACCGCAACCAGATCGGCGACGAAGGGGTGCAATCGATCGTTCAATCAGAAAATTTCGCCAACCTGGAAACACTCATGATCGAGAACAATGAGATCACCAATGAGGGTTTGCTGGCTATTGCGGAATCAGAGCTGATGTCCAATCTCCTCAAGCTGTATATCGAGGGCAACTCTTATGACGATGAAGGTTGGGAGGCTTTGAGGGATTCAGAGTTTCTCCAGGACTTGGAATACCCCGTATTCGACCGGGAAGAAGAGGAAGTGGAAGAAGAATACGAGGACGAGGAAGAATTCGAAGATATCGAGGAAGAAGAGGAAGTGGAAGAAGAAGAAATCATCGAAGACGACGAATACACTCAGTAGAAGTTTTTCGCTTGTTTACAAGACCCTTACCATGAAGTGACCCACAGCTCTTTTGAAGGCCGCATTTTAAATATTTCACCCACCCGTTTGGCAAATTCCTCAGGGGTGTACGATTTGTTGTAATCGTTGGCTTCGTACCGGAAGGGATTCCAGGAAAGCACCAACCGTTCGATGAACATTTCATCCAGGGGCACGTGGGTTATTTTTTTGATGACCCCGGTATCGGAGTCCACCAGGATGGCCGCCATGGTGCATTCCTCCTTGGCATAAAGCGCTTCGCAGAATCCCGGCGCCTCTTTTTCCATCTGTGTGGGATTGCAGGGGGCTTCCATAATCCAGTCCTCACTGCCAATGGCAAAAATGGGGATGGAGGGGAACTCGGATTCCGCCACCAGTTTGGCGCGCCATTTGCCTCCCCAGGCTTCCACCTGTTGGTTGGAAGGGCTGGGAATTGCCCCAATCAACAACATGTCGCCATTGGGGGAGAAGGACAAGCCGCCGCCGGTGCCCTGCACTTGAACAGGGCATGTTTTTCCTACTTCAAACGCAATATTTTTTTCCGTCATGGTTCTTGATCCATAATGTGGTTACAAGGGGAGGTGACCCGCTATTTTCTAAAAATCCCATCACTTCTGTCAATACTTTAACATGGGCCCCGGAAATGACCTTGAGATCAGGCTTCGCTTCGGTTATGCTAGCGCGTCTTCTCTGGGGAGAGAACATATAAACATAAAAACAGTATTATGAAAACCACATTAATCGGTCACGCCTGCCTTTTGTTCGAGTCCCGGGAAACCACCCTGCTATCGGATCCTTGTCTGTTCAGCCTGCACTTTGAGGAGCTCAACTACTACTTTCCGAGAGTTGAAATCCACCGGGATAAATTTCCCCGGCCGGATGCCGTTTATCTTTCCCATCGTCATCAGGACCATTTTGACATCCGCACCCTGGCGTATTTGCCAAAAGATCTGCAAATACTGTGTCCGGATGACCCGTTGATGCTGGAATGCCTGAAGGAGCTGGAATACACCGATGTCACCGTGGTGAAGGATTTCGAAGCGGTCCAGGTCAAAAACCTGACCCTGATACCCACGCCTTCGTTAAACCAGGACTATTATCCGGAACATGGCTTGATCGTTCAGGATGGGGAAGTCAATGTCTGGAACCAGGTGGACACGGTCGTTTCTCCAGAGATTATAAAATACATTCATCGAATCTGCGGCCAGGTGGATTTTGCACATGTCCGGTATGAGCCGTTGCTGGAGCAGAATTTCACCTACAACAAGGGCTCCGTCCTGCCGTTCGATGAATACAGTTCGTTTCTCAAGGTGGCCGGCGCGTTATCACCGAAATTCGCGGTGCCCGGTTCGGCGGGCGAGCACTTTTATGACCGCGCGGAGTTTCTCAATCATTTTGTATTTCCTGCGACCCAGGAGCAATTCATTGGAGACCTGGAGGCGTTCTCGCCGGAGATCGGTTCCAGCACGTTTTACCCGGGCGACGTCGCGGAGATCAGTTCTGGGGAAGCCCGGATTCACCGCCAACATACCGATCTGGTCACCCGACTGGAAGATGAAGATTTTCGGGTAGCCTTCAACCCGGTTTATGAAGTGCCGCGCATCCGCACACTGACCGAAGATCACGGACAGCGGGCCAAAGAAAACGAGGCGGTTACCCAGTTCATCGAAGGCGGCGCCCTTTTGGACAAGTTGAGCCAGTTAGAGGTGATGGAGGCGTTCCGGCATTGGGGTATCGGCTATCGTCTGGAAGTGTTCGGCAAGGACAGCTCGGATATATGGAGTATCGACTTCAGCAAGGACCCGGTAGTACAGAAAGGATATTTTGGGACCGTCAATCTATACGAGGGAATCGGCTATTCAGAGCTGTATCGATTGATTGCGGGCGAGACCAATTGGGATTTTGTAGGCGCTTCCGGGCAGTACCGGACGTTCCACAATATTTACCGGGTGACCCGGGGGAATTTCGAGTTCTATCCCCAGGAGAAAAAATTTCCGCAACCGCTAACGGAAGTGTTCCCGGCAGACCGGGAAATGGACCGCGAAAAATACCTGAAGGACGTTCGCCGCTGGAAAGGGCAGTTTGATAAGGCGGGCCCGGCCAAAATGTTTGATAATAATTGACAGGTCTTGTTGAACTCAGTAAACTTCAACACTTACACCGAAATCGCACCTAAGGCGGTATAGCTCAGCTGGTTAGAGCGCACGGCTCATATCCGTGGTGTCCGGGGTTCAAGTCCCTGTACCGCCACCACTTTCAGGACTTGGATTATTTGATCCAAGTCCTTTTTTTATTTAGAAGAACCAATAACGAATACCGAATCGGACTTCGTGCGCACTGATATCCGAATTCTCTACCAAACCCGGCGCATTGGAAAGTGTTAACTCGGCATCCGTGATCGTATCGAAATAACGGTATTCTGCAGTCAGAGAAAAGTTTTCTGTAACATTGACGGCGGCGCCTGCTATGAGTTGATAGGAGTACACCTCATCGTTATCATCCACCACCACCGTGCCGTCCAACTGCTTCAAGTTCAGGGAAAGCGTGCCGTACCCTACTCCCAGACCGGCATAGGGCGACACCACTCCAAAAAAATCCATTTCGTAATACCCGTTCAAGAAAATCTGTGCCGTATTCAAACTGCCGTCGGCCCCCTGCTGTGTGCCCCCCTGTTCGAATTTGTCGTTGGGGTTGTAGCGATAAACCGCTTCGACTTCCGCCCGCAGACTGCCGAACTTTGCTCCCACAGCCAAGGCGGCATTGACGCCATTTTGAGTATTCAACTCAAAATTGTTGGCGGGAGTGGTGCCATCCTGATTGTCCGAAGTGGGCTGGGTGTTGAATCCGGCTTGAAGTGCAAAGTATAACGTATCGGCCTGCGCCGGTGCGCTGATGAACAAGATCAACAAAACAAAAAATCCATAAATAGTTTTTTTCATAAGGCCCCTTGAGAGCGGTCGCTCCAAATTATTCAAAAATTTATTAATTCCTTCATATACAATAAGTTAAGGGAGTACCGATATTTTGTCAACCGGCACGCTGGTGCCCTAGTTGATGGTTGACAAATAAGTGCCCTTTACTAAAATGAGAACTATTCTCATTTACACGAATATCGGCTTTTAATCGGACAACACTCAATGGATTCACCTCCCAACGCAGATGAAGAAATCATCTGCCAATGCTTTCAGGTTTCAGACAAAACCATCAAGGCGCATATCAAAAATGAAAACCTCAAGGATATTGAGCAGGTCACTGCGGCTTGTGGTGCCGGGGGAGGGTGCCAATCGTGCCACATGCTGATTCAATTGTTCATCGATCAGCAACATCATCCTGAAAAGCCCCCTGAACCCGCAAATGACGACAAGGCAGGTGGCGTAAAAAAACGCGGAATTTTCAGCAAGCTGTTCCAACGCTATTAATTTTCCTTCCCACCCGTATCCATGGGAAATTTATGAAAATCGCTTACTTTGATTGTCATTCAGGTATCAGCGGAGACATGGTACTGGGTGCCCTTGTCGATGCCGGAGTGAAGCTCCAAACCATTCGCACAGGGCTGGCTTCTCTGGGACTCAAGGGTTATGAATTGAAATCCCGGCGAGTCAAGCGGGGTCTGTTCGGGGGCACCAAAGTTGATGTCGACGTATCCGCCAAAGCGCATACCCATTCCCGAACCTTTACCGATATTGAACAACTGCTAAAGCGCTCCAAGCTTCCCAAGTCGGTCATCGAGGATTCCCTTGAAATTTTTCTGAGGCTGGGCAAAGCCGAGGCTAGGGTGCACCGCACCCGCATCGATAAAGTTCATTTTCACGAAGTTGGGGCGGTCGACTCGATTGTCGATATTGTCGGCGGAGTCATTGGAATGCAGGAACTCAGCGTCCACCAGGTTCTGGCGTCGCCGTTGAATACAGGGGAGGGCACGGTGAAATGCGATCACGGAGTTCTTCCGGTACCGGCGCCGGCCACCCTGGAGTTACTGAAAGGCATTCCCTGCTACTCAAACGGAATTCCGTATGAGTTGACCACACCCACCGGCGCGGCCATGATCGGGTTTTGGGCTGAGGCCTTTCAATCTCTGCCCCTGATGAAGATTCAAAAATCCGGTTACGGCGCGGGGAGCCATGTCATCAAGGAGCACGCCAACTTATTAAGGATCATTGTAGGTGAAGGGGAAAGCAAGGGCGGCAACAAAGTCGTGCTGGTGGAAACCAATATCGACGACATGAATCCGGAGTTCTACGATCATATTATGGACCAGCTGTTTTCTGCCGGTGCTTTGGATGTATTTTATACGTCCGTGATGATGAAGAAGAACCG
Organism: Nitrospinaceae bacterium; assembly: GCA_024644405.1. Classification (GTDB taxonomy): domain Bacteria; phylum Nitrospinota; class Nitrospinia; order Nitrospinales; family Nitrospinaceae; genus SZUA-226. Next base: position 114,430 of record JAHELC010000005.1, read on the forward strand.
TCCCGCCGTCAAAATTTCCGTGTTGGCTCCGCCCGCCAAACAGGAAGCCGTGTCGCACATCCTGCTGACCGAAACCTCCACCTTCGGCATCCGTTCCACTGAAATGGACCGGATCGTGCTGGACCGGCAATCCATGGAGGTGCAAACTCCTTTTGGCAAGGTGGCGGTAAAGGTGGGAAGCCTGGACGGTCAGGTGATGCATTTCTCGCCGGAATACGAAAACTGCAAACAGATCGCCCGGAAAAAAAAGATCCCCGTTAAAACGGTTTACGATTCGGTATTGAGATTGGCGGAAAAGAAATTAACAGGCGGGTATTGAGGGCGGAGAGAGGAGGGACTACACGCCCAGTTTTTTGAGGCACTCTTCATAATGCTTTTGATACATGATGTCCCACTCGGGGGTGCCTTCGCGGACTTTTTTCTCTTTATAAGAGGCGATGATTTTACGGGCTTCGGTGTCAGCTTTTTCATCCAGCTTCAGTTCTTCCGTCATGACGCGTGTGATTTCCAGTCGCACGTCATTCAGGTCCATCTTGTAGTCCAGCTCTTCCCGGTTTTCGAAATCGTTGACGATCAGGCTGCTGATGTGGTTGATTTTATCTCGGCTCAATTTCATGATAGTTCTTTATAGGATGAGACCCCGTTCGCGCGCCAGTTTGCTTTTCACCATTTGGAAAACCCGGCCGTAGTCCATCATATCCCGTTCATATTCCTTGGTGCGGGATTCGATGAGCAGCCTGACTTCTTCATTCAATTGGTCTTCAATCATCAAATCCTCGGTAATGACCTCGTTCACGATGGCCTCCAGCTTTTCAGGACGGTCTTCCCAGATAAGGAAATCTCCATCAATCAGGGCGCTCGCGACTTTTTTGGCTATACGATCAATCAGTTCTTTTTGAATTCTCATCGAAAATTTTTCTATGCGTTAATTTGGAGAGCGGGAGACGGGGTTCGAACCCGCGACATTCAGCTTGGGAAGCTGACACTCTACCAACTGAGCTACTCCCGCATCGTTCACAGGTTAACCCTTCCCCAGAATCATAATCAGGTAATCCGAGGAGGTTTGAATTTCCAAAATTTCCAAACCCTCGCCGCGGATTTTCTGGATGGCTTTGTCCACCATTTTTTCGATGGCTTCGGCGCTCTCTTCATTGATATTGATGGCCTTGACCCCGGTGATTTTCTTCCCATCCGAACTCATTCGCTACGCCTCGCTGTGGTCTAATCGATTGAAATTAAAGGATATTTATAAATCAGACCGTATTTGAAGAAAAAAATCGACCGCCCCCCTGTTAGCCGAGGCATTATCTAACATTTCAAAAGCTTAATCAAATATTATAATATCCTGGAATTCACCCGTTAAGTCAGGGGAGCCTTGAACAATCCAAACCGGTATTGAAATCAAACGGGTATTTGAGTAATATGAGGCACCGCATGAAAATAAGGCTTTGAGTCAGGAATACTTCGATCTCACTGTTGTTTTTTGCAGAACTTTTAAATGATACAAACTTCCTCAAGGCCCTTTTTAGAAGGGCCTTGTGTTTAACCGAAAACGTTGAATGGCCACGCATTTAAAATTCACCGAAAAAGTCCCCATCTCCTCCCACCTGATTGAGTTGAAAAACAGGATGATCAAGGTCGCCATTGTGTTGGCCATTTTCTTTGGTGTCTGTTTTTATTTCAAGGACTTCCTGCTTTTCTGGCTGGAGGACCCCCTGCCTTCCAAATACAAGGGCAATCTCATTTTCATCAGCCCCACGGAACCTTTTTTCGCGCATATGAAAGTGTCCTTTATGGGGGCTCTTTTTATTTCCATGCCGTACATTCTCTATCACATCTGGTTTTTTATCTCTCCCGGGCTCAAGGTCAAGGAGAAAAAGATCACCATGATGTTTGTTTTTTTCGGGACTATTTTTTTCGTGTTCGGTGGGGTGTTCTGTTATTTTCTGGTACTGCCGCTCGGTCTCAAATTCCTGATAGGTTATGGGATTGAGTGGTATCATTTTCAGCTCACGATTCAACTGTACTTCAATTTTGTGGTGAAGCTGATCCTGGCGTTCGCTTTTGCCTTCCAGACACCGTTGATCATGGTGTTGCTGACCAAATTTGGAATCATCAACACCATTAAAATGCGGATGTACCGCAAGTGGGCCTTCCTGGGATCTTTTGCATTGGCTGCGGTCCTCACGCCTCCCGATATCATTACCCAGGTTCTACTCGGACTTCCCCTTTACGGTCTTTATGAATTCGGTGTTTTGGTGTCCGCGTTTTTTGAAGACCCAAAACAGAGAGCGCAGGTGATCAAGCAAATGCAACTGCAAAGAGAAATGAAGCAGGCCAAAAAAGAAGCGGCAATGAAAGCCTCCAGCATCAAGAAAAAAATCAAGAAGACCGTCAAGCCCAAAACCAAGGCTGGCTGATGTTCCTTCCCGCCAATCCCTAGAATAAAAATCCCAACAAGGTAAATACTTTCGGATAGTGGTGTGCCAGCATCCAGCCTGCGATGTGGCAGGCGATCTGGAACGCCAGGGGAGCCACCAGCGACCCGGTGAGGTAATAAAACGATGAGGCCATGAGTCCGAGTAAAAACATTCCCAATTGAAGATCAAAGTGAACCAGTACAAATACCAGCCCCCCCAGGTATATGGCGAGCGCCGGTTTGTATTTGCGAATCAGCGCCTGGAGAAAGTAACCTGTTAAAAATCCCTGCTCCGCGAAGGAAATCAAAACGGCCGATCCCATAAAAACAGCAAAGCCGGATTTTTCTTGTGATCCCTCGGAAAGTCTTTGGTCGGCCCCAGAAAACAATTCAGTTTGTCCCATACCGGTCGCATCAATCAAATGATCGAACACAGGAACCATCCCCACCAGCAAGCCCCCTGCCAGGCATCCCAGCATCAGATTTTGTTTCCAATGTTCTAAATGGAAACCCAATCGTTGCCACGACGCCTGGCGGGTAAGAATAAGAATCATCACCGCCAATCCGAAATAAGCCGGATAGATAACAGGGGCCCATTGTTGAGCCTGCGGAAAAAGGATGTGAGCCGCTGGAAACAGCACGCAGAAGTAAACCGCAAGGAACCCTGCCGGTCCCTTCAATCCCCATGTTCCCTTAAAATCGGTTTGCTTAAACATCCACGCTCATGAATTCGGATTGATACAAAGGGTCGTTTTACGGCAACCCCAAATCCTTTTCGTGATATTATACTCGGCTTTAACACACCGGAAAGTCAATAGGAGGCTGTATCGTGGAAGTCAACATATCCGCCTGGCGGGATCAAGGTCTGTCGGATAGCGAAATCAAAAAGAAAATTGTTCTCTCCAAGCATAATATGGTGAACAGTAATCTGAGCGAAGCCCGCATCCAGGGAGCCAACCTTTCGCAGGGAAATTTCATGCGCGCCATCATGCGGAATGCGGATCTCACGGAGGTCGATTTCCGGGGAGCCGACATGATGGGGACTCTTTTTGAAGGCAGTAATTTGACCGGTGCCCTGTTCACCGGGAACCATATGACCCAGACGGTGTTCGATGAAGCCCGGCTCGACCGGGCCAACCTGAGCGGAGCCAATCTGGCCAACTCCGTTTTCAAGTGGGCTAAATTGACAGGTACCGTTTTCACCAAAGCTGTCATGACCCAGGTGGTGCTTACCGGCACCGAAATGGATCAGGTCAATTTTATCAAGAGCGACCTGACCCATGCCGGTTTGCGTGAAGCCGTGATCAAAGGCACGCAATTTAATTTCTCCAAATGCACACGAGCGGATTTCCGCGAAACGGAGATCGAAGGAAGTGATTTTTCACAGGCCAATCTCAGTCAGGTCGACTTCAGGGTGGCCACAATTTCCCGAACTCGTTTCAACGGCACCAACATCAGCCAGTCCAATTTCACCAGCGCGGAATTGGATGAAGTCGATTTCACAGACAGTAACCTGGATCAGGTGGATTTTACCGACGCGGAGTTAAAGGGAGTGATCTTTAAGGGAGCCCAATTGACCGGCGCGAATCTCGAGTCGATTCTCAATCTTTCCCCTGAACAGATCAATTCCGCCAAAATCGATAAATTCACCAAACTCCCGCCCCATCTGGAAGTGGTCTGGGAAGGCAAAAAGTTTGAATGCAGAATTCGGTAGCAGCCCCAAACCTATATTATCCCTTTTTATTCAAATACTTACTTTAAAGCTCCTTAAACTTTGGAGCTTCCTCCGCAGGCGGTAAGAAATTTTCTTTGGGAAATGTGATCGTCCGGGGTCCGGGCAGAGTTGACAAGCTTCAGGGTTTTTTCTACTATCCATAGCGGAGAGCCTATTCCATGGAATCCTGGCCCGTAGAATCGGCATCGGGCGCTCAAGGACACTTCCCATTTAAGAAATTCTTTTCCAGACTTGAGGCCATTCATCTCAAAATTCCTCTCACGTTTATTCGAATTGACGGTGATCTGAACCATACGATGATTACCCGGTACAGGAACAAAAAAATACATGAATAGAGATATAAAGATTGGCAAAATTGTTATTGCCTCCGATCATGCAGGCTTTGAGTTGAAAGAAAGTATCAAAGAGTGCCTGAAAGCCGACGGCATCCCGATCGAAGACTTTGGACCGGGCAATTCCGACCGGGTAGATTACCCTGATTACGGCACCAAGGTGGCTAAGGCGGTTTCGGACGATGAAAACCTGAACGGGATCGTGATTTGCGGAACCGGCATCGGTATGTCCATCGTGGTCAACCGGTTTCCTAAAGTCCGGGGCACATTGTGCGCGGATGTCTACACCGCCAAACTTTGCCGGCAGCACAACGACTCCAATGTCCTGATTCTCGGGGGCCGCGTGGTGGGCAAGGGATTGGCCTATGAAATCGTCAATACCTGGCTGAAAACCCCGTTTGAAGGGGGACGCCACAGCGATCGCCTGAAAAAAATTGATCATATCGAAAACATGTTAACCAAGGGAGAACTGTAAATTGTCACTCTTATCAGATTTCGATCCGGATATTTCTAATGCCATCAAGGGAGAGATCGAACGGGAAAACTTTACCTTGGAAATGATCGCTTCCGAAAACTTCGTCAGTCCCCAGGTGCTGGAAGCCCTGGGATCGGTGATGACCAACAAATATGCCGAAGGGTATCCCAACAAACGTTACTATGGCGGGTGCCGTTATGTCGACGTGGCCGAGCAGTTGGCCATCGACCGGGCCAAGCAGATCTTCGAGGCAGAGCATGCCAACGTGCAACCGCATTCCGGTTCGCAGGCCAATATGGCGGTCTATCATGCGGCCCTGCAACACGGCGATACGATTCTCGGCATGAACCTGTCGCATGGCGGCCACCTCACCCATGGTTCGCCGGTAAATTTTTCCGGTTACAGCTACAAGGTCTTCCAGTACGGGCTTCACAAGGACACTGAATTGATCGATTACGATGAAGTCGAACGTTTGGCCAAGGAACACAAACCGAAGATGATCGTGGTCGGCGCCAGCGCCTATCCGCGCGTCATTGACGCCAAACGGTTTCGCGACATAGCCGATGAAGTCGGCGCAAAAATCATGACGGATATCGCTCATCCCGCAGGCCTGATCGCGGCGAAATTGTATCCCTCGCCGGTACCGTATTCGGAGTTCGTCACCACCACCACGCACAAAACCCTGCGCGGCCCGCGCGGCGGCATGATTCTCTGCCGGCAGGAATTCGCCAAAGAAGTGAACAAAAAAATATTTCCCGGTATCCAGGGCGGACCGCTCATGCACGTGATCGCCGCCAAAGCGGTGGCGTTCAAAGAAGTGCTCGAACCTAATTTCGTCGAGTATCAAAAGCAGGTCATCAAAAACGCGCAATGCCTGGCGGCCTTTCTCAAGGACAACGGTTATAAAGTGGTCAGTGGCGGCACGGACACCCACTTGATGCTGGTCGATCTAACGCCCCAGGACATCACCGGCAAAGCCGCTGAAGAAGCACTTGATCTGGCCGGCATCACCGTCAACAAAAATACCGTGCCCTTCGAAACCCGGAGTCCCTTCGTCACTTCCGGTATCCGGATCGGTACTCCCGCTCTCACCACCCGCGGCATGAAAGAGAAAGAGATGAAGCAGATCGGGGAAATGATCATCGGCGTATTGGAACGGATCGAGGACAAGGAATTCATCGAGCAAACCCGCCTGAAGGTACGGGAATTGTGCGAACAGTTTCCCTTTCACATGGAAATGGCCGATAAATACTGATCCCCTATGAAATGTCCCAGTTGCTCGAACATGGAAAACAAGGTGGTCGACTCCCGCACCAATCGGGATGGCGACCTGACCCGCCGCCGCCGCGAATGCCTGAACTGTGGCGAACGGTTCACCACTTATGAGCGTATTGAAAAAACGCCTTTGCTCATCGTCAAGCAGGACGGGCGACGGGAGGAATTCAATCGCAACAAGATTCTGTCAGGAGTGCAGAAGGCCTGCCAGAAACGTCCGGTCAGTGCCGAGCAGATGGAAAACCTGGTCGACGGCATAGAACGGTATTTCCAGGAAGCCGGCGAGAAGGAAATATCCGCAGTGACGGTGGGCGAAAAAGTAGTCAAGGAACTGTACAATCTGGACAGTGTCGCCTACGTTCGGTTTGCTTCCGTTTACCGCGATTTCAAGGACGTCAACGAATTCATGGCGGAACTCAAAGGAATCATCAAAAATAAAGATAATTGAGCCAGAGCCGCTCTGCGTAGAATCCTGCCCTTCATCCAATTCTTAACCGCACCTAACTTATTCAATTCTAAGCTCTTTCCTTCCTAAGTCGTTGAATATCTAAGGTTAAAGTGATAGCATAACCCGTCGTTTAACCGCATACCGTTTATTGAAAATCGATGAAAATCATCACCTTTAATATTGCGATGATCAGCTATCTGCTGGCCTCGTTGGAATATTTTATTTATCTCGTTTATCGGAAACCGGGAGTATCCACACTGGCAACCGCGACGGTGGTGGTTGGGCTGTTATCGCATACGGCGATCATCGGACTGCGTTCCCAGGAAACGGGGCATGGCCCCTACACCACTTCCTTTGAAGTGGCTATTTTTCTGTCGTGGCTGGTGGTGGTCGTTTATTGCTTCACCCACTGGAGATACAAGATCAAGGACCTGGGATCGTTCGTCATCCCGGTGGCCTTTTTGATCCTGCTGTACGCCACTTTTTTGTCGAAGGAGATTGTCAATTTCCCGGAATCGGAATTCAGGATTTTGTTGACTCTGCACCGGACATTATCCATTATCGGATTTGCCGCTTTTGCCATTGCGTTTGGGCTTGGGGTCATGTATTTAATTCAGGAAAAACAGGTTAAATCGAAAAAACTCGGCATGATGTATTTTCGCATGCCTTCGCTGGAGTCTTTGGATAATCTGACCTACAAGGCGGTGGCGGTCGGTTTTCCCCTGTTCACATTGGGATTTTTGACCGGGTCCATCTGGAATATCAAGATGAGCCAGTCGTCTTTATTTTCCTGGGAATTGGTTAAAATCTGGCCGCTGGTCATTGGCTGGATATTGTACGGCCTGGTATTTTTTGGACGGTACCGGATGGGATGGCGTGGTAAAAAAGTCGCCCAGGGGTCGGTGATCGGCTTCGTCACTGTTATAATAAGCATCATTTTACACGTTTGATTATGGCTGAATCCAATCTTGTCATTGTAGGAGTCAACCACAAAACCACGCCAGTGGAATTGCGGGAGAAACTCGCCTTCACCAAGGGGAACATCGAGGAGTCGACGGAAAAGCTCTGCGGTTTTCCGGAAGTCGATGAGAACCTCATTATTTCGACCTGCAACCGGGTGGAAATCTACGCCCGCGTCAATGATGTCGACCGGGGAATCGATCGCCTGAAAAAGTTCATCTGCGAATTCCACATGATTCCCTACAATCTGCTGGACAAGCATTTTTACGCCTTCCAGGAAGAGGAAACAGTGCAACATCTGTTCCGGGTTTCTGCCAGCCTCGATTCGATGGTGGTCGGGGAATCGCAGATTCTGGGACAGGTGAAGGACGCCTACAGCCTGGCCAAATCCCTGCAGACCACCGGCCTGATCCTGAACCAGCTATTCGAAAAAGCTTTCAACGTGGCCAAAAAAATTCGGGAGGAAACCGGTATTAACGAAAGCGCGGTTTCCATCAGTTCGGCGGCGGTTGAGCTGGCCCGGAAAATCTTCGAGGATCTGGAGAGTCATACCGTCATGCTGGTCGGCACCGGAGAGATGGCGGAACTGGCGGCCAAGCATCTTATTTCCTATGGCGTCAAAACCGTGTATGTCGCCAGCCGGACATATGAGCGGGCGACAACTCTGGCGAAAACCCTGAATGGCAGTGCACTGGATTTCGAGCATTTTAAAACCGAGTTGCACAAGGCCGACATCGTCATCAGTTCCACCGCTTCACCCAAATTTATTATCAATAAAGAAATCGTTCAGTCGGCCATTCATCAACGCAATAACCGGCCCATGTTTTTTATCGATATCGCTGTGCCCCGTGACATCGAACCGGAGGTGAACGATCTTGAAAACGTCTATTTGTATGATATCGATGATCTGCAAAGTGTGGTGAATGCCAACCTCCAGGAACGGGAAAAAGAAGCGGAAGTGGCCATGGGGATCATTCGGACGGAAGTCAGCAAATTCAATAATTGGGTGGAGTCGCTGGATGCCATACCGACCATCGTTGAATTGAGAAAACGCGCGGAAGCGGTCCGGATGCAGGAAATCGAAAAAACCCTCAAGAAAATGACGCATCTCTCGGACGAAGACAAAAACAACCTTCATCAAATGACTTCATCCATTATCAATAAAATCCTGCACAAACCCACCGTCAACCTCAAGAAGAAAACACAAACCACCGAAGGCCGGACTTACCTGAAGGCCATCCGCGACTTGTTTCACCTGGACGATTGAATGTCTGATATTTTTTCCGTCAGCAAGGTCACCATTGGCACGCGCGGGAGTCCCTTGGCTCTCTGGCAGGCACACTGGATCAAATCTCAATTGGAATCCGTCCATGATGATTTGACCGTCGAGTTGGTCAAAATCAAAACTTCCGGCGACAAGATTCAGGATGTTCCCCTCGCGAAAGTGGGAGGCAAGGGACTGTTCACCAAGGAAATCGAGGAGAGCCTGTTGCGCTACGAAACCGATATTGCGGTTCACAGCATGAAGGACGTGCCGGTAAAATTCCCTCCCAGTCTGACTCTGTCGGTGGTCACCGAGCGGCAAGATCCGCGCGATGTTTTGGTTTCCAGGAAAAATTTGAAACTGGATGATCTCCCGAAAGGCGCCAAAGTCGGCACCGGCAGTTTCCGCAGAACCACCCAGCTCCTGAATTACCGTCCGGACCTGGAAGTGGTTCCCATGCGCGGCAATGTCCAGACTCGACTGAACAAACTTGAATCAGAAGGATTGGATGCTATCCTCCTCGCCGCCGCAGGATTGATCCGCCTGGAAATGGGGGACCACATCACGGAATTCATCGAACCCGAAATCATGCTGCCGGGAGGCGGGCAGGGGGCCGTCGGCATTGAATCCCGCAAGGAAGACCTCGGTGTCATGAATCGTATCTACCCGTTGGACCATGAGGAGTCGCATCGCGCCCTGGAAGCGGAGCGCGGTTTTTTAACCCGCCTGGAAGGCGGTTGTCAGGTGCCGATCGGTGTCTATGCAACCATTGAAGGAGAGAGCATACGACTCCGGGGATTGGTCGGAAGTCTGGACGGCAAGCGGGTGCTCAAAGCGGAACAGACCGGTTCCACTGAGGATCCTGAGGGACTAGGATTTCAGCTGGCCGGGGAAATTCTGGAAATGGGCGCGGACAAAATATTGAAGGAAGTTTACGGAACTTAAGGTATTACCTTAAGTTATTTTATTTAAAGCCAAATATCTCCAGGTTGTTCCAGCCGTTCCTCTGCCAGTTGTTGCGCTTCTTCACGGAAGATACGATCGCTATCTTTTGAGTCACACAACCGGTCCATCAAAGTCCGGATGTTACTGGAGACGGTGTTGTAGATCAGCTGGTCCGTATAGGTTTTTCCATCTTTTCCCTGCGCAAGAACCCGCTCTCGGTAGGACCCATCCATCGTCATTTTGAGTTCCACCGCGCATCCCATCACTCCACCGACATTGACGATAAAATCCGAATAGGAAACGATGCTACGGCGGTTTTGCAAATAGTATTCGGTCATTTTATTGCTGGGAGTGTTGGCCCCCTGAAAAATTTTCCGGCATTGAATGCGATCGGCATTGCGGGCGGTGATGGCATCGGGCCGGGCAGCGGGAACCAGAATGTCGCAGGGCGCTTCCAACAGCCAGTCAATCTGATCCGGGCCAAAACGTTTTTCCACTTTGCCGGAATAATTGGATAGGCCACCGGGCTGGCGGCGGACCGAATTCAACGCCTCAACATCCAACCCGCGCGAATGCCATAACGCGCCATGAATGTCGGACGCCCCGGTGATCACCGCTCCGACATCGCTGAGCTTGGAAGCGGTCACCGAACCGACGTTGCCATATCCCTGGATGACCACCCGGGCACCCTTGAGTTTAAATTCAGGTTCCAACTCCTCGACCGTGCGGACCGCTGCAAACAAACTGTGGGCGGTCAGGCCCCATTCATCGATGGGGATGCCGCCTTTGTCGGGAGGACGCGAGGCTCCGCCGCGCAAATGCTGACAGGTGCCCAGCCGGTTGGAAAAATATTCATAGATTTGCTGGATGTCGGTTTCATCGGTTCCCATGTCCGGTGCCGGGATATAGTCCTCGATTGCAAATAAGGCCTCAGCATAAATGCCGATCAAATCCCGCTTCATGCCGGGATTCATCGCCATCATCACCGGGTCGCACACGATACCCGCCTTGCCACCGCCGAAGGGTAAATTGGCGGCGCTGTTTTTCAGAGTCATTGCCCGTGCCAGGCGGCGCACTTCACCGAGGGTGACATCCGGTGCCATGCGGATACCGCCGAGACCGGGGCCCCGCCGGGTATCGTCGACCACCACAAATCCCCAGAGGGTTCCGGTCGCCGGGTCGACCACGCGTATCAATTGTTCTGCAGCGCGATCATCGGACGCAGGAAACCGGTTTGTTTCGTCCCTGGCGTCACACGGCTCGAGTGCAAGTTTCTTTGGGAGAGGGGTCACAGTTAGGATTTTCTGATTACTTCAGTTTTTTGACATCCGCGATCCACGGTTCGTGCCTTTTGCCGTAGTTCAAAGTCACCTGGTAACGCGGCTCCAGGTCTGAAAGAGGTTTGTCCCTGGGCAGGTAAGTCTTGGTATGGGTCTTTATATCAGAAATGAAAAAGGAGCGATAGTCGCTGTTTACATGAATATCCGCGATGGAAACTTCACGGACCCAGCCGCTCAAATAAGGTTTTTTCGGGGATTTGGGCGGGCCTTTTTTTCTGGGTATGTAATTCATCGAAATATCAAACACGGCTGGTGTAATAATGTATTTGATTTTGTCGGGATATTTCTCTCTCAATGCCTGGGGGTCTTGTCCTGCATCGATAGCGAACAGACGACTTTGGGTGACTGAGGTCTGTTGGATGTGTTTGATATCGTTTTCGAGATTTTTCTTTTTATTCGGCTTTTTTTCTTCCGATAAATCCTGTCTGACTTCTTCGATCCGTTTTCTTGCCCCCTTCAACCATTTCTGGTAAGCATCCCCGTTAAATTCCAAGACCACATAAGCCTGGCGCGGCAGTTGGCGGCTGTAATAACGGCTGGCTTTTTTGTCTTCCAGAGGATAACTGATATCAAATCCCAACTCCGCAAGTTTTTCCTGATTCAACCAGGTGTTTTCCCTGTGCGCCCACCCGTATTTGTAATAGCCCGGCATACTCCATCTCAGGATCAGGTGCAATCCCGAATCTTCCCTGTCCGTCCAGTTCCAGCTGTGCTTCCAATGGAGTTCCCGTTCGGTGAGCTGGACCGTCGCGTCGGGTTCACCGGAGCGGTTGTTAGCCACACCGGAAAGCACCACCACGTTGGTCAGCACAATCAGTGCGATTGCTGAAACCAGTCCATACTTTTTCATGCGGTCACCTCCTTTAAACGGCTACGTATTTTTTTGAAAGCCGCCAGCAGACCGAGTGAAATTACGCTGAGGATAAAGAAAAACATATATTTCGGCAGGAAATCCCACCACCAGTCGAAAAATTTGGTGTACAGAAAAATAGTGAAAAATGTGGCGCCGATATTGGTGATTCCGGAATAATGAAATCGGATACCCAGCCAAATGGTTATTCCAGCGGCGACCAGTCCCAAAGTCTGATAGATAATTTCAAGCGCGTCATTGTCCAGTAACGAATAGCTGCACCGTCCGCAATGACCCATAATCAGAAGCGCGATGAAAATCGACAGCAGGCCCACCAGATGGTAAAACCAGGGGAAATCATAATAGTGCCGGTGTTTGAAAATAGACGGCAAAGCCACCATAATGGCCCCGGCGATGATGAAGTTTTCCGGTCGCTCACCGAAGGACAGCCAGTAGATGCCCCAAAACGTTCCCACTGTCGCCGAAAGGTAACCGAGGATGCACAACAATCCGGCCATTAGTATCAGTCGCAGGCCCAGATGATAGGCCACCAGGAGCGCCATCGCTCCCCAAACCAGAAACGCTTTAGGGGAAGGGGTGATATTGAAAATAGCTCCAAGCACGTTGAGGTTCATGACAAAGCACACGAATGCCAGCAGGGCGGCGAGGGTGGCATAGTAAAGTGTCTTTTCCTTGCGGGCAGCGAACCTCATCCCCAGTAGAGCCAGCAGGGGAGTGGTCGCCAAAATTACGATTTGCACCCAGGTGGGGATCAACCCCCAGAACCGGTAAAAGAAGAAAAAGACACTGGCGCACAGGGCCAATCCACCCAGGAAGGTGAGAATCCGCATGCCCCAGGAAAGTTTTTTCTCGGTCACCGTGGAATCGGTATCAAACCGTTTGCTGAATTCGTCAATCAGGCGGGAATGGTAATCGGAGACCGCACTTTGAACCTCTTGAGGCAAATCAAGGATACCCTCGGATTTGAGAAGCCTCGTTTCCTGCTGGAAGGCCTGGATTTGGTCAATCCGCTGTTGCGCCTTTTCTCTATTGGGAGGATGATCCATGCTTATTAGTATAAGACATGGATGGCGCATGCCAAGGATTTATGATACTTTGTAAGACATTGTTTAATTAAGGATTATATGACGCAAATCAACTCCCTCAAAGCCGCGGAAATCGATGGCCTGGTCAATTTGGCCCTGGCGGAGGATATTGGTTCCGGCGACATCACCACCGACGGCATTCTGGAGCAGGATGCGATCGCCACGGCAGTGGTAACCGCCAGGGAACCCCTGGTCCTGTGCGGAATGGACATTTTCCGGAGGGTTTTTAAGCGTTTGGATGCGAAGGCGGAGTTTACCGGATCGGCTCCCGGGGATGGATCGGTGATCCCCGCTCAGGAGCAGATCATCGAAGTCCAGGCCAAAACCTCCGCCCTGCTCAAAGGAGAACGAACCGCACTCAACATCGTGCAACGTTTAAGCGGGATTGCCACCCTGACACGGAAATTCGTGGATGCCGCCCAACCGGTGACCATACTGGATACCCGAAAAACCACCCCCGGTCTCCGGGTATTTGAGAAATATGCGGTTCATTGTGGAGGCGGGACCAACCACCGCTTCGGTCTGTTCGATGCCATACTGATCAAGGATAACCATATCAAAATCGCTGGCGGGATTACTTCTGCAATCAACAGGATACGAAAGCAGTCTTCAGGTAAAATCGAGGTAGAGACCGTAAATCTGGACGAAGTCCGGGAAGCCTTGGAAATGGGTGCGGACGTCATTATGTTGGATAATATGGCGCCTGAGACCGTTAAAAAAGCCGTGGCGATGATAGATGGAAAGTCGAAAATCGAAGTTTCCGGGTCCATCGGCCTTGAAGACCTGAGCCGGTTCAAACAATTGGGAATCGACACGATCTCGATAGGGGCCCTGACGCACTCCGCCCGGGCGGTGGATATCAGCATGAATATCAAGGACTAATAAAGAAACGGCAATACCCCGACTTTAGAGGTCGTTCTGGGTGTATAATGCCGGCTGGAGAACAATACGGAAGGACAGTGCATGCCCTGCAAAGATACGACAGCGTTGATGACGGTCCGGGTGGATCACCGGGATTATTTGATCGGATACGATTACGCCAAAATCTCGTGCGACAAGGCCATTGGCAGTGGCCAGAGTTTCCACCAATATTGTGAAGGAACGCCGATCCGCCAAATTCTCGAATGGGAGTTTTCCCAAATTCTCCAGGACTTGCAACTGCGGGAAGAGGATACCGAAAACCAGTTTTTAGTGTTTCTGGAATGGTCGGCTCTCCGGTCCGCCTTGATCCAGTACCTGGGGCGGGAGGACGATGTGGACACCGAGCATTTTGAAGTGGCCTCCGTGGAATATGACGACCAGGAAGTCCAGATCATTCAGGTGATTCGTCCCAGCACCGACATGCCCAAGATCCAATCCTGCTTCAAGCGGTCCCGCGAAGCTGCCGGTTAATCCTCAGGCCATAAACGTACCGGCCGGACATACCCCTGCGAAAAATCCTGATCGTAATTCTGGGAAAGTCCACTTTGGTAGGAAAAGTAAAATGCCGCCTGCTGGTCGAACGGCAGACACCAGGAAGCGTTGCCGCATTTGGGTTCAAATAAGGGGGATATATTGAGAACCTGATTCGACCGGCCTTCCAACTCAAATTCCGGAGAAAACAAACTTTCAATCTCCTCTCTTTCCGCCATTCGCCAGTCGTGAAATCCCAGATAGTCATCCTTGTTCAATTTGTCTATGAAAGCCAGTGCCTCCTGAAAATTCATCCAGTCCTGTTCAATCTGAAATGAATCTTTCTTGCACCAGGCCAGGCCGGTTTTAGTATCCTGAATGGTGCCGTCACCATTATCTACAAACTGGGTTTCTGGGTTCATCAATTGCCACCTTTTGAATTGGACTCATGTCGCTTTAGGGCCCTATAAAATATCCCATTAAAAAAAAATTGTGAAGACAAATTTTCCAAGGTCGTCTTGCCTGATAATTGGACTGGACGGGTGGGGAGGAATCTTATACAGTATGGCCTTCCATTTACAAGGTAAAGTATTGATTCGTAGAAAAGGTGGGACGATGCGGGGAAATAAAACTCTTTTAAAGACAGGGTTGGCCGGACTGCTGCTGTCCCCGTCCCCGGCTCACGCTTCCTGTGGTGAAGCCATCATGTCCCTGGGATTCTATGAAGATATATCCCTGTACTCGCTGGTTGCCGGATTTGTTCTGGTTTTCGCCGCTATATTCCTGGAACAGAAAAAAATCAAAACGGTTCTGGCGGTGGCGGCGGTGTTACCTTTTTTAGCATGGGGTTATGTCAACTTCCTGGTGGATTACAACAAAATCCGGAAAACTATTTTTAACTATAACGTGCAGGCGGAAGCGACCCTCGCCAACATTGCGGAAGCCCAGGAGCGGTATCAATCCGAACAAGGCAGCTTCATCACCGATCTCAAGGAGCTGGAGTCACATCTTGCCGGAGCTCACGGCATGGATGAGTGTGTTCGGATCGTAGAGTTGAACGCTTCCTTCGAGCACTGGTCCGCGGTGGCCCAGCATCACTCCAGTCCCGATACGGTGCGATGGGACAGCACCAGCGGCAGTTCGTTAAAGAAGGGATAGATCTGCAGGGGTTTCTGGAAGATGGGTTGCTGATCAGCCGGTATTCCAGTTGGTGACGATTCCGTTCAAAGAAATCAGTCCCACCACTTGATTGTTTTCCATCACCATTGCGTAGGAAACATTGAAATTAGTCAACAACCGTGCGGCATAGGGCACCGGCATGCTTGCGGGGACCGACAAAACAGGTTTGGACATGATTTCGTAAACGTGGGTTTCGTGGAGTTTACGCCGTTGCGAGATTACTTTACGGGCAATGTCTTTAAGGGTCAGGATGCCAAACACATCCGATTGATCCCGGGGTTCGATCAACATGGCGTTGAGGTTTTCCTCTTTCATCATTTTGAGAGCTTCCGCTACCCGGGTCACGCCGTCGATTTTCTTAAAATTGGGCATCATAACCTGGCTGACCAGCATCATTTCACTCATTCACTGAACTCCATACTTGGATATTAAAAGTAATGCTCCTTGGCGTCTTTTTCCAGAATGGGGATCTGGCTCTCCATGCCGATGGCCCGGTCGACCGACCAGCAAAAAGCGATTCCATTGCCATGCTCTCCCAACTTTCCCGCCTGGTAGATGGCATCCATAATCTGATCGGAGTTGAAATCTTCGACCAGGAACAGCAGCATGTCCTTCTGGGTTTCCATCGCCAAACCGAAAAATGATTTCTGATCGTGCACCCCTTCGCCGCGCGCATTCAGAATGGTCACTCCGGTAGCGCCCGCTTTTTTGGCGGCTTCGATGACTTCGTCCTGGTAATCATCATTCACCAGAGCCAGAATTACTTTAAAACGCATAGCAACCTCCTAAGAGTTTCATTTCATTGCTGAATCAGACACCCCCGAGAAAAATCGTTCTTGGATCATAGCATACGCCAAAACGCTTATCATAGGGAAAAGAGAGGCGAACGCGATCAGCCCGAAGCCGTCCAGTAAAGGCGAACTGCCCGGAACGTTCGATGCCAAACCCAACCCCAGTGCCACCAGTAGCGGCACGGTAACCGTGGAAGTGGTCACGCCGCCGGAATCGTATGCCAGAGGAACGATGAACTTGGGTGCAAAATATGTTTGAATCATGAGAATCACATAACCGGTGATGATGTAATAGTGAAGGGGAGAGCCCTCTATGATCCTAAACGACCCCAATGCCACGCCGATCCCCACGCCAAACGCGACCGCGACTCGCAGGCCCAATGTGGAAATAGCACCGGTTGAAATTTCCCTGGCTTTTAACGCGACGGCGATCAAGGCCGGCTCCGCCAAAGTGGTCGAAAATCCGATCAGAAATCCAAATAAGATCACTTCAAGATAAAATTCAGCACCGATCCGATTACCGTCGATCAGAGAATTGAGGGCAGGGGAGTCGCTCATCAGGAATTGCGGATCGGACAGTTGTTGCGCCATAGTAGTTCCCAGAGGAAAGATACATTCCTTCAATCCGACTATAAAAACGGCCAAGCCGACCACCACCATTCCCATTCCCGCTAACATTTTTCTCCAGTGGGGCAATCCTTTTCGGATAACACCCCATTGGAAAAATACAAATATCAGAATGATCGGTAAAATGTCCATCAGGGTGTCGGACAGCGAATCGTAAATGATGTTGATGTAATTCAGTTCCTGCATGGTTCAACTCGCTCCGAAAATAAATATGCCGTAAAGCATCACGAATAAAATAGGCGTCAAGCTGGCCAGGGCGATCAATCCAAATCCGTCGATGATCGGGTTTCTTCCGCGTATAGAGGTGGCCAGACCGATCCCCAGCGCGGTGATCAAGGGTACGGTGATGGTGGAAGTGGTAATGCCTCCGGCGTCGTAGGCGATACCGATAATTTCTTTGGGTGCGAACAGAGTGGCCAGCATTATGAGCGAATAGCCGACGAGAATAAAGATTACCAGGGGCCAGCCTTTGATGATGCGAATCACCCCGATTGCCCCGGCCAACCCCACCGAAAAGGCTGTGGTCAGACGCAATCCCCAGACGTAGCTGTTAATCGAGTCCCGGGCATTCTCAATGGCACCGGCTTTGGCGGCAATATGTCCGGCTTTCTGGGATATCACCGTTAACGCCGGCTCGGCAATGGTGGTGGCGAAGCCCAAAGTAAAACCAAACAGCACAATCCAATAAACATTTCCCTTTAATGCAAACTCGACGGCCAACCTTTCGCCGATAGGGAACAGGGCGTTCTCCAATCCCTGTATAAAAATAAACAGGCCGATGACGACAAGAACGAATCCGAAAAGGGTTTCTTTGAGATGGGGGAATGGTTTCTGGATGACCGCCAATTGAAAAAAGGTGATGACCAGAAGTATCGGAAGGACATCCGAGAAGGCTTGGAAAAATTTGAAGAATAAAAGTCGAAGAGTCTTAACCATGACCGGGCATGAATAACCAAGGGTGCTTACTCGGGGAAAGAAGCATTGTGGCGATAATGGCCTTGGCAAGACAGTTTAAAGGGGAATCTTGCGGCAATCCGGGTAGTTCTGAAGTCTGGGGGAAACGGATTACTTTTTGGAAGACTCCTGCGATTCGCTCACTTCGGCTGTTTCACCAGTGCTTTCAGGAACTGCTTTCGGTTCCTCAGCGCCTTCAATACTTCCCTCGGCTTGTTCTTGTTCTCCGGCAGAAATCTCTTCCTGGTCGGCATCTTTCATGGAAGTTTTGAAGTTTTTGATGCTTCTACCAAAAGCACTACCAATTTCCGGAAGTTTTCCTGCGCCAAATATGATCATAATAATTACAAGAATGATCATTAATTCCGGAAAGCCTAAACCCATCATAGCAATTTCTCCATCTGGACATTAGTATTGAGTGGCACGAGTATAGCAAAAATTGTTGGAAAACCAACCTTTTAATGACCTTATTTGATAAAGTGGGCTGAAAAAGTTGTATTAAAATTCAGCCTTTCGGATGGTGTGTATGAATCAGGACTTTATATTGGAATTGTTTTATTCCATGAACGGGGATCTGGACCAGATCAATGCGGCGATCGATGCCAAGTTGGGCCGGGACGGTTCACGAAAAATTACAACCTTCGAACTGTTTCTCAAAAGCCGTATCAGCCGGAATGCCAAGTCACTCAAAATGGCAAGTATGGAAATCAATCCGGATGAAGCCACCTATTTAAGCCTTTATCCGGATTTATCCGAGCTGGAAGTTCTTGATCTGAGGAAAAATTTTCTGGGGGATACCGGCTTGCAGGCCCTTGCCCTGTCCAACGTTTTGAAAAACGTAAGAGAGTTGGATCTGAGAAATAATCAAATCACCCGTGTCGGCCTGGAATTCTTTGCCAAAGAAACCACCATGACTCGATTGGAGAAAATAGATTTGCGTTCGAATAAACTGGGGAAACGGTGGGAAGAGAAACTCAAAGAAAGTGATCGGCTGCCTCATTTAAAAGAAGTAAAAACGTTGTAACTTGTCAGCCTGTTATATGATCCCCCGCGTTTTATCTTCACGAATTTTCTGGATCATTTTTTCTGCCAACTCCTCGGCTTTCACCTCGTAGGTCCCTTGGGCAAGCGAGATCTTGTATTTGTTGACCAGGTCCTGCCTGATTTCAGGCGAACTTCCAGTCTTATCCGCCGCACTCTTCTTATCCGCCGCACTCTTCTTATCCGCCGCACTCTTCAAAACCTCCTGAAAAGAATCCTTAGGAGCAGTACCGATTGCCGAATCCTGCTTCAAAGGTGCCTCCCGCTCCAATCGTCGGGGCGTCAGGTGTTTTCCTGAAGTGGAATGTAAGAAAAACTCATTCATGGCGATTATTGTTATTCCTCCATATGTTACTTCTCTGTGTATTTTTCGGCTTTTCGTGAGTTTTTCTTGAGAACGGGCCGGGCCGATACCCGCAAAAAGAGGGTGTAAATCTTCGATAATAAAGGTAAACTTACTTTTAATGTAATTTTATGTTGATTCTAACCAATTGAATTTATATACTTTACTTAACTGGTTTTTCTCCTGAAAAGGGCTCACTTGAGGAAAAGTCTCCCCGCCTCCCAAGTGAGCCCTTACTTTTTGCCCTGAATTCCCATTCCCGACTCCCATTTTCCCTGTGCCGTCAGCTTCTATTGGTTCCCCGGGAAATTTGTTAGAATCAAAACTCAATAGTCAGGGAGAAAATCAATGACTCATCAAAATATTCTGGTGGCAGGAATGACCTGCGGTCACTGTGTGGAAACGGTAACCCAGGCGGTTAATTCACTCGAGGGCATCAACCAGGTGTCGGTGGATTTGGATAAAAAACAGGTCAGCGTGAATTTCGATGAAAGCCGGACAGATCTGGATGCAATCTCTACAAAGATCGTTGAGGTGGGATTCGAGGTGGTTTCAAAATAATTTTTTTAAATATTCAGGATAGATACTTTCCGACTTCCACGAAGACCGTTTTTTCAATGCCCTCCCGAATAATTTTCAGGCGCACAGATTTTCCGATACGGGATTCGGCGACAAGTTTTTGCAGACTTTTGGAATCGGGAACGGTATGCCCATCATAAGAAATAATAATATCACCTTGAAGCAATCCGGCTTTTTGTGCCGGAGTTCCGACATCCACACTGTTGACCAGCACTCCTTTTTTTCGGGAGACCGCAAAGGACACCGCCAGTTCCGGAGTCAAGGATTGAATCCCCACTCCCAGCCATCCCCGTTCCACGGTTCCCTTGTCGATCAGGGAATCTGCGATTTTAGCCGCCATTTCCATTGGGATCGCAAAACCCACCCCCGATCCGATTTCCGCAATAGCTGTATTGATACCAATGACGTTGCCCTCCAGATCGATCAAAGGGCCACCGCTGTTCCCCGGATTGATCGAGGCGTCGGTTTGAAGAAAGTTTTCGAATGTTGCGATCCCTAAATCAGATCGATGGGTGCCACTGATCACACCCACCGTCACCGTACCATCCAAACCATAAGGATTTCCAATGGCCATGACCCATTCGCCCACTCCCAGGTTTTGGGTGGAGCCGAAAGTGGGTACCGGAAAACTCGAAAAAGAGAAGATTTTAAGAACTGCCAAATCCGTAAGCGGATCCACTCCGACCACTGTTGCGGAAAATTCCCTCTGGTCCATCAGTTTGACCATGATCTCATTCGCATTTTCGACCACATGATAATTGGTCAGGATATAGCCCCGGGAATCGTAAATAACGCCGGACCCCAGATTTTCCACGAGATATTTCTTTTTGAACGAATCAGACAGCCAATTCTGAAATCTGGATATCCAGCCATCCAAACCTTTTCGGGACTTTCTGTTCTTGGACGGCATTTCCACCAGATCATTGATGCTCACGACGGTGGGTTTTAACCGCTTGGCATTGCGAATGAACGCATTCTGTAGTTCGACGATATCTTGATAGCCTTCAAGATTTTCATAGATATTGGGTTGCAGGCTGACCGGCTGGGAGGAGGGCAGGGGGGCTTCGTGTCTTCCATTGCCAAAGCTGATGAGGGCGGCACCCCCGACTAAAAGACAGAAGACCGCTAGTGTGATTTTTTTCATTTCATATTCCCAAGGTTACTCCAAGCATCGTATCAAATTTGCTTGACACCTGTATAGAGAATAACAACACCTAAGGTCAACTCTCTGTAAGTAACGTTCATAAATCCAGCCTGTTGCATCAAATCCGAAAACTCTTTCCGCACGGGGAAAGAAGCCACTGTTTCGGGAAGATAGGTGTAGGCACTGGGATGCCTGGAAATCAGACGGCCGACCCCGGGCAACAAGAATTGAAAGTAAAATCGATAGAGAGCGTTTAAAACAGAATTCCGGGGCATGGAAAATTCAAGAATCACGCACCGACCGCCGGGCTTGAGGACCCGATGCATTTCGCGCAGACAACAATCCACATCGGAAAAATTACGGACGCCAAAGGCAGTCGTCGTTCCATCAAAAGAATTGTCTTCAAACGGCAGGCTTTCCGCAGAACCACTTTCCAGTTGAATGGCTTTGGCTGTGTCGTGAGTATCGATCTTGCGTTGGGCCAATTCCAGCATTTTCTCACTAAAGTCCATTCCCACGACCTGAACCACGCCCCCGGGAACCTTTCGGGCAATTTCCAGGGCCACATCTGCGGTCCCGGTGGCAATATCCAGGAACCGCTCGCCCGCTTGCGGGGACAACCGGGTCACCGCCCGCTTTCTCCAGTACTGGTCCTGGCCGCAACTCAGCAACCGGTTCAAGAGGTCGTACCGGGGCGCAATATCGCTGAACATTTCTTGTACCTGCCGGTTTAACGTGGCAGGAGTTTCCGTGCTTTCGACCATGGGATCTTTCATTTCCAAGTGGCAATTGCTGGTTTTGAGTGGCCTCAGGGTAGCAGAATTTGACTCCTCTGGTGAATTTAATTAAAATTTTTCCGTCACAAAAATAACTCTTTTCCTTAAGGAAATTATAATGAAAAAAGTTCTAGTCGCTTTGGCCCCAGGGTTTGAGGAAATTGAAACCATCACCGTAGTGGATATCTTGAGAAGGGCGGGGGCCCGGGTGGTGTTGGCCGCGACGGAGCAGGGGCCTATCGCAGGATCCCGCGGGGTGTCTGTCCTGCCGGATACTTTGATCGATCAAGTCGATGACACCGATTTCGATCTGGTGGTTTTACCGGGCGGACAACCGGGTACTGCCAATCTTCAGAAGAATGAAACGGTAAAAGCCATCCTTCAAAATATGCATCAGTCAGGTAAACAGATCGCCGCCATCTGCGCCGCTCCCACCATTCTCCACTCCGCCGGAATCTTGAAAAACACACACGCCACTTCCCACCCTTCCGTCAAGGACCAGCTGAAGGACATCGATTACTCGGAAGAACGTGTCGTGGTCGACGGCAATATCGTGACCAGCCGGAGCCCCGGGACGGCCCTCGAATTTGCCCTCAAATTAGTAGAGATCCTGTTTGGCAGGGACCGTATGGACACCGTGAATCAAGGGGTCATGGCCCGCCTGTAATCCTCCCCCTGCTTATTTGATAGGTAACTACTTGATTTATTTAGCTCTAATCAAGTAAAATA
Organism: Nitrospinaceae bacterium; assembly: GCA_024644405.1. Classification (GTDB taxonomy): domain Bacteria; phylum Nitrospinota; class Nitrospinia; order Nitrospinales; family Nitrospinaceae; genus SZUA-226. Next base: position 137,134 of record JAHELC010000005.1, read on the forward strand.
TTTTCAGACTTTCCAGGGTAGTTATGGATACTGTACATTTTGCGCACAAAATTTAAATCTTTTTGCTGTCAATTCCATCCCTATTAACCAGAGAGGTCCAATCGGGAACGGTTGACCCCGTTTTATGCAGTTACTATTAAAGGAGGCTTTAGGATGTATATTAACGTTTCCAGGAGTCAATCCTTGATCAATAAAAATCGTTTTACCAAGAGCTCCCGGAGTTCGGCGAAAACCGAGTCCGCCCCACGTTGCAATCATTGTGGGGGTTTGGTCCGGCCTTCCGGTGAGATCAGCAGTTGTATTATGTGCTCACGTATTTCCGGTCATCGGTGCGAGAATTGCGCCTATATGCAGACCGCATAGATTTCCGTAGACAGTAAATAGAACAAAGAAGAGGGTGGGAAGATTTTTCCCGCCCTTTTTTTATGCCCGCAAATTCCCTTCCAAAACCGTGACGGCCTGGCCACCCACCTGTATCGAATCAATCTTCTCTCCCGTGTGCTCGACGCTCACCTGAATCATGGAAGGGCGGTTCATTTCAAATCCCTGCTCGATCACAATTGCGGATGGATCAAGATTCTCCATGACTTTATGATGAACCAGATAAGCGCCCAAAGCGCCGGCGGCACTGCCGGTGGCCGGGTCCTCCGGGATTCCTATAAAGGGTGCAAAAGCCCGGGAATGAACCGTGGAGCCGGACTCCAGAGTTTCCCCGGTAAACACATAAATCATATCCAAGTTAACCAGAATCTCGCGCAATACAGCAAGATTCAATTCCACATTCTGGACAGTCTGCAGATTCTTCAAGGGGACATACAGGGCAGGAAACCCCGTGGATACGATCTGGAGGGGGAAGCGCGAATCTATTTCACCCGGATCAATCGACAGGGCATCCGCCACCCGGTCCACGGCCTTGATCGTTTTTCCAAAACGGGGTAGGGGTTGCTCCATAAACAGATTTTTTTGTTTTTTGGATACTTGGATTAATCCCGCGCCCATCTCCAGGATTACGGAATTATCCGCTGATGCTATTTGCCCTGTTTCCCACAGGATATGGGCGGTTCCCAGGGTCGGGTGACCGGCAAAGGGTATTTCCTTGCCCGGTGTGAATATTCGGATTCTAAACTTTGCTTTGGGGTTTTGTGGGGGATAGACAAAAGTCGTTTCCGACAGGTTCATTTCCCTGGCGATCTGGAGATGAGCCGTTTCTTTCAGGCCTCCGGGCTCGGTAAAAACCGCCAGGGGATTGCCCCCATAAACCCGATCCGTGAATACATCGACCTGGAAGAATTTTTGGCCCATACCCTCTTGGTTCCCATAACATATATTATGTCAACTAAAGACTGGAACCCGACTATAAAGGAAAACTGCGAATAACCTGAGAAGTTACTTTAAGGAAGGCGCCCTCTCGCTTACTTGAGAAGACTTCTAACGGTATTTTCAATATGCTGTGCGGAAAGCCCGTATTTAAAATAAAGTTCCTTTAGAGAACCCGTTTCAGCAAAGGTGTCTCTGACTCCAATACGTCGGAAAGGCACCGAGACATCGTTATCACTCATCACCTCGAGCACAGCATCGGCAAGACCACCAATGATATTATGATCCTCAGCTGTCACCACTGCGCCGTTTCTCCTCGCTTGCTCGACAATCAGCTGGCTGTCGATAGGCTTTAAGGTGGAAATATTGACCAGTGTCGGATTGATGTTGTCCGCTTCAAGCACCTTCATAGCCTCCAGGCTTTCTTGCACCATGCCGCCGGTCGCGAAGATAACCACGTCCTGACCCTGTTTGACTACGTTTCCCTTGCCGATCTGAAACTTGTAGGAACTGTCGTAAATTCCCTTGACCTTGGGACGACCCAACCGCATATAAGCCGGTCCGACATGATCCACCAGAGCCTGGGTTGCCTGTACCGCTTCTTCATAATCAGCCGGTTGGATGACCGTCATATTTGGAATGGCACGTGTATAAGCGAGATCGACGATCATCTGCGCCGTCGGCCCGTCTTCACCCACCGCCAGGCCGGAATGAGTTCCCACCAGCTTGACGTTGGTATTGGAATACGCCACGCTGACCAGGGTCTGGTCCATGGTCCGTCCCAGCAGGAAACAGGCGAAACTGGTCGCGAAGGCCACCTTGCCGGTGGTTGCCAATCCGGCCGCGGTACACACCATATCCCCCTCGCTGATGCCCATGTTGAAGAACCGGTCCGGATATTTGTCGCCAAACTTCTTACTGCGTGTGCTGTCACTCACTCCTGCATCGAGCACCACGATTCTGGGGTCTGCGCCAATTTCCTCGAGGCAGGCTCCGTAGCCGTCCCGGGTGGCTCCGTCTTTCATGCCAGCTCCTTCAGGGCTTTTTCGTAATCTTCATCCGAGGGCGCCACGCCATGCCAGGAGGTTTTGCCTTCCATAAAACTGACACCCTTTCCCTTGATGGTGTCGGCAATAATGACTCTCGGTTTCTTGTTATCAAGCGGTAAAGTGAGCGCTTTATAGACCTGATCCATATCATGCCCGTCGATGCGATGGACATCCCAGCCGAAGGACCGCCATTTGTCCTCCAGCGGTTCGATATCTTTTAAATCCTTGGTGATATTATCCTGAGCAACTTTGTTGAAATCGACAATCGCAATCAGGTTATTGGTATTGAATTTGGCAGCCGACATCGCCGCTTCCCAGACCTGCCCTTCCTGCAGTTCGCCGTCTCCCATAAGAGCGTAAACTTTGTAGTCGCTGTTTTCCAGACGGGCGCCCAAAGCAATTCCATGCGCCACGCTCAGGCCCTGCCCCAGACTGCCGGTGGCAATTTCAACTCCGGGGGTTTTAGGATGAGGATGGCCGGACAAATTAAGCTTGCTGTCAATTCTCCGGTAAGAGACCAGATCCTCGTCCGCGAAATAACCGGCACGCGACAACACCGAATAGAACACGCCAGTAGCGTGACCTTTACTCATCACAAACCGGTCGCGGTTGGGATCCTTCGGATTATTGGAATCGTATCGCATGACGCCAAAATACAGGGCGGTCATGATATCGGCTGCAGACAGACTGCCGCCCGGATGCCCGGAACCAGCCCGATGGATGATCTCGAGGCTTTTACGCCGTATCTCTTTGGCAATTTGTCGTAGTTCGGAAACCTGGGTTTCCACCGTTTGAGCGGTATCCATAAATTTGATGGGCAATAATTAAAGGGTAAGAATGGCCTCAGGGCTTATTCTCGATGGGGGATTTTAACAGCAATATTTCAGAAATCAAAGGAGAGAACGAAAAAACTTAGGGGCCGCGGCCCTTCGATCAGGAAGGAACGGTAATTTTCTCGTTGGTCGCGATCACTTCATTGCATTTGTCGAGGAGCTCGGAAAAATTGACCGGTTTTTTGAAAAACATATCTCCTCCAGCGGCGATAACGGCTTTTTCGGTGTACTGAAGGCTGGCGGAAATGACCAGGACGGTCATACTCTTGGTTCGAGGGTTGTTTTTCAGGTTTTTACAAACTTCCAAGCCGTTGAGGCCGGGAAGGTTGATATCCAGCAGAATAATGGCCGGTTGAAAATGAGCGGCCTTGAGCCCTGCATCCAGGCCGTCAAAAGCCACTTCAACCACATAGTCGTTTTTCATGAAAAACTTCTTGAGCAAAGTGGCGAATTTCTTCTCATCATCCACGATCAGCACTTTCTTGGTGGATTTGTCTTCGGCTTCCTTTTTGAGGATTTCCTTGATCATGGAAATGGTGTGTCCGCTTTTCTGCAGAGCATAGACCTGCTTGCACCGCTCCTGCACCCAGGAGGGGTAATAACCGACGATCCCCTTCCCACCGGGATGAGCTTCCTTCACCGGGTCAGGAAAGAAATCATACTTTTTCTGCCATAGCCACAAGGTCTTTCGGGTGATCGGAACCACCTTCAATATATCGGCTGCGGTCACGCGGTTTTCATTATTATTGTTATTTTTATTATCCATGAGTTCTGCGATGAGATAAGCCTATTCAGTATTTAAAAATTCAACCTCAATCCAGTACCTCCCGGTTAAATTTTCATCCACAATCATTATATACAGTAAATGTAATCATAACAAGCACTTTTTTTAAAGTTTTTTTAGTCTTTTCCAGTGTTTATAACCCCTGTTTTTCTGTAGCCCCCCTAAGGGTAAAATCCCAATATTCTCCGTGCCTGAGAGCAGATTATAACAATTATTTTGACTGAACTTTCGTTATAACTACTTGGTTCCCAATAACTTGTTTTATTAATCTTTTGAAGAATTTCAGCCGAAAAATACAGTGTGCTCTTAACCATTAATCTGGATTGAAGGGACAAATCGCCCTTCCCTTTCTGCAACTCACTATAATATAATAAGTTTTATCGATACTAACCCCTGAACGAGTGGCCCTTTATGTTGATACGTCGTTGCGATGGCACCCGCGTCTTCTTGATTTCTGTATTTTTCAGCCTGCTGATTTTTTTGCCCGTCAAAACTTTCGCCAAGGAAAGAAAACTCAGCCTTGCAGATTCTGCATCAAAACCCTTGAAAAAGCAGGATAAAGGCATAGTTACCGACAGATTGTTGGATAATCAGATTAAAAAAATGTCGCCATCCCAAGGGGGTTCAGGGAAAAGCACTCTTAATAAATCTTCGTCTCGAAAACCGGATATCGTTCTGACCAATACTCTCGAGATGTCCCTGCAGGATGTTATTGCGAATACACTCAAAAACAATGTCGCGATTGCGGTCCAGGAGTTTCAATCCAAAATCCGCAAGGAAGAAATCCTGACTCAGGAGGCGGTATTTGATCCAAGCCTTTCACTGGAAGGGAACGCGACGCAGGAAAGAAACCTGGTGGCATCGGCCTTTGCCCAGCCGCCCAAAACCAAATCCAATACCCAAAGTTTGGACCTGAGTTTCACTCAGAAACTCAAAACCGGAACTGAATATGAACTTAGATTCGAAAACAACCGTCTTGAAACCAATTCTGCTTTTGCCGGTTTGAATCCGCAATACACGACAAGGTTCGAAGCCAACCTGACCCAACCGTTACTCAAAAATTTTGGTTTGGATATCAACAAATCCAGTCTCTATATCGCAAAAAACAATCTGGATATTTCGGATTATGATTTTAAAAACAAAGTGATCGAAGTAATCACCGATGCTGAAAACGTCTATTGGGATCTGGTATTCAGCCGGGAGGATTTAAAAGTACAGCAAAAATCGGTCCAGCGGGCGCAGGACCTGGAGCGCCGGGTCAAGGCACAGGTGGAAGTCGGCACATTGGCCCCGCTGGAAATTCTTCAGGCCAAATCCGAGGTGGCCTCACGGGAAGAAGCGGTTATTACAGCCCGAAAATTGATCCAGGACAACCAGGACAATTTGAAAAATATCCTTAACATTCCCTTCGACTCCCCTGAAGGGCTAAAAGAAATTCAGCCTCTGGATTCCCCAAAATTTTTCGTAGAGGCCCCGGTCTCCCTGAAAAAATCCATCTTGACTGCCTTGAAAAAGCGACCCGACTATATGAAGAAAAAAAAAGAACTGGATAATAAACATATCCAGGTCAAATTCAATGAGAATCAATTGTATCCAACCTTGGATCTGGTTGCGAGTTTCGGTTTGAACGGGATCAGCGGTGATGCCCAGGCGGTTGGTTTTCCCCCGAGCGTTAATCCTTTTGGAGGTACTTTTGGTAGAAGTCAGGAACGCACCTTTTCCGGCGATTTTTCCACCTGGGAAGGCGGATTTCTTTTCAAATACCCTCTTGGCAACCGGGATGCCAAAAGCCGCCTGGCGGTCTCGCAACTGGAAGCAGCACAACTTTTAATGGATATCAAGGATCTCGAAAAAACCATCGTGGTGGAAGTCCGGGAAGCGGCCCGGCAGATCAACACCGATAAGAAACGCGTCCAGGCGGCCCGCGTGGCACGCAAACTGGCGGAAGAAAAACTGAGCGCCGAAGAGAAAAAATTCGAAGTCGGCCTGTCCACCAGTTTCAATGTTCTTGAGTTTCAGACCGATCTGGCTACCGAACAAAGCAAAGAATTGAAAGCCGTCATCGATTTCAACAAATCCAAGATCAAACTCCGGAAAGTTCTGGCAACCACTTTGGAAAAATATAATATACGAATGACCTCCGAATCCGGCCCATGAAGAAAAAAACCCTGATCTATTTACTGCTTGGCCTTTTGGGGGTGGGGGTCTTGTGGGCGTTTGCCGGGAAAGAAACCCCAAAAACTCCCGAAAACATCCCTTTCAAAACAACCCAGGTGATTCAGGGTGATCTGGTCGTAAAAATTTCAGCAACCGGCGTGGTCGAACCTAATTTTCAAGTTGAAGTAAAATCCAAGGCCAGCGGTGAAGTCCTGAAATTCAATTTCGAAGAAGGAGACCGGGTCAAAAAAGGCCAGCTGCTTCTGCAACTGGATAAATCCGATGAGATCCGAAGCGTCGCCCGTTCCAGGGCAGATCTATCCAGTGCCACCGCGAAACTCAATAAAGCCAAAACCGCTCTCCTCTCTCAGGAAACCAAATATCAGACCACTCTACGGTCCGCTCAATCCCAGGTTCAGGAAGCCGAAGCCAATCTCCAGGAATCCGAGGACAAACTGAAACGCCAGGAAGACTTGTTCCAGAAAAAATTTGCTTCCCGGGAAACTTTGCAGGAAGCACAAACCGCTTTCAAAATAAACCAGGAAAACCTGATCCAGGCGCGTTCGAGTGTGCAGGCCGCAAAGGATACGATTCACGATATTGAAGTCAAAAAACACGAAATTGATCTGGCCCGGGTTGAGGTCCAACGGGCGAAGATCGCACTGGCCGAAGCCAAGGAACGCCTGGATGAAACGGAAATCTTTGCACCCATCTCCGGAGTGTTAATCGAGAAACTCGTCGAAGAGGGACAGATCATTTCTTCCGGCATCTCTAACGTCTCCGGTGGCACTACACTTGCCAATCTGGCGGATCTGTCCCGCCTGTTCATAATAGCCGATGTCGATGAAACCGATATCGGTTCAGTCCAGATCAATCAGCTGGTAAAAATCACCGCTGATGCCTATCCGGGAAGAGCATTTACTGGGAAAGTTCAACGGATTTCTCCCAGGGGACAGGTGGAAAACAGCATCACCATTTTCAAGGTCAAGATTGAGATCCAGGGTGAAGGCAAAGGCATCTTAAAACCGATGATGACCGCCAATGTTGATATAATAAGCAAAGAGTTGAAAAATGTTTTGTATCTGCCGAGAGAAGCGCTCCGGGTGGAAAAAAACAAAAAATATGCGGCGATACTCGTCAACAACGAGCCCAAGGAAGTCCCTGTAACCACCGGGGTCAGAAATCCGATCCACATCCAGGTTTTATCCGGCCTGGAAGCAGATCAAAAAGTCCTGATCGGTGATTGGCAGACGTTATGGGAAGAGTATCAGAAAGGGGACGACAATATGTCCACCATCCGCAAAATGTTATTCATTCTTCGCTCAAAGTGACAAAACCTTGATAGAAGTTGAAAACCTCAGCAAAATATACGAATTGGGCGGTCAGAAAGTTCCGGCCCTGAACGGGGTCAGCTTCCGGATCCAAAAGGGAGAGTTTGTCGCCATCATGGGACAATCGGGTAGCGGTAAATCCACCTTGATGAACCTGCTGGGATGTCTGGACCTGCCCTCTTCCGGCACCTACCGTTTGGGTGATATTGATGTGCGTACTCTGAATTCAGACCAGTTGGCGGAAGTTCGTAACCGGCGCATCGGATTTGTCTTTCAAAGTTTCAACCTTCTGCCTCGTTCTTCAGCGCTTGAAAATACCGAACTGCCCCTGCTCTACAGCGGAACCCCCGATCCCCAGTCCAAAGCCCGGGAAGCCCTGGCCAAAGTGGGGCTCGATACCCGTGCCCGTCATAAACCGAACGAACTATCGGGGGGCGAACGCCAGCGGGTCGCCATCGCCCGGGCCATCGTCAACAACCCCGCCATCATTCTGGCGGACGAGCCGACCGGCAATCTGGATTCGAAAACGGGAAAGGAAATCATGGACATTTTTTCCCGGCTCAACCAGGAGGGAGCCACTCTGATTCTGGTCACCCACGAACAACACGTGGCGCAATATGCCCACCGGGTGATCCAGATGCAGGACGGTTTGATCGTCAGCGATTCAGTCAGGGAGAAAGTATGCTGATTTGGGATTTGTTTAAAATCGCACTGCGCAGCCTGCGGGCCAATAAACTCAGATCCTTTCTCACGATGTTGGGAATCATCATCGGAGTGGCGTCGGTCATTTCCATGATTTCCCTGGGCGAAGGGGCACGGCGGCAAACCCTCAGCACCATCGCCAAATTCGGGACCAATATCATAACTGTCAAACCCGGCGAGAAAAAGAACCGTCATGTCAGCACCGGCAAAGTCGAAACATTGATGTTGAGAGATGCTGACGCGATTCGAAACTACGTCCGCAACATCAACGGAGTGGCGGCGCAAGTCTATCAAAACGGTCAATTGAAATACGGCAACAAAAACAGCAACAGCACGGTCCGCGGTGCCAGTGCCGACTATGTATGGATCGGCAATTATCAGATGAAGGAGGGACGCTTCTTTACCGAGGAAGAGGTACGATCTGCCCGAAAAGTGTGTGTACTGGGCGCAACCGTTGTAAAAAATCTTTTTGACGGCGACAATCCGGTCGGGAAAACCCTCAAGGTGGATGGCGATAATTATCTGGTGATCGGCACCACGGTGGCCAAAGGAGCGTTGACCTGGTGGGATCCGGACGACCAGATATTCATGCCCGTCACCACAGCTCAAAAGCGTTTGTTCGGGTTGAAACATATCCAGTCGATTGATATTCAGGTCAAGAATATGGATGACATCGAAACCATCAAGCAGGATATTGAAGCGCTGTTGCGCCGACAACATAACCTTCGCCAGGGTGAGAAAAACGACTTTTACGTTCAAAATTCCGCAGAGTGGCTGAACAGTTGGGGTAAAGCGGCGGAGACTTTTCAATTCCTGCTGGGCGGCATCGCCACGATATCTCTTTTGGTGGGGGGTATCGGCATAATGAACATCATGCTGGTTTCTGTGACCGAGCGCACCCGCGAAATCGGCATCCGTATCGCCATCGGTGCCAAAAAGAAGGAAATTCGCAAACAATTTTTGATTGAGTCCGTCCTGATCAGTTTTCTGGGTGGAAGTATCGGGATTGGGCTGGGCATGCTTATTTCCCGTGCCGCCTCTCAAATGGGCGGCCTGGAGACGATCGTTTCCCTGCAATCAATCCTGCTGGCATTCGGGTTCTCCGTGGGAATCGGCATTTTTTTCGGTCTGTATCCCGCGACCAAGGCTTCCAATCTCAATCCCATCGACGCCTTGAGATACGAATAAATCCCCCCCTCCCCTCCCGCTTGCTATAATCCCCGATAATCATTCACCATCCGTCAAAGTTGTGTTGAGGCAATGAATTTATATCCAACCCGGAAAAAATTTATTGAGCTGAAGAGGGATTTTGAAAGAATTCCGATTTGTGGCGAAAAAATGGTTCCGCAGTTTAACCCGACCCATTTTTTTCGTTTTATGGTGGACGACGCATCCAATGCCTTTTTGTTTGAAAGCGGAAAAGGTCCTGAGGCCACGGCTCGTTACACCCTTATGGGTCAGTCAAATTCCAAATCCCTCCTTGCGAATCACGATGGGATCTGCGTTTCCAATAATGGAACGCGCGAGGCGAAGCCGGGATCTCCATTATCAATTCTGGACCACCTCAATTTTGAGGCCCACGATGCCCCTTTCGACTATGTGCCGCATTTTTGGGGAGGATGGGTGGGCACGATCGGTTATGAAATGGCCCGATGGCTCGATGCCATTTCCCTTCGCCCCAAAGACGATCTCGGTCTCCCATTAATTAATTTTTTTCAAGTGGACCAGTTGTGGGTTTACGATCACACCACCAGAATATTAAAGAGGGTTATCTCGAAAGAGTGTTTGGGTGATCCTGAAAAATATTATAGTGAAACAGTTCAGGAAATCGAGCGGAGTTGGCAACAAGCGGATACTATATTAAAGGATTCTCCGGATCCTGTCGGTCAAAGTCCAACCGCTCCGTCCAATGGCAATGACGCTGGCCTTCATTCCAATATTTCCTCAGATCAATACATTAAAATGGTTGAGCGTGCAAAACACTATATCGAGGAGGGCGATATCTACCAGGCCAACCTGTCCCAGCGGTTCGAGACGACATTTAACGGCGAAGCATTTGACCTTTATGAAAACCTCAGGCAGATCAACCCCTCGCCTTTTTCCGGGTATCTGAAGTTGGGCGACCTGACTCTGGTCAGTTCATCGCCGGAACGGCTGGTCAAAATCCAAAAGGAAGTTTTGGAAACGCGGCCCATCGCCGGCACCCGTCCGCGTGGCCGCACAATTGAGGAAGACAGTCATCTGGCAACGGAACTGCTGCTCAATGAAAAAGAACAGGCAGAACACCTGATGCTGGTGGACCTGGAACGCAACGATTTGGGCCGGATTTGCCAATACGGCAGTGTCCAGGTGACCGATCAAATGTTTGTCGAGCAGTATTCCCACGTCAGCCATATTGTTTCCAACATCAGGGGAATCCTGAAACCCGGCGTCACTTTCAAGGATATATTGAAAGCCGTTTTCCCGGGTGGGACCATAACCGGCTGCCCGAAAATCCGGTGTATGGAAATCATCGATGAATTGGAGCCTGTGGCGCGGGGACCCTATTCCGGAAGCTTCGGTTATGTCGGGTTTGCCGATTATATCGACCTCAATATTATCATCCGCACCATTTTGTTAAAGGATGACAAGGCATATTTTCACGTGGGCGCCGGCATTGTTGCCGACTCCATACCCGAAAAAGAATATCAGGAAACGCTCGACAAAGCTGCGGCCATGATCAATGTGCTGACCGGAAAGCAGGATAGTTGATGGAGCCCGTCGTTTATTTGAACGGAAAGTTCGTGGCGTTGACGGACGCCAAGGTCTCCATTCTGGATCGAGGCTTCTGTTACGGCGATGCCCTGTTCGAAACCATGCGGGTTTATTCGGGAAAGATTTTCCATCTCGACCTGCACCTCGACCGGCTGGAACGTGGCGCTGATCGTATTTTTATGAAACTCCCCGAAACGCGGGAGCGCATCCAGGAAATTCTTTACGAAACCTTTAACCGGAATCAAGGCGCGGACGCAGTTATTCGTATGACCGTGACCCGGGGAGTAGGCGTTTTGGGGAAATTGTGGCAGGCCGACACCTCTCCTACCCTATCGGTCTATGTGCGGCCCTACAGTGGACCTCCGGACGAGTGGTATCAAAACGGGGTCCCGATTTCACTCATCCCCAATTCCGCCACAAGGCTGGGGGGCTTGCCGGAGCAGATCAAATCGGCAAACTATCTAAGCCAGATTCTGGCACGGAAGCAGGCGGACGAGCAAAATTCGGTGGATGGAATCATGATCAACGAACAGGGCGAGGTCTGTGACGGCACCATTTCCAATATATTCGTGATGAAGAAGGGGGTATTATCCACTCCCGCGGTTAATGGCTACGTGCTGGCGGGAGTGACGCGGCAGGTGGTTCTAAAGCTGGCCGCCGAAGCGGGAACTGCCTGTAAAGAAAGATCCATGACCGCCGACGATGTCGTACAGGGGGACGAGTTATTTCTGACCAATACCGGATGGGAAATTCTTCCCGTGACCTGCGTCGACGGGAAAGCAGTCGGTTCCGGCCGGCCCGGTCCAATGACCCAGGCCCTGCGGCAGGAATTCCGGAAATGCGTTGATGCTGAAATAGGAAAATGATAAGCTTCGCCCTTAACTTTTTAACCCAATTACCGGACGGAAAACCCTGATGGAAGCATTTGATAATTTTGCGGACAATCCGAACGGAGTGATTTCGGACAAACAGGCCAACCTCGAATGGTTGCCCAAGGACTCTTATGGCGATCTCGGCCGCTGGCTCAATTTTCGGGAAGCGGTGTCCTACCGCGGTACCATGGTCAGTGTGTACGCCGGCGGACATAACGACTGGCGGTTGCCGACACGGGAAGAAGCGCTGGGTTTGTTCAATCAGGACTTGAGTCAACTCGACTGGGAAGGGGAACAAATTCATATTCATTCCCTCTTTGTCACCAAATGCGCCCGGCACATCTGGACCAGCGAGGAGAACGATGAGAACCAGGCACTCGTGGTTAATCTCCAGGATGGTTCCACTGAATTTATGGATAAAGAAAGCAGAGATAATATCGCGGTGCGTCTGGTGCGCACGGTTCCCTCAAAATAATGTTCTTAACCGGAAAGATCGGCCTGTAGCCAAAACGCGTCGCGGCTCATGCTTCGCACATTGTTTTTCGAATACTCTTCACCCTTGAAGATTTTTTCCGCTACCCCCTCATCTTCATAAGATATGATTTTTACATCCGCATGTTTGGTTTTATTGAATCCGTTGAACAAGGTCGCAGGATGGAGGGCTTCCAGGTTCAGAGGAAACCGCCGGGCGATTCGCATGTTCTGGTCCGGGCCGTGCAAATCCACACACAAATAATTTTCCTCCAGCCAGTAATCGATGGATTGCCCTTCTTCCTGGCCCGGAACAAACACCTTTTCGTCCACTTTGACGGCAAAAGCGGTTCCAACCTGACCGCGTATCCATACTTTTCCAGTATCCTTGATTTCCGGCATGATCGAGTTTTTACCTTCAGTGCGCATGACTTTTGACAAGAAAACGCTTTTATACCATAATTTTCCAATCAGCCATTGAATAGAGCCAAACCCTTGACCCATCCTCTCGAATCACGACTTCAAAGCGAGTTGAATCAGAGACAGACAACGGGACTTCTCCGAACCCTGGAAGTTCTGGACGCCTGCACGATCAACCTGATCAGCAACGACTATTTCCAATTGCGTTCGCACCCGCTGGTGATTGAAGGGGCCAAAACAGCGTTGGATCGTTATGGCGCCAGCAGCAGTGCCTCTCCCCTGCTTTCGGGATTTTTAGCCTGCCATGAACAGCTGATCGGGAAACTGAAAACCTGGAAACAAAAATCAGCGGGCCTGCTGTTCAACACCGGCTTTATGGCCAATCAGGCCCTGCTGACCCATCTGCCGGGCCCACGCGATTTGATTCTGGCCGACCGCCTGGTTCATCACTCCATCGCCCAGACACTGGGAAAGCAGGACACCCGGTTCAAACGTTACCCGCATCTGGACTTGGACCACCTGGAAGAATTACTCAACCGGCATAGTAAAGAATATGAAACAGTATTTGTCGTCACCGAAAGCGTGTTCAGTATGGATGGAGACTACCCGGACCTCCGGCGGTTGGCCGCACTGAAGCGAAAACATCCTTTTATCTGGATATTGGACGAAGCTCACGGCACCGGGGTATTTGGCCCGACCGGTGGCGGACTGGCCGAGGAACAAGGCGTGCTTCCGGAGGTCGATATACTCGTCGGGACTCTGGGAAAGGCATTGGCGAGTATGGGAGCCTATGTGCTGACGAATTCAAAAACCATTATCGATTACCTGGTCAACTATTCCGGAGAGTTGATTTATTCCACCTATTTGGGCCCTCCCCAAGTGGGGGCAGCCGAGGCGGCGCTCAAAATCATTCAGAAATCGCAGTCCACCGCCCGCAACATCCGCAACACCGCGAATCGGTTCAGGGAACAATTGAACAATGAAGGTTGGCAAACCCATACCTTTGATTCACAGATCGTTCCGATAATTTTAGGTGACCCCGAGGATGCGCTTGAATTGCGCAACAAATTGCTGGAACATGGAGTGTTGGCAGGTGCGGTGCGACCTCCTACGGTCCCGCAGAATTCCTCCCGTTTACGATTCTCATTTCACGCGGGTGTGAATGAAGAGAAGGTAGAAGAAATTATTTCACTCATGAAATCATGGAAACAAAGATAAATATAACCGCCATCTGTGGTTGGGCACTGCCTGAAGAGTGGTTCCGCCAGTTGGTGAAAAGTTATTTCCCAAAAGCCGAGGTGCGGGCTCACTACCCGCAAGACCCGGAAAATAAAATGGAGGCCCTGGAGGTATTTGATGCCAAGCCGGATTGGGTCATGGGCTATTCCCTGGGCAGTCTCTGGCTACTGGCTCATAAAAACAATATACCGCCTCAAACCAGGATCGTTCTCATGGCCCCCATCCTCGCGTTTCCGGTGGAGAAAAACCTTGGCGGCAAAACCCCGCTCGGTAAATTGAGATATCAGAAAAAAATGCTGAGTTCTACTGAAGATTATTTATCCTCTCTCAAAGGATTTTTTGACTTGAGCGGGATTCGCCTGCCGGAAGACGGCCTCCAACAGCCCTACAGTAGGGAGGTTTTGATTCGCGGCCTCGATTTTCTGGAAACCGTCAGCGTTGCCCCTCAAACCGCTGAGGATTGTATCGCCATTACGGGAATGCGTGACCCCCTGCTGGATGGAAACCAACTGAAAAAACTCATCCCGCATTTGACTCTGGTGGATGAGTGCGATCACTCTCCACACAAACTGCTTTCTCATTTGGCCCAGCACAACGATGGGTCCGGTAATCTTTCAGCTCAACCGTCTCGATCTCCTTTTCCCCAGCGGGTTCTATGAAAATTTTTGGAATCGATTTCACCAGTACTCCTGGCCGCAAGAAGCCCATAACCGTTGCGGAATGTGAACTCAAGCAGGGAAACCTGATACTGCAGGAAATTCACGCTCTGGTGAGTTTTGATGAATTTGAAGATTTCCTGAAGCAAAAAGGCCCCTGGATTGCCGGAATTGATTTCCCTTTCGGCTTGCCCGGTGCCTTTTTATCCACACTCGGATTACCGCACGATTGGCCGGATTATGTCCAGACACTGACCCGCCGCTCTAAGGCCGAATTTGAAAAAAGAATCAAGTCCTTCAAATCGAAACATACTTCACCTTACAAAGAACCTTTGCGGTTTACCGATGTTCTCGCATCCGCCCAAAGTCCCTTAAAACTGGTCAATGCTCCGGTCGCCAAAATGTTTTATGAAGGTTCCAGGAAAATTTTGAAATCGGGAGCTTCCATCCTCCCCTGCCATCCCAAAAAAGGCAATCGCATTCTCTTGGAGGCCTATCCCGCTCTGGTAGCTCGCCGGTTTGCTGAATCGTACAAAAGTGAATCCAAAGACACCTCACAAAAAAAATCAGCAAGAAAAAAAATCATTGCAGGCATTCTGGGTCCCGGCTTGAAAAGTGAATTCGGATTTTCGGTAGAGATCGAAGAGGACAAAAAGAAAGAAATGCTGGACGACTTCAAAGGTGACACTCTGGACGCTGTACTTTGTACACTGCAAGCGGCATGGGCCTGGTATCAGGGCAAACCGAATTATGGCATCCCAGCTGAAAACAAAAGCCTGATTCGGTCAGAGGGCTGGATCGTTGACCCCTCTCTCAACCTGCAAACTTCGGGAATCGGTAAAAAGCCGAAACGGCCTTCCCCTGGCCAAGCCCCGGAAACGATCACCGACAAAGAAAGCGATCAAGGAAAGGTTAGAAGTCTTCTCGATAAGTTAACGAAGCTGACCGACATTGGCCTAGCCCTGTCTGCCGAACGCAATCTGGATGTCCTGCTCGAAATGATCATGGAAGAAGCCCGCAACCTGACATACGCAGACGGTGGCACATTGTATATTCTAGAAAAGGACAAACTGCATTTTAAGATTTTTCAAAACGAAACCCTGGATATACGGATGGGCGGCAAAAACGAACTTCCCATTCCTTTTCCCTCATTCGAGATGAATTCTACAAACGTGTCTTCTTATGTCGCTCTGACCGGTAAGACCGTCAACATTCCTGATGTCAGCAAGTATAAAGATCACGATTTTTCGGGACCCCGGGTGTTCGATGAAAAATTCAACTACAAGACTCAGTCCATGCTGCTCGTCCCGATGAAAAACAACGATGAAGAAGTCATTGGGGTTATCCAACTGCTGAACGCCAGAAAACCCGGCGACCCGAAAAAGGCTATCCCGTTTTCCAATGAAAACGTACGCTGGATTCAATCCCTGGCCTCACAGGCGGCGGTGGCGATTACCCACGTCTCTCTCGTTCAGGAAATCAGGAAAGCCTATTCGGAAGTTGCTTTGGCACGGGATATGGCTATGGAAGCCAATGCGGCGAAAGGCAAATTCCTCGCCAACATGACTCATGAGTTGCGCACACCCATGAATGCCATCATCGGTTACACCGAGATACTTTTGGAAGAAACCCGTGAAAAAAACCTGGTATCGATTCATGAGGATTTGGTAAAAATAGACAACTCTGCAAAAATATTGCTGCAGTTGATCAATGAAATTCTGGATTTGTCCAAAATCGAAGCGGGTAAAATGGGAATCTATCTGGATTCGTTTAAAATTCAGGAGATCATTCAATCGTCTATTCAAACGGTCGAACCCATGCTTCAAAAAAATAAAAACACATTGAAGATACAGTACGACGACACCCTGGGTTATATGGTAGCGGACATGAATCGGGTCCGGCAAGCACTTATCAATTTATTGAGCAATGCAAACAAATTCACGGATAACGGGGAAATTACCCTGGAAGCCACGCGGACCAAAAAACAGGATGCCCCATGGGTTGTTTTTAAAGTGACGGATACAGGGATCGGTATTCCTCATGACAAACTCAGATCTATATTTTCCGAGTTCACTCAGGCCGACTCCTCCATCAATCGCAAATTCGGCGGCACCGGGCTGGGATTGGCCATCAGCCAGCGGTTCTGCCGGATGATGGGAGGAAGTATCACTGTCGAAAGCGAAGTGAACAAGGGGTCTACCTTTACCGTTCAACTGCCAGCCAAAGTCATGCCCTTCACTCCGCCTCAGCGAAGGCGATCGACGGACCTCACCTGATTTACAACCATGCCCGGAAATTCAAAAAATCCCTCCGAACCGGAATTCGAACAGAGCGTAATTGAAAGTTTTTCAAAACACGTCAAAACCTACGACCGGCACGCACAGCTCCAGCGCTCCATGGCGGAGCGCCTGGCGGCCCTGATCCCCAATCCTTTCCCACAAAAAATTCTGGAAATCGGATGTGGCACCGGCGTGTTCACCCGCCACCTGCTGGCGCGTTCGCCTTCCACCCTTATCCTGAACGATATTGCCCCAGTCATGATCGAATATTTGAAAAATCACCTGGAGCTCCCATCCCATTCAAAATTTCTGGTGGGAAATGCGGAACGCATTCAGATTCCAAAAACGAAGCTCATTGCGGGCAACGCGGTGGTCCAGTGGTTTCAGAATCCACAAACTACGTTACAAAGATTTCATGCCTCCCTCGAAAAAGAAGGTTACCTGGCCTTCAGTACGTTCGGTCCGCAAACCCTGGAGGAATTCCGCAGGTCGGCGCAATTTGAGGGACCCACGCACCTTCTTTCGCAAAAACGATGGAAAACTCTTCTCACCCAGGCAGGATTTGAGTTGCAGACATTTCAAACCGAAACACGGCAGATATTTTTTCAGAATACCCAGAACTTGATTAAAAACCTGCAGCAGATCGGAGCCGCCCCATTGCGGATTCTAAAGCCGGGTGAATTGAGACAACTGATCCGGGATTACGACAGGGAGTACTCTTCGCCGCAGGGTGTTTATACGAATTGGGAATTGTTTTATTTTATTGCACGCCGTGGGACAGGTTGATTCTCAGCGACTCCGCTATTTCTTAAACGCCACAAGTATTCCGGTTCCCTCTCCCAGTGGAACTCTGCGGAATTTGTGAAAACCGGTCTGGCTCAACAGTTTTTCCGTTTCCTCGTAAGAATAGGTTTTTCCTGTGGCGGTAAACAGAAGCATGGTCACTCCAAACAGCGCGGCCTCATAGGGCTGGGTGGCATCGCGGGTGTGAAAAAAATCCACCAGGACCAAACGCCCTCCCTTGATCAACGCCTGTTTCATTTTAAGGAACAGTTGCTTGTTCTGTTCAGGGTTATAGATGTGCAGAATATTTGAATAAAAAACCGTGTCATATTTTTCGCCGAAAGCTGTACTGAAAAGATCGCCGGGTTTCAACTCCATACGGGTCCAGAGAGAAGATTTGCCGTGCAGTTCCCGGGCCACCTTCAACGCCGACGCACGATCCAGCAATGTCGCGCGGGCTTTTTTGTCTTTTTTGAGAACTGCCGCGCTGTAGGTGCCGGGACCGCTCCCCAGGTCCAGAAACCGTCCCGCCGGCTGGCGCGTGATGATGTCCGCAATTTTGCTGGCAAAAGATCCGCTGCGCTCGTGCATGGCATGGGTGAAACAATCGCGAAATTCCGGGTCGTCCTCCCCTTCAAACTCCGAAAGATCACGCCCCTTGCGGATGATATCGATCAGGCGCGCCCACTCGTCATTTTTCTCCAGTTTCAGAAAAGCCGTCCCCTTCTGATAATGAGGACTCGACTCGCAAAAGTATTTATACATTTGGGGTGCGCTGGAATACTTTCCTTTTTCGAACCGGAGTGCTTTCATGGCCGCCAGCGCATTGAGCAAGGGCTCCATTCCATCCAGTTTCGTATTAGACTGTTGAGCGACCTGACCGGCCGTCATCTTCTTCTGACGCAAAATAGTAAAAATCTTAAATTCAAGTGCCGCCATTAAAATCCGCGCCTCTTCCAGACGGTCAATGGTTTCGGTAAATTGTTTTAAAGTCAACATGGCTGCCTATTCGTTGATGAGAGGTTCAATGTGCTTTTCCAATTCCAACCCGGAACCGAACAGTTTGTGCCGGACAATACCTTTTTTGTCGATGATGATTGTCGACGGGGTTCCCCGCAAACCATATAGGTCGAAGGTCAGCGGGTCATATTCCTTTTTGTCCAGATACTCCCTAATCTGTGCTTCAATCTGAGTCTGATGAGTTTTCGGCATTTTTTCAAAATCAGGGAAATCCCGTTCGATCCACTGTTCCACTTCACCGTCCCGCACCCCGCCTTCCCGTCTCACCACCTGGTCCCAGGCGACGGGAAATGGCATGAAATACTGGAGGCGCCCCATGCTCAACATGTCCCGCTCGGATAGCATGGCCATGGTTTCTCCCACCACTTCACCGGTATCGACGAGTTTTTTCAAATTGTCCAGAGTGTTGAGATGATAATCTTCAAACGCGGTGGCCAATCCCCACACCGTCAACGGTTTTTCCTTGAACGTCAGGTATATTTGAATCACTTCCGGCAGGCCGCCGATGAAACAGCCGGGGCAATTGACCTGGAACACTTCGATGAGAATCACTTTTCCGCGTTGTTGATCGATATTGGAAGGATCTCCCTGCACCCACTCCGCCACCAGTAAATTGGGAGCCGGCTCGTTAACTGCTGGCATCCGCCGCCCCTTCCTTCGCCAGTTTCAGCAGACGATTGATCATTTTGAGAAGTTCCGGGTTCGGTTGGTGCTGGAGAGCCGATTCCAGTATCGGCACCGCTTTGCCGGGTTGTCCCTGAAGATTATAAATCAACCCCGATAGAGCGTGGGACACCAGCCATTTGTCGCCCTTGGGGTGATTCCGGATTATATCGTCCAGATGTTCCAGCGCCGCGCCGTATTGTTTCAGTTTGTAAAAATTGGAGGCCAGGCCGAACAGAATATTATCTTTTAGATCGGGTGAGTATTGCTTCAACAATATTCTTTTGAAAGCGACGATGCTCCTCAGGTACTCGCCATTGCGGAACAACAGAATGGCCAGACGGTAATCATCCGGCTGAGCTTGCGGCGGAGTCTTTAGCTTATCCCGGGTTTTGCGAATCGCCTCCAGGTCGGCATCCATTTCTTTCACCGAGCCTTCCAATTCCTGAAGAACCTGATTCAATTCCTTGACCTTTTCCTCCTGGGCCTGTTGCTGCGCCAACCGCGCCTCCAACTGTTTGATTGCAGGTTCTTTCCCTCTCAGAAGATTTTCCAGTATAATCTCGTTTCCCAGAATATCGGCGAATCCCATAAACAACCGCTCCATATCGGCCGCGACCACGTCCAGTTGCTTCTGGCGCCGGCGGCGGGCTTCCAGCTCTTCTTCGCTCGGAGGCAGCCAGATATGGCGCTCTTCCGGATGCATGGATTGAAATTTCTGGGCCATCGTTTGTTGGGGGGTTTCCTCGGGCGTGTGGGTGCACCCCAGGCCCAACAGGAAAAAAATGATCCAAAAATTTTTAAGAGTTTGCTTCATAAAAATAATATAATGAAAAGGTTGCCCTATCATAGATTAAAAACTTAAATATTTCAATTGTTTAGACGATGAAAAGCTACTACGACACTCTCGGTATCCCCAAAACTGCCTCGGAAGACGAAATCAAGAAAGCCTTCAAGAAAAAGGCCATCGAATTTCATCCCGACCACAATAAAAACGATCCCAAGGCGGAAGAGAAGTTCAAGGACGTCAACGAAGCCTATGCGGTGCTGAAAGACAAGAACAAACGGAAACAGTACGACCAGTTCGGCGCCGAAGGATTCAAAAAGCGGTACACTCAGGAAGATATTTTCCAGGGATTCGACATCAACGAAATATTTCGCAATTTTGGATTTGGCGGCGGAGGACCTCCGTCAGGCTTTGAAGATTTTTTCGGCGGCGGCCGGTCCAGAAGACCCCGCAAAGGCCAGGATATGATGAGCGAGATCACCGTCACCTTTGAAGAAGCAGCAATAGGGACCGAGAAAAAATTCACCATCGACCGCGGTGGACGAAACGAGGACACCAGCGTCAAGGTGCCGCCGGGGATCAGCGAAGGCAAAAAACTGCGACTCGCCGGTAAAGGCTTTCCCGGCAGCCAGGGCGGCCCGCCGGGGGATCTCTATTTCAAGGTACACGTCCTCCCGCATCCGATTTTTAAACGCGAGGGCAACGATATCGTGGTGGAACACAAAGTGAGTCTGACCGACGCCCTGCTCGGCACTATCATCCACGTCCCCACTCTGGAAGGAGAAAAGCAGGTGAAGGTGCCCGCGGGCACCCAGCCGCTTTCCAAACTGCGATTGCGCGGACTCGGGGTGCACAGCCGGGGCGGCGACCGGGGAGACCTGTATGTGAAAATTGTCGTGACCTACCCCAAAACCCTGACACCGGAACAGAACAAGTTAATTGAATCTCTTAAAGAACAGGGTCTATAGCATTAATTTTAAATGAAAATAGATCATTATTGACCGCGAATTTAATAAATCCTCCACCCGCTGAATTGCATCTATACACACAGTTGCCCAAGCGACCACATTTAGGGAAATCTCATGGCTAAAGTCACCTTTCAACCCGACCACCTCACCCACGAATGTGAGGATGGCATGATGCTGATCGATATCTGCGAGGAAGTGGATACCGAACTGTCCTTCGGTTGCACCGAGGGCACCTGCGGGGTATGCGAATTGACGGTGGTGAAAGGCCGCGAGAACTGCAGCCAGCCCAACGAAGAAGAAAAAGACTACCTCTACGAAGAAGATATCGAAGCCGGCATGCGCCTCGGCTGTCAGCTCAAAATCCGCAAAGGCGAAGTCACCCTCACCTGGAAGGGTAATCGGGCAAAATAGTCTGAGTTTCCTTATGGTGCCAAGAAGAGACTTGATACCTTTTTTTTAATCGAAAGTCTCCAAACGGCCAATAGCGTACATTTACCATTTCTAAAAGTATAGACCAAGTGGAGTGATAGCCCCAAGGGCTACCTAACAAAACTCATGAGCAATTGATATTTATAGAAAAAGTTGATTTCTATATTTCAGGATTACCAAAAAGTTGCCCCCGAATAATCAGATTTACGCTTTCCATTACTTGCCTATGTTTACCAAACCTTTTTATACAATTGGCCTGCCTCTGTGATAAGAGGTATCACGTATTGAGTTGGAGTTTTGACCTCAGGTTGTCGCTATCCGTGATGGGGTTGACTTCGGCATAAACTGTAGCTCCATCATGTACTGTGGGTCCAATCACCTGATAGCCGGAACCCGTCAATTGCAGGATCAATTTCTGTAAGACTTTCCGATCGAGGGTAAATTTATCACCTATACAGGGTGAGAGGGCCACATTGACTTCCCAATATTTTAAAACTTTGGGTATCCGATGGGATGATTAACAGATACGCGGCAGCTGTTCTCCGCTGGGCAAATCCAACACTCGATGGGAACCCAAGAAGTTTTCAACCGTGACAACGGGTTGAGTTCCCTCTTTAACATATCCAATTATCCTCGGGGGTGACTCGGGAAAATGTTTCTGGATAATGGAGTTTGCTTTTTCAGAATCTCTTTTTGGAAGGATTGCACATTCCGGCAAGGTGTCCATTCAAATCCATGAAAAATCCATCGCTGTGCTGGAAGACGTTCGCGGTGCCTGCGAAATTCTCGGACTGGATCCGTTATATGTCGCCAACCAACATTAGTAAAACAACGGGACGAGTAAAGATTCCTTTTCGCGAATCCCTGGGCGAGTTTTTCATTAAATCTGAATCTGGGGGCTCGACAGACGATGCCAGCTCCGGTAAACCATCGGTTGCCAGATTGACGTAAAGAATCTGCACCGCAGTCAACGGCAGAGGCAAACCCATCATTACTTTTCCAGCGATGAAGCCGGCGAACTGCAAATATTCAATGTCCGCTTTGGGTCGACACCGGACTAAACTTACTATATTACTTCCATTTCCAGTCTTTGTTGACGGAGCTGGACGGGTTCCATAGGACTTCGTCCTCGCCCAGGGTGCTGGAAACCCATCTGCTGAACACGAAAAAGGTGTCGGACAGGCGGTTGATGAAGGCGATGGCCCGGGGTCCCACTTCTTCTTGACGGCTGAGGGTGACCATAACGCGCTCGGCTCTCCTACACACCGTCCGGCATTGATGCAGAAACGCATTGACCGGCGTACCCCCCGGCAGGACGAAACTGTCCAGCGGTTCCAGTTCTTCATTCATGGCATCCATGACTTCCTCCAGCCATTGCACTTTTTCGTCCGTCATCTCGGCGATCTGGCCCTTTTTCGGTGGGTTCTTGGGGTCGATGGCCAGTTCGTGTCCGAGGTCGAACAGCCATTGCTGGATGGTCTGCAGAATACCGTCGAACTTATCCCGGCGGTCGGAGGCGGCTTTTAGCCCGTTGAAGGTGCGCACCAGGCCGACCAGCGAGTTCAACTCGTCGACCGTGCCGATGGCTTCCATGCGGGGATGGTCCTTGGCAATCCGGATACCGCCGACCAGCGAGGTCTCGCCTTTATCCCCGGTTTTCGTGTAAACCTTCCCGATTTTAACGATCGGCTTCTTTTTAATGGGCTTGTCCATGAATTTCCTTGACTTGATCCAGCACAGTACTTATATTCAATCTTAACATAGACCTCTTTAAGACAGTCCTGAGAGATTGTCAAGGGATCACACAATGACCGCTTTTGCCCTACCCAAATGTAGAGTTTCCTCCGCAGGATTTCGCCTGAGGGGGATTTTTTTTGCCCCCATTTCCCCGGTGACCGCATGAGCACTCTGCTGATGAACGCCGAGGAAATGAACCGGGCCATCACCCGCATCGCCCACGAAATCCTCGAAAAAAACAAGGGGACCGGGGACCTCGCCCTGGTCGGCATCCGGACACGCGGCGTCGTTCTGGCGAACCGCCTGCGGGACAAAATCAAGGACATCGAAAAGACCACCATCGACCTGGGCATTCTGGACATCACCCTGTACCGCGACGATCTCACCACCGGTAAGGACAAACCCGTACTGCGCGACACCGATATCCCGTTCGCCATCGACGGCAAAAAGGTGGTGCTGTGCGACGACGTGCTGTTCACCGGGCGGACCATTCGCGCGGCGATTGACGCGCTGGTCGATTTCGGCCGTCCGGCGCAGGTACAGCTGGCGGTGCTGATCGACCGGGGCCATCGTGAACTGCCCTTCCGCCCCGATTATGTCGGTAAGAATATCCCGACTTCAAAAGACATGCGGGTCAAAGTCCAGATGACCGAGGAAGATGCTGAAGATCAGGTGATCGTGGTCAATAGCAAAGGTCAAAACTGATGAATCTGGAATCCAAAGATATTTTAGGGACCGAACAGCTCAGCCGGGAGGAGATCGAGGGCATCCTCGACACGGCGGTGTCCTTCAAGGAAGTGTCGACCCGCCAGATCAAGAAGGTACCGACCCTGCGCGGCCGCACCATCATCAATCTGTTTTTCGAGGCCAGCACCCGCACCCGCACCTCTTTTGAGATCGCCGGCAAGCGGCTGAGTGCCGACGTCATCAACATCTCCGCCTCCACCAGCTCGACGGTGAAAGGCGAAAGCCTGCTCGACACCGCCTACAATCTGGAAGCCATGAACCCTGACCTGCTGATCGTGCGGCATTCAATCTCAGGTGTGCCGCATATGATCGCGTCCCACATCAAATGTCCGGTGATCAATGCCGGCGACGGGGCGCACGAGCATCCGACGCAAGCCCTGCTGGACCTGCTCACCATCCGGGAACACAGCAAGCAGTTGACCGGGTTGAAAGTGGCGATTGTCGGGGATATCACCCACAGCCGGGTGGCGCGTTCCAACATTTACGCCATGCTCAAATGCGGTATGGAGGTCACCGTGGTGGGTCCGCCGACCATGATTCCGGTGGGTATGGAATGCCTCGGCGTGAAGGTCCTGCACGATCTTGAGGAAGCGGTTTCGCAGGTCGATGTGGTCATGATGCTGAGGATTCAACTGGAGCGGCAGAATGAAGGGCTGTTCCCCAGCTTCCGGGAATATTCCAACCGGTTCTGCCTGACCGCGGATAAATTGAAGCACGGCCGAAAGGACATCCTGATCATGCACCCCGGTCCGGTCAACCGGGGCATCGAAATCGCGCTGGACGTCATGGAAGGCCCGCATTCGGTCATCCTCGACCAGGTCAACAACGGCGTCGCCCTGCGGATGGCGCTCATGTATCTCTTGCTGGGAGGCGGTAGTGAAACTGATCATTAAAAACGGCCGGGTCATCGATCCCGCCAACAACATAGACGGCAAATACGATATCGTGATCGAAAAAGGCCTCATTCAATCGGTCACGCCTTCCGGTAAAAGTCCCGCCAAGCAAGACGGCTCAGCAAAAATCATCGACGCCAAAGACTGTATCGTCGCGCCGGGGTTTCTCGACATGCACGTCCACTTCCGGGAACCGGGATTCGAGTACAAGGAGACCATCGAGAGCGGATGCGAATCCGCTGCCGCCGGAGGTTTCACCACCGTCGCCATGATGCCGAACACCAACCCGGTCAACGACAACCGCTCGGTCACCGAACTCATGATCTCCCGCGCCAAGGCGCATGGCAAGATCCAGGCGCTGGCCATCGGCGCCATCAGCAAGGGCTTGAAAGGCGAGTCCCTGTCCGATATGGGAGATTTGAAAGACGCCGGAGTCATCGCGTTTTCCGACGACGGCCGGCCGGTGATGAACAATCAGGTGATGCGCCGCGCTCTCGAATATAGCCGGATGTTCGACCTGCCCCTGATCCAACACAGCGAAATCCTCGACCTGACAAATGGGGGGTGCATGAACGAAGGCCGGGTGTCCACCGAGCTGGGCCTGAAGGGGATGCCGACCGAGGCGGAGGACATTATGGTTTATCGCGACATCGCCCTGCTGGAAAAAACCGGCGGCCGCCTGCACGTGGCGCATATCAGCAGTGGCGAGTCGGTGGAACTGGTCCGCCGGGCCAAGGCCAAGGGGTTACCGGTGACCTGTGAGGTGGCTCCGCATCACTTCATCCTGACCGACGAATCGGTCCGCGGATACGACACCAACACCAAAATGAGTCCTCCCCTGCGTGCACAAAGCGATATAGATGCGATTAAAGAAGGGCTCAAAGACGGAACTATTGATATAATTGCGACTGACCACGCACCGCACGATCGGGTGGACAAGCAGGCGGATTACCACAACGCCTGTTTCGGAATCGTGGGGCTGGAAACGGCCCTGCCGTTGAGCCTCCGGCTGGTTGAAGAAAAAATCCTGACGCTGCCGCAATTGGTCGAAAAACTGACCTCCCGGCCGGCGGAAATTTTCAAGCTGGATCAGGGAACCCTGGGCGTGGGACAGCAAGCGGATGTGGTGATTTTTGATCCCGGCCAGGAATACAAGGTCGAGGCGAGCCAATTCAAATCGAAGAGCAAAAACTCGCCCTTCGACGGGTGGCCGGTCAAGGGACGAGTCCGGCACACAATAGCTAAAGGAAATATTATATATTCCAGCTAATTATATTTATTTTATTAATGTAATTTATAAAGTTTATTATAGGGCGTTATGGAAGGCATTCTCGCATTAGCGGACGGTAAAACATTTCGGGGGACCCTGTTCGGCGCCATTGGGGAGGCCGAAGGGGAAGTGGTGTTCAACACCAGCATGTCGGGCTACCAGGAAGTGTTAACCGACCCTTCCTATTGCGGCCAGATGGTGGTGATGACTTATCCACTGATTGGGAACACCGGCATCAATCCGGAGGACTTTGAATCCGACCGTCCCTATTTGAGCGCGTTTATCATCAAGGAACTGAGCGGCATTCCCAGCAACTGGAGGTCCCGGGAAACACTGGACGAATTTTTGAAAAAACACGGCGTAGTCGGCCTCCAGGGCATCGATACCCGCGCCCTGACCCGGCATATACGGGACCAGGGAGCCCAGCAGGCGATCATCTCCCGGGATCTGTCCAGTCCCGACATCCTTATTGAAAGAGCCAAAAAATCTCCGAGTATGGTGGGCAAAGACCTAGTCCAGCAAGTGACCTGCAAGGCACCCTATGAATGGACTGAGGGCGATTGGGATCTTCGCCTGGGATACTCGGATCTATCGCATAACGGACATAAGGAAAATTTTTTCGTGGTCGCCTATGATTTCGGGATCAAGCGCAATATCCTGCGCCGGCTGACGCAGGTCGGTTGCAAAGTTAAAGTCGTTCCCGCCACCACCCCGGCTGAAGCCGTGTTGAAGATGAAACCGGACGGCGTTTTTTTATCCAACGGACCGGGCGACCCGGCGGCGGTCTCATATGCCATCCAGAACGTGCGCGATTTGGTCGGCCAGGTTCCCATGTTCGGTATTTGCCTCGGGCACCAGATTCTGAATCTGGCACTGGGCGGCACCACCTACAAGCTTCAGTTCGGTCATCATGGCGGTAACCAGCCGGTCATGGACATGGGCAAGCGAAAAGTGGAAATCACCTCCCAGAACCACGGCTTTGCGGTGGATGAGAAAACCGGAAGCGACGATGTGGAGGTCACCTGCATTAACCTCAACGACCAGACGGTCGAAGGCATTCGTCACAAAAAATATCCCGTTTCATCCGTTCAATACCATCCGGAAGCTTCCCCCGGGCCCCAGGACTCTTCCTACTTGTTTCAGGATTTTGTCACCCTTATGAAAGCAAATCGATGATTCGCGAAAACATCAACCAACTGATTGAAGAGATCACCAAAACCCATCCTCAGGATGACATATTTCAAGCCAAGAAAGATTACCAGAAAATTTCTGGGGAAATTTTCGAGGATGACAAGTCTTTTGAAAGCCGCATGGGATGTTTCCTGGAATGGTACACATTCGACCGGATCTGTACGGACAATTCGTCGACCCCACTTCAGCAATATTTACAAAACCAATCCGTAGCTCCCGAAAACAGGAAACTGGCTGAGGCGATTTCCCAGAGCATACACGGACTGTTCGTTGCGAAAAAGATCAAGAACGATCATGTGGTAGTTGTCAATATTATGACTAATGATAAATATCAGGTTAAGGAAAACGAGGGCTCCATGCTTTTCAATTCCGACGATCTTTTTGAAGGGCGACTCATTCCTTATCAGGGGCAATATTATTTTACCGATCATTTTTGTTATCACCCGAAACCGACCGTCGAGTTTATCTTGTCCAAGGTTAAAAACCTGAAAGCCAGTGAAGAAGAGGCGCTCGCAAAGGAGAAACATCTCAAAAAATCTCTTGCCGCCCCTCAAAAGAGTCTTGCAAAAATCACTGCCAGGCTTGAAAAGGTGAACGCAAAACTTGACGGCACAACCAAGGAAAAAAAGATCGAGTCCTTAAAAGAAGAAATTGCCCAGTTGGAAAATCATAAAATTAAACTGGAAACCCAAATCTCGGATATAGAAAATCAATTGACCGAACTGAGAACGAAAACCATCGAAGGCGAGCACCGCCAAAACCGCTTCAACCTCATCCGCAAACTTTCTTACATGAGCTTGAAGTGGGAGCGGTCCCGCCAAATCGATGTCCGCGACATTTACCGGGACTGATGCCTAAACGAACCGACATTGAAAAGATATTGATCATCGGCGCCGGTCCGATCATTATCGGCCAGGCCTGCGAATTCGATTATTCGGGAACCCAGGCCTGCAAGGCCCTCAAGGAGGAGGGATACCAGGTAGTACTGGTGAACAGCAATCCCGCCACCATCATGACCGACGCGGAGTTCGCAAATCGGACCTATGTCGAACCCGTTACCCCGGAAGTCGTGACCAAAATCATTGAA
Source organism: Nitrospinaceae bacterium (assembly GCA_024644405.1). Taxonomy (GTDB): domain Bacteria; phylum Nitrospinota; class Nitrospinia; order Nitrospinales; family Nitrospinaceae; genus SZUA-226. The sequence continues at coordinate 165,573 of JAHELC010000005.1, forward strand.
AAGGAAAAACCCGGTGCCCTGCTCCCGACCATGGGTGGCCAAACCGGATTGAATACCGCGCTGGCGGTGGCAGAAATGGGAGTCCTCGCCGAGCACAATGTGGAAATGATCGGTGCCGATGTGGATACGATCAACAAGGCGGAGGACCGCCAACGGTTCAACGAAGCGATGCAGCGCATCGGGCTTCAGGTGGCTCCCTGCGGTTACGCCGAATCGGTCGAACAGGCCTGGCAGGTTGTTAAAAATACCGGGTTCCCCGCCATCATCCGGCCGTCCTTCACTCTCGGTGGATCCGGCGGCGGTATCGCCTACAGCGAAGGGGAGTTTGAAAGAATGGTGGACTGGGCACTCAGCGCCAGCCCCACGCACCGGGTGCTGATCGAAAAATCGTTATTGGGGTGGAAAGAATACGAGTTGGAAGTGATGCGCGATATCAAGGATAACGTGGTCATCGTCTGCTCCATCGAAAATTTTGATCCCATGGGCATCCACACCGGCGACAGCATCACCGTGGCTCCGGCGCAAACGCTGACCGACAAGGAATACCAGATTATGCGCAACGCGGCGATCGATATCATTCGCGAGATCGGCGTGGAAACCGGAGGCTCCAATATTCAATTCGCGATCAATCCCGAAAATGGTGAGATGGTCGTGATTGAAATGAACCCCCGGGTTTCCCGGAGCTCCGCCCTGGCTTCCAAGGCCACGGGCTTTCCCATCGCCAAGATCGCAGCCAAACTTGCCGTCGGTTACACGCTGGATGAAATCCGCAACGACATCACGCAGGTCACTCCCGTGTCCTTTGAGCCGACGCTGGATTACTGCGTGGTCAAAATTCCCCGGTTCACGTTTGAGAAATTTTTCAAAACCCCTCCCCTGCTGACGACTCAAATGAAATCCGTGGGTGAGGTGATGTCCATTGGCCGAACCTTTAAAGAGGCTCTGCAGAAATCCCTGCGGTCTCTGGAAATCGGGATATCCGGACTGGAGGAAAATTTTGAATCCGGCGGGGAACTGCTTCACGAGAACGAATCGGATTTGGAAAAACTCCGTGAAATGCTGGCGCTGCCTCATTGGGACCGGCTCTGGCACATTGCCGCGGCCCTTCGGCGTGGGCTTTCCGTGGAAGAAATTTATAAGATTACTGCCGTCGATCCCTGGTTTTTGTTTAACCTGAAGGAAATCGTAGATTTCGAAAAGGAAATCATCCACACCGGATCTTTAAACAAACTGACGGACGGCGACTTGCGCAAAGCCAAGCAAATGGGTTACTCCGACCTGTTTCTCGCCAAACTTTTAAACTGTAAAGAAACCGATGTAAACGCCAGAAGGCAATCGGCACACATCATTCCCGTATTCAAACGGGTGGACACCTGTGGAGCGGAATTTGAAGCGCATACCCCTTATCTGTATTCCACTTATGAAGAAGAATGCGAAGCCAATCCCTCAGACAGGAAAAAAATAATGATCCTGGGTGGCGGACCCAACCGCATCGGCCAGGGAATCGAATTTGACTACTGCTGTGTGCATGCTTCCTTCGCGTTACGAGAAGAAGGATTTGAGACCATTATGGTCAATTGCAATCCGGAAACCGTGAGTACCGATTACGACACCTCGGACCGGTTGTATTTTGAGCCGCTCACTTACGAGGATGTGCTTCACATTGTTCAAAAGGAAAAACCGGATGGCGTGATTGTCCAGTTTGGCGGTCAAACGCCGTTACGCCTGTCGGTCGCGTTGGAACAAGCGGGTGTGCCCATCATCGGGACCAGCCCGGATAATATCGACCGGGCGGAAGATCGCAAACGCTTCAAGGAGGTTCTCGAGAAACTTGGTATCCGGCAACCCCAAAACGGTACAGCCACCTCGCTGGAAGAAGCCCGGGCGATTGCCGGGGAAATAGGATATCCCGTGATGGTGCGGCCTTCTTATGTTCTGGGAGGACGCGCCATGGAAATCGTTTACAACCAGGACAGTCTGGACCGTTATATGCGGTTCGCGGTTAAAGCTTCGCCGGAGCATCCGGTTTTGATCGATGACTTTCTGGACAACGCAACCGAACTGGATGTCGATGCCATTTCCGATGGACACCAGGTGGTCATCGGCGGCGTCATGGAGCATATCGAGGAAGCGGGCATCCATTCTGGTGACAGCGCCTGTTCACTCCCTCCCTTCACGATTCCGCTGGCACTGACAGATGAAATCAAACAGCAAACCCGCGAGTTGGCCCGGGAGTTGAATGTCATCGGTCTGCTCAATATCCAATTTGCCGTCCGCGATGGTGAGATTTTTGTTCTGGAGGTCAATCCCCGTGCCTCCCGGACCATCCCCTTTGTCAGCAAAGCCATCGGGGTGCCCCTGGCCAAACTTGCCGCCAAGGTGATGGCGGGCAAAACTCTCAGCGAGTTGGGATTTACCGAAGAAAGGGAAATATCACATATTGCCGTCAAGGAATCGGTATTCCCTTTTATTAAATTTTCCGATGTCGACATCCTGCTGGGCCCTGAAATGAAATCCACCGGGGAAGTGATGGGTTTGGATACCAGTTTCGGCCGGGCTTTTGCCAAGTCGCAAATCGCGACCGGCATCAAACTGCCGCCAGAAGGAATGGTGTTTATCAGTGTCAAGGAAGGAGATAAATCAGCCGCCGGAAAAATCGGGAAAAGCCTAGCGGAATTGGGGTATACGCTCATGGCCACACGCGGCACCGGGGATTACCTGAGAGACCTGGGGCTGAAAGTGATTCACATCAATAAGGTCAAGGAAGGTTCGCCTCATATTGTAGAAACACTTCAAGCGGGGAAAGTCGACTTTATGATCAACACCACTTTTGGTGAACAGGCGGTCAAGGATTCTTTCTCCATGCGCCGCGCTTCACTGACACAAAACCTGCCCTACTGCACGACCATTCCGGGAGCCTTCGCGCTGGTGGACGCTTTGCAATCACTCAAGACCTCCAGCCTCTCCCTGACTCCCTTGCAGGAATACTGGAAGAACGCAACACAAACCGCCTAGGAAATTTTCAATTTCTATTGTTTACTGAGGGGGTATCGAAGAAGGTGTGAGTTTTCTTGCTCTTTTCAGAATTTTAGGTAGAGGTTTGGACTTTTTGGAACGCACCAGGTTTCCCTTTACAAAATCTCCACCGGCCATGATGACGGCTTCGGAAAATCCTTCCTGGACATTGATGACTCGTACGACACCCAGCTTGGTCAGGCGGTCACCGATATCCTCCTTGTAAAGGGGATCGTGGAAATTCACATCGACGCTGTACACGACAAACTCATCCCGGATTTCCACGCCGTTTTTTTGCCCCACGTTGATAATCATTTGTTCCTCTTCTTTTTCAACAGCAATCACCTGTCCGTCCAAAGGCACACGATCCATGTAATCCACGATCGTGGGCATAATTCTGTCGGTGATCCGGTTCAGTGCCCCTCCCATAAAAGTTTTATGGAAATCCGGGCTTCCAAGATTCAAAGAGCTTAGCGAATAACCCAGAGGAAACTCACCCTCCCTCGATTTTTCACTCAGGACAAACCCGGAGATAAAACGTCGTGTCTGCCCCTGAAAGACTTTGAATTCAATCTGTACCTCCGCCGAGCGGGACATCCTTTTCTCAGATTTGGTACTTTCCAGATTGACCGGCAATGCTGGCCGATATTTGATAATTTTTCCGGAAATGGTGACCTGGGCCGGGGAGCTGTTGACCGCAGAACCTTTTTTATCTTTGGCTCCGAGGGGCTTCGGGTCCATGAACCGCACCAGGATCACATTTTCCTGTTGGCGCAATTTTTGTTTGATCAGGTCCGAAACCAGGGCACCCGGACTATAAGTTCCCACCCATCCCGGAGGATTTTGAAGCGGTTGCACTTGAACCTTCTTTTTATAAGGAACAGAGGCCGCCAAAACATCGGGATAATGAGTAACAAGGGTTAAAAAAGGAATAACCAACAGGAATAAAAATTTTCTTGGTTTCATAAGAACGGCATACATTGGTTTTAAAGTTACTTCTATTTTACGGAAATAATCCAATGAATAAAAGATTTATCATGGATTTTTGAATCCTTTTCTTGACATTTTCCCCAGTAAAAGTAAAATTTCGCCCATGAAAAAATTGTACGCTATCACCGCCATTTTATTGTGTATCCTGATTGCCCCGGCGTCCCCCCAAGCCAAAAAACCGGGCAAGGAGATGATTCAAATTCCAAAGGGATGTTTCCAAATGGGAACCACAGAAACCCACCTTTACTTTGACCACGAGCAAAACGACCGAGAGCGTCCGGTCCACAAAGTCTGCCTGGACTCTTTTTATATCGACAAATATGAGGCTTCTCAAAAGCAATTTAAAAAAATATCAGGCAGGAACCCCTCAAAGTTATTCAACGATGACTGGCCGGCGGACCATGTCCGATTTCAGGATGCAGAGGAATTTTGTTCCCTGCAGGGAAAACGGCTGCCCACAGAAGCAGAATGGGAATATGCCGCACGCGCCGGAAGCAAGGCGGAAAATCCGTTTGGAAAAAAAATCAATGATCATGTATGGCATGCCACCAATTCGGTCCGAACCCCTCAACCGGTGGGTAGCAAAGAACCCAATGCCTGGGGCGTGCATGACATGTTGGGCAGTGTCTGGGAGTGGGTCTCGGACTGGTATTCTCCCAGTTATTACGAGAACAGCCCTCGAAAAAATCCCAAGGGTCCCAAAGACCGCCGGAGCCATCATGTCATCCGCGGGGGTTCCTGGGCGGATGATGAATCTCTTGTTCGTGTGAGTAGCCGCCACCCGGGAATGGCCGATGCCACCGAGTCGTTCCTGGTCGGGGTGCGTTGCGCACGAAGTATAAAATAAATCCCCTTTTTTTCATCCGCATCTAATAGAGTACTTGCAACAACTCCCAAAAATTCCGGAACTCAGTTGAATTCGAAAACCGTCAATACAATTTATGAAAAGTTGCACCGGAGTCTCCCCGAGGCACGCTCGGAACTGGTGTATCAGAATCCTTTTCAGTTGCTGGTCGCTGTGATATTAAGCGCGCAGGCGACGGACAAATCCGTCAATGCCGTCACTCCCGGATTATTTAAAAAGCATCCGTCCCCCGAGGCGCTGTTGGCGCTGGGCGAAACCAAACTGAAAAAATCCATTCAAACCATTGGATTGGCCCCGACCAAAGCGAAAAACATCATCAAAACATGCCAAATTCTTCTGGAACAATTTAACGGGAAAGTCCCCGATAACCGGGAAGATCTGGAAAGCCTTCCCGGGGTCGGCCGCAAAACGGCCAATGTGGTCCTGAACGAAGGTTTCGATCAACCCACCATCGCCGTGGATACCCATGTGTTCCGCCTCGCCAACCGGACAGGCCTGGCACCGGGAAAAAATGTGCTGGAGACGGAGCTGAAACTTCTGGAAGTAACTCCCAAAAAATGGTTAAAGCAAGCTCATCGTTATCTCATTCTTCACGGACGCTATGTTTGCAAGGCTAAAAATTATCTGTGCACAGACTGTGTCATTAGCCGGGAGTGCAAATTTCCTGATAAAAAGGTTTGAATCGAACTTATACTCATGAAACAACCGACGGTCAGACATTTCGATGATATCGTGACACGTCTCAAAGCTTCCCTGAATCCGGTGGGCGAGTTCTCTGAAGTGGATACCCTCTTGGCTGGAAACCGCGAGTATCCCTTGATCAAAATCGTATTGGGCCAGGGGAATCCCCGACGCATCCTGATTTCGGGTGGTATCCATGGCGACGAGCCGGCGGGAGTGGAAAGTATTTGCGCTTTTCTGGAAAACAAACTTTATAAAAGTTTCCTGAACGATTGGGAGTTCACCCTGCTCCCCTGCATCAACCCTTCCGGGTATGAAGCGGGAACCCGCAACAATCGGGACAACATCGACCTCAATCGGAAATTCAAGGAGGATCAAGTGCCGCGTGAAGTCACTTTCGTCAAACAGGTTCTGGACCAACCTTATGAGTTGGATCTGGAGCTTCACGAGGATGGTGACAGCCCGGGTTATTATCTTTATCAGAAGGACCAAACGCCCCCCCTGTCATCCCTTGGACGGGCTATTCTGGACCGGGTGGAACCGATCCATCCTTTGAATCTGGCAGAGGAAATTGAGGAGATACCGGCAGACCGGGGGCTATTGAGCCGTTTATCCGAACCGGATGAAATGGAATGGTGGCCAATGGCCCTGTATGCCTACACCCGTGGGTGCAACCATGTATTTACGCTGGAAACATCGACGGCCTTGCCAATGGCTATTCGCACTGAAGCCCACCTGAGGGCCATACAGACCGCTTTGGAGCATGTGGGGGAAGAAGCTTGAAAATCAGGAAGCTTTGTCGGTCAGAATGGGGATGCTGATCGATTCCCCGGCCGAAATGCTGTTGATATCTTTGTCCGGGTTGTAGTTGCTGAGCAACCAGAATGGAATGGAATAAACGTTATTGCATATTTCCCATAGGGTCTCACCCTTTTTCAGTTTTCGGGTCACCACTTTCTCCACCTGGTAATTCCCAAAAAAATCTTCCTGGATGGCCTTATGATATTCCTGCCGTTTGCGCTCAAACTCTTCGGGAGTGGTCCTTCGGAAAGGCACCTTGATGGATTGATTGACACGAATCCGGCTTCCTCTTCTCCTCAGGTTATTGAGCTGTCGTACTTCCCTTACCGAGAGCCGGGCCCAATCGGCAATATGACTCAAAGTTTCGTCGAAATCAATCTTGATGAGGCCGACACGATACTCTTCCTCGCTATCCGCAACAAATTTTACAGGACGAAATGCGTGACGGTTTCTGTTCAGTTGGAACGCACTGACAATATTGGATAAAGCCTTTTCCACATCCGAGGTCTTTTCCAAAGATTCTGTGGTACTGGCCACAACGGTATCTTCATCGGACTGAACCCCGCTCATTTGAACCGCCATTTTTGGGGTTTCAGCTTGAGACTCTTCCGTGATACTGGCTACGACGGTTTCCTCACCGGATTGAACTCCGTTCGTTTCAACTGTCGTTTCCGGGATTTCAGTTTGAGCCTCTTTCTTGGCCGCGGCAGAAGCCAGTTGCAGTTTAAAATCGGTTCCCGGTTTTGGAACCTTGATGCGCTGGCCGGGGCGGAGGGAATGCGGATCTTCCATCGCATTCAATTTAGCCAGAACACTGACATGGACCCCGTGATTGCGGGCTATCCGGGTCAGGGTGTCCCTCCGCCGAACTCGGTATTTGATGGTTTCCAAATCGGGAGGGATCACTACTTTTTCCCAATCCGGCTTGGGATGACGCACACTGACGACTCGAGTCGTCCCACCTTTGTAGGCTTTACCCGGAATTTCCAAAACCTGGCCTTTATAGATCCGATGCCCCCGGATCATATTCATATCTTTCAATTTTCGGACGGAGGTTCTCATATTGCGGGCAATGGTACTTAAGGTATCCCCTCTTCGGACGGTATACCAGCGAACACGAACCTGTTTGTCGAATTTCAAATCTTCAGGGATGGAGGCGTACACCTCATCAAGATTTAAATTTTCGTCGACAGGAACCTTGAATACGAAATTTTTAGGTATTCTTTTCTTGCCGGAAATAACGGGGCGGCGCAATGAAGGATTGTATTGGGCGATTTCCTCACGGCTCATATCAAAATGTTTCACTAATGTCGAGATATGAACATAATCCTCGATGGGTATTTCATCAAACTCGAAGGGTTCATACATGACAATCCCCGGAAAATACTGGCGGGGATACTTGGTCACTTCCAGAGCGGCCATGAATTCGCAGAAAAAGTTTTTTGAGGCAAAGCCGAATCTTCGGCTGCGGTAATTATCTATTATTGCAACGATGTCATCCCCGTGCCTTCTTTTCGCCCGCTTCATACCATTCACTCCGTGGTTGTAAGCGGTGATTGCCAGGGGCCAGCTCTTCAATTGCTCGTAATTATATTTCAGAAGCTTGGCGGCGGCATAGGCGGCAATTATGGGATCCCGTCGTTCGTCCACTTCATAGCCAACTTTCATGAAACGGCGACCGGTACTGCGGGTGAATTGCCAGACTCCTGCGGCGCCCGCGCTGGAATAAGCGTGCATCTGAAAAGACGATTCCACATGCGGTAATACGGCCAATTCTTCCGGCACTCCGACTTCCTTGAAAATTCTTTTGATCTCTTTCATGTAGAGGCCGGACTTCCTCAAACCCTCTTCAAAGCGATCCCTTTGACCCAACTGGCTCCGTATATTGCGGGATGCTTTGTTGAAATTCGTTTGGACCAAATTCAGGATGCGTCCCTCTTCCGGCGTCAGATTGACTCGATTTCTGACTCGGGCGAGCTTGCGCAGAATTTTCTTAAACTTTCTAATGTGGGGTTTTAACTTGCGGTAACGGGCTCTGGCAGAAAGATTCTTGTCGCCCAGGTACACCACATCGTAAATGATATTGAGATTGTCCTGATCATGAATGATGGCGTGCTGGGTCGAGTACTGCGTGTAAACTTTTTTCCAAAAATTTACACGGGTTTCCAGTGCAGTCGGCACGGTAAAGTCAAATTCTTCGGTCTCGACTTCCCCGGGAAAGGTGGCTGAGGCGGGAGAAACACCCACCCAAAACAGACAAAGGATAGCGATCAATCTAATGGCGACAGTTTTAATCAAAGCAGTTAGCCTTTCAAAAAATATCGTTTTCCTCGGCCGGAATTCTCGACAGGAAAAACACAATTTCAGCAGGACAGCCCAATAATTTTTAAAAGGCCTGTGTAATTAAGATCCGAACCCTTCAAGTGCAAAAAAATGCAGGAAATAATCACAAATCCTTGTTTTTTAAGGATAACAAACACCCCAAAGGGAGTCAATCGATTTAATAAACAGCAGGATCAAATAGAAAAATGACGATCAAAAGACTGAAAAACATTGAAAAACAGTTAGGTAGATTTACCGGGGAAATCTTGATATTTATTGTTCAATTTATAGACAAATGCCAGAAGCTCGGCCACGACTCGATAAACCGATGGAGGAATTTCCTTGTTGATATCCACCTGGGAAAGGATTTGCACCAGATCCGGGTCCTCTTTGATCGGTACCTGGTTTTCCTGGGCCAACTCGATGATGCGCTTGGCGACCAACCCTTCCCCCTTGGCAGTCACTTTGGGAGCGGCGTCTGTCTCCGTATGATATTTCAGGGCCACCGCAGATTTCAGGTTTTTATTTTTTCTTCTGCTCATGTTTTAAGGTCCACCATTTGCAAAGGAGTATCGACCAGCAATTGACCCAGACTGTCGGGAATTTCCATCGGAACTTCAGCCTGGTGCCGACTGGTCACGCTAATGGAAAATCCCGCTTCCTGAAACGAATTTTCCAGCTCGGGCACATGCTCCTGGATAAATTGAACGGCGTTGGAATTGGAACCGGTAATGAGAATCGAAATTTCATCTTTCAGTATCCTGGTTTCAATTCTCAAATCGCCCAGAGCTGAAAGATTGAGCAGGAAAACCAAATTGAAAATCCGGTTGCGGGAATCGGATTCCTGGCCTGCACCCTCCCCCTGATCGGGAAGAATATAAATTCTAAAACGATCTTCTTCACTTAAAAGATTTTCCGGTAGTTGCAACAGCAATGGATGTTGCTCCTCTTTGGAAAAATGATGGGTGAGCTGGTGCAGTTCTATATTGGTGACCGCTTGATTCATCTGCGCCATCAACTTTCCAATGAATTTGTCAGAAGCAGGGTTGTCCGTGGTGCCGGCTGGAATCTGTTCCAGTTGCCGGGCGAGACGCATTAACTGGCCCTTTAAATCATTCTCCAAAAGAGCATTCTTATTGGAGAGGCCGGGCTCTAATACAAAGTCCCTCACCTTGGCCTCGTAATGAAATCCGCTCCGGTCTACAATTTCCTTCAACTGGCCTGCATCCGGAGCTTTGAATTCTCCGGATACTATTTTTTGAAGATTGGCTTGCAGTTGTTTCAGCTGTCCCGGATCAATATTCAATTCTTTTAATTGAGTCAATGAACCTTCCAGAAATGTTTCCTTGAGGCCTGCCAGCACCTGAATCAGGGATTGCCGTGCCGGAAGATAATTTTTTAAGACCGACAGTTCCAGAGGGGATCGGTGGATGGAAGACGCGTTCGGTGTGGGCTCGACTTCCAGCACAAATTTTCCTGAAGGGACAGCCCTGGCATGAAGATTTACCGACTCGCCGGGTTGCACCGTTGAGTTGTGTTTTAGAGTTAGAGTATTTCCGTTGAAGCGAATCTGAAGGGTTTCCCGATCCACTACACGTAAAACCTCAGCTTTCACCTTTTGTCCTGCCTCGAGACCCAACTGTTTCAAAGCAGTCTTTGAGAGTGAGTCAAATTTCCTGATATCCTGGGCAGCGGGTCCTTTGTTGGCACCTGTCGTTCCCAAAAGCGAATTGGTGGGTCGGCTTTGAATGGACGTTTTGTCTGATTCCCGGGTATTTATAGGTCCCGGTTGTTTGGCCAGGTTTCCGGGAGCACTCTTTTGCAAAGAAGCAAGAGAAGAAAGTTCCGTCAATTTTAATACGGGGCTGGGGTGAATCTGCTCTATTTTGATCGCAATATTTTGACCCGGTTTGACCGGACGTGAAAACTGCAGCAAAAGTTTTTCTCCCTGCAGCTCCACTACCGCCTTTTGTTCCGGCAACACCTGAACCACTTTTCCGGAAAGAGTCTGACCTGCAGAATAGTTTTGGATGAAGGCGTCCAGCTTGATGGTCTCAAGCTTGAGTGCCAGAGCGTGGGAGAAAATCGGGCGAAGAGTATTGGGAGAAAGATTATCGGACAACATAAGCCGGAAAAAGTTTTGGGTTATACCACAATGTCAAGATTGGATCCCTGGCTTTCTTCCTCGGTACCCTGGGGTGGTAGATTCCCTTTTCCTTCCTCATCGGCATTGTGACCGGGTTTCTTAAAGCGAAGGCGTTTCCGGCCGCGCCCACTTTCATCAGGATTGGTCGGCTCTGTGGGATTACTGCCTTCAGGCTCTTGTAATTCAGTGCGTTTGGCCTCATCCAATAAAACGCGCTCCTGATCCTGAATCTGATCGGCCGCAAGTTGCTGCACCTGCTGAGCCTGCACCTTTTCCACAGCAGAACTCATTTGCAAAACCAGCTGCAAGTTAGTGGGCTGAATGGTTGGCATGGCAATAACCACTTTTTTAATAAGGGTTTATATATTCTTAATATACAACCTTCATAGGGGATGTCAAGGCGGGCCCGCTTCGTAATCAAGGCTCAGGAGGGGCTGACAATAAACTCGGTAAAAATGATATTGGTGATTGTTCCCGTTCCACTCAAAAGAAAAGAATTAGAGGCCGTCAATATTTCCCTTTTTATCTTTTCTTCAATTTTAACTCCCCTTTTTTCAAAGTCTTTTATTTTTTTTCGGCCGATCACCGTATACACACTCTGACGAATCAGGGGCCGGACTTTATCGATATCTTTGTGGAGTCTACGATTGCTCAACACGAGATGTGCGGTCACTTGAAGAAATTTTCCTGTTTCTTTGTTTTTGCTGAGGATAGGAACAAAAAATGGTTCGAGGGGATAAATATTGGGTTTTTGAATTTGAAAGGCCGCAGGAATCAAGTCTTGAACCGGTGCCCGCTCCACCGGGGAAACCTGTGACACCTTCGCATTTCTATCAATTAAATTCAGCAGGCCCAAACCTATTCCCCAAACCAGCAGGAGGGTCACTGCCAATCCCAATATCCGCTTTTGATTGAGAAACCTCCTTAAAGGATGGACTTGAAGAATGTCTGCATCCGCCCTCTCCTCTTGTTCCTTTAACAGGCGCTCGATTTCTGCTATTTCACGCAAGTCAAGGTCCGCTGCCTGTCCTAAATCTTCTTGAGCCATAATTGTTAAACCGCTAACTGTTTCAATTGATGGAACAACGCCTCTGCCTTTTTCTTCAATTCTGACAAACCTGAATCATTGTGAAGTACATAATCGGCATATTTAATTTTCTCTTCAAGAGGCATTTGTTGTTGCAATCGCCTTTGAGCATCTTCCCGTGAAAACTTATTTTTGGCCATGATTCTTTGAAGCTGGGTTTCCTCATCACAGGCAATCACAATCACCTTATCTACTTTACGGTAATTTTCCGATTCTATTAACAGGGCCGCATCAATTATTACCAATGCTCCGGGATCATTTTTCAGGATATCTTTATAAATAGCCTGTTCTTCCTCGATCACCCGCGGGTGAAGAATGGCCTCCAGCGCCTTTTTTTTCTCCGGATCCTTAAAGACGATACCCGCAACTTTCCGGCGATCCAAGGTCTGGTCGTCCCTTAAAACCCCATTCCCCAGTAAATCGACTATTTCCAGCCAAGCCGGCTTTTCAGGCTCTACCAGGGATCGGCATATCTCATCCGCGTCCAAAACGTAGGCACCCAATGCTTTAAATAGTTTCGCGACAGTCGTCTTCCCGGAACCCATGCCACCGGTCAAACCCGCCAAAAGAGCCACAACGCCTCCAGATTTTATTTTTGGAAATTCTATTACAGGGATTTCAGGACATCCTGATAAAGCCGCATCATCATTTTGGTAACAGGACCTGGCTTGCCGTTTCCGATAGGTCTTCCATCCAACGAGGTAACCGGCATAACCATTTTGACAGTACCTGTGATAAAAGCTTCCTCCACATTTTGAAGAACATCAGGAGGCCACTCCCCCTCCTCCACCAACACGCCATTTTCACGGTCCAAGCGAAGTACAACTTCCCGGGTGATTCCAGATAGAATACCGCAATCCAACGAAGGGGTCATCAGGCGCTGATCGCGGACAAAGAAGAAGTTGCTGGTGGTGCACTCGGTCAATTGCCCGGTCGGGTTCAGCATCAATGCGTCCGCCGCTCCTGCTTTTCGGTCTTCCACCTTGGCTAGAACAT
>JAHELC010000029.1 GCA_024644405.1 Nitrospinaceae bacterium
GGCAGTTCAAATGGCGTCCCCCAGACTTACCGCCTCTACCGCGAAACCTCCCGCAAGATCGGCGATAATGCCAACCTCGTCCGCCGTTTCCCCGCCATGCAAGGACGCGTCTGGAGCGCCGCTTACCGGCCCGATGGAAAACGCATTGCCGCCGGCGCCAGTTACAACGGCAAAGGCGCGGTCCACATCTATAAGAGTGAGTTCGACATCGCGCTGCCCAAGGAAGTCGCTGCCGTCTACTTAAAGGCCGCGCGGCTCAAGCGCAGCGACGCGGAGCAGAAGATCCTCGACGATTACCACACCCAGGGCGCAGAACTCCTCCACAAGATCCCCCTCGATACCGGCGTCTACACCGTCACTTTCAGCCCCGATGGAAAAACCGTCGCCAGCGGCGGGAACGACGGCCGCATCCGTCTCATCGATGCCGAATCCGGAAAAATCCGACAAGAGTTCGTCCCCGTCGACATTACCGCGCCGGGAGACGCCGCCACCGGAAGCGCCGTCGCGGCAGCTAAAAATAAACCTGTCGATCACGCCAAGGGTGAACCCGCCCCTGAATCCCCGGAAGTCCTTCCCAAAGGACGCCGGGTCGTCGGACTTCGGATTCTTCCGGAAAATATTTCGCTCTCCGGCCCCGCCCAATACCACCAGCTCCTCGTCACCGCAAAACTCGACTCGGGCGAAAGCGCCGACGTCACCCGCATGGTGAAGTGGAACCAGCAAAAACCCCTTCTCGAAATCGGCATGCGCGGCCTTGCCCATCCTAGTGCCGAAGGAAAAGCCACCCTCACCGCCCGTCTCGCCGGGCAGACTGCCACCGCCGCCGTCCAGGTCACGGGCCTCAGACAGAAGTTCCATCCAAATTTCACGCGTGACGTGAATCCCGTCATCAGCCGGCTCGGCTGCAACGCCGGCACCTGCCACGGCTCGAAGGAAGGAAGAAACGGGTTCAAACTCTCCCTCCGCGGATACGATCCGCTCTTCGATGTCCGCGCCTTTTCCGATGACCACGCCACCCGCCGCGTCAACATGGCTTCCGCAGGCGACAGCCTCATGCTTCTCAAAGCCACCGGCGCCGTCCCACACGAAGGCGGCCAGGTCACCCAGCTCCACTCGAACTATTACCAGGTCATTCACGACTGGATCGCCGCCGGGACCCCGCTCGATACCAAGACGCCAAAAGTAAAATCCATCGAGCTCTTTCCGAAGAACCCCGTCATCCAGCGCATCAGCGACCGCCAGCAGTTGCGCGTCGTCGCCACCTACGCCGACGGAGTCAAACGCGACGTCACCCGCGAATCGTTTGTCGAGAGTGGCAACCTCGATGTGGCCGTCCACGACGATTTCGGTCTCCTCACCACCATCCGGCGCGGCGAAGCCCCCATCCTCGCCCGCTTCCAAGGCGCGTACGCCGCCACCACGCTCACCGTCATGGGCGATCGCGGGGGCTTTAAGTGGACAAAACAACCCGCCAACAACCCCATCGACGAACTCGTGGCCGCCAAATGGCAGCGCATGAAAATCTTTCCCTCCGGACTCTGCACAGACGAAGAATTCATCCGGCGCGTCTATCTCGATCTGACCGGCCTGCCGCCCACCCCCGATGCTATCCGCGCCTTTCTCGCGGATAAAACTCCCGCGAGAAAGAAACGCGACACCCTCGTCGACAAACTCATCGGTGCACCGGAATTCGTGGATCATTGGTCCAACAAATGGGCCGACATGCTCATGGTCAACAGCAAGTTCCTCGGCCCCGAAGGCGCCCGCGCGTTCCGCGATTGGATCCGCGGGCACGTCGACGCCAACACGCCTTACGACAAATTCGTCCAGGAGATTCTCACTGCTTCCGGCTCCAACAAGGAAAACCCCGCCGCATCCTACTACAAGATCCTGCGCACCCCGGAGGAACTCATGGAGAATACCACCCACCTCTTCCTCGCCACGCGTTTTAATTGCAACAAGTGCCACGACCATCCCTTCGAACGCTGGACCCAGGACCAGTATTACGAAACCGCCGCGTTCTTCGCCCAGGTGGGGCTCGAACCCGACGCCAAAGGCAGCGGAAACAAGAAAGTCGGCGGCACCGCCGTGGAAGGCGCCAAACCGCTCTACGAGATCGCCCTGGACCTGGATGAAGGCGATATCAAACACGAGCGCACCGGGGAAATCACCCCGCCGCGTTTCCCTTACCAGGCGCAATCCAAAGCCGGTCCCGAGGCCACCCGCCGCCAGAAACTCGCCGATTGGATGACTTCGCCCGACAACCAGTACTTCGCCATGAGTTACGCCAACCGGATCTGGGGTTACCTCCTCGGCACAGGGGTCATCGAACCCCTCGACGATATCCGCGCCGGCAACCCGCCTTCCAATCCGGAACTGCTCAACTGGCTCACCAGCGAATTCGTGAACAGCGACTTCGACGTCCGCCACCTCATGCAGCTCATCTGCAAGTCGCGCACTTACCAGCTCTCCATCGCCACCAACAAGTGGAACGCCGATGACGAGATCAATTTCTCCCACGCCAAAGCGCGCCGCCTCCCGGCGGAAGTCCTCTTCGACACCGTCTACGCCGTCACCGGCGCCACTCCCAAAATCCCCGGCGCCAAACCCGGTGAACGCGCCGCCCAGCTCGCCGATGCCAAGCTCGATCTCAAGAGCGGATTTCTCGCCAACCTGGGACGTCCGCCCCACGAAAGCTCCTGCGAATGCGAACGCAGCAATGACGTCCAACTCGGCTCGGTCATGGCCCTCCTCGGCGGACCCGCTGTCGCCGACGCCGTCGGTGATCCCAATAACGCCATCGCCAAGCTCGTCCAACGCGAAACGGACGACCCCAAAATGATCGCGGAAGTCTTTCTCCGCGTCCTTAACCGCGCCCCGAAGGAAAAGGAAATCGCGGCCGCACTCGGGAACATGAATCAAATCGAGGGCGATCACAAAAAACTCGTCGCCGATCTTGCCGCACTCGAGGCGAAAATGATCCCCATCACCGCGGAGAAAGAACGCCAACGCCTGATCGCCATCAGCAAAGCCAAAGGCGATATCGATGTCTACACTCCCGCTTATAATAAAAAGAAAGCCGAAGCCGAGAAGGCCCAGAAGGCTCGCATCGTCGCAGCCGACAAGGCCTTGAAGGAATACGAAGCCAAAACCCTCGGCGAGGAATTCACGAAATGGGAGAAGAGCCTCACCCTCGACCGGCTCTGGACCAACTGGACGCCGCTGGATCCCACCGCCGTGAAGGCCACCGGCAACTTGAAACTCGAAAAACAGGACGACGGTACCGTGCTCGCCTCCGGAAAACTCGAAGGCAACTCCGATTATACCGTCACCGCCCCGCCGAAACTCGCCTCCATCACCGGCGTAATGATCGAGGCCCTGCCCGACGATCGCCTTCCCGGATTCGGCCCCGGCCTCAACCCGAACGCCAACTTCGTCCTCACCGAGCTGAAACTCGATTACACTCCGAAGCCGAAGCCGAAACCCGTTGCGAAAGGCAAACCTGCCCCGGCCGCCAAGGATAAGCCCGCGCCCGCCGCCAAGCCGGCGAACGCCAAGTTCGTCGACGCCCGCGCCGATCACATCCAGAAGGGATTCGACGTCAAGAACGCCATCAACGGCAAAATCGAGCGCAACGACAAGGCTTGGGGCGTCGGCGGCTCGCCTGCCGGCACCCCGCGCCTCGCCACCTTCAAACTCGAAAAACCCCTCCCCGCCGCCAACACTGCAACGCTCACGTTCACCCTTAATAACCGCTACTCCGACGGCGACTACCCGCTCGGCAAATTCCGCATCTGGGTCACCGATTCACCCACCCCACTCGATTTCGGCACCCCCGTGGATATCGCCGCCATCTTAAAGCTGTCGCCGTCGCAACGCTCCGCGGCACAGAAAACCGCGCTCATGGATTATTACCGCGGCACCAGCGTGGAATTTCTCAAACGCCGGCACGCACTCGTGAAACAACAGCGCCCCCTGCCCGCCGATCCCGAGATGGTAAAACTCAAAGCCACCCTCGCCAAAGCCGAGCGCCCCGTCCCGCCCGATTTCAAACTCGAGCAGCTGCGGCGTGACACCAAAATGTCCATCGAACAATCCGCCAACCGCCGCCTCACCGCCGCCCAGGACCTCACCTGGGCCCTCATCAACAACCCCGCGTTCCTTTTCAATCACTAGAAGATCAGGAATAACGAACCGCGAATGGACGCGAATGGACGCGAATAGACGCGAATATGAATGTAGCCCGCCACTCCGTTGGCGGATCAAAAACGATAGGCCGCGCAGCGGCACACAATAAAACAGGCCTGAAGGGCCGGCCTCATGATAGCCTGGGGCAACGCCCCAGGAATAAATCGAAAAACAACCATCAGCCCTGTAGGGGCGCCACTAACCTCAAAAAATTTCGCTTCTTTCGCGTGTTTCGCGGTTCCAAAAACCCGAATATTAGCGTGAATTCGCGTCCATTCGCGGTTTATATTTATATCTAGCCCCAGGAGGACAATCCCATGTTCAGATTCAACGGACCCAAAGCCAAAGATCTCTGTGACGATCACCTCGGATGTACCCGCCGCGATTTCATGCGCGTCGGCGGCGCCGGGATGCTCGGCATGTCGCTCAACAACATCCTCGCCGCCCAGAGCGCCAGCGCCAACAGCGGCCTCGTCGGTTCACCCGGCTGGGGCAAGGCGAAGAACATCATCATGATCTATCTCCAGGGCGGTCCCAGCCACCTCGATCTCTGGGATCCCAAGGAGAACGTGCCGGACAACATCCGCAGCGAGTTTAAACCCATCCCCACCAAGATCCCGGGCGTCAACTTCACCGAGATCCTCCCGAACCTCGCCAAGGTGAACGACAAGTTCACCATGATCCGTTCCATGAGTTACACGCCGAACGGTCTCTTCAATCATACCGCGGCCATTTACCAGATCATGACCGGGTACACGACCGATAAGGTCAGCCCCTCCGGCCAACTCGAACCGCCCAGCCCGAAAGATTACCCGAACTTCGGCGCCAACATCGTCAAGTTCAAGCCGACCGACGAACCCATGCTCCCCTTCGTCATGCTCCCGCGCCCGCTGCAGGAAAGCAACGTCGTCAATAAGGCCGGCACCGCCGGTTTCCTCGGGAAAGCTTACGATCCCTATTACCTCTTCCCCGAGGGCGACGACATGGACATGAACAAGATGGACAATATCAAGGTCGACGACCTCCAGCTCCGTCCCGAGGTCTTCTCCATGCGCCTCAAGCGCCGCGCCACCCTGCGCAAGGCCATCGAAGACCAGATGCCCGTGATCGAAAAAGCCGTCGAACAGTACAACCTCGACGAATACTACGATCGCGCCCTCAACCTCATCGTCTCCGGTCGCGCCCGCGATGCTTTCAACTTGGAAGCTGAGACCGAACAGATGCGCGACCGCTACGGCCGCAATACGTTCGGGCAGAGCCTCCTTCTCGCGCGCCGCCTCATCGAGGCCGGCACCCGCGTCGTCGAAGTCATCTGGCCCAAGGTCGCCAACTCGAACAATCATTCCTGGGATCATCACACCGGCCTCAGCAAGCGCATGAAAGATCAGTCGGGCCCCATGCTCGACGCCAGCCTGCCCGCCCTCTTCTCCGACCTCGACAGCCGCGGTCTCCTCGACGAAACCCTCGTGGTCGCCATCGGCGAATTTGGCCGCAGCCCGGAGAAAGGCGTCAGCACCTCCGGCAACACCAACAGCGCCGACGGCCGCGATCACTGGCCCTACTGTTACACCTCCATTATCGGCGGCGCCGGCATCAAGCGCGGATACGTCCACGGGAAGTCCGACAAGACCGGTTCCGCCCCCGTCAGCAACCCGGTCCATCCCACCGAGATCCTCGCCACCATCTACCACAGCTTCGGCATCGATCCCGAGACCATCGTCTACAACCACCTCAAGCAGCCCCGCGAACTCGTCAAAGCCCAGTCCGTCGACAAGCTCTTCGCGTAGGTGCGAGCGTAAGCGAGTACCCTTCGCCTAAGTAGGACAGGCTTCCAGCCTGTCCCCAATGTGACACAGGCATCCCTGCCTATGTTTGAGGTTGGAGGGCGACGCTTTGTCGTCGCCGCCCGATTGCGAAGCAATCCTTTGGACTGCGGTAGTAACACTACCGCCTTCCGTTCCGCCAAGCGACGCAGACGTCCTCTCTGTCCTCTCTCTTCCTGATTGGCGTCCGATTAGAATTCCCCTCTCCCCGGGGAGAGGGCTAGGGTGAGGGGAACCCGTCCAAACCTATGAACAACCCCACCCCATCCCCTCTCACCCGCCGCAAATTCCTCCAAACCACCTCCGGGACTGCCATCGCAACCGCGGCAACCCCCGCCCTCCACGCCCAAAACGCCAACGAAAAGAATATCGTCATCGCCGTCATCGGCACCGGGGG
>JAHELC010000020.1 GCA_024644405.1 Nitrospinaceae bacterium
ACACCTTGCCATTGGGATTGTGGAGCAGAAGTTTCCGCTCGAAATCCACCTCGATCATATCTTCGGTGTTCGGGTTGAACTGCAGTTCCTTGTCAATAGCCACCACGCTGAAGTTTTTCACGGGAGCACCGGCAGAACAAACCGGCTTGTTCGGCAGAATTCCACGTGTTCCTTCCAACGGTCGCAAATCTTTCTGCGGCTTGTCGTACACACGGAAAATTGTCCAACTGCCCTCCGAAAAATGCGAGGTGCGACCGTTGTAGATCAGGTAATCACCGGCGATCTGCTGGTAACCGCCCGCCGTGGTGGCCAGGTCGTAACGCTCCGCGATTCCAATATGAATCGTGTTGGTGACGCGGGAATCGCGGTCATACCGTTCCGGCCGGTAACCGTGACCGGAAACCACAAAGGTATGGGTTTCGTTCTGCATCCCATGCAGGAGGCGGAACACGACGTTATCCCCCAGATAGGCTTTGAGCATGGGGGTATCCGGGTCCCGATGCGTTTTACTGCTGAACAGCATCGAAGCATCCGGGTTAGCCGCCAACCGCGCCGCCAGGGAAGCCGAACGGAAATTCAAACCGCCGCCCGTGGTGTGCGTGCCGCCGTTCAAATGCGGGAATGCGACATCCTGCATCACCGCAGGCATCTGGAAAGAAATCGACTGACCGGCTGCAATCGCATTCTCACGCGACAGACCCGGTGGATTTCCTTCTTTCACCAGCTGTGCATTATGCGGAACCGTATCGTGCAACTGAACCACGAGCTCACGGAAACTGCCGTTGCGCGCATAAGCGACCGGCTCGGTGCCATGAATATCCGCGACCGGGCCACTGCGAATCAGCTTACCGGTTTTAGGATCATGATAGGTCGAGCCCCAGGGCTCGACGATGGTCGAACCGATACCGCCGTGCGGCCAGGTGGTCGCACCGAACGCGTGATCGTGCCAGAACACCAGCCCGACATCGGCATCCACCCACCAGCGGTAACGGACAAACTCGGCGCTCACGATCTCACCCTTCTTGTGGGCATGGGTCATGCCCTCGGTGAAGGTGATCGTGTACACCCCGTCCTTCGACTTGCCGGGTTTCGGGCTGATGGACTTGATCCAGCGTGCGTCCTTGCCATTAGGCCGCTCGATACCGACGATGATATCCGTACCTACATGGAACGGTGTTGAATCATGAGCCATCTTGATCTTGACGGTTCTCGATCCACGCTTGGTGCTGCTCAGCACTTTCGCGTTCATCGGAACCGGCATGCCCACATGATGGCCTTTCTTCATCTTCTTGTCGAACTGCCGGTACGAGCGCATCGACTGGTCATAGGAAAAACCGGTAATGACGCCATCCGACGACTGATTGTCGAACTGGAAGAAATGAGGATGAATGTTGATCTTCGACATCTGGAAGTTCGTAAAATCATCGTCATTCCATTCACTCACCAACAACACATCGACACAATCATAGACATTGGCACGAATGACCAGCGGCAGGGCCTTTTTGGGATCCGCCTTGACCGCCGCCATATCCTCGTCGATCACGTAAATCAGACCGTACTTGTCGATAACCGGCTTGGTCTTGCCATAAGCCCCTGACAACTGGATCGGGGTGTTGATAAAATGCAGGTTGTACTGCTTGCGGCCCGCGCCTTCCGGACACAGGCTCCATCGCCCATGCGCACCGGGTTTGGCGGGAGCTGAGTTCTCCTGCCAGGCTTTGGATCTCCCACTGCCGGACTCGGTTTTCGTGATAATTCCAGGATCAGGCAGCATATGGAACGGCTCCAGCCAGGGTGCCCCGCCATGATGACGCGCAAACGGAACCCGTTTGCCGAAATGCGGCGTCATGTGCGGCCACGCCAGCTTGCCGTTGGTCGGATGGAACTGGATGGGATGACGTTTGCCGGGATGCGGCGCCTTAAACTTCGCCATCGGGAAGCTGGCTTCCCGTTCCGACATGGCCCGGGTTCCCTTCCAGGCATAATCCCAGACCGTGCCGTCATACGCCAACGTCTGACCCTTTTCGTCGTTGGTATGTCCCGGCTGGCCTCTCGGGGGCAACATGTACTTCACCCAGGATTTGATATGAACCACCGGATTGTCCTGGTTCCATTTGCTGTTGCCCTTGTCGACAATCTTGAACTTCTTGCCGTACCAGTTCATGGTCTTGCCGACCAGCTTGTCGGATGTGACTCCTTTCGGGATGTATCCCACCCGGTCTGGAAGCTCTTTCAAAGGACGCATGATGTCGGTGCTGCCGAACGGGTAGTTGCCATTCTGAATGGTGTTGTACACCCGCCAGTAACCCCACATGCCGGCGACATAGTGGTGCGCCACGTGGCAATGAAATAGAAAATCACCCGCCAGCTTCTGACATAGACCGGAACCGCATTCGGTTTCCAGGTCGATCGCTTCAGCCGGACCGATAACCTGCACGTCCACGCGGTCGGTGGTCGTCCGAACAACCGGATACTTGACCGGACCGTCGTATGCGGCAGCAATCAGATTTTCGATTCCCGGCTCGCGTTTCGGAGAACGCGTCCAGCGGATGGTTCCACCGTGCGGATGATGCGAATGGAACACCTCACCCCCGCCATGAATCAGGCGGAACTTTGCCGGATCGCCCATGTAGGAACGGGGGATCGTGGTGGGTGCATCACCGAACGTATAAGAACTGTACGCGAGGGATTCATCCTCGAAGTGATACATCTTTTCCTGTACTGCGAGATTGTTGATCCCGAACGGTTCACTGCGGAAGTTCAACGCGCGGGCCGAAGGCCGGTAGGCATCCGTCTGCGGATCACGCTGGGGAATCATCTCGCCGTGACGGTTCAAGGGACGAAACGATTCATCGCCCACTTCATGGTAAATCAAAACAAACTCGCGAAAATCCTTTGCATTTTTGTTGGAGATCATCGCCATCCAACCACTCTCCAACTGACCCCCGGTCCACGGATCGAGATACGACGAACCATGAGGTTCCACGATGAACACACCGACCAATCCGAGAGAAGACGGATCCCGTCCGGCATGGTTGACGATCACGTGACCGCCTTCCTGCTCATCGACCGGAATGTACCACTCAAATTCCTGGGACTCTTCACTGTGAACGATCGCGCCTTTGGAAGCCGCGGTATCGGGTGCACCGGTTTTGCTGATGATCATTGCGGAACCGTTGACCTGGAATCCCGCGTCTTCATCTTCCAGCGCGTTGGTGAATTTCACGCGCACACATTCACCCTGGTTTCCACGAATCACCAGGGGCTGAATGGCATCGCCCTGCAACCCGTTGGTCACCGCTCCGGGGTCGAGGCTATCAGCGCGGGCTTTGGCGTTACGCTCCTCTTCGTCCCGGACCCTTTCGATATCCTTGTTCAGGACGTACATGTAGCCTGGGAAGTAATCGCCCCACTGGTTGAGGGTGATTTCGACGTTGATTGCGGAGATATCGTAGGTTCGGGTAGGTACGCCCGCGGGACAATGGGCGCCTCGGAACACCTGGTCGGCGACTTCCGTCGGACCGAGCAGATAACCCTGTTGCAACTGATGTGCGGCCCAGGAATTGTGAAACCCGCCACCGGTGGAAGCCGGAGTGGCATGTTCCATCAATTTTCCTTTCAGGCGGTCCATCAGACCCTTGTAGGTCTTGTTCAGGCGCTCCTGATCGCCTTGTTTGCCTTCCATCATCTCTTCGTAGTCAATCTGGTTTTCCAGTTTATCCAACCACAAAGGACGGTCGACCGCGGACCCGTGATGGCCCTCGTGACTCGAAGAAGCGAATGCCGTGCCCAGGCCCAACACAACGGTCAGCGCCATTAAGGTCAACACACGCCCAATAAGATTTCTGCTTGTCATAGAACCTCCCTAGAATTTTTCTAGTAAAAAAAGATAGGATATTGGAAAACCGCCATTGCCAAACAGCATTCCATCCTTAATTTAAAACCCAGTTTCTTCAATACAATAAAAACTAATTCGTTTATCGTCTGACTTTAAATATTCAAATTAAACAGGATCGATACGTTGTCCCGGTCAACCAACAGTGAAAGTGTTTTCTCATCGGAGTTCTCCCGGAGAAAATCCTCAAACTCCTTTTTACCGGCGATCGGCTTTCCATTGACCGCGGTGATCACGTCGCCTTCCCGGATGCCTTCTTTTTCAGCTTTGCCGTGGGGCAGCACCTGGGTTACCCGCACCCCTTGTTTGGGGCCTGATTCCTGGGCCTGGGAGGCTGCTCCATTCAAATCCTCCCAAACGAATCCCAATTGAGGGGACTCTTTTTTTTCCAGAGCGGCAAGCTGTTGCCGGGGCTCTTCCTTGCGGGCCAGCTGGACAGAAAAGGTTTTATGCTCGCCATTTCTGAGAATATCCAATTTGACATACTGACCGGGTGAAACGTTGCCCACCACTCGAATCATGGAATTGGGGGAACTGACCCGGGCACCGCCGATCCTCAGGATGATGTCTCCCACCTTGATTCCCGCTTGATATGCAGGTTGCTTCTCAAATACCGAGTTGACCAGAACTCCATCCCCTTTTTTGATGTTCGCATTTTTAGCGACCTCCTCAGGGATGTACTCGATACCCACACCCAGCCAACCGCGATCGACTGATCCATTTTCAATGATCTGTTGAGCGACGTTCTTGACGATATTGGCCGGGATCGCGAACCCGATGCTTTGGGCATAATTGATGATCGCGGTATTGATCCCAACGACCTCCCCCTTGATATTCAGGAGGGGTCCACCGCTGTTGCCGGGGTTGATCGAGGCGTCCGTCTGGATGAAGTCCTCATACCGGGAAATATTGACATTTTCCCGGTTCAGCCCGCTGATCACTCCAAAACTGAATGTATCGTGCAAGCCATAGGGATTCCCTATCGCCACCACAAACTGTCCGACTTTCAACCTGGAGGAATCGCCCAACGCAACCGAGGGCAACGGCTTGGAGGATTCCACCTTGATGACCGCCAGGTCGGTCTCTTCGTCGGCTCCCAATACTTGCCCGACCAGTTCTTCGCCGCCGTAAAGCTGAATCTGTACTTTCTGGGACTGACGCACCACGTGACTGTTGGTCACGATATAGCCATTCACTCCGTCAATGATGACACCTGCACCGGCATTGGTGGGGCGGGATCGATTGGGATCACTTTGACGCCGTACGGACGGCGAGGGTGGAACATAAGGGGAAATATTGACGACCGAAGGCAACGTGTGTTCGGCCAGGCCAACGAAACCTTCCTCGACTTCTTCCAGTAGTTTCAGCCCCTTTGCCGAATGGCCGGCATCCGCGCCGGATGCATGCACCAAACATAAACAGAGGAACCAAGCGGAAACAAACTTTGGGAACAAGCGGTTATTCATAATCGAGGTTCTAGTAAGGATTCTCGCCCGTATTGTAAGACAATCCGGCACTGAAAACACGCCTATTCACCAAGGTGTCTCTAAGAATCCCCCATCCCCGAAACAACGGCTCCAGCACTTGGATTCCACCGGGCAAAATCAACGAATCCCAATATCTTTCCGGCAATCCTCAGCGGTCTTGCCGGAGGCATTAAAACTCAAAAAGGACCCATTATTTCAAACAAATAGAATTTCAATCGATCCTATTAAAATCCCTTAAAAAATCAGCTTTTAAGGCTCATGGAGCCATCTTATATATCGTAAAGCCACCTTCTGTCAACCTAAAAATCCGGGTTGTAAATGGGGTTATTTATTGATAAACAAGCTCTCTACCGCTTGGACCCGGCCCGGGGTTGTGACATACTTGTAGCTCGGATGACAATCTTCCCGATATTCGCATTTTGGGTAACAGGACAGGAGCCTTTTGATGGAACCCAGCCGTTTTGAATCGAAATCCCCACAGGAAGTACTGGCGTGGGCGTTTGAGGAGTTTGGAGCCCGCGTGGGAATTGCTGCCAGCTTCGGCCTGGAGGACATGGTGCTGATCGATATGGCTTCAAAAATTGCAGATCAGTTCACAGTATTCACGTTGGATACCGGCCGGCTGCACGAGGAAACCTACCAGATCATGGACCGGACGCGCAGCCACTATGGCATCGCCATCCAGTCCTATTTTCCCGACACGGAAGCGGTGCAAAAACTGGAACGTGAAAAAGGGTTTTACTCGTTCAAGGAAAGCCTGGAGAACCGCAAAGAATGCTGCGCCATCCGCAAGGTGGAACCTTTGGGACGGGCGCTGTCCGATTTGGACGCATGGATCACCGGGATTCGCCGCGAGCAGAGCGTCACCCGTACCGACTTCGCCAAGGTGGCGGAAGACACCGACCACCCTCCCCTCATCAAGATCAACCCGATCGCCGACTGGTCTCTCAAACAGGTGGAAGACTATATCGCGCAGAACAAGGTGCCGACCAACGCCCTCCACAAGCAGAACTACCCGAGCATCGGCTGCGCCCCTTGCACTCGACCCATCGAAAAAGGCGAAGACATCCGCGCCGGCCGCTGGTGGTGGGAAAACCCCGACCACAAAGAATGCGGTTTGCACCGCCCCGCGTGATGTTTTCTTTTATACCCCTCAAGCGCACCCCGAACTTATCCTTAGTATATAATATGGAATAGTCGGTACCATTCATTGCCGTTTTTCCAAAAGACGCGCAATCTCATCTTCGCCCAGCGGTTCCGTGTGTTTGACGCGCAGACTTTCATTCCACTCCTGCGCAAAGTCGCGTTGCAGATAGCTGTTTAACAGCCCGGTAATCATCATCGCCACCAATGCCCCCAGGCTTGCCAGGGCCATGTCCTTGTGTCCGTCCCACACATCGCCCTGTGTCCCCAGATAGGCCATTCCCAAGTCACCGCCGAACAGCTCCGCGGCACCCCACTCGATAAGCTCGTAGATCATGGAGGTGGACATGGTGAGGTCCAGGGGCAAAAAGTAACCCCAGAAGCCGCGCACATCGGCCACCCGCAGGAATATCTCCCGCACCGGATAGGCCAGCAAGAGACCGTAACAAAAGTGAACAACTCGATCGAAATTATTGCGCTCCCAACCCACAAGCTCGTTAAAGGTCTGGCCGGTGAACGCCTGGAACCACCGATCGTAAGGCACCTCGGCATAGGTGTAATGGGCGCCGATCTCGTGCAGGCAGAGAAAGACGAAAATAAGAGTGTATGAAACCCTCGATAGCAGCAGGCGCTTGTAGGAAACGGCGAGCACGAAGACAGATACAACGACCAAAACGTTCTCAAGCACCCAGTCCTTGCGGTAAAGCGGATCGATGGCCAGGACGATCCACTCTGCGCAAAACAACAGTGCCAGAATCAGCAGGTAACGGTGATGTGAAATGGTCATAATCACCCGGCAAAAAAAGATACAGTTTACAATCGATCCTCTGCGGGCAGGAGCAGGATCAAGTTGTCTCCGGTCGCCATTCGCCCCAGGATTGGTTGCCGGTCAATTCCGGTTCCCATTCGTCCATCTGCTGTAATAAATGCGCCATGAGCGGTCCCAATTGGGAAGCGGCGCGCCAGGCTTTTTTCAATCCGGAAATATCTTTTTGCTTTTCCTGTTCGAGCCGGCCCAACACAAAGGCTTCCGCTTCCGCGCAGATCATCGGGATCAGTTGCACTGCCCATAATCCGGTCATGAAAAACTCCTGAACGATTTGTTTCCATTTCGGGTTTTTGAGGATGACCGCTCTCTGTAAAGTGTTCATCAGGGCCTGGGGCGAGGTGGTGCGCACCAGGATCATTGATAGAAAAAACATTTCCAGCAGTTTCAGGAACGATTCCAGCCCCGCCTTTAAACCTTCCCAGGAAATCGTAAAAGGAAGAAACTGCAATCCCTCAACCGATGCGCCGGGTGTGGTGAACAGGGGAAAGAGACCGATGATCAGGAACAGCCAGCGGAAGGCATAAATCAACATGCCAACGGTCTTGAAGGGAATATGAGCCAGGGCCATGGCCAGCAGGCAAACGATCATCAAACTGCTGAGAACGATCAAATGGCCCCACGAGGCCAGCAGGAAAAATAGAAGCACGAAAATCAATTTAAGGGACGGCCTCATCCGGTGCAGGAGGGACGTGCCGGGCTGGTAGCGTCCCTGAAGGATCATCTGCGATAGGCGGGTCTTGGGGGTCATGGGTGCCCCCTTCTCTCTAGGCCTGGATTTGACCGTTGAATTTTCATGATAGAGGCATAATAATGCTTTCCATTGTGATCTTCAACAGATAGAGCACTCCATGAGCTCAGCACTGATTGAAAAAGTTAGAAATTTCGCGGAATCCCATTTTGCCGACGACGGGTCCGGCCACGACTGGTGGCACGTGCACCGCGTCTGGAATACGGCGAAACACCTGGCCGACGCCGAAGGCGCCGACCGCACCATCGTCGAAATCGCCGCCCTCCTGCACGATGTCGCCGACTGGAAACTGAACGAGGACGAGTCGCAGGGACTGAACACCATCCGCGACCTGCTGGCAGACGATCTGCCCCCGGCTACGGTTGAGCGCATCTGCGACATCATCTCGAAGGTGTCCTTCAAAGGCGCTGGAGTCGATACGCCGACGGATACGTTGGAGGGACAGGTGGTGCAGGACGCCGACCGGCTGGACGCGCTGGGCGCGGTGGGGATCGCCCGCACCTTCGCCTACGGCGGCAACCGGGGGCGGCTGATTCATCACCCGGACCAGCCGCCGCAGATGCACGACAGCTTTGAGGCCTACAAAAAAAACAAGGGTCCGTCCACCAATCATTTTTATGAGAAACTATTATTGCTGAAAGACCGGATGAACACCGCCACCGCAAAAAAAATGGCCGAAGCGCGGCACAAATTTATGGAACAATACCTCGATCATTTTTTCAAGGAATGGGATGGCGAACTTTGATATCCAATCGGATTGCAGGTGGATAAATACCTTATTCATGGGAAGTGCTGTGCTGTTGTTATCCCTTGGTGGGTGGGCGGAGAGCCGGGCGGATGTTCCTGAGACGCAAAAGCCGGAAGTGCGACATTTGCTCGATTACCTGGAAAACTCCGGTTGCCGGATGGACCGTAATGGCAGTATCCACGATGCCAAAGAAGCGGTGGCACATATTGTCCGAAAGTATGACTATTACCGGGACGATATCAAAACCACCGAAGATTTTATAATGCGGTCGGCCAGCCGCAGCACGTTCAGTGGAAACCCCTATAAGGTCTTGTGTCCGGAAAAAAAGGCCCGGCCGACAGAGGATTGGCTGAAAGAAGAACTGGAACGTTTCAGAAAGGAACAGGAGAGATCGTAACTCAACGACACTTATGGAAACCGATGCACTCATTCAACAATGCGCCCAACTGATCCACGATGCCCGGCGCGTGGTGTTTCTGACCAGCGCTGGCATGAGCGCCGATTCCAACATCCCCACGTTCCGCGACAAGGAGGGTTACTGGTCAAACTTTCCGCCCTTCAAGGAAAAAGGGTTGGAGGCGCAGGATCTGGCCAGCCCCTGGGCGTTCCGCAACGAACTGCCACATGCCTGGGCGTTTTACGAATGGCGGCGGCGCAATGCCCACGACAACAAGCCTCACGCCGGCTACACCATCATCAACCAATGGATCGACGAACGCTTTGACGATGCGTTCATTCACACCACCAATACCGACGGCTATCATTTGCGGTCCGGTTGCCCCGTCGACAAGGTGAAGGAAGTTCACGGATCCATGTGGCGTCTGCAGTGCCTCAATGTCTGTTCTTATGCCTACTGGCAGGAGGATTCGGTGCCGTTGTGCGACCTCGATCACGACACCATGAAGGCCTCGAACTACCCCACCTGCCCGCGTTGCCGCAGCGTCGCCCGTCCGCATATCCTGATGTTCGGCGACGGCGAATACACAGGCCACCCGGAGCAGGAAACGAATTTTCATGCCTTTGCGGGAGAGCCTGTCGATCTGGTAGTTCTGGTCGGCAGTTCGGGTGCCGTTCCCACCAACGATTATCTGGCCCTGGAATTCATGCGGCAGGGCGCCCCGGCGATCAATATCAATCTGGACCCTTCCGCCAACTCCATAGTGGGCACCGAATATCTTTTACCCCTGAAAGGGAAAGAGGCTTTCGAGCAGCTGGACGCGGCCCTCCAGGCCCTATAAACCCCGCCCAATCCGCATAAATATTCATTGTCTATTCCCCCAAAAATATTGTATTCTGACCAAGATTTTTACAAATCCCTTTAAATTTCAGGGTTTGGATTTCCAAAATCCATACAGTTAGGAGAATGTTCATGCGGGTTCTTTTTTTGATTCTAGTGGTTTTGGTGGCTTGGCCCACCTCCTCCTGGGCAAAATGCTCCAAGGCAAAAGTCTGCACGATGATGAAAACCATGGGACATTTTGACATTCTCAATCAATGCCCTGCCGCCGGCCCTTTACTCGCTGAATGCAAAAAGGTATCCGATAAAAAACTGAAAGATTTGCCTCCCCCAAAATTTGTCGACAATAAAAACGGAACTGTCACCGATACCGTAAACAAACTGGTATGGGCGAAGAAGGGCAACTTGAACAAGTATTCCCTTAAAATGGCCATGGAATTTGCCGCCGGGTCCGATGTCGACGGCACCACCGGCTGGCGCCTCCCGACCCTCCCCGAACTGAAAACCCTGATGTACAAAGAGCGGGTAAAAAATGTCAGCGGTCAAAAGTCGTGGGTCTACCCACTTTTCGATGACGGGCGCGGTCATTATTACTGGACCACCACCACCTGCGAAGAAGTATCTGTCATCACGGACCGGTACCAGAAAAAACTCTGCCAACAGGGTGATCAGGGAGCCTGGCTGGTGCACTTCAATATCGGGGCCG
This sequence comes from Nitrospinaceae bacterium, assembly GCA_024644405.1. Classification (GTDB taxonomy): domain Bacteria; phylum Nitrospinota; class Nitrospinia; order Nitrospinales; family Nitrospinaceae; genus SZUA-226. The sequence goes on from JAHELC010000020.1 coordinate 10,794, forward strand.
TTTTCTGGCATCACGTCACTGCCGAAAAGTATCACGCCTGGCTGGTTCGGGAAGCAAGATAACCCGTCCCGCCGTCAGACCCTAAATCCTTGAAAATATTTGTTTATTTTTGCCCTTCCGACAATCCAACGGGATTGAAGGGGATCGCTTATTGTCAAAAACCTAGCGACTTTTTTCATCTCATGCTATTGTGAGCCGTAAATCAAGCTTCATTGGATACTAGGTTCATAATTACAAACCAAGGGGGTACTATGGATGCGATGGCTGAATTGGGGGAATTCATGTCCTCCCCGGTATTGAGAATTGATTCGGAATCTTCCGTACAGGATGCGGCGATTTTGATGGAAAAGAGCCACGTGGGTAGCCTGATCATCGAAGAATATGGCGATGACATCGGTATCCTCACCGAACGGGAACTCAGCCAAAAAGTGCTGGCCAAAGGGGGAAAGCCGGAGGAGATGAAGGTATTAGATATTATGACCTCCATCCATTCCATGGATCGCTACATGCCGATTGAAGAGGCGAACCGTTTCATGCACAAGAACAAAATCCGCCATTTGGCCGTAACCGATGACAATAAAATCGTGGGAATCCTTTCGATCAAAGATCTGGTTGCTTATTATTCGAAGGACTTTCGCATGCAGGAATAAGATTTGATTATCGGCTAAAGCCCACGTTTACAAATTCCCCCCTGGCACTTTCAGGGGGGAATTTTTGTTTGGTTTTCAGCCAACTTCCGCGACAATTCAATGGCAAAATGTTTTCAAATGAAGGAAAATCATGAAGAACTTAATTTATTCAATCAAAGAGGAAAACCCAAGATGATTCAATTGGAAGGTGAGATTACCCAAACTTCCGTCCCGCCCAATAAAGCCGATGTCGAAAGAGACGTCACCATATGGGTCCAGCAGACTGAAAATGAAATTGAAGTGACTTTCAGCCTGGAAGAATTTCAAAAATACCAATTCGAGGTCGGTGACAAACTCTCGATTAAAATCGACAAAAAACTGGACATCGATGCCATGGCCCGGGACTTTTTCAAAAAAGGTAAATAAATATCCCGCCATGGACCTTTCAAAATTAGGAGAATTCGGCCTAATTTCCCGGTTTCAATCCCGCCTCAAGTTCCGCTCTTCCCAGGTCATTCAAGGGATCGGCGATGACTGCGCGGTGCTGTCCCTCAATAACGGCAATTACCAGGTCCTGACCACCGATGCTTTGGTGGAAAACGTCCACTTTAATTTGAAGACCCACACCCCGGAGCAACTGGGATGGAAAACCCTGGCCGTCAACATCAGCGACATCGCCGCCATGGGGGGACAACCCAAATTTGCCGTGATATCGATTGGCATTCCCAAGTCGTTTTCAGTGGAGTTTCTGGATCGTTTTTACAAGGGCCTCAACCAGGCATCCCAGAAATACAAGGTGGCTCTGGTGGGCGGGGATACGGTGGCTTCTCCCAAGCATCTGTTCATCAATCTGGCCCTGTTGGGAGAGACGATCAAAAAGAAGGTTTTTACCCGCTCGGGGGCCCGGCCGGGGGACAAGATTTTCGTGACGGGAACCCTGGGAGATTCCGCCCTGGGCCTTAGAATTCTGGAGACCCCCGGGAAAAAGTGGAAGGGTCCAGAAGCCCTGGGGAAAAAGCTGACCCAGAGACATCTCAAACCGGAACCCCGTGTGGCCGAGGCGGCCTGGCTGGCCAAATCCAAATATAAGGTGACCTCGATGGTCGATATCAGCGACGGCTTGACTCAGGATCTGGGCCATATTCTGAAGGCGAGCCGTGCAGGGGCGGAGCTCTGGGAGTCGGCGATTCCGATCTCTAAAGCCCTTGCAAAGTATAGCCTTATCAATGGTTTACCGGCCCTCGACTGGGCCCTCGGGGGAGGCGAAGACTATGAATTATTATTTACATTACGCTCTAGAGGTGTTACTAATTTAGATACAGAGTCCATTACTAAAGTCGACCAACCTGTGACTCAAATTGGAGTGATTACGGCCAGGAAAGGCGTTCGCCTGATATCGAAAACCGGTCGTTCTACAGTGCTTCGAAGGCCTATGGGGTTCAACCACTTTAAAGGAAAAGCGTGACAATTCAACAGGTTTCCTTTATTTGTCCAGGTTGGTCCTTGTTTCAGGCCACAGGTTTCGGCTCATTTGGGGGCTAAATACATCTTTTGGACGACATAATATTACCCCGGTCCATTCTGCTCGTTATCCTTTTGGGGTTTTCGGCTTTTTTCGCAGCTTGTGAAGCCGCATTCTTTTCCCTGAACCAGGCCCAGCTGGCCTCCATCAAGGAAACCCGAGGCCGGGGTGGACAACTCATCAATTACCTCCTCGAAAATCCACGGGAACTGCTCGTCACCATCTACATTGGGAATGAGTTGGTCAATATTGCCATATCCGCATTGGCCACATCGATTGCACTCCATGTGTTCGAGGACGCCGGTCTCGCCATTGCCATTGGTGTGGGCACCTTCCTGATTCTTGTGTTCGGGGAAATCGTACCCAAATCCCTGTCGTTGAACTTCGCTGAAAAGTTTGCCCTGTTCGCGGCCCGTCCGCTCAATCTGTTTTACCGGCTGGTCCAGCCCATCCAAAAACTGTTCACCCGTCTGGCTGAGATCATCATGTCCTCGATCGGTGTCCTCCAAGAAAAAAAGGATGACCTCATATCGGATGAAGAGTTCACCAGTATGGTCAAACTGGGAAAAGATGAAGGCGTGATCGACCCCGAAGAAAGCCAGCTGATTCACAACGTCATGGAATTCGGTGAAAAAACGGTTGCCGATGTGATGACCCCTAAAATCGACATGTTCACCTTAAACGTCAACGACTCGATGGAAGATATCCTTCCGAAAATTCTGGAGAATTTTTATGCGCGGGTTCCCGTTTATGATGAGAAGGAGGAACATATCATCGGCATCCTGCTGACCAAGGCGCTCAACCGACACCGCCAGCAGATAAAGGACAATTTCAATCTTAAAGGCATTCTTCAGCCAGCCATTTCAGTTCCTGTAAGTCGCAAAATCAAGGACATGCTTCAGGACTTCAAAAAATTGAAACGGCATATGGCCATTGTACTCGACGAGTTTGGAAGTGTTACGGGTCTCGTCACCCTAGAAGATATTCTGGAAGAGTTGGTGGGTGAAATTGACAGCGAAACGAGACAAGAGGAAAGGGCGATTGTCAAAATCACCGAAAAACGGTTTCGCCTCGCAGCTACCGGCAGTATTTCCGAATTCAACGAAGAGTTCAAATGCGATCTCCCCAATGGCGATATCACTACAATCGGTGGATTTGTTTTCGGTTTGTTCGGTCGGGTGCCGCGCTCCGGCGAAAGCATCAAATATGACCGTTTCAATTTTCGGGTGGAAAAGATGAAGGGTGCGCGCATCCTGAGTCTTCACATGACGCTCTCCAACCCCAAGCCTTCAGAAACTTCCGAGTCGAAGGAGACCCCCAAAATCTAATGGAACTCGGCACCACTATAATCATCGTCCTGGCCTGCATCCTGATCGAGGCCTTCTTTTCAGGATGTGAAATCGGGATGATTGCGATCAACCGCATCAAAATGGAACAAAAGGCAGGGGAAGGCAACGCCTCCGCCCGGTTGATCCTGGATTTGCTTGGAAACCCGGAACGTTTATTTTCCACTACCTCACTGGGCACCAATGTGGCGGTGGTCTGCTCCTCGGCGGTTTTCACCGGACTCATGATCACCCACTTCGGAGAATGGGGTGACTTCCTCTCCGTGCTCATCATTTCGCCCATTATTTTGTTCGGCGGGGAGATCATTCCAAAAGTCATCTTTCAGAACCGGGCGGACAGCATCATGCAGTTCTTTATCCATCCGCTCAATTTCTTTTGCCGAGTATTGTCACCCATCATCGTCCTGTTCAGTTCTTTCTATAATTTTCTTCTGCGTCTGATTCTAAGGCAAACCGACATAGTCAATTTAACACCGGTCAGCCGGGAACAAATCCGGTATATTTCCCATCCTGATTCACTCACTTCGGACCTGGACCTCGACGAAAAGAAAATGATTCACCGCATTTTCAACTTTGGGGAAATCCGCGTGGATCAGGTCATGGTTCCCCTCGTCCAGACCTACGCCATCAGCGACGGCGCCACGATACGGGAAGCCAATCAAATTGCCAACGAAACCGGGTATTCCCGTCACCCCGTGTATCACGAGCGAATGTTTAATCTGATCGGCATTTTAAATACCTTCGACTTGCTGACCGTGCCGGAAGACGATACCCCTATCACCGGAATGATCCGGCCGGCCTACTACGTGCCGCCCAACAAAAAACTGGATGATCTATTGAAGGAACTTCAGCAAAGAGGATTGCATCTCGCCATCGTCGTGGATGAATATGGCGGATGTATCGGTATTATCACCATCGAGGATATTGTCGAGGAAATTGTCGGAGAAATTGAAGATGAACACGACGAACCCCTCAAAAAATATGAGGTCTATGATGAGGGAGGCTACCTGATTGAGGGCGATAAGGAAATAGGTTCGGTCAATGAAGAGTTGAAACTGGATCTTCCGGAAGGGGATTATGAAACCATGGCCGGACTCATGATAGAAAACCTGGAAAAAATCCCAGCAGCAGGCGACCAGATTGTGATCAACGGTTTCCGGTTGACCGTCAAGGAAGCCAGCAAACGAAAAATCAATTCCATCATTGTGCGGAAGATTGCTTCCGAATACCCGCCGAAGCCCTCTCAACAAACTCCCACGGATGAGGCGGATGCGGACTCCTTGGACAACGAGCCCACAGAAACCAAACCCAAAGCGGTTGAGTCTTCGTCCAAGTAAGAATCAAAAGCTCCGCGTTTTTTCCAGCTCCTGGTATGCTTCCTGAATTTCAAGAAATTTGAGATGCGCCTCTTCCACCTGCTCATCTCCCAAATGCGCCACTTTATCGGGATGATATTGAGAAGCCAGCCGCCAGTAGGCCTTTTTGATGTCATCATTGGTGGCCGACGAAGTCACACCCAGAACCGTAAAAGGCGTCACCAAAACATCCAGAGAGTACTTTTTGCGAATATGGTCATGCTCCTCAAAGGACAGGTCCAGAAGTACGGCCAGTTCGTTGATGCCCTGCTGAACCTCGTCCGTGAGAGAATCTTCGATCAGGGCGATCTGGTAGGACAACACCAGCAGAAGGCTCCGGTACCTGGACTGGGCCGAGGATAAGTATTTTTTAATGACCGGATTCAGATCGGGATTAACCCGGCAGGTTTCCCGAATGACCTGATTGATGGATTCGAGATCGCTCTCCGAGTAATTCAAATTTTTCACAAAGAACCGGTAAATCGTCTCCACTTCTCTCGGGGTCATATGCCCTTTCACCATGGCCAGTTTGGTCATCACGACAATAATGCAGGTCACGAAAGCCGTTTCGTCCACCACCCCCGGCAATCCCCGGCGAATCAGTTTCCGGACTTTTTTTGTCATCACATGCTGGACGGCTCCCCCCACCAGAGCCCCAAGCGGCCCGCCGCGAAGAAATCCCAATCCAGCGCCAATCAACCAGGACATGTCTGCCCCCCTTTTGAATATAAATTCACAATTTGCTTCTTAAAAGCCTATATAATACTGGGAATTTTTGAAAAAACCCAGCCACGATTCCGGACTGAGGGGATAAACCCATCACGAATCAGTCCCTTTGACGACAATTGAAACAGGAGCGGCACCATGGTCAAACACATCGTCATGTTTAAACTGAAGGAAAAATCCCCTGACAACCTTAAAACCCTGAGATCCGCCTTGAACGGAATGAAGGACCAGATTGAAACCCTGAGGTTTCTTGAAGTCGGAGAGAATTTCAAGGATTCTGACCGGTCGTTCGACCTGGTGCTCACCACCCACTTTGAGAATCGCCAGGGATTGAAAACCTACGCCGGGCACAAGGTCCACCAGCCGGTCATTCAGCTGGCGCGATCCCTCTGCTCCCAAACCGTGGTGGTGGATTATGAGCTGACTTAGCAGAGTGCGGCTTTCGCCAGGGAAGCTGCTCCGGCAAAATATCCTCGTAACATATAAATTCTTGTACTTTTTAATTTCTGTGATACTCTTTAGGGCAGTTTTTAGGCCCAAGCAATCCTATATTATTGATTTTATTGGGATTATTTGATTATTGAAGGTGATTTCCGGTCAGATTCCCCTCGATTAACCCATCAAATAGATTGGCTCCTTCTAATCTTCTATCAAAAAACTTGATCAGGAGACTCTACAGTGGCAGTTAAAAAGAAAAAATCGGTTAAGAAAAAAGTAAAGAAGAAAACCACTTCGGCGAAAAAGAAAGCTTCGGCTTCCAAAAAGAAAGCCTCGGCTTCCAAAAAGCGAGCACCTGCAAAAAAAGTGAAAAAAAGCGCCAAAAAGAAACCCAAAGCCGCTCCCAAAAAAGCGGTCAAAAAAACTAAGCCCAAAAAGAAACCCAAAGCCAAAGCCGCAAAAACCGCCGCCAAAGTGGTTTCGAAAAAAACGGCCCCTAAAAAAATAACCCCCAAGAAAGCGGCTACGAAAAAAGTGGTCGAACCGCCTGAGGAGATCATCAAACCCTTCGTAAAGTCCCCTTTCAAAAAAGACGACCCGAAGATTTTAAAGATCCAGGAACAGTTGATTCAGGAAAGAAAAAGATTGATGGGCATGCTGCGTTCCTCGAAGGAGGTCGAACGAACCATCAACGACATCACCTTCAGCAATGAAATAGACTTGGCTTCCAGCCTGGAAGGAAGAGAAATGGCTTTTCAGCTTTCCAGCCGGGAGAGAAATGAGTTGAGAATGGTTGAGGATGCTCTATTTAAGATCAAGGGGGATACTTACGGAGTCTGCGACAATTGTTCCAAGTACATCACTCTCAAGCGCCTGGAAATCATGCCTTTAACCGCGCTTTGCATCGAGTGCCAGGAGAATCTGGAAGTCCACTGATCGTGCCCTTTATTTCCCGTGGCATTTTTTGTACTTCTTCCCGCTCCCGCAGGGACAGGGATCATTCCGCCCCACCTTGTTTTCATCTCGTTTGACTGGCGCCGACTTTGTGCTTTCCGACCCTTCTCCCCGATGCTCCATGACTTTTCGTTCTTCTTTCTCCTGGTGGGATTCGAGAGACTGAACCGCTTCCTTGTTGATCTGTGCCTTGAACAAAAATTCGCAGATTTCCTCTTTCATTCGGAAGTTCATTTGCCTGAACAAATCGAACCCTTCTTTTTTGTACTCATTGAGCGGATTTTTCTGGGCGTAACCGCGCAAGCTGGTTCCCTCTTTCAAATGATCCATGGCCAGCAAATGCTCGCGCCACAGGTTATCCAACACCTGCAGCATTATCATTCGTTCGGGATAGCGCAAAAGCCCAGGTCCGACTTCTTGTTCTTTTAAATCGTATTTGCCCGTTGCCGCACGGAATATTTCTTCATGCAGATCCTCCGCTGTGCAATCCTCGAGTTTGATTTCTTTGTGGCCGTCCAATTGCAGAGTCTGGTCGTCCAATTTTTGGAGAGACACGTCATACAACCGGTCGAGGTTTTCATTCAATAAATCGATATCCCACTCTTCCGGATAGATTCCTTTGGGAATGATATCGGTCAGGGTTTCCTCCAGCACCTCATCCGCCATGTCATACAGAATGTCCTTCTGGTTTTCGCCGGTCAGGATATCGCGGCGCAGGGCATAGATGACTTCCCTCTGCCGGTTCATGACATCGTCATATTCCAGCAGATGTTTGCGGATATCGAAGTTATGCGCCTCGACCTTGCGTTGCGCATTTTCGACGGCCTTGGAGACCATCGCGTGCTCAATGGGCTGACCGTTCTCCATGCCAAGCTTGGCCATGAATCCGGAGATCCGGTCCGAACCGAAAATTCGCAGCAGATCGTCTTCCAGACACAGATAAAATCGCGAAGATCCCTTGTCACCCTGACGTCCGGAACGGCCCCGGAGCTGGTTGTCGATTCGGCGGCTCTCGTGGCGTTCGGTGCCCAGGATATGCAGTCCGCCCAACTCGGGCACCCCTTCCCCCAACACAATATCGGTTCCGCGACCTGCCATGTTGGTGGCAATCGTCACCGCCCCACTCTGACCGGCCTGGGCGATGATCTCGGCTTCTTGTTCGTGATGTTTGGCATTCAGCACATTGTGCTTGATTCCGAATTTTTTCAGGTATTTGCTCAGCTGTTCGGATTTTTCGATGGATATGGTGCCCACCAGCACCGGCCGGCCGGCTTCATTCAATTCGCGAATTTCTTCAATCGTTGCATCGAATTTTTCCTTCTCCGTCCGGTATATGAGGTCTGCATAATCATCCCGGATCATCGGCATGTTGGTCGGGATGACCAGCACTTCCAGCTTGTAGGTGGACTGGAATTCCTCGGCTTCGGTGTCGGCGGTACCGGTCATCCCGGCTAGCTTCTTGTACATCCGGAAATAATTCTGAAAGGTGATCGATGCCAGGGTCTGGTTTTCATTTTCTATGGTAACCCCCTCCTTCGCCTCAAGCGCCTGATGCAATCCGTCGCTGTAACGCCGTCCGGTCATCATTCTGCCGGTGAATTCATCAATGATCACCACCTTGCCGTCCTGGACCATATAATCCACTTCATTTTTGAAAACCACATGCGCTTTCAACGCCTGGTTGACATGATGCAGAGTTTCGATCTGCCGGGGATCATACAGGTTTTTAACATTCAGGAGTTTTTCCACTTCGGAAATACCGTCCTCCGTCAATGCCGAAGAACGCGCCTTTTCGTCGACCGTGTAATGTTCTTCCTTTTTCAGTTTGGGAATGATCTTGTTGATGGTGTAATACTTGTCCGTCGATTCTTCAGCCGGCCCGGAAATGATGAGGGGCGTACGGGCTTCGTCAATCAGGATACTGTCCACTTCGTCAACGATGGCGAAATTCAACTCACGCTGGACAAAATCCTCCGAGCTGAATTTCATGTTGTCCCGCAGGTGATCGAACCCAAACTCGTTATTGGTGCCATAGGTCACGTCATCGTTATAAGCCTTCTGACGATCTTCCTCCGGCATGTCGTGAATGATGGTCCCGACGGTCAGCCCCAGAAATTTGTAAATTTGGCCCATCCATTCACTGTCGCGCTTGGCGAGATATTCGTTGACCGTCACCACATGGACCCCCTTGCCGGTCAATGCGTTCAAATAAACGGGCAGAGTCGCCACCAGGGTTTTTCCTTCCCCGGTTTTCATTTCCGCAATTTTGCCTTCGTGCAGAGCCACTCCGCCGATCAACTGCACGTCAAAGTGTCTCATTTCAAGCACCCGCCAACTGGCTTCCCGGCAAACCGCGAACGCCTCAGGCAACAATTCCTCCAGGGATTCACCCCCCTTGATGCGTTCCTTGAATTCCGGCGTTTTCGCCTTCAATTGCTCATCGGACAGCTTTTGGATATCCTCCTCCAGGGCATTAACCTGATCCACATACGCCTGGATCCGCTTCAGTTCCCGGTCGTTACGGGTACCCACAATCTTCTTCAATAATCCTAAAACCATACCAGTCCTCTAACTGTCCACCCAGGGGCATTGGTGTCCCTGAGTTTCCATGGATGCAAGAAAGTTTATTTGTTGTGATGGTGTCAACACGAGGGTTTAAAGGAAAACCACAGTTTTAATGGAGTGACGGGATCTCAAATGCTCCTAAGACAACAAGTATACCAAAAATCCCGTGATCCGGGGTATGTTTTGGAGGAATATCGGGGGCAGGAGAAACCGTATCAGAATTAAGTCGAACCTGAAAAAGACAAAAAAATAGGACGCTCGGTCAAGCGTCCCAGGTGGTGAACCAAGCCGGAATCAGTCTTCCAGAATATAGTTTCTCGGGCTGACCGGAATTCCATTCACCATGACTTCGTAATGAACATGAGGTCCCGTACTGCGGCCGGTGCTCCCGATCAACGCAATCACCTGTCCGCGTTTTACCTTGTCACCGACTTTGACCAGATTTTTGGAATTGTGACCGTAACGGGTCAGCACTCCATAACCGTGATCGACTTCGATCATATTGCCATAGCCATTTTCACGCCCCGCCAGAATTACTTTGCCATCGGCGGTGGCACGAACTTCGGATCCCAGCCGGGCGGCGATATCCAGACCTTCATGTTTTTCCGGGAGACCGGTAAAAGGTGATTTTCGGTAACCAAAACCGGAAGTCACCCAACCCCGTGTCGGCCAAACCGAAGGCGTGGAGGCCAGCAGGGATTTTTGATTCTTCAGATATTCATCCAGCTCCTGAAAGCTGAACTGGCGCATCTTGATCTGGTCGGTCAGAATACCCAAATCCCCGGACAGGCGGTCCAGCATGGACTGGGTTTCCTTTTCCAGAGACGTGGTGAAGCTGTGCGAAGACAATCCGTAAGGACCACCAACGCCCATGTGTCCCTGATTTCCTTTTGGAGAATTCTCAAATGAAGTGATAATCCGAAGTTTCTTCTCGAAACTTTCCAAACGGGCCATTTCCGTTTCGAAGGACCGGACCTGCTTGCTGAACTTGTCGATTTGTGTTTTTTGGATTTTCTCCTGCCGTTTCAACGAAGCCAGCGCTACCTGATCATCCTGATAATTAAAATACTGGTTGATGAAGTAAATACCCGCGCCGCCAAAACAAAGGAACAAAACCAATAGAGAAATTAGAGCAACCTTCGCGGTCTTCTTGGAAAGTTGAATTCTCTTGGGTGTGGCCGTGGAACCGGGAAACACAACGATAGTGTAAGCGTCTTTTTGCACCAATCCTCCTTATGGATTTGTCGGGAGCCCCAACCCTCCCCTTAGTCCTAACTATGAACCCAGATTAATAGCTAACCCTCTATTTTGTCAAACGTTATTTCATTTTGATCAATACCCCACATAGGGGGAGTCCTGCCTAAATCCTTGAATTTGGCAAGGTTTCATAAACAGCGACTGTTAATCTTTTTTCGAGCCCAAAGTACGGGATTTTTCGCGCGCCTGAATATGTTGAGGGTTGATTTTCAAGACTTCCCGGTATTTTTCCAAAGCGAGTTCGACCTTGCCCTGCTCCTCATACAACACCGCCAAACTGAACAAACCGGCAACAACTCCCGGTTCATGATTTATCTCGCGATATACATCCAACATGTCGGAAATCGTTTCGATGGTCTCATCCATTTTCCCGTCAACATAAAGTTTAAAGCTTTTCTGTCGCAATTGCTGCGCCAGGATAAACCCATAGCGTTTCGCTTTTTCCGGGAAACCCTCTGCAAGCAGAAGCCGGTATTCTTCTTCAAATTTGTCGGGCGAACCCGAACTGACATAAATCATTTGAAGGTTCCGGTAAAACATCAACTCCTGAGGAGCAACATTGATCGCCTCCCGCACGCGCTGCAACGCGCGCTCATACTCTTTCAACTCCGCCAACACGGCGGCCAGGGTATTGAGCGCCAGGGCATTCCCCCGATCCAGGTTTAAAGCCTCATTCAATACTCTTTTCGAAGCTTCAAAATTCCCCTGCAAATATAAGATATAACCCAAACCGTAGGTCGCGGGAGAGGATTCTGTGTGTGCTTCAAGGTATCGGTTCAGCAAGGAAACAACCTCCGGCAGTTTTTTCAGAGCCTGGTGGGAACGGACGATTCCCCGAACGGCATAACTGTTCTGCGGATCCCGTTGCCACAGCTCCTTGAAAACCTTCAGTGCCTCCGCAGGCTTTTTGGAGAGCAGGAAAAACTCCCCTTGCTGCAGGGGAGATATATTGAAACCCTGCGAATGCTGCGGCGATTGAGCCCACGTGGATGGGAGCATTCCCAAGTAAGCAATAAGGACCAGACCGATGGCATAACGGAAGGGTCTTGCGTCTTTTTTTTTCACCATCAATTTTTGACTCAAAGTTCCATCGGGGCGGGTTCGGGTTCGTGATGGGCCAGGTTTTCAAACCGAGTGAACTCTTTCAGGAAGGCAAGCTCGACGTCACCAATGGGTCCGTTTCTTTGCTTGCGAATCAATATTTCAGCGATTCCCCCCTTGGCCGTCTCAGCATCGTAGACCTCATCCCGGTAAATGAAGGCCACCACATCAGCATCCTGCTCAATGGAACCCGACTCACGCAAATCGGACAACAGGGGTCTTTTATCGGTACGGCTTTCCACCGCACGACTCAACTGGGACAAGGCGATAATGGGCACGTTGAGTTCTTTGGCCAGCCCTTTCAAGCCCCGCGAGATTTCGGAAATTTCCAATTGCCGGCTTTCGATTTTCCGGGATCCGTGCATGAGTTGCAGATAATCGACGATCACCAGCCCCAGTGAATGTTCCGCCTTTAATCGGCGGGAACGGGCGCGGATATCCAGCGTGGCCAATTGTGGACTGTCGTCGATAAATATCGGGGCCTCGGAGATTCGCCCGGCGGCGGCAGTCAAATTCGGCCAGTCGGACGAAGCGAGAAAACCCGTCCTCAACTTGACCGAACTGACCCGTGCTTCCGCGCACAACATGCGCAGGCCGAGTTGTTCCTTGGACATTTCCAGACTGAAGATCGCGGTCGGCACCTTGCGCTTGCACGCGGCAAACCGGGCGATATCCAGCGCCAAGCTGGTTTTGCCCATGCTGGGGCGCCCGGCGATGATCACGAGATCAGACGGTTGCAGTCCGGAAGTGATTTGATCCAGTTCCCGGAACCCGGTTTCCACCCCCGTCACCATTCCGGGTTTTTCAAACAGCTTTTCTATGGAATCAAAACTGCTTTTGACAATTTCCTTGATGCTGTAGAAAGAACGTTTGGTCCGCTTTTCGGATATCTCAAAGATGGACCGCTCAGCCTTGTCCAGAATTTCGTCCGCATCATCCGAATCGTCGTAACTGGTCGCCACAATTTCCGTGGCGGTCTCAATCAGGTCCCGCAGGACTTTTTTCTCCCGGATGATTTTTGAATGATGGGAAATAGC
>JAHELC010000006.1 GCA_024644405.1 Nitrospinaceae bacterium
TGCTGAGGATAGGAACAAAAAACGGTTTGAGGGAATAGATGTTGGGTTTTTGAACTTGAATGTTCGAGGGAATCAAGTCTTGAGCCGGAATCTGCGTGGCAACCGGGGCGACTTCTGAACTTCTTTCCATTAAACTCAATATTCCCCAACCAACCCCCCAAATCAGAAGAGCGGCTACGGTCAATCCCAAAAACAGTTTTTGGTTGAGGAATTTCCTTAAAGGATGGGCGTGGACGACTTTTTCCTCCGCTTTCTCCTCTTCTTCCTTTAACAGACGCTCGATTTCTTCCGCTTCACGCAAGTCGAGGTCCGGCACCTGTCCTATTTCTTCCTGAGCCATAATGGTTAAACCGCCAACTGTTTCAATTGATGGAACAACGTTTCTGTCTTGTCCTTCAGTTCTGGTAAACCTGAATCGTTGTGAATCACATAATCAGCAAATTTGATTTTCTCTTCCAGAGGCATCTGTTGTTGCAATCGCCTTGCGGCATCTTCCCGTGAAAACGTATTTTTGGCCATGATTCTGTGAAGCTGGATTTCCTTGTCGCAGGCAATCACAATCACCTTATCTACTTTACGGTAATTTCCCGATTCAATTAACAGGGCCGCATCAATTATTACCAGGGCACCGGGATCTTTTTTAAGGATATCCTTATAAATCGCCTGTTCTTCCGCCATCACCCGCGGATGAAGAATGGCTTCCAGCTTATTTTTTTTCTTCGGGTCCTTAAAGACGATCTCCGCAATTTTCCGGCGATCCAGAGTTTGGTCGTCCCTTAAAATCCCGTTACCCAGCAAATCGACGATTTCCCGCCACGCCGGCTTTTCAGGTTCGACCAGGGATCGGCATATCTCATCCGCATCCAGAACATAGGCGCCCAGGGATTTAAACAAATTCCCGACCGTCGTTTTTCCGGAACCCATACCCCCGGTCAGACCCACCAAAAGAGCCACAACGCCTCCAGGTTATATTCTAGGAAATTCGATTACAGGGATTTCAGGACGTCCTGATAAAGCCGCATCATCATTCTGGTAATGGGTCCCAGCTTGCCGTCGCCGATAGGTCTTCCGTCCAGCGAGGTCACCGGCATGACCATTTTAACGGTACCCGTGATAAAGGCTTCCTCCGCATTTTGAAGCACATCGGCAGGCCACTCCCCTTCCTCCACCAACACGCCATTTTCACGAGCCAGCCGAAGCACCACTTCCCGCGTGATCCCCGACAGAATACCGCAATTCAACGACGGGGTCATCAGGCGCTGGTCGCGGACAAAGAAGAAGTTGCTGGTGGTGCACTCGGTCAATTGCCCGGTCGGGTTCAGCATCAATGCGTCCGCCGCCCCCGCTTTCCGGGCCTCCACTTTGGCCAGAACATTATTGAGATAATTTCCGGTTTTGATGCCCGGGTTCAGCGCCTCTTTGGGATTTCTCTTTATGGAAACCAGCGCGATATTGATCCCATTCTTATAGTTCTCTTCGGGGTAGTGCAGGATGGATTTGACGAATATCAGGACATTCGGCTTGGTACAGGTTTCGGGATCGATATCCATCTCCCCGACCCCACGGGTAACGATAATGCGAATGTAGGAATCCGGGTTTCCCGCCGCCGCCACCGTTTTATGAATTTCCTGGAGCATTTCTTCATCGGTCAGTGGAAGTTCCAACGAAATAGCCTGGGCGGAACTTCTCAGGCGCCGCAAGTGTTCGTTGACAAAACACAAGTGCCCGTGATGCGTACTGATCACTTCATAGACGCTGTCGCCAAACAGGAAACCATGGTCAAAAACCGAGATATGCGCATCCTGGTGTATTTCACCATTCAAATTAATTCGAGTCGTCATAGTGAAAGTGAATCAGGGAAGGAAAATTTGTTCTGAAATGATGGGCTTGGTGATTTAAATTTCCAATATTTTTTCTTCTTATTGGTCGGCAATTTCGTTAAGGATTTTATCCAGATGCTCACGATCCTCTTTTGTGTAATCATCTTGGGGGCGCGAATCCAAACGGGTCAAAGCAGAAGTTTGCTCTTTCAATTTTTCCTTCTGATCGGCCAGGCGTTCTTTGATTCCTTCCAGATCGGGTATTGATTGGCGCATTCCCTTTAAGGAACCGGGCATACTGCGGTTGAATCCGGGCTCCACCTCAACACTTTCCCGGATATCGTCGACCCAATCTTCCAGATAGGGAGCCACCAGGGAATCTTCAGTCCAACGGGCATAGGTTTCGTCGAACCACTGCAGGGGAAACATGAAGACAATCATCAGCAGGATTCCCTTGGCCATCCCGAAAAACCCTCCCAGAAAACGGTCCCATCCTGAAATCGTATGCGTGGAATGCAGGAACTTTTTAATCGCGCGCCCCACCAGGGCAACAACAAGCAGGCTGAAAATAAATAACACGATAAAACTAAGAATATGAGCCACCGTTTCTTCAGTAATTACTCCATCAATCAAACCCGCCAAATCCGAATACAGGTTCAAAGCCACCAGATAGGCCACGACGATTGCGACCAGGGAAAAGGCTTCCCGTACCATCCCTTTCCAAACGGAATAGAGAACGCTTATACCGATGATAATAAATGCAAAAACATCAAATGAAATCATCTCAATTGTTCCTGACGGTCAAGATACTCTGAAAATCATGGATTCCACCCTGTCCATACAGGGTTTTGTAAATCACATAATTTCTCAGGACTTTTTTAACATAGTTCCGGGTTTCTTTGTAAGGTATGGTTTCCATGAATTCCAAAGGCTTTAAATGAGAACGGATCTCCATCCACTGTTTGACTTTACCGGGACCGGCATTGTAAGACGCCAGCGCAAAAATAATATTATCCTCAAAATCGATCAGCAATCCACTCAGGTATTTTACACCCAATTGGATGTTAACTTCAGGTTTTTTCAGGTCATTTTGGTCGGGAGGTTTTGTTCCCATGGAACGGGCCACTCGCGTGGCGGTGGAGGGAAGGAGCTGCATCAAACCGATGGCCTGGGCGGAGGAGACCACTTTCTTGTTGAAGGCACTTTCCTGACGCATTAAACCCAGCACCAGATAGGGACTCAAGTTGTATTGAGAGCTTTCCTGTATCGCCTTGTCAATGTACGGCTTGGGGAAAAGAATTTCTGCCAGGGAAGGCGAAATAGAATCATGACTTTTGTCTCTGGAAATTCCCCAGGACAAACTGATGGCTCTCTGGTATCCGCCGGCCTTTTTAAACAATTGCGCCATATAATATAAAAACTCCTGATTCCCTTTCTCCTGGGGAATCAACGCAAGCTCTTTCATTCCCATTTCCAGAAATCCAATTGAGATGAGTTTTTCCGCCCGGTTTATCCGCTTTCGATTGATATCTCCCAATCCCCATTTTCGTGGAGAGGATTTCTGGATGGTCCGGGGTTCCAGAAAATTGAGAGGCTGCATGGACATTTCTATTCTTGCGATCATGGCATAAAAATCCATGGGAAATTCTTCCACCAGTTGCTTGAGAAACACGACCCTGGAATCATAGTGTTCCAGTTGGCGTTCCGTTTCCGCCAACCAGTATAGGGCCGCAGGCCTAAAGTCATCGGGTTCCGGAAAACCGTTGTCCAGGTTTCTGAACTTTGCAGGATTGGCGTATTTCAACAACTGATTGAACCTCGCTCTGGCCTCTTCCAACTGGCCAAGCAATCGGTACAGCCAGGGAATTTTGAACTGGGTTGAAGGCGTGAAATAACCCCAGTTGTATTTTTCCAGGAGTTTTTCGTAATAAACAATGGCTTCCGGGTAACGAAGGCTGTCCTCCTCGATCCTTCCCATAAAATATAAGGCTTTATGACAGGCCAGGGTTTCGGTGGGATGATTGTCGAGAATCTTTTGATACATCAGCTTGGCGGCATCGGGATATCCGCTTTCCCATAACCGACTGGCCAGTTTATTAATATAGCGTACAGGATAAAGATCCACCAAACGATCCATGCCCTCGCTCCATTGGTCCCTCTGAACGTTTTTCAAAATAGCGCGATTGATATGATTGAAAACCCCTTTAGCGTTTTCATCCCCCGGAAATTCCTTGAGCACTTTTTCGCCATACTCCACAATCTTAGGAAAATCATCGACACTCAAAGCGTGATACAGGTTGTCGAAGATTTCATTGTGGGTATCGGGCCACTGGGGAAGCTTCCGGGCCACAGACTTCACCGGAAAGTCATCTTCTTCTCTTTTGCCAATGAGCAACTGTTTTAACTGCCTGGCGTTGCCATTGAGATCCTCTAAAGTTGCCAGATTATTTTTAAGAAAGGTATGTGCCGCATCTTCGGTCTGGGTTGAAGAGAAATTGTTTAAAAGATAAATATGAGTATCAGCCGCTTCGTTCAGATCTCCCCCAGCCTCATAAGTTCGGGCCAAGGCCGTGTAAATATTTAAATGCGACGCTTTATGATTCGGATATTCCCGCGCCAGAGCATTGTTGTAACTGTTCCAAGCCGCAGGAAAGTCCTCTTTTTTGTAATAAACGTCACCCAATTGGGTTTCGATCTGCGCCAGAAATTCGGGCACATCTTCATGAAAGGGACTTGAAGGGAAACTTTTGAACAGGTTCATCTGATTTTTAATGGCTTCCTTCAAATATAAAATTGCCTGATCGAAATTTTCTTCTTGAACGCTCTCTTCCGCCATAGCGCGCAACGCAATGGTCAGAAAATAAATCCTGAAATCCTCCAGAATAAAATCTTCGTTTATTTCTTCATTTAAAATCTCAAAAGATTTTTTATAGTTTTTTTGCAGCAGATGAAGATAGGAAATACCTAAATGGATCAGGTTGTTTTGAGTTGGAGACTCCGCCTGATCCAGGGCATCAGTAAATTTTTGCAAAACAAGCTCCCTGTCTTCAGGGCTCAGGTTTTTTAAACTGGGAATTTCTTCTTTGAATATAAAGTCGGCGGGAAAGGTTTTTCCGGTTCCGAATACATCCAAATGATCGGCAAGCGAGGATGAGGGGCATAGCCCTGAAAGTATCAACAGAATGAAAAACGATCGTCTAATAATTTTCATTAAGGCGTCTTGTTGCAGGGCTATCAGGCGACAACCCCAACCGGTTGTATCCCGATTCCAGAAATACTCGGCAAAGGATTTCGAGGGGTTCCAGAAATCATTTCCAGATAACCAGTATCAGGCAATCGAATCCCATTCTCAAGTATTTTGCAAGGGTTAAACTTTTGATTTTAAATAGTTATCGAAAAACAGGTGAAATGTGGAGGTGAATTGGCCGGGATGGTTGAGGACCGACTTTTGGAGGTCGGGGAGCGGCCAGAATCGGCCTTCACTGATCTCAACGGGATTGATGATGATCTTCAGATCGGTTGTGCATAGAAAGGTTTCGACATGTTCCCAGAATGTTTCCCGGCAGGCGGAAAATTTCATGAAAAACAGCAATTCCCCGGAAATTCCCAGCTCTTCCATGAGTTCCCGATGGGCACTGGCCCGGTAGTCCTCGCCGGCATTCACATGCCCCGCCGCCGAAGAATCCCAGTAGCCCGGGTTTTCATCCTTGGTCAGGGCCCGTTTCTGAAGAAATATCTCTCCCCGGGAATTGAAGACTAGAATATGAACGGAACGATGAAGCAGGCCTTGCGCATGGACTTCGCCCCGGGTGGCTTGACCTATGACCCGGTCTTCGGTATCCACCACATCAAACAGTTCTGAGGAATCATCCATCAAGCGGTTTCCCGCATCGATTTCAGGTAGCTGAGTTCGTTGGGGATGCTGGTGTCCTCGCAGTAATTGTGCTCGGCCAGGATTTTGAGGTCGTCCAAAACGCGCTTGTCCCCTTCGAAGACTACCGTTTGATACCCCTTATCCGCCACCGCGCCGCCTGCCTGCAGCAGACTCATTACCGAGCGGGCATTGAATTTTTCACCATCCACAAGCAGGAACGCGTCGGCGTCATAGTTGCGCACGATCAGGGAAATATAGGTCGAAGGACGGGCATGAAATCCTAAAGGCGTGGGAATGGGCAATTCATAACGAACGGTCTTGACAAAGTTTTTGAGCAGCTCTTTGCCCAGCAGGTCTCCTTCACGAATATAAAAAATACAGTTATTAAAACAGAAATTCACTATTCGGCTCAACAGTTCATCTTTGTTGACCAGTGTGGAAATGATGTGTTTGCATTCCCCTTGCCGGATTTCATCCTCATGCCGCTCATAAAAATGAGTCAGCCAAATGGTGACTTCCAGCAAGTGAAGCGGCATTGAAATGTATCCACGAAAAGTTTTGAGTTCCTCGTATCTTTTCTGAATAGAGGTTCCCTTGATATAGGTATCGAATTCGGATTGCACGCTATGGACCAAACTCATGATCATCCGGGCCTTCTTTTCATCGATGATTTCGGGAACGATTCGTTTGAGATCCCCTTTCTTCTGCTGGACCCGCGCATTTATTTCCTCCATCATGCCGGCCACGTTGCTCATTTTCTCGAACATATCAATGATACGTTCTTCATCTTCCTTAATCTGCTCATCTTCGGCATTTTTAGGAAGCTGTTTATTCACTTCGACTTCTGAAAACTGGCTCGGGTCAACCGATTCCCTGGAATAGTTCAGCTTGTTTTTTTCGCCGGCGCGAAGACACTCCTGATACAGATTGAGAATGGATTCATTCAAAAAGTCCAGAATCCCCTGGGCATCTTTATAAAAATTTTCCTTCTGCTCGTCGGAATCCCGCAGGTTGTAAAAGGGATAACGGTCCAACAGATGTTTGATATAAAAACTTGCAATGACGAGGTTCCGTATCGAAGCCACATATTCGGTAAAAAACGACCACGTCTTGTTTTGCCGGGCGCCGTGCTCATCCATGAAGCTTTCAAGAAGCTCCGCTTGCTGGATCAGGTTGGAATAACACTTGCGGTTGGCATCCCGCCGCTTGTCGGGAAGCGAGGCGAAGGAATTGAAGGTTTTGAAAAACTGGGATCCCGCCACTTCCACCAAAGGAAGAAATTCGTCTTCGGATATGATCTGGATAAGCGATTTAGGTTCCAAGGTCGGATTCCATAAAGGACCTGCCGATACAAGCCGGCAGGAAGCGGTTCAATTCATCGAAGTCCGGGCGACGAACGATTTGGGAAGATATTTCATCCAGCTTTCAACATGCGAGGTCGGACCCACGGGAACCACCAATTGGTGGAAATTGAAATTCGGCCGGTCCGGTTTTTTGCCCAGCCTCATATTGGCCTCCCGGGCCGTCCGGCTCCCTTTTTTCATGTTACAGGGTTTGCAGGCCACCACCACATTGGTCCAGGTGGTTTTCCCGCCGCGGGATTTCGGGATGACGTGATCCACGGTCAGTGGATATTCCCGGTCACCGCAGTACTGACAGGTAAAATTATCCCTTCTCAATATATTTTTCTTGCTGAAGGACACATTTTTTCGCGCCTTGCGCTTGACCAGATTGAGCACACGAATCACCGTGGGCACTTGCAACGACATCGAGGGAGATCGAACCACATAACCGTCGCACTCAATTTGCTCGGCACGGCCGCTCAGCACCATCACAAGTCCCCGCTTGGCACTGCAAAACTGCAACGGCTCGTAGGAATAATTGAGGATCAATATTTTTAAGGAGTTCAACATGGTCGATTGATTCACAAAGAAAATCGTACAACTTTGAAAATATAGAGTAAATCTTGTTGATTTTACTCTGACTCTCCTTGACCGTCAACATCCCCTGTTTCCCCGGATATCTCCCAGATTAGTCGTAAATCTATATTTTAAAAAAGGTTACCCACTCCAAAACGACCCTGCGGATCCAGGGATTTTTTGATTTTCCGTAACTCTCCAAGCGCCTGATCCCCGATCATTTTATGGTAATACTCTTTTTTTAACTTGCCGACACCATGCTCCGCGGAAATAGTGCCCCCCCATTTTAAAATCTGATCCACCAAAGAGGCATACGTTTCCTGCGCCTGTGACGTCTGGTTCGTATCCGGCAACAAATTAATATGAAGATGATTGTCCCCAATGTGACCAAACATAACGAAGTCCAGGCCGCTGCCAGTCAGTTCATCCCGGTAAAACTCCATCATCTTTCGGAAATGCTCGTCGCCCACCGCCATATCCGTACCCATCTTCACCCGCCCCAGCCGGGAATTTTCCTCATTGATCATCAGGGGTATCTCGTGGCGAAAGTCATAAAACATTTCGATGTCCTTGGGACCCTGCGCAAACCAGGAATCCTCCAATAGAACCTTTTCCGTTTCCAAAAATTCATACCAGGATTCAAGGCAGAGATCGTACTCCTGCTGGCTGGCGACATCCTGTTCAAAAAAAAGTGCCGCCCGGGCGTTCTCCGGAATGTTGTGGAATTTTTGTTTCAAGCGTTGCAAAGACCGGCGGTCAAAATATTCCAGCGAACACGGAGAAATTTTTGATTCCCTGGATCCCCGGATTTTCTCCAGCAACTCCCAGCACACTTCCTCCTGTTCCATGAATAGAATGCCGCTCAAAAAATCGGCTGGGGCTTTCAAAAGTTTCAACGTGCATTCGATAAAAACGCACAGGGTTCCATCCGAACCGATAAATATATCCAGCCAGTCCATCCCCGGTTGGACGAAATACCCCGCCGCGTTTTTACACTCCGGGCTTTTGAATTTCACAGGAGGAAAGTTTATAGTGGAGCCATCGTCCAAATGCAGAGGCCGGTCAATGGTGTCCCCCCGCCGGACTGAGGCGGTCCGCCCGTCCGACAACACAATATCCGCTGCAAGCACGAACTGGCGTGTGGTTCCGTATTTATAACTGCGGGCGCCCGAGGCATTGGTGGCCAGGGTGCCACCGATGGAGGCCAGCCATTCGGTCGGATTGGGGGGATAAAACCAGCCGCTGTTCTTCAGATGGTCATTCAAGTCCTGCAAAGTAACTGCAGGTCCGACTCGAATGGTACCGTCTGTAACAGAGTCCAGTTTCTTGAACCGTTCCAGGGAAATCACAACGCCGCTCAAAGGAATGCGCGACGCCGTAAGTCCCGTGCCCGCGCCCGCCAGAGCGACGGGATTTTCATTTTCCTTCAAAAAGGCTACCAACTCCTCGCGGGTTTCCGGAATAATGACCTCACTGGCCCGCCCTTCAGAAAAGTTTGAGGCGTCTTTGAGATAAGGAGCAATGGTTTCGGGATCGGTTTTTCTAAACATGGATTCTAAACCGCCCGGTCATCGCCGGGTGGACTCCATTAAACCATCGGCTTGCGGGGGAAGGAAACCCTCGTAACCATGGTGACGTTCAATCAATTCCAGTACTGTGTACACTTCGCCGTCCTTCATCTCAGGCTCGGTAAACACCTGGCGCAAATCGGTGCCCGGGTCACCGACCACCTGGCCTGCCACCTTGAACCCTCTTTTGCCAATCGCTTTGATGGCGGCATCGATGTCTTCGACGAGGAGGGCGATATGATGGAAACATTGATCCCCATGAGCCTTCACCCATTCGGGAATCAGGCTTTTTCCGCCCCGCTCGCCCTCATACGCCTGATCGATAAACAAGGCCGGGTATCCTGCTTTCCGGTATACTTTCGCCCACCAGTTATCGAATTCCAGAACCCCGATCTTTGCGTCAAAACGGAATCCGAGATCGATAAATTGTTGGGCTCGGGTATCGACATCCAGGGTGCGAATGGTGCAATGGTCCACCAGAGGCAGCCACCCGGCGCCGCATTGGGTCAGTTGATCCGCAAAATCCGCTGCCGCCCGGTTGCTTGCCAGAAACCTGCCGAGATAGTCCTGCATCAACTGGTCCAGCGCATCCATAACCCTACTCCCTGTCTTTATGCGATGGGTTATCGGATTCGTCCTCTCCCTGATTTTCTTTCCGGTTACCCGGCGACGGGCCCTGATGGATAAATCCGGCATAGCGGAACATGACAACCACCAAACCGATCAAAGCCCCGATCACCACCACTATGATTATTAAGTCCATGAGTTCATCATCCTGTTAACTTTGTATGCCAATAGTTTACCACCCGCGATAAAAACCTCCAAGATATACACCCAATTATACTTTATGCGTTGACAAATATGATCTGAGGGCATAAATTTAAACAAACGAGGTCTTCTATATGGCAAAATTATTTTCGAAAAAATACAAAAAGCTCGTTTGCGGCTTGGCATTTGTGCTGTTTTTTTGTCTAACCCTGCAGGCTCCCCTCATGTCTTATGGCATGGGCGGCATGAACTGTGTCACCAAGATAACCTGTGCCGCCTGCGGATGCGTCGTTAACTCCATTTCTTCCCCCATGTCTCCATCGCTATTTTTTGTTGAGCTGAACTCACCGATGGAACATCAGATTCCCAAAGCTCTTCTCATCCAGGAACCTCGGATCCAACCTCCCAAATAATCTATACCCCATCCCCTGCAAGAAGCGTAATGTCATAAGCCTATTCAGGCTACTATTTATTCGCGCCTGCGGGATGACGATCAGGAAACTCATCGATGAGATGGACGCGGCCATTCAGTTCCCGGGATTGACCAACGCCTGGACCATGCCGATCAAGACCCGGATCGATATGCTATCCACCGGAATCAAGACCCCTGTCGGAATTAAAATCGCCGGAGACGATTTAAACACTCTTCAGGAACTGGGCCAGCAGGTGGAAACGGCCGTTCGCGACATACCGGGTACTCTCAGCGTTTATTCCGAACGGGTGGTGGGAGGAAACTATTTTGACTTCGAGATCGACCGGGAGGAGGCCGCCCGCTACGGATTAACCATGGGAGATGTGCAAGATGTCATTCAAACTGCAATCGGGGGGATGAACATCACCACCACCATTGAAGGACTGGAGCGGTATCCAATCAACCTCAGGTACAGCCGGGACCTGCGTGACGATATCAATAAATTGCAACGGGTTTTGATTTCCACACCGCAAGGGCAACAAATCCCTATGATTCAGGTCGCGAAAGTTGTGATCAAAAAAGGTCCGCCGGCAATAAAAAGTGAAAACGCCCGTCTCAACGCCTGGATCTACATCGATATAAAAGATATCGATGTCGGTACCTATGTGGAAAATGCCAAGCAGGTCATTGAAAAAGAAATTTCTTTACCCGCGGGGTACAGTTTGTTTTGGAGCGGTCAATATGAATATCTGGAGCGGGCCCAGGCCCGGTTGAAATTGGTCGTTCCCTTTACGCTTCTTATTATTTTCTTACTCTTATATTTGAATTTTCAAAATATTACTGAGAGTCTCATCGTTATGCTGTCCCTGCCGTTCTCACTGGTCGGGGGAATCTGGTATATTTACTATCTGGATTACGATTTGAGCGTGGCGGTGGTGGTTGGGTTTATTGCTCTGGCGGGACTTGCGGCAGAAATCGGCGTACTGGTCTTGACTTATATCGATCACGAATTTCAAAGAAAAATGAAAGCCGGAAACATCACCGATCTCCATGACTTGAGAGAAGCGGTTTTCAAAGGAGTATCGGAACGGATTCGTCCCATTTTAATGGCAGTTACGGCAACTTTCGCCGGCCTGCTTCCGATCATGTGGGGTAGCGGTACCGGTTCAGAAGTCATGCAACGCATCGCCGCGCCGATGGTGGGAGGCATGGTGTCCGCCACTTTATTAACCCTGATCGTGATTCCCGCCATCTACGGCTGGGTACTTGAGCATCGTCTCAAACAATCCGGTCAATACACACACTAAAACTACAATGAAAAATCTAAATATTATTTTACTGTTAATAGCTGTTGCTGTGACCAGCCTGATTTCGACTCCTTCTTACAGCCATGTCATCCCGGAGGATCAATTACGCAATGTTGTTTATATGACTACCCGGCAGGCACTGCAAAAGGTTTTTGCCGGTGTCAACAAAATCAAAAAAGAAAACCGGAAACTGACAGTTTCCCAACAAAGGGAGGCCGAAAAAATCCTGCAGAAAAAAATCAAGGACCTGCGTATCCAGTTTTTCACCGCTCATAAAGACGGCCGCCAACTCTATGCCACCATCGGTAAAACCTTTGCAAATTCCCATCCTGTTACGAAAGCCAGATTCGTGGTCCTTCTGGACTCTCAGGGAAACCTTGAGGAGTGTCACATCATGGAATATCAGGGTCCGCAACGTGCAGAGATCATTTCCCGTGATTTTTTGGATCAGTATCGCAACAAATCCGCCAAATCCGATTTCAGCATAGTTGCCAGCAACCAGGGGCCCACTCCTTCGGTTCAGGCCCTGAACGAAGCGGTGCGTAAAATATTGGTTTTATACAAGGTGCTCTATCTGGATTCCAGCCACTGAGGCGGCCGACCCTGCCCTCCTTCTTCCTTGACACCCTTTTGGGCCTTACGTATGCTGAATGAAACCTAAGGAGAGCTTTTTAATGAAAGACGATGTCAAAGGAAGCGGACTTCTCAATCAGAAAGTGACTATCGGCGGAGTGCAATTGACGCTCAGCCAGCCGGATTCCAGTGAAGTCACCTGGATCGGCCAGAGTGAAATCCTGAAGCAGATTCTGGCCTGCTGGCTGGTGGTGGGAGAAAAGGACCTGCCGTTGGCTCCGCGGATTGTCGGTATGCCCGGTATCGGCAAAACCACCCTGGCCATGGTCGGGGCGCGGACCCGCAAGCAGCCGTTATATATTTTTCAATGCACCGCCGATACCCGGCCGGAGGATCTGCTGGTCACTCCGGTACTTTCCGAAGCCGGCACCATTTCCTATCATGCCTCACCCCTGGTGACGGCCATGATCCAGGGTGGCATCTGCATCCTGGATGAAGGCAACCGGATGAACGAAAAGAGCTGGGCCTCGCTGGCGCCGCTGCTGGATCACCGCCGCTATGTCGAGTCGATTATTGCCGGCATACAGATCCACGCACATATGGAATTCCGCGCCGCCGTCACCATGAACAGCGACGAGTCCACATTCGAGATACCCGACTACATCCTGTCGCGCCTGCAACCCACGCTGCAATTGAAAATGCCTTCGCATCAAGACGAGCTTTCCATATTGAAATACCATTTACCGTTTGCTGAAGAGGACCTGTTGAACATGACGGTCGGGTTCCTGCAACGCGCGCACCAGCTTGATCTCGACTTTTCGCCGCGCGACGGTCTGCATATTCTGCAATACGCTCTCAAACGAATGAGTCAGGACAAGGAACATCCTCTCTCGAAAGACGATATCTGGCTGGAAGCGGTGGAAAAAGTACTCGGCGAGGATGCGTTGAATCTGGATGAACTGGCCGAAAAGAAAAAGCGGGCTCTGGGTTCTGAAAACCTGCCGATGGGTCTGGGGGATTTTTTCTTTGACGAAGACAGTCCCCTCCACCCCGATTCTGATCCTGATTCCGACCGTTAAGACCCTCTTTCGGAGTTATAAATGGCGCACATTTTTGAACTCAGCGAGAAAGTTCAGTTGCTTCCCGTGGTTCACGGAAGCGGCAATTTCACTCGTGAGGTCCGCCAGAGAATTTTATCCTCCGGGTGCGATTGCCTGGCTGTCTGCCTGCCGCCGGAATTTCAAACCACTGTCGAAGAAGGTCTGCAAAAACTTCCCTATATCTCTATCAGTACCTTGACAGAGTCGGAGGGAACTGTGAGTTACGTTCCGATCGATCCCGTACAACCCGTCATCATGGCGCTGCGCATCGCCCAGCAGGAAGGCATTCCCCGGAAGTTCATCGACCTCAGCGTTTCCGAATATGAAACACGCCATTTCGAGTTCCCCGACTCATTTGCCCTGAACGGACTCTCTCTGGAAAAGTTCGCCATCACCCTTCTGCCATTTATCGATCGTCCTCCCGCGGACAGCCAGCACGACCAGCGGGCACGGTGGATGGCGTACCAGTTGCACCAGTTGGAAATGGATTATTCGAAGGTCGTTCTGGTCTGTTCGGTTTTGGACTGGCCGTGGATCAAGCAGGCGTATGATGAACGCTCCAAGTATCCCAAACCCAGTCCATCGCCCGAACATCCCGCATTATACGGGTTGGAACCTAACACACTATTTTTCGCGTTGAGCGAGTTCCCCTATATCACCTACCTGTACGAAAAGAACCGGCAGGAGTTGAAATCGGACCGGGGCGTGGCGATCGACGGCGTCAAGGAGATCATGCTGAAAGCACGGGAGAATTTTCTGGCCAAACATAAAGTTCGTTATCACAACCTGACGTCACAGACCTTTCAGGTTTATCTGCAATACGTGCGCAACCTCACGCTTATGGAGCGCAGGCTCACGCCCGATCTGTATACCCTGGTGGTTTCCGCTGAGCAGATCGGGGGAGATGCGTATGCGATTGCCCTGGTCGAGGCCGCCCGCGACTATCCGTTTCAGAAAAAGGAAGAGGGAATGGACACGCTGGCGTTGGGCATCGACCGGGCGGTCCTCGATGACGATCAAGTCATCAATATGAAGAACCGGCTCAACGAAACCCAGTTTGAATGGCGGACTCTGGATCTGAAGCCGAACCCCGAGCCGTTCAAACAGGAACAGTGGAAATACACCTGGAATCCTTACGGACAATGCTCCTGGCCGCCGGAAGATGAAAAGATTGAAAGTCTGAACACCCATGTCCGCGAGCAGACCAAACTTCTGCTGTCTCACGATCTGGCGCGCACCGAAAAGTTCACTTCATCCGTCAAAGATGGGATCGACATCCGGGACACGCTCCGCAACTGGCACACCGGTGATATCTACGTCAAAGAGATCCCTCCTTCGCGGGGCACCATCGAAGTGGTGGTCATGCTGTTCGAAATGGAACCCCAGCCGGATCGATACACCTGGCGGCAAACCTGGTTCGCAGAGCATAAAGAAGAATCCACACTATGCTTCTTCGCCACGAACTATATGGATAACATGATCGGCCCGGGCATCGGCCAGGCCACCTATGGCGGGTGCATGATGATTTTTCCTCCACGCCCGATCATCAACATATGGGAGGATCCCCGCCTGTTCATGGGCGATACGCTGGAGGAAAAACTATTGGAGGCAGCGTTTTTGCATTCCCGCGAACGGCATATCACCGTCGTCTCTCCCGGACCGCCCAAAGCCGGTTGGCGCCGCATGGCCCGTCAATACAAAAAACGGATCATTCATATTCCCCTCAAACGGTTTTCCGTCCAGACCATTGAAAAAGTCCGCCAGTTTCACGTGCTGAACGGCAAGCACATCCGCTCCTTCGCCACCCGATTCATTCAGGACATTTAAGCTTGAGGTGGGACTCCCGCTTTTATTTTGCTATACTTTTTTCGCAGGTTTTAATTTTAAAATTCCCCGACGACCTGTAAAGTCCATTTTCTAACCGGCGCTCTCTTCCGGCCGACACCAATCCAGGATCCTCTATCTTCTCACATGGAAAACCATAAAAAGGTAAGCAAAGCGGCAGGAGCCGTCGGCTCGATGACCATGGTGTCACGCCTGTTTGGATTCGTCCGCGATCTGGTGCTGGCGATGACCTTTGGAGCCACCGCTTCAGCGGACGCTTTCTTCGTCGCGTTTCGCATTCCCAACATCCAGCGGCGCATCCTGGGCGAGGGCGCGGTCAGCGCCGCCATGATCCCGGTGTATGGCGAATACCTGAACACCCAAAGCGAGGAGGAAACCCAGAACTTTGCCTCGAACCTGTTCAACATCCAGCTGGCGGTTTTGATCATCACCTCGCTGGCGATTGTTGTGTTCGCACCTTATCTCATCATGGGCTTTGCTCCGGGGTTCATGGATCAACCCGACAAATTTGAATTGACGGTCACCTTGACGCGATGGATGGGACCGTACCTGATACTGGTGGGGATGAGCGCCTACTGCATGGGAATTCTGAATACACATGGCGTCTTTACCCTTTCCGCTGCGGCGCCGATACTCGTAAATCTTTGTATGGTCTTGGGCGCCCTGTTTCTGTCTCCCTACCTTGAGCGACCCATTCTGGGACTGGCCATCGGGGTTCTGGTCGGAGGGGCTTTACAATTCCTGGTGCAGTTCCCAGCCACCCTGCGCAAGGGCTTGACCCTCAGGCTGACCTTCAACTGGAAACATGCCGGCATCATCAAAGTCGGAAAACTGTTGGGTCCAGCCATCCTGGGATTCGGAGTTTATGAAATCAACTTGCTGGTGGATACCCTGCTGGCGTCTCTGCTGGCGGAAGGATCCGTTTCCTATCTGTATTACGCCAACCGGATGGTGCAGTTACCGCTCGGCGTGTTCGGCGTCGCGCTTGGGGTGGCCATACTGCCGATGCTGACCGGGCAGGCGGCCCGGCAGGAAATCGAAGAGTTCCGCGACACCCTGGCGTTCGGAGTCCGGTTGATCCTGTTTATCACGATTCCCGCTACGGTGGGGTTGATCATTTTGAGTTTTCCGATCATCAACACCCTGTGGGAACGCGGCGAGTTTTTGCGAACCACGACTGAGGGCACCAGCCTGGCTTTGATTTATTATTCGGTCGGGTTATGCGCCTTTGCCGGAACCAAGGTGATGGTTTCGGCCTTCTATTCGTTTCAAGACACCCAAACCCCGATGAAAATCGGAATCTATTCGATGGTACTCAACGTGACTCTCGCCGTTATCCTGATGGGCCCGCTCAAGCATGGAGGCATCGCGCTGGCCACATCCCTTTCCTCCATTTTCAACGCGGCGGCCTTGGTGTTTCTCATGAAGAAAAAACTGGGACGCATGGGGGGGCGCCGCATCGTATTCTCTATGGCTCAGTTGACCGTCGCCGTCACCTTAATGGGATTGGCCGTCTATTTCGTCAACGCCTGGTGGTTCGATCCCCAGGCTCCTCTGATCGAACGTATCGGGATACTATTGGGGGAAATAACGCTGGGCGTGATTATTTATACCGGCACTTCCTGGTTGATGAAAAACGAAGAGCTGAAATTTATCCGGCAAATGATCCTCGAAAGAAAAAGCCCACGCCCCACCTGATTTTTTTGATGAAACACCCTTGTGTTCTCTCCCCTGTTCCCTATAATAGGCCTTCCAAAAATAATAACCTGAACCAAGGAAATACAATGCTGGCCTGTTTGGATTTGGAAGGAGTGCTGATTCCCGAAATCTGGATCGCATTTGCGGAGAAAACCGGAATTGATAAACTTCGCCTGACCACCCGCGATATCCCGGATTATGATGAACTGATGCGCGGCCGGCTACAAATTCTTGACGAAAACAATTTGAGACTTACGGATATACAGAAAGTGATCCGCGAAATCAAACCGCTGGAGGGAGCGAAGGATTTTCTGGAGTGGTTGAAATCCGAGTTTCAGGTGATCATTCTTTCCGACACCTTTTACCAGTTCGCAGGTCCGCTCATGGCGCAACTGGATTACCCCGCCCTGTTCTGCAATGACCTGGAAGTTGGAGAAAACGGCCGAATCACCGGTTACCGACTGCGACAACCCGACGGCAAAACCAAAGCCGTAGAGGCCTTGCAGAGCCTCAATTTCAAAGTGGTGGCGGCAGGCGATTCCTATAATGACACCGGGATGTTAATGCAGGCGGATGTAGGGATATTTTTCCGGCCACCGGAGGGTATCCTGAGGGAATTTGCGCAGTTTCCCGTGACTCATCGATACGACGAATTAAAACAGGAGTTTCGTAAAGCCGTGGTCATGCTAACCCAGTAAAGATAGATTCAACTGGCGGATCACTCAATGGAAGAAGATAACAGGCGTGTGGCGACCCAACCCTTTTTACCGCCCATATCCACCTGACTCCAGTGCTCCCCTTTTTCAAGAATGATCAGGCGCTCTCCCTTGCCGGCGCCACCGATAATTTTCGCTTGTTTGCTGGGTTGTTCCCGAATATTGGCAAACGACACATTGACATAGTGGATCAGCTGGTAGTCTTCATCCTCCGGGATCTCCTGCGCCTGTTCCGCAGCGGGGGTTTCCAGGGCTCTGTCAAAGAAAGCCCGGTAATCCCATTCCGCCTTATAGGCCACAACGACCGCAAATAACAGGGTCAATAAGGAGATTTTAGTAATAGCCTGCCAGACAGTCGTTCCCGATTCCGGAACCTCTTCGGGCAGGATGGGCGGACCGCAATTTTCACAGAAGGCCGCCCCCGCCGGTAAGGGCTTGTTGCAGGAAATGCAATAATCCTTGATCAAGGCATTTTGTCTTTTGGTGATCTCATCTAAATTCATGATCCACTCATGCGGTAGAACTCAACCGATAAATATCATGGTACTTGTTTTTCAAATAAGCAATGAAATGGTCGGGATTCAAAACTTCCCCCGTCACCTCTTTCAATAAGGCATCGGTGGACAACAACTTCCCCTTTACGTGAATTTTCTGGCTCAACCATTGTTTGATGGATTGGAACTTGCCCTCACGAATCCAGTTTTCCAGATCGGGTGTCTCCTGTTTCATCGCGTTATAAAATTGACAGGCGTACATGGCTCCGTACGTGTAGGATGGAAAATACCCGAAAGCGCCGCCGCTCCAATGCACGTCCTGCAAAATGCCTTCGGTATCCGTCGCGGGACGGATTCCCAAATATTCCTGCATTTTATTATTCCACACTTCCGGTAAATCCGAAACCGTATAGGTGCCGTCGAAAATCCCTTTTTCAATCTCGTAACGCAGGATAATATGCATCGGGTACGTCACCTCATCCGCCTCCACGCGAATAAAGGAAGGCCGGCAGATATTGATGGCTTCATAGAAGGCCTGAGTATCCACTCCCTTTAGATTATCAGGAAAGGTTTCGATGAACAAATCCATATAATGCTCACAAAATGCTTTCTGCTTGCTGATCATGCGTTCCCAGAACAGGGATTGGGATTCATGAATCCCGGTGGTCAAGGCTTCGGAAACCGGCAAGGCGCGATCGCGTTCCATTCGCCCCTGTTCGTACAGGCCATGGCCGGTTTCGTGGATGACGGCAAACAGCGATTCCATAAAGTTGTCGGACCCGTAGCGGGTGGTGATCCTCACATCGGTGGGATCCGCCCCGCCGCAGAAGGGATGGACGGACACATCCATCCGGCCTTTTTCGAAATCGAAGCCCAGGGCTTCACTGATGGTACGCCCCAGTGCCTCCTGTTGCGCGACTGAAAATTCGCCCTGCAGAAAAGAGGTGTCCGGTTGGTAGTCGCTCTCCTGAATCGATCGGATCAAGGGCACCAGTTCGGCCTTGAGACTTTCGAAGATGGGATCGACCCGCTTCATCGTCAAATCGCGTTCGTAAATATCCATCAGGACATCGTAAGGCGGCTGGTCCGGTTCGATATAATGAATCCATTGTTTTCCGAGTTCGATCAACCGCTCCAATACCGGCGCGAAGTCGGAGAATTTGTTTTCCTCGCGGGCCTTGGCCCAGATGTGATGGCCCCTGGACCTCAATTCCGCCAACTCCTGGACCAATTCCATGGGGACTTTGGTTTCCCGATCATACATCCGTCGGGTCTCACGAATATTGCACAGCTCGTAAGGATTCAAATCGTTCGCAGAACCGGATTCCAGTTGATTCAACAATTCTCCAATTTGAGGATCGGTCAGCTTTTCGTGCGCGACACCGGCCAAAGAAGCGATCTGTCCGGCCCGCGCCTGAGCGGCACCCCGGGGCATGATCACTTCCTGATCCCAGTGCAGTATGCCCATGATCTGCTCCAGCTGGCCCAGTTCTTCAAGTTTCCTGGCTAGTTTCTGATAAGTTTGCTGCATTACGAAATGTGTTCCTCCTGGTAAACTAAAATGATGGATTTCAACAAATGAAAACCCATTGAACGAGTTTTATTATATAATTCCCAAAACCCACTCGAATTCACTATCATCTTTAAAACATTGATAAGGAAATCAAGATGGACACAGGCGAAGAAAATAAAACCACCATTGAAGCCCGGCTCAAGGTATTGAACAAGTCCCTCGTGAGCGAGGAAAATTCGGTTCAATACTATCAAACCCTTCTCGAAAATACCGCTCCGGATACGGATGAAAAAATTGGGGAGCGCCGGATGTATGAGGACCTCCAGGCAGAAGAAAGAAAACATGTACAGGTCCTCCGGAACATGATCCAGCTTTGGGAAACCAGGCTTAAAGCTGTCTAGAGCAATAATTGTTTATATTCAATTAGTTGGGATGTATTTAGTTGTCTAAAAAATGAAGTTATAAGCGTCTGTCACAATATCCTCAGAACGCCTTTCCTCACTCTTTTCCCCTTTAAAACTAATTATTTGACAAGATTCCTTCATTAATATATATTGATAATCATTCTCATTATTAAAATTATTGGGATTAATCAAGACCTGAGAATTCCATTAACTGTTTTTAAAAAGCCGAAAGAAACCATGTTTCCCAAAAACAGATTGAAGTTTACGACGGGCTTATTTGCCTTCCTGCTGGGAATCATTGTGATGTCCCTCCATATCCCAACTCCGGTAGAGTCTCAACCGGGAAAGCTGGAATCCGGCGTCAAGAAAATCGTTATGATGATGAACATCGTCAACAAGGAATACCACGAAGGAATTGCGAAAGGGAAAATCATCAATGCTGCGGAATACGAAGAGAGCCAGGTATTTCTGGAGCAGGCGTTTGGCCGTTATCAGAATCTGACGGAGGGAAAGGCGTCTGAGGGAATCCCGGACGAACTGGCCAGCCGGTTTGTTTCGCTTATTCAGAAAATTAAAAGCAAAGAAGATCCCAGTGTGATTCACTCCGAAGTCAACGCGATCAATGCCGGAATCCTTAAGAAATTCAACATCCAGCTCAGCCAAACACCCTCCGATCCGGTTTCTCTTGAAAATGGACGTACCCTCTACGCGAATAATTGTAAGGTCTGTCATGGAATCCAGGGACAAGGGGATGGTCCGATCGCGCCGCAACTGGATCCCAAACCTGCGGTATTATCCGATCCACAACTCACGGGAGACAAATTTTCCAAACCTTACGATAATTTCCAGATCATCAACGTGGGCATTGCCAATACTGCGATGGTGGGCTGGGCCGACCAATTTTCCGAAAAGGAATTGTGGGATGTGACATATTTCATTCGGACGTTTTCCAACGAAAATGTGAAGCTTCCGCTTTTGGTTTCCCAGACGTCATCCACGGGTATTGAGAAAAACCGCGGAAGTTCGACAAAAAAAATCTTCAGCGAAGTATTTTTATTACTCGATCAAAGTTTGAAGGCTTACCGGGAAGGCCAGAACCGGGAAGCTTCAGAGTCTGCTTTCGACGCTTACCTGACTTATGAAAAGGTGGAATCGCCTTTAATCACCAAGCGCAAGGAACTCGGCCTCAAGCTGGAATCTTCTTTTGGCAGACTGCAGGCGGAAATCAAACGGAATGCAGACATCGACCTGGTGGAGAAAGTCGGACAGGGAATCGCCGACGACTTGAAAGAGGCTCAGCAGGTGTTGACGCAGGAGATTGGGTTCACCGGTTTGTTTATCCAATCCTTCTCGATCATTGTGCGGGAAGGTTTTGAAGCGATTTTGATTATCGCGGCGTTGATCACGTTCCTCGTTAAATCCCGCAATCGGGACAAACTGAAAGCCATTTACGTGGGCGTGGCGATCGGGGTCATCGGCAGTTTTATCACCGCGTATATCCTTCAGGAAATTCTGGATATCAGTATGTCCAGCCAGGAAATGATGGAAGGAATCATCATGCTGGTCGCGGTCTTGGTTCTGTTTTATGTCAGCTACTGGCTGGTTTCTAAAATCGAAGCGACCAAATGGCAAAGTTATATCACCGGTAAAATGCAGAAAGCGGTCACCACCGGTAGCGCATTTACCCTCAGTATGGTTGCCTTTCTGTCGGTATACCGGGAAGGCTTTGAGACCGTTCTGTTTTACAAAGCGCTGTACCTGTACGCCGGGGACACCACCGCCGGGATCATACCCGGATTCCTCGCCGGATGTGTCGTTCTGGCAGTTGTCTATTTCCTGATCAACCAATTGGGGATGCGTATCCCGGTAAAATGGTTTTTCGTGGTCACCAGTGTATTCCTGTATTACATGGCATTCATGTTCATGGGCAAAGGGCTCCACGAATTGCAAATGGGGGGAGCCTTGAGCATGACTGTCGCCAACTTTGTTCCCGAAATTCCGTGGCTGGGCATGTACCCGACGTGGGAAACCTTCATCGGCCAAATGATACTCGTGGTGGCCTATGCCGGCGCCTTGATTTATACCTTCGGGATCAAACAGGAGCGCGCAGCACACGAATTAAAATCAGAGGCCACCCAGATCCAGCAGAATATCACCGTGGTTCACGATCTGGTCGAACACATTTCGCATCACGCCAAGCGTTGCGAAATCTTCCTTAAGGATACCCGCGACCAGGACCTTAAGGAATTGTCCCAGCATTTGAAGGAAATCGATTCCAAAGTCCATGAGTTGTTCGATCAGGTGATCTATTTTGAAAATCGCCTGACGGATGAGTACGATCGCTTGTCGCAACCCATCGGCGCCAAGGAAAAGGATTTGCATTGAGATTCCGGTTTTTCAAAACTTCCCGTGACTTTCACAAATGGACCGGAATTGTCTGCGCAATTTTCATCCTCATACTTTCCGTCAGCGGCATCCTGCTCATGCACCGGGATTCCCTGGACCTCGACCAGATAGAAGTTTCCTCCCGATACCTGCCGGATAAATACTTTCACCTGGTCAAAGACAAACTGAAAATCCAATCGATCGCGGTGAACCCTCAAAACGAAAAAATTATTTTCGTGGGAAGCGGGAATGGATTGTTCCGATCCCAAGACGGAGGGAAAACCTGGCAATCCCTTCACGATGGATTGCGTGAGGAAAATATCCGCGTGCTGGCTGTATCCCCTTCCGCACCCCATATGATCTATGCCGGTACCTCTAAGGGTATTTTCTTATCTGAGGATGGCGGGGACCACTGGACTGACTGGTTCGAGGAATCGTCGGGCCTTTCGAATATGGATATTCAGGACTTGATCATTCATCCCGAAAAACCGGGACACCTGTTTGCCGCCACATCCGGCGGTTTATTTATTTCTAAGGATGAAGGCGACACCTGGGAACTCGCCTTTGAAGGAAATCCATCCGAGGGAAGCCGTGAAGTGCGTTTTGTCCGCTTCTCTTCCAAGGGGCGCTCCCTGTATATTGGAACGACCGGTGGAATATTCAAAAGCGCCGATGGCGGCAAACATTGGAACAAAAAATGGCAGGATGCCCTGCCCTCACCCCTGTCACTGGTTTCTTTGGACACCGATCCTGAATTTATTTATACCGGAACCCCGGAGGGGCTTTACAAATCGTATAATAGGGGAATCACCTGGGTCCACGACGCGACACCCGACGGAGCGGTGCGCCAATTGGCGGTG
The DNA here is from genome assembly GCA_024644405.1 of Nitrospinaceae bacterium. Lineage (GTDB taxonomy): Bacteria > Nitrospinota > Nitrospinia > Nitrospinales > Nitrospinaceae > SZUA-226. Next base: position 23,257 of record JAHELC010000006.1, read on the forward strand.
GATCCCAAAAACACAACCCATATTTATATGGGAACGGCCCGGCACCTATTCATGTCCCCCGATGGCGGGGACACCTGGAATCCCCTGGGCTTTGAAGAAGGCGATGGAAAAACTCTGGACAGCTTGACTCTGGTTCGTTCTTCCCGGCAATCCTCCCCTACCCTGATTGCCGGCACTTCAACCGGTCTTTATATTTCCATTAACGAAGGACGCACCTGGCAAAAAACCACGCTCGCAGAAACCATCCAGCAAAAATCCGGCGGCCATTTGAAAATGGACCTCGTCAAGCTGATGACGGAAATCCATACCGGACGTTTTTTCGGGGATTATGTTTATCTTTTGGTAGACATTGCCACGGTCGGATTGATGGTGCTGGTCTTTTCCGGGTTCGGCCTGGCTCTCTACCGGAAGCGCATTGCCAAATCCAAACTGGTCAAGAAACAAATAACAGAAGAGGAAGCGGTGGACAATCTTATCGATATTCAGGAAACTACGGATGAGTTGTCGCAGGAGAGCGTGGAAATCCACGACATGATCGAGCATATCAATTCCCACCTGGCCAAGTGCCGATCGGTTTATATTTCAAAAGAGAAAAAAGAAATCGATAAAATAGGACGGCATATCACCGATTTAGACAAGAAAATGCATCATCTGATGGAACGAATCGAGGAGTTTAACAAATTTTCCCAGAACTAGGAAATAAGGGGCCGGGTCCGCACAATTAGGCCGGAGGTTTAATGCAGAAAGTTTTTTTCTTTCGGGTTGGAACCGCTTGACGGGCCCAAATCCCGGTTGAAATCCATTTTCTTGAATTCTTCCCACGAATCCCGGCAAAGATTGAATCCTACGAAATCGAGGGCCTGCATCAGCTCAAGATCGGATATTTTACTGTCTCCGGCTTCGGAGCGGGCTTCCTGAATAACCTCTTCCAGGTTTTCGCAGAGCCGGGCAAATCGTTCTTCATCTTCCCAATGCAGGATGTTTTTCATAAAATCGAAACTCATGTGGATCCCCCCTTCGCAGGACTTGAAATATTCAAACTGACCTTATTCCATTGTATTCAAAAAATTTTTCACTGCAAATAAAATTTCTTTCAGATGATCGCGTATCTCTGAATATTCCCCGTTTATCATTCGTGACTGCGAAAATACCGAACCCCCCACCGCCACCGCAGATGCGCCGGACGAAAAATACGCGGGAATATTGTCGGAGGTGACCCCACCGACAGCCATCAACGGGATGTCTTCAAACGGTCCTTTAATCTCTTTGAAATACGGCGGTCCCCATAGGGAAGCGGGAAATACCTTGACCATCGTCGCACCGGCCCGCCATGCCTTTTCAATCTCGCTGGGGGTCAGGGCGCCGGGGAAATGAGGTAACGCCTGACTTCGGCAGTAGGACGCCACCTCCTCATTTAACGCCGGACTGACAATAAACCGGGCACCGGCAGCCACTGCCTGTTCTACCTGTTCCCGGGTGCGCACGGTACCGGCTCCAATGCACAGGGAACTCCCATATGTTTTGACGGCTGATTCAATCAGTCCCAGAGCGTTAACTGTATTGAGAGTGATTTCAAGGAATCCTAGGCCGGCATCCCGTGCAGAGTCGCAAACTCCCCCGAGACTGTTTTCCGGAACACCGCGGACGATCCCCAGGACAGGCACTTGCTTGAAGCGTTCAGGATCGAATTTCAAACCCGTGGCTTTCCGAATCAAACACTGGATTCGCTGATGATTTTTTCGTAGAACTTCAGGAACCCGTTTTTATTTTCCGTTTTCATCAACGCCATACCGGCTCGCGGATGGACGTCCAATGTGCCGGTAATCATGTAAGGAATGATATAGCCCCACTCAATTTCCTCCCGAATTTTAAGAAAATCGGTTCCAATGATTTTGATGATCGGGCGAATATCATATTTGGGATTTTTGAGAAAACCCAGGAGCAGTTCCAAAGGACAGTTGCCGGCGGCCCGGCCGATTCCGTAAATGGTTCCATCCAGATAGTTGATGTTGTTGATGATGGATTCAATAGTATTGGCGAAAGCCAGTTGCTGATTATTGTGGGCATGAATTCCAAGCTCCTTGCTGGGCATCAGCTCCTTGTACTTTTTAGCCAGGTAGGCAATCTGTTCGGAATACAGTGCGCCAAAACTATCCACCAGGTAAATCACATCCGCCGCACTTTCTTTTTCGACCTGCTGCAGCGCTTCGTCCAGCTCACGCTCACGCGCATGGGAAACAGCCATGATATTGATGGTGGTTTCGTATCCTTTGCTATTCAATTTATTCACCAGGTCGATGGCTTTATCGATATCCTTGACGTAGGAAGCCACCCGGTACATATCGATATGACTTTCCCCGCTGGGAATGACGCTATCCGGGTCGAATCGTCCAATATCGGCCATGACGGAAATTTTTACTTTCTTTTCAATTCCGCCGACCACCTTTTCGATATCTTTTTCGCTGCAAAACTTCATGGGGCCGAATTCCGACCGGGAAAACTGGGATTCGTCCGCTTTATAACCCAACTCAATATAATCAATACCCGCGTCATTGGCGGACTGATATACTTTACGCACCAACTCATCTGAAAATTGATGATTATTCATCAACCCTCCATCACGAATGGTGCAATCCAAAACTTTAATTTCCGGGCGATACATACGTCTCTAGCTCCAAAGGAAAATCTACCGCAATCCAGGTAGAGATCATAAAAAATCAATTAAACTGATTGAATTTGCTGATTATATTTTGGTCGGACGTTTCAGTCAATTAGATAATCCCAAATTCCGGTTTTATTTGAATTTTGTGGTAAAATTTCAAAGCTTTGTATAATAAAGAGTTTCTCGGATTTCCTGAATATCCATATTAAGAATAGCGATTTAATTAATGGAAAGGAAACAGAATATGGGGTTCTGGCTGGTCAAACAGGAGCCTTCCAAATACAGCTGGGAAGAGTTTTTGAAAGACAAGAAAACCTATTGGGACGGGGTCCGCAATTATCAGGCGCGGAATAATCTTCAAGCGATGAAAAAAGGCGATCAGGTTTTCTTTTACCATAGTGTGGTCGGAAAGCAGATTATGGGTGTCGCCCAGGTGACTCGTGAATCCTATCCCGATCCCACCACCGACGACCCGGCCTGGGTGGTGGTCGATTTGAAACCGGTCAAAACGTTGAAAGTTCCGGTCACCCTGGAGCAGATCAAATCCCATCCACAATTAAAAGAGATATCGCTGATCAAACAATCCCGTTTATCGGTCATGCCTTTGACTCAATCGGAATATAAAATTATTTTAGAGATGGGCAAAACCCAGGTTTGATGAGCCTACTCAAATTACTGCACCGGCAAAAAGGACGTTGACTTAAAACTGAATGGCGTTTAAATTGGCAGAAAATGGGATCAGTCTTCCATGTGCCCGAATATATCTGATCGCCTTTCCCCTTCAGAATAAAAACCACCCATGCGAATCAAGCCAGCTCTATTTTTTTTGTTTTGTGTTTGCATCCTCATCTCATTTTCCGGAACAGCGTGGAGCCAGGCACAAACCCAAAAATGCGATAGCCAACTGTCCCTCCTGAAAAAAACCAAAAATGCGATTATTGAAGAGGGCGGCATGTGGGGACTTTTCGAACGCTATAAAGGACTCCGGAAGGATTCCAGCAAAGCCATGCAGTTGGATTTCAAGGTTCAGCAGTTGGTTTGGCTCCTGGATTACCTGTGCAATACCGTTGAGGGCGTCCCTTTGAATGAACTGGCGGTCTACCTGACAGAGAGCCTGAAAGAAAAAAGTAAATCGCAATTCAAGAAGGAACTGATCGTCCTGGGAAAAACGGAAGCAGAAATAGATATCTGGTTTGTTTTTTCGGATATTTCTCTAAAAAACAAGACTCGGAAATTAAACATGGAGACAATTTGCACTTCCATTCAAAGATCACATCCGTTAATCGACCAGTACAAACGGTTGGCTGAAAAAATCGAGCTGTCTCCCAATGCAGAACAAATTGAAAGCGTGAACCACCTCTACCAGAAAATTGAACACCTGGAGTCGTCAGATTCTTATTTAGCGCAAGCCTTGCGGGAAACCTCCCAGGTACCGCACTGGGATATTGACGAAAGCACCGGCGGCTCCTGACAATAAACAAACCGACGGGTAACATTTCAAATTCAAAAAGGGAGAAGGACATGGCAAATTTTCTAGTGATCGGCGGATCCGGAGTAATGGGCACTGCCGCTATACAGGCTGTACGGGAAGTCTTTGGCAAAAAAGCCAACATCATTGCCAATTGGTACGGCAAGGAGGACACAGGCCTGAAAATAGAAAATGCCAACCACACCCTGTTCGGAGACGTGTCCGATCCCAAATGCCTGGAAGACATCAAGTCCAAGGCCACCGCCTACGATTATATGTTTTACGCCACGGCCCTGGGGGATGTTGGCATTCCCATTAAAAGTGCCACCCAGGAACAGATCGACCGTTCCAACCGGCTTTCCTTTGATCCCATCCCGACACTGGAAGCAGCCCTCGATATCGGAGTGATTGTTGCCTATTCGACGTTTTATGTGACCCGCCACCAATTGGGAAGTTATGGGGCAATGGGTTATTCCAAAGAGGCGATTGAAAAATGGACCCTGGAAAACGGAAAATCCAGTCACGCCTGTATACGGGCCGGTTTGTTTGAATCGCAATCTTCGCGCGGCATCAAACTTCTTTTAAGGAAAAATGCCAAGCACCTCGAGACGATTGAGGACCCCCTGATTCGATCCTACTTTGAAAACGTAAGCACCAAGGAGGGTATTGAACGCTATCTTGAGGGCATCATCAATGAGGAAAAGGAGCTGTTTGGAGACAGCCCCACAACAGCCGAAGACCTCTATAAAGCCCACTTAGAGCTGTTCAAAGCAGATGACCCAAAATTCATTAATGTGTGCGGCAAGAAGATCTGGCTAACAGAAGATCCTCAGTTGATCAAAGATCACATTTAAGACCTGCCCTTCCAACAAGATGATCGTTTTATCCGACTGAAAGAATTGGCGTTAAGTGATTACGGCTATTGCTTTTATCAGGTGTTTGGCAGATAATAAAACAAATTATCTGTTCAATTCCCATAAATTTTGGGTTAACCGTTCATATCCTTATGGCACAGCCGCAATCAGGAAAAAACTTACCGAACGCAACAGAAAAAGATTCCGTGTACGCTTTTCTGACTTCTTCTAAAAACGCAGACAACCCTTACGTTGAATATCTGTTACAACAGATCAACCGACTGGCGGAAATCGGTCGGGCCCTTTCCGGGGAGTACGATCTCAATACCCTCTTGGAAAAAATTTGTGATGAAGTCCGTAAGTTCACCTATGCAGACGCCTGCACCCTGTACATCGCCAAGGAAAACCAGCTTCACATCAGACTTTTCCAGAACCACACCATGGGGATTCGGATGGGAGGTAAGACCGGAGAAGAAATCAATATGCCGCCGGTCGATCTGGTCGAATCCAATGTCTCCGCATATGTCGCCCTTAAAGGAGTTTCGGTCAACATACCGGATGTTTATGATACCGATTTATTCGACTTTACTGGCCCCAAGGCATTCGACCAGGAAACCGGGTATCATTCCACCTCCATGCTGGTCTGCCCCATGCGAAACCATGAGAACGACAATATCGGGGTTCTGCAATTGGTCAACGCGCTGAATCCGGACACCGGTGAAATCATCCCCTTTTCACCTGATTACGTCAGCCTGACAGAATCTCTCGCTTCCCAGGCCGCCGTATCCATCACCAATGCCCGCCTGATCAACGATATGGAGCATCTTTTTGAGTCTTTCGTAGAGGTCATGGCTACCGCCATCGATGAAAAATCTCCGATTACAGGCGGACACATTCGACGGGTCGCCAACCTGACAATGGTCATGGCCGAAGAACTGCACAAAAACACCAAGCCGCCTTTTCAGAATATTCATTTCACACCGGAAAAATTCCACGAGCTGCGGGTGGCTTCCTGGATGCACGACATCGGCAAGGTCACCACTCCAGTGGAAATCATAGAGAAAAGCAAAAAACTGGAAACCATTTTTGATCGCGTACAATTTATAGACCTGAGAATGCAATTCATTATACAGAAGACCCAGCTGGAAGCGGCCCAGGCTCAATTAAAAATGATTCGTGATGGAGAACCTCAGGAAAGAATAAAAAAACTGGAAAAGACCACTGAAAAAGCTATCCGGGAGCTAAAGGAAATCCGGGAATTCATCATAAAATGCAACGAACCTTCCGAATTCCTGGAAGATGAATTTATCGATCGGCTCCAGCAAATCGCCAGAAAAACCTACCGGGACGAGCAGGGTCAGGAACAGCCCTTCCTGACGCCCGATGAGCTCAAGAATCTGTCCATTCGCAAAGGCAGTATCAACGAACAAGAACGCCAGATAATGAAAAATCACGCTCAGATTACCCTCGACATGCTCGCTAAAATTCCATTTACCAAAAAACTAAAGAATATTCCGAACTTTGCCGGGGCACACCACGAATGTATTAATGGGCTGGGGTACCCTCTGGGACTCCAGGGTGAAGAAATCCCCTTTGAAGGAAAACTGATGGCCGTCACCGATATTGCGGAAGCGTTAACCGCCAAGGACCGGCCGTACAAAAAAGCGATGCCTCTGGAGCAGGTCTATAAAATTTTGAGAACGATGGTGGATAAAAACGAACTTGACCGTGATCTGGTTGATTTTTTTATCAACGAAAAAATATATGAAATCTATCAGGCAAAATATGAAATGCCTGACTCAGCCCAATCGTCAAAACCATCCCCTAAAAACAAAAAAGACCCCTAAGGGTCTCCTCTGTATATTCTTCCATATAAAAGTAACCGTCGAATCCGGGATAATTATTTTTTCTTGGGAACGTACCATCCGGTGCGCATATAAGAATCATTCATTTTGACATGCTCATCAATACTGACATTATCGGTGATTTTGGTGTCGGGTTCATGATCATCGTCAAATTTCTTTAATACTTTTTTCGTGGTCTTGTCGGACATCATGGTAGACCGCTTCTTGCGGGTACGGGACGGCCTCCGGGCTTGCTTCTCACGGAGTTCTTTGATTTCCTTACTGGACAATCCATCAATAACCATAAAAGCCTCAATTTTTTTTTACTTTATGCTTTATAATCTCAATAGAGAATTATCGCTTTAATTTATTGGATTTATAATACCAAAACCATGCCCATCGACCAATTAAAATCCCTATTTTTGGAACCCGGTGTTCCGGAATCCCAGGCGCGTGAAATGATCAACAGCATGGATCATTTCGAAATCGCCCGTCTTCTCCATCAACTCCCGGCAGATGATAAAGTCCTTATTTTTCAATATATTGACGATGATGTGAAGCGGCAGGAACTGCTTTATGAAACAGATCAGGAAAGCCGCAAGGATCTCAGCGATGCCCTCGGGCTGGATTTTATGGCGCCTTTTCTCGAAGGCATGCCAAAGGATGAGGCAGCGGACATTCTTCAGGAGCACGAACCCGAGGTCCAGGAAAAAATCCTGGAACAGATGGTCCCTGATGAAGCGCGGACTCTCAAAAGTTTAATCCATTACGAGGAGCAAACTGCCGGCGGTATGATGACTCCACATTTTAACCGGGTCGACCCGGAAGATATTGCGAGTGAAATCCTGACCAAAATGATTCGAGATCCATCCAAAGATTCGTTAACCGATTTTTTCGTGGTCGGGAAAAACAACAAACTGGTCGGATTTTTCACCTTGAGGGATTTACTGAATGTCCTGCCCAATGACAAAGCCATCAATATCATCCGTGAGCAAACGCCCCATGTACTGCTCGACGAGCCCTGCGAAAAAATTGCGAACCTTATGGACCACGAACATCTCAGCACCGTGCCCGTGGTCGACGAACAGAATACCATTCACGGTGTCGTAACCTTTGATGACGTGTTCAGAGGACTCAGGCAAACGGCTGATGAAGAAATTTATACGATGGTGGGTGCAACGGAAATCGACCCTTTTGCCAAAAAGACTTCCAGCAAAATTGCCGCCCGTGCACCGTGGCTCTTCACCACTTTCGTCGGTGGAATGATCAGCGCCTTCATTTTAAAGTCGTTTGAAATCAACATGAGCGAGTTTACGGCTGTCATCTTTTTTATTCCATTTGTGCTTGGCCTCGCGGGAAACGTGGGAATTCAAGGAGCTACCGTCATTGTACGGGGACTGGCCACAGGAGACATCCAAAGCGACAACCTGAGCCGGGTTCTCAAAAGTGAGGTTAAGGTTGGTCTCTTCAACGGCATAATTTTCGGAACCATTTGTGGAGCAAGTATCGTATTTATAGCAGAGAGCCTGCTAAACGCATCACCGGCCCTTGGCCTCACGGTGGGCCTGGGAATTATTTTGGCAGTGACTACGGCAACCCTGATCGGCTCCTTCACGCCATTACTTTTCATGAAATTAAATATTGATCCAGCCATCAGCACGGGGCCTATGGTTACGGTAATAAATGACATCATCGGATTGGCAATTTATTTGTTTACTGCAACTACGGTTTTTTCAATCTTATAGATACAGAGCTGTTTCATTCCTTGTATCAGACCCAAAAACCCGCTTGCATACATTTAAAAAACTTTATAAAGTATTACGTGAAGGATTATTCTAATTTTAAACCCTTCAGCGCATACGCCCGGTTTTCAAGAATCTGCTTACCCTCTGATTTGGCGTTAAGATGAGATCCTCTATCAAAATTATTGCAGGATTGACCTTCGCCTTAAGCTTGGCCGTTGGTCTTTCCCTGGTTTCCGCCTCCCGGGCTAGCGTCTCGACTTCCGGCGAACCCCTGTCTTATAACTCGATTTCGGAATACCCTTATAAGGCTTTTGGATCCTCGATTATATTGAAATGGCCGCGGGGTAGTCTGATATTCCCAGAGAACAATGATCCCGACAAAACCGATGACGTCTTCCTTTTGGATGAAGTCTCCGTTTCCCACTCCGAGCTTCAAGCTCTTCATCTTCATTTTGGACAGCAGTTTTTCTCACGCAGCAAATTTAACGAAGCAAAAGGGGAATATTTGAAAGCATTGGAATTCGAATCCAATATTCCTGATATCCATGAAAAACTGGGATTGGTCTATTTCAATTCCAAAAACTACAAGAGCGCAGAAAGAGCCTACCGGAAGGCCCTGCAGCTCAATCCGGGTTACACCACCGCACTTGCCAAACTTGCCCTCAGTCTGGCGGCCCAGAAAAAATACAACTCGGCGGAAAGAAAATTCAAACAGGCGATCCGTTTGGAGCCGTCCAATGCCGATCACTACCTCAATTTGGGGCACTTTTATTATTATTTGAAGAAAAACTACAAGGGCGCTAAAAGCTCTTATCGAAAGGCATTGAAATTAAATCCCCGGTTGAAAAAAGCCAGAAACAACTTGCGGGATATTAACCGGAAATTCAGAAAATGGAGGGACCAGGAAAACGATTTTGAAAATTCCTGGGGAAGTGATTTCGACTACGATAACTCACAAGATGCGGAGAACCAAGGCACTCCGGGCTACCCAGAAGAATCCGATATTGCCGGTACCTGGGACGAGGAAAACTCCCAGCACCCGCTTTTTTAATACTGCTTCAAACAAATGAGCAGGTCTATTCCTCTTTTACCTCTTCTATTTCGATAATGGGGGTATCGGTTTCAATATACTCCCCCTCATTCGCATAAATTTCCTTCACCACTCCTTCGTACTCTGAAACAAGCGTGTAATAACCCTCTGCAACAATTTCCGCCACCGGCATTCCCACTTTAACCGTATCTCCGATATTGACGAGAAATTCGTCTACTTTACCGGACGTCATCGTCGGATACATCGGGGCCATGGTAATATAGGCCATATTCCTCCAGAATCAAATAATGGGCGTTTCACCCATACAAATAAAATGCCTCAGGTTTGATAATACTTTAAGTTCGCCATGATAAAATAGAATTGTTTCACAATTTACGGAGTTCCACAATGAAAGTCAAAGTCGGGGATTGCCTGTTCGAGCCCCTCTCACAGAATAACGGGGAGGTCACCCGAATCATCAGTCACCCCAATGGAAAACTTGTGACCGTACGCTGGAGGGTGGAAGATCACTTGCCCCATGATACGGAATATTTTTATTCCAAATTGGTTAAGAGCATCAAAAAAGGGCACATCGAATATACCCCCGGCCCGGAACACGAGTTGGAAGAGAATTCCTGATAAATTCTATCGAAGCCCTCATCAAACCTTTCAGTTCCCCACGCCGCCCCAAACTGACTGTTATTGCCGATACATGGTGTGACTGGGCCGTCCCGCCAGAATATTTTCCTTTCCCCAGTCCACGACGCCAGCAAATTTTTCGGAATTGATAAAAGCTTTATAAGCCTCTTCAGTATTCCAATCGGATACGATGAGATACGAATGGGAATCATTCACATCTTTATATAAATTGGACTGCGTGTGTCCTTCCATTTCGTTCATTACTTTTATAACGCTTTTAAAGGCGTTTTCGAAAACTTCCTCTTTCCCGGGAATTATCTTGTAATTCATTCCAATCGTTACCATTTTATTATCCTCAGTCTCAGTAAATTGTCGAAGGGGTTCAAACTATCAATTCAGGGGCGATGAGGCCAGGAGTTTGCCTGAACACCAGTTCTTTAATGGCAAACTTTTCCTTCAGCATCAAAGTGTTTTCTTTGCGGTGCCCAGTATAATTAGAAATTTTTCGTAAGGGAACTTTAAAAATCACCCGTTTCGGCAAAACCGCCTGCCGTGACAGGAGGTCGGACAGGGTATCGAAACATATCCGGGATTCCACAAGGGAGCGCAGGGCAGGATGATGGGGACCGTCCACAATATTGGCCAGCAATGAAGGCTCCGGGTGAAGTCCCAGGCGGATTATGGGTACCCCCACGTCCTCAAATCGCTTTACCGCCCTCTTGAGGGCGTTTACCGTTCGATCCAGACTCCAGGGGACATATTCTCCATTTTTATACATTTCATGGAGGGCGGTTCCACGCACCACGAGAGCCGGATAAATCCGCACAAAATCGGGCTTGAATTGCAAGGTATCGCTGACGGATTGCTGAAAAATTTCTTCCGAGTCTCCGGGAAGCCCCAGCATCAACTGCAACCCCAGCTGGTAACCTTTGTTTCGGATCAGACGAACCGAACGGCCCAAAGACTCCGGAGTGTCGCCCCTGCCGGATTGCCTGAGAACTTCCGGATCAGTGGACTGGACACCCAATTCGATGGTTTTCACCGCATAGGGGGCCAGAAGCGCCAACGCCCCGGCATCCACCGCACCCGGATGGGTGGAGAGACGCAGGCTTTGGATATACCCCTGGTCGACCCAGGTCTGCACCGAGGACAAAAGAAATTCCTGCCGGTACACCGGCAGGGCGGTGAAGGTACCACCATAAAAGGCCGCCTCCCGAATGACGGGCAGTTCCTCCAGGGGCCGCGATGTGAGGTACGTATTGAAAGCGCTTTCCAAACGCGCCTGATCCTCCTCCCGTTCCGCCCCGGAAATCTCATTCTGGTTACAGAAAACGCAACGGTAGGGACATCCCTGATGAGGGATAAAAATGGGCACGATCATACGTTGGCGAGGCATGCTATCAATCTATGGAATTTAAATTAAAACTGTCCAAAGCCGATTTGGCGGCGGACTGCTCGGCTTCCTTTTTACTTTTGCCGCTTCCCCTTCCGCGAACACTTTCCTGAACCAGGACCGTCACCTCAAACTCCTTGGCATGGGCCGGGCCCTTCTCGTTTACAATTTTGTAATTGGGAATACAGTTGCAATGTGTTTGCGTGTACTCCTGAAGTTCGCTTTTGTAATCCCGAAACTGAGCCGTATCGGCATATTTGGCAATTTCCTTCTCAAGGACGGGAAGATATATCTTCAGGACCGTCTCCAAATCACTATCGAAATAAACCGCTCCCGCCAGCGCTTCGTAAGCATTCGCGAGAAGGGAATTTTTTTTTCTGCCGCCTGAAGAAGCCTCCCCTTTTCCCAAAAGCAGGTATTTTCCCAAATCAATCCTGCGGGCCAGTTCGGCAAGACATGTTGCATTGACCACGGCCGCACGAATTTTGGAAAGGATGCCTTCCGCAAAATCGGGAAACGCTTTGATCATATAATCACTGACAATCAAATCCAGAACCGAATCGCCTAAAAACTCAAACCGCTCATTATATTTCAAAGAGCCTGAATTTTCGTTGACGTAGGATTTATGGGTCAGGGCTTTATTGAGGAGCGCAATGTCCCGGAAGGTATAACCGATTTGCTTTTGAAGAGAAGCTAATTCCTGGATACGTTCTGTGGGGAGCATTGGAGCCTGGCGGTTAACTCACCATTTCCTTGAAAATGATGACTCCGTTGGTGCCTCCAAATCCAAACGAGTTGGACAAGGCGGCGGTAATTTTTCGCTTGCGGGCTTCATTGGGAACGTAATCGAGATCACAATTCGGATCGGGTGTGGTGTAGTTGATGGTGGGGGGAATAATGCCATGATGAATGGCCAAAATCGAATAAATCGCCTCTACCCCACCGGCAGCTCCCAGCAGATGCCCCGTCATGGATTTGGTGGAGCTGACGACCAGTTTGTAGGCATGATCCCCGAAGACCTTTTTGATGGCGGTCGTTTCAGTGGCATCCGCCCCTGTAGAGGTGCCATGGGCGTTGATATAGCTGATGTCCTCTTTGTTCAGTTTGGAATTTTCCAGAGCCAACTGCAGGCACCGGGCGGCCCCCTGTCCTTCAGGCGAAGGGGCCGTAATGTGATACGCATCCCCATTCAAAGCATATCCGCCCACCTCGGAATAGATTCGGGCTCCCCGCTTTTTAGCACTTTCCAGGTCTTCCAGGATCACAATCCCACAGCCTTCGCCCATCACAAAACCATCCCGGTCTTTGTCAAAAGGCCGACTGGCCCCTTCCGGATCGTCGTTGCGGGTAGACAGCGCCTTGGCGGCCGCAAAGCCTCCAATGGCCAGTGGAGTGATGACCGATTCGGTGCCTCCGGCGATCATGACATCGGCCACGCCGTCACGCACCATTTGATACGCATCCCCAATGGCATGGGTCCCCGTGGCACAGGCAGTCGCGACACAGGTGTTGGGACCTTTCGCTCCCAATAGAATGGACACCTGTCCGGAAGCCAGGTTGGGAATGAGCATGGGGATGAAAAAAGGCGTGATTTTTTTTACACCTTTATCCAGATAAATCTGATGGTACTTCTCAATCGCCGGCAAACCGCACAGGCCGACCCCCACCAGGACACCCACTCGTTCGGCATTGCTGTCGTTGATCTCAATACCGGAATCCTCCAACGCCATTTGCCCGCACGCAACGGCATAATGGATAAAGGTATCCATTTTTTTTATTTCTTTGTGATCGATATAATCTTCAGGCTGGAACCCTTCGACTTCACCCGCTATTTTTACCGGGAAATCATCATGAACTTGAAATCGGGTCACCGGTCGGATGCCGGACTTTCCTGCGCACACCGCGTCCCAATTCTTTTTCACACCAATACCCAGGGGCGATACCATGCCCAACCCTGTAACAACTACACGTCTTGACATAAAATTTCCCTGACGAATTACAACGATTAATTGGTGTGCTTGTTGATATAGCTGATTGCGTGTTCCACGGTAACGATCTTTTCGGCATCCTCATCCGGGATTTCAATTTCAAAGGCTTCTTCCAAAGCCATGACCAATTCCACGATATCCAGTGAATCGGCTCCCAGATCATCGATAAACGCCGCAGTTCCTGTTACCTGCTTTTCATCTACTCCCAACTGATCTACGATTATTTCTTTTACTTTATCTTCCACAGACATAATTTATACGCTCCTCAATAGGTCACATTAACATCCCACCATTAATACCAATAACCTGGCCGGTTATATAACTGGCCCGGTCTGAAACAAGAAAAGAAATACAATTGGCAATATCTTCGGGTAGACCCAGTCGAGCCAGCGGGATTTGCTCGATGAGCCGATCACGAACTTTTTCATCCAACACCTGGGTCATGGCGGTATCGATAAAACCCGGGGCAATTGCATTCACCCGGATCCCTCGAGTAGCCACCTCCCTGGCCGTGGTCTTGGTGAGCCCAATCAATCCCGCCTTGGAAGCCGAGTAATTGGCCTGCCCCGCGTTGCCCATCAAACCGACAATGGAAGCCACGTTGACGATGGAGCCGCTCTTCTGCTTCATCATCTGTTTGACGGCCTGCTGGCTGCACAAAAAGGAACCCTTGAGATTGATAGCAAGCACCAAATCCCAATCGGCTTCCTTCATCCGCATCAGCAAACCGTCGCGGGTGATCCCGGCGTTGTTCACCAGGATATCTACCAGTTTAAATTCTTTGGAGACAGAATCAAAACATTTTTGAACCGCCCCGGCGTCTGTTACGTTCAATTCCACGGCGGAGGCGGAGCCGCCACTCTTTTTGATTTCATCTGCCGATTTATCAGCACCTTCCAGATTGACATCGCCTAGAATTACATGGGCACCCTGCCGCGCCAGTTCTTCCCCAACGATCTTTCCAATGCCCTGTGCGCCCCCCGTCACCAGGGCAACTTTATCCTTAAGCTCCATCGATCACCTTAATTGACAGATTACCCTTTTAGCCCCGCAATTGTTTTTTTCAGGGACTCCTGATCACCCACCTGGTAACAATCAACGCTTTTATCGAACCGTCTCATCAATCCCGACAATACTTTTCCGGTTCCAATTTCCACGATTGCCTGAATTCCCTGATCAACCATATATTGCATGGTTTCCAGCCAGCGAACCGGAGAGCAGACCTGCCGGACCAGAGCTTGCCGCGCATCGCTTCCTTTGGAAATAGGTTTGGCTTCAACATTGGAAATGATCGGAACTTTCAAGTCCTGAAAATCGGTTCGCTCCAATTCATCCCGCAGTTTGAGTTCCGCCGGCTTCATCAAAGAGCAGTGAAAGGGGGCGCTGACCGGCAACAGAACGGATTTTTTGGCACCCGCCTGTTTTGCGTTTTCGGAAACGATTTCCACTGCTTCCTTATGACCTGCGATGACTATTTGCTCTGGACTGTTCAGATTGGCCGGTTGAACGACTTTTCCGTTCGTGGAGATATCGTTGCAGAGTTCCTGGATTTTCTCCAAGGGCAAGCCAATGATTGCCGCCATGCCGCCGACCCCAACCGGTACGGCTTCCTGCATGAAACGGCCCCGTTGACGAACCAAATGCACGGCATCCCGAAACTGGAGAGCTCCCGCCGCAACCAGCGCGGAAAATTCACCCAAGCTATGGCCTGCCGCCATTACAAAATCTATATCATGCTCTTTTAATCTTTTCAAGGCAATACTACTATGGATCAACAACGCCGGTTGCGTGTTCTCGGTCAACTTCAAAGCCTCTTCCGGACCGTTGAAACAAATGTCGGCGATGTCCTGCCCCAGCACCTCGCAGGCTTCGTCAAACATCGCCCGGCACTCGGCATCCGAATCATAAAAGTCTTTACCCATTCCCACAAACTGGGATCCCTGACCGGGAAATAAAAAAGCCGTCTTTACCATCGTATCGCCGCTGCCCCCCAGGTTATGCCCGCACCTAAAACGGTCAGCAGACTCAAAGCTCCCGGTTGAAGTCTTCCCGATTCACGCGCTTCATGAAGAGCAATGGGAATGGAAGCTGCACTGGTGTTTCCGTATTTATGAATATTGATAAAAAATTTATCGATATTCATTTTCAATTTTGCAGACACGGTTTCGATAATCCTGCGGTTGGCCTGATGAGGAATCACCATATCCACGTCCTCGGGAGACAGCCCATTGAATTCCAGGCATTCCCTTGAGACTTGACTCATACGCTTCACCGCCATTTTGAAGGTCGACTGCCCTGCCATTTTCAAACAGTACATTTTATTGTCGACGGCTTCGTGGTTCACCGGTTCCCTGCCGATGCCGCCGGGCACGATCAACATATCGGAATGATTGCCATCGGAATAGATGTGGGAAGAGAGAATCCCTATCGGCTCTTTTTTTTCGACCCGCTTGATAATAACCGCGCCGGCACCGTCACCGAATAAAACACAGGTCTTGCGGTCGGTCCAGTCCATAATCCGGGAATTGACCTCGGCGCCGATCACCATGACTTTTTCATACCGTCCGCTTTTGATGTATTGCTCGGCAATCGACAATCCAAACACAAACCCGGAACACACGGCGGAGATGTCATAGGCAGCGGCCCTGGACGCGCCGAGGTTCTTTTGCACAAAACAGGCGGTTGAAGGATAAAGCACATCCGGGGTGGAGGTGCAGACGATGATCATATCCAGCTCATCCGGGGACATCCCTGCGGCATTCAACGCATTTTTTGCCGCATGCGCACCCAAGGTGGAGGCGGATTCATCCTTACGGGCAATCCTTCTCTCCTGAATACCCGTGCGTGTCCGGATCCACTCATCCGAAGTATCCAGAGTTTTTTCCAGGTCTGCATTGGTCAGAACTGTTTCGGGAACGTAAAGACCGGTTCCTACAATTTCAGCCTGGTAGAGTGAAAGTTTTTTCATGCGCTAATCAAGTTGGGTGATTTAACTCTAAGGATTGGACGGTTAATTTTTTGAAGGATCAGAAGTTTCCTCGGAAACTTCGGCATCTTCGGATTCTTTACGCTCTTTAGTATCATCATCCGATCCGGTAACAATCTCCTTAATATGTTGCCAGAGCGACCCTCCTCCGTCCAGATTGTATTCAATGTCCTCACAAATATGCTCATTGATCTTTTTTTCAACAAACTTGTGTGCCTGATAAATAGCATTTTTAATGGCTTTGGGACTCGAACTGCCGTGGGCAATAATACACACGCCATTGATTCCCAGAAGCGGCGCCCCTCCCTTTTCCGAATAATCGACTTTCTTCTTCAGCTCAGCCAAATGAGGTTTCAACAACATGTAACTCAGCTTGGTGGTCATCCCCGTCTTAAAGAGGTCTTTCAGACTGCCACCGATCATCTCGGCCAAACTCTCGCTGATTTTGAGCGCCACGTTACCGGTAAAACCGTCGCACACAATAACGTCGGCGTTGCCCCGGTAAACTTCTTTCCCCTCAATATTGCCGATAAAATTGATATGGCTTTTCTTGAGAAGTTTGAAAGCTTCTTTCGTAGTCTCGTTGCCTTTACCATCCTCTTCGCCGATACTCAGCAGTCCGATTCCGGGATTATCGTTTCCCAGAATGTATTTGGCATAGGCGTGGCCCATGATTCCAAATTGAAACAGCTGGTTGGTTTTGCAATCCACATTGGCGCCGGCATCCAGAAGAATTGAAGTGCCTTTGGCCGTTGGCAGTTGAATCGCAATAGCAGGACGATCCACACCCTTCAAAGGCCGTAAAATGATAGTAGAAAAGGCAAGCACCGCACCGGTGTTGCCGGCACTGACGAATGCAGAAGCTTCGCCCTTTTTAACCAGTTCAACTCCAATTTTGATGGAGGACTTTTTCTTGGATCGGATCACCTTGCTGGGAACGTCATGCATCTCGACGACTTCATCCGCGTGCTCTACTTCAATGCCCAGCTGTTTCCAGTCTTCGTATTTCTCCAGCTCCTGATGTACCCGATGCGAAATACCCGTGAGGATAATAGGAATCTCAAATTCCCGTGCCGCCAACACAGCCCCTTCAACAATGGCCTCTGGAGCATGGTCTCCCCCCATTGCGTCAACAGCAATTTTCATTTTCGATTTTCTTCCTCCGGAAGGTTCAAAGGGGATCCGCCAATTGTCTTTTCAGGATGAAATTGGAGGAATTGAGGTTAACAAAAAATTTGAGTCCGGCAGTTTATTCGGGATATGGTGATACCCTTTTCAATGGTTGAAATTCAAATAAACCGGTCGACCAGGATTGGAATCAAAAGACCTGCTTAGACTGCTTCAACCTCTAAAATTTCTTTATCCTTGTAGTATCCACAGTGAGGACAAACATGGTGAGGCCGTTTAATTTCGTGGCATTGAGGACATTCGCCATAAGCCGGAACACTTAAATGATCATGTGAACGTCTCATACCTTTTTTTGATTTGGATGTTTTTTTCTTGGGTACTGGCATGCTGATTTCCTTAAAAGCTATTTCAGTTTATCTTTCAACGTTTTTAAAACGGCCAATCGTGGGTCGATTGAATCCTTATCCGAACACTGACAATTTTTTTTGTTTCGATTTACCCCGCACTGCGAGCATATCCCCAGGCAATCCTCCCGGCATAACCTTGCCAGAGGCAGACTCAACATCATCTGGTCGTACACGGCCTGGGTTAAATCAATCCGTCCATCGGAGTAGTACTCGACTTCGATGTCCGAAGTATGGAGCTCAATATCCGTATCCTGGCTTCCGGCCTCTTGACCGGGCACATAACGGGATGAAACCCTGGACCGGATCTGATATTTCAGCGGCTCCAGACAGCGGGAACAAATCATTTCCATTTCCGTGGAAACGCTTCCCTTAAGTAAGACTTCACGGCCCACCTTCGAAAGACTTCCCTGCACGTGAACGTCTTTTCTTAAAACCCCTTCTTCCGGATCAACCTTAAAATAATCCGGCTTTTCCTGGAGATCAAAAACATATTCCTCGTCATCCGGAATATCATCAAAATTTATGACCAAACTCATGGTCGACCCGCTGATTCGAAAGGCATCATGAATACTTAAAATGTGTCACGCGTAAAGGCGGGTAAGGTACTAAAAATACTAGCTTTAATAAGCTAAAGAGTCAAGGGAAAATTAAGCCTTCAATCCCCAATCAGGACCGGGGATGACACTTGTCAAATACTTCTCTCATCCTCTCTTGTACCACATGCGTATAGATTTGAGTGGTGGAAATGTCCGAATGCCCCAACATTTGCTGAACCGAGCGCAAATCGGCCCCTCTCTCCAGGAGATGGGTCGCAAAAGCGTGCCGCAACGTGTGCGGGGAGACGGGTGCCGAAATATTAGCCTTGAGGACATATTGTTTCAGGATTTTCCAGAAGGCCTGCCGGGTCATGGGCATTTTGCGCCGGGATATGAATAGCGCGGGGAGGCTTTTATTTTTAAGCAGCTTGGGACGGCTTTGTTCCATATAAACCTTTAAATAAGTTTGGGCCACCTCTCCCAGCGGAATCACCCGCTCCTTGCCGCCTTTGCCGTAGGAGCGAACAAAACCGACCTCCAGATTCAGATCGTTCAATTCCAAAGATATCAACTCACTGACCCGTACCCCGGTGGCATACAAGACTTCCAGCATGGCTTTGTCCCTGATCCCCAGCGGGGTCTCGGTATCCGGCTGATTTAAAAGAGATTCCACCTCATTCAAGGTAAGGGTATGGGGCAACTTGCGCCAGATTTTCGGGGTCTCTAGGGTCTCCACCGGGTTCTCCTTAATCAAGCTTTCCCCAACCAGGTATTTGAAAAACGATTTCAGGGAGGACAGAGATCGCGCAATGGAACGGGAAGAAAGACCCAGATTGTGCAGACTCAAAAGAAACTCTCGAATGTCCGACGGGGTGACAGACCTTAACGATGTCCTCGGCTGGAAGGCAACAAACCGCAAAATATCCCGACGGTACCCATCCACCGTATTCGGCGAGTGCCGTTTCTCGACAAACAAATGCTCGGTAAATTCCCGGACCAGCTCTTCCATTTCGAAACCACATAAGGGTTTAATTATCAATAATTTATGATAAAATCTTTGAATAATCAATGAAATAATCGGCTCCCAGGAAAATTTGCCGAATAGTATGAAATCAGTTAGAATTACGCCAGCCTGTCAGCTGAACCGTTCATCTTCTGAATCAACCACCCACAAGAAAGACCGATATGGAACGCATCACGCTTATTCAACACCTGCGGCGGCGCCAGAATATGGCCGAGGGAGCGACCGGGGAATTTACCAGCCTGATGATGGAAATCCTGGTGGCGGCCAAGTTTGTCTCGCTGCAGGTGAATAACGCGGGTTTGGGTGAAAATATCCTGGGATTGACGGGCCGGGTCAACATCCAGGGCGAAGAAGTGCAAAAACTGGATGAGTACGCTAATGAAATTTTCACCAAATTGCTGGGAAATTCCGGTCTCATTTGCGCCATTACCTCGGAGGAATACGACAAGCCGGTGATCATTCCTCCCGATCGGGCGGGAAAATATGTGTTCACGATGGACCCACTGGACGGTTCGTCCAACATCGACGTCAACGTCAGCATCGGCACCATTTTTTCCATCTATCGCAAACAAAGTCCCGGCAAGGAAGTCACCGATGACGATCTGCTCCAAAAAGGATCGCAACAAGTGGCGTCCGGCTACATTGTTTACGGTTCCAGCACGATGTTCGTTTACTCTTCCGGCGAAGGCGTTCATGGCTTCACCCTTGACCCGTCGCTGGGCGAGTTTTTCCTGTCGCACGGCGATATCAAAATTCCGGAATCCGGTTCCACTTACAGCATCAACGAGGGCAATATTGAAACCTGGGAAGAGTCCCAGAAAAATCTCGTCGACTACATGAAAGAAAGGGATAAGGCAACCCAGAGGCCCTACAAGTTGAGATACATCGGTTCTCTTGTTTCGGATTTCCACCGCACTCTCCTCAAGGGTGGAATTTTTATGTACCCGGGCGACCAGAAAAATCCCCAGGGAAAATTGCGTTACGCTTTCGAGGCGGCACCTCTGGCATTTATCGTGGAACACGCCGGCGGCAAAGCAACGAACGGGCAAACCCGGATTCTGGATCTCCAACCTTCGGAAATCCATCAAAGGACTCCCCTCTTCATTGGAAGCACCCGCGAGGTGGAACTGGTTGACCGATTCCTCAAAAAATAATTTCTTACTCAAAGTTTAATCAATCGCGTTTATGAAAATCAAAAGCGTCAAAGGCGTCAAGGATATCCTGCCCGGAGAAATAGAAAAATGGCAATGGGTGGAATCCGTGGCTCAGCAGATATTTTTCCGGTACGGCTTCAAGGAAATCCGTCCGCCTATTTTTGAATACACCAACCTCTTCAAAAGAAGCATCGGTGACACGACGGACATCGTGGAAAAAGAAATGTACACCTTCAAGGACAAAGGCGGTGAGGAGATCACCCTCCGGCCGGAAGGTACTGCTTCGGTCGTCCGTTCCTATATCGAACACAAAATGCACGGCCAGAATCCCTTGACCAAGTTGTATTACTTCGGCCCCATGTTCCGTTACGAACGGCCGCAAGCGGGACGGTTCCGCCAGTTTTATCAGATCGGCGTGGAAGCGATGGGATCACCCAGTCCCGCCATCGATGCGGAAGTGATGACGATGCTCATGGAATTTTTCAAGTTACTGGGCCTGAACGATCTGGAAATGCAGATCAACTCGTTGGGATGCAAGGTGTGCCGGCCGCAATACCGCGAAATCCTGAAAACCGCCATCAAGCCTCACTTGCAGGAGTTATGCACCAACTGCAACCAGCGCTACGAACGTAATCCTTTAAGAGTCCTCGACTGCAAAGTGGAGCGTGATGGTAAAATTGCCAAAGGACTTCCCAAGATCAAGGACCATCTCTGTGCTCAGTGCGAACAGGATTTTGCTGATGTTCAGAAACATCTGGATGCAGTCAATACATCTTATACAGTCAACGATCAAATCGTACGTGGTCTCGATTATTACAATAAAACCTCATTCGAGGTGATTTCGAAAACCGGACTGGGGTCGCAAAATGCCGTCTGCGGCGGGGGCCGTTATGATTCGCTGGTGGAAGATTTCGATGGCCCTCCCACCCCCTGCTTCGGCTTCGCGCTCGGCATGGAACGCCTGATTTCCATTCTGCCGGATGAAAAACTTCAAGGTTTGGAACAACCTCCCGATGTCCACCTGGTTTGCCTCGGAGAAGAAGCGCAACAATTGGCCTTTCCCATCACGCATCAACTACGGGCTGTAGGCCTCTATGTGGAGCGTGAGATCGATGGCGGAAGCATGAAAAGCCAGATGCGCAAAGCCAACAAGCTGGCCAGCCGGTTTACGTTGATCATCGGAGAAGATGAAATTAAAAACCAGAGATACCTATTGAAAAATATGGATGGCGGGGAGCAATGGGAAGTGTCCGCGAATACTTTGGCGAAAGAAGTGCAATCCCGGCTTAAGTCATTTGATTAAAAGCCTGTTAGGGAGTTGCGGACCGAAAATGATGGATTGACTCCCCTAGAATCCCCATGCTAAGTTTTAGTTCCAAGGGAGGTTTTATGGCCGCTGACGAACACGAAGTTCTTGAAAATTATATTACCCAGCACAACCTGAAAATCACCAAGCAGAGACGCGCCGTGCTGGAAGCGTTTCTGGGCAGTGAGGAACATCTCAGCGCTGAAGAGCTTTACAAAATGGTATCGGCCAAAGAACCCAAGATCGGCCTGGCCACGGTGTACCGGACTCTCGCCCTGTTGACCGAAAGCGGACTCGCCGCTGAGCTGGATTTCGGTGATGGCCAGAAACGCTACGAGCACAATTACGAACACGCCCACCACGATCACATGATCTGCACCCAATGCGGCAAGATCATCGAATTCCAAAATTCCATGATCGAGAAATTACAGGAAGACGTCGCCAGGGAACACGGCTTCGAAATGACCACCCACAAACTCGACATGTTCGGCATCTGCAAAGATTGTCGTTAACTTGTGTTCGAGTGGAAATTCCAGCGGACTTTCAAAATAGTCCAGAGGCAATTTAAAACACTAAACCGGCCTTTCTTCCAGAACAACCTCCTTGTTAATATACTGGCCCTCTCTCCAAATTTTAAAATTCAATACCTCTCCGATTCGATGTTGGTTAACCTCATGTACCAAGTCGTCCATGCTGTCTAGAGGCCTGCCGTTGATTTCAACAATAATGTCTCCACCCACCGGAAACCTTATATTTCCAAAAATCAGATTCGTGTGACCTCCTTTCAAACCTGCCTTATCCGCCGGGCCTCCCCTGATCACTTCTACTGCGATAACACCCTTGTCGAATTTCAAGTGAAGTGCCTCAGACAATTCCTTGCTCAAACCAAATCCCGAAATACCCACCCAGGGGTGAGCATATCTACCCGATGTAATGAGCTCCGCCGCCACCCTTTTTGCCCTATTAATGGGAATGGAGAATCCAATACCTTGATAACCTCCGGAAAGGCTGAAAATTGCTGTATTGATTCCTATAACCTCCCCGTTAGAGTTAAGTAACGGTCCTCCTGAATTTCCAGGATTAATTGCCGCGTCTGTTTGAATGAGATCGTATAAAATCCCTCCTTCGCGGTTTTGAATCTGCCTTTTAAGTGCACTGACAATACCAGAAGTCATGGTATGGGAGAGCCCGAAAGGGTTACCGATGGCGATCGCCTTCTGTCCCACATGAATATTATCTGAATCTCCCAACCTGGCAATATCAGACACATAGCGGGGAGATATTTTTATAACCGCCAAATCCGTCGCAGCATCTGTGCCGATCAAAACGGCTTCAACTTTTTTGTTATTGCCCAGCGTTACAATAATTTTTTGGGCCGAACCAACCACATGGTTGTTGGTCAAGATATAACCGTCATCATCGATCACAAATCCCGAACCCTGGCCCTGCTGGGGAATGATCTGGTTCCAAAAGTTCATGGTCAACGTGGTTGCGGCAATATTGACAACCGACTCGTGGGTTTTTGCAAAAACTTCCGTAGTTACTTTTTCATCACTCGAAATAATACGAGGTTGCGCCTTGGCATCCGGCTCCCTCAAGAAATCGAGATCTTCAATAGCAGGGGGACCCAACAAGGCCAATTGAATACGATCCCATTGTGTAAACAAATAGGACAGTAACAAAAGGACAAGGGTCCACAAAAAAAACTTCTTATTGAAGCCATCATCCAGCATGACGCCACTTTCTATATTTTGGTTTGATTAATCCTAAAAAAAGAAGCGGCTTCCCTTGAGGACAGCCGCTTCTATTTCCTGCAAGGATCAGTTACAAAGAGGTTCACGCAGAATTCCGATGATCTGCCGTGTAGTCATAGTATTGAGTTTCACGAATAAAATCGAATTTTCTAACTTCTCCCTTCATTCCAGTTTTATCTATCGGCTGAATAGAAACGTTGCGTTCCAGCCCCTCCGCTGCAGAGTCGGCAGGAGCCTGAATGGTGCGGTTTCCTTCACTATTAAACCAGTTACTCCAAACGGCATGCCGATTCAGAGGATCCACTGAGGGTTCATCGGCTATTACGTTACCTGCACTGATGACGGTCAAGCAAATTGCAGCCGTCAGAGTCATTAGCTTTTTCATAATAAACCTCCAATAAGAAAGGATTGATAATGAGCCCGGCGGTAGGTACCTTGACCCATCGGCCGGCCAGGTTTTTAAATATTCTTTGTTTTTAATAAAACGATTTACCGAGAGGTCAAGTTTGGGAGTAAATTTTTTTAAAAAATCTTAGGGAGGATTCCCTGGACTCGCGATCGGCCCATAACCACACAGCTGAACGGGCAATGCCCGGTTCAATCCAAACAAGCAATACTGACCAGACGAATTCAGCCCGCGGTGGAGGCTTCCTTTTCTGCGGTATTCTCGGGGGATGTTTTAGCAGGCGGGGTGGGAATGGATTGGGCGCAACGGAAGCCGATGAAATTGTACAACTCGTCGACACTGCCGCCGTAGGTGGCCACTTTGGAGAACACCCGGTTTTTGGGATTCAGCCAGGTGCGGTTGGTGATCCTGAGAGCCCCGGCGGATGAATTGAACGATCCGCCGCGGATCACTTTGTTCTCGCCCTCTTTCGGTCCGGTGGGATTGGTCTCCTTGTTGCCAACGTAATAGGGGCTGTACCAGTCCTCCACCCATTCCCAGACGTTCCCCATCATGTCGTGCAGGCCAAACTGATTGAGTTTTTTCTGGCCTACCGGGTGAGTGGTATTATCCGAGTTGTCCTCATACCAGGCGTAGGCGCCGTCCATGACGTTGCCCCAGTAGTATCGGGTCTTGGCGTTTCCCCGGGCGGCATATTCCCATTCCGCTTCCGTCGGCAAACGACAGGCACCGCCGGACTTTTCGATAAACTGTTGGATGTCGTAATAGTTGACCTGCTCCACAGGGTGGTCTTTGTTGACAATTCTGGAGGGATTATAACCCATGACTTTTTCCCAACGGGCCTGGGTGATTTCGTACCGGTCCATATAAAAATCGTCGAGGCACACTTCGTGCTCATATTTTTCATCCGCCTGGGCATTGTCGTTGCCCATCGTGAAGCACCCGCCCTTGATGAACGCCATGCCTGCGGGAGCCTGCTTGGCTTTGAGTTTATCCTCTTCTGACAATTCGACGGCACTTACGCCCTGGGTCGAAGCCGTTCCCTTGTCGCTGTCGACTCCCTCGATCTCGGAGATGGAGGGCGCCTGATCCTCCTCTTTTCCGTTATTGCACTGGGAGCACCCCATGGGTAACGCCAACAACATAAGAATGCTGGTAATCCTGAAAACGCTCATTGGATCTGAATTTCACCTCAAATGGGAAAAGCGGACATAATACCCATAAATGCTGATTTTTACTATTTCTTTCAGAACCCGGGAAAATAAAATTAAACCTATTTCTCCTGCCAGATCGGCTAAAATAATTGAAAATTATGCCGATATGAAGATATGGCCCGAAAACCCCGTTACCCTTTTATTGAAATGCTGACATTGTATCAAAAACCCGTGGGATATAGCGTCCTATTACTGTTGCTGATAACCGGGTGGAGTTGCCAAAGTGCTTCCACCCCTCCCGGCAAGCGCAAGGCAACAATCGCCCAGCGCTTCGAGAAACCTGTCACCCCTGCTGAACCCAAGGTCACAGAAGACCAACCCGTCAAGAAATCCACCGAACCCACGCCCACAGATGTTCAACCGGTACCCGATACTCCTGGCAAACAGAAGGCGACGATCTCCCAACGGTTCGAACAGCCCGTCCCTCCTGCCAAATCGGAGGTCAGAATCGAGGAACCGCTCGTGAAATCTGCCTCCACCGCATTTCCGGAGACCAGCACTCCCAAATCCCAATTGGATCTCGAATTCGCCATCGAACAATTCAAGGCCAATCAATATGAGGTGGCGGAATACTATCTCAAAAAATCGTTGATGGCCGCTCCGGATAATCCCCAGACCATCCGGTTTCTGCCCTGGGCCTATTTTTTTCAAAAACGATACGACAAATCCCTCATCGCCTTCGAAAGCGCCCATACGCATTTCCCCAAGGACGCGGAACCGTTGATCGGTATGGGATGGTCTTATGTCGCGATGAAATTTTATGAGCGGGCTCTGGATAAATTCAGGCAGGCCGAGTCCCTGTCGCCCGATTCGTATGAGGTGCACAAAGGCCTTGGTTTTTGTAACCTCTTCCTCGCCCGGGAAAAGGCCGCACAATTTCATTTCAAGAAAATCTATGTGTTCGGGGAGCGGGACGATCTCGAAGAGCAATGGGAGCAATGGCACCAAGATTTGCCGGACAAGCCGGTGGAGGTGGCGCCTTCGCATATTCGAGTCGCTTCCCTGTTCACTCTGGATATCGAAGCGCCCCGTTACCGGAGCATGTTGTCGGTGTTTCCGGATTCACAACCGGAGCATTACCCGGCGCTTGAAGAAGCCTGGCGTCTTTACCGGAAAAAACTTTTCAAAAGAGCTTCAGCCGCTTTTCAGAGCCTGCCCCAGGAAGTCGCTCGGCATCTGGACGCCCGCAACGGATTGGCCTGGAGTCTCCTGGAAACCGGAAACCTGATCGAAGCGGAAAAAATATTCAATGAGACCTGGAAGCAACGCGGCCGGTTCATCGGGACCCGGTTGGGAATTCTCGAAGTTAAAAAAAGTCTCCAGGCCAAGGCCTCGGTTGCCAAGCATTACTTTGATATCCATAAATACCGCATCGCCGAGACAAAGTTTGCGCAACTGAATCAGAATTACCCGGACTGGTCCTATCCCTACAGTGCCCTGGGGTGGATCGCCCTGAAGCGCGGCCAGGAGGATGAAGCCCTGAAGCGTTTCGAAACCGCTTTGGACAAGGATCCCAAAGATCCCGCCGCGCTGGAGGGCATGCGTCATTTAAGAGGAACACTGGTTTCCAAGCTGTACCAGGCCGACCAGAAAATGAGACAGGGCGACTATAAAAATGCCTCCTACCTCTACTTCGACTATATTGAAGATCAGCGCTCCAGGCCCACCCTGACGTTTGCCCTGGCCAAGGCCTACAGCGGTCTGGGTTTCAGCCAGATCGGGAAAATGCAATACCAACTCGCCATCCAGAATTTCGAAAAGATAAAAGTGCGGGAGGAATACGAATCGCACTGGACCAAGGGATTGGGAATCGCTTATTACCACCTCGGCCAATACGAAGAAGCCGCTAAAAACTTGATTGTCGCCGATACCCTCATCCCCGATCACAAGGAAATCGTTTACAAACTGGACTGGAGTATTTTGAGAAGTTGGGACACGGCAACCGCCAAAGAATACTTCCTGGCTAAAGCCCGACGCAAACCACTCAGGGCGTCCGTTTACATGGCAGTCGGGTGGATTGAATATCAACACGGCGATCCCGACCTGGGAGTCGAATATTTTCTGAAAGCGATCTCGCTCGATCCCGAAATCGCGGCGTCGGAAGATTTTAAAGGTATCCTGGCTAAAGAACGGTTCGGATGGCAGGTCTACAACCATCTCGGCTGGGCGTATTACCATCGCAACAAGTTCGAAGACTCCATCAAGATGTTCAACACTGCCCTGGCCTCCCAGTCGCGATCCTCGGAAGCCCTGAAAGGATTGGGATACAATTTTCACAAGATGAAGAAATGGAAAGAAGCTGAGGCGCACCTCAGAAGAAGTCTCAAGAGGAATCCCAACTCCCACCCGGTCACTGAAAAAAACCAGGGCAACGAGCCCGGCTCAAACATCAACATCGTGACCAGCGCCCGCACCAAACTGGGCCGCACTTTGCTCCAGCAGAAAAAGTACAAGGAAGCGCTGAAACATTGGTTGGAAGCCTTGAACCATCACCCGGACTGGCCGGAGGTGCACGACGGCCTGGGATGGACTTATCTGAAACTCAACCGGCTGGCAGAATCGCGGGAGGCTTTCAATCAGGCCATCCGGCATCAACCCCTTAATCCGTTAAGCCATAAAGGGTTGAATGAGGTCAAATACCGCTTGGCCCTTAAAAAGATGTAAAAAATCTGCTGAATTTAAAGAGGTCTGTGAATTGATTGTGAGTTACCTGTGGATAAAATTCACGAAAAACCCCTAAGCCTCAAGAAAACAGAAGAATTCCGTTGACAATCGAGAGCTATTGGAATAAAGTTATCTCTTCCAATACACGCGTTCAATACATTTGGGGGAGGAAGGGGGACCTTTCCTTTTTTCGCCGATTAGCGAAGAATCATGGAGTGGAGGCAATCTGCTCCATGATCCCTTATCTTTCCTGAGCTAAACCCTACCTTCTATCTTTCTCTAAATTTTCTGATAAGTCGATTTCAACTGTTCCACCACCGATGGGTCCGCCAGCGTCGAAACATCACCCAACTGATCCGCTTCGTTGGCGGCAATTTTACGCAGGATGCGCCGCATGATTTTTCCCGAGCGGGTTTTCGGCAGGCCCGGCGCCCAGTGAATCACGTCCGGCGCGGCAATGGCACCGATTTCCTTCCGTACAAACTGGATGAGTTCTTTCTTTAATTCGTCGGTGTATTCCACGCCATCCATCAAGGTCGTGTAAGCGTAAATGCCCTGCCCTTTGATGTCGTGCGGAAAGCCGACCACCGCCGCCTCGGCCACCTTTTCGTGCAGTACCAATGCCGACTCCACTTCCGCCGTACCCATGCGGTGTCCTGAAACGTTAATGACATCATCCACCCGTCCGGTCACCCAATAATATCCATCTTCATCCCGGGTACTGCCGTCCCCGGTAAAATAATAACCGGGGTACATCTTGAAATACGTTTCCTCGAACCGGTCGTGGTCGCCGTACACGGTTCGCATTTGTCCCGGCCAGGGTTCTGCCAGTGCCAGCACGCCGCTGACACCGTTACCTTCCATCACCTTGCCGGTTTCGGATTCAATAATGACAGGCTTCACCCCGAAAAATGGAAAGGTGGCGGAGCCGGGTTTGGTGGGCGTGCATCCCGGTAACGGAGTGATCAGGATACCGCCGGTTTCCGTCTGCCACCAGGTATCGACGATGGGGCACCGGCCCCGGCCGACATGTTTGTAGTACCACCGCCAGGCTTCGGGGTTGATCGGTTCGCCCACGGACCCCAGAACTTTCAGCGTGGACAGGTTGTATTTCGAAGGAAACTCATCGCCATGCGACATCAAAGCCCGGATCGCCGTCGGCGCGGTATAGAACTGCGTCACCTTGTGACGATCCACCACATCCCAGAACCGTCCGGCATCCGGATACGTGGGGATGCCTTCGAACATGAGGGTAACAGCACCGTTGGCCAGGGGACCGTAAATGATATAGGAGTGACCCGTCACCCATCCGATATCCGCCGTGCACCACCAGATGTCGCCATCGTGGTAATCGAAAATGTATTTGTGGGTGAGCGCGGTATAAATCATGTACCCGCCCACCGTGTGCTGGACACCTTTGGGCTTGCCCGTCGACCCGGAGGTGTACAGGATAAACAGCGGGTCCTCGGCGTCCATGACTTCCGGTTCGCACTCACCTTCGGCAGCGGCCATTTCGTCCTTCCACCAGGTGTCCCGACCGGCGGTCATACGGGTAGCGATCTTTTCCCCGACATGTTTGGCCACGATGCAGGATTTCACTGTGACTCCTTCTTTCTGGGCCAGGGTAATCGCTTCATCGACATTGGTTTTCAACGCGACGGGTTTACTGCCCCGGTAGGAGCCGTCGGCGGTCACCACCACGGTGCAGGTCGAATCGACAATGCGGTCGGCCAGTGCCGTGGGTGAAAATCCGCCGAAGACAATGGAATGGACGGCCCCGATGCGGGCGCAGGCCAGCATGGCCACTGCCAGTTCAGGAACCATCGGCATGTAAATGGAAACCCGGTCGCCCTTCTTGACCCCTTGTTTTTTGAGAACGTTGGCGAACCGGCACACCTGGTCCAGCAATTCCTTGTAGGTCAGGCTTCGGGTTTCTCCCGGCTCGTTGCCCTCCCAGAGTATGGCTGTCTGATCGGCTCGGGATTCGATATGGCGGTCCAGGCAATTGACGGTGATGTTGGTCTTTGCACCGCAAAACCATTCAATGAAGATTTTGCCTTTTTTAACGTTGTAATTGAAATCCCGGACCTTGTCCCATTTTTTGAACCAGATAAATTGCTCTGCCTGTTCCGCCCAGAATCTTTCCGGATCCTTGATGGACCGCTCGTACATCTCCCGGTACTGATCCATGCTTTGGACCCAGGCGGTTTCGGAAACGGTTGATGGGGGGTTGTATATGTCTTTCATGAAGAAAACTCCTCTTATTTTAGTGAGCGTACCGCCCTGGCGGCCTCGGCCAGGGTCCATAACCCGTCGGGGTGCTCAAACTCCCCGTCCCTTATTTTCAAAACCCAGGTACGAATCCGGCCATCCACCATTTTGGCGATCATCGAAAATCCGCACCCGCTGGCAAACTTGTCGCTGATGCGGACGGTCTTGCCGAACTTGTCGGTCTGCGAAAACGATTCATTATATAAAGACAGCATTTCATCTTTGGCGGGCAATCTCCAATCGTCATATCCCGCGAACTTGTTTTCATTAAGCCCGCGTACATAGTCCACTGCATCCTGATAATTGACCCACTTTTTAAGATCGATCATGGTGTCGGTTTTTTTCCACATCAACCCCGTGTCGCGGTCGGTCACCGTTTCGTCGCCATTATCGACAAAGCGTTCCTGTTCCGTCATAAAGACATCACCTGTTCCCTGAAAAATCACGAAATCTTGAAACTGACGGTAGAGAATATCATTATAAAATCGTCAATTCAAAAGTTCTTCCCATTTCCGGACATTTATGAAATAAAATTGATTTATGACTGAGAACCCGGCGGAACTCCCGCCATTGAAAATCCTATTGAACCAGCTCGACTGGAACCTTCAGTGGCTTCAGCAGATGGAAAAAAACGAACCGACGGATTATTATCGGGATGCCGCCCTTCAGCGTTTTGAGTTCACTTTCAACACGGCAGTGAAATGTATCCGGGCCGGTGCCCTGCAACAGCGCATCACTTGTGAGTCGCCGGAGGAATGCTTTGCGCTGGCCGAGCGCGTGGATTGGCTGCCGGAGGGAACGGCATGGAAAAGTATGCTCCAAGACTACGAAAACATGAAACCGGAGTCGGCTTCTGAATACGCCGATGCTGTTTTCGCCCACCTCGAAGAATACCGACAACAACTGAAGACGCTGTTCGACCGGCTATCTGAATTGGAACACAATTCATAATTGGCTTTTGAGCGATTCAAACGCCTGCCGGCGATGAGATCGGGCATTTTTTTCCTGCGGAGTCATTTCCGCATAGGTCCGGGTTTCGCCGTCGGGAATAAAAATCACGTCCCACCCGAACCCCTGTCCTCCCCGGATTTCACGGGCAATGGTTCCCGGTACCCGTCCCTCGCCGATGACCATCGTTTCACCGTCGTACACCGCCGTCAAACAGACCGCCTCGGCCTGGCGATTTTCGAACGATTCCAGCATTTTCAACAGGCCCTCGCACCCGACACTCTTTTCGAACCATTTGACCAAAGCCCCCGGCAGACCGTTCCAGGCGGTAAAGACCAACCCTGAATCCTCCACCAGGACCGGGCATTGGAATTCACGCCAGGCTTCTGTGACCTTGTGCTCGACCAGCTGGCGGATATCGTTGGTCTGGATTTCGTGCAGGTGATCGGCCGTTGCCTGCTCCATTTCGATCCCCAGGATTTCCTGCGCCTCGCGCAGTTTGTTGGGATTGCCGGTGACAAACTTCAATTGCTTCCAGATGGGATGATGCTTCATAATATCTGGCTGGTCTCGGATGCGGTCGACCGGCGGGCGTGCCTTGCCGGAACCCGGTTCGTGTGATATAAATTTGGCCTTTAATTCCCGACGAATCCATTACCGAAATGAATCCAATCTTACAGCGGCCGTGGCTCTGGCTGATTATCATAGTCCTTTGTGCCGGCGGATGCACCCGCATCTTTGAAAATGATCAGGACGCCCAGGCCCGGCAGGCGTTGCAGGACCTGATGGCCATCCAGGATCAGTTCCATAAAGAAAACAAACGTTACGCCAGAAATCTCGTTGAAATCGACAAGTACAATTTAAAATATCACAATGGAATCGTTTATCTCGAAATCGAATCGGCCGGCAAAAACAAATACCGGGCCATCTCCCTGCCGGCGGAATCCACCACCGCACGCGTGTTCGCATACGACACCAACCAGGGCGGTTATTACGAGATGGGCGAAGAGGAAGTGGCGCAATACGTTCTGGGCGCCTTGAACCACATCCGCAAAGAACAAAAAGAAAAAGCGACATTCGATTTCTTGTCGGCGGGGATGCTGATCTGTCTGTTCGGGTTCGGCTTGCGCATGCTCACCCGCTACAAGGAACCCAGAACGGGCTGGGTGTGGTGGCCTTATTTTCTTTGCCTGGCGCCCCTCAGCCTGGCAGTCGCCGCGCTCAATCACATGGATATTGATATCTCCCTGTCCACCGAATTGTTGATCCTGATGGGATCCGGGTTTGGAGTGTCCGTCCTCTGCCTGCTACTGGCCGGTATTGGGCTCACCAAAATTCCCGCCAAAGGCGAATACCACATTCTCCAGGGCATCGCCGTTTGTACGATTCTCATTTCCCTTTTCAGCGGGGCGATTCTGACCCATTCCTACCTGACCTACTCACAACCCAAGGCAAATACGCTATATTTTAAACAAGCTCGATAGGGGTAACCGCAGATCGTCCACCTCTCGGTGTTTAAATCCTTCCTTGTTTTGTAGCGTGAATCCCATGATAATGACTCCTCAAGGAGCGATTCACTGATGATCAATTTGATAGGTTATCCGGAAGAAAAACTAAAACAGTTGTTTGCCGACTGGGGGGCGCCCGCCTACCGGGTCCAGCAGGTGTTCAGCTGGATTTACCTGCACCGCGTACGGCAGTTTGAGGAAATGACCAATCTTTCCAAGGACCTGAGAGCCCGCTTGGCGGGGCATTTTGTCATAACCTTGCCCCGGATTGCCGCCAGAACCCATTCGCAGGACGGCTCCATCAAATATCTATTTGAGCTGGAGGACGGCTCCCAGGTCGAGAGTGTGTGGATGCCGGACGAAACACGTAAAACCCTGTGTATCTCCAGCCAGGTCGGTTGCCGGCTGGCTTGCTCTTTTTGTCTCACCGCCACCCTGGGATTGAAAAGTAACCTCACTGCCGGGGAAATCATCGGGCAGTGCCTGGCCGTGAATGATGACCTGCCGGAGGAAAACCAGGTCACCAATATTGTGATGATGGGAATGGGCGAACCGCTGGATAATTATGATGAAGTGTGCCAGGCCCTACGATTGATGGTATCGCCGCACGGTATGAAAATTTCCAACCGAAAAGTGACCCTGTCCACCTCCGGGCTGGTCGACCGTATCCGGCAGTTTGCGCAGGAAGACATTCACGTCAACCTGGCCATCTCGCTCAACGCCACGGAAGACGCGACGCGCGATCAGATCATGCCGATCAACAAAAAATACCCCATCAAAGCGCTCATGGATTGCCTGAAGAAGTATCCCTTAAAACCAACCCGGCGCATTACTTTTGAGTATGTATTATTGAAAGATATTAACGATTCCGATGAGGATGCGGTGCGCCTGGGCAAGCTGTTGAGCACGGTCCGGTGCAAAATCAACCTCATTCCCTTCAATGGCTATGACGGCTCACCCTACCAGCCGCCATCGGAGGAACGGATTAAGTCGTTTCAGAACTATTTGATCCAAAAAAAGTTCTCTGCCTTTATCCGCAATAACCGGGGAAGGGATATACTGGGTGCTTGCGGCCAACTGGCGGCCCAGGCAGTGACCGGTTCTCCGGCTCAGTGATCATTGTCCACTTTTCCACCCCCTTCGTTTTTGAAAAAAATGTACCCTTTTCGGACCCTCAAATTCCACTTTTTATTAATCTTCTGAGAACGCGTTAATCCATGTATTTCCAGCATTTATAATTCTCTTGACTTTAAAAAACCCCTATGATATTTCTCTAACCTTTTTGGACGAAATGTTATTTTTTTTCTCCCGGCTCGACAGAGCCGATTCGCCAAAAGAACTAGCAACTTCTCAATTTAATTTATTTTCTGACCCTTAACTCCAGGAACTCTGCGATGCCCCCAAGTAACGTCTCAGAGCAAAAATCCTTTTCATTCAAACTGATTCTGCTGGCACTTCTGGTGTATGGCCTGGCTCACCTGAGCCCGGCGCTGCCCTGGGCTTCCCCTTCCTCTTTTTTAAACGGTCTGGGACCCCAAACTGCCCTGGCCCAGGAAGATGAAGAAGACGAGGAGGATGAAGAAGACGAGGAAGATGAGGAAGACGGCGAAGGAGAGGCGGATGAGGCCGAAGGGGAAGAGGGAGAAGAATCCGCCGAAGGCGAAGCAGCTGCTGAAGAAGAAGATACCTCATATCTTACCGATATAGGTCCTGCTAAAGAAATCATAAACGAAGGATACATTTTCCCCGGTCTGGGCAACCGCAAGGCAACCTGGGGTGCGGCGCAACTGCATATCCTGTTTGCCTCCTTTATTCTCGGTTGCCCCATGTTCGTGGTCATCATGGAAGTGATGGGCGCCCGTAGAACCCAGGGGGTCCGCAAAGCGGTGATTCTCGCCAACGTCTTCATGGGCGTTTTGACCGGCGTCATCATCGGCATCATTGGTGAAATCATTGTCGACATTCATCACGGGGTGCTGTATGGACTGTGGGCCTGCGCTTTCGCCGCGCTGATCGTCAGTTTCCTGAATTATTTCCATATCTGCATGAACACCAAGGTGTCCTCTATCGTAGGCGCGGTGGTTGGAACCTTTTTTGCCTATATTCTGGTTCCGATAGACCACACCACGGTACCCGCCATCATTCTGGCATTATTGAATGGCGCGGTAGGCGGTTTTCTGTCCACTGCTATCATGTTTGCTCAAGCGGACTACAAGTTTGAACGCCTGGCGCACGAAATCACCAAGGTCATCGGTTTCTGTTACAGCTTCACCGCGTTGACGGGCGGTTTGTTCCTGTTCATCATGATGGTGGCTTACAAGGATTTCATCTCCTACCTGGTCACCGCCTATCCCATCCTGTTCATGATCGGGTACCCCACCCTGTTCATCCTAGAAACCATTGTCCTGTACATTTACGTTTATTCGTGGGAACCGCTCAACAAAACCAATAAAAAAGGTCGGCACATCGTTCTGGGGGTTGTGTTGAATATCCTGGGACTGTCGCTGTTATGTGCGCTGGATGGACCGGCCACCTTCATGCAGACACCGCCCAAGCCGTATGACGCGCTGTTCACCACGATGACCGAGTGGGACCGCATTGCGACCATGACGTGGATGCCGCTCAATTATCACCGCCTTGTGGGCAACGGCACCTTCGGCGGATTTATGGTGGGAGTTATCTCCGCTTACATGTACCTCTGGTCCAAGGATCCCAAGGAAAAAGAGTACTACGACTGGGTGGGTTACATGGGGAACTTCATCGGCGTGCTGTTCATGATTCCCCTGCCGGCGATGGGCTACATCTTCGTCCGCGAAATTTATCAGTACGACGCCACCATCGGCATGTACATCATGTCCGACCGCGAATCGATGTTCATGCTGGTGCAGGGTTTGTTGATCGGCACCATGTTCACTGCCAGTAACATTTATATGTGGGTGAGCATGAAACGTATCGAAAACGCCCACCGGTTTTTCCCGGCAATGAAACTGGGCTTCATTCTGATCGTCATTGCGGCGACCATCTGGTTCACCCCGCGACGGTTCTTCGCCACCATGCTCCCGGAACCGGGAATGAACCCCGATATGGTGTTGCCGGACAACCTGGCGTTTCTGGCGCTCATGGTCTCCAAAAATACCGCTGCGTTCGCCCTGGTGACGGTAACGCTGATCAACTACATTTTCTATACGATTTCGACACGCACCGGGAAAATTGCCTGGGGGAAAATTAATCCTCTCGGTCCCTACATTCTGATTTTCATGGGTTTCACCGATATCTGGCTGATGAGCTGGATGGGCACCATCCGCGAGTTGTCCCGGATGAACTGGCATATCTATAAAGTGTTCAAGGACGTCACCCCTGAAAAATTTGCGCCTTCGCTGGCGGAATCCGGAGTGTTCGTGACCGGCGTGGTGTGGACCTTCTTTATCGTCATGACCCTGATTATCTGGCTGGGCATCAAATATCCTAAAACCAAGAAAGACAAAACCGAGGAAGCCCCTGCAGCGGCACCTCAAATGGCTGAATAGATTCTGAAACTGCTTGTGAATCGATTATGAAGACCTTACCTAAAATACTGATTATCGCCGCCGCCGTTGGCGTCTTTGGATACGGAGTCGGTGAATTCTTTAGCATGAACCCACCCCTGATGGCAGGGGCCATGGCGGGCCTCACCCTGCTCTATGGAATCCTGCTGACCAAACAACACCGCCCCCCCAAGGAACAGGGATTTTTCAAAAATATCGCTACTAAGATCCCGGTGGTCACTGTTATCGCGGTCATCTTATGGTTTGGCGCGGGTTATTTCGGTTTTCCTGTCTGGTGGCAAATCGAGTTCGTCTCTTTCTCCGTCATCGGCATGATCTTCTTTATCATTCTCGACTTGAAGACCATGAAGCCAGAAAAAAGTGCAGGGGATTCTCTCCTGCGTCTAACAGTAACCTATGCCCTGCCGTCAGCCCTGTTTATTACCATTACCGCGCAACTTCCTCAATTCGATCCGGAATATGAGTTGGCCAAGTTAAACAGGCCCCCGGTCAAATTGAGTGGCCTGGCCGGACCGGAAGTGATCGCGGCGGGACGGGAAATTTTTGAATCGAATAAATGCTTCAACTGCCACAAAGTGTTCTGGGAAGGGAACTCGGATCGCGGTCCCAATCTGGGCACCAAGCAGATCGGGTTGTATTCCGAGGATTATATCAAGGAACAGATTCTGGACCCGCGCAAAAAGCAGTCGCCGGGATTTGAAGATAAAAAATCCAAGAAGGCCATGCCAACCTATTACGGCGAGGATTTGAGCGAAGACGAATTGAGCGCCCTGGTGTCTTATCTCAAAACCATGCGCGATCCCACTCATATTCCGGTGGAAGGGAAATTCCCGGATCAGTGGACCTGGTGGGATGATAAACAGGTCCTGGAAGAGGGCAAGATAGTCTTCGAGGGTAAAGAGCCGGCCACTGAGGGTCTCAACTGTGCCGTCTGCCATGGCGCCGATGGCATTCCCATGATGACCGGAGCCTTCGATTTCCGCAATCCCGACAACATGGACACCACAAAAATGGCGGACCATCGGCCCATCAAACTCAAGGACTGGCCGGATGATCTGTATTATCGCCGCGTCACACGGGGGGTCGACGCCACACCCATGGCGCCCTGGGGCATGCTGTTTCCGCACCTATACCTCTGGAAAGCCGAGGCCTACGCCCGGACTTTCCATGATCCGCTGGACAAGCGGACCGAGAAAAAGCCGGTGCCGCCCATCCCAACCAAGGAAGAAATCGAACGGTGGAAAACCGAGGGATTGTTCCTCGATCCGTTGCTTTAACAGCCCAGCTTGACAGAATAATCCAACCGGTACGGGGCTCCCGTACCGGTTTTTTATTTTCCAGACGATGGGAAATTGATATGATAGGGCCTTAATTCACCCAGCGTTACTGTAAGGAGTCGGGAATGAGCCGGATCGATGATCTCATCAAGGAAAACCTGAGCGAGGATGGCACAGTGCTGAGCCTTCGTGAAAAATATATCGGGTTGCGGGGCACTATGGAATTGTTCACCAAGGGTGAAATTTTGAAAAAAGTTAAAGTGCTGACCTATTCAGGAAACCAGATCGGCGACGAGGGGGCGGAATCCATTGCCGAATGCCCGTATTTGACGAACCTGGAGAATCTTGTCCTGAATCTCAATGAAATCGGTGACGAGGGGGCAGTCGCCCTGGCCGAATCGCCGAACCTGCCGAAGGTCACCCAGATGTCGTTGTTCGGCAATGTGATCGGTGACGAAGGAGCGCGGGCGTTTGCCGATTCGCCGAACAGCAAGAAACTCATCAAATTGGATTTATACAAAAACCAGTTTTCCCCGGAGGGTATCAAGGCTTTAACTGAGTCCAAAAACCTCAAAAACTGCGAGGAGCTGGAAATTTACCGGGAGTAGTCCCGGTTCAGGAAGGTTGCCCGCTCTGGTCCGCCCATTGTTTCGGCGTCAGGGTTTTGATCTGAATCGCGTGAATCAACTTGGGTGAACCGTTGATTTGATCGTCCAGCGCGCTATAGACCAGTCGTCGCTGGTCGATTAAATTGGTGTTTTCAAATCTTGCGGAAACGACGGTGACCGCGTAATGCCCTCCCCCGCCGGCGGCTTTATGTCCCCGGTGCAGATAGCTTTCGTCGATGATGTCCACGTGGGACGCCTCGAGTTTTTCCTTTAATATTTGATCGATCATTTGAACCGCTGGATCCATTATCGCACCTGAATTAAAATAATATTACGGGTTTAAATTGCTTTTCATTTATTGGTAAACTGGCAGGAATTACTCAGCATCCCGGGCATTCATATCGGGAAGATCGTAAAAATTCTTCAGATTATCCGCATACCGTGAGTGAGCTTCGTTTTTATCCTCGTCCACCAGACGGGTACGGCACTTGGCGCAAACCGGAATGCGGTCCGGCGAATATGACTTGATCCGGTTTTTAACGCCGCACTCGGGGCATTCGATGATAAAAATATCTTTGTCCATCCCTTTGTCCCTTAACGTGATTTAGGGTGTATTATAGACCAAAGGAGCCTGTGATTTAAAATGTTTGTTTTCACCACCCGAAACTTTAAACAATTGCCTCTCAGAACGAAAATCGGGCTATTCCTTGCGGTCACTCTCGGGATCACACTGCTGGTTTTCTTCGGCATTACTTTTATGGTGATTGCCCTGATCGGCGGGCTGATCACTATGGTCGCCAATCTGTTTCGAGGCAGCCGTCCCCAATCGCGGCCTTTGCGGGATCCTTTCCGTCCACGTCCGCCCTCTCAAAAACCCCAACCGCCCCGCAAGTTTGACGACGATGACATTATCGATGTGTGACGGGTTCGTCGGTTAGTGCGGTTTCTTGTATTGATGAGTGGACCGGCCCAGGTACACCTCCGCCGCTTCCATGAGGGTCTCCGACAGGGTGGGATGAGGGTGCACCGTTTCCGCCAGGTCTGTGGCAGTGGCATTTAACCGAATGGCCAGGACGGCTTCTGAAATGAGGTCCCCCACCCCGACGCCGACCAGGCCCACACCCAGGATGCGATCTGTTTTGGGATCGATCATCAGCTTGGTAGTCCCGTCATTTCTTCCCAAGGTACCGGCCCTCCCGGAAGCCCCCCAGGGAAATTTTGCGATGGCGACTTCGATCCCTTTCTCTCTGGCCTCCAGTTCAGTCAGACCGCACCAGGCGATTTCCGGATCGGTAAATACCACGGCAGGGATGACCATCTCTTCCTCCGCCGGAGAATCTCCCAACAGGCCGTCGACCGTCCTTTTAGCCTCATGAGACGCCTTGTGAGCCAGCATCGCGCCGCCCACTACATCGCCGATCGCGAAAATGGAAGGGTCCGACGTCCGCCCATGCGGATCGGCTTTCACGAATCCCTTGGTGTCCGTTTCCACCTGAGTGTTTTCCAGACCCAAACCGGAGGTGTTCGGTTGGCGGCCCACCGAAACCAGAACACGGTCAAATCCCGCCTCCTCCGCTTCACCGGATCCCTGCAAAACCACCTGGAGGCATTCTCCTGCGTCCTTGATCCCGGTCACACGGGTATTGAGATGAATGGCTTCAAATTCCTTTTTGAGCCGGGCCTGTAAAATACGGACCAGATCGCGATCCGCTCCCGGCAGCAGGCCGTCGGTCATTTCCACGACGGTCACCTGGCTCCCCAACGCGGCATAAACGGTTCCCATTTCCAGGCCGATATAGCCTCCCCCGATGACCAGCAGGCGCTCTGGAATGTCCTCCAGTTCCAGAGCACCGGTGGAATCCATCAGCCGCGAACCGACTTGCGTCCAATCCTTTGGAATGATCGGTCGTGAACCCACAGCAATGAGAGCGCGGTCAAACGAGAGTGTTCCATGGCCTTCGACCCGAACCGAGCGCGAATCTTCAAACACAGCCCGCCCCTGTATCCGTTGGATCCCCCGCTGCTTGCACAGTTGCGCCAACCCGCCCGTAAGGTTGCCGGTGACCTTTTCCTTCCAGGTGCGAATCTTATCAAGATCAATGGCCGGTTCTCCAAAATGAAGACCCCAGTCCCCGGCATGCCTGACTTCAGAAATCAATTTCGCCAGATGCAAAAGGGTCTTTGAGGGAATACAACCGCGCAAAAGGCAAACGCCTCCCAGCTGGTCTTCTTCATCGACGAGAGTTACCCGCATCCCCCTGTCGGCGGCCAGAAATGCAGCGGCATATCCGCCGGGTCCACCGCCAATTATCAACAAGTTCTGTTCGCTCATCAGGTAACGTTTCTCGCCAAGAGGAAGTGAAAGATGCCGTTCGGGTTATTTGTGACGCCTGCGACTGAGTTGTTCCCAGGGGCGGGGCTCGGTCTTTTGCTTCATCCGGCTCAGTATAAAATTAAAAATTTTACGGGCCTCTTTCGAGGTCGTGTGTGGCCCCAACAACCTTTCCGTGTAGTTTTTTTCCATTTCAATGAACGACTGGACCTGGCGTCCATATTTTTTTACGATTTGGAGATTGCTGAGGTTGGATGTTTTCTGACTCAAAAGTTCCGGATTGCTTTTTGAAATATCCTTTTCCTTCGAAGTCCCCGGATCGTGCGAACCATTTATGATGGAGGATGCCGGTGGATCTTTCAAAAAATAACGAAGGGCAAAACCCTGTTCGGTTGCACAAAGTTCGGTTAAATGTTTTTTCATTTCCTGATCTACTTCCAACGAACCTTGAGCATCCGGGACTAATATCCAATCCTCTTCTCCGGAATTTTCCAGAACACCCAAGTCCGCCAGGTGACCACACAAAGCCGCGACAGTGGCATCATCCACATCGGAAACCAGGATACCGTTTTTCAAGAGTTCACCCCAAGAGGAGAGAGACCGTATTCTATCATTCATGACAGACACACAAGAGAGAGCTCATCCTGTTCAGGCTTTACGGTTGGCCAGACGTTTGCCAAATGAGTGCCTCCAGCTTTCGGAAAGCGCAGGATGAGCCATGAGCTGTTCAATGGCTTCGTAGTTAGTTTTATCACGGTACATGAGATGATGGGCATCCCTCACCGAGATGTTTTCTTTATCAGAATGGATGGGTTCTACTGCCATTCCCGCCTGCAACCAACCCTGCTTCAATACACGGAAATAATAACCGCAATATCCTGTGACCTGTATCCGGGAAGCCAGTTTGGGGAATCCAAGTAATTTGGTTAATTTATGGCACGGTTGCCGGGGCTGCGTGCATTGCACCTCGGCTTCACCGATTTTGAATATATCCCCAATATGAATCTGATCTTCCGTCAGTCTCTCTATCGTCAGATTTTCCCCAAAGGATGCGGGAGGCATGTCGCGGGCAAGCTTCTCTTTCCAAATCGAATAATGATCGGCCGGATAACCGCAGACCGCCTTATCCCGGCCGCCATGGTTTACCGGATCGGCCACCTGGTCTCCATCAAATCCCATCAGGTCCAAAAAAATTTTTTCTTCAACCGGTTTCCTCTTAAAGGAGGTTTTCAGTTTGCGGTTTTCCGCATATATCACTTCACGTGGAGTTCCTATGCTGATTGAGGTTATTGAATACATGAAGACCCGGCAAAAGGTGTTATTTAGAAAGAGGATGTATTTTAGCGGGTAATCAGGATGGGAGAAAGCAAAATTTATTCTACAAAATTATACCTGTTTCTGCCTTTACGTTTGGCCTTATACAGGGCTTCATCCGCTTTATCGAGAAGAGCTTCATAATCGTCCCCATCATCCGGGTAAAGCGAGATGCCAATGCTGAGCGATGATTTGATCTCATTGCCTTCAAGATTCAAGGGCTCTCCACCCATTTTGATCAGTTTTTCGGCCAATATCACGGCATTTTTTCGGTCTGTCAATTCGGGTAGCACGAGAATAAATTCGTCGCCTCCCAGACGGGCCAAGGTATCTTCTTTTCGAATGACGGATTTTAATTTTTGCCCCATTTCACGGAGAAAGAGATCGCCAACGCTGTGACCGTAGGTATCGTTAACCACTTTGAAATTATCAAAATCCACAAACAAAACCGCTAAATATTTATTAACCCGGTGGGCATGGGCCAGTGCCAGAGTCAGACGGTCGATCAACAGCACCCGGTTGGGCAGGCCGGTGAGAGAATCGTAGTAGGCCATATTCTTGATGGTTTCCTCAGCTCTCTGACGTTCCAGTTCGGCTCCGGCTCGCGAGGCAAACACTCGCAAAATGGATATCGTCCTCTCTTTATCCAGCATGGGCCTGCGGTCGAAGACCACAATATGTCCCATCACTTTCTCGGAATAATCATAAAAGGGAACACCGGCAAAACTTTTTGCACCAATTTCCTTTAAAAATCTTTCTTTGGGAAACGCTTCCTGAACCCCATCGGAATAGAAACTGGCTCTACCCATCAGGAGTTCTTCATAAGGAGAGCGAGTCACTCCATACTGATGATCGGTGACAATCTCTTCCCCATTCCATCGGGCAATGATGCGGCATTTCGAGTCGGAACCTTCCAAAATCTCACTGACCATGGCGCAACGGGCCGGTAAAGCGGAAGCCAAATGGCGTACCAGCGATTGAAAAAACTCATTTCCGGTTTGTGCCGAGGTTCCTTCAACAATCGACCGAAAAGCCTGGTCATCGCGGTTTCTTTTTATTTCACTCCCGATGCTGGCTGAAAAGGTTTTTAAGATCGATTCCTCATCCGGGGACCATTTCCGGCTGGAATGGCGGTCGGCAAAAAGCGCAAATCCCCAATAGGTGTGGTTAATCGTAAAGGGTGTCAAAACACATGACTGGATACCCTGAGCATGAAAAAATGACGAAATCCAATCACCGGATTCCACGACGTGGCTGATTGATTTCCCCATCCTGAGTTCCTTGACCCATTCATCCCATCCCAGGCTGTTATAAGTCAGATCGCTCAAGCTCAAACC
Source organism: Nitrospinaceae bacterium (assembly GCA_024644405.1). Classification (GTDB taxonomy): domain Bacteria; phylum Nitrospinota; class Nitrospinia; order Nitrospinales; family Nitrospinaceae; genus SZUA-226. The sequence continues at coordinate 66,599 of JAHELC010000006.1, forward strand.
CAAGCCTTCAACAAAAATTTTTTCATTTTCATTGCACCAGAAATATTTCAGACTGAAGGCTCCTTCTCCGCTTTCCGGATGGGGATGATCCTGAAAGACATACACGCAGTCCATGTTGCCCGCTTTTCCGGCAATACCCAACGCTTCCTGAACGGCGGATTCATGATCGTAAACCGTCAAAAGTCGTATCGCCGCCTCGGACACTCCCTGCAAAAGAAGTCCCTGGGCTTTCAGGGATTCTTCAACCTCTATTCTTTTCTGTTCTTCCCTGAATAAATTAATGGAGTGCCGAATGGTTTTGAAGAGCGTTTCCGGTGTCAGGCTCGATTTAACCAGATAATCGGTGGCACCCACCTTCATGGCTTTAACCGCAACCTCCTGGTCCCCCTGGCCGGTCAACATGATAACGGGAAGCGTGTAATTCTCTTCCCGGAGGTCTTTTAGGATATCCAACCCATTCCATTCGCCTAAATGATAATCCAGGAAAAACAGATCATACTCGGATTCTTTCAACATCCGGAAAATCTCCTCCCGGGTACGGGCGGGATCCACAGTCACAGTCGCCTTCTCATTTCGACGGGTATAATAATCCCAATCTTTCCACTCAAAGATCAGTTCCCTGAAAAGGTACAAATCGTCTTCATCGTCTTCGGCAATTAATATTCGAATGTCGTGATACTTGCTCAACGCCATGAGAGCTCGTTATTTTTTAGCCTAAATCGGCAAATAGAGGAAAAGTTCTGATATATTTATGGTAAGGAAATCCGCGGCTTTCGTCAACCGCACACTTGCCTAGGAGAGCGATTCTAAAGGGCTAATGGGCTTGCCAATCCGGGCGGGAATTCAGGGCATCCACAGATACATAAAGTTTGGCCCGGGGGTCTCCGGCATGAGATTCAAGCTCAGAAAATTGAAATTGATGGCGGGGGGAACCGGTGGCGAGGAATAGATATTGCTTTTGTATTGTCCGGACCGATGATAAAGAACAAGGCGAATTTCTTCCAGCCCCAAATCCTTTTTGATGAATTCTTCGGCCTCATCCATATAGGCGATTTGATCTATCAATTTGGCGTCCAGAGCCTGCTGGGAGGTATATATGCGTCCGTCCGCCAGTTTTTTGATTTCTTCGCGATTTAATTGTTTCCGGTTATCTTCAATGGTGGTAACAAACCTTTGATGAAGATTGTCGATGGTTTTCTGGAAGATGAGCCGTTCATCTTCCGTCAAAGACCGAAACGGTGATAAAAAGTCTTTGTGGTCACCGGATTTGACCACTTCGACATTCACCCCCACCTTCTCCATCAGGCCACCCAGATTCATTTTAAGGGCGATCACACCAATACTTCCAGTCAGTGAAGTGGGGTGAACGATTATCCGGTCTGCCGCCTGGGCCACATAGTAGCCTCCGGAAGCCGCCAGATCCATGACCACGGCATACACTTTTATTTTTTTTCTTTCCTTGAACTTTTTAATTTCATGATAAATGATGTCGCTGGAAGTCACGGTGCCGCCGGGCGTATTGATCCTGAGAATCAGGGCTTTGACATCATTATCTTTTTCCGCTTTTTTTAAAGTTTCCCTGACCTGGTCGACCAACCCCACATTCGTTTCCACTCCCAGCGGGGAAACCTGTTTTTTGTTCGAAATCATACCCTTGATATCAACCAGCAAAACCTTGTCGCCGCCTTCACCAGAGACGGTTTTTTCCTTTAACGGGCCCAGGGTGGGAGTCACGTTGATCTTAAATAAAGTGCACCCGTTGAAAATCAAAAACAGAAACAACACCAACAGGAGACGGACCGTGTCGGCAGGCTTTCGGGATACATAATACAAACCGATCTGTTTCATATCAATTTTCCCCACCACACATAAAATCATAAAGAGGTTTAAAATTTGGGATCACCGGGGCCCAGCGCCCCTCCTGGCCTTCCAGAATTTCAAAGATATTACTCCATGATTTTCTGACCACTTCCGGATTTCTCCTGTCCTCCGGAAGAACCAGCTGTTCCAGGAAGGGTTGGGTGTTCAAGGCAATATCGCGGACGGTCATGGTATCCCGGGCCACCTCCATTTTTAATTTCTTGCGGGCCTCCATGGTAGCGACATCATGGACCCGGTTCTTTTGAATATCCTGAAAGAGGTGCCGGAAACCCTCCTGAAGGTTTTCCAGAATATCCGTGAGACGTGGATCGCCATTGATCTTGGCCAACAGGGTATTGATGCTTTGCAGGGGAGAAATAATATTGATTTCGTGGAGGGTGGATTCTTTGACATTATATATTTTTATCAGATCCTCAATACCGAGTTTCTGTCCCTGTCCCGTTTCTGCATTGACTGAGTCCAGGCATTTTTGAATCTGTTGCTCCAGGTTTTCATTGAGCTTTTCCCGGGTTTTTTCCACTTGCTGGTCAAAAAGATCGCCCTGACCCAGTTTTTCAAATTCAGGACGGCATTCATCCGCCCGTTTTTGAATCAATACTTCCGCTTCCGAGTTGATCATGGATTTAAGCCGGGTAACCCTTTCAAAGGTCACAGGACTTACAAATTTAATGCGCACTTCCCGTTCCACCCGCAACATTTCCCGCGGCATGGCCCGGAATACTTTTTCATAGCTGTCAAATAAAGCCTGCCAGTGCTCCAGGGTATGCTTCTTGTTGGTCTTGGTATACTTGATTGTGGTCCTTTTGATACGCACCACGTTCTCCTGAATCAGGGAAACCAGCTTATCCCGGATCAGGGTATTGATTTTGTCGTCCAGATTGTCCATGGCTTATTCTAAAAAGGTAAAGTTTTATTCTTTGGGATGTTGGGACTTGGCGCACCGACAACCGATACCGTAAAAATCCTGTCCGTCATTCTGACCGTAGCGGTGCGAAACCCGCATATAATCGGGAAGGCTGTTCCAGGCGCCTCCCCGGATCACATGATATTTGCCCCTGGAGGGCCCTTTGGGATTCTTGCCCGGACTCTTGTTGTAATAGTGTTTATCATACCAATCGAATACCCATTCGGCAATATTTCCCGACATCTCGTACACTCCTTCGGGAGTTCTGCCCGGTTCCAGCGAACCCACTTCACGCAGAATATCACCTTTATCGATAAAACAACAACGATTGAAGTGGGCGCGGGTTGCATCGGGAAGCTCTTCCCCCCACGGATAAGTCCGATGGTTCTTGCCCCCGGCGGCGCGCTCCCATTCGGCTTCGGTGGGCAGGCGTTTGCCGCGCCACTCGCAGTAATTCAGGCATCGCTTCCAGGTCAGGCCGATCACCGGCTTGCGCTCCATGCCGGGCCTGACCTTCCGGCCAAACCATCCGGTAACAGTGGGATGCTGTTTGGGGTTCTGCGACAGGTAGGCCTCAAAATCGCCGCCCGTCACCTCATACCGGTCAATCCAGTAAGCGTCCAGAAAGACCGTGTGTTGGGGATATTCATCTTTACGTCCGCTACCCTCCGGACTTCCCATCAAAAACTCCCCGGCGGGAATCAGCACCATGTCCGCCGGCCCTTCAAGCTGGGATGAATCCGCAAGCACGGTTGAGGCCCCTGGCAGGAGACCGGCAAGCAATAAGAGTAACCACCCCAATCGACCCGATTTCACAGAAAACCCCCTAATAAAAAGTAGACATAATAAGTTATTGAGCCTGCCAGTTAAAGTCTTTATTATATCCCATCAGCCCCTGCGGAGCCGGGTGGACCGGTTCCGCACACGCTGGAACCTCTCACCCCTGTTCCAACCATGCGAGCAATCAAACAACTGGATGAATGGCTGGCCAAAGCCGAATCGGGAATACTTGTATTCCTGCTCTTTCTCATGGTGTTCTTCGCCTTTGGGCAGGTTCTTTTAAGAAATTTTCTGAACAGCGGCCTTCTCTGGACAGATATTTTTTTACGCCAGTTGGTCCTCTGGGTCGGTTTTTTGGGAGCCTCCCTGGCGGTTCGGGAGCGCCGCCATATTTCCATTGATGTTCTGACTCATTTCATACCAGAACGGCACAAACCCATTCTTAACATCCTGATAGGTTTTATCTCCGGACTGATCAGCGCGGTTCTCGCCCTGGCCGCCTGGAAATTTGTCCAGTTTGAAATGGAGTCGCCGACCACACTTTTTTTAGATTTTCCGGCCTGGATCTTTCAAACGATTTTACCCTTCAGTTTTACCGTAATTTCAATACGGTATTTTTTGCGAGTGTATGACGAATCGGTCAAATACTGGAATTTACGATGACGCTTTTCATCGTGGTTACCATCATTGTCCTGGCACTGCTGGGAGTCCCCTTGTTCGCCATTATTGGTCTGGCGGGTTGGGTGTCTTTTTATTATGCGGATATTGATTCCGCAGGTATTTTCATCGAGTTGTACCGGGTCGCCAGCTCCCCGACGCTGATCGCCATCCCCCTATTCACCCTGGCGGGTTTCATCATGGCGGAAAGCAAGACCCCACAACGGCTGACCCGGCTGTCCCAATGTTTTCTCGGAGGCATTCCCGGCGGCGTTCCAATGGCGGTGCTTGTCGCCTGCGCCTTTTTCACCGCCTTTACCGGGGCATCGGGAGTCACGATCATTGCCCTGGGCGGCTTGGTCTATCCTTTACTGCTCAAAGAAAAATATTCCAAGGATTTTTCCCTGGGGCTGATCACGTCATCGGGCAGTCTCGGCCTGTTGTTTCCCCCTTCCCTTCCGTTAATCCTTTATGGCCTGATCGCACAGGTGAGTATCAACGAGTTGTTTCTCGCCGGGATCATCCCCGGCCTGCTGATGATCGGCATCCTCGGCCTGTACAGCATGTGGATGAACATTCGAACGGACACCCCGAGCACTCCTTTCGATTTCAAGAGTGCCCGTGCTGCGTTGCGGGAGTCTGCCTGGGAGATGCCCCTGCCCTTCGTCATCATCCTGGGGATTTATATGGGCATCTTTACCGTGACCGAGGCAGCGGCGATAACGGTGGTTTATGTCTTCATCATTGAAGCCTGGATCTACAAGGACATTCATCCCGTACAGGACCTGCCCAAACTGATGATCAACAGTATGGTCCTGGTCGGCACCATCCTGATTATTCTGGGGACGGCAATGGGATTTACCAGCTATCTCGTGGATGCCCAGGTTCCCATGAAGGTTCTGGCTTTCATGAAGCAGTATATTGACGACCAGATAACCTTCCTGATCGTACTCAATATTTTACTTCTAATCGTCGGGTGCATGATGGATATTTTTTCGGCTCTCATTGTCGTCGTGCCGCTGATCGTACCCATCGCCAAGAGTTTTGATGTCAATATGGTGCATCTGGGCATCATTTTCCTGACCAATCTGGAAATCGGGTATTCCACGCCGCCGGTGGGCATCAACCTCTTTATCGCAAGTTCCCGTTTTGCGGAACCGGTGCTGCGCCTGTACCGGGCGGCTCTGCCCTTTCTGGGCTTACGACTGGCAGGTCTATTGATCATTACCTATTTCCCCGCCTTGAGTCTGTTCCTGGTTGACCTCTTTCAGCGATAGGCAGGGGATTGTGTTAATATTGCTTTTTCCAGTCTTTAGGCTGGCACACCGCATAAACTGGAGGTTTCCCAATGCTCACTGCACCTAACCAACCTTTTGACATAGGTCCGGTTTATTATTCTGTGGAACCCGGTCCCTGGGGTTTGATGGGCCTCGCGGCCTCGGACAAAGGACTGATTCATATTCAATCCAAAATACCCAGTGAAAAAGCTTACGTGAATTTCCTGAATCGCTCCTTCGTCAACACTCCCGAAAAAGATTCGAAACGATTGAAGCCGGCCGTCGATCAGCTGCGCTTGTATCTCAAAGGCAAGCTCCGTAATTTTGATGTTCCACTCGACTTCTTTACCGGAACCCCATTCCAGAAACAGGTATGGAAGAAGCTGGCCGCCATTCCCTACGGCGAAACACGAAGTTATGCCTGGCTGGCGCGTTCGGTCAAACGTCCCAACGCCCATCGGGCGGTCGGCAACGCCAATGGAAAAAATCCCCTTTCCATACTTCTACCCTGTCACCGGGTGGTTCAAAGTAATGGAAAGCTTGGAGGGTATTCGGGAGGCCTTCACATCAAAAGATATTTACTCGAACTTGAGAAAACCAGCCGTGCCTCTTTATAAAACCCGGGCAGTCGTTTTAAAATCCATGAAACTGTCTGAAAAGGACAAACTGGTGACGTTTCTGACCGAATCCCACGGCAAGGTCAAATGCGTGGCCAAGGCGGCGAGACGGCTCAAAAGCCGGTTCGGCGCGTCTCTGGAGCCGATGTCGCATGTTTCGCTGATTTATTTCGGCAAGGAACACCAGGAACTTTTCCGGCTCAATCAATGTGATATCATCCAGTCTTTTCAGGAAATCAAAGAGAATCCCGATTCCTTTTACACCGCGGTCTATTTTCTGGAATTGGCGGGCCATTTCATCGCCGACAACCATCCCGAACCGGAGATTTTTCGTCTCCTGGTGCGATCGTTGCATGAAGCCGGCAAGGCCGACTCTTTGGGAACTTTGTGTCGACTGTTCGAACTCCGGATCATGGCTCATGCGGGATACACCCCCCGGCTCCGGAAATGCATCGCCTGTCACAAGGAACCGCAGTCTCTGTGGGTGGGATTCAGTTACAACCAGCATGGTATTGTCTGCGAATCCTGTTTCGATAGAGAACCGGTCGAGACGCGGATCAAATCCGGAACCGTCAACTACCTGAAGAAATTTCTGTCTCTTGATTTGAATCACGTCCAACGGTTGAAAGTGCCGAAAGAGGTGGAAGGAGAAATTGAATCGATCACCCACCGTCTGGTTCTGGCCCGGCTGGGAAGGGAGTTGAAATCCTACCCCTTCATCCGGCAGATGGCGGAAATGACTTGAACTCTTAAAGGGAATTATAGAATCATGACCAAAAAAGGCATACATACCGAAAACGCCCCGGCGGCTATCGGCCCTTATCAACAAGGCATCCGGATGGGCGACTGGGTGTTCACCTCGGGGCAGATCGCGCTGGATCCCGCTACTGGAAATTTCATGGCGGGAGAGATCGAACAGGAAACGGAATTGACCCTGAAAAATATTAAGGCCATTCTCGAAGCCGAGGGCCTTTCGATGGATCATGTGGTGAAGGCCACCGTATACCTTTCAGACCTGAATCATTTCGCACGGATGAATCAAGTCTACGAAAAATGCTTCGCGACCAGTAAACCCGCCCGGGCATGCGTCCAGGTCGCGGCCCTTCCCAAAGGCGCCAAGGTGGAAATCGATGTGATCGCGGCGGCCAATGGTTGACGGTAAGGCGTAATTTAATGGCAAAACAGAAAAAGAAAAGCCGGGCGGGCGAAATTAATTTTTATAAAGCCATGACTGTACTGGGGTTCGTATTAGCGGGAGTGCTGATTTACATGTTCCTGGGATCGGCTCCAAGGCTGAGCCAACATGACTTTCATGTGGACACCGATCCAGCTGGGAAATGCCTGACCTGCCATATGGCCCAGGACAAAAACACACCCATCATGCCGCACCGCCCTATGGAAGACTGCGTCTTCTGCCATAAACCCCAATAGCGATATCGAAAAAATTTTCAGGCGGGGTCGTCAAACTGGGTTTGATCCGGCTTCCCGATAGAGTAGACATTGAAACCCAGATCAAATAGGGCTGGGTGGTCGAGATGGTTGCGCCCGTCAAACAGGAAGGCGGGCTTTTCCATGCTGTTAAAAATCCGTTTGAAATCGAGTGACCGGTACTGGTCCCACTCGGTCATCAGGGCGATGGCGTGGGCGCCTTTCGCCGCCTTGTAGGGGTCCGTTTCGTACCCGATCTCGCCTTCAACGCCTTCCAGATCCTTCTGCGCATTTTTAAGGGCATGGGGATCGGTGATACTCAGGCGGGCCTGTTCTTTTAAGAGCCTTTTGGCTATATGAATGGCGGGTGAATCCCGTGTGTCGCCGGTATCCGGTTTAAAAGCAAACCCGAACAGGGCGATTTTTTTATCAACCACGGAATTGAACATGGCTTTCAGCATACGCTGCACAAACCTTTCCATCTGGTAATCGTTCATGGTGATCACCTGTTGCCAGAAATCCGCCACCGGTTGCAGACCGAAATGCTCACAGAGATAAACCAGATTCAAAATATCCTTGCGGAAGCACGACCCGCCAAACCCCAACCCGGCGCGCAGAAATTTGGGACCGATGCGGGAATCTTTCCCCACGGCCCGCGCCACTTCATCCACATCCGCTTCGGTCACTTCACACAATCCTGAAATACTGTTGATCGAGGAAATCCTCTGCGCCAGGAAGGCGTTTGAAACCAGTTTGGAAAGCTCGCTGCTCCACAAGTTGGTGGTGATCAAATTCTCGCGCGGCACCCAGCGCTCGTAAATTTTAATCAATTCATCACGCGCGGCCTGCCCCGAAGGCGTATCCATGGACCCGATCAAAACGCGATCCGGATTTTCCATATCATGAATCCCCGTTCCCTCGGCCATGAATTCGGGGTTGGACAGAATTTCAAAATGAATGGAGTCCTTGCCGGAATGCAGAATTTTGCTCAGCGTTTCGGCGGCGCGTACGGGAATGGTGCTTTTTTCGACGACGATCTTATCCGATTTGGCGTTTTCTTTGATCCGGCGGGCGGTCTGTTCGATGAACTGCAAATCCACCGCTTTGCCCGCTCCTTCTCCAAAGGTTTTGGTCGGGGTGTTGACCGCCACAAAAATTATATCGGCCTCTTCGATGGCCCGATCAATATCGGCGGAGAAAAACAGATTCTGGCCGCGGGCTTTCAGGACACGTTCCTTCAAACCGGGCTCGAAAATCGGCAAATCATCGGAATTCCACCGGTCGATTCTCTCTTGTGAGATGTCCAGAACCGTTACCTGGTAGTCCGGACAGAAGTTGGCGATCACGGTCATGGTCGGACCGCCGACATATCCGGCACCGATACAGGCAATCTTTTTGACAAATTTATCGTCGCCCATTGATATTTTCCCGAAAAAAAGAAAAAGGGAGAACGCTCCGTAAGGAACGTCCTCCCTTAATATGTTAAAGCTTATTCGAAAAAAGTCTATTTCTTATAATAGAATTTCTTCTTCTTGGAACTGTAAGGCCTGGTTCCCTTGGCAAATTTTAGCTTGCCTTTCTTGATATTCCAATCTTCAATCCGCAATCCTTTTTCCTCGGACTTGGCCTTTTCCTTCGCCCGGTCCTTGACTTTGCCGTCTTTAACAATGTTTTGATCGGCATTATCCTCGGTGAAATACTTGTCAATCGGGTGAAGCACCGCCTTGTCTTTGGCATAATCTATTTTACTTTTACCATGCGGACTTTTGGGGTGGCTGTGACAGCGGGTACAAACGTTTTCATAATCCCAGCGCTGTCCGTATTTTTCCGTTTCTTCCTTTTTGAAATCACCTTTTGAGTTTTTCATGACCACGCGGAACTGGCCTCCGCCAGCCGCTGAGTGGCACATTTCACAACCGACCTGCTCCTTGCTGGGTTCTTCCGGATCGATCTTGGTGCTGATATCTTTGCCCGACTTCTTGCTTTTAGAACCCGCGGGTTTGAAACCGCCGCTTTGCCTGTAACCGGTCGTGTGACACCGGAGGCATTGGGGATCGGTCGTGTAATCCTTGTCAGGGTCCAGCTTGTCTCTCTTTTTGGCGTCTGCGCGCTCGCCCGGTTTCAGAATGTTGTAAGTCTTGCCGTGAGGGGAATTCACCCAGGCCTGGTAATAGGGATCGTGGCAGCTGCCGTTACACTTGGCGGAACCGACGTATTTGGGTTTTTTGGGTATTTTCTTTTTCCTTGCGTCGGCATTGTCCGAAACCCCGACCAGAAAAAAAGCAGAAAAAAGAATCAAGCTGATAACTTTTAGTGTTTTGCCCATTGTTTTTCCCTGATGATTATGAAATATGTAAAAGTGAATTCATCTTTTAAAAAGTTTGAGCAGAATATAATAAATAGCCTTTGGGGTCAACCCTCATTTCGGGTTAAATAGTTGTAATTTAATCAATAACCTCCGGCTTGGAGCTGCTTCACCGTCCATGAAACTGTCCGATTTTGACTATCATCTTCCCGCTGAATTGATCGCCCAGAGCCCCAGTCCCCAAAGGGGCGAGTCCCGGTTGCTGGTGCTGGACCGGTCCACTGCAACCCTCGAGCATACCGTGTTCAGCGCTTTACCCCGCTACCTGAAAGATCGTCCCGTCATGGTATTCAACGACACCCGGGTCCTGCCGGCAAAACTGGAAGGCACGGTCGGTGAACAGGGGAAAAGCATCGAAGCACTACTGGTTAAGGAGAAGGAACCCGGGACCTGGCAGGTTCTGATGAAGAATTTAAAAAAATACACACCCGGGCAAAAGTTAATTTTCGGCAAGGGTCAACTTCATGCAGAATTTGTTGAACGTCACAATGATCTGGCGTTGATCCGCTTCACTTCGAACGAGGGCTTGGCGTCCCAACTCGAAAAATACGGGAGAATGCCCCTGCCCCATTACATTCACCGGTCTCCCGGCGACGATGCGGGCACTGAACAACAAGACCGTGAACGCTACCAAACCGTATTCGCGCGTCATGCCGGGGCGATTGCCGCTCCGACAGCGGGCCTGCATTTCACCGTGGAAATGATGGGCCATTTAACGGATTGCGCGGAACCGGTGTATTTGACCCTGCACGTTGGACCGGGAACCTTTCAACCGGTCCGGGAGGAGGATATACGCAAACATAAAATGCAGGAGGAGTACTTCAACATTCCGGCCGAAACCTGGAACGCAATTTTAAGGGCTAAAAATGAAAATAGAAAAGTGATGGCGGTGGGTACCACCGCAACCCGGGTACTGGAATCTATAGAGTTGAATCGGGAGGAGAAAAGCGATGTAACGGGATGGACGGATCGGTTTATATATCCGGGGCAGACGTTCAAAAATACGGACCACCTGCTCACCAATTTTCACCTGCCCAAATCCACCCTTTACATGCTGGTCTGCACGCTGGCAGACTCTTCTTTGATGCAAAAAGCTTATAAGGAGGCCGTCCGGGAAAAGTACAGGTTCTTCAGCTATGGCGACGCCATGCTGATCTTATGATCTCAAAAGAGCAACAACCAAACCCGAGGATTAACCGTCTGAGTCGTTCACTGCCTGCTTGAAATGCTTCCCGGATTTAAAACGAACCACTTTACGCTCAGAAATTTCGGCTTCCTCACCCGTCTTGGGATTTCGGCCCATCCGCTTTGATTTTTGTTTAACCTGGAAGGTACCGAACCGGCGCAAAATGACGGGTTCGCCCTGCCCTAGTGATTCTTTGATCAGCTTGATAACGGTTTCCACGGCTTCCTCGGCCTTGGATCGGGACAAGCTCGCTTCCTGAGAAACATGGTTGATGATATCCTGCTTGGTCATGCTCCCTCCTAAAAGGTAATTATTACTTAAGTCCTTTAAAATCAAAGAACTTCATACATTCAGCCAAGACCTGAACAGCTAAAGCTTCCGGCAAAACTTTGATTTTAAGCCATTTGAACTTACTTATCGGTTGGCCCCCTCTTGAAGATAAGTAAATAATCAAAATAAAATCAAAGCTTTTCGGCCCTGCAAACGGACCCAACATGGCTGAACGGAAAAGACAATCCCGTTCCACAATACTTGCAGAATCAGTATTCGACTCTGCATTTTTTTGACTTCTTTATGTCTCCAAGTATTTATCTAAGTTACCATTTATTTCAAAAATTTCAATAAGTTATTGCATTCCCAATAAGGTTTTTTAGAGGCCAACGGTCTCTTTTCACTACCCCAATCACTCAATTACATTGACATAAAAATCATAACTTACTGATTTTAAACTCAATACAAACTCTAAAGCGGCGTTTTTCATAGAAAAACACCCCGGCAAAAAAATCGGGTTGAGCCTAATTTTCAGAGGGTTCCAAAGGGATTTACGGTAGAATTAGTGTGCCTTTTCGGGCGATGACGTTTCGCGAACAATTTGATAAACCGTTTCACCAGGTTTTACCAGATTGAGTTTGTCGCGGGCCAGCATTTCAACGGCGTAAGGATCGGACTTGAGTGCATCGATTTCTTTTCGGATGCGCGCATTCTGTTCGGATAAATCGGCGTTACTCTTCTTCAGATAATCCAGCTCTTCGCTGAAGTCGTAGACATTCATAAAACCCTTGTCACTGAACACCGCGGCCAGAGACATCGCGACGATTAAAACCAGACCCAATGCAAGTGTCTTTTGCGCCTTGGTCCATTTCATGACCGAGCTTTTTAAAGTGTCAAACCATCGCATCATTGACCCGCCAGGTTATAGAAAACATCTCTTCCCTTATAAAGCGCACTGGACCCGAGGACTTCCTCGATCCGGAGCAGTTGGTTGTATTTGGCCACCCGGTCGGTGCGGCACAACGACCCGGTTTTGATCTGGCCGGCATTGACGGCTACCGCGATATCAGCAATGGTGGTGTCTTCCGTCTCCCCGGAGCGATGGGAGATCACGGCGGTATAGCCGGCGCGTTTCGCCATTTCGACCGCCTCCAGGGTTTCCGTCAAAGTCCCTATCTGATTGACTTTTATGAGGATAGAGTTACCGATCCCCTGCTCAATACCCTTCGCCAGAATCTCGGTATTGGTGACGAAAATATCGTCCCCGACTAACTGGGCCCGATCGCCCACTTTGTCCGTCAACTGCTTCCAGCCTTTCCAGTCGTTTTCCGCCAGTCCATCTTCGACGCTGACGATCGGATATTTTTTGACGAGCTTTTCCAGGTAACTCACCATCTCTCCCGAACTCAGCTTCGATTTCTTTTCCGCCGCCAGCGTGTATTTGTTATTGGCGTACAATTCACTGGCCGCGACATCCAGGGCGAGCAGAATATCCTTTTCAATTTTGTACCCCGCATTTTTAACGGCTTGCATCAGTATCTCAACGGCTTCGGCATTGGACTTGAGGTCAGGGGCGAATCCCCCTTCGTCGCCCACGGCGGTGTTGTATTTTTTCTTTTTGAGGACCGCTTTCAAGTGGTGAAAGACTTCCGTTCCCATGCGCAGGGCCTCGGAAAAACTTTTAGCGCCGACTGGCATGATCATGAATTCCTGGATGTCGACGTTATTGTCGGCGTGCGCGCCGCCGTTGAGCACATTCATCATCGGTACCGGCATTTCACAGGCGTTGGTGCCGCCGATGTATTTGAACAGCGGCAGATCGAGATCATTCGCGGCGGCCTTGGCCACTGCCAGCGAAACGCCCAGCATGGCATTGGCGCCGAGTTTGGATTTGTTCTTGGAGCCGTCGATCTCGACCAACAACTTGTCGATCAGCGCCTGCTCGGTGACTTCGATGCCCACCAGTTCGGGAGCGATCCGGGTGTTGACGTTTTTCACCGCCTTCTGCACGCCCTTGCCCATGTATACTTTGGCGTCACCGTCTCTCAGCTCGATGGCTTCGCGCGACCCGGTCGAGGCGCCGGAGGGCACAGCCGCCCGTCCCAGCAACCCGTCCTCCAGGTAAATGTCCACTTCCACCGTCGGATTCCCCCGGGAATCCAGTATCTGTCTGGCCTGCACTCCGATAATTTCGCCCATAAGTTTGTTCTTTTCGTTAAAGGATGATTCTAGCCCAACGCCTTTTTCAAAGCACAGAATTGAGCCTCAATGGTTTTGTCAATATCGTCATCGGTATGAACCGCGGACATGAATCCCGCCTCGAACTGCGAAGGCGCGATGTAAATCCCTTCTTCCAGCATGGCATTAAAGTAACGCCTGAACAAATCGGTATCCGAAGTCTTGACCGAATCAAAGCTGACGATTTCCTGACCGGTAAAAAACATCGAGAACATGGACCCGACGCGGGTGAAGGCGGCGGTCACTCCCGCCTTTTTGACGTTCTCTTTAAATCCGTTACACAGTTTTTCACTTTTCTTTTCCAGATCCTCATACACCCCGGGTTGGGACAACAGGTTGAGCATTTCGATCCCGGCGGTCACCGCCAGCGGATTCCCCGACAAAGTCCCGGCCTGGTACACCGCGCCCACCGGCGCAATATGGTCCATGATTTCCTTCTTCCCGCCGTAAGCACCCACCGGCAAGCCGCCGCCGATGATCTTGCCGAGGCAGGTCAAATCCGGTGTCACCCCATACAGTTTCTGCGCACCGCCGTAGGATACGCGGAACCCGGTAATCACTTCGTCGAAAATCAACAGGGTGCCGGAGGCTTTAGTGACCTTCCGCAGCAACTCGAGAAATCCCGGCTGCGGCGGTACCACACCCATGTTGCCGCCAATCGGCTCGACGATCAGACAGGCGATCTCCTTCCCCATCCTGGAGAACAACTCCTCAACCGCCTGCGTGTCATTGTAAGGGACATTCAGGGTATTTTTGGCCAGGTCGGCAACGATCCCCGGACAGTCCGGTAAACCCAATGACAACACTCCCGATCCGGCTTTCACCAGCAGGCTGTCGCCGTGACCGTGATAACAGCCTTCGAATTTGACGATCTTGTCGCGTCCGGTAAACCCGCGGGCCAGGCGGAGCGCGCTGAGTGTGGCTTCGGTCCCCGAGCTGACCAGCCGCACGGATTCGACGGAGGGGACAGCGTCCACCACCTTCTGGGCCAACCGGGTTTCCAACTCGGTCGGCGCGCCGAAACTGGTTCCCAACTGCGCCTGCCTGCTGACCGCCTCCACAATTTTGGGATGGGCGTGCCCGAAGATCATCGGTCCCCAGGAGGCAACGTAATCGATGAACTCGTTGCCGTCGACGTCAGTGATGCGCGGTCCCTTGGCTTTGGCGATGAACAAAGGATTACCGCCCACCGCCTTGAACGCCCGTACCGGGCTGTTCACCCCGCCGGGAATATATTTTTGCGCTGTCTGGAACAGGGATTCCGATTGTGTTCGTTTCATAACTTTCCGAATAAAATTTCCAGATCTTCTTTCAATGCTTTGGGTATCAGTTTGCGATCAGTGACAATGGCGTTTTTGGCCGCCTCGCCGCAGGCACAGGACCGTTTCAGCACCGGCTTCTGTACGATCTCCTTGAGAATCGTCTGGGCCAGCGTCACATTGTTGTGCATGATTGCCATGACCCCTTCCAGCGTCACCGCCTCCTCTTCCTCGTGCCAGCAATCGTAGTCGGTGGCGAGGGCAATGGTAACATAACAGATGCCCGCTTCACGCGCGAGTTTGGCTTCGGTGACGTTGGTCATGCCGATCACCTCGACTCCCCAGCTTCGGTAGAGAAACGATTCCGCCCGCGTGGAAAACTGGGGGCCTTCGATGCAGATATAGGTCCCCCGGGGATGCACGGTGGCGCCGGCTTTCTGGCTGGATTCCAGCACCGTTTCGTGCAGTTCATCGCAGATGGGATCGGCCAGGCTGACGTGGCCGACTACTCCGTTTCCGAAAAAAGTCGACTTGCGGTGAATGGTGCGGTCGATGAACTGATCGGGCACCACGATGTGGCCGGGGGCGATCTCTTCTTTCATACTGCCGACGGCGCTGACCGAGATGATTCGTTCCACGCCCAGTTTTTTCAGGGCGAAGATGTTGGCCCGGTAGTTGATGTCCGAAGGGGGAATGCGGTGCCCGACCCCGTGGCGCGGCAGAAAGGCCATGCGGGTGCCCTCCAGGTCGCCCAAGATGATTTTATCCGAGGGCTCGCCAAAAGGCGTCTCCACGGAAACGGTGTCGACGACTTTGAGGTCCTTCATCGCGTACAAGCCGCTGCCGCCGATGACGCCCAGAATTTGTTCGGTCATTAAATTCCCCCCGGAATTGCAATCAAGGAAAGTTGTGTTGAGTAAAAGGTGGGGCCGCTGATTGCTCGACAGACGACTCTACATCTTTGTATTTTATACCATTATCCGTTTTTCTCAAAGCAAAGCTTTGACCGGGGGGTCCCGTGTGAAGTTGACTGTTTCCAAACGGCCAAAAGCGGGCATTCAGCTCTGGAAGCCTTCCAGAACAAGGCAGATCTTTTCTTCCTTATAATATTTCATGCGAGTTTCAAGGTGGATGTCTTAACGACTGATTCACTCGATACTTTCTTATTCATAACAACCTCCTTTAAAAGGAAATTTTAGCAGAAAGTATCTCTTTGCTTTTTACATCAAGTGGTCCAATTTTACCTGACGGGGAACACAGGGCTAACCCAAGGCATGCTTTAATTTTCATTGTACCAAGCATAAAATAAAATTTCAGTTATGCTAATCTTACATATTTCAGGAATGGAGCACAAGAAACGGATCGTAATCGGGTTTTATTGGAATGCAGACTGCTATCAGGTAATCGCAAGGAAGAAAAAGCCAATGAGAAGCCTTTCCCGTTGGATCCAAAAAAACTGGACACTGTGTTGCTGTCACACGTGCATCTGGATCGCTTTGAGCGACCACCAAAATTCGCGTGAATCTTTTCACGGGATAAGGATTTTTCATGATTGTGCCAGATAGCCTCAAAGACTGGTTTGACAATATATTCCTCGGACTAGCGCGCAATTTCAAATGGTCCTACCTGCCGCCACTGATGGTTTATCTGGCGGCTGGAATTTCAGGGCTAACCGCAATCGTCGGGACATTTTTCATCAAGGACTTTCTGGGACTTTCTGCGACTTTTCTCGCCGGGCTTTTATTTTGGGCGGGTATTCCCTGGGTGTTGAAAATGCCCCTCGGCCATCTTGTCGATCTGATTTGGCGCTGGAAATCTGTGCTTGTGTATATCGGTGCGTGTCTCATCGCACTTAGCATTTTGATCATGTACGGACTGATCGCCCATACCGATCTATTGACACCATACATGGGTGTCGAAGCCTGGTACGTGACCAGCGCGCTGTTGGCCCCCGTCGGCTATGTCATACAGGATGTCGTGGCGGATGCAATGACCGTTGAAGCCGTGCCGGCCACTGACCAGAAAGGTGTGCCTTATTCAGAGCGCGAATCCAAGGCCATGCACACCACCATGCAGATGCTGGGCAGGTTTGCCATTGTCAGTGGTCTCATCTTCGTGGCATCGCTTAACATATTCATGTTTTCCGGTGTCGAGAATATGTCTCAAGACGAGAAAGTGCATATTTATGCAAAAATCTATCTTGCAGCCCTAATCATACCGCTGATATCAATTGCGGGTGTCCTATTGGGACAGGCGCTGTTATACAAACGCGCAAAATCCATGCGCGACCAGGGTGTTGAAGAAGCACAGATTAACGCCACGCTATTCAGGTCGCAGGAAAAGACTGAACCCAACTGGTGGATTTTGGGTGGCAGCGCAGTGTTTGTTATTTTTACCCTGATTATGGGATTGAGCGATGTGCCTTACGCGCAGGAAATAATCTTTGCTGGCTCGATGGCCATTGTGTTGTTTCTCATGTCACGCCTAATCCGCGAACTCGATCCCGATATTGGCCGTGCACTCATTGGTACAGCTGTGATCATCTTCATTTTCAGAGCTGTGCCACTTCCCGGGGCAGGCGCAACCTGGTTCGAGATCGATATGCTAGGTTTCGATCAACAATTTTTGTCCATTCTGAGCCTGATAGCATCCTGCCTGGCGCTATTGGGCATGGTGCTGCTCAGGCCTCTCATGGCTACGATGTCGATCGCCTATATTGTTGTCTTGTTAACAATCGCCGCAGGGATCCTGTCACTACCCAGTATCGCCCTATACTACGGTATTCATGAATGGACTGCCCGGTGGACCAACGGCATTGTTGACGCTCGTTTCATCGCAATTATAAACACCGCCATCGAGTCACCGCTTGGGCAGATTTCCATGATTCCCATGCTGGCCTGGATAGCGAAAAACGCGCCCGCCAATTTAAAGGCGACTTTCTTTGCCATCATGGCGTCGTTCACCAATCTCGCGCTTTCGGCAAGCAGTCTGGGGACCAAGTACCTTAACAGAATCTTTATCGTCGCACGTGAGGTAAAGGACCGAGCCACCGGTGAAATCACTACCCCGGCCGACTATAGCGAACTGGGCATACTATTGATCATTGTCTCACTAATCACCCTGATATTTCCGTTGGCCACCGTCTTTTTCATCCAGCATTCCCGTTATAAAACGGAACAGTAGCAACAATACAATTCCACACCAACTCGCGTAGGTCATCAAACGAATGTGGACCAAAGTTGGAAATTGGCTAGAGATCTACCAGTAGGCGAAGCCGGCTTTACATCTTCCCAGTAAACCCTTTTTTTACTCTTCATGAGCATGTCCGCCTTGGGTCGATTCCAGCCATTTAAACTCCTAGCGGACCCAACCCTTGCTTTCTGCCCGCTTTGAATACCAGATCAAAAACACCGTCACCCCCAACTGCATCAGAACACCCATCCAAATCTCGAAGGAACTGAATCCGGCCACGCCGAATATATGCATCATCGACACCATCACGCCGATCAGCGACGCGATGAATACATAAAACGCAGCCGGCTTCCTGAGCAGAAGCAGAAGACAACCCAGCGCGCCGCCGAAAACGGCGATTGCAAAACCTCCGGTGGCCCATGCGGGTCGGCCTTCGATTATCGGGCGATACTGCTCAGGAAATGAGGCGAGCGAGTCTGCATTCATCTGCATGAAGTAATTGATGACGCCCATAACGTTAAAGATCAGCGCGACAGCGCCGATAACCCAGAAACTCCAGTGAACACCACCCACAGTCTTATCGTTCATCACATCCTCCTTCTGCCTGTAACTCCACAAGCAGTTCATCTGGAATTGAAAAATAAAGTAAAGCTTTGATCGGGGTGCGCCTCAGTTTGAGGAAAGGTCATGACCTACCTGCTTCAATTGGGAAAAAAACTCTGTCTCTCTATGGCTGGTAAGCAGTAGCTTTTCTGTGGAACGTGTCATCGCAACATACAGCAGTTTAGCCGCTGAAACTGGATCCTCTCCGTCAGCAGGCATATTCCCAATCCCTGATACCGCAACAATGGGAAATTCCAACCCCTTACTGCTGTGCATTGTCATCAACTTCACGCTGTCATCCGAGGGCTTAAACTGCTTTTTCGCCTTTGAGTCCTTGAGCCATTGACAGGAAACACCTATGGACGTTAATTGGGTATGCAGTTTTTCTCCCATCCAGTTACTCCAATATGTTACGCACATATCAGACCATGGAATCCCCTGCTCGTCATGCATTCGCTTCAAGATACGAGCGATATAACCCGCTTCCTCTTCATAAGAGTTAAAAGTCTTTACTACGGGCGCAGGTCCATGACGCCCCGCCGCCTCAGGCTCAACCAACGGCACATGATCCTCATCCTTAGCATTTGGCTTTATGTATTTACTGGCAAACTGATATGCGAATTTTATAATTTCATTAGTATTACGATAATTCAATTTCAGTATAGTTGTCCGGCCTCTTGCCTGGACTCCTACACTCGATAGGCTGAAGTCGAGATGGTTCTTCTTGCTGTAGATCGACTGTGCATCGTCATAAAGCAGGAGTAGAGAATTGGTGTCGGGATCAACCATGCTTACCACAAGCTTCAACCATTCAGGCTCAAAGTCATGGCCTTCGTCGATCATCACTGCACCATACTGCCCTTTCGGTATCGCACCCTTCTCCGCCGCAGAAATGACCGTCTCAACAAGCCGTTCAGAAAATCTGTCGCCCTGCTGTGGTCGATCAATATGGTAGGTGCGTAGCTGTTCACCACACCAATCGTGAAAGTGATAGACACTGACCTTGTCACCAATACCCCGCTCACCAATCAATTCGCGTAGCCTAGCGGCCAGTGTTATGTTGAAGCAAAGGACAAGAATCGGTTTGTTCAGCAGCTTGGCGAGGTAGAGACAACGATAACCTAAGATCAAGGTCTTGCCGGAACCGGCCACCCCATGAATGACCCGGTGCCCTTCCCCAAGACTGCGTGCCAGCTTTTCCTGTTGCATATCCATTACTTTTATAATGTCTGGAAACAGTTCTTCTATATCCTCCTCTGGAAAAAGATTACCCTGATCGTCTGTACTGATCCTAACCTCGGGAAACATGTGCCAACGGATACGGTCGATCTGCGGTAGGGTAAGAGGATGCGGGAACTTGAAGTTGAACATGTTCCATAAGCGCTCTTGAAAGGTCTCTGGCTCCACGCTTTCAACCATTTCATCCTTACAGATGACTTGGTACTCAGGTAACACTTCTCTCAAGTCAGTAGATTCGAACTGCCTACGGGTAATATTGCTCAATACCACCCCATAACCGTACGGACAAACCAGGTTGCCCTGATAACGTCCTGTCTGATTGACCAGTTGCGGGTCCCTCTCCAGCCGTTGTTTCAGTTGATAGGCGCATTGACGCACCTGTTCCAGAGGATTGCTTTTGATTTTGACGCCTGCCGGGGTGTTGATTGTCGCTGTCGCCTTATCTATCTTCTGGATGGTATCCAGCTTCCAGTCCTTCACCTCCAGCAACAACAGACCGCGTGACGGATGCAGGATAATGAAGTCGGAATACCGCTGTCTTTTGCCAACAGGCAACTCGTACCAGCAAAGGTAATCGTCCTCCAAATGGCTCTCCAAGCGCCAAGCGAAACGCTTCTCGCCTGATTGCATTCGACTAACGCAACTGTTAAGAGACGGAATTAAACTTGCCATGCCAGTTGAGTCGGTCCCAAAACCGTACAGTTAAGCTTTGAAAGAAGCGGTAGCCAGCTTAGCATCATCTCAGTAAACCCTTTTTTTACTCTTAATACGAAGGTCCACATTGGCTCGATTTCGTCTATTTATATTCCAGAAAGAGATATTACTCTGGATGGGCGTGTGTTGCCAGAGGAAATTTGGAATGCCGAAGGTGGGCTATCTGCGGATCAGGACTTCGGCGATCTGGATGGCGTTGAGGGCGGCGCCTTTGCGTAGATTATCGGCCACGATCCACAGGTTGACGGCATTGGGATTGTCGAGGTCGGCACGGATACGCCCGACCATCACTTCATCCCTGCCGGCGGCATCAGTCGCCAGGGGATATTCGCCTTTTCCCGGAGCGTCGACCAGACGCACTCCCGGCGCTGAACCCAGAATCTTTCGAAGCTCTTTCAGGTCGATGGCCTGTTCCGTTTCCACATTGACGGCCTCGGAATGCGCGTAAAACACGGGTACGCGCACGGTGGTCGGCGACACCTGAATGGCATCGTCCTCCAGGATTTTGCGGGTCTCGTTCACCATCTTCATCTCTTCCTTGGTGTAGCCGGTATCGAGAAACGCATCGATGTGCGGCAGGCAGTTGAACGCAATCTGATGGGGGTATACACCCCTTGTAGCAGGCTTATCGTTTAGTACTTGATTGGTTTGGGCTTTCAGTTCATCGATGGCGTCCTGGCCGGTGCCCGACACCGACTGGTAAGTCGACACCACCACCCGTTTGATTGTGTAGCGGTCATGAATCGGCTTCAACGCCACCACCATCTGGATGGTGGAGCAGTTGGGATTGGCGATGATGCCGGGGTTGTCGCCGATGGCGTGCGGGTTGATCTCCGGCACCACCAGCGGGATATCCTTTTCCATACGGAAAGCACTGCTGTTATCGATCACCACGCACCCCGCCTGGGCGGCAATGGGACAAAACTCGCGGCTCACCGATCCCCCGGCGGAGAACAGGGCGAAGTCCAATCCCTCGAAGGAATCGGCTTTCAATTCCTCCACGGTGATTTTCTGGCCGTTGAAGGTCACCTGCTTGCCCGCCGAACGGGCAGAAGCCAGCGGCAGCAAACGGCCGACGGGAAATTTCCGTTCTTCCAGAATGGACAGCATGGTGCGGCCCACCGCTCCGGTGGCGCCGACCACGGCGACGTCATAGAAATCCTTCTTTTTCATGCTAACTGCTTCTCCAGTTCCTCAGCCACCCGGTCCCCCATGGCAGCGCAACCAATCTCTTTGCCGCCCTTGGACAGGATGTCCTTGGTGCGATAACCTTCCGCTAAAATATCATTAACTACCACTTCTAATAAAGTATTTATATCCTCCAAGTTAAAGGAATACTTGAACATCATGCCGACCGACAAAATGGTCGCCAGCGGGTTGGCGATATCCTTGCCGGCGATATCCGGCGCACTGCCGTGGATAGGTTCGTACATGGCGGCCTTGCCGCTCCCGAGACTGGCCGAGGGCAGCATGCCGATCGACCCGGTCAGCATCGACGCCTGGTCGCTCAGGATATCCCCGAACATATTGGTGGTGACGATGACGTCGAACTGCTTGGGATTCCGCACCAACTGCATGGCGCAATTGTCCACGTACATGTGGGACAACGTGATGTCCTTATAATCCTTATGGACTTGGGTCACGACCTCCCGCCACAGGCCGGTGCATTCCAGCACATTGGCCTTGTCGATGGAGTAAACATTTTTATCGCGCTTGCGCGCCACGTCGAACGCCACTTTGGCAATACGCTCGATTTCCGCCTCGGTGTAGACCAGCGTGTTGACGCCCCTGCGGGTGCCGTCTGCCAGGGTTTCGACGCCGCGCGGCTCCCCGAAATAGATGCCCCCGGTCAATTCCCGCACCACCATGATATCCAGCCCTTCCACCACCTCCGGCTTGAGAGTCGATGCCTCCGCCAGCGGGGCGAAGATTTTGGCGGGGCGCAGGTTGGCGAACAATCCGAGGTTGGAACGCAGTCCCAGCAACGCCCGTTCCGGCCGCAGGGAAAAATCGATGGTCTCCCACTTCGGTCCCCCGACCGCACCCAGGAGAACCGCGTCAGCTTCCTTGGCGGCCTTGAGCGTCTCTTCCGGCAGGGGATGGCCGGTGGCTTCGTAGCCAGCGCCGCCGACAGGAGCTTCCGTTAAACTCAGCTTGAGATTCTTTTTGTTCTCGACGATTTTGAGGATTTTGACGGCCTCGCGGATCACTTCCGGGCCGATGCCGTCACCCGGCAACACGGTAATATTGAATTCCTGACTCATTAAAAAACCCTTTTAAATGTGTTCGATAGACTTGAAAAAGAAGTGCATTATACCCGAAAATTTCTCCGAGCCAACGGAGACCTTTGTATAGGTAACTTATTCGCCTTAATTAATACTCCCCTCCTTGCCAGGGAGGGGGTACAGGGGAGGTTATGACAACCCCACCCCTCACCTTAATCCGTCACCCTGTGATTGCTTCCCCTGAGGGGAGAGGAGAAATCAGCTCCGGGCCTTGCCCGGCCGGCATTTACGTTCTTTTGGTCTTTTTTCGGGGGCTTTTTTTGCCATAGACCACCTTGACCAGGCAGAGTCCGCGGGAGGGCGCGGTGGGGCCGGCCAGCCTCCGGTTCTTCGATTTCAGAATCGTTTGCATTTGCTCCGGCGGCCAATTGCCCCAGCCGATTTCAATCAACGTGCCGACGATGTTTCGGACCATATACTTCAAAAATCCACTGCCCTCGACGGTGATGCGGATGAAGTCATCCTTCTTCACAATCGACAGCCGGTAAATCTCCCGCAGGGTGGATTTGGCGGTACAGCCCGATCCCTGGAAGGCTTTAAAATCCTTTTGCCCCACCAGACACCGCGCAGCCTTGCGCATGGCGGCCACATTCAGTGTGGGAATGGCAATGTAGTGCGCGAACCGGCCCTGCAGGGCCGAAGGGTAATCCCGGTTGAGAATCGTGTAGCGGTAGGTTTTGCGGGTGGCGGAAATCTGCGCATGGAAATCGGGTTTGGCCTCTTCAACCTTTTTGACCACAATATCGGGTGGAAGCAGGCTGTTCAGGGCTTTCAAGAACTCCAGCGGTGTCATGGCAGAGGTGGTTTGAAAATGAGCCACCTGCCCTTCCGCATGCACCCCGGAATCGGTCCGCCCCGACCCGATCACCCGGGTCTTTTTCTTGGTGATTTTATGCAGTTTGCTTTCCAAAACCCCCTGGATGCTCACCTGGTTGGGCTGGAACTGCCAGCCGCTGTAGCGGGTGCCTTCGTATTCCAGCAAGAGCTTGATTTTTCTCATAGTGTGGGACCTCAGCCGAAGACATAAAAAGCGCGCCAGCATTGCACCGGCGCGCTTTTCTTTTTATTCGACTCCCTTCAAAAACTCAAGGGGTTTATCCGACTTTATAATCGGATTGTGTAAGGGTATTTCATAAATGAAATGTCAGGTGGTTTCAAGCTCCTTGTAGTCTCCTTACAGGTTGGTCATAACCTCCAACACAAATATAGTCCTCAGCTCCCATTTCGCAACATTTTTCAATTCCCTGGAACTTTTCTTCACAGGGGCCCCTCTTGTGATACAATACCGCCAACCCAAATAGCCAAGAATCTTGTATCTTGTGAAAATATAAGGAGTTTATCTATGAAAACCTATGATGACCTGGCCGGCGACGGCGGGTCCAACGTCATAGAACAGGTCGTTTCCCAGCGGGAAAAACTGCGGAAGCGGCTCGATCCCATCAAACACAAAATTTCCGTGATGAGCGGCAAGGGCGGCGTGGGCAAAAGCTCCGTCACCGCAAATATGGCGGTCTGCCTGGCCTCGCTCGGACATAAAGTGGGCATCCTCGACGCGGATTTGAACGGTCCCAGCATCGGGAAACTGCTCAACGTGCCCCATTCCGACAAACTGAAAATCGGCCCCGAAGGAGTCCAACCCGCGATCGGCGCCCTGGGGATCAAAGTCATGTCCATGGACATGCTTCTGCCCAATCCCGATTCGCCGGTGATGTGGAACGAGGGTAAAGACGCGACTGCGGTCTGGATCAGCATGATGGAGTCCCAGGCCCTGCGCGAATTGCTGACCGATACCATCTGGGGCGAGCTGGATTACCTGTTGATCGACATGCCGCCCGGAAGCGACCGCATCGACAACGTGCGCGACTTGATCCCGGAGTTGGCCGGCGTGGTGGAGATCACCATTCCGTCGCAAATTTCCCAGCACATCGTTTCGAAATCGATCACCAAGAGCAATCAGTTGGGAGTGGCCATCATCGGGCTGGTGGAAAACATGGCGACTTATGTTTGTCCGCATTGCAACGAGGAAGGCAAGCTGTTTGAGGGCGAGGACGTGGAGAAACTGTCCAAGGACAAAAAGATTCCCCTGCTGGGCAGCATTCCGTTTGATACACGGGTGTCGCGTCAAACCGGATCGGGCAAACTGTTCTTTGAAGAACACGCCGACTCGGTCACCGGACAGGCGATCAAGCAGGTGGTCGACAACATACTGAAATTCATCGAAAATAAATCCAATTAAGGAGCGACAATGAAATTCCTTTGCATACCCTGCGACGAGCAAATGGCAACGCAGGCCGACGGCATCATGCCGAAGGAAAAAAACAGCATCACCCTGAAATTCAAATGCAATAAATGCGGGCATTCTTTCGCCATGCTGACCAATAAATTTGAAACCGAATTCGTCAACAAACTGGGCGTGGAAGCGGGCGGTCCATCCGAACTGGAGAATAGCCCGTTCGGTATGATGGGCGCCACATTGGCCCAAGGGAAGGAAGAATTAAAAAAAGCAGCGCCTGCCGAAGGGGATTTCGAATGGACGCAGGAAGCGAAAGACCGTATCCAGAAAGTGCCGTTCTTCGTGCGCGGCATGGCCAAGAAGACCGTGCTGAGCTTCGCCAAAGATAGAGGCATCAAGGTGATCGACGGCGCGTTGATGGACGAAGTTCGCGACAAGGTGGGGATGTAACCGGATCAGATCGAACTCAACTTTGTTACGAAATACTAAAAGCCCGGCCAGATTGGCCGGGCTTTTTTATTTTGAATTATACTACGCGGCGGATTTGGCTTTGCATTCCTCGCACTGGCACAGTTCCCGGAGCAAAGAATAGGGATACAGTCCCGTGCTGTGCCCGTCGTTCCAGTCGAACTGGATGGCGTACAGGCCGACGGTTTTGAGGTTGAGGGGACGGATGGTGTCTGGGATCGTACCCGGCTTGATTTTCTTTTCGCCGGTCCATTCGTCAATACAATTGGCGCAGGGACACTTCTCCCGCAGTCGTTTGACGTGATAGACCGACTCATGTCCGTCGGTCCACGTGATGCCCAGCGTAGATTCGTCGATCTGTTTGATATCACTTGGCGAGGGACCGTTCGATTCCTCGGGGATTTCTTCTGTCATGGTTTTTCCTGGAATTAAGGATTAAAGAACGTTCCGCCTCAGCCTTTCCAGGCCAGTTCGAACCCAGCGCCCACCTTCTTGGCTGCCTGTGATTGGTTGATACTGATCTGCGCCGCCACCTGTCCAGCCAGATGCCGATAGGCCTGGCTGGCCGGGGAATCCGGCTGGCTGAGGGTGATCGGCAATCCCGAATCACCCGCGGTGACCACGTCGGAGATGAGGGGGATTTCCCCTAAAACCGGAACCTTGAACTTGTCGGCCAACTGCTGGCCGGCACCGGACGCGAAAATGTAATGTTTCTTGTCGCACCCGTCGCACACAAAGTAGCTCATGTTCTCGACCACACCGAGCACCGGCACTTTCACCTGCTGGAACATTTTGACTCCCTTCTCGGCGTCGATCATGCTGATCTGCTGAGGCGTCGTCACAATGACTCCACCCGACAAGGGAGCGCGCTGGGTGAGTGTCAACTGCACATCACCGGTTCCTGGCGGCAGATCGATTACCAGGTAATCGAGTTCTCCCCATTCCACGTTCTGAAGGAACTGCTGGATGATGCCACCCAGCATGGGACCGCGCAACATCAACGGTTGGCCTTCTTCGGTCAGAAACGCGGCGGAAACCACCTTGAGACCGTGATTTTCATGAGGATGAAATTTGTTGTTGCCAGCTCCTTTGGGCGGTGAAATGGGAATCCCCAGCATTTTGGGAATACTGGGACCGTAAATGTCGGCGTCCATCAATCCCACCGCCGCGCCGGTCTGGCTTAAGGCCACCGCGAGGTTGGTGCTGACCGTCGATTTGCCGACACCCCCCTTGCCGCTGGCGACGGCGATGATGTTCTTCACGCCGGTGAGAATGGGCTGGGAATGCTCGGAAGCCCGTACTGCAGCCGTCATATTGACATCCACAGCCGTCACGCCATCAATGGCGCCCACTTTATCGCTGCATTCGTTTTTCAGTTGTTCTTTTACCGGGCAGGCGGGAGTCGTCAACTCCACATCAAACTTCACCTTGCCTTTGTCGATGTTCAGGTTTTTAACAAACCCGAGGTCTACAATATTTTTATGAAGGTCCGGGTCCATGACGGTTTTCAACGCGGCCATGACCTTTACCTGCAAGTCTTGATCAGACATTTTATTCTCCTAAGAGATCCCCCGGCAATGGCTGAAAATGGATATCCGACATAACGATTGGAAGTCCATACCGAATGGCGATTGGGGATAGTTGCAATCTGGATGAAATTTTAATTCGGATTGACGGGAAATCAAAAACGTATTTCCCCTTTAAGCTGACTTTAGGATGGCTCTGCCTTGAAAAAGATTTTAATAATCCTAAAAGTCTTTGGAAATTTTGTTTGCGGGAATGGCAAAACCTTTTATCGCAGCCATTTAAACCGGTTTTTTGAGCACCGGGAAAGCACCCGCTGGCAGTGTAAATATAGTATCAGAAACCCCCACGTTCTGTATTTTATTCTTTACAAATCTGACCTCAGCGATTAAATTCTTATAATTGAAGCATTTAGTTGGTAACTACCCAGCGCTTCATAAAAATTTATTTACTTCAAACCCGCTTCAGACACCTCTTTTCTGTTGCCGAAACACACAGGAAGTAGTCCACCGGGCACCCCTTTTACCCACTTTACTCAAACATGGCCAAAGAAAAAGCATCGGATATCACCCACGAGTTGGAAAACCGTTTTCTGACCTACGCCCTCTCCACCATCGTTTCACGCTCCCTGCCGGACGTGCGCGATGGGCTGAAGCCGATTCACAGGCGAATCCTTTATGCCATCAACAGCATGGGAGTCACCTCCGACGCCAAGCCAGTGAAATCAGCGAAAATCATCGGTGAGGTCCTGGGTAAATATCATCCGCATGGCGACGCGTCCACCTACGAGTCCATGGTGCGCATGGCACAGGATTTTTCCATGCGCTATCCCCTGGTGGACGGCAAAGGCAATTTTGGTTCGCTGGACGGCGACCCTCCCGCAGCCTACCGTTACACCGAAGGCCGGATTACACCGATCACATCCTTCATTCTGAACGATATCAAAAAGGACACAGTCGATTTCCGGCAGAACTACGACAACACACTGAAAGAACCGGAAATTCTGCCCTCACGTATACCCAACCTGCTGGTCAACGGTTCGTCAGGCATTGCGGTGGGTATGGCCTGCTCGTTCCCCAGTCACAACCTGACCGAAGTGATTGACGCGCTGGTCTCCCTGATTGACGAACCGAAGCAAACCACCACCCAGATCATGAAGTCCATCAAGGGACCGGATTTCCCGACGGGCGGCATTATCCTGAATTCCAAAACAGAACTCCGCAAAGCCTATGATAAGGGAATGGGTGCGGTTAAAATCCGCGGCGAATGGGAACTGGAAGAACTGGGTCGTGGCAAAAAACAGATTATTCTCACTGCCATTCCTTACAGTGTGAACAAGTCCCGGCTGATTGAAAAAATTGCAGATATCATCATCAGTAAAAAACTCCTGGCATTGACCGATATTCGTGATGAAAGCGACGAGAAGGTGCGCGTGGTTTTGGAAATCAAAAACGGTTCCGATCCGGAAAAAATCATGACCTACCTGTTCAAGCACACGGAGCTGGAAACAAATTTTCAATTGAATTTCAATTGCCTGAAGCCTACGGGTGAACCGGCTCGTCTTTCTCTCAAGGAGATATGTTCGCATTTCCTGGATTTCCGAAAAGACGTGATCGTCCGCCGCTTGAAATTCGATCTCGCGGTTCTTGAAAAACGCCTGCACATTCTTGCGGGTTTTGTCATCGTCTTCAAAAACCTCGACAAGGCCCTGAAACTGATCCGTTCCTCCAAGGCGCGACAGGAAGCGGCGACCAAGCTGAAGAAAACATTCAAGCTGGACGACGAACAGGTTACCGCCATTCTCGAAATTCCACTGTACCGCCTGGTATCCATGGAAATCGACAAAATCAAGCTGGAGCAAAAAGAAAAACTCGACGAGCAGAAAGAAATCAAGAGCATCCTGGCCTCCAAAAAGAAAATCTGGGATGTCGTTAAAACCGAACTGAATGAAATTAGTGAAAAGTTCGGCGACAAGCGGCGCACTAAAATCAAAACGATTGAAACGGTGGAATACAACGCGGAAGATTTCATCGAACATGAAAATGTGGTTCTGGTAATGAGCCGTAACGGCTGGTTGAGGAAAACCAAAAACCTGAGCGACCCCGCCACCCTTAAATTCAAGGAAAAGGATGGATTATTGGGCATCGTTCGGACGAACACCCGCGACCTGGCGGCCATCTTTACATCCGCCGGGATGGTGTACATCCACAAAGTGTTCAATCTCCCCTACACACGCGGTGGATTCGGTGAGCCGGTTCAAAATCTTTTTAAATTCGGCGACGGCGAACGGGTCATCAAGATACTGTCTTTACCGGGCGCGGAAAACGGTAAAACCCAGGAGACCGGGGAACAACAGACTTTTGAATTCGAAGACAGCATTGAAGACTCCGAGGAACTGTTGTTCGTTAACGACGTGGGCCACGGCTTTACCTTCCCGCTCGAAAATTTGACGGAAACCACGCGGGCCGGCAAACGGGTGATGTCGATCAAAGACGATGCACGCATGGTGGCGGTCAGCCCGGTCACCGAAGACTATGTTTTACTGGTGTCAGAGGCCGGCAAAGGGCTTTTGATCGAACTCGACCAGGTGGCCCAGTTGAGCGGAGCGGGGGTAGGAATCAAATTGATGAATACCGCTAAAAGTAAAGTGTGCGCCGCCAAGTGCGTGGACCGCAAGCAATCGGTCCAAATGGTTTTTGAAGACGGCAAAAGCAAGGAACTCAATCTCTCGAAAGTCACCGTTCACAACCGCGGAGGCCAGGGAGCTTTCGTGGCCAAGAATAAGAAAGTAATCAACCTGACCTAAACCCTATGAGCAGTTACAAAGCTAAAGACATTCAAGTTCTGGAAGGTTTGGAGCCGGTCCGTAAACGGCCGGGGATGTATATCGGTTCGACCTCCCTGCAGGGCCTGCATCATCTGGTCTGGGAAATTCTGGACAACTCCGTCGATGAAGCGCTGAACGGGCACTGCAATCAAATCGAAATCCACATCAAAAAGGGAAATGAAATCACCGTTAAAGACAACGGCCGCGGTATTCCCATCGACAAATTCCAGAAAACCAAAAAGAGCGCCATGGAGGTACTGTTCACCACTTTGCATTCGGGTGGCAAGTTCCAGGAAGGCAGTTACAAAGTGTCGGGCGGATTGCACGGCGTGGGCATGGCGGTGGTGTGTGCCCTTTCGAAATCATTGGTCGCCACTTCCCGCCGCGATGGATTTGAGTGGACCCAGGAATTTTCCCAGGGCAAATCCAAGGGCAAACTGAAAAAAGGCAAGGCCTGCCGAACCAAAGGCACCGAGATCAGTTTCAAACCGGATCCGGAGATCTTCCCCAAAATCGAGTTCAATGTGAAATGGATTCTGGAACGGGCCGAATCCAAGGCCTTTCTCAACAAGGGGCTGAAGATCATTGTCAAGGAAGACAAGAAAACGCACACATTCCAATACCCGGAAGGCATCAAGGATTTCATCCGTAAAATCATCGACAGCAAGTCGGTGTTGACCGAGGAACCGTTTTACACGGAGAAAGAAGATAAAAATCTCCGGATGGAAACGGCTTTTGTCTGGACTTCCAACACGGATACCGTGATTCATTCCTATGCCAACGCCATCAAGACCATCGATGGGGGCACCCATGAAAACGGGTTCCGCAACGGAATCACCAAAGCCCTGAAGGCTTTCATCGAACGCCGCAAACTTCTTCCCAAAGGAGTCCCCGGCATTACCGGCGACGATGCCAAAGAAGGGTTAGTGGCGATTATCAACGTGTACCTTCAGGGGGACGTCGAGTTCCAAGGCCAGACCAAGGGCCGTCTCAATTCCGATATCACCTCCCAGGTGGAATCGGTGGTCAAGCATTCACTGGAGCATTATCTCCACGACCACCAGTCGGTGGGTGATCTGATCGCCAACCGGGTGATACTGGCCGCACAGGCCCGCATTGCCTCGCGTCAGGCCAAGGATTCTGTCAATCGCAAAACACATATTTCGCATCGATTGAACCTTCCCGGAAAACTTTCCGATTGCGCTTCGACCGACCGCGACGAGTCGGAGCTGTTTATTTGCGAAGGAGACTCGGCGGGGGGTTCCAGCAAGCAGGCCCGCGACCGGAAAACCCAGGCTATTTTGCCGATTCGTGGCAAGATTCTGAATGTGGAAACGGCCGCACAGGATAAAATTCATGCCAATGCAGAAATCAAAAATATAATTTCCGCTTTAGGTGCGGGGATCGAGCCCAAGTTTGACTACGACAAATTGCGATACGGCAAAATAATTCTCATGACAGATGCCGACGTCGATGGCGCCCATATCTGTTCTCTCTTGCTGACTTTTTTCTATCGATTCATGCCCCAGCTCATCAAGGGAGGTCACCTGTTTATCGCTCAACCGCCCCTGTACCGGATCGATTCCGGGAAAAAACTCTTTTATGCGGTGGATGACAAGGAAAAAGACAATGTGATCAAGACCTTAAATGGCGCCAAATATGAAGTGGGTCGGTTCAAAGGACTGGGCGAAATGCCTTCCCATGATCTTAAATCCACCACCATGGATAAAACCAAAAGAACCCTGATACGGGTAACTATTGAAAATAACAAGCGTACCGATAAAACGTTTGACCGCCTTATGGGTAAGGAAGCCCAGCACCGCTTTAAATTTATCCAAGAGAAGGCGCCATTTTTCAAAGAGTTAGATGTTTAATCCCCTACCTTACTGTTTGCATTCCAAGTATTCTAAATTAAGGTAAATCAATTACCTGGGGGTCTACGCAAAAATGCCGGTAACAATAATGATTACCCTTGAAATAATAAGCATTTAATAGTAGAATTACATTAAAAGTCCATATAAACAATTCCACCCAAAATGTTAAATATTTAACTCGTGTGGGAACATTTTGTCTATGAATCCTGTTCAAGCAAAGCCTGCCAAATCAACCAAGTCACCTAAATCAGCGAAACCGGGAAAACCCATGGGACAGCCTGCGAAACCTGTAGCCACGTCCCCTGCCGCTTCCAAGTCACAGGGCCGCCGTGCCTCGGATAAATTGAAGCCCGTTGTCAATCGGATATTGTCCGCGGAAAGTATTACCAAAACTCTTTTCGAGCTTACCGAAGAGTTACAAGAACTCTTTGATGCCGATAAAGTCACGGTCTATGCCATTGACCGTCCGAAACGGCAGTTGTTCTCGCGTAATTTTGCATCCTCTGAAAGTCAGGAGATACGAGTCGATATTTCTCCAAAAAGTTTGGCGGGCTTTGTTGCTGCTTCGGGGCGTACACTCAACATTCACGATGCCTACGATAAAGAAGAGCTTGGTAAAATTCATCCGGAATTGAATCTGGACACCAAATGGGATGAAAAACTGGGTTATAGAACCAAGTCCTGCCTGATCGTTGCCCTGCCTCACAACAAAAAATTGATGGGCGTCCTTCAAGTCATCAATAAAAAATCGGACCCAAACTTTACCGATGAGGATGTCCGGCTGGCAAAAGAACTGGCCGGTACCCTGGGACATTCCATCGTCAAAATGCAGTCTGAAATTATCGAGGAGAAAATTCAGGCAACCTCGCACGCTATTCATACCGCATCCAGTTTGCAGGAAATCTTGGTCGAGTTGCGAATGCCCATACTGCAATTATTCGAATGCAAAATGGTCACCATCTACGCTGTCGACAAGGCAAAGAATGAGATCTACTCCCAAGTCCGGCCGGGAGACACATTGGAGGAAATCCGTCTTCCCATTTCCCCCGAAAGCATTGCCGGTTGTGTGGCTTTGGAGAAAAGGCCGATTAACATCAAAAACGTCAATGACCAGGTGGAATTGGTCAAATATCATCCGGAACTGGCGTTTGACAAATCATGGGATTCGCTGTCGGGAGAACAAGCGAAAAGCATGTTGGTTTGCCCTTTGATCCATGAGGGAGAACTGATGGGTATCCTCCAACTGGTCAACAAACAAAATGAGGAACCTTTCAATGTCAATGATGAAAAATGCATTTTAGCCATAGGGCAGTCCCTGTCTTTGGCGCTTTACAATCAACAACGGCAAACTAAGACCAAGCCGACCAAGTTCAGCTACCTGATCAACAATGGGCTATTAAGCCAGGAAGAGTTGACCAAAGCGATTACCCAGGCCCGCACCAATGGGATCGATATCGAAGCGATTCTATTAGACGAGTTCAAGATCAAGCGGAAAGATTACGGCAAATCACTGGAGGAATTTTACAAGGTTCCCTACGTGGGTTACTCCGATGAGGTTGTCCTGCCGCAATCCCTTTTTACTGGCCTCAACACCAACTTTCTGGCAAAAAATAATTGGCTGCCGATTGAAAAGAGCGAGAACAAGGTCACTATCCTGATCGACAATCCCGCCAACCAGGACAAGATCCAGAATATCAAATTGATCTTTTCCAAAAAGGCTCTCGAATTCAAAGTCGGCCTTAAAGCGGACATACATGATTTCCTGAAAGTCACCCCGGATGGTTCCGGCATAGACGATGATATCGATGATCCTGTCGAGACCGAAGAAGTTTCGAGCCTGTTGGATGCCCTGCAAAATGAATCGGAGGATGCGGCAACTGTCGAATCTGCTGAAGATGATGATGCCAACGCGATCAGCGAAACGGACAGCACCATCGTCAAACTGGTCAACAAAATCCTGATTGACGCTTACGATATGGGGGTTTCCGATATTCATATTGAACCGGGCGTGGGCAAGAAACTCATGAGAGTCCGCTACAGGAAGGACGGAACCTGCCGGGTTTATCAGGAAATCCCTCCGATGTACAAGCAGGCTTTCATTTCCCGCATCAAGATCATGTCACGGCTGGATATCGCAGAACGACGCCTGCCCCAGGACGGCAAAATCAAAATGAGATACGGTAAAAAAGAGATCGAATACCGTGTCGCGACCTGCCCGACCGTGGGCGGCAATGAGGATGCTGTCTTGCGTATTCTGGCCGCCAGCAAACCGATTCCCCTGGAAGGCATGAATTTTTCCCCGAGAAACCTGGAGATGATCCAGACTTATTCGGCAAAGCCGTACGGTTTGATTCTGGTGGTGGGTCCCACCGGTTCCGGTAAAACGACGACTCTTCACTCGACTTTGGGTTTTATCAACAAACCGGACAGGAAAATATGGACCGCCGAGGATCCGGTGGAAATCACTCAGGATGGCCTGCGTCAGGTCCAGATGCTTCCCAAGATCGGTTTGGATTTCGCCCGGGCCATGCGTTCGTTTTTGCGTGGCGACCCGGATGTCATCATGGTGGGTGAAATGCGTGACGTGGAAACCTGTTCGATCGGGCTGGAAGCGTCCTTGACCGGTCATCTGGTGTTCAGCACCCTGCATACAAACTCCGCGCCGGAAACCATTACCCGCCTTCTGGATATGGGGATGAATCCTCTGAACTTCGCCGACGCCCTGCTCCTCATCGTGGCTCAAAGGTTAGTGCGAACTCTGTGTAAGGACTGTAAAGAAGATTACCACCCGACCCAGGAAGAATATGATCAATTGGTCCATGAATATGGTAACGAAGAAATCTTCAATAAAAATATTGGTGTCCCTTATTCTGACGAACTGCTACTTAAAAAACCCGTTGGATGCTCCAAATGCAACGACACCGGTTACACCGGGCGTACCGGTCTTCATGAAGTCCTGGAAGGAACCGATGAAATCAAACGCATGGTGATGAAGCAAGCTCTGATGGAAGAGCTGAGGGAACAGGCTGTCAAAGATGGAATGACAACCTTGAAACAGGATGGTATCTGGAAAGTATTCAAAGGAGATTGTGATTTAAAACAAGTCATGTCGGTTTGTATTGTTTAATTCATAAAACTTTTCAGGCAAGACATGCGACATGCCCTACAGAAGTTGATATGCTTTTAGCAATTTATTAACTCTAAATCACCTCTTCCATTATTGAAAGTATATGCGCAGGGATTTTTTATGCCTATCATCTCGTCTTCAGATAATGAAACCGTCCAGTCCATTAATTCACGGATCGTTTCTTCATCCAATGCCTTATCCCTGCTACCCGGCATTGTCAATGATTTAAAAACTATTCTTTCCTGTGAAGCCATCACCTTGTTCCTGGTAGACCGCGAACACAAGCAACTGGTTTCCCTGAATCATATTTCCAACAAAATATCCCAAATCCAGGTAGAGATGTCTCCAAAAACTCCTGTAGGTTATGTTACTTCCTACGGGAAAGCGCTTAATATCAGCGATAAAATCTCCAAAGCGGAACTGGCGATGTACAACCCCAGCATGACGGTTTCTTCCAGCCTGGATAAACACCTCAAACTGAAAACCAAATCGATGATGGTGATCCCGCTTCCATTTCAACAAAAACTGGTGGGCGCTGTGGAGATTATAAACAAGCAGGGGGATCAAAAATTCACGACCGCAGATTTCAAGATTTCCAAGGAACTGGCGCATCCGTTAGGATTACTTGTTTCCAAGATCAAAAATGAGAGTGTCACAACCCCGGCGCTCACACCCGCAGATCCCCAGCAGAAATTATTCCAAATAATCAATGCCATTCACTCCGCAAAAAATGTGGATGAAATATTACTTGAATTGAAGATCTCCATTCTGGAACTATTTAATGCCGCCCTCATCAC
Organism: Nitrospinaceae bacterium; assembly: GCA_024644405.1. Lineage (GTDB taxonomy): Bacteria > Nitrospinota > Nitrospinia > Nitrospinales > Nitrospinaceae > SZUA-226. Next base: position 102,344 of record JAHELC010000006.1, read on the forward strand.
TATCTATGCCATTGATACGAGCAAGAACGAGATCTATTCCAAACTGAAATCTGGTGACGCCGTCAATGAAATTCGTGTACCCATTTCATCCGCCAGCGTTGCTGGATATGTCGCGATGTCCCAGCAAACGGTCATGATTGAAAATGTACACGACCCCAAACAATTAAAGCGGTACCACCCGGATTTATCTTTTGACAGTTCGTGGGACAGAAAATCCGGTTTCAAAACCAAGGGCATGCTGTCTTGTCCACTCATTCATAAGGGCAGATTGATGGGCGTTATTCAGCTCGTCAACAAAAAGGGAAGCGGAAATTTTGATCCATCTGATCAGAAAAACGCCCAAATGATTTCCGAGACATTAGCGCTGGCCTTTTTCAATCAAACGAAATTTGTCCATCAAAAACCCACAAAATTTTCCTACCTCACGAACAATGGAATTATCACTGAACGGGAATTGACCGAAGCCATCGGCAAGGCACGCAGGAACCAGATTGATATCGAAACGATTCTATTGCATGAATTGAAAGTAACGCGAAAAGATTTAGGCAAATCACTGGAGCAGTTTTACAAGGTTCCTTATCTTGGCTACGACAGTTCCATAATATTGCCCCACTCGGTATTCGAAGGATTGAATCTGAGTTTCCTCACAAAAAACTTCTGGGTTCCCATTGAAAAAACCGGCAACAAAGTAATTGTCCTGATGGACAATCCTTTCAATAAAGATAAAATTCAAAACATTAAACTTATTTTCCCCAAGAAAAATGTCGAATTGAAAGTAGGGCTGAAAGCAGATATCCGGGATTTCTTGAACTCCACGATTGCAGAAAACGACGAGAGCTCAACATCCGCTGACGAAATGTCCGACCTTTTGCATGCCCTGAGGTCAGAAAAAGAAGAAACCGTCACTGATACAGAACCTGAGGATAACGATCTCAATGCCATCAGCGAAGAGGACAGCACCATCGTCAAACTGGTGAACAAAGTACTGATCGATGCTTATGACCAGGGGGTCTCTGATATCCATATTGAGCCGGGAGTCGGCAGAGACAATATGGAGGTCCGGTACCGCATCGATGGGTCGTGCCGGGTCTTCCAGGAAATTCCGCCCATGTACAAGCAAGCGGTCATCTCCCGGTTGAAGATCATGGCCCGGTTGGATATTGCCGAAAGGCGCATGCCGCAGGACGGTAAAATCAAAATGAAGTATGGCAAGAAAGAAATCGAATTCCGTCTGGCCACTTGTCCGACCGTAGGCGGCAACGAAGATGCCGTATTGCGTATTCTGGCCGCCAGCAAACCCATCCCTCTGGACAACATGAATTTTACCAAGCGGAACCTTCAACTGACCAAGAAAATGGCTTCCAAACCTTATGGGCTGATTTTAGCGGTCGGCCCGACCGGTTCCGGTAAAACGACAACCCTGCATTCGGCTCTGGGTCACATCAATACCAAGGATAAAAAAATATGGACTGCAGAGGACCCGGTGGAAATCACCCAGAAAGGCCTGCGCCAGGTCCAGATGCTTCCCAAGATCGGATTGGATTTCGCCCGGGCCATGCGCTCGTTTCTGCGTGGCGACCCGGACGTCATCATGGTGGGTGAAATGCGTGATGTGGAAACCTGTTCGATCGGGCTGGAAGCGTCCTTGACCGGTCATCTGGTGTTCAGCACCCTGCATACAAACTCCGCGCCGGAAACCATCACGCGTCTCATCGATATGGGCATGAACCCACTCAATTTTGCAGATGCGTTACTGCTGATTATTGCCCAAAGACTGGTCCGTACCCTGTGCAAGGATTGCAAGGAGGATTACCATCCCTCTAAAAAGGAATTTGAAATACTGGTTCGGGAATACGGAGTCGAAGAATTCAAAAAACTGGGTATCCAGTACACCAATGACCTTCGGTTGAAAAAACCCGTCGGATGCTCCAGGTGCAGCGACACAGGTTATGCAGGCCGGACCGGCTTGCACGAAGTTCTGGAAGGCACGGATGAAATGAAGCGGATGATCATGAGTCAATCGTTGATCGAAGAATTGAGAGCTCAGGCCATCAAGGACGGAATGACCACTTTGAAACAGGATGGGATACTCAAGGTATTCAAGGGCGATTGTGACCTTAAGCAGGTTTTGGCCGTCTGTATTGTTTAACTCCCTCCAAACTCCCCAGCCACCTCTCCTGCATCGCCAATGCCCTGTCGATAATATGCTGATTTCTTTTCTTCTTGTCGCGAATCCGCATCTCGGGTCCCAGAAACAATCCGAAATTGATATTCATGGGTTGATAATTCCCCTCTTTAGCTGTCACATATTGCAGTAAGGCTCCGATGGCGGTCTCTGCAGGCGGCGGTGAAAACGCGGTCTTTTTTAACCGGCTCATGGCGCTCAAGCTGGCGACCAGACCCATGGCCGATGACTCGACATACCCTTCCACCCCAACGACCTGCCCTGCAAAAAAGATGTTCGGATGGCTCTTCAGACTCAAGTCCCCGGATAATAATTGCGGCGCATTGATAAACGTATTCCGGTGAATGGCCCCCAATCGAAAAAACTCAGCATTCTCCAGGCCGGGAATCATTTTGAAAATTCTTCTCTGCTCCGGATAAGTGAGTTTGGTTTGAAACCCAACCAGGTTATAAGCCGTGCCCTCTTTGTTTTCCTTCCTGAGTTGAACCACTGCATGAAACCGTTCGTGGGTGTCAGGATGGTTCAATCCAACCGGTTTGAGCGGCCCGAATGCCAAAGTCTGAGGCCCACGATCCGCCAGCACTTCGATGGGCATGCATCCTTCAAAATAGACCGGTTTCTCAAACTCCTTCAAGGAAACTTTCTCGGCTTTTAACAGCTCATCGACAAAGTGTTCATATTGTTCCCGGCTCATGCCGCAATTGAGATAATCCGCGTCCCCTTTGCCATATCGGGATGCAAAATATGTTTTGTTGGTATCGATCGATTGAGCATCAATGATGGGTGACAGCGCATCGTAAAAATACAAATAGTCCTGCCCCAGCAATTGCGTCAGTTTTTCGGAAAAAGCCGGCGACGTTAACGGCCCGGTTGCAATAATCACCGGTCCTTCCATGGGGATTTCCGCGACTTCTTCATGGATCAGGGTAATGTTGGGATGCTGTTCCAGGGACCGGGTGATCTCTTCAGAGAACAGGTCCCGGTCCACCGCCAGAGCTTTGCCGGCGGGCACGCGGTTTTTATCCGCGGACCGGATCACCAGCGAGTCCAGATTCCTCAGTTCCTGTTTCAACAAAAAGGGAGCGGACGAATCCTGATTGGAACCCATGGAATTACTGCACACCAATTCGGCGCAATTCCCGGTCTTGTGAACCGGGGTCGGGCGCTGCGGCCGCATTTCGTATAGAACCACGGGTACGCCCGCTTCAGCGGCCTGCCAGGCGGCTTCGGAACCCGCCAGGCCTGCACCGATAATCGTCAGGTGTGGACTCATCTTCAAATAAGAGTGTTGGAGTTATGCGGCTTCAGTGGATTTTTTGAAGTTGCACTTGGGACAAAGGAGACTCTCCCCTTCGTTCTTCTTCCACTTTTGAACCATGTAGGGATTGTTGCATTCCGGGCAGGATTCTGCAACCGGTTTGTCCCAGGAAGTGAAGGTGCAGTTTGGATATTCACTGCACCCGTAAAAAGTACGTCCTTTTTTGGAACGCCGTGCCGAGATGTAGCCTTTGCAGTCGGGCTCCGGACAGGAAACGCCCGTGCTGATAGGTTTGGTGAACTTGCAGTCCGGGTAAGCGGAACAGGCCATGAATTTGCCGAAACGTCCGACTTTGATGACCAGGGGCGAGTCGCACTTGTCACAATTGCCTACCGCTTTCACCGCATCGGGGCCTTCGTCCTTGCCGCCTACTTCCTTGGTATTTTTGCATTCCGGGTAGTTGGAACAGGCCATGAACTTGCCGAAGCGGCCCCACTTGATGATCATCGGCTGGTCGCACTTATCGCACACTTCGTCGGTTTCCTCCACCTGGCTCTTGATATCTCTCATCTTTTTCTCAGCCTCCACCAGGTCTTTTTCGAACGGTTTGTAGAAAGCCTTGAGAGTATCCACCCATTCCATTTTGCCCTCTTCAATCTGATCGAGCTGGTCTTCCATGTGCGCGGTAAATTCTTCCGTCATAATGTCCGGGAAATTTTCCATCAGCAAGTCGGAAACCAGTCCGCCCAGTTCCGTGGGAGCCAGACGTCTCTCTTCAGCTTTAACGTAATCCCGGTCCTTGATCACACTGATTATGGATGCGTAGGTACTGGGACGCCCGACGCCCTTTTCCTCCAGCGCCTTCACCAGAAGCGCTTCGGTATATCTTGGAGGCGGTTGGGTAAAATGCTGTTCAGGGAGGATCTTCAACAACTTCAGTTGTTCACCCTTCGGTAAGTCTGGAAGGATTTTATCCGAAGGGGCGCCGGTACCGCTGTCGTCATCCGTTGCTTCAACATATACTTTCAAACATCCCATGAACTTGATCACCGAACCGTTGGCCCGGAAGGTGTAGTTTCCGGAACGTATATCAAACTGCGTCGTATCGAGAACCGCCGGAACCATCTGGGACGAGACCGCCCGCAGCCAGATCAGTTCATAGAGCCGGTATAAATCTTTTTCCAGGAGATCCTTGAGGGATTTCGGCTCGATGCTGAAATCGGTCGGTCGAATGGCCTCGTGGGCTTCCTGAGCTGATTTCTTGACTTTATAGGTATTGGGCTTGGCGGGAACGTACTCCTTGCCGAATTTATCGGTAATGACCTGCCGTAGATTGACGATTGCCTCATCCGCCATGCGGGTGGAATCGGTACGCATATAGGTGATCAAACCCACCGTGCCTTTTCCTTCCAGGGCAATGCCTTCATACAACCGCTGAGCCAGCATCATGGTTTTTTTCGGGGAAAAATTGAGCTTACGCGAGGCCTCCTGTTGCAGTGTGCTGGTGATGAACGGTGCCACCGGATTGCGCTTGCGCTCCTTTTTGGTCACTTGCTCCAGAACCCATTCACCCTTTTCAGTCGCTTTAACGATTTCCTGAGCCTGATCTTCCTTGCCGACTTCCGCTTTGTCCTTGCCAATCTTAAACAACTTGGCCTGGAATTCCGGATCCTTGCTCCCTTTCAGGTCGGCGGTGATCGACCAATATTCTTCCTGCTTAAAATTTTTAATCTCTTTTTCGCGGTCGCAGACCATTTTCAAGGCGACGGATTGCACCCGACCGGCGCTGAGGCCGCGATGCACCTTCTTCCATAAAATGGGGCTGATTTTGTAACCCACCAGCCGGTCCAGAATGCGGCGGGCCTGCTGGGCATTGACTTTGTTGGTATTCAATTCGGTGGGATTGTTGATGGCTTCGTTCACGGCTTTTTTGGTCAGCTCATTGAACATCACCCGGTAGACCTTGCCTTTGGTCAGCTTGGTCACTTCGTTGGCGATATGATAGGCGATCGCTTCTCCCTCCCGGTCGGGGTCGGGCGCCAGATAAATATTGTCGGCTTTTTTCGCGGCAGCTTTGAGTGCGGCCAGAATCTTACCCTTGCCACGGATGGTGATGTAGTCCGGTTTGAAATCGTTTTCGACATCCACGCCCAGTTTTTTCTTGGGCAGGTCCTTGAGGTGCCCTACTGAGGCTTTAATCGTAAACCCCTTGCCAATGATTTTCTTCAGCGTCTCAATTTTTGTGGGGGACTCCACAATCAATAATGACTTACCCATAAATCCTCAATTAACATGGGACGGGCTCATGACAAACATCTTCCCGCCGATTTGACGAATCACTCCTTTGAGTTCCAGCGTGACCAGTGTAGCTGAAACTTCTGCGGGTGACAAATAACTGTTTTCAATAACCCGGTCAATATGCTGTTCCTGAACCGACATCAGGGACATCAAATGTTCCTCCTTCGGGTTGAGCTCAACGGATTCAAAAACCTTGTTTTCCCGCTCTTTCAGCAAATCCAAAACCGAGTCTGGGAGTTCCTCCACCACCGCCTCGGGACTGTCCGCCAACTTCGCCCCCATTTTAATCAAAGTGTGGGTTCCCCGGCTTTCGGAGGAATAAATATTTCCCGGCACGGCAAACACTTCCCGCCCCTGCTCGAGGGCAAACTGAGCGGTGATCAAGGCGCCGCTTTTTTCACCCGCTTCGATCACCAGAGTCCCGTGCGACAGTCCACTGATCACCCGGTTGCGTGCCGGAAAATTATTGCGGTCCGGTTTGGTCGACATGGGAAATTCGGAAAGAACCGCGCCGTGCTGCTCGATCTGCCGCCGCAGGGAACCGCTTTCCGGAGGATAGGTGTATTCCAATCCGCATCCGAATACCGCCACGGTAGGGTTCCCCAGTTTCAGAGCCGACTGATGAGCAATGGTATCGATTCCCCGCGCCATGCCGCTGACGATACACACTCCTCTCTCCGAAAGCGCGGTACAGAGTTTCTCGGCCGCCATCCTGCCATAGGGAGTTGCTTTACGGGTGCCCACGACGGCAAGAGGTACTGACCGTTGATCCAAAAATGTTCCCTGGTAATAAATCACCGGCGGGGGATCGTAAATCGATTTCAACAGAAAGGGATATTGCGGATCGTCGATCGTCAGAATCCGGACTTGACGCCGCTCGGCCAGTTGATACTCCCGTTTGAGATTTTGTTCCAGATCGAAATCAAGAATCTGCCGGGCGACTTTGTCTCCAACCCGTTCGACTTCCATCAATGCCTTGCGCGAGGCATGAAACACCTTTTCAGGCGACCCGAACGCTTTGACCAGGCGATGGCACAGGGTTTTGCCCACGCCCAAAACCATGTTGAGACCAATCCAGTATTTTTTAGATTCCCAATCGTTTCGATCCATACCGAAATTTTATTGAAACAGGAAAATGGTGGTGGTCAATTCAATTTATATCATTGCCACTCAGAACCTTTTAACGTACCCGTTCTACCTTATTTGGCGACATAAACTGACAAAACGATGCACGGCAATGTTAAAGGTGTGAAGCGCTTCATAATAACCTACCAGAACACGGGTATAAATGATCAACGCTTCAAACAGATCGGCTTCGTTCCCGATCCCAAAATCGTAATTCGCGGCTTCGGTTACCAGCAAGGCACGGGTCATTTTCCGGTTCTTACCCGCCAGCGTGAGTTGCTCCCGGGCCTTGTTGACCTCAATGATGGCTTCCCTCATGTTGAACAAACCGGACCCTTTGGGGGTTTTACCAGATGCATTGCTTTTCAGGTATTCGCCAACAGTTTTATGCGGGAAGTCCACAGGTTGGAAATCAGGACCGGAAATATCCACTCCTTCGGCCCAGTTGACCCCCAGATATTTCTCCAGTCGGAGTTTCGCCAGCGCGATGTCGCTGTTGAAACGGGAAATATCGTTTAACGTCCCGGCCAGGCCCAGCTTGAGTTTGGTGATTGCAGACTGGGAGATATTCTCATCTCCCTCCTCAAATTTTTTCTCCGCCTGGGTCACAGCCTTCGTAAAATGCCCCTTGACCTCTTTCGAGATCTCAAGTTGCTCCCTCCGAGTCAGAATAAGGTCGTAGTTTCGCTTTATTTCAAGCGCAACATCCAACTGGGGAGTTGCCTTGGGGGAGGGTTTTTCGCTGGAATATCGGGCTTCCGACATCGCCAGAGCCTGTTCCAGGGAGGGGAGCTTGTCAAGGGTTTGCCTGGCCTCGACCCGGGCCCCCTGGCAGCCAACCAAAAAAATCACAATAAATATATACAAAGGAAGCCATCGTGCCGGGAAATGATGGGTAAGACAGGTAGGAATCATGGGTTCAGGCTCCTTTTAAACCCCGTGGAGGGCCCAATAATGGCTGCCAATATGATTCTTTGAGTGGAGCCCAAAAAAAGAGGGATACTGAACAACCGAAAAGAAGTCTTGATGGCAACCAAGAAGATAACCGAAATTATCTTGTTTAACTCTTTAAGGCTTTTTTGCCTAAAATTTAGGCATAATGTCCAGTATCCCGAACCTTTATAGGAGAAAGTTATCATAGAGAGAGGCTTGATGTCAATACAATTTTGAGCGCTGGATCGTCCTGAAATCAACATTAAAAACATATTTAAATCAATAATTTCAATAGGTTATATCAACTATAGAGATATGGTTATTTGGCTGTACCCTGGAGAGGTGATTTATAACTATTTGTTTTTAAAAGAGTTATAAAGTCACCATTTTTGAGAAAATGGGCCTCCCCCAAAACGGCATAAACAAAATAACTCAAAATTTTACAATTAGTTATAAGGTTTAGTCAGTTAACCCACACCAAAAGGAACCGGCACAAAGGTGAGGATCAGTATCAGAATGGATGCATATCCCACGATACGATGTTTCGGTTCCAATGGAATGGATTCATCCAATACTGGGGGATGTCTCAAACCCAAAATTAGAACCAAACCCGCCCACACCCACCACCCTACCCAGTTAAATCCGAGAACGATTAAAGCAACCAAAAATAATCCCGCCGCGACGAAAGAACGTTTGCGATTGAACAGGGAATAGACCACATGCCCGCCGTCCAATTGACCCAACGGCAGCAGGTTCAACGCCGTAAAAAACATTCCCAGCCAACCTGCAATAGCCAGTGGATGCAAATGAATGGTGACATCGGTCACCATAGGATTCACACCCAAAACCGCCTCGGTCATTGCCCACATAATGAGAGAGGATCCGAAAAACAAGTTGGATCCTTCCAAATTATCTCCTAACGTCATCGGGGAATTCATTAAACCGACCCACAATACGGGAACTGCTACGATAAATCCTGCAATCGGTCCGGAAGCTCCAATCTCCATCAATGCTTTACGGTTCGGTATAGGTTCCTTGATCATGATGAACGCGCCCATTGTCCCTATATTTAAAAAAAAAGGTATCGGAGGCACAGGCAGAAAGTTCGGCAGGGACGAATTCACATTATTCGCCCGGCAGGCCCAGTAATGTCCGAATTCATGAGTGCCCAGAATCAGTATCAGGCCGAAAGAATACCAGGGCCCTTTCACCATCCAGGTGGTAAAAACAGTGGCCAGAAAAAGACCCAGGAAAATGGCAACGGTTTTAAAATTGATCGGAAAACGCGGACCGGAAAAGGCGGAATAGATCGGATAATCGGGCTTGCCGGGTTCCTGTTCGGGTTGCGGCCGGTTTTGTGATTCCATATCCATAAATCAGACCAACCCTGATCGCCGCATCACCGACTTCATTTCGGAATCCGCGACTCAACTCTTGGTGAGCGGCTTGTGGGTGAACGATTTCCCGTCTTTTCCCGAATAATCCGCCACGATCTGGCCGTTGCCCACCAGTTTGTATTTATAAATGACGAGACCCTCCAATCCGACAGGTCCCCGGGCATGGGTTTTGTTGGTACTGATGCCGATTTCCGCACCCAGGCCGAACCGGAAGCCGTCCGCAAACCGGGTCGAGGCGTTCACCATCACGCTGGCCGAATCCACTTCATTCAAAAACCGTTCAGCCCGCTCCTTGTTTTCGGTAACGATGGTATCGGTGTGGCCCGAGCCATGCGTGTTGATATGGTCGACTGCTTCCGATAGATCATCGACAATCTTGAGGGACAGTTTGAGATCATTGTATTCCGCATCCCAATCGTCGGCCTCTGCCCGTTTCAGGTCGGGAATCAGACTGCACGTCTTCAGGCAACCCACCAGTTCCACCTCCTGCTCGCGGAATTGTTGCACGAGAGACGGCAACACCTTCGGGGCGATGGCCTGATGCACCAACAGCGTTTCCATCGCATTACAGGCGGCGGCATACTGGAGCTTGGAGTCGATGGCCAACCGAATGGCCTTGTCGACATCCGCCTCCTCATCGAGATAGACGTGGCACAATCCTTCCGAATGCCCGAGTACCGGTATTTTGGTATGGTCCTGGACGTAGCGCACAAACTGATTGCTTCCGCGCGGAACAATCAGGTTGATGTATTGATCCTGCTTCAGCATCTCGGCCACTTCCGCCCGGGTTTCGATCAATTGCACCGCCGCGACGGGAACGCCCTGCACTTCAGACAACGCTTTCTGGATCAAGTCCACAATCACCCGGTTGGAGTTTTGCGCTTCGGCCCCTCCCTTCAAAATGACGGCGTTACCCGATTTAAAACACAGGGCGGAAATCTGGGGAACGGCATCGGGCCGGGATTCAAAGATGGCACCGATCACTCCAATGGGACAGGACACGCGGGTCAATTCCAACCCCTTGTCCAATTCCATCGCCGCCTGCAGCTGTCCAACGGGATCAGGCAGTTCCGCCACACTGCGGATGCCCTGGGCCATTCCCAGAACCTTGGTTTCATCGACCGCCAGCCGTGCCACGAGCGGACCGGGGATTTTCTCTTTTTTGGCGAATTCCAGGTCCTGGCGGTTGGCCTCGAGAATTGCGTTGCAATGGTTTTCGATCTGCGTCGCCATTCCCTGCAACACCCGGTTCTTGGTTGCCGTATCCAACCGGGAAAGAACCAGGGCCGCCGCTTTGGCGTCTGAGGCGATTTCGGACAAGTTTTTTTCTATCAAGTTAGTCACTGGCAGCCGACGGATAAAGTGGGTTTTTAATTTGTTTTAATTTATTTTTGAGAGCTTCCACCCCTTTTTCTCCGATCTCGTTGCCCCACATTCTAAGAAACTGTAGGCTGGCCAACACCTTGGACCCCGCCAAATACATGGCCCCCTGGGTGGTAATGCCGTTCCACTGCAAATCGAGTTCAACCAGGTTTTTAAATACCGGGGATTCCTTCATGGAAAGCATCCCCAGATCCCCCAACTTGTTGTTTTTGAGCAGCAGGGTCTTGAGGTTGGTCAGCGCCTTGGAATCGGCGATGCTCTGGATGCCCGACGGACCGATTTTGTTTTCTCCCAAATCCAGAATTTCGAGATGGTTTAAAAATTTGGAATCGCTCAAAAACTTAACACCTCTATCGCTGATCCCGTTTTTCGCCAGTCTCAACTCCCGGATACTGCCGATCACTTCCGACTGGGCCAGGGCCTTGAGGCCCTCGTCACCAATCTGGTTCCCGGTGAGATCCAGGGAAACCAGCTTCATGGTCGTTTTGGACTCGGCGATGGCTTCGGCCCCCTTGGGGCCAATTTTGTTTCCAAACAAACTGATCGTAGATAAATTGGGATAGGCCTTGGATTCAAACAAGGCCTTCACGCCATCGTCCTGAATCTGGTTGTTGAATAAATTGAGAACCTTCAGGTTCTGTAAATAATTGGATTGAGCCAGCGCCTCGGCACCTTCGTCTCCCAGATTGTGGGTATTCAGGTCCAGGGTTTCCACCTTTTCAAGCAGTTTCGATTCGGCCAATTGCTTGATGCCTGCGTCATACAGCATTCCGCTGTGATTCAGCTTAAGATATTTACCTTCCTGTTTCAGGTCCTTAAGAATGAGCACGTTGATATCCAGTGCAAAAGCGGTCCCCATTCCCGTCAGAAGCAGAACTATCGTGCCCAGCAAACTCAGCCGCATTATTTTTATATGTTTTTTTCTCATGGAAAATTATGCACCGTTATACGAACTTCCAAACCATCCTGCAACCAGCCGATATTACTGTTTCCGGCGACTGTGGAAATGATCCCCTGAGGATCGATTTTCCGGATGCGGTTGTTGTCCCGGTCAGAAAAGTAAAGATTTCCCTCTTTATCGAAGGCCATGCGGTAGGGGCTTTTCAATTGGGCCTGGTTCGCGGGACCGCCATCCCCGCCATAACCGGGAGACCCAGTCCCCGCTACATGCATGATGTTTCCTTCCTTGCTTATTTTGCGGATGCGGTGACTGGTTTCTTCCGCGATAAACAGCTCTCCGTCGGGGCTGAAGGTGAGCCCTCCCGGAGACCGGATTCCCGCCTGAATCGCCGGCCCGCCATCGCCGGAATCCCTGAATTCTCCCGTACCGGCGAATATCGTCACATTCTGGTTCCTGTCAATTTTTCTGATTTTACTACTTCCTGAGTCGGAAATAAATATTTCTCCGTTCTGGCTAATGGCAATTCCGTTGGGATGAATTTCTTCATCCACAATTTTTACCCAGGTATCCGAAGCCAGTGTGGACACAACTCCCTGAGTATCCACCTTACGGATTTTCCGGTTGGTCAGGTCCGCCAGATAGACATTACCCTGACGATCCACCGCAATGTCCTGAATCACTCCAAACGAAGCCTGGAGCGCCGGTCCACCGTCGCCTTTGTCTCCCAACACCCCATTGCCGGCAAACCGGGTGATTTTGCCTTGAGGATCGATTTTTCGGACAACTTTGCTGTTCCCCTGGGGAGACACGAAGTAAATATCGTCTTGGGGGCCCACTGCCATGGCTCCCGGCAAAAATAACGATGCCTCGGAGGCCGGACCGCCATCCCCTTCATTTCCCTGATCTCCCGTACCCGCCAAAGTGAAGATAAAACCTTTTTCATCAATCTGACGCAGGCGGTTATGCATTTTATCCGAAAAAATTACACGCCCCTTGCTGTCTACCGCCATTCCCGAAGGGGAATCCAGAGTGGCTCCCGCACCTGGGCCGCCGTCACCCCGAAACCAGGAGTTGCCGTTGCCGGCAAGGGTAGCAATGGCGTGGGATTTTAAATCCATACTCCTGACCCGGAAATGATTGCGGTCCACGATTATCAGTTTCCCATCGGGACTCAACGCCAGTGCGAAGGGCAAATGGAGAGTGGTTTCGGATGCGATTTCATTGTCCCCGTTATATTCATACTTCCCGATTCCCATAACGGTAGTCATGATACCCAGTGAGTCCACTTTGCGGATTCGGTTGTTGTTCCGGTCGGCAATGTACAGGTTGCCCCGGTCATCGACAACCACATCGGTGGGATATGCCAGACTGGCACGCGTGGCCGGTCCGTAATCCCCGGCGAAGAAATGAGTGCCGTCTCCAGCCACGGTTGTGATGATCCCCTGGGTATCCACTTTGCGAATACGATTGTTGCCCCGGTCGGCGATATACAGATTGCCTTTCCTGTCCAGATCGATCCCAAACGGATATTTCAGAAAGGCGCCGGTTGCCGGACCGAAATCGCCGCCAAACTCGGGAAGTCCCATCCCAGCTACGGTGGATATCTTTCCCTGGGAATCGACTTTTCTAATACGATTATTTGAGCGGTCGGAAATATACAGATTTCCTTTTCCATCACACACCAAGTCGGATGGATAGTTCAGATAAGCTTGAACCGCTGGACCGCCATCACCCCCCATATCGGGGTCACCGGCCCCGGCCACGGTGGTCACGATCCCTGATGTATCGATCCGGCGAATGCGGTGATTGTTACGGTCGGCCACATATAAATTTCCGGCTTGATCCAGACACAACCCGGCAGGAAAATTAAAAGAAGCTTTCAGGGCCGGACCATTATCTCCGCTGAACCCCGCCAACCCGTTGCCCGCAATGGTGGTGATAATGCCGTCCTTACCCACCTTACGAATACGGTTCTTGGATCGATGCGATATGAATAAATTACCTTCCGGGTCGACCACCACTCCGTCGACCAGGGTCACGATCACTTCCGTCGCTTTGTTGCCGTCGCCGATGTCCTTGTAGGGATAAGGACCCGACCCAGAGTCCGCGCTTGTGCTCATGCCGGTCACCAACAAGGTGAAGCACCAGGCAATCGAATATATATTTTTTATAGTTAGCATTAATCTTTTAATTTTAACAATTTATATGTTCTTTATTAAAGCAAAATATAAATTATCGAATTACAATCTGAACGCGTTGGTCCTTGTTGTATTTGAACATGGCCTTCAGGGTTTTCTCCCCCAGTGTGTTTTGGATCATGTCCAGTAAGGCCAGCTTTGGAAAGTTCTCCGATTTGACCAACGCCACAGCGCCGTCATCGGTAATGATATTTTGCCCGACATACAGCTGAGTGAGATTGGGGAAGTTCGGCGATTTGGCCAGGCTCTTGGCCCCTTCATCCCCTATTTCGTTGCGGAACAGGCTCAGGGTTTCCAAGGCGGGAAAGGCCTTGGATTGGGCCAGATAACTGACTGCCTCAGGCGTGATGAGGTTATCGTTCAGCAACAGGGTTTTCAGATGGATAAAATGATCCGATTCCGCCATCAGCGCGATACCGTCTTCGCCGATTTCATTTTTCCAGAGCTTTAGCGTTTCCAGGTTTTTCAGATAGGGAGATTCCACTAAAGCCAGAACTCCCAAGTCTCCCAGGAAGTTTCCCCACAAGTCCAGATGCTTCAATTGGGCCAGATGGGGAGACTGCGCCAGGGCTTCCATCCCTTCCTTTTTGATCTGGTTCCCTTCCAACAGCAGAGTGGTCACTCCATTCAGGACTTCCATCTGAGCCAATTGTTTGGCCCCGGCGGTCCTGATTCTCTGTCGGGTTAAGTCAAGAGTTTTACCGTCCTTGCTCAACCGGCTTTGCACCAGGCTTTCCACATCTAGCGCCAGGGCAGAAGTACTTTGCAGTCCGATGAAAACCCAACTGCATATAACCAGTGATTTTACAAGGAGTCTCGGCATCTTGATTTCCCTTTCCAGTCCTGCAAGAGGACGGCCGTAGATATGACCGGTGGATAAGAGCCGGGTTAGGTTACCAAATATTTGAAGATCGTGTAGATAATTTTTGTGCCGGCTTTCAGGGTGCCGGAGACCGTTCCCGTGATCTTGGAAACGCCGATCCGCATGCGGTAACGCACCGCAACCTCCCGGATTCGCAACCCTTTCTGCACCGCCTTGATCTGCATTTCCACCGTCCAGCCGAAATCCTTGTCCCGCATCCCTATGGCCTGCAACGATTCAAAACGAATCGCCCGGAACGGGCCGAGATCGGTGAATCGATGGCCGAAAAACAGCCGGATCAGGAATACCGCCAGCTGGTTCCCGTAGCGGGCCTGTGGCAGCAGGGCTTTCCGGCTTTCTTCGAGGATCATCCGGCTCCCCACAACAAAGTCCGCCTCCCCTGCCAGGATGGGTTCCAACAGCAGATCAATTTCTTCGGGGAAGTCGCTGTAATCACCATCCAGAAACACGACGATATCAGGATCATCCAGAGCCGCCATCCCTGAGAGACAGGCCTGGCCATAACCCCGGCGTTTTTCATAGACCACAGTCGCCCCGTTTTCACGGGCCATATCGGCGGTCCGGTCAGTGGAACGGTTGTCCACGACAATGACTTGATGCAATCGGTCCCGGGGAAGCTCGTTCAGCACATGAGGCAGGGATTCTTCTTCGTTATAGGCGGGAATGATAACCGATATTTTTGGGGACATGGACCGCCCCTATTTGCGGGCCTGGAGCGACTGCTTCACGCTGCGGACGAATACCTTGAGTTTTTCCTTCCGTTCGGCAGGGTCCGGAGTTTCTTCGATCATGCGTACAATGGCGCTTCCGACAATCACCCCGTCGGAGCATTCCGACGCAGCCTTCGCCTGCTCCGGACCGGAAATCCCGAAGCCGATCAATACGGGCAATGCGGTGGCCTGCTTGATCCGGGTCACTTTTTCCTCAACCCCTGGTGCCAGCGAATCCCGCGTTCCAGTGACCCCGGTCAGGGAAACGTAGTAAATGAATCCGCGGCTCTTCGCGCCCACCATCTCGATACGGTCCGGCGTGCTGGTGGGAGCCAGGAGATGAATCATGTCCAGATTCCGTGTCTTCGCCAACGCGTCAAACTCCCCCGCCTCTTCCGGCGGCAGATCGGGAATGATCACCCCATCGACCCCGGCTTCGACGGCATCCTTCACGAACGCTTCCTGCCCGTACACGAATACCGGATTGAAACTGGTCATCAGAACAATCGGGAGTTGGGACGACTTGCGAATGTCGCTCACCAATTGGATAATTTTTTTCAGTGTGGTGCCGCTTTTGAGAGAACGCTGGGAAGCCGCCTGGATCACCGGCCCGTCCGCGAGGGGATCGGAAAACGGCACGCCCAGTTCAATGATGTCGGCACCGCTTTCCTCGATCACCGAGAACAATTCCTGGGTCGTGGCCAGATCGGGATCGCCGGCGGTGATAAACGCCACCAGGGCTTTCTCGCTTTTCGATTGCAACCATTCGAATCGTTTCTGAATACGACTCACACCTCTTCTCCCAGAAAATCCGCCACCTGGTTGACATCCTTGTCGCCCCTTCCGGACAGGCAGATGACAACGACCTCGCTCTTTTTCATTTTGGGCGCCACCTTTGCCACCTGGGCGATGGCGTGAGATGATTCCAGCGCGGGAATAATGCCCTCGCTGCGCGACAACAGTTTGAATCCTTCCAACGCTTCTTGATCGGTGATCGACGCATATTCCGCCCGTTTGCTGTCCTTGAAATGACTGTGCTCGGCGCCGACGCCGGGGTAGTCCAGTCCGGCGGAAATGGAGTGGGCTTCGGTAATCTGTCCGTCCGCGTCGAACAGCAGATAACTTTTCATCCCGTGCAGGATACCCACCGCCCCGTGCCCGAGAGACGCGCCGTGTTTGCCGGTTTCGATACCATGACCGGCGGCTTCCACCCCGATCATTTTGACCTCTTTGTCTTCCGCAAAAGGGTAAAACAGGCCCATGGAATTACTGCCGCCGCCGACACAGGCCACGAGGGCATCGGGCAGACGTCCTTCCGCTTCTTGAATCTGTTGTTTCGTTTCGTCGCCTATGATGCGCTGGAAATCCCGCACGATCATGGGAAACGGGTGGGGTCCGACCACCGAGCCGATAATGTAATGGGTGTCTTCCACCGTGGTGATCCAGTTGCGGATGGCTTCGCTGGTGGCGTCCTTCAGCGTACGCGTTCCGGAGGACACCGGGATGACCCGCGCCCCGAGCAGTTTCATGCGGAACACGTTGAGTGCCTGGCGGCGGATGTCTTCTTCACCCATGAACACGTCACATTCGAGATCGAACAATGCCGCCGCGGTTGCCGTGGCGACGCCATGCTGACCGGCACCGGTTTCGGCGATGACCCGCTTCTTGCCCATGCGTTGGGTCAGCAGGGCACTGCCGATGGTGTTGTTGATTTTGTGTGCGCCGGTGTGGTTCAAGTCCTCGCGCTTGAGATAGATCTTCGCACCACCCAACTGCCGCGTGAGGTTCTCAGCAAAATACAACGGCGACGGCCGCCCGACATAATGCTCCAAGTAAAACTTGAGTTGTTTCTGGAATTCGGGATCGTTCCGCGCTTCGTTGTACAGTTTCTCCAGTTCCTGGAGCGCCGGCATCAATGTTTCGATGACGAACTTACCGCCGAACTCTCCAAAATGGCCGCTTCGATCCGGCAATGTGGGTGTACTCATAACATTCTCCTTTTAACCCTGTCGCACCGCTTTTAAAAACGCTTTCACTTTTTTGGGATCCTTTTTGCCGGGCGATTGCTCGACCCCCGAGCTGACATCCACGCCAAACGGTTGCACTTTCCTGATGGCCGCTTTCACGTTCCTGGCATTCAACCCGCCGGCGAGTATCACCGGACCCCGTTTTTTAGCGCGGACGGCCAGTTCCCAGTCGAACACCCTGCCGGTGCCGCCCCATTGGTCCTCTTTATAGGCATCGAGCAGAAACGCGTCTACTTCATACCGGGACATTTCTTTCAACGACGCGGCATCCTTAACCCGCACTGCCTTGATCACCCGGCATTTGATCTTTTTGCAAAACGCAGGCGATTCATCCCCATGCAGTTGCACCGCATCCAATCCGCAACGGCCGGCGATGCGGTTGATGGTTTCGGCCGTCTCATTCACAAACACGCCCACCCGGTTGACGAACGGCGGAAGCTTTGCACAAATAGCTTTCGCGGTTGTGGCCGTCACGTACCGCGGGCTTTTCTTATAGAAAATAAACCCGATCGCATCAGCGCCGCATTCCACAGCCAGGAGCGCGTCTTTCAGGCAGGTGGTGCCGCACACCTTGACCCTAACCCGCGGGTTGGATTTTGCCATGTCCCGTAAACTCCTGAAGCTTATCGGAAATATTAGGCGCTTTCATCAGGCTTTCACCGATGAGAAACGCGTGCATCCCCAACCCCTCGAATTCCTCGATCTGCGCCCGGCGGTCGATGCCACTTTCACATACGAGGAGTAGATTATCCATACCCCGTGTCTCCTTGAGCAGGCGGCGGGAAATCTCCAAGTCGGTTTTGCCGCTGGTCAAATCCCGGTTGTTGATCCCCAATAACCCGGCACCGGCATGAAACGCTTTCTCCATATCTTTCTCATTGTGTGTTTCCACCAGCGCCGTCAGGCCGATCTCTTGGCCCAACTCCAGCAGATCCTTCAACTGGTTCTTGTCCAGTGAAGTAGCGATCAACAGAAAAAAATCGGCCCCGCAGGCCCGCGACTCATACACCTGATACGCGTCAAAAATAAAATCCTTGCGGAGCAGAGGAATCGATACCGCCTTGCTGGCTTGTTCGACATATTTCAAATCTCCGCCAAAGAACCGGCTTTCAGTCAAAATGGAAATCGCCACGGCACCGCTATCCGCATACGTCCGGGCGATCGCCAGGGGATCGAACTGCTCCACCAGATCGCCCTTGAACGGCGTGCGACGCTTGATCTCCGCGATAATTTTAGATCCTTCTCCGGAAACTTTCAACGCATCCATAATGGAAACCACATCCCGCTGGTCGCCGATTTTGTTTTTGATCTCGGCCAACGGAACCTCGCGCCGGGTGGTGCCCAGTTCCACCTTTTTGGCAGCGAATATTTTATCGAGGATGTTGGCCATACTTTCCTGTCCTATGAATGACTGAGGCGGCACAGGTCTTTCAACTTTTGCCGCGCCTCGCCGGAGCTGATCGATTTTTTTGCGACTTCAATCCCCTCTTTAAAATCGGAAGCCTTACCCGCCGCGACTATGGCCGCCGACGCGTTCAACAAAACGATATCGCGTTGAGGCCCGCCTTTTCCGTCCAGCAATTCTCTGAGAATGGTCGCATTGTCCTCTGCCGACCCGCCCTTCAAATCCTGCTCCGAGCAATACTCGAATCCAAGTTCCGTAGGATCGAGGTAATAATCTTTTATTTTTCCATTATTTAATTCAGATATCTTAGTGTTACACGTTAATGTAATTTCATCGAGGCCATCCTCTCCGTGCACCACAAAGGCGTGCACGACACCGAGGTTCTTGAGGACGTTGGCCAGAGGCGACGTCCACTTGGAATCGAACACCCCCACCACCTGTGCCTGAACCCCGGCGGGATTGGTCAACGGTCCCAGCAGATTGAACACCGTGCGGAAGCCCAGTTCCCGGCGCACGTCAGCTGCATGCTTCATGGCTTTATGCAGAGTCGGCGCGAACAGGAATCCGATACCCGCCATTTCGACACAGCGTTCCACCACTGACTTATCCGCCTCGATATTGACCCCGAGGCATTTCAGCACGTCGGCGCTTCCCGACCGGCTGGAGACTGCGCGGTTGCCGTGCTTGGCCACCGGAATCCCCGCCCCCGCCACCACAAACGCGGCGGTGGTGGAGATATTGAACGTGTCCGCGCCATCGCCGCCGGTGCCGCAGGTATCGACGACTCCCTTGACGGGAATATTCAACGGCTCGGCTTTTTCGCGCATGACCCGGGCCGCGCCGGAAATCTCCGCCACCGTCTCGCCTTTCATGCGAAGTGCGATGAGAAACGCCCCCAAGAGCGAACGGTCCACCTTGCCCTCCATGATCTGGGTCATGATGCACACCATTTCCTCTTCCGACAGGTCGTGGCCGTCGACCACCTTATACAGGATGTCCTGAGCCTTCATGTTCATTCACTTTTTCTGCTGGCAAATCAATAAAGTTTTTGAGGAGATCCTTACCGTGCACCGTCAATATCGATTCCGGATGAAACTGCACCCCTTCGACGGCCAGCTCCTTGTGGCGTACTCCCATGATCTCGCCGTCATCCGACTCGGCGGTGATTTCGAAACAGTCCGGTAGATTATCGCGGTTGACCACCAGCGAGTGATAGCGGGTCGCTTCAAACGGATTGGGCAGGTCTTTGAAAATGGTTTTGCCGTCATGTTGAATCATCGAAGTTTTGCCATGCATGAGTTTGTTGGCTTTGATGATCTCACCGCCAAAGGCCTCCACCACCGACTGGTGCCCCAGGCACACACCCAGGAGAGGAATCCTGCCCGCAAAATGTTTGATCACTTCCTTGGAGATGCCCGCTTTCGTGGGAGTGCAGGGACCGGGTGAAATCACAATTTTCCGGGGATTCAATTTTTCAATCTCTTCAAGGGAGATTTTATCATTACGATACACTTCCAGATCAGCGCCCAGTTCACCCATGTACTGCACCAGGTTGTAGGTGAAGGAGTCATAGTTGTCGATCATCAGGATCATGGCAGAAGACCCCTTTCCGCCAGACCGATGGCCTTGAGCATGGCCCTGCCCTTGTTCATGGTTTCTTCAAATTCATTTTCCGGTACCGAGTCGGCAACGATTCCCGCACCGACTCCGAGGTATCCGACCTGATCTTTCACCACCAGGGTACGAATGGCGATGGCGGTATCCATATTACCTGAAAAGCTGATATAGCCAACCGCTCCGGCATAGATCCCGCGTCGCGTCGGCTCCAGCTCGTCGATGATCTCCATGGCGCGTATTTTCGGGGCACCGGAAACCGTACCCGCCGGGAACGCCGCTTTCAGCACATCAAAGCAATCCAGACCCTCCTTCAACTTGCCGCGCACGTTGGAAACGATATGCATGACGTGGGAATAACGTTCGATGGTGAACTTTTCGTTGACCTCAACGGAATGCACCTGCGCCACCCGGCCCAGATCGTTACGCCCCAGGTCCACCAGCATGATGTGTTCGGCCAATTCCTTTTCATCCTGAAGCAGATCCTTTTCCAAATATTGGTCTTCATCTTCGTTTTGGCCACGCTTGCGCGTGCCTGCGATGGGACGCACTTCCACATCGTCCCCCTCCAGCCGTACCAGCACCTCCGGTGACGAACCGACCACCTGGATATCTTCAAAATTGAGATAGTACATATAGGGAGAGGGATTGATCGTCCGCAAAGCCCGGTAAATGGTGAACGGGTCCTGCTGAAGATCGAACTTGAGACGTTGCGCCAGAACCACCTGAATAGCATCGCCTTCATGAATGTAGCGTTTGGCCTTTTGCACGGCTTCCTTAAAGTGCTCCTTGGCAAAATTGGATTCGATGCGCGGGTCATCTTCCGATGAGTCGAAGGGTCCGGTGACCGTATTGGGTACAGGCTGGCGCAACTTTTTTTCAAGTGCGTCGATTTTGGCCGTAGTTTCCTGATAGACCTCTGCCAGGTCGCGTCCTTCAGTATGGGCATTGGACACCACCTTGATGGTTTGATTAACGTTATCGAAAATCAGAAGCGTGTCGGTGATGACAAAAATGGAATCGGGGATATCCAGATCGTCTTCCGTCTGGTCCGGCAGGTTTTCGAAATACCGCACCATGTCGTAACTGATGAATCCCACTGCGCCGCCTGAAAACCGGGGCAAATCCGGCATATCCACCGGTTGGTAACGGGACAGGATCTCTTTTAAAACGGACAGAGGAACAGCACCCTCGATATTTTTCTTTTGCTCGACGCCGTTGTTGCGAACGGTGACGGTTGACCCCTTAGTCTCGATTATGATTGAAGGTCCGCAACCCAAAAAGCAATAACGCGCCCACTTGTCGCCGCCCTCGACACTTTCGAGCAGGAACGAGTACGGCTCACCGCCGATTTTCATGTAAGCGGAAACGGGAGTATCGAGATCAGCCAGGATTTCCTTGAACACAGGAACCAGATTGCCCTGTTTGGCACTCTCTTTAAATTCCTCGAATGTCGGTTTGTACCCCATAAATGCCCAATAAAAAAAAGCACAGCGAAACTGTGCCCGGATGACCCACGACCGCAAAAAGTCGCCACAATTTCAATAAGTTAGTTTACAGACTTTATCATTTCGGGTGAGCAGGGTCAAGGAGTTTGCATATTGCGGAATAGGCCGGTGACCCGGCTCTTAAACCTTAAAAAATTCAATCAGTAAACCACTATTCGACAGCGGTCCAGTCTTCCCCGTTCCAGTGCAGGATGAGGCCGTTGTCTCCGACGGCGTACATATTTTCCTCGGAAGTGCCCCAGATGGCGGTCAGATACTCCTCGGTATTGGATTCGATGCGGGTCCATTGGTCGCCGTCGAGGAACATGATCATGCCCATGTCGCCGACCGCGAAGACGAAATCCGCGCTGGGTCCCCAGATGTCGAGAAAAAACTCCATGGTCTGCGACGGCATTTCTTTGAAGTCGGCGCCGTTGAAATGGATGATTGTGCCGTCGGAACCGCAGAAATACATATTATCCGATCCGAACCCGCAAATACTGTACAACTCGGCATTGGAGTTGAACGTCAACCGCACCCAGTGGTCGTCTACCAGCTTGAGGACCAGGCCATCAAATCCGACGGCGTACATGCATTCCTCATTGCCCCACAGGGAGGCCACGTCGGTATTGGTCCCCGAATTCATGAATTTCCACTGGGAGCCGTTCCAGCGGGCGATTTTCCCCAACCGGCATCCGACATAGATATCGTCCGCAGCCCGGCCCCAGATGGCGGACATGGGGGGAAAGTTTTCGGTGTCCTCCGGCTTCCACACTTTGCCGTCATAATGCAGAATCTTGCCGTCGGTACACACTCCATATAAATTGTCCGGCGCGCTTCCCCACATCCGCTTGACCGTCCAGCGTCCGCCGGAATCCATTTTGGTCCACTGCTTGCCGTCGAAATGCAGGATGGTCCCCTCGGCACCTCCGATAAAAATATTGTCTTCGCTGAATCCGTAGACGGACAGCAAGTGACTGGTAGTCAGACTGCTCATTCTCTGCTCCAATTAAAGATAGTAACAAAACTCCCCTCCTTGGCAAGGAGGGGATACAGGGGAGGGTATTGATAACCCCACCTCAGTCCTCCCCTTACCAAGGGGAGGAGGAAAAAAGTTGCCCTATTCATGGGGCGCATTTCAAAACCGCTCGATGAATCGAGCAACTACAAAAGCAGAAAGAGGAATCCCCCCAACCCCCTTTACAAGGGGGCGCCTATCACTCTGGTTAGAGCGAAAGATCGTTCCATTGTTTGCCGTCGTACCTGAGAACGGTACCGTTTTCTCCACAGGCGTAAACCTGGTCCGGACCCAAGCCCCGCACTTTGGTAAGGTAATTGTCGTTGCCTGATTCCATGGGATTCCACTGTTTGCCATCGTAGTGCAGAATGATGGCGTTGTCTCCGACTGCAAAAATATGATCATCCGCCGTGCCCCAGATCGCCAGCAGGTATTCCTGGGTACCGGATTCCATCGGCGTCCATTCCTCGCCGTCGAAATGAAGGATGGTGCCCTCGGACCCTACGATGTAAACGCTGTTGTTGCTCGTTCCCCAGACCCCGTAAAGCGAGATGGTCTCTTCGGTCAATTCCTCCCGGCGCTGAAAGGTGGTGCCGTCGTAGAACCGGTAGATGCCTTCGCCGCCAACGGCGTGGATATGTTCGATATCCTCGCCCCAGAACCCGAACAGATCGTGGATGGTCGAGGGTTCGCGGTATTCCCAGGACTTGCCGTTCCAAAACAACACGCGCCCCCCCACCCCGAATATGAAGAGATGCTCCGAGTCGTACCCATAGACCGAGTTGAGCGAATCGTAATTTCCGGTATCGATCGCCTTCCAGTCCCTGCCGTCATAGTGAAGCACCACGCCGCCGATGCCTACCGCGTAGATATCGTTTTCATGCGCAGCCCAGATGCCCATCAGGGGGTTGGTGTTGTCGGTGCGCACGGGAGTCCAGTCTTCTCCATCATAGTGCTGGGGAATACCGTCTTTCCCGACCACGTAAATGCTGTCTTCCCGGAGAGGACAAATGTCCAGGAGATCCGGTTTTTCACCTGTAAACATAAAACGCGCTCACATTTCTGATCGTTTCGGGCATACACTTCACATGCTAATGGTGCAGAAACCCTTTATTGTAACTGAAACCGGGGACCACTCAATTAAAAGGATGGCGGGGAGCGGAAAATTTTGAATAGCTGGAAGGATTTTCAGGATGGAGCGTCAGGCCTCTTCCCCACCCTGCCCCAGCCGGAACACAGCGTTCTCCAGATTCGGGAGATTGTGGGAATTCTTGATTGCTTCCTGAAGTTCGTCGCTGATATCGTTATGTATCAGCACCAGGCTTTTCAGGTTCTTAAGATGTTTGGACTCGGCAATGGCGCGGGCGCCCTCGTCGGTGATTTCGCATTCGTACAGATCGAGCAGGGTCAGGTTTTCCATATTCTTCGAATTCGCGATGGCTTCAATGCCCCGGTTGCCGATGGGGTTGAACGTCATCGTCAACTGTTCCAGGTTTTTGAGGGTTTCGGAATTGGCCAGGGCTATTGCGCCTTCAGTTTCGATAAAGTTCCAGTTCAAATTAAGCTCGGTCAACTTGGACAAATTCGCAGACTGGGCAATCGCCTTCGCGCCATCGTCGCCGATGTTGTTGCGGTACACCGACAACTGATTGAGCCGCGTCAGGCTTTTGGAGTTCGCGATCGCCGTCACCCCCTCATCCCCCAGGCCGTCACCGATCCACAATGAGACCAGGTTTCCCATAATATTGGATTCTGCAATGGCCTTGGCGCCTTCCACCCCAACCTTGTTATCGCTGAGGATCAACTCGGAAAGGTTCAGCATGGATTTGGATTTGGCCATGGCCTTGACACCCTCATCCGTCACTTCATTTTTAAACAGGTTGAGGACGGTCAGGTTTTTCATGGTCGGGCATTCAAGAATCGCCCGCAGTCCGTCATCGCCAATTTCATTGAATTCGAGAAACAGCGCAGTAACACCCTTGACGTCGCCGCTTTTCATGATCGCGATAATATCTTCGTCTTTCAGTTCCTTTTCCCGTAAATCGAGTTCGCTGTTCTCGATATTGAGCCCTTCTTTGACCAGATCTGCCGTATCAACCATAATGCTTTCCTGCCCTCTTTTGTCTGAAATGGATGTAAGAGGACTATTTTTCTAAAAACGATCTGCTTTGTAAAGGGTTAAATTTAAAAGTTTGAAGCCACCGCTTGTAGGAAAGCGGGGAGGTTGATATGATATCCGGACCTTCAATCGGCCTGGCGGCTCATTAGAAGGTTGGTTTTCTTGACCTTAACCTTGAAATAACACTCTCTAAAGACCTATTTTAATGACCCGAAATATCGAAGAAATCACCGCCACTGTCCAGCAGTCCAGCCAATTCATCCAGAATATGGTCCAGGAAATGGAACGCATCATTGTCGGACAACGCTATCTGATCGACCGGTTGATCCTCGGCCTGCTGACGGGCGAGCACATCCTGGTGGAAGGTGTTCCCGGTCTGGCCAAGACCACTGCCGTTAAAACTCTGGCCCAAACGATTGAAGCCAGCTTCAAGCGCATCCAGTTCACTCCCGATCTGCTGCCGGCAGACCTGGTGGGCACTCAGATTTACCAGCCGAAGACCGAAGAATTTGTGGTGAAAAAGGGACCGCTGTTCGCCAACATCATCCTGGCGGACGAAATCAACCGCGCACCCGCAAAGGTGCAAAGCGCGCTTTTGGAAGCGATGGAGGAGCGGCAGATCACCATCGGCGGAGAAACCTTTGCCCTGCCCGATCCGTTCATGGTATTGGCCACACAGAACCCTATCGAACAGGAAGGCACTTATCCTCTGCCGGAAGCGCAGGTGGACCGGTTCGCCTTCAAACTTAAAATCGATTATCCCTCGAAGGAAGAGGAAAAGCAGATCATCCAAAGAGGTTCGTCTTCCAACAACCACGCCAGGGTCAATGCCGTGATTCATCCGGAGGATATCGCCAAGGCCCGCGGAGTTTACGAATCGATCTATATTGACGAAAATCTGCAGGACTACATCGTCAACCTGGTCGCCGCCACCCGGTCGCCGGAAACCCACAACCTCAGTTCCCTGAAAGCCATGATTCAGTACGGCGCGTCGCCGCGTGCGTCCATCTTCCTGAACCGGGTGGCCAAAGCCTACGCCTTCATGCAGGGGCGCGGGTATGTGGTGCCGCACGATATCAAAACCCTCGGGTTCGACATTCTGCGCCACCGCATCCTCCTGACTTACGAAGCCGAGGCCGAAAACGTTACGCCGGATGACGTCCTGAAAAAAATATTCGACACCATTGAGGTCCCCTAAATCACTCATGCTTCCCTTTTTGCAAAAGTTGACCGGCTCTTTCCACGAGCCCCCTCCCCCGCCGGATGAATTTGAAAAATCCATTTCCCCGGAGCTGATCAAAAAAATCCGCGACATCCAGGTGAAGACCAATCATCTGGTCAATCACATGATGGCCGGGGAATATGTATCCGCGTTCAAAGGCCGCGGCATGGAGTTCAGTGAAGTGCGCGAATACGAACCGGGCGACGACGTGCGGCTGATCGACTGGAACGTGACCGCCCGCATGGGGCATCCTTACATCAAAGAGTTCAAGGAAGAGCGGGAGCTTACCGTCATGCTGTTGGTGGATGTCAGCTCTTCGGGCGAATTCGGATCGGCTGAAAAACTCAAAAACGAAGTGGCGGCGGAAATCGCCTCGGTGCTGGCGTTCTCGGCCATCAAGAACAACGACAAGGTCGGGTTGATCGTGTTTTCGGACAAGATCGAACATTACATCCTGCCGCAGAAAGGCCGTGCCCATATCTGGAACCTGATCCGCACCATCCTCAATTTCGTGCCGGAAGGACGTCACACGGATTTGAATCTGCCCCTCGAATATTTGTTGCGGGTACAAAAAAGAAAATCCGTTGCCTTCCTGATTTCAGATTTTCAGGCGGATGGGTATTTGCGGAACCTCCGGTTGGTGCGGCAGAAACATGACCTGATCGCCATTTCAATCACCGATCTAAGGGAATACGAACTTCCCGACGTTGGCTGGGTCTATCTGGAAGATGCCGAAACCGGGGAAACTTTGCTGGTCGATACCGCCAACCGAAAAATGGTCGGTCAATGGACCCGGTTCAAAATGAAAGAGCGGGAGAATTTAAAAAAACAGTTCCAGGCCTTCGGTGTAGACTTCATTGAAGTCCGTACCCACCAGTCATTGACACAACCGTTGATCCGATTCTTTAAAATGAGAGAGAGAAGGCACTGAGGATAAAATGCCAGCACCCGACGAAAAGAAAATCGACGATCCCAACAACCGTAAATTGCCGCCTGTGGATCACGAAACGGAATCCGATCCAACTTCAGGCGGTTGGTTGCCGACAGCGGGAGTGAGCACCAAACTCAAGGTGTTCGTGATCGGGCTGACGTTCATTACCATCGCAGCTTTTGGTGTGTTTATCGCCATGTTTATCAAGAAGACTTTTATAAAGGGGACCAACGAAACCTGGGGACCCCAGTTGGTGACGATCGCCGAACAGCTGAATGACAAGGGACTTAAATCACAAGCGATCGAACACTATAAAAAATATCTGGAAACGCAGGAGGTGGACCTGAAAACCCGCTCTAGCATTTCTTTCAATATTGCCACATTGTATGTCGAGTTGGGTCAATGTGACGACGCGGTGGTGTGGTTCCTGCACGCCAATACTGCGAAACCCGTTAAGCTTCAAATCCTGGAATCAGAAAGTCAGTTGCAACAATGCCGGAGCCAAGCAAACACATCCCAGTGAATTTGATGATCGTGCTGGCGATGCTGGCATTTGAATTGGCACCCCTGCCGGTTTTTGCAGATGCAACGATTCCCATTTCTGCGGAGACCCGTGTCAGCCAACGCCAGGTCACCATCGGTGATGTGGTCACCTATTCTATTACTATCCGGCACGATGCCGGTATTCATGTCCTGCCACCCGACCCCAAAGCCCATTTTGAAAAAGGATTTGAATATGTGGATCAGGGAACATCCGAGCCGAAAAAAATAGAGGGACAACAGGTGGAAACATTCTGGTTCAAGTACCGGGCGGATGTCGTCGGGTTCTACAACCTCCCACAAATTCCTATCGAGTTTACAGCCCCCTCACCGGATGATCCGTCGCAGCAACTGCCGGGACTCCTGCAGGCCCCGGAAGCGGTGATCGAAATCCGTTCGGTACTTTTTCAGGAGGGCCAACCGAACGATATTAAAGACATCAAACCCATCATCGGCGCAGGGTTGGATTGGCAAAGATACCTCAAATGGATTCTTTTGGGCCTGGCGGCTTTGGCGGCGGTAGCTGGATTTTTCTGGTGGTTCATGCAAACAAAAAAGACTTCCGTTCCAAAGTCCGCTCTCGTTCCGGATTTAAAACCCTACGAAATTGCTTTGGCGGAACTCGACCGACTGCAGGGCAAGAGGCTGCTCGAAAGCGGGCAGTTCCGGGAGCATTATTTTGAGCTCTCGGAAATTTTCCGGCGCTACCTGGGCACACTCCTGTCGATTCCGGCGCTGGACTGGACCACGGAAGAAATCGGCGAGCATGTATCCCGTTCCGGAAAATTGGATACTGGTGTGAGACAAACTATTCTATCCCTGCTGCCGGCAACCGATCAAGTCAAGTTTGCAAAAGCACCGGTTGAACTCCAAACCGCACTCAATCATGTCGAGGCCGTGCGTGATTTTATCCGAAGCACAACACCGGAATTGACATCCAAGTTTCAGGTTAAATCGCCGACAGCAGCCTAAGGTGACACTCCATGAGTTATTTTCAGTTTCAGGATCCCTGGTTTTTTCTACTGCTGGCCATCATCCCATTACTCATTTATAGAGCCATAAAATACCGCCCGGCGACGCTCCATTTTTCTTCACTCAGTTCCCTGAAAACCCTGCACCACAAAGGAGTGGAATTTCTTGCCGCGACACCCCTGATCCTAAGATGCCTTGCAATCGCCTTGCTGGTGTCGGCGTTGGCCCGCCCACAGGAAGGACGCAAGAGCACTGAAATTTTGTCAGCCGGGGTAGACATCCTGCTGGCCATCGACACCTCGGGAAGCATGCGGGCGATGGATTTTCAAAAAAACAATCAACCGGTGGACCGGTTGACGGTGGTCAAGGATGTGGTCAGCGAATTCATCGACAGCCGCGAGTTCGACCGTATGGGAATGGTCGTATTCGGTAACGAAGCGTTCACCCAATGTCCTCTCACTTTGGACCACGACATTCTCCACTCCTTCCTGGGCAAACTGCAAATCGGTGTGGCGGGAGATTCGACTGCCATCGGCTCTGCGATTGGAATTTCTGTCAAGCGCTTGAAGGATCTTGAATCCAAATCGAAAGTGATTATCCTGCTGACCGACGGCCGGAACAATGCCGGCAACATCACCCCGTTCCAGGCGGCGGACATTGCTAAAACCTACGGCATCAAAATTTACACCGTGGGCGTGGGAACCCGGGGCGATGCCCCCTTTCCAATGAGCACTCCCCTCGGGCAGAAAATGCTGATGCAGAGGGTCGCCCTGGACGAGGACGCCCTCAAAAAAATCGCCGAGCAAACCGGCGGCCGGTATTTCCGCGCCACCGACTCGGATTCATTGAAGCAGATTTATGCGCAGATCGATTCCCTGGAAAAGTCAGAAGTCAAATGGATCGACCATTCCGAGTACCGAGAACTGTTCCCCCTGTTTCTGATTCCAGCCCTGCTCCTGGTGCTCACCGAAGCGGTTCTCACTCAAACGCGGTTACGGAGGATACCCTGACATGCGATTCGGCGAACCCCTCTATTTTTATTTGATCATTCTGATTCCGTTATTGATCGGATTCATGTTCTGGGCGGAGAAAAAACGAAAAGTGCTCTCCGCCCGATTCGTGAACTCCTCCCTGTTATCCCGGCTGGTCAGCCCCGGGGTAGCGGAACAACGTCGCAGGAAAACCAAACTCCTCGTATGGGGTCTGGTATTTTTGATGATCGCACTGACCCAGCCGCGCTGGGGATTTCAGTGGGAAGATTTGAAACAACGGGGGGTGGATATCATCGTCGCCCTCGACGTGTCCAACAGCATGCGGGCAACGGACATCAAACCCAATCGCCTGGAACGGGCCAAACATAAGGTGACGGACCTTCTGCGAATGTTAAGAGGAGACCGCGTCGGCCTGGTCGCGTTTGCCGGCACCAGTTTTCTGCATTGTCCATTGACGCTCGATTACCAGGCGGCGGAAATGTTTTTGGGCGCGTTGGATACCGACTTGATTCCTCTGCAGGGCACGGCACTCGGTCATGCGATTGAAACCTCGATGAACGCGTTCAGCACGACGGAAAAAAAATCGAAAGCCATTCTTCTCATTACCGACGGAGAGGACCACGAAGGTGCGGTTTCAAAAGCCCTGAAACGGGCGCAACAAGAGGGAGTGAAGATTTTTGTGATCGGCATCGGCCGGAAGGAAGGGGCGCCCGTGCCCGAACCTATAGGAGGCGGGTTCAAACGCAACGAATCCGGGGAAATCGTGCTGTCCAAAATCAACGAGCCGCTTCTGGAAAAAATCGCGGTCGACACCGGGGGCGTATATGTACGTTCAGTTCATGGCGACATGGATCTGCGTACCATCTACCTGGATGAAATCCAGCAATCCATGGAAAAAAAGGATTTGAAATCGTCGCGCCGCAAGCGCTGGACCGAACGCTTCCAATGGTTGATACTTGCGGGGTTATTGTGCCTAGCGGGCGAAAGCTGGGTCCGGGAGAAATAAGTCCGCTCAGATATTATTTTTGGTAGAATGAAAGATTAGAGCGAAAATATGCTGTCTTTTAAAGTTTTTCAGCATGTTGACAGCGGGGTTAAACCATCTTATTTAAATAGAGGCTATTTTTTTAAAAGTTATTTTTTCAGGAGTTTAAATAATGGAAGATTATTCCAAACCGAGATACATGAGCCAGGATGCCATCGCCGCGGAACAGCAGCGATTCATGGTGCGCGTCTACAACTGGATGGGCGCCGGACTGGCACTGACCGGAGGAATGGCCTGGTTTACGAGCACCAATGAAACAATACTCCACTTACTGAAAACTCAACCGATACTATTTATAGTTTTGTTACTCATTGAACTGGGGCTGGTATTTTATCTGGCGGCCCGTGTCATGAGTATGTCGGCCAGCCAAGCCAGCGGGGTCTTTTTTCTTTACGCCAGCTTGAACGGTGTCACTCTGGCCCCGCTATTTTTGCTCTACACTACTGCCTCCCTGGCATCCACATTCCTGGTGACAGCGGGTATGTTTGGAGCGATGAGCTTTTACGGGTACACCACCAAGAAGGACCTGACCTCGTGGGGCAGTTTCCTTTTTATGGGATTGATCGGGATTATTCTCGCGTCCATCGTAAACATATTTATGCAAAGCTCCGCGATTTACTGGGTTGTCACCTATGCGGGCATTCTGATTTTTGTAGGACTGACCGCTTACGATACCCAGAAAATCAAACAAATGAACATCCTGGGTAACGAAGGCACTGACGAAGATACCAAAGAAGCGATCCGCGGAGCGTTGTCGCTGTACCTGGATTTCATCAACTTGTTCCTCATGCTTCTCCGGGTAATGGGCACTCGGCGTTAAATTGTCAAAAAGGTTCAACCAATAGCAAAGGGTTTCCCTGGTTTCAGGGGACCCTTTTATTATTAGCAATAACCCGCCTGCCGAACCTTCTCCCTGACTCATTTCTCCTAATTGAGCCCTTATTTTTCAATAATTTATAAGGTTTTATTTTTCCAAGGGTCCCCTTGACTTCGGCCACAAACGTTTTATTTTAACTGTAGGGAGACCAGTGGAAGCAAGCATCAATTCAATCGAAAGGGGGTATTGCAATGAGTCTCGATCAACTGATTCCCTGGAAATGGGGAAAAAATGGTGAGTCGTTAAGTAGAGACACCGGAAATCCTTTTGGGGAATTCCAAAAAGAGATGAATCGGCTGTTTGATAATTTTTCCGAAAACATGTTCAGCCTGTCTCCTATGAAATGGAACATGCCGGAAATTTCCGCCACTTATCCTAAAATGGATGTCAGTGAAACCGACAAGGAGTTCAAGATTACCGCCGAACTCCCGGGGATGGATGAAAAAGATATCGATGTGTCCGTTTCCAATGAAGTGCTGACCATCAAAGGAGAAAAGAAAGCGGAAAAAGAAGAGAAAAAGCCCAATTACTACCGCATGGAGCGTTCCTACGGAACCTTCCAGAGGTCCATTCCTCTTCCCTCGGAAGTGGAGAAAGACCAGGTTCAAGCCAGTTTTAAAAAGGGCGTTTTGAGCATCGTGATTCCAAAATCGGAAAAGGCTGTCAAAGAAACCAAAAAAATTGAAATCAAATCAGACGATTAATTTCAATGGGATTCCAAACCGGCATTCTTCAGGTTCGCATGAAATATTTGTCAGCGAACCGGGGCATGCCGGTTGCTTTTATCCGGCTTCCTTAAAGTGGTACAATCAATTCATTACAAATTTTAATTTTTTCTG
This sequence comes from Nitrospinaceae bacterium, assembly GCA_024644405.1. GTDB lineage: Bacteria > Nitrospinota > Nitrospinia > Nitrospinales > Nitrospinaceae > SZUA-226. Next base: position 134,703 of record JAHELC010000006.1, read on the forward strand.
ATCATGAAATTATTGTCCTCTAAGACCGCGTGGGCTCATTTGATAACGGTCCTGTTGATCCTGCCTGTTACAGGGTTGGCCGATGTGTTTGATTCCAAGGCGCGGGAGGGGATCACCCATTACAACCGTGAGGAGTTCGATCAGGCCGCCGTCAAATTTCAGGAGTCCCAGCTGGAGGCGCCGGAGAATCCCGACGTGGCGTACAATCTGGCCAACAGCCACTATCGTCTGGGCCGCTACGAAAATGCCGTAGAAACCTATCAAAAAGCGATCTCCGAAAATACTTCGCCAAATCTCAAACAGAAATCCTGGTACAACATGGGCAATGCCTATTACCGGATGGGTTATCTGGAAGAAGCGATTGATGCGTACAAAAAAGCTCTGGAGCTGAGCCCTGGAGACCGGGACAGCAAGTTCAATCTGGAATGGACGCGTCAACAGTATGAAAAGGCCCTCAAGTCCGGACGGATCGCTCCGCGCGACAATAATATTTTAAAACAACCGTCCACCAGCAATCAAGCCAACAACCCACCGGATTCCCAGGAACAACCGAAGGAGACTCCGGGCACCCGGACCGAGGCTTCGGACAAAACGCAAACTGCGGAGAACAAACCTCAAGACAAAAAACCCGATACTCCCGGCAAAACCCCTTCGACTCCAACTCCAAGCCCACCCGGTGAAACGAAAACTGAGACCAAGAAAGAAGACCAGGCCGTTCAGGACGCTCTCCGGGAAATGACTCAAATGACGCCGGGAGAGGCCGAACGCTGGCTGGGCTCTCTTTCCGAAGACCTGAAAAAAATCACCCGGCGGCAAATGCAGGGCGAAATGGAGGATATGTTTGCGGACCATGATAAAGACTGGTAAATCCTGCTCGCCACGACCCCAAAAAAAAGTGATTTATATGTCCGGAGTTTTTCTTTGGATGCCGATATTTTTCATCTGGGCGATGGGAACAGCCTGGCCGGCAGACCTCCAGGTCTCGGCATCGGTGGACAAACAGGAACTCACACTTGAAGACAGCGTAATTTTCTCCGTGCTGGTGGAAGGAACACAAAGCGCTCTCGCACCGGAATTGCCGACCCTGGATTCTTTCAAGGTGAAAGCCCAAAGATCTTCATCTTCGTTTCAAATCATCAACGGTAATCGATCTTCGTCTATCACCTACAGTTTTGTCTTGTTTCCCATGGAAACGGGAACCTTCACCATCGGACCGGCCACAGTAACAATTGAAGGAAAGCAATATCGGACAGAGCCGATCACGCTGGTCATCAAAGAAGCTTCGACAACGGTGGACACTTCGCGAGAGGTTTTCGCAGTGATGGAGGTCTCCAACAAAAAACCTTATGTCCAGGAGCAGGTCACGGCGACACTACAGATTTTTCACCGCGTGGGAATCAGAAACCTTGAGGCCAACGTGCAATTCCAGGGATTCCGCGAGGAAACACTGAAGGAACCTGTTGAAAACACGCGAATCGTCAACGGCATCCGCTATTCCTCCTATGAAATTTCCACCGCCTTATTTCCCCTGCGACCGGGAAAGGTGGAAATACCGGCCAGTATCATTGAGTTCGATCAAATCGACCGGTCAGGCGGCGAACGATCCCGAGACCCGTTCGATCCTTTCGGCCGGGGTTCTATTTTTAATAATTTTGGGCGACTGGAACACAAAACCCTGAGAACGAAAGCAATCACCCTCGATGTACAACCCCTGCCCAAAAAACATCGGCCGGAGAATTTTTCCAATCTGGTGGGAGATTTTATAATCTCCGCCCGATTGAGCCGTGCGGAAGTCGAGGTGGGCGACACCACTACCCTGACGGTAACCATTGCCGGTCAGGGCAATGTCGCGGACCTTGCCCTGCCTTCGCCCCGGTGGGGAGATGAAATTAAAATTTACGAAGATCAACCCGAATTCCGACAGATGACCAGCGCACGAACCGTTTCCGGAGAAAAGATCTACACCTATGCCCTGGTGCCCCTGAAACCCGGCGGTTTGCGGGTCCCTGCTATTTCTCTCAATTATTTTGACCCGACGAAGGGCGATTACGTATCCATTCAAACACAATCCCTGCCGCTTACGGTTACACCCGGAGCAGGCGGTTCCAAATCGGGGAGGGTCGATTCCGACTCGAGCACCATGGATAAAAACGGAGTTTCGGCTCAAAAGATCAAAGAAGATATTCTGCCGATCCATGCCGGGCCGGAGGTTTTTGAGAGTCCAAACTTCACCACCGGTTCAGGAATGCTGTATGCCATTGGACTGCTCTTGCCCGCCGGACTGTTTCTCATCTCCAGTAGAACCTACAAACGCCAGCAACGGCTGAAATACGATATCGCATTTTCCAGAAGTCACGGTGCCTACAAGCGGGCGCAAAAGAGATTGAACGCTCTTTCGCAGGGCAGCGATCCCCGGGAAATTGCACGCGAGTTGTCGTTGAATGTTCGCGAATACCTGGGCAATATTTTAAACCTGCAGGGCACAGCGATCACTGCCACTGAAGTGGAAGAAAAGATGATGAAGGGCGGTTTCGGTGCGGATGAAATTCAGGCGACCCGGGAGCTGCTGGAAAAATATGAAACGCTTCAATACGCACCGACGACGGGAAACCCTCCTGAGGAGTTGATCCAGGGTGCTAGGAGAATTCTGGATCAGTTGGAGAAGAAATCGTGACGACCCGATACCTGCAAATAGCTATATTTTTTTTCTGTGTGGGAATCCAACTTGCACCGGCCCCGATTTGGGGTCAAGTCACAACCCGGGTTAGCCAGGCGAACCAATTGTACAACCAGAACCAGTTTCAGGAAGCGGCAGAAATTTATGAACAGGTCATTGCCGAAGGAATGGAAAACGGGCATTTGTATTACAATCTGGGAAATGCGTATTTCCGGATGGGGAAACTGGCGAAAGCCATACTGAATTACGTCAAAGCCCAAAAACTTCTACCCCGTGACGAAGACGTGGAAGCCAACCTGGAGTATGCGGTCCGTCAAACGGTGGACCAACTGGATGGGCGAAAACCGCATGTCCTCGATTCGATTTTATTCTGGGTCCGCGATCTCAACTTGAACGAACACAGGATAGCTTTATTTTGGATCAACCTGGCTTTTTGGATGGTAATGGCGATTCGGTTGCGCCACCAGACCCCAGCCACCCAGTCGGCCAGAAATATCCTGCTGGCTTTCCTGGTATTGGCTCTGGTTTCAACCGGTTTACGATGGCATCTGGAAACCCATCAATCCACCGGAGTCATCCTGCCTCAACAAATCGACGTGCATTCGGGTTGGAATGCCACCACGAGGGTTTTATTCCAACTCCATCAGGGAACTCTCGTTTCTATCTCTCAAGAAAAAGAGGACTGGTATGAAATTGAACTGCCCGGCGAAAAAAAAGGCTGGACGTTGAAATCCAATATTACCGGATGAGGCGGTACACACCCTAATGATGGTCTGCCTCGACGCCTGCAATAAAACCCCGAATTTGGGCTTTCTGTGCAGACGACCCCTTGTCAAAAATATTGAGGAGTTTCATGACGGTTTTACGGAAATCCTTGTCCTGCATCCATGCCATCAAATTGCTGACGGCTGAGGATTCCGCCTGAAACCTCTCCTCTTTATTGACCATGGATCCTTCACCCGTCAACAACCAATAAAGATTCATATCCGTCTTTTGGCAAAGACCGGTCAAGGTTGCGGCCGAAGGCAGGGATTTGTCGTTTTCCAGATCCGATAAAGAACCTTGCGATACATGAATAAGGGAGGCCACATCGACAAGCCTCAATCTTGAAACTTTTCTCCAATACTTCAACCGCCCTCCAACGGTTGACGGATATCCCGGCATATTTTTACTTTGACTGTGCATGATAACCTCTTAATTTATAGTTAGTTACATGCACTTAAGATAGAGGAAGTCCGTTAAAGCTAGATCAAGACATTGCTACAGTTGTGCAACATTTTTTAGGATAAGTTACATTCAGGTGGGGGAAATACGCTAAACAGATATCCTCAGGCCCAATAAAACCCAAGGTTATTCCTGAAACCGATAGCCCACGCCACGGACGGTTTCAATATAGCGGCCGGCTTCTTTCAGCTTGGTCCGCAATCTCTGAATATGGGTATCAATGGTGCGGGAGAAAACACCATCGCCATGATCCCAAATATTCTCCAGGAGATATTCCCGGGTTTTAACCTGGCCAACACTTTCCAACAACGAGGACAAAAGCTTGAATTCCGTGAGAGTGAGTTGAATGGGCTGGCCCTTCACCGTCACCTCGTGTTTGAGGAAGTCCACGGTCAGATCCCCCTGGGAGAAAACCTCGGTGGTTCCAACCTTTTTGTAAACACGTTTCAGGACATTGTTGATACGTAAAATCAATTCCGGCGGATGGAACGGTTTGGTCACATAATCGTCGGCCCCGAACTCCAGTCCCAGCACACGGTCGATCTCTTCCGAGCGTCCGGACAGAATAATGATGGGGATATCGGCGGTATTTTTGTCCGCTCTCAAAGCCCGGCAAATTTCCAAACCGCTCAGGCCGGGCATGTTGATATCGAGCACCACCAGGTCAGGTTTATGAGAATGGACAATAGTCAAAGCCGTCTCCCCTTCGGAGGCGGTAAAAACTTCAAAAGGCTCATACTGAAGTTGTGACTTTAAAAGACCCAGAATATCCGGATCGTCATCAACCAGCAACAAGGAGTGACGTCGGCTTTTCTGTGAAGGATTATCCGTCATGATTGCTTCATCCCGGAGTACACGGTTAATAAAACCCTTCCATCTAGTTTAAACGGTTAACAGTCCTTGGACACTGAAAAAATCCAAACAATCATCAAGTATCCAGTCCAAATGCGAGAGCAGCCCGTGGTCCGAATCCACCTCTTGGAGGTCGACCCAGGGGTGATTTCGGGCAAATTTCCGGGATTCTCCAATATCTACGGTTTCATCGTGGATGCCATGGACAATTCGGGTGGGCACAGGCCTTTTGAAATTGACCCCCTCCCATTGTTCCGCATCCTCAAAAATGCCCAGGTCCAATTCCATAGTTTTATTGTAACGGTAATTAAAAACCCGGATCAACCCTGCCCCGCCTTCCCTTTGTATTTCCCCAGATAATGAAGACCGCCACCTCTTCATAAAATTGAACCCCGGACACATCAGGTACGTGCCCTTTACTTCGGGTCGAATTTGGGCGGTCAAAGCGGCGAGGTAACCTCCCATACTGCTTCCAATGAGGGCAAAGGAGGCCCCCGGGAAAGAATCCAGGGTATTCTCGATGATCCGGAGTTGCCGGGAGATTGTCAGGTGCTTGAAATCGCCACCCTCCAGGTCCGGAACCGTCAAGGGCAGACCCAATTCGGAAAACCGCTGAGTAAATGCCGTGGCTTTTTGAGATTGGGGACTGGAGGCAAATCCGTGTAAATAGACAAACTGGATCATCATATATATGGTATCAATCCCAGTTCCTGGTGTACTCGAGCATTCGCTTCACCCAGGGCAGAAAAAGGTAAGCGGGAAACGCTAAAAAGAAGGTCAAAGTAAAATAAGGTCCATACCCCATCGCCTCGGCCCCGAATCCCCCGGCCCACCCGGCCACCGATCGGCTGAGGGCAAAGATGGAAGACAACAGGGCATACTCGGACGCAGAGCGCTTTTTATTGACGATGGCCATCAAAAAGGCCAGAAAAGCGGCGGAACCCAACCCGCCGGTGAACGATTCCACGACGCTGGCGCTGTACATCATCATTTTGTAATTTGTAGCCAACTCCACGCCTTCCACAGTCGGAGGAATAATAAACGCCACTCCGGCATACCCCAGATTGGAAACCGCCTGCGCCAGCCCGAGCACCCAGATTCCCTTGAAAATTCCAAAACGATCGGTAAACCACCCCCCCACCAATCCTCCCGCAATCGATAGACCCAATCCGATGTTGACCGAAACCAATCCGATTTCAGTGGCGGTAAATCCGGTGTCGACCCAGAAGGGTTTGACCATGAAGCCCATGGAAGAATCCGCCAGTTTGTAAATCAAAATAAAAATGACGATGGGAATAATGTAGGGTCGCTGAGTCAGTTCAAACAGGGCGCCGAACATGGGTCCTTCATTCAAATCTTCCCGCAGGGTATTATTGGCTCCGGCATTGGAACGGGCGACGCTTCGGCTCAAAAGAAGAATCGCCCCCGTAAACAAAAGCAAACCCGGCCATAACCAGGGAAGCCCCTCGGAAAAATCCATTTTCCAGTCCACCAGCCGCACCGCTCCCAACAGGAAAAGATAAACCAATGCCAGTGCGTACGGATGCTGGACGATGAGGATCCATTCCGCTTTCACCGAATAAGTGGACCGGGTGTGATAGGGTTTTTCTTTGGGCGCCATCAGGCACACCGTGCCACACAGACCGAGAATGGCGGCACCGGCCAGGTAAGTGGCGCTCCAGGACAGAAAATCGCTGAGGATCAAAATCACACCGGCGGCCAGCATGCCGACGCGATACATACCATTGCGGATGCCGTTGGCCAATCCCAATTCGTTCTTGTCCAGCATTTCGATGGTGTAGCCGTCAATGGCAATGTCACTGGTCGCCGAAAACACCGTGAACAGACCGATGGCCCCCCATACCCACGGTCCGAAATCCAGGATAATCGCAAAAGTCAGCATGACCATTCCCATGAGGAAATCCATGACAAAAATCCATTTTCGGTGGTGGCGGTAATAGTCCACCGCTGGCGCCCATAGGAACTTCAGGGTCCACGCCAGGCCCAACAGACTCATGAAACCGATTTGCCACAGGTCCACCCCCTGTTGTCGGAAGTGAACCGGAAACACGTCATAAAAAATTCCCAGGGGAAATCCCTCTGCAAAATACAGGATACCTACCCAGTACAGTTTCGATTTGAGTAATCGGGGTTTTTCTTCCAACTGAGATTCAGGAGTTGAGGGTTTCAGAATATCGATGAGGCCGGGTTTTCCTGAAGCACTTCATCGCGATCAGGCGGGAGCGATCCCATGGGAACCGCAGACGGATCATTTGCTACTTTAAAAGTATATAACTTTAAAGCACCTTTTGCCGACACAAAAATAACATCGGATTGAAAATTATGAGATATCGATTTCGTGCAAAATTATAAGGTTTTCCCAAAACAAACCCTTATAATTAATAGAGAGATGATTAAACTTATTTTGATGGTTTCACCGGAAATTCATGAACGACTCTAAAACCAAAATTTCCAATACACTGTTCAACAACAGGCAGTTGTTCCTGCGTTACAATCAGTTCAAAATCCACCGCATTCTGGAAACGCTGTCTGCGACCGACCGCCACGTTTTCACAGTCATTCCCCGGTTACTGCATATCAACCAGAAAGGTCTTCCCGGTTACATTCAGGATGATGTCCCCAGCGGTATTTATAATTTCAAGATCAACCCACAATGCCAGATGGCGGCAGAGCGACTGTTTCCAAACACCATCGTAAGGGGTGGCGAAAACCCTTCTTCCTTTATCGATACCGTGTTGCTGATGGGCAGTACGGGTTCCATGGCCCAGAGTCAAAAATCCGACCTGGATTTCACTTTGTTCGTCAACAAGCACAGCGTTTCTCCCGAAGAATTGGAGTTATTCGACAAGAAACTGAAGCTGATTGAAGAGTGGACCTGGGACACCTTTAACCTTGAAATCCATTTTTTCAGCAACGACATCCTCGACGTCAAAAATAATATCTTCGGGGAAAGTGATTCGGAAAGCACCGGCTCCGCCCAGGCGAAACTGTTAAAAGAGGAAATGTACCGTACAGCCGTTATTACCGGCGGCAAGATTCCTTTCTGGTGGATCGTGCCCCTGAATACGGACGATCGCATGTACCGGATCTTGTACCACCTGGTCAAAACCAACCAAACACTTTTGAATCCGGATGACTTTCTGGATACCGGCAATGTCGATGACATTTCTCAGGGTGAATTTTTCGGCGGGTCCATCTGGGCCCTGATCAAATCGTTCAAAGCCCCCTTCAAAACTCTTATAAAGATGGGCCTGCTGGAAGAGTATATGTTCAACAATACGAAATCCAATCTGCTCTGCCATGATATCAAGAAGAAAATATTCAGCGGCGTTCCTTACGAGAAAATTGATACTTATAAAAATCTGTTTGAAAGAGTGGAAAAATATTTTCTCACCACCAAGACGGAACGCGAGGTAGACGCTCTTCGCATCGCTTTCTATTTAAAAACAGGAACCAAGGTCAACAATTATGAGCTGACGCATGGAAGTACGGACCCCAACAAAAAAATGCTGATCGAACTGATCAATCGTTGGGACTGGAATCCGGGAAGAGTGGAAAAACTCAATTCCTATATGAACTGGCAAATGATGAAAAAAGTCGCCCTGGGAAACCGGATGAACCGGATATTAATGAACTCATATAAAAAAATCTCAGAGGCTAATTCCAAACTGGAACCCGGAAAAAGCCTGATTACTGAAAGAGACACGCATCTTCTGGGACGCAAACTATTCAGTTTTTACCGCAAGGCCGTCAACAAAGTGGAGAATCTGTTTGCACTGGTCGATGGAGAAACCGGCGAGAAGGAGCTGACATTTTTGCTGCACCAGTCCAGCCCCACGGACAAGGGAACCTGGTATCTCATTCGCGGCAAAACCCTGGCTTTGTTGGAGTTGATTCCCCAGGAAAATATCATCAAAAAAGCATCCACACTGCAGTTCCTGGTGGCATTCACCTGCTTCAACAGTCTCTACAACAATGACACCGTCCTGTTGTTGCGGGCCGAGCAACAATCGATCAAAGATCAGGACCTGAAAACCCTATTGAGCGACCTGTCCAGTTTTCTGGCGCAAGTGAATATCGCCGATATCTCGAACCAGGATTTATTGGCCCCTGCACACATCAAACAGGCTTTTGTCATTGTGGACTTTGGCAATCCCATTCCCAGGGAAATCACTATTGGAAATATCAATGAATGCAAAACCAACAAGGAATATTCCAACTATATCACCAAACGCCTGGAGCGAATTCGAAGTATGGTCACCATATACCTGACTTCCTGGGGGGAGTTGTTCTGTAAAACATATTCGGGTATAAATTGTGTGGGGAGGAGCCTCAAAGACCTGCTGCCTCAAACGTCCAGCCACGTATTGGACAACCCCGATTATTTGAAAGTATTTGTTCCCGGAAGCCGCAGAGATTCCATGAACCTTTTCTGGCTGAACACCTATATCCTGAAATTTTTAAAGTCGGGTATCACTCAATCAGAAGATTCGCCTTCATCGAAGCAAACCATGCAAATGCCTTCCACCCTTAAAAAAGCGGAATAAATATGAACACCCCCCAGTTATCGGATCGGAAAATCTGATGTCAAATATTGAAGAGATTCTTGCCCTCACATTGAACAGCAATATTCAAGATGGCGTTAATTTCAAATCCTATGACCTCAGCGGCATCAGCCTGAATGGAATATCGTTTATATTTTCCGTTTTTACGGAAACCAATTTCAACCAGTCCGAATTGGTTGATATTAATTTTTCCCAAGCCAATCTCAAAAACACCCGTTTTAAAAACGCAAAAATAAAAAACGTCAACTTTACTTCCACCAACCTGGAAAACGCGAATTTCGAAGACGCCACTCTGATCAATTGCATTTTCAAAAATGCAAAGCTTGAAAATTCTAATTTTGCCTCGGCCCAGCTCAAGGGGTGCCAACTGCGGGGCTGTAATTTGAGCCGCGGCAACCTTTCTTCGGCAAAAATCCAGAACAGTGATTTGAGTTTTGCCCGAATGATGTACGCGTATGCTAAATCCATCGACATCTCCGGTTCCCGCTTAAACGGTATCAATGCCCGGGGCTCAGATTTTGGGTTTTCTAAAATCAGCAACACCGATCTCCGCGGAGCCACCTTGAAATACTCCGACTTCAACTCCAGCACGCTCAAGGGAGTCAAACTTTCGCACGCGGAAATGGTGGGATGCGAATTGAAGGATTCTTTCTGCAAAGGAACGGAAATGGAAGAAACAAATCTGGAAGGAGCCGACCTGACGTACGCCAACCTGGAAGAAGCCAACCTGAAAAACGCCTTTCTCCTTGAAGCCAACCTCCACGGCACCAACTTCAGCAAAGCCAACCTCAAGGATGCCTACCTGGTGGACGCCAATATTTCAAAGGCCCTGCTCAAGGAAGCCATTCTGGATAACACGATTTTGGAATAGAATGCGCGGGCAGTTTTTTTATCCGTCCGAGGAGACCCGATCATGGCGGTATTTTATCTAATATTACATGCTGCGGTGCTGTTGTTCGTGGTGGTCGGGTTTCCGGTCGCGTTGATCACGAACCACCGTGCGTTTCGTCTGATTCATGCCGGGGTCCTCGCCTTCATCACCCTGCTGATGATCCTGCAAATTCCCTGTCCACTAACCGTTCTCGAAGAAGCTTCAACAGGGGAATCCTACGAAGGCTCCTTTCTCGCCACCTGGCTGAATCGAATCATTTATATGGAATGGTTCACTCCCCGTGCGGTTTTTATCGCTGATATGGTTTTCGCCGCTCTGGTCTTTTCTTCCTTTGGGTGGCGGCCACTGAAAAGAAAATCACCTGTGGAGGATAAAGTCACTTCGGAGCAGTGACCGGCATCACGCACCGGAAACCGACATTTTCAAAGTATTCATCGGGTCTGGCTTCAGTGCGGTAAAAGGCATAACGGTATGCCTCCAGAAAGTAATGCCCACCCTTCTGAAACCCGTTGCCGCGAAGCACCTTGAACTCTTTCCCGAATTTTTTAAACTGATAATCGTTCCCGGGATACGGCTGGTACCAGCTCGAAGTCCATTCCATGACATTCCCCGCCATGTCAAAAAGGTGGTAGGGGCTGACGTCTTTCGGATAACTGCCACCGGGCATGAGCGACTTGGCACCATCGACCCCGACATTGGCCCAGCCCTTTTGGTATTCATTGCCCCATGGAAACAACCGGCCGTCAGTGCCGCGTGCGGCCTTTTCCCACTGAGATTCCGTCGGTAACCGCTTGCCGGCCCAAAGCGCGTATGTCAACGCTTCACGCCAGGTGACGTTGGTGACCGGCAGGTCTTTCGTCCCCGCGGGGAACATTCCCTCTTCCCAGTGGCCGGGCAACTCTGGAAATTGTGTGGCTTCAACAAATCTCTGATACTCCCCGTTGGACACCTCTTTTTCGTCGATATAAAACGCCTCAAGGTGGACCCTGTGCTCCGGGTGCTGATCCTTGTAGAGAGGTTTGACGGTGCCGATTTTAAGGTGGGTATTCTCCGGATCAGTACGGTCGGTCCCCATAATGAATTCTCCGGCGGGAACCAGCCTCATGGCCTTGCCATCCATCTCGGAGACCCTTGTGGGTGGCAGAGAATCCGGGGTTATTTCACAAGCGGACAGAAATGTAACAACAAAATAAACCAACAAAAGAACGCGCTTATTATCGAGATACATTCAAACGAACCTGGGGAAATGCCGTTTCACGGCGAAATCAATTCTTGCCGTCTTCATCCTCGTCATCCTCGTCGTCATCATCCTCGTCGTCATCATCCTCGTCATCCTCTTCCTCTAAAGATTTCTGGAGCTCTTCCTCCTCGGCCGCATCCATCAATTCCTTGATCTCTTCATAACCCGTGGCCATCCGCTGAATATTGATGAGGAGGTTGACCAGATCGGCGTCTGCCATTTCACGAATTCCCGCAACCAGTGAGCCCCGCTCATCGTCCCCGAATTTTTCATCAAACTCATCGAATATGCTGATGATCTTGTCCTTGCAATGCAGCAGGTCGAAGAAAAAACTTTGAATTTCAATCTTAGCCATAATATTCCTTATCTCGTTTGTGACAAACGCCCACCGGAAATATAACCGGATCCCTTAAAAAAAATGGAAGCCACAAAATACCACAAAAATAATGGATTATTGAAATCGTTATTTCAGCTGAAGCATCCCTGATAACGCATATCGATATTAAATCGACTGAGAAATTCACTCGATCCCGCCGGGATTAATTTTTGTTTCAAGGAAACTATTGAATTATAATAGCTAAGTCAAGGTATAGAGGGATTTTAATTATTACGACGCAATTACTAACCTTTAACTTTATTGGGTTCGAAGAATGGCTGAAGGCGAACGTTTTGTGGATAACGGCGATGGCACCGTCACCGATACCAAATACAAACTGATGTGGCTCAAGGTGGACAGCTATCAGAAAAGAAACAAATGGTGCAGTTGGAAGGGAGCCCACAAATTCGTCGCCCGGCTGAATGAAAAAAAATTCGCGGGATACGATGACTGGCGCCTGCCCAAAAGCCAGGAGTGCCGCAACCTGTACGACCACGACAGCAAAAACTATGACTTTGACGGCGACATCGTCCACATCGACTACGCCTTTCCCGAAGGATGCGGGTCGACTTACTGGTGTGTCGAGGAAAGCGGCATCAACGCCATGGCCTATAACTTTTACAGTGACCGCGGCTACCAGATTCGTAAATCTACCAAAGATGAGTCCAACATGTCCTGCCGGCCCGTCCGGACAGCGGGAAAAGCCACGGTTCAGGGACGCACCTCATCCACCGGCCGGACCCGGCGGGAATAGAGGAGAAGAATATTTCCAATTCCATCGACATGCAATCAGCCAACCCAGCGGGCTTACACCGGGCCACCGTGGCGGAGGTTCATTTGTCGAACCTGCAGCACAATGTGAAGGCCCTACGCTCCTTGCTCAAACCCGGAGTCCAACTGATGGCCGTCGTCAAGGCCGATGCCTATGGTCACGGCGCCCTGCCCTGCACTCAAGCCATGCTCGATGCCGGAGCGGATACTTTGGGAGTGGGAATTGTTTCCGAAGGCATCGAACTGAGGGAACAGGGAGTGCAGGCTCCAATCCAGGTGCTGATCGGGATTTTCCCGGACGAAATTGATGAGCTGATTCAACACAACCTGACCACCACCTTGTACAGCCGCTCCCTGGCAGAAACCTTATCGCAACGCGCAGGCCTCCTGGGTAAAGAAGCGGGGGTTCACGTTAAAGTCGATACCGGGATGGGCCGGCTTGGGATTGCCCCGGACCAGCTTCCCGGATTGGTCGAGTTCATTGCGGGCTTAAAAAATATCCGGATCGAATCCATCTTTACTCATTTTTCTTCTGCCGATCACGCAGACCCCGGCTTTACGCTGAAACAGATGAAGTGTTTTCAAGCCTCGCTCGATGCCTTGAAAAAAGCGAAATTTGATATTCCACTGGCGCATTGCGCCAACAGCGCTGCTTTGCTCCAGTTCCCGGAAAGCCAGTACGATCTGGTGCGGCCCGGAATCGCCCTTTACGGAGCGTTGCCTGCCCCCGGGCTGGCCCCGGTAATCGAGTCCTTAACCGCGAAGCATAGAGAATTTTCCCTGATCCCGGTCATGCAGTGGAAGACGAGGATATTGACTATCAATTCCCTTCCGAAAGGCTCCCCGGTAAGTTACGGCAAGAAATTTGTCACCCAGCGCGACAGCCGTATTGCGACTCTTCCGGTCGGATATGCCGATGGTCTGGATCGGCTCCTGACCCATCGGATGCAGGTACTGGTGCGCGGGCACAAGTTGCCTCAAGTGGGGACGATCTGTATGGACATGTGCATGGTTGATGTGACCGATTGTGCCGAGGCGCAGGAAGGCGATGAGGTGGTCCTGTTCGGTCAACAAGGGGAGGAAACCCTCACCGCCGACGAGATGGCGACTCAGGCCGAAACCATCCCCTACGAAATTCTGTGTGGTGTCGGTAAGCGGGTTCCCCGCATTTATCTTCCTTAAATCAGTTATTTAACTCCGCGTATCTCATCTAATTTATTAATTCCTTTAGCGGCACACCATCGGCGGATCCCGTCGATAATTTTTACCGTGACGGCAGGATCAAAAAAATTGGCGGTACCCACCTGAACCGCCGAGGCGCCGGCCATTATAAACTCCAAGGCGTCTTCCGCGGTCCGGATGCCGCCCATCCCGATTACGGGAATGCCCACCGTCCGGGCCACCTGATACACCATGTTCAAAGCAATCGGTTTGATCGCCGGACCGGACAAGCCGCCACTGCCATTGGCGAGGAAAGGTTTCCGGGTATCGACGTCCATCGCCATTCCGACATAGGTATTGACAAGTGATACCGCATCGGCACCGGCGGCTTCCGCCGCCCGGGCGATTTCACAGATATCGGTCACATTGGGGGACAGTTTCACGATCAGAAATTTCTGGGTGGCGGGACGCACCGCCTTGACCACCTGCTCCACGATTTGCGGGTTCGAACTGAACGCCAGGCCGCCTTCCTCCACGTTGGGACAGGAAATATTCATTTCTAAAGCGTCGATACGCTCCAACCCGGAAAGCTGTTTCGCCATCTCGGCATACTCCCGGACCGTCTCCCCGAAAAAATTGACAATGATGCGGGTCTGGTATTTCTGAAGAAGAGGCAGTTTGTCATCCCGGAATTGATCGAGGCCGACATTTTCCAACCCGATGGCATTGAGCATACCCGATGCGGTTTCAAACACACGGGGCACCGGGTTGCCCAGGCGGGGTTTCAGGGAGAGCCCTTTGGTGCACAATCCGCCCAACCGGCTGAGATCGAGGAACGGGATGAATTCCAACCCATAGCCGAAAGTTCCCGACGCGGCAATGATGGGGTTGCTGAGCTCAAGAGCGCCCAATTTGACAGAGATATCAGGACCAGAGGTCATCAGATGATTTGTTTAAATTTATTAAAATTAGCAGGCGGCCTGCTAAGCCTAACCTTTTAGAAAACAATGCCTTTTGCTTGACACCCGAAAAAATGATGGATATAATGTTTGCAGTTTCAGTGGGATGGAGGTTTTGGCTACCCCTGATAACACGCCCTATTCAAATTAACAGATTTTTTCCCACTTCGCATTTTAAATCAGCCAGAGCCCGACTCTCCCGATCCTAAACCCGAACGACAGAAGTAACTCTATCTTTCATTAACCTTTCACTCCCAAAAAACCATGTCTGCCAAACTATTCAATGAGCCTCAACAGAGTGAACGACCCCACCATGGAAGAACCATCAAAAAAATAGACGATTTGATTCTGGATGCAGAGATTGAGGCCCAGGCCGAGATCAACCAAAAATTACGCTCCAATAATACCAAAATGCTCCTGGTCGTTCTGCTGGGAGTGGGATTGTTCTATGTTCTTTATTCGGGAGTGCAGAACCAGACCATTCCCGTACCCTCCTTTCTAATGGAGGAAGCACAGATTGCCCAAACGCCGACGGCACCGGGGCCAGCTCCCAAGCCCATTCCTTTTCCGGTAACCGAGTCTGCTACGGCGACCGGAGCACCCGCCTTGAATGACTCAGAAGAACAGGACCTGAGTCCATTGGAAAATGAAGTGATGTCCATGATCCAGAAGAACCTGGGGAAACCGGGACAAGCGGTTTCACGTCCGGAACCCGGTGCGCCCTCCGGGCAAGCTGCCCCCTCCACTCCTGTAATTCAATCTTCACCGGCTTCAGCTGAACCTGCGAAACCCGCCCTCTCCAGTCCCAAATCTGTCGCGCCTCGGCTGACAGAGGCGCAAAGTGAGTTTTTCATACAGGTCGGGGCCTTTTCGGTGAAAACCAACGCGGATCGCGTCATCAAAAAACTGATGTCCGGTGGATTTTCACCGCTCGTGCAAACCCGGACCACCCGGTCATCCATGTACGTTGTATTCATCGGGGGTTTTGCTGACAAAAAGAGTCCGCAGAATATGATGACGGAATTGAGGAGTAAGGGTTTGAACCCCATATTGAAAAAAAATGATAACGCGAGTTATTCCATCATTCTGGGCAAAGACAAATCCAAGGGAAAAGCTGAGGCACTCAAGCAAAAATTGACCAAGCAAGGTATTTTCACCAGCCTGAAACAGATGAAAATTGACACGCGAATGTTTGTCGTCCGTGTCGGTGGATTCGAAAGCAACACGAACGCCCTTAAGGGCCAGGAAAAACTGGAGACTCTGGGGTACAAAGGTACCCTCATTCGTAAAAAATCCTGAGTTTATTAAGTGATTCGTGCCCTCATCCTGCGGGATGAGGGCTTTTTTTATGTCCCTTCCTGGAAAAAATATCCAAAAACCCGCATTTTTGTCTGTAATATATGGCACAGCCCCACGACTAATCTGAGATTCAAAGGATCTCCTTGATATTTCCCGGTGGCGGGAAGAGTAGCTGTTTCGTATCCATTAATCTTGTTCCATACCATACCCAGGAGTCGTTCATGAAAAAGACAGTCCTCACTTTATCAGCGTTGATTTTCTCTCTTGCACTTATGATTCCCAGCCTGATGTGGGCAGATGACGGGAAACACATGGAAGAGGGTTCCGGCATGAAGATGGATAAATCCTCCCTTGGAGAGTACAAGGATGAGAAGCACTCCCAAGAATATAAAGACGCTGAAAACCGCATGAAGGAAGGGAGCGCGCGCAAGGAAGAACTTGAAAAAAGCGCCGACCAAAAGAAAATGGAAGCACGTGAAGCGGAGAAAAGAATGATTATGACGGTTCCCAAAAGAGAGGGCAGTTAATTTCCAAAATCAGCGCAGCACTCAAAAACCAGGGAGACCTCCGGGACTCCCTGGTTTTTCTTTTGGTTTTTAATGAAATTTCACACCAATTCTTGTATCATCCCCTTAGCTTGATTGACCAATATTTCCAATCCGGTTAATCCATTCCAACCCAACTCTTACCATCCCTTGGACCGCAACCTTTCAGTTCATCATCCGGAAAACACTGAGCCCGGTTTACCAACCGGTTCCAAGGCAATCACCAGGCGATTTCCATGATTACTGACGTCCTCTATGTGCTGGCAGGCCTCGCTTTGTTGTATTTCGGCGGCGAATCCCTGATCACCGGAAGCCTGCGGATCGCCCATCGTTTTAAAATCAGCCCTTTTGTGATTGGCGCCACGGTGATGGGGTTCGGCACGTCCTCTCCCGAGTTGGCCGTCAGCGTGCTGGCCTCCTTCCGGGGAGAAGCCGAGGTGGCCGTTGGAAATGTCATCGGCAGTAATATTGCCAATGTGGGGCTGGTACTGGGACTGACGGCCCTGATAGTCCCTCTCACCATCGATCAGAGACGGTTTAAATCTGAAACCCCTCCCCTGGTAATAGCCACGTTCGTCATTTTATATTTGGCCTGGGACTTTACCCTGTCGCGCTGGGAAGGGTTGCTGCTGGTATCGGGACTTATGATTTACGTGTGGAGAACGCTTAAATACGATGATGGGGGAGACTTTGACTTGGAGGAGGAATTTTCTATTTTCGCCGGCAAAGGGATGGGCTTTCAAGTCCTATTGACTCTCGCGGGGCTGGCACTTTTGATCCTGGGAGCGGATTGGATGGTCCACGGCGCCGTCAATATTGCCCGAAAGGTGGGAGTCAGCGAGTGGTTGATCGGAATCTCCATCGTCGCGCTGGGAACCAGCTTACCGGAAATCGTGTCTTCCTTTATGTCCGCCTTGCGGGGTCATGGAGAAATGGCCCTGGGAAATATTTTCGGAAGCAATATTTTTAATATTTTTATGGTGCTCGGGACCAGCGCTGCGCTCAATCCCCTAATCATCCGGGAACCGATTCATCCCGACCTGCTGATCACCACCGGAGTGACCTGTCTGTTACTGCTTCTCATCAGCCGAAAATATCAATTGAACAAACCCGACGGCATCATCCTGCTGTTGTGCTATTTAAGCTATATTACACTGAAGGGAATGGGGACGATCTGAAGTCTACAATTCTTCGGCAAAGGGCAGCACATCGGAAGGTTCCGGACTTTCTTCTGCCGGCGAAGTCTCTTCCGGTGATTCTGCAATGGAATCATCGGTAGCCTCCTCCACCGTATTGTCCGAATCGGAATTGCTCACCGGTTCGCTGGTAGCGGGGGTTTCCACTTTCTGGGGGGTGGCTTTAATATGTTTGAAACGCCACAACTGTTGTTTGTACAGGCGATTGTTCGAATCAATCTCCAGGGCCTTTTTGATCGTTTGAATGGCTTTATCCTTTTTCCCACGAACATAGTAAACTTCCGCCAGTGTATCGAGATACCGGTGATTCTGAGGGTCGGACTTGACTGCGTTTTGGGACAACCTCTGCGCCTTGGCCAGCCGGGTTTTTTTCTTGGCATACAACCAGGCCAGCCGGTTCATGACGGGAGACGAATTCGGTAGAAGCTTGATGGCTTTTTCACAGTGGTCGATACTGACCCGGTAAAATCCCTTCTTTTTATAAGCCTCGCACAGCTCCTGAGAAACCAGACCATTGTCCGGCTCCATTTTGGATGCTTTCAATAGAACTTCCACAGCCCGGTTGGGATTTTTGTTTTGCGTTTGCGCAGTGCCCAAAGCCAGCATATACGTCAAATTTTCGGGCTCGGCCTTTAAAGCTTTTTCAAACGATTTGGCGGCGGAAGCCACTTGCTCCGCTGTCATAAAAATCTGGCCCAGCTCATAATGAGCTCCACCCAGTTTGGGATCCAATTCCACCGCGGTTTCGAGAGCCGTCTGAGCCTCATCCAGCTTTTGATCCTGGCTCAGGAGTTTTCCGAACAGGTAATACCCTTCACCATTCTGGTCGTTGTATTGGACCGCTTTGCGCAAAGCCAGTTCCGCTTTTTCCCGGTCCTGACTGGCGAGATAGATTTTCCCCAGCTGGGTTTGGATAACGTCGCTTTCAGGATTCAGCTTTTCCGCCGCCTGGTAGGAATCCAGAGATCTCGGAATATCCCCCTTTTCAAAATACCATTGCGCCACCTTCATCCGGGCTTTCAGGTTATCAGGAAACAATTCGACGACTCTTTCATACTCTCCAACGGCTTCTTCTTCCTGGTTGTTTTTAATCAACAACTCCGCCAGGACCAGATGAAGTTCAGGCTCATCCTTCTGGGCCCGTACCGCTTGTTTCATTTCATGAATCGCTTCGGGTATTCTGTTTTCTTCCAGGTACAATTCCGCCAGCTTGTGGTGAGGTTTGTAATAATCCGGATCCACCCGTGAAGCCATCTTGAGAGCGGCGATGCCGTCATCGCGCGCGCCTTTATCCAGTTTCAGAACCCCCAACTCATAAAAAGCCTGGGGGTTCTGCGGGTCTTGATCAATGACCGACTGGTAGATGTCGGTGGCTTCCTTGAACTGGCCTTTACCGGAATACACTTTGGCGAGCTTGATGCGATAGGTGTTTTCCTGGGGCTGGAGGTCGAGCGAGCGCTGGAATTGAGTCAACGCCTGATTCCATTCTTTCTTTTGCAAGTAGACCTCGCCGAGCCCGGCATACACGTGGGGATTGTTGCGGGAAACCTTCAAAGCCTTCAAAAACTCCCCTTCGGCATCGGAAAACTTCTTCTGTTCCAGGTAAGCGGTTCCTTTATTCAGCAGATCCCCGACGCTGTTGGGTGCCGGACCGCTAAACTGCAGGGCCACCAACCCAATAACCGCCAAACCCGCCACAGTCCCTACTGCTCTTTTTGCATTTTTGGGAATCTTGGAAAAAAACGCGAACACAGATTGTTTCGGTTTACTCGGTTCGCTGGTAGGAATTTCAAAACTGTCCGGGGTGATTTGTTGCGCGGCGATCTGAATGTCTTCGCTGATGTCCTCAATTTCTTTTAGAGGCTCAACCGGTTCTTTTTTCCTGGGCTTGGGAGGAGCTTTAACCTCGGGTTTGACCTTGGTCATTTTACAGCGGCCTTCAAAATTCGAGCCCTCATCGACAATGAACTGATAGGTCGTAACATCTCCTTCGAGTTCACTTTCTTCTTTCAGGTTGATTTTATTTTCAGCCTTCACATTACCCTTGATCATCCCCATATTGGTGATGTCGAAGGTCTTGATATCGCCTTTGACGATTCCCCCTTTACCGATCACCAGATGATTCGTGGAAAAGAGCTCGCCCTCGAATTCTCCGCCGACGTGGAGAACACCTTTGCTGTGCAAAACTCCCTTGAGTTTCACTCCATCTTGAAAATATGAATCCATAGTTTTCCCAGGGTTGGTTTGATAGAAAAGGTTGAACGGTTGGTTTCCCTCAGACTAAGTCCTTTTATTTTTAAAATCAATAAAATTAATGAGTTATGCCCCGTCCCGGCAAAATCCCGAAACTGGTTGAAAGTAGCTGTCAAAGCGCATTCGGGAGCATTTCCCATCCGGGTTAAGTGGATAAATCATCAATTTTAAACGGTATTTGAACGGGTCGGAACCGACTTCATTGAATAAAAAACAAATTCCTGCTATTTTACCAGCCTTGTTCACGCTATTCCTTTCTCTCAACCCGCAATTTAAAGATCCGGAGATTTAAATGTCCAGAAGCGACGGGCGCGCGCCCAACCAAATGAGAACCGTATCCATCAAGAAGAATTTCATCAAACATGCCGAGGGATCCGTTCTCATTCAGGTGGGAGATACCAAGGTCATCTGCAACGCCAGCGTCGAGGAAAAAGTGCCGCCTTTCCTGCGGGACAAAAAACAGGGATGGGTGACCGCCGAATATTCCATGCTCCCCCGCTCCACGCACACCCGCACTTCCCGGGAATCGTCGCGCGGTAAAGTGTCCGGACGCACTCAGGAAATTCAACGACTCATCGGCCGCTCCCTGCGCACGGTGGTCGACATGGAACAACTGGGCGAGCGCACCATCTGGATCGATTGCGACGTCATTCAGGCCGACGGCGGGACGCGCACAGCCTCCATCACCGGCGCCTTCGTCGCCATGTGCCTGGCCATGAAGCAACTGAAAAAAGAGAAGCTGATTGAAACAATTCCGGTCAAGGATTTCGTGGCGGCCACCAGTGTCGGTATTCTGGAAGGCAAAAAAATTCTGGATCTGGAATACAGTGAAGACTCGGTGGCGGAAGTCGATATGAATATCGTCAAAACCGGCAAGGGGGGGTTCGTCGAGATTCAGGGAACCGCAGAGCAGGAACCTTTTTCCGATAAAGATATGGAAGGCATGCTCAGCCTGGCGAACAAGGGCATCAAAGAATTGATCGCCCTCCAGAAAAAAACCATCGGCAGCCTGGCTTAGTATTGCCGGTAGATCATCTGTGTTTATCCACTCCGATACGCGGGCAATGTTTATCGACCGGGCATTGATTGCACATCGGTGACAGGGGTTTGCAGACGGTTTGTCCGAAACCCACCAGCCATTCGTTGATTCGTTGCCAATATTTCTGCGGGAGTTTTTTGCGCAAGGCGGCTTCCGTTTGATCAGGTGTCGCCGTTTCGACATAACCCCAGCGGTTCGCGATCCGGTGCACATGGGTGTCCACACAAATCCCCATGCCGTCGAACGCCAGGATCAAGGTCAGGTTGGCGGTCTTCCGGCCCACCCCCTGCAA
>JAHELC010000002.1 GCA_024644405.1 Nitrospinaceae bacterium
TGAGACAATCGGAAAGTTTTTCCTGTTCGGGTTTGGATTTGGGTTCGATGGCCACGGAAATAACGGGTTGGGGGAAGGAGATGGCTTCCAGCACCACCGGCTTGTCTTCCGGGCACAGCGTATCACCGGTAAAGGTCTTTTTAAAACCGATGGCCGCGGCGATATCTCCGGCGCTGACCGATTTGACCTCTTCGCGCTTGTTGGAATGCATCCGCAGCAGGCGCCCGATACGTTCCCGCACGTTCTTGGTGGAGTTGTAAATATAGGAACCGCTCGTGAGCACTCCCGAATACACCCGGAAAAACGCCAACTGCCCGACAAAGGGATCGGTCATGATCTTGAATGCCAGCGCGGACACCGGTTCCTTGTCATCGGCTTTACGGGTCACTTCTTCCTGCGTGTTGGGGTTGATACCGGTGATCGCCGGCACATCGAGCGGTGAAGGCAGATACGCGGGGACCGCATCCAGCAGTTGCTGAACGCCCTTGTTCTTGAAAGCGGCTCCGCACAGAATCGGCGTGAACTTCAATTCAAGAGTTCCTTTACGGATCGCGGCTTTGATATCTTCGACAGACACTTCCTCTCCGCCCAAATATTTTTCCATTATGCTTTCATTCATATCGGAAACGGCTTCCATCAGTTTTTCCCGGTATTCCGCCACTTCGTCCGCCATATCATCCGGAATAGGCGATTCTTTGAAAATCTCCCCTTTGGGGTTGTCCTTCTCCGGATACACGTAGGCTTTCATTTCCACCAAATCCACCATTCCGACAAAATTATTTTCGGCGCCGATCGGCAATTGCAGGGGCACCGGATTGGCGCTCAACCGATCCTTCATCTGGTTAACGCAACCCAGGAAGTTGGCTCCCGACCGGTCCATTTTATTAACGAAACCGATGCGCGGCACATGATATTTGGTGGCTTGACGCCAAACCGTTTCCGACTGGGGCTCCACTCCGCCGACCGCGCAGAACACACCGATAGCGCCGTCCAGGACGCGCAGGGAACGCTCCACTTCCGCGGTAAAATCCACATGGCCCGGGGTGTCGATGATGTTGACCTGGTGGTCGCTCCAGAAACAAGTAGTGGCGGCGGAGGTGATGGTGATGCCCCGTTCCTGCTCCTGCTCCATCCAGTCCATGGTGGCGTTACCATCATGCACTTCGCCGATCTTGTGACTTTTCCCCGTGTAATACAAAATCCGTTCGGTGGTTGTGGTTTTTCCGGCATCGATGTGCGCGATAATCCCAATGTTTCGAATTTTTTCCAGATTGATTTTTTTACTCATAGTTTCTCAGACCAAAAATTACCAGCGATAATGCGCAAACGCTTTGTTGGCCTCAGCCATGCGGTGCACGTCTTCTTTTTTACGAATAGCTCCCCCCGTATTGTTGTAAGCGTCGAGCAGTTCTCCGGTCAGCTTATCCGCCATCGTTCTGCCCGCACGCGCCTTGGCATGAGCGATCATCCAACGAATACTCAAAGCCTGGCGACGACTCCGGCTGACTTCCACCGGAACCTGGTAGGTGGCCCCACCGACACGGCGCGACCGGACCTCCAAAACGGGAGCCGCGTTATCGATCGCCTTTTTAAAGACATCCAACGCCGACTCGTCCTTGAGTTTCTCCCCGATATTGTCCAGCGCGGTGTACAGCACCCGTTCCGCCAGACTCTTTTTGCCTTTTTTCAGCAGATTGTTGATGAACCGGGCCACCAGGATATCGTTAAATTTGGGGTCGGGTAAAATCTGCCGCTTATCCGCTTCTCGTCTTCGTGCCATAAATTACAACTTTCCCATCAATTCTATTTAGGCTTTTTGGCCCCGTATTTGGAACGGGATTGCTTGCGATTGTCGACGCCCAGGGTATCCAGACTGCCGCGCACGACATGGTACCGGACCCCGGGAAGATCCTTCACCCGGCCACCGCGAATCAAAACGATGGAGTGCTCCTGAAGATTATGTCCCACTCCAGGGATATAGGTGGTCACTTCCATCCCGTTGGTCAAACGCACACGGGCGACCTTTCTCAGCGCCGAATTTGGCTTTTTGGGCGTAGAGGTATACACCCGGACACAGACCCCTCTTTTTTGAGGACACTGTTTCAAAGCCGGACTGGCCGTCTTCACTTCCGGGCTTTTACGGCCCGTTTTGACTAGCTGATTTATGGTCGGCAAAATATACCTCTCTCATCAAGGGTTTCCCACCAAATACGGGAACCCCAAACCTACAAAACACATTGATTTTGTTGGCGTTTTTAGATTTTATTCCCAGCAAACGGAAAGCTTTGAATTCTAACACTTTGCGTGCCGGAGTCAAGGGGAAATTTTTGATTTTATTCCACTGGCGCGGTCGCTTCCTCTTCCGGTTTCTTCTCTTCCACCTCTTCAATTTCCGGTTCTTCGATCCGGATGCCGCTGTAGGCCTGGCACCCGGTGCCTGCGGGAATCAATCGCCCCATAATGACATTTTCTTTCAATCCAACCAGCCGATCCTCCTTGCCACTGACCGCCACTTCGGTCAATACCCGGGTGGTCTCCTGGAACGACGCCGCGGAAATAAAGCTTTCCGTGCTGAGGGAGGATTTGGTGATGCCCAGCAGAACGGGCATTCCCTGGGCCGGTTTGGATTTGTTTTTTATCGCTTCCTGGTTCTTGGTGTTAAACACCTTCTTGGTGACCTGTTCGCCTACCAGGAGGTCGGTTTCTCCGGGATCTTCCACCTGCAGGTGCCGGAGCATCTGCCGGACAATGATCTCGATATGTTTGTCGTTGATAGAAACGCCCTGCAAGCGATACACTTCCTGAACTTCGTTGACCAGGTATTTCTGCAGTTCATTTTCACCCAGAATGCGGAGAATATCGTGCGGGTTGGAGGCACCGTCCATCAACGGTTCGCCGGCCAGCACATCGTCGCCCTCATGGACATTGATGTGCTTGCCCCGCGGGATAAGGTACTCCCGTTCTTCACCGCTGTCATTCACGACCACGACTTTGCGCATTCCTTTAACGAATCCGCCGAACTTGACCCTGCCGTCGATTTCGGTAATGGTGGCCTGTTCGTGAGGTTTCCGCGCCTCAAACAACTCCGCGACGCGGGGCAGACCGCCAGTGATGTCCTTGGTCTTGGCCGACTCACGCGGAATCTTGACAATGACGTCGCCGGCATTGATCTTGTCGCCTTCGTTGACATTGATATGGGCGCCTGCAGGCAGGATGTACCGTCGAAGGGTCTCGTCCTTGTCATCCTTGATCGAAATACGGGGCTGCTTTTTCTCGTCCCGATGACTGATGATGACCTTGGAGGACAGTCCGGTAATCTCGTCGAAATCCTCTTTCATGGTCAAACCCTCAACCACATCGCCGAACGCAATGGTGCCATCCACTTCCGTCAAAATGGAATTGGTGTAAGGATCCCATTCCACCAGCGTCTGATTTTCCTGAACTTCCTGGCCATCCGCCACTTTGAGCTTGGCGGCATAAACGATTGAATATTTCTCTTTTTCACGGCCGTTCTCATCCTGAACCAGCAGATGTCCGTTACGATTCATAACGATGATTTCGCCGCGCTGGTTTTTGATGGTGCGCAAACCTGCGTATTTGACTATGCCGCCTTTTTTAGTGCTCAGTGTCGTCTGCTCGACCACCCGGCTGGCGGTACCCCCGATATGGAAGGTCCGCATGGTCAGCTGGGTTCCGGGCTCACCGATGGATTGCGCGGCGATGACCCCAACCGGCTCGCCGATTTCGGCCCAGTCGTTGGTCGCCATGTTCCGACCGTAACATTTCGCACACAAACCCTGGTGGGATTCGCAGGTCAGGTTGGATCGAATCCGTACTTTTTCGATACCTGCATTTTCAATGATCTCGACCGCTTCTTCATCGATCATGGAATTGGCCTTGATCAGCACGTTATCGGTGAACGGATCGACAATATCTTCCAACGCGGTCCGTCCCAGAATACGCTCAGACAAGGGCTGGATAATTTCTCCCGCTTCCACCAGGGAAAAAATATCAATACCGCGCAGGGTTCCACAATCGTCTTCCAGGATGATGATATCCTGCGCCACATCCACCAGTCTCCGCGTCAGGTAACCGGAGTTCGCGGTTTTAAGCGCAGTATCTGCCAATCCCTTCCGCGCACCATGCGTGGAGATGAAATACTGAATCACCGACAACCCTTCACGGAAGTTTGCGGTAATGGGGGTTTCGATAATTTCACCCGAGGGCTTGGCCATCAAACCCCGCATCCCGGCCAACTGCCGCAACTGCTGGGAGCTGCCGCGCGCGCCGGAATCGGCCATGATGAAAATGGAGTTGAAATCCTTATGGTCTTGACCCTTGACGATCCGCTCGTCCTCGGTTTCCAGTTCCCGAAACATTTCTTCGGAAACTTTCTCGGTGACGTGCGCCCAAATGTCGATCACTTTGTTGTAGCGTTCGCCGTTGGTGATCAAGCCGTCGCGGTACTGCTTGTACACTCTCAACACTTCGTCCCCGGCTTTCTGGACCAGCGATTCTTTTTGTTTCGGAATCCGCATGTGATCGATGGAGATGGAAAGACCCGCCTCGGTGGCATACTTGAATCCCATTTCCTTGACGGCATCCAGAAGCGCAACCGTCTTTTCCCGGCCAACTTCCTTGTAGGAGGCGCCGATCAGTTCGGAAAGGGATTTTTTGTTCATCTCCTGGTTGATCAAAGAAAAAGGCAGTTCTTTCGGCGTCACCTCATAGAGCAGGATCCGGCCCGTGGTGGTCACTTCCAGTTGACCGTCCAACTGGATCATGATCCGGGCCTGCAGATCCAATTCGTTATGGTCATACGCCATACGAACTTCCCGGAGTCCGGAAAAAACTCTTCCTTCCCCGCGCGCGCCGCCGCGGATTTTGGTCATGTAGTAACCGCCCAGAACGATATCCTGACTGGGAACGGCGATGGGGCGGCCGTTGGCCGGTGACAATACATTGTTGTGCGCCATCATGAGCAGCTTGGCTTCGGTCTGCGCTTCCATGGACAACGGCACATGCACGGCCATCTGGTCGCCATCAAAGTCGGCGTTGAACGCGGTGCACACCAGCGGATGCACGCGGATGGCCTTGCCTTCGATCAGGATGGGCTCGAACGCCTGGATACCGAGACGATGCAGGGTGGGAGCGCGGTTCAGGAGTACGGGATGCTTCTGAATCACTTCCTCCAGCACTTCCCACACTTCGGAACGCTCCTGCTCCACCATCTTTTTGGCGGTTTTGATGGTCGCGGCGTAACCTTTTTGTTCCAGCCGGTTAAAGATGAACGGCTTGAACAGTTCCAGTGCCATTTTCTTGGGCAATCCGCATTGATGCAGTTTCAATTCCGGACCCACCACAATGACGGAACGCCCGGAGTAATCCACGCGTTTCCCCAACAGGTTCTGCCGGAAACGGCCCTGCTTGCCTTTGAGCATGTCGCTCAGGGATTTCAAGGGACGCTTGTTGGTGCCGCGCAGTGTCCGACCGCGGCGGCCGTTGTCAAACAAAGCCGAAACGGCTTCCTGCAGCATGCGTTTTTCGTTGCGGATGATGATCTGCGGCGCTTTCAGTTCCTGCAGGCGTTTCAACCGGTTGTTGCGGTTGATGACGCGGCGGTACAAATCGTTGAGATCGGAGGTCGCAAAGCGGCCGCCGTCCAGGGGTACCAGGGGACGCAGTTCCGGCGGAATCACCGGGACGACCTGGAGGATCATCCATTCCGGTTTATTGCCGGATTTGCGGAACGCTTCGACAATTTTCAAGCGCTTCGAAAATTTACGTTTGTTGAGAACGGAGGCGGTCTTGAGCAGATCCTCCTGCAGTTTGGCCGCCAACGCATCGAGGTCCAGGTTCTTCAACAGCTCCATCACCGCTTCGGAACCGACCATGGTTTTCAATCCGTGCGGGAATTCGATTTCCGATTCCCGGAACTCGGCTTCCGTCAACAGTTGACCTTCTTTATAGTCGGACTCACCGGGATCGATCACCACATAGTTTTCAAAATAGATGATGCGTTCCAGCTCTTTCAGGCTGAGGTCGAGGATATGACCGATTCGGCTGGGCAGCCCCTTGAAAAACCAGATATGGGCGACCGGACTGGCGAGCTCGATATGGCCCAGCCGCTCGCGGCGCACTTTGGACAGGATGACTTCGACTCCGCATTTTTCGCAAATCACTCCCTTGTGTTTCATGCGCTTGTATTTGCCGCAGTTGCATTCCCAGTCCTTTACCGGACCAAAAATCTTGGCGCAGAACAACCCGTCCCGTTCCGGTTTGAAGGTCCGGTAATTGATGGTTTCGGGTTTCTTGACTTCCCCATAGGACCAGGACCGGATTTTTTCCGGAGAGGCCAGTCGGATGCGCATGGCATCAAACATTATCGGATTTTTGGGTTTCTCAAAAAAACTCAGGTTATCCACAAGCGTGGTCTCCTAATATAAAGTTTATAGAAATAAGACCCAATAAACTTGAGCCGCCCGCTAAGGCGTGATCGCCTACTTGGCGGTTTCTATCAATTCCACATCAATTGCCAGGCTCTGCAACTCCTTGACCAGAACATTGAATGATTCCGGCAGGCTGGGCACCAGATTGGTATCGCCCTTGACAATCGCTTCGTACATGCGTTTCCGGCCTTCGACATCGTCGGACTTGACCGTCAACATTTCCTGCAGGGTGTAGGCGGCGCCATAAGCTTCGAGCGCCCACACCTCCATTTCCCCCAAACGCTGGCCCCCAAACTGGGCTTTACCTCCCAGCGGCTGTTGCGTGACCAGGGAGTACGGTCCGGTCGATCGCGCATGAATTTTGTCATCGACCAGGTGGTGCAGTTTCAGCATATAGATGTACCCCACCATGACCTTCTGGTGAAACGGCTGACCGGTCCGACCGTCAAACAGGGTCAATTCGCCCGTGGTGGAACACCCACCCTCGGCCAGCAGTCGCCGGACATCTTCTTCATTAGCGCCATCGAACACCGGTGTCGCAATTTTTTGATTCGTCGCCTTGGCGGCCATACCCATGTTGGTTTCAAAAATCTGACCGACGTTCATTCGGGAAGGCACGCCCAAAGGATTGAGGATGAGCTCACAGGGTGTGCCATCATCGAGATAGGGCATATCCTCCTCAGGAACGATATTGGACACCACGCCTTTGTTGCCGTGCCGCCCGGCCATTTTGTCGCCCACCTGAAGCTTGCGTTTCATGGCGACGAACACCTTCACCAGTTTGATGACGCCGGGAGCGAGATCATCGCCCTTCTTCAGCTTGGCGATCTTTTCGTTCATCATGGTTTTGAGGATATGGACCTGATCCTTACTGCTGTCCTCGATCTCCTGCATCGCCGCCGAATCGACATCCTTAACCGGGATTTTCACCAGATCCTTGGATGCCATTTTCCCCATGACCTCCGCATCCAGCAAGGTTCCCTTGGCCAGCTCTTTCCGTCCAATGGTCACGGACTTGCTGGAGGTTTTGCCTTTCAGCATATCCATCAAGCGTTTTTCAGTTTCGCTCTTGACAATCTGGATCTCATCACCGAAATCTTTTTCGATCCGGGCAATCTCTTCCTCTTCGATGGCAATGGTACGGGAATCCTTATCGATTCCCTTTCTGGAAAATACTTTGACATCGATGACAATCCCCTGGATACCCGGCGGTACCCTGAGGGACGTGTCCCGAACGTCTCCGGCTTTTTCACCGAAGATGGCTTTCAAAAGTTTTTCTTCGGGACTCAGCTGGGTTTCCCCTTTCGGCGTGATCTTGCCCACCAGAATATCGTTGGGCTTGACACTGGCGCCGATGCGAATGATCCCGCTGTCATCCAGATTCTTGAGAGCCTCTTCCCCGACATTGGAAATATCCCGGGTGATTTCCTCTTTACCCTGTTTCGTATCACGCGCTTCCACTTCAAATTCCTCAATGTGGACGGACGTGAAGATATCTTCCTTAACGACTTTTTCGCTGATTACGATGGCATCTTCAAAGTTGTAACCATCCCAGGGCATGAAGGCGACCAGGACATTCCGTCCGAGAGCCAGCTCCCCGTTTTCGGTCGAGGGACCGTCTGCAATCACCTGGCCCTTTTTGATCTTGTCCCCGGTCGCAACCAACGGCCGCTGGTTGATACAGGTGTTCTGGTTGGAACGCTGGTACTTGGCCAGAGCATAGATATCTACTTTGGAATCCATCACACGGTTGTTGCTGCGCCTCTTCCCGGACGAGCGGACTACAATGCGGGACGCGTCGGCACTGATGACTTCGCCATCGCCTTCCGCAATGATCACCGCTCCGGAATCGCGCGCGACGATACCTTCCATGCCGGTGCCGACCAGGGGTGCTTCGGCCCGCAACAGGGGAACCGCCTGACGTTGCATGTTGGAACCCATCAACGCCCGGTTGGCGTCATCGTTTTCCAGAAACGGAATCAACGAAGCGGCCACACTGATCAACTGCTTCGGTGAAACGTCCATCAGGTTGATCTTATCGCGGGGCGAAAGAATAAAATCGCCTCCCTGACGGGCATCCACAATTTCTTTCACAAACTTGTTTCTATTATCCAGGTCAGCGTTCGCCTGAGCGATGATGTAATCATCCTCGACCATTGCGTTATGGAACTCGACAGTATCGGTGACCTTGCCGTCGGTGACCTGGCGGTAAGGCGTTTCAACAAATCCGTAATCGTTGACCCGGGCATACGTGCTGAGCGATGCGATGAGGCCGATGTTGGGTCCTTCCGGTGTTTCGATGGGACAAATTCTGCCGTAGTGAGTGGGATGCACGTCTCTCACCTCGAACCCGGCCCGCTCGCGGGTCAGTCCACCCGGCCCGAGTGCGCTCAGCCGCCGCTTATGGGTCACCTCCGACAGCGGATTGGTCTGATCCATAAACTGGGAGAGTTGGCTGCTGCCGTAAAACTCTTTGATGGCTGCAGTGACGGGCTTGGAGTTGATCAGGTCATGCGGCATCGAAACTTCCAGGTCCTGAATCGACATGCGTTCGATTATGGCGCGCTCCATGCGCACCAACCCGACGCGGAACTGGTTTTCGAGGGATTCACCCACGGCGCGAACCCGCCGGTTGCCCAGGTGATCGATATCATCAATGGCTCCGATTCCGTTGCGCAGACCCACTATGTACCTGACAACGGAAATCACATCATCAAGCGTCAACAACCGGTTATCCTCGGGGATATCGAGTTCGAACTTCTGGTTCATCTTGATTCGCCCCACCACCGAAAGGTTGTATCGCTTCGGATTGAAAAACAGGTTGGCGAATAATGTTTTGGCAATTTCGGCGGTCGGGGGATCACCCGGACGCAAACGCTTGTAAATTTCGCGGATGGCGTCTTCCTGGGTTTTAATCTTGCCCAGAATCAGCGTGTCGCGAATCGTCGTGTCCGGACTTTCCTCGTCAATATGCAGAATCCCAAAATCGGAAATTTTGTGTTCGGCGATTTTCTCGAAAATTTCCGCAGTGATCTCCGTATTGGATTCCACCATCACCTCACCGGTTTCCTTGTCAATGAGATCGTTTGCCAGGATAGTGCCGAGCAGGGTTTCCGGGTCGATCTCCACTTTGGGAGACCGGGACATCCTTCCCAGTTTTTTGATGCTTGGGGCACCGACCTTTTTACCGGATTTAACGATCACTTCTTGGGTCTTGGAATCCACCACATCTTCCAATACCTTGATACCGACCATCAGGCCTTTGCCACCCATGGAAAATCTTCCATCACGGGTACAGGAAATTTTTTCTACCGGATAAAATGTGGAAAGGATTTCTTCCTGGTTCATGCCAAAGGCATTGAGCAGAATCGTGGCGGGCATCTTGCGCCGTCGATCGATTTTGACGTGCAGGATATCCTTGATATCGAATTCAAAATCCAGCCAGGAACCGCGGTCAGGAATTACGCGCGCGGAATAGAGGATTTTGCCGCTAACGTGGGATTTCCCTTTATCGTGGGAAAAGAATGCGCCGGGGGAACGATGCATCTGGCTGACGATGACCCGCTCCACGCCGTTGATCATGAAGGTCCCTGTCTGGCTCATGACCGGCATTTCTCCGAGAAAAATCTTCTGCTCTTTCACTTCCCGCACGGAGTTGATGACGATTTCGGAAATTTTTTCGGCTTCCAGGAGTGCCACGATTTTAGAGTCGATCAAAGTCCGGGCAGGAATAAGCGGTTTTCCGGTCTGGGGGTGTTTGACCTCTTCAACGATGTATTTTCCGGGCAGTTCTTTCAGTACGCGCGCGGACACACCAATCCGTTCGCGGTCGAACAGCACCATACGCACCATGATCTTGATCGGATCAGAATACGTCAGCCCCTTCTGCCGGCATTCACTCAGTTTGAATTTTTCTTTATAGTTGACTTCTTGTCCGCAGGATTCGCAAATCACACCCGCGCCGCCCAATTCCTTGTACTCGCCGCACCCACATTCCCAGACTCCGACTTCATAGCCCACATATTCCAGACGGGCATTGATATTCAGATCGGAGATCGGGAAGACATCACTGAATACTTCCTCCAATCCCTGGAGATTTCGTTTCTCGGGCGCAACCTCGCCTTGCAGAAAATACTCAAACGACTTGACCTGGATCTCGATCAGGTTGGGGATCTCAATAACTGCTGGAATTTTTGAGAAATTCAACCTGGGCGTGGGATTGACTTGCGTCCGCTCGGTGGTTGTTTTTGTCATAAGGTTTTAGATTCCCTTGGGTTGAATTAATAAACGCCTGCCAAAAACAAATGTAAATCCGCGTAAGACCGTATTACTTGATCTCGACAGATCCACCCGCCGCTTCGATCTTTGCTTTGATCTCGTCGGCTTCTTCCTTTTTGACCCCCTCCTTGACTGCTTTCGGGGCACCCTCTACCAGGTCTTTGGCGTCTTTCAAGCCCAAGTTGGTGATTCCACGCACTTCCTTGATCACCTGAATCTTTTTGTCACCCACAGCGGTGAGAATAACGTCAAACTCGGTTTTCTCTTCGGCCACGGCAGCTTCTCCACCCGGCGCGGCGGCCATCATGGTCGGCGCGGCCGCAGTGACCCCATACTTCTCTTCCAATTCCTTGACAAACTCAGACATCTCCAGAACCGACATACCGTCGATAAAAGAAACAACGTCGTCCTTGGTTACAGCCATCTCGAACTCCTTTCTCAACTTAAAATCAAAACAAAACGTTTATAAAATATATCTCAGCCCTTCGACCGATCTATTCGGTCAACCCTGGGCTTTTTTATCCTTGATCGCATCCAGCGTCCCCACCAATTTGCGCAACAGCGCGCTGAACACACCGACAAAATTGGTGGTGGGTCCGTTCATGACGGACAACATCTGGGAAATTAAAACTTCCTTCGAAGGCAGATCGGCCAGCGCCTTGACTTCGGCGGGCGTCACCTGTTTCCCCTCTACGATTCCGGCCACGACATCGGGGCTTTTCTCGACACCCGACTTGGCATAATCGGAAAGCGCCTTGGCGGGAGCCACTGCATCGTCAAAACTCACCAAAAGAGAAACGGGGCCCTTAAATTCTTTTTCCAAAACCTCCAGAGGCGTGTTTTTCACCGCCTTCTGGGCCAGAGTATTTTTGATCACCCGGAAGTCCACCGCGCGCTCCCTCATATGCGCGCGCAGGGCTGTCATATTCTCCGCCGAGATACCGTGATAGTGCGCCAGGAGCGCAGACTTGGCGCGGGTGAATACGTCGTTCAATTCATCAATGGTTTGCTGTTTCACAGGTGTAGGCAAAATCCCGATCCTTTCTTAACGAAATCCATAGCACTTAATATTTTTATTGTCTTCAAGGTGACGGCTACGCCGAAAAAGCCACCTTGATTCCCGGTCCCATAGTGGTGGATAACGAAACGTTCTTGATATAAATCCCCTTCGCGGTCGACGGTTTCATCTTGACCAGAGTGCCCATGAATTCCTTGAAATTCACGGCCAGATCTTCCACTGAAAAACTGGCTTTACCGACAGAGGCGTGAATGATGCCGGCCTTGTCCACCCGGAAATCCACTTTACCCGCCTGGATCTGTTCGATGGCCTGCTTGACATCAAAAGTCACGGTTCCGGTTTTGGGATTGGGCATCAGCCCCCTCGGTCCCAGTACCTTTCCGAGCTTGCCCACCGTTCCCATCATGTCCGGAGTCGCCACCACACGGTCGAAATCCGTCCAACCCTCCTGGATTTTCTTGACCAGATCGTCGCTGCCGACAAACTCCGCACCGGCATCCAACGCTTCTTTTTCTTTTTCACCCTTGGCGAACACCAGAATCCGGAATTTTTTTCCGGTTCCTTTGGGCAACACCACACTGCCGCGAATATTCTGGTCGGCTTTCCGGGGGTCCACGCCCAAATTCACCGCGACGTCCACAGACGAATCGAATTTCAGGGTCGCGCCTTCCTTAGCCAGACCGAGCGCTTCATTCAACTCGTAATTTTTGAGGCGGTCGATTTTTTCCGCCAGTGCCTTATATTTTTTCGCACGCTTTGCCATCGTTCTTACCCTTCCTGAAACTAACCTTCTACAGTGATTCCCATACTATGGGCGGAACCCTCAATAATCTTCATGGCGGCTTCAATGTTAAAGGCGTTCAAATCCGCTTTTTTGATTTCAGCGATTTCCTTGACTTGCTCGCGGGTCACCTTGCCCACGTTTTCCTTACTGGGATTGCCCGAACCCTTGGCAATACCCGCGGCCCGCTTCAACAAAACCGAAGCCGGTGGAGACTTGGTGATAAAGGTAAAACTCTTGTCCTCAAAAACAGAGATCACCACGGGAATGATCATCCCTTCCTGGCCCTGTGTCTCGGCATTAAACGCCTTGCAGAAATCCATGATGTTAACCCCGGCCTGACCCAGCGCCGGCCCGACGGGAGGCGAGGGCGTGGCCTGTCCTGCCGGAATCTGCAACTTAACCTGACCTGTAATTTTTTTTGCCATGCTTCTCTACCCTTCCAAAACTGCTTTAAAATTTACACGCGCTCGATCTGCGGAAATTCCAATTCCACCGGGGTGGCCCGGCCGAAAATCGACACCATGACCTTGACCTTACCCTTGTCGGGATTGACTTCCTCCACCACGCCATTGAAATTCATGAACGGACCTTCGATTACCCGCACATTTTCCCCCTTTTCGAAAATAAATTTCGGTTTGGGAGTTTTCGCCTCGCCCTTGATCTGATCCATGACATCCTTGACTTCGGCGGCTGACAAAGGCGCCGGCGTCGCTCCGCCGGGGAACCCGGTGACCTTGGACGTGTTTTTAATCAGATACCAGATGTCCTGATCCATTTCGACGTTGATCAAAACATATCCCGGATAAAACTTGCGAGAGCTGATCTTTTTTTTACCGCCCCGGATCTCGACGACTTCTTCCGTGGGAATAATAATATCCCCCAGCTTATCGGTTAAACCGGAATGAGCAAACCGCTCTTCCAGGCTCAGCTTGACCTTGTTTTCAAAGCCGGAGTACGTATGAATGACGTACCATTGCTTGGCGGAATCCTGCTCAGCCGCCACAGTTTCTTCCTGGGCGCCGGCATTCTCTTCCGCGGTCACGCTGTTTTCTTCCTGGGGCGTTTCCTGGGTCGTCGTGGCTTCTTCTTCAACCACGGCGTTCTCTTCTTTAATCACTTCATCTTCTTTGATCAAATCATTGGCTTCTTGGGCCGCGGAACCTTCTTCTGTTTTTTTGTTTTCTTCTGGAGCCGCAGAATCCTCTTCCCTGGTCACTGCGTTTTCTTCATTGCCCAGGTCATTTTCTTCATTGGTCACATCACTCTCCATCATCAACTTGAAATTAATGCCTCTACAATTTTGGAAAGGAGCGTGTCAACGATCCCCAGAAAAATAGACATGATAATCACCACCACCACGACCACCAGGGTTCCCCCCATGGCTTCCTTGCGGGAAGGCCAGGTGACTTTCTTGACCTCGACCTTAACCTCACCTAAAAAATCTTTCGCTTTTCCCAGCATGGCTCCCGCGCATCTAAAATATACAGGCCAGGAGGGAGTCGAACCCCCAACATCCAGATTTGGAGTCTGGCGCTCTAACCAATTAGAGCTACTGGCCTATTGAACTGTTCATAACAAGGCCAACTCAGGTTGGAAACTCCCGGCCAAAAAACGGCTCGCCTGATCCGTGGGCATCCAGCCAGATCGACAACCGTTGATCCATTACTTGGTTTCTTTGTGAGGAGTGTGCTTCCGGCAGAAACGGCAATACTTTTTAAACTCCAGTCGGTCCGTAGTTTTTTTCTTGTTCTTCGTTGTGGAATAATTCCTACGCTTGCACTCGCCGCATGCCAAATGAATAATGTCCCTCATCGCCCTACATCCGTTCCCGGCCTGCTCCAAACAGACCTGACATTACTTCCGTTAATCCACCTAAGGCTATCCTGCTGCCTTGACTCAATTAATCCTTTAATCACTCTATCGATATGGAGCCCACGATCGGGATTGAACCGATGACCTCTTCCTTACCAAGGAAGTGCTCCACCACTGAGCTACGTGGGCATTTTAATGTCAACGACTCACCAATACCCCGAAACCAAAAGGGTTGTGCCTTTGGAGCGGGAAAAGGGACTCGAACCCTCGACCCTCAGCTTGGAAGGCTGACGCTCTAGCCAACTGAGCTATTCCCGCGTATTTTATTTATTAATTAATGGTGGGGAGAGGAGGATTCGAACCTCCGAAGGCTGAGCCGACAGATTTACAGTCTGTTCCCTTTGGCCACTCGGGAATCTCCCCAGCTTCTGGAGGTGTTTACCCCCTGCTATGTAAACTCGCTATAAAAAAAATCCTGATCCAACAGGTCGCACCCTAGCACCAACACCATATAAAATAAAAAAAGCTGGCATAGGGACATCAATCCCCGACCGGCTGATTATAAATCGGCATCTCAATTCATTGAGTTATGCCCGCCCGCGAATAAAATGAAAACGGGTATCTTACGTTTTGTTTACGAATTGTGCAATAAAAAAGAGAAATAAAATCTTTTGGCAAGAAGCCCCCAACTTTCCGCTACAATTGGCAGGTTACAATTTATCATGAAATCCAAAGGAAGGACAAGTTTTTTTAAGGGTTTATCCGTTATTTCCTCACTCTGCCTGTTTTTTATTCAAAACTACCTAACTCGCCTCAATAAAAGAGGTTATTGATTTTTCCCTTTATTATCGGACTTCTGAAAAATAACCTCGCCAGAGACCATCGAAAAATCGACTTGCCGCCGGTTGTCATCAAACGGAAGATCCCACCAATCTTCCCCGGTATTACGGTATCGGAAGCCGATCAGGTCCGCCGGCTGGCCGGGTTCAAGTCCCAGTTTTTCAATATTTAAAGCCTGACTTCCCCCCACTGTGGCCAGCCAGAGAATCTCCGAACGGTGCAATTCGGGCAGCATTTTTTCCGATATCCGAATTTCATTTAAAAAATTCAGTGAATCGGTGCTGGCCAGCGAGTCGGTTCCAAGTCCCACGGCAATTCCCCGGTCCAGCAGTTCCTTCACCGGCATCCAGGTTTTGCGGCCAAACCAGCGGGTGCTTCCAGGACAAAATACGGCGTGGGCATTATTTTCAGCCAGACGGTCCAAATCAGAGTTCTCCAAATAATTCAAATGGATAGCCACGATATCCTGCAACACCCCCAACTGCTCCAGATACCGGACAGGACCTACGCCGGGAGGTTCCCAGGTGGAATCATAGGCTTCCCGTTGGTTGAGTAGTTCAAGAAAATCGCCCTCTCCCTGACTCAAAAACCGGGTTTCCTCTGCCACTTCCGCCACATGGCACGAAACCCGGCAACCCATTTTATCTGCCAGTTTTTTCAATTCCTTAAACAGTACCGGCGAAACGGAATAAGGCGCATGCGGCGCTACCGCCAGCTGAATGGATGCATTGACTCCCCCCGGATGCTCCTGCAGAAGGGATGCCACCGACCGGGCTTTTTCTTCCGCCAGGGCCACCTGAAACCCGATAGTTTCTAGAAACAGCACCTGGCGAAATGGCAGAGCTTGAAATTCCACCAGCAGTTCCGGATGAGAAAAATAATCGCCCAGGGCGGTGACTCCGGATTCGATCAGAGTCCGTGCTTCCCGGTGCAGAGCCGCCACCCGGTCGCGCCAGGAAAGAGCCGCGTTTTCAGCCACCACCGATTCAATCCAATCGGTGAATCGTTCCTGACGCACCACCTTGCCGTGCAATCCCGACAGCGATAAATGACAGTGGGCGTTGACGAAACCGGGAAGGATCAGGCAGTCCGACCAATCGAGCGTAATGCCTAAGAATGACTCAGAGATCCCGGAGCGCACCACCACAATGCGGCCCTGTTCCATGACAAGTTCACCGTTTTCATAATCTTCCCCGCTCATACTCACGAGCTTTTGAAATAAAATGCGGGTCAATGATTCGGACATAAAATCAAATCAAGTTGGAAAGGTTAAGGCAGGTCGGCCTGGATGCCCCATTGAGTGCGGAGGTCCACTGAGTTATTGTGTCCTCCCAGCGAGTAGCGGTCTTCGCCGCCGCCGGTATCGCACAGGATTCCGAAACTATCGAGTTGGCGAAACTCTTCCGTATTTCCGTGGCCCTGCCCTTCATCGTGCAGATAATATTCATCTGTGCCGCCGTTATCGTTGAGCACACCGAAACCATTGGCGTTGCCCGCTCCCTGGGACAAGGTGCCCGCCACATAGCGATCGTTGCCGCCGTTGTCCAAAAGAAAACCGACTGCCAGATCATGCCCGCACCCTTGCGACACTCCATAGCGGGCGAGGTAGTGATCGTCTCCTGCCGTATCGTGTAACAGGCCGGCGGCGAGATGTATCCCCGCTCCCTGCGAGTACCGACCCGCCGCATAGAAATCGTGTCCGCCGGTGTCATTCAAAATTCCAAGGCTGTACCAGTAACCGGCGCCCTGGGAAAAGTAATCACCGAAGTAGGTGTCGTTGCCCCGGGCGTCGTCGAGAATCCCGATGCCTCCTGAAGCCCCGGCGAGGGTTCCCCAGGGGCGAAGGCCAAACCCGAAACCCTGCGACATGGAAAGGTAGACCTTACCGGGTTCACGGTGATCCTGATAAAACCCGCCCGCAAAAAACCGGTCGTTGCCTTCGCCTTCGAGGATCAACCCCATGCCGCGGACAAATCCGAATCCCTGGGAATAGATCGCGGCGGAATACTGATCGTTGCCGCCGGATTCGGCGATCAGGCCGATACCCAGAAACCCCGCGCCCTGGCAAAAGGAATGGCACCGATAAACATCATCACCGCCCAAGTCGATCAGCATCCCCATGCCCAGAACCCCGGCGCCCTGCCCGAAACTTTTGGCAAGATACTGGTCGTCGCCCCCCAGGTCGATCAAAAAACCGCCGCCCAAAATACCCGTGCCCTGTGCATTATCTTCGCTTGCCAGATAAACATCGTTGCCGGAAAAATCAATCACCATGCTGAAGGGGTATCCCTCCCGGCTGGCCCCCGCGCCATTCCGATAACGATCGTTGCCGCCCAGGTCGACGATCAGCAGGGCTTCCTGATCGTAATCATTGTCGCCCGTCCCTCCGACAATCATCAAACCGTGCCGGGTGGTCACATGGATCACGTCGCCCACTTCTTCCAGAATCCAACCTTCACGTAAAAGAGAAAACCGGCTCAGGTTCTGTTGCCACTCGACAAGAGTCTCCAGATTGATTTCCTGCGCGACCTTTAATCCGGCAGTGAGTAGGAGATGCGCATCAATTTTCAAAACGGTGTTGAGAAATTCAGTCATGGAAAGCGGATTCTCCCGGGTTTCGTCCGCAATCCAGTCACGAGGTTGCAGACCTTCAACCATCAAATGACGGATTCCCCGGCTCAGAAGGTCCCTTTCTTCCAAGGTCAGCGGTTGCAACGCCTGGTCGCTTGCGGAACCTGCGTTTGACAGTGCTTCCAGAATTCGATCCAGCAGATTTGTCAAATCGGTAGATCTTTTTAAGGGCGATGGCTTGGCCGCCTTGAAATCCAACGCCTGCATTGCGGAGTGGATGATGCCCCCGGTATTCAACCGGCCTCCAATAAAATTCCGGCGCAGGGTGGCGGTCAAATCCTGAGAAACCCTCGGCAAATCCAACGGCTGATTGAGAATGGCATTCACTCGCTGCAGACGAAACGGGCTATAGGTTTTTCCTTTGACGGCGGTGGTGACCGCTTGCCGGGTGCGCTCGCGAATTTCCTCAACAACGGCGGAATAATCTTCCAACCGCTGGTGCTGACGCAGAACGCGATGCAAAAGAGATTCCTCGGTCGACCGGGCAGAGTCCTGCAATCGAGGCGGTTGCATCAACTCCGGAACGACCGGTTTGGGAAAAAGTTCCACCGGCAATTCCATCTCCTGGGAACCGCGTTTGATTTTCAATACCAGAATATTTCCGGCACCCGCGTCCTGCACCCTGCGGTTGAAATTCATCATCAGTGAATTTTCGGCACCGATGGACAACTGCTGGCCATCGGTCGCCAGAATCGTATCGCCCGGCTGCAACCCGGCTCGATCCGCGGAGGAATCGGGGAAGACTCCCATGATTTGGAGGGTGGGGGAAAGATCATCGGCGCCATCCAAAAACAGGGGCGCCCCTTCCTGCATGGTGATGCCCAGCCATCCTTTTGGGGACCGCGGCGGGCGGACAGGCGCCTCCACCTCTTCCATCACATCCGGCGGCATAACGAACAATCGTTGAATCAGAGAAGGGTCCGCAACCCTTTCCTCACCCAAACCCCGGGTCGGCTTCTGCCAATACACGGAAGCATCCTCCGGTTCCGCCCGCAATGGAGAAGCTCCGGCAACAATCACCCATAAAATTACAACCGCTCCCCACCGGTATGATCGTTCAAGTCGATTGCGTCGCATGAATGCTAGAACCACGTTTGTTGACGATAAGTTTGATACGAGTCACCGAATTTGTGCATAAGAGCTTTTTCTTCGAGACGCGAGCGAATGATATTTAAGGGCAAAACCACCACGAAAAAATAAGTCATGCCCACCGTCGAACCCACTGCCAGGAACAGGCCGAATAACGTCATGTCGATTCCCAGGTACACCGGATGCCGTAGGTAACGGTACACGCCCTGCGTCACCAGCCGTTCTCCCCCCGGGAGAACCGCCAACGATTTCCCCAGATGGACCATTGCCACAATCCACAAGGCGATACCGGACAACCCAACCGTCAGCCCCACGTACACCAAAGGGCGAATACCGAAACCGAAATGTTTGGGCGAGAACCAGGCGACGACCAACGCCAGCAAATACAATGACGGCACCAGTACCGTTACGAGGGCCGCTTTGGCCGGTGATAGCGATTCCCAATATTCAAGCTTGGTTTTCTTCATCTTTGTAGTGATAACAGGTGATCCCAGTCGGCCTGCCCCTCCATAATTTCCAGAGCGACCCGCACGGCGTACACCGGCAGGTCAAACGCATGGCCCTTCAGTTTAACCGCATCCTTTTCAGTCGTGACGATCATTTTTGCCGCCGCCTGTTGCGCCCGGTTTTCTATCGCTTTTAAATCGTCGGCTGAATAATCGTGATGGTCCGGAAAAGTATTC
Organism: Nitrospinaceae bacterium; assembly: GCA_024644405.1. Classification (GTDB taxonomy): domain Bacteria; phylum Nitrospinota; class Nitrospinia; order Nitrospinales; family Nitrospinaceae; genus SZUA-226. Next base: position 19,585 of record JAHELC010000002.1, read on the forward strand.
TGTTTCGCAATGTGTACCGGTACCTGTTCCAGAGATTGAAAGAAATCGCTGGGGTGGGCGATGCCACAAAACGCCGCGACCGGTTGGTGTTGGATGGTTTCAATCCCGGATTCCACTCCCGAACTCAATGCAATCACCGACTGCACCCGCAACCCGGTTTGTATCACCGGCACCTGTTTGCGGTTAAATCCGTCGATTCGGTCGGTGGGATCGTTCCCGCGGCACCGGGTCAGGCAAATCAGGTCCGCACGGTCCATCGCTGTCAGGGGTTCCCGCAACTCGCCCGCCGGGAATACGACGCCATTCCCGAAAGGACGGGTCGCATCACATAACAGAATGTTGAGGTCGCGATGCAGGGGCAGATGCTGATACCCGTCGTCCAGAATCAGGACATCGGCCCCCAACTGTTCGATGGCGTACTTTCCTGTTTCGTAACGGCTGCGCCCGGTCAGCACCGGAATATCTTTCAGCCGCCGGGCCATCATCACCGGTTCGTCCCCTGCCTGTTCGGGTAAGAGCAGGGTTTGTTGACCGTCGTTCACCACGTTGACGGATTTCCGGGATCGGCCACCGTAACCGCGACTCAGGATGGCCGGTTTGAAGCCCTGGCGGCGCAGGGTATCGGCCACCCTCATCACCGTTGGCGTTTTACCGGTTCCCCCAAGCGTCAGATTGCCGATACTGATCACCCGGCAGTTCAGGCGACGCGTCCGAAAAATTTTTCGGCGATACAACCCGGCGCGCACCCGCTGGCCCAACGCGTAAAAAACAGAAACCAGACGCAACAATCCGTACACCGGCGCCAGAAGCAAAGGGCGCTTGGGAGATATGACCTCATGGAAAAAGGATTCGAGGCTCATGGAATGTTTCCGTAGTCCTTTCTCTCCATGCAGATCATCCGTGTCTGGTTTATAATCATTAACAATGAAGTTCGCATACAATATTATCATAGCCGCCGCCCTCCTACTGACTTCTCCCTATTGGATCATCCGCATGGGGTTGGATCCGTCGTTCCGTAACGAGATCATTCAACGGATGCGGCAATGGAAATCCGTACCCCGGCAAACCGGATGCCTGTGGGTCCACGCGTCATCGGTGGGCGAAGTGCGCGTGGCGGAATTGCTGGTCCGGGCCTTACAAAAGCGATATCCCGACCGCACAGTCGTTTTATCCACCTACACGCAAACAGGATTTGATCTGGCAAAAGAGGCTTTGCAGTGCCCCGTGTTCCGGCTTCCGTTGGATCTGCCCTTTTTAATCCTTCCCCTGCTGAAGCGGCTCGATCCTGCAATCCTGATTTTAATCGAAGCCGAATACTGGCCCAACCTGCTCCACTCCTGTTTACGGGGAAAAATCCCCGTTCTGCTGGCCAACGGACGCCTGTCCGCCAAATCCTTTGCGCGGTATCAAAAGCTGAAGCCCTGGTTTCTGTGGCTCACCGAGCCCATTTCCACATTTTCCATGCGCTCCCAGGCGGAAGCGGACCGGCTCCTTCAATTGGGCATCGATCCGGACCGGATCCAGGTCACGGGCAACATAAAATTCGACGGCCTCGCCACGAATGCAACCCGACCTCCTAAATCAGCACAAATAGGCGAAATTACAGTCGTTTTTGGTTCCACCCGGCCAGGCGAAGAACAGGCCGTGGCAAAAGCTGTTTCTCAATTAAGCCAAAACCCTTTAAACTGTAAATTCATCATCGCCCCCCGTCATCCCCAGCGATGCCGCGAGGTGGAGAGCATTTTAAGGGACGCGGGTTTATCTTTCACGCTCCATTCAGAGCGGAAGGATTCCACAGAAGGCTGGACGGGGTCGGTTTTGCTGGTGGATACTTTGGGGGTGTTGAACGATTACTACCGCCAGGGGCATGTGGCTTTTGTGGGTGGAGGATTCGACCCCAGACACGGGGGACACAATATTCTCGAACCCGCGCTATTGGGGCTGCCGGTGATCTACGGCAAACACATGGGCAACTTCGAGGAAGAAGCCCGGTTGCTGGCCGAATCTGGTGGCGGCATACCAATTGACCGTCCGGAAGACTTGACTCCGGTACTGGAAAAATTACTGAGTGACCCGGAAGAGATACAGAAACGGGGCACTCGGGCCGCCGAAGTGGTCCAGCGGCAAAAGGGAGCGGTTGACCGTACCCTGAACTTGATTCAATCACTGATTGCAAAAGGAAACCCAACTTGAACATGAACTCCCCAGCAAACCAACCGGGAAACACCAGGAGAACCGGAGCTCCTGATCATACCAAGGGAGGCAAGGCCGGAAAAAAAATCACGTCCCTGAAAATTGTCTCCAAAATCGCTTCGCTGGTGATCATGCCGGCCTTCACGCTGTACTCCCTGTTCACCGGGAAAAAACGGCGAGGCCTCAAAGATCATTTCGGTTGGGTGCCGGTAACCGAGAAAAAACCCGGGCAGAAATTGGTCTGGGTGCATGCCCTGTCGCTGGGAGAAGTCAACGGCGCCGCTCCGGTACTTAAAATCATCCGTGAAAAGCGGCCCAACATTGCCATCGTGGTCTCGGTCACCACAGACGCCGGCTATGATGCCGCCCACCGGATGCTCCCGTTCGTGGACCACATCTTTTTTCATCCCCTGGACTGCTGGCCGTTCATCAACCGGGCGCTGGACCGGATCAAACCGGATTTATACGTTCTCACCGATACCGGCTTCTGGCCCAGCATGCTGATGAGTTTGAAAGAGCGGCGCATTCCGCCCATGGTGTTCAACGGAAGAATTTCGGAAAAATCGCAGGCCCGCTACAAGCAGATTGCGACCATGGTCAAACCTCTGCTCCAATCGTTTGCGGTGATCTGCATGCAGAGCGAACGCGGACGCACCACCATTCAGGATTTGGGGGCGCCCTCCCAGCGCGTACGCATTGTCGGAGACACCAAATTCGACGCCTTGCAAATCGTTCCGGACTCCGAGCGGGTTCGCCTCCGCGAACGGTTCAGGTTTCCGCACGATGGGCAGGTATTGGTGGCGGGCAGTACCCATGAGGGCGAGGAAAAGGTTTGCGTCGAAGCGTATCTGAAACTGCGCCGGAAATACTCAAAACTCTCCATGGTCCTCGCTCCCCGGAGATTGGAACGCGTGGCGGAAATCGTCAAGTATCTTGTTAAAGAAAACGTTAAATTCGTGCTCCGGTCACAAATTGATCCCCGCTCCAAACCGGAAGCCAATATCGTCGTGCTCGATTCACTGGGTGAATTGTCAAAAGTGTATGCCCTCGCGGATGTCGCGTTTGTCGGCAGGAGTCTGAAGGCGCCGGGCGGCGGCCACAACCTGCTGGAGCCGGTGGCCCAGGGCAAGCCGGTCCTGCACGGACCTTATATTGAAAACAACCAGAAAATCGCAGGCGAGCTGAAAGCGCAAGGCCTGGCTTTTACGGTCGCGGATGATCAAACCATGTTTTCGACGGTCAGAAGATTGTTAATACATGCGGATGAACTGCCCCGGCTTCGGCAAAAAGCCAACGCCTATGTTCAGAGCAAAAGAGGGTCCGCCCTCGAGATCGCCAAATATATTGTGGCGATCTTAAAATAAACATCCCTTCCTATTCATGAAGATGGATCGACTTCCTGGACTGCACCCGCAGTTTCCCCTGCTGATTCCGCGGTCCATCGGCTGACGCCCCACACCGCCAGTGACGCCAGCACAAACGCCGGTACCAGTTCATAAATCACCGTATCGGAAAGTCCTGTTATCTTCCACACCAGTGTCGTGATAAAACCGGTGAGCATGCCGGCAATGGCGCCTTCCCGCGTCACGTTTTTGGAATACAGCGTGAACAGAATCACCGGACCGAAACTCGCCCCCAGCCCCGACCACGCCAGCAACACAAACCAGAAAATAACTTTGACCTTCAACAAGGAAATGATCACCGCCCCGATGCCCAACAACAGAACGGACATGCGGCTGATCAGTATGATTTGTTTATGGGTCATGTCGCGGCTGATCATTTTGGTGTAGACGTCATGCGCCACAGCGGACGCGGCGACGATGATCTGCGCCGATACGGTGGACATGATGGCCGCCAGTACGCCCGTCAGCACCACCGCCGACACCACAGTGGGCAGGAGCGCCTCCGCCGCTTTCGGGAACAGATGTTCGGGATCGCTCAGTCCGGGAAACAGGGCATGCCCGCACAATCCGAGCACAATCGCTGAACTGTAGACCAGAAGTCCCCAGCCCATGGCGATCCAGACTCCGTGGCGGATGGTTTGGGTATTTTTCGCGGCCATGTAACGGTTGAGTACGTGCGGCTGTCCGGGATAACCGAGGCCGATACCGAGCAGGCCGACCATGAATCCGAAAAACGCGCCCACCGTGCGGCCACCCATCCAATCCAGGGTCTGCGGATGCGACTGGCCCAAAAACTCAACCATGCCACCGAACCCGCCGAGGCTCACCAGCGCAATGACCGACAACAGCACCAGGCCGAACACCATGATGAGGCCCTGCACGAAATCAGTCCACGCCACCGCCAGGAATCCGCCCATCATCGTGTACAAAATGATAATCACCGCGCCGATCGGGATACTCACATGGTGCGGCACACCAAAGATGGCGTCGAAGGTTTTACCGATGGCGGCAAACTGGGCTCCGACGTAGGCCATCATGCAGGCAAAAATAATGACAACGGAGATCAGGCGAAGGATATTCGTCTTGTCATTGAAATGCGCTTCCAGGTAATCGGGAATCGTAATGGCGTGGGTTTCGTGCGAATGCTTGCGTAATCGTTCTGCCAGAACCAACCAGTTGACCGCGTATCCCATGAGGCATCCCGGCAGGAACCAGATGGCCGACAACCCTTCCTTATAGACCAGGCCCACCGTGCCCAGTACCGCCCAGGCGCTTTCCGAGGAGGCGGTGGAGGACACCGCCGTCACCCACGCCTTGAGTGACCGGTCCGCCAGGAAAAACTGGGACGGCGAGGTCGCCTTGCGCGACGTCACCCACCCGATCCCCAGCATCAGGATCACATATAATATGAAAACAACACTGATGACACCGGATAATTCGGTCATACAAATATTGTAAAGCATTGCCGGACAACGCCAAACCCTAACTTGAAGTCCTGTGGATTATTGGCCGGATTTTCGCTACACTACGGCGTTCTGACTGCACACGCCAACCCCTGAGGAATTCGCACCGATGCCCGATTACGATCCCAAAACCATCGAAGCCAAGTGGCAACAACGCTGGGAGGAGGAGAAATCCTTCAAGGTGGAGGACGACCCCGCGAAGCCCAAATACTACCTGCTGGAGATGTTCCCCTACCCCTCCGGCCGCATCCACATGGGACACGTGCGCAATTACACCATTGGCGACGCGCTGGCACGTTTCAAGTGGATGAAAGGGTTCAACGTCCTGCATCCCATCGGGTGGGACTCGTTCGGCATGCCCGCGGAAAACGCGGCGATCCAGAATAAATCACATCCCGACACCTGGACACACGCCAACATCAAAACCATGACCGAGCAGATCAAGCGCCTCGGCCTCAGTTACGACTGGGATCGCGAAATCGCCACCTGCGAACCGGAGTATTACCGGTGGAACCAGTGGAGCTTCCTGAAATTTCTGGAGCGCGGTCTCGTGTACCGCAAAAACTCCGAGGTCAACTGGTGCGAATCCTGCAACACCGTGCTGGCCAACGAGCAGGTGGTGGACGGCCTGTGCTGGCGGTGCGACAACGAGGTGGTCACCAAACTGCAGGAAGGCTGGTTCTTCAAAATCACCGACTACGCCGACCGTCTGCTGGAGGGTCTGCAGGATTTGGAGCAGGGCTGGCCGGAACAGGTACGGACCATGCAGGCCAACTGGATCGGCAAGAGCACCGGTGCCGAGGTGGATTTCCAGATCAAAGACTCGAAAGAATCGATCAAAGTGTTCACGACGCGCCCCGACACTCTGTACGGCGCGACCTTCATGGTACTGGCGCCGGAGCATCCGTTGACGCATTCCCTGTCGCGCGGCACGCAACAGGAAACAGAGATTGATACGTTCATCAAGAAAGTGAAAAGCCAGGACAAAATCGCCCGCACCAGCGAAGGCGGCGAAAAGCTCGGCGTCTTCACCGGCGTGCATGCCGTCAATCCTCTGAACGGCGAAACCATTCCGGTATGGACCGCCAACTTCGTGCTGATGGATTACGGTACCGGCGCCATCATGTCCGTGCCCGCGCACGATCACCGTGATTTCGAATTCGCCAGAAAATACAAATTGCCCATCCGCATCGTCATCCTCCCGCCCGACGGCAACACCAATGCCGATGACTTGCAGGAGGCCATGACCGAGTTGGGGCCGATGACTCAATCCGGTGCGTTCGACGGTCTGGCGGGGGACGAAGCCAGGCAGAAAGTCTGCGAGCATCTGCAATCGAAAAAGATCGGCCAGGCCACGGTGCAGTTTCGCCTGCGCGACTGGGGCGTCTCGCGGCAACGTTACTGGGGCACGCCGGTGCCGATTATTTTTTGCGGGAAATGCGGTACGGTGCCTGTGCCTTATAAAGACCTGCCGGTGCTCCTGCCGCTCGACGCGCAACTGGGGGACAAGGGGCAGTCGCCGCTCAAATCGCTCGATTCGTTTATCAATGTAAAATGCCCGAAATGCAAGGCTCCGGCGAAGCGCGAGACCGATACCCTCGACACCTTCATCTGCTCGTCGTGGTATTTCGACCGCTTCACCTCGCCGCACAACGACCAGGAACCGTTTTCCAAAAAGAGTATCCGGTACTGGATGCCGGTGGACCAGTACATAGGCGGCATCGAGCACGCCATCCTGCATCTGTTGTACTCGCGTTTCTTCCATCAAGTGTTCCGCGACATGGGCCTGATCGATGCGAAGGAACCCTTCTCGCACCTGCTGACACAGGGCATGGTGATCAAGGACGGCGCCAAGATGTCGAAGTCGAAGGGCAACGTTGTGGATCCGGACAACATCATCAAAAAATACGGCGCGGACACGGCGCGGCTGTTCATCCTGTTCGCCGCGCCGCCGACGAAACAACTGGAGTGGAGCGACCAGGGGGTGGAAGGCGGTTTTAAATTTTTGAAGCGGGTATGGCGGCTCTTTGAGGGTTCAAAAAATATCTTCGATTACAAGCCGGTAGGAGACGATACGGGGGCAGAATTTCAAATAAAATTGAAGGAACTGCAACGGATGATCCATGTCACTATAAAGCGCGTAACCGAGGACATTGAAAAGCGGATGCAATTCAACACCGCCATCGCCGGCATCATGGAATTCGTGAATCATCTGCAAAAATTTTTCGAATGGTGGATGAATCACACACACGACCCATCCGCTAAGGGGCAAGCGATGTTCAAGGAAGCGATGGACACATTGATTCTACTGCTGTCTCCGTTCGCTCCCCATATCGCCGAGGAGATGTGGGAACAGATGGGGCATCCGGGAACCACCCATCAAGCCGCCTGGCCGGAGTATAATGAAACGTTTTTAAAGGCCGACGAAATCGAGATCGTCGTACAGGTCAACGGCAAGGTGCGGCAGAAACTTTCGGTACCTGCCGGCATTGATGAGGAATCGTTGAAAGCACAAAGCCTGGAGGACCCGCGCATTCAGGAATGGACCAATGGTAAAGAGGTGAAGAAAGTCATCGTGGTTCCCAAAAAATTGATCAACATCGTGGTGAAATGAGGGAGAGTGCATGAACGCCCATAGAAATATCTGGATTGGATTGCTGTTGTCGCTGACGTTGTGGGGGTGCGGTTATCAAATGGCCGGCCGGGGCACCACCCAGTTGCCCCCGCACCTGAAAACCATCGCCGTTCCCGTGTTCGATAACAATTCCGGCGAACCGACGATCCAGCGTCCCTTCACCGAAGCGGTGCGGCGTGCGTTCATCACCGACGGACGGTTGCGGCTGGTGAACAATAAGGGCGACGCGGACCTGATGGTGACCGGGAACCTCACCAAATACTGGATTCGCGCCGTCGCGTTCAATAATCTGGATGTCGCCATTGAATACTGGGTGTACCTGGAGGCGGACATTCTGGTCCTAGACCAGGTGAAACACCAGACCTACCTCCAACAAAAATTAAAAACCCGCTGGGAGTACCTGGCGAATGACAGCGTCATCACCTCGGAAGCTGCACGTCAGGAAGCCCTGACGCAAACCTACCGGGTGTTGTCGCAACGCCTGGTCAGCCTGGTCAACGATAAATTTTAAGAGAGTCGAACGTGACGGCGCTGGAATTGATTCAACAACTCGAGTCGGGGACACCGCATCCCGTTTATTTTCTTTACGGGGAAGAGGATTTTTTCCAGAGAGAACTGATCGCGACCTTGACGCGGCGCTGGATCACTCCCGACAACCGGGATTTCAACCTGGAAACGTTCGAGGCGAAAGCCAGCACGGTCCACGAATGGATCGGCGCCTGCAAAACGCTTTCATTTTTTGGCGGAGAAAAGCTGGTGATCGTGCGCGGTCTGGACGAATTCAAATGGGATGACGCGAACGTTCCGCCACTACTCGATTATGTGTCCGATCCGGTGCCGGACGCCTGTCTGGTGTTGACCGCCCGCAAGGCCGACCGCAAACGAAAAATCTATAAGGGCCTGACCAAAATAAAAGGCGCCGGAGAGTGCGCCGCGCCCCGCGAGGCGGCCCTGACCCCGTGGCTCAGAAACCGCGCAAAAGAATCAGGACGCACGTTGAGCGCGGGAGCGGCCCGGTTGATGATCGAACGGGTAGGACCCAAGCCGGGCCTGTTGGCGGGCGAACTGGAAAAGGTCATCACCTTTGCCGGGAAAACCCCATCGATAGACGAGCAAACCGTCAGGGAAGTGGTCGGGGAAACGCGGTTGGAAAAAATTTTCGATCTGACCGATGCTTTAAAAATCAAAAATCCCTCCAAGGCGCTCCGTATTTTGCGCAACCATTTGGAACACGGCGAGGAACCGGTCAAACTCCTGGGAATGATCGCCTGGCAGTTTCGTTTGATCTGGGAAGTGAAGCATCATCAAGCCACGGGCACGCCGCCTTCAAGAATCGCGCAGAAAATTGGAGTGGCGCCCTTCCAGGCCGAGCAGGCACTGCGGTACACGGGAAAATTCAGCGAGGGGCAATTGCGGGAGGGTTTCCGAAGTTTGTTCCGGGCGGACCGGGAACTGAAAGGCTCCGGCAAGGCACCGGAGGGGATTCTTGAGACGCTGGTCCTGAGGTTATGCTCAGCCGGCGGCTGACAACTGATTAACCTTTTTAGAGAGACCGGAAATTTTCCGGGACGCGGCACGGGAATGAAGCACTCCCTTGCCGGCTACTTTTGCAATAACCGTTTCAGCTTCGCGCAAACTCTTCTGAGCTTCCTCTGTATTTTTCTCTTCTACGGCAGTCAGCACCTTCTTGATTTGGCTCTTGACCTGCGTGCGGAGACCCCGGTTGCGGACACTGCGTTTCTCGTTCTGCCGATTGCGCTTGATAGCGGACTTATGATTAGCCAATTAAACCTCCATGACGGATAAACATTTCCAACGGAAGGGATTAGTGTATCCCATTCGCCTGGATTAGAACAGAGTTTAGTTTTTTACACTTTCCGGGAAGGGGTTGCAAGTATTTTCAAACCGCAGAGGCGGGAATACCGAGTAAACCCTTTTATTAAAATAAGTTATGAGGGTGCCGCCGAACCACCAACCAAGCCTTTCAAATGGTTTTCCAACCGTTGGTACTCATAAAGCGTCTGGTCATACCAGAACAGAACATCGGGAACTTTTGCGGCGTCCGCGGCGTGCTCCAGATTCAAGGTAGCCAGGCGGAACGATTCCGCAGACAGATTCAAGGCTGACCCTTTCATCAAGTGACCGGACTCCATAACAGCTTTCCAATCCTTTGCTTCCATGCGCTGTGTCAGTTTCGCAATGCGCCCTGGACCGTCCTTGAGAAAAAGTCCCAATATTTCGCGCAACAGGTCCTCGTCCTCGTCGCAAATCTCCAGGGCCGCGTTGTAATCAAGGACCTCCGGTTCCGGTGGAACCCCGTGCAGACCCGGCAACACAACCACATCAATTTTATCAAAGGGTATTGGAAGAAAATGATCGATTCCAGCCGCTGCGTCCTGTTGAGCTCCCAACGCAACCACAAAAGGGGAGATTGCTTCTCCGAGCGATTGCTGCCATTCGGAAAACGATTTGAGGAGATCGCCGGATATCTGTTCCGGTCCCAGCACCAGGATCTGGCAAACGGACCCATTCAGAAATTCTTTCACCTGATTCAAGGTCTCAACGGTCTGCACCAGATGGCCGTTAAGTTCCAAAGATTTCAGGGTACTGCACCGTTCTTTGTCGTTATCGATAACCAGAATTTTCATGGAGGGTAGAATGTATATGGAAAGTAGAAAGGGGGCAGGGAAGATGCCCCGGAATATTCCCGTGTTTTTGATTTGTATTGCGGGGCATCCGCAATTGCCGGAAAAACGCACGCCTGTTCATACCAAAATACTCTCCTCGGCACCGGGTAGCAAGTTTTTTATTGGATTTCGGATATAGTGCTGTCAGCGTTCTGATATGATGACCTTACCTATCTCTTCATTATATAGAGAACCTTCTCATGGCCATTCGAAAATCAGATTCTAAAATCAAGGTCGGTGTCAGCAGTTGCCTGCTGGGAGAAAAGGTGCGCTGGAACGGGGACCACAAACAGAGTCTTTTCGTGAAGAACTTGTTGGGACAATTTTTCGAATGGGTGCCGACCTGTCCCGAGGTGGAAATCGGAATGGGTATTCCGCGCGAAACGGTGCAGTTGCAGGGAAACCCCAACGCACCACGGATGGTCGGTAATACCACCGGAACCGACTGGACCGCACGCATGAACCGCTATTCCAAAAACCGTTCCGCCGAGTTGTCAAAAATGAATCTGTCCGGTTACATTTTTAAAAACCGATCGCCCTCCTGCGGCATCGCCCGCATCAAGGTATACGGAGATGACGGCAACCCCACGCCGAACGGACGCGGCCTGTTTGCGGAAGCGTTCATGCAACAATGCGCGGGGGTTCCGGTGGAAGACGAAGGCCGCCTGCAAGACGCCCGGATCCGCGAAAATTTTATCACCCGCGTGTTTGCCTATCACCGCCTGGCGCACCTGCTGAACGAACGCTTTTCACGCAAGATATTGGTGGAATTCCATACGGCACACAAGTTCCTGCTGTTGGCCCACAGCCGCAAACATTATGACGCGTTGGGAAAACTGGTCGCCACCGCCAAACAACACTCGCCTTCGGAGCTCAAACGCCGTTACGCCGAAGCGTTCATGCAGACCCTGTCCTTCAAGACCACACCAAAGAAAAACGCCGATGTGCTGTATCACATGCTGGGATTTTTCAAGAAATTGCTGTCCGAAGAGGAGAAGCGGGATGTGATCGAAGCCATCGAGGATTACCGCAACGAACTGGTGCCGCTCATTGTTCCGGTCACGCTGATCAAGCATCACGTCCGCAGACACCAGGTCGCCTACCTGTCCGACCAGGTTTACCTCAACCCCCATCCGAAAGAGCTGATGCTCCGCAACCATGTGTAACTTTTTTGGACGGATGGGAATTCCGCTGAGAGTGTTGAAACCCCTATCGGGAAGCGGCGGGTGTGGAGTTGAGGAGGGGGTCTTTCCCTTCAGGATTATTTATTTTGCTCAGGAGAGACTTGGTTTTGAATTTTGTTAAATACAGCCAAAGCCTGGGCTACCATAGATCCTATATCGCCGGTTTTTTCAGGCAATAACACGGTATTGGTTTCCTTGGCCAGATTTGAAAATGCGTCAATATACTGCTCGGCCAATCTCAGGGCCACGGCTTTTTCCCCGCCGGATTTTTGAATGGAAGAAGCGACAAGCTCAATACCTTCGGCCGTTGCTCTGGCCACAGCCAGTATGGCTTCAGCTTCACCCTTGGCACGATTCACCTGATCCGTCATAGCCGCTTCAGATTGTAACACCACATCTCTTTTCCCGCCTTCGGCAACATTGATTTGCGATTGGCGCTTTCCTTCAGAATCAAGAATTTCTGCTCGTTTCTGCCTTTCTGCCGCCACTTGAAGTTCCATCGCATGCCGAACATTCTCGGGCGGGGTTATATCCTTAATCTCATAACGCAAACATTGGATACCCCATACATTGGACGCGTCATTGATGGATTGGACGATATTGGTGTTTAAGGTTTCCCTTTCTTCGAAAGTTTTATCCAAGGTCATCTTGCCCAACTCAGATCGCATGGTCGTTTGCGCCAGCTGACTGACCGCATATCGAGGATCACGCGCCCCATAAGAAGCTTGCTTGGGGTCGGTGATTTTCAAATACAAAATCCCGTCAATAATCAAAGTTACATTATCTCTGGTGATTGCCGTTTGGCTGGGAATATCAATGGCGTCTTCTTTTAAAGAATGGCGGTAGGCGACTCTGTCAACGAAAGGTATGATGAAATGAAGGCCGGCCGTTAAGGTTTGATTGAATCGACCCAAGCGCTCTATAACCCAGGCTTTCTGTTGAGGTACCAGCTTAATACCGTTCCATGCCGTCAGGAAAACGATAAAAGCGATTGCAAGTGTAAATGCTGTTGTTTCCATAAGCTGCCCCTAAACTTTAGGATTTGAAAACTACCTATCCCTCAGGTGATTTTTCCCGGATGATTAATATCCCCTTGGAAACTCCGGTGATGATCACTTCTGTCTCCGGGTCGATCATTTCCAGCCCTTCGGCTCCGGGATCCAACTGGCATTTCATGATGGTTCCGGACCACTTTACCTTTCCCATCTTTCCTTTCTCGATAGATTGGCCAAAGACGACTGCCGTATTTCCAACCATATCTTCAAACCCTGATTCTTTTCCCTCTATGAATTTCTTTAAGGGTTTCCATAATATTGCCGCCCAAAAAGCTGTCGCGAGGAAAAATAAAATAAACTGGGCAGACAAGCTATCTATCCAGCCGGCAATAAGACCTGCGCCCACGCTAAGGGCTCCCAAACCAGCAAAAAGAAAACCAATGCCTGGGAATAATGCTATTTCAAAAATAATCAGGAGTGCGCCGGCAATCAACCAAACGGAACTGGGATTGATTTCGGATAACAAATCATTCATCGGATTGGGTATCCATAGATTGACTGTTCATTGCGTATCTATTCGCAAAACCTTTCCAATTCTCCTATAATTCGGCCGACGATGCAAACCACCAACAACCGCTAACAGGAGTTTAGGGGCATTTTATTGCAGAAGCTTTCCGCACCCATTTTAATCCCTGGGATACATTTACCATACAATATCGAAAAAAGCCCGTACCTTGCCTTGGGTCCTCGAAAAAAAGGTCGGGGGTTCGATTCCCAGCTCCGCCAGCATCGACCAGATACCCTCGCCAGCCCTTTTCTGGACAGAAAATTTGCTGACGGCTTAATTACAAGAGAGCATCCCAGGGCGCAATTTTGAATTTAGGTCCAGCGTTACGCTGGCCCGCGGCGGGTTCACTGCCCGTTGACATAGGAGGCGAGGCAGGATATGTTTAAGAATATAACCTTAGAATGAGGTAACGCCTATGATTCAGCATGAAATGCACCCCGACACAGGAATTTTGATCGTAAAACCCCAGGGACCGCTGGCGGCCGAGGATTTTGAGGCCATTGCCCGGGATGCCGACGGCTACATCGAGTCGCATGGCGCGCTGAACGGATTGGTGATCTGCGCAAAAAAATTTCCAGGTTATAAAAATACACAGGGCCTGTTGTCTCATCTGCGGTTCGTTCGGGGCCATCACCGGAATATTAAAAAGGTGGCCTTCGTCAGCGACTCCCCTTTTTTCAAGGTTGCGTCGCGGTTGGTGGGACGCTGTGTTCAACCGAACGTGAAGCATTTCCGGTACAAGCACGAAGATTCGGCCATGAATTGGATCGGTTTATCCTAACCGATACCCTCATCACAAATCTGGTCCCGCCGGCGATACCGGCAACCGCTTGAGAATATGAAAATACCTCACATGAATGTTAAACCTGTCTTTTTGTGCGGGCTCGCGATTCTTATCGGGCTTACTGCCTGCGGCGGCGAGTCCACCGGTCGCAACGGAATTCTGAGCGACTATTCCAAACTCCAGAAAAATCCCCGATTCGAGGGCTCGCGGATTTATGCCAATCCCGAGACACCTTTAAAAAATTATTCACGGTTTATCGTGAACCCGGTGCAAGTACGGTTGTCCTCCGTGGGAGCCTACCGGGGCGCCGACCCGACCCAACAGCAGGAGATGTCTCAATATGCTCATCAACAATTTGTCTCTGCGTTGCAAAAAGGCGGATACGAAGTGGTGACCAGTCCCGGACCGGGAACCTTGATATTGCGGAGCGCCTTGACGGAAGTGGCGCCGAGCGAACTCAAGCCCCGTTCATTTCTGATGAATATCAGCCTCGGGGGCGCCTCCATTGAAGCGGAGTTCGTCGATGCCCTGTCGGGTGAAGTCGTCGTGGCGGTTATGGAATCGCAAAGAGGCAAAAAAGTCGCGGCGGATTTAAACCAATTCGATAATGCAAAAAACGTCATTGATCGCTGGGCCGAAAGACTGGTTCAACGCTTGGACGAAGAACACGGAAAAAAGTGAGATCCATTGATGACCGATGAAATTATCAAGAACCTGGGGCCGCTGGCTCCGCTGGCGGGAATCTGGGAAGGCGTCAAAGGGGATGACACCGCGCCTTCCGACGACCGCGGAAAGGAAACCAACAAATTCCGCGAGCGCCTGACATTCGAACCGATAGGACCGGTGGACAATCACGAGCAGAAGCTGTACGGCCTGCGCTATGCCACCATGGCCTGGCGCCTGGGCGAGGACAATCCCTTCCACGAAGAGCGGGGGTACTGGCTGTGGGATGCCCAAGCCAAGCAGGTGCTGCGTTGTTTCATCGTGCCGCGCGGGGTGGCAGTCATTGCGGGGGGCACCGTGGAGCCGGGCGCGAACACATTCGAGCTGGCAGCGGACGTCGGGTCAGAAACCTATGGCATCTGCTCCAATCAATTCCTCGACAAGGAATTCAAAACCGTGCGCTATGAGTTGAAGGTCACGATCCACGACGATCAAAGCTTCAGTTACGAGGAAGACACCCAACTGCAAATCAAGGGCCGCAAAGACCTCTTCCACCACATTGACAAAAATACCTTGAAACGGTCCGCCTGAAATCAGATCGCAAATAATTCCTTCAAGACTTCCAAACACCGGGGATCATATAATCCGGTCTTGGTTTCTTTCTCAATTTCTCGGATCGCACTCTTGTATTCCCACGTTTCCGCATACAGACGTTTTGAGGTCATGGCGTCAAACGTATCCGCTACCGCCAGAATTCTTCCTCCGATGGGAATTTCCTCGCCTTTCAATCCATTGGGATACCCGGACCCGTTCCACCGTTCGTGGTGCGAGGCGACTATCTCCAACAGGGATTCAGACTGATACCCCATCTGTTTAATCAACCGGCAGCTTTCTGAAGGGTGCTTTTTGAAAATTTCATATTCTGCTGGAGTCAGCTTTCTATTATTGTCCAGCAATTCCGAGGGAATAATGGCATTGCCGACATCGTGCAAAAATGCGGCTATCAGAAGGTTTTCTTTTTCTTCCAGAGACAATTCCATCACATCCGCCATAGCGTAAGCAAGGGTCGCAACCATTTTTCCATGACCGATCCGCCCATCAATACTTTCAATGGGAAGGATCACTTCATCTGGAATATTTATCTTAGCTGCAAACTCACTATATTTATCGTAAAAGATCTCAGGAATTTTAGATCGATTGAGTGCATTGTCAATTAACCCGATGACCCGGTATACCGCCATGCGATCCTTTTTCCCTTTGATGGCAATCTTTTCAAATTCCTCTTTCTTTAAATTGGCATCTGCAAATCCCAACCTGGCTTTTGTGTTATCGGGATCCAGTTTCAAAACCTTTTGAAAACAATCAATGGCAGCGCTGGCCGCTTTCATTTCAAAATAGGCATTTCCCAGGGCATTCAGATTATCAATATTATCCGGGGTTTCAGCTAAATCAGTTTCCAACCTTTTGATTTTCTTTTCCAGGACTTCATCCGACGATCGCTGACCGGCAAAATTGTTGACCTGTGCGGCCAGGATATACGGTTTGACATCGGAATAGGTTTCTTCATCGATAAAGACTCCGCCGGGATCACAGATGTTTTCCAGCCGGGACGCCAGGTTGGCGGTATCTCCAATACATGAATAACTTTTTCTTTTGGATCCAAACAAACCGATGACCGAAGGACCGGTAGCGATTCCAATCCGCATTTCCCAGTTGGTATTTAATTCCTTGAGACAACTCTGCATATTGAGCGCGGCTAGAACCGCCATCAAGGAATGCATCTGGTAATTGATGGGAGCCCCGAACTCAACCATTATTCCGTCACCCATGTATTTATCGATGTGGCCAAAATATTTTATGATGCTTTCTTCCATTTTATTCAGGTAGGTATTCAATTCATCTACAACCTGTTCCGGAGGATGCGTGTCGGAATAAGAAGTAAAATCCTTGAGATCTGAAAAAAGAACTGAAATCCGCCTTTTCTCCGTGCGCAATTTTCCTTCAATCATCATGCGCGCTACATTCCCATCCATCACGGAAAACAAGGTGTCCTCCACCTTGGTTTTCAGAGTTTCAATGGTCCTGTGGGAACGCTCCAATTCCTGGGTTCTCTCCGCAACCTGCATTTCCAACTGGTCGGTGTGCTTGTTCAATTCCTGATTGGAAATTTTCAGCAATGCCTTTTCTTTGGACAAATCGTTTTGCAGTTTTTTATTGTTTTTCAATTCCGATCTAAACCGTTCGGACAAGCTACCGACTCCCCAGGCGGACAGGATCAGAAAACCTCCCCAAACGATCAAATTGAAGTACAAATCGAATTCTCCGGTTTGCACCAGATAATTTTCCTTATCCGCCAGGACAAATACCCAAATCATGAGAGTTGCAAAAAACGCACCCAGAACGGCTGTTTTTTTTCCAAGAAAGTACCCGGCTATCATTATGGGAAGGAAGTAAAAATTCAGAAATGCGACTTTGGAATAAATAAAATAATTGATCAGACTGACACTGACCAGAATCAAGAGAATAAAAATACCCTCAAAATTCCTGAAAATATAATCCCTGATAACACCCATCGAGCTGAAAGCATCGCTCTTTCTCAGAATCTCAATTTCAGTCTCTGCCTCGGAAGGATTGTTAACGGGTTGGACTTCCAGCTGTGTCTGCGATTCCTGGTCCATCATTCCAAAGTTTCCTATTTAGTTCGCTGATATTTATCGGGGTCTATAGATTTTTAGTATAAAGGCATAAATCAAAAATAAAACCCGGGGTGTAAAATTTTTAGCTTGGGGCGGCAAGCCAGTTGTGGGCAGTGGCCTGGAGTCGGCTGCCCTCAGGAACCGGGTCCGGGGGTATTCCCGCGGGTCCCACAGCCCCTTATAAAATAATGAGATACCTCCAGAGGGTTTGATCTTCGGTCCCTCTTTCGGGTGCATCTTCGTTTTGCGGATAAACTGCTTCATTATTAGAACCTTTAAGCCGGGTTCACCATCTTATTTCCTTAATACTTATCTGGAACTCACCCGGATGGATTGCTTTGCATGAACACATTGGAACATTTCGATTGGAATCATTCCTTTTTTGATCTGGGGCCGGATTATTACCAGGCGAAATCGCCTGATCCCGTAGCCGCTCCTTATCTCATTGACGGCAACCCGGAAGCGGCGGCGCTGATCGGACTGGATTCTGCAGAGTTTGCACGCAAAGAATTTGTTGAATATTTTTCCGGCAACCTTCCCCTCCCGGGAGCGCAACCGCTGGCAATGGATTACTCCGGGCATCAATTCGGTATGTACAATCCGCGTTTGGGAGATGGACGGGGACTCTTGCTGGGCGCCGCCGGAAACGGATCGGGACGCCCCTGGGATGTCTACCTGAAAGGTTGCGGTCCAACGCGATTCGCCCGCGGATTCGACGGCCGTGCCACTCTGCGCGCCTCCATCCGGGAATACCTGGGCGGCGAGGCGGTGCATGGACTCGGCATCCCGACGACACGTTCACTGGCGGTGATCGGCATCGGTGAACTGGTGTACCGGGAGACGCCGCAACCGGGCGCCCTGCTGGTGCGGTTGAGCGACACGCATGTCCGGTTCGGAAGTTTCGAAAATTTTCACTACACCAACCGCCCGGAAGCGGTCACCCGGCTGGCCGACTTCGTGATCCAGCATCATTACCCCGAACTTGCAAACGAAGCCAACAACTATCAACTGCTGTTCCGCAGCGTAATGCTGAAGACAGCACTGTTGATCGCCCACTGGCAGTCGGTGGGCTTCATCCACGGCGTGATGAATACCGACAACATGACCCTCACCGGCGCGACGTTCGATTACGGTCCTTTCGGATTCATGGACCGGTTCAATCCCGACTTCACCCCGAATCATACCGACGGGCGAGGCCGCTATGCATTCGGGCGGCAGGCGGAGATCGGCCACTGGAATCTCGCCAAGCTGGGTGAAACGCTGACGCATTTGATCGCACCGGAAGTCATCACCGAAGAACTGGAACAATACCAGCCGGCGTTCAATCGAATTTACAATGAGCTCATGGGCCAAAAGCTGGGTCTCGAGATTCTGGACTCGGAGTTCACCACCCTGGTGGGTATCCTGTTTCATATCCTGTATCAAAACCAGGTGGACTACACCCTGTTCTTTCGCAACCTGTCCGCTTTTCCGGAGGAAGTGCCTGCGGCCCTGCGCCAGGGGTTCGACAATCCCAAGGACCTCGACTCCTGGCTCGACATGTATCGCAAGTTGATCGAACGGGAGGACCCCGACCTCGATGAAAGAACGGACGCCATGAACCGGGTCAACCCCAGGTTCATCCTGAGGAATTACCTGCTGGAACGCGCCATCGACAAAGCGTTGAAACAAACCGATTATTCGGAAGTGGAACGCCTGCGCATTCTTCTGCAGGATCCCTATAACGACCGGCCCGAAATTTTCAGCCGGTACGGCATCGATCCCGAAGTGTATGCCGCCGCAACCCCGGAATCGCACATCGAGATGCGTCTCAGCTGTTCCGCCTGACCGGACTACGTCCGGAGGAAATTTCGCTGGGGCGTTGCTACGCGATCCGGAAGTTATCTTCGCCAAGTACGACTTTTAAGTTTTCTGTTGAAGGAGGCATCCTGATTTAGAATAATGGGATGGATTTCATCCGGAGCTTTGCAGGCAAAATCAACATGAACGAAAATTTCAATCCATCACGCAGGCACTTTGTCAAAAGCAGTCTTGTTCTGGGGACTTGGGTGGCCGCAGAAATTCTTAAACCCGCATCGGTCATCGCGGCGTGTGCCCCAACACCACCGGAAACCGAGGGTCCTTTTTATCCCGTAAACTTTCCAGTAGACAATGACAACGATCTCACATTCGTCGAGAATCAATCCCAAAAAGCGCAAGGCGAAGTCATATGGGTCCAGGGCCAGGTGCAGGATGAAGCCTGCCGACCGGTTCCCGGAGCTTTAGTGGAAATCTGGCAGGCGTGCACCACGGGACGCTATAATCATCCCGGCGACACCAATCCCGCGAAACTGGACCCAAACTTTCAATACTGGGGTAAGGCCGTTACCAATGGCAAGGGAGAGTATGGATTTAAAACCATCAAGCCGGGTTCCTATCCGGCCAGCTGGTTCTGGACCCGTCCGCCCCACATCCATTTTACGGTTCACTCACGCAGTCACTCCTCCCTGACCACACAGATGTATTTCGCCGGGGAACCGCTCAATCACAAAGACCGGCTGTTCCGGGCCCACCCCCCGGAAGAACAGGCCCAATGTCTCGTGGCTTTTCGCAAGGTGAAAAACGTTCTTGCCGGAAACTTCAATCTGACTTTGAAGTGATCCGCGGAAAGAGAGAAGCAGGCAAACCGCAACCGGTAAAATTGAAACCCTGAAATGCGCCCATTGACTCTCGCTAACCACAAACCGTTAGCCAGTGCCCCCTCCGGGTAGGAGATCTTCGAGGAAGAAAGCAGCGAGTTCGGAGCGGCTGGCCAAGCCGGTTTTCTGGTAAATGGACTGCGACTGCTGTTGCACGGTTTTCAACCGGGTCTGGCGGATATCCGCAATCTCTTTGAGAGTGATTCCTTTGAGCAGAAGAAACCCGACTTCCTGTTCCGCCGGGGTCAGTTTCCATAAATTGAACTGGTCTTCGATTTTCTGTGAGAGGCCCACCAGCAATTGGTGCGTTTCTTTCTTCCACTGTTCCTTTTCATTTCGAACGCGGTCGAGGTCGCTCTTGAGCACCGTGACTTCCTGCCGGGCGTGGGTCAATTGCCGCACCCCCATCACGAACACCCCGCCGCTGATGGCAAAGAGAATACCTTCCAGAATAAGATGGCGACCGGTACTGCCGCTCTGGTAATCGTTGACCAGGTCCATCGCCACCAGCACGGCGAAGATGCCGGACCACACCAGCATCATCCATATCGCTTTTCGGGAATCCTCCATTTGGCCTATGGCTCCACGGATCGCTTTATATTATTAGAGGTTACCTATCCACCAAAGTCCGGATGGTGATTTTCAACCATTTGCCTAAAACTAGACATGTCAGTTACGAATAATTTTGAAACAGGAGAATAGCATGTTTGATTTGCCGTTACATCCCATCGTTGTACATTTCCCCATCGTGCTCGGCTCCCTGCTCCCCCTGCTGGCGATCGGATTGTGGTGGGCCATCAAAAAATGGCAGTGGACGCCGAAAGTCTGGGCGCTGGTCAGCGCCGTGGCTCTGATTTACACGCTGGCCGCCGCGACCGCAGTGCAACTGGGCGAAGAGGATGAAGAGAAAGTTGAAAAAGTGATCTCCGAAAAAGTGATCGAGGAACATGAAGAAGCCGGGGAATTGATCCCGTGGCTTGCGGGCACTCTGTTTCTGGTATCGCTGGGCGGCTTTACCGTGAAGTATGCGAAACGGGCTCACCTGGCAATGATCGTGCTCAGCCTGGTCGCGCTGGTTCCGTTGATCAATGCCGGACATACGGGGGGGGAGCTGGTTTATGAACACGGTGCGGCGTTTGCCCACCTGTCACCGGAACACAAAGCCGCGATCCAATCCGGCACCATTCTGCAACTCCATGAAAAGGGGGATCACGATCACGATAAGGATGAGAAGGACGATCATGACAAAGACGATTGAG
Source organism: Nitrospinaceae bacterium (assembly GCA_024644405.1). Lineage (GTDB taxonomy): Bacteria > Nitrospinota > Nitrospinia > Nitrospinales > Nitrospinaceae > SZUA-226. The sequence goes on from JAHELC010000002.1 coordinate 40,793, forward strand.
GACAACTTATCGTGTAAGCGGGTGGGTTGCGGACCAACGCCTTAAACTTCCCCGCCACAGGTGAGTTTTATTTAAACGAGGTTTTGAACAGATCGGCGATGGCTTTTTTGCCGGCGTCGTTGAGGAAACGGGTGCCGGTGCCGGCGATGTGCCGTTTCTGGATTTTGGGATTGCCTTTCTCCCACTTCTCCCCGTTCCACCAGTGCCACTGCTTTTGTTCCTGATCGAACACATGCAGGGATTTGTTGCAGAGCTTGGCAAATTCCGCGCCCCAGCCGGTGCCGCCCTTGACGGTGCCGTCGTCCAGAATCTTACCCACCACAAACACCTCCTCGGCGCTGTTGATCTGGTGCCAGATACACTGCAGAACTTTCCTCAGGAGCGGACCCTGGGTGTAGGACCGGTTCATCATTTTGGAAACGTAAGACAGGCTGACATCGCCCTGCAATAATTCCTCCTGAGTGAGTCGGCGCAGGCCGCGCTGGCGGGCGTCCTGGTGCCCCTCGAAGGTGAAATTGATTTCTTCCATCCCGGCCTTTTCGGCCGCCGCGCCGAATTCCGCCTCGGCCCCCCGGGCTCCGCCGCTGAACAACGTACACTCTTTCGCTTTCATGCCTGTCTCCTCATTGTTCCTGTCAAGTCTGCCGGTTGTAACCGATGAGCGCGCTCACCTCAAGTAAAAATCTATGAAGATCAACAAATTAGGAACCCTCCACCGTATCAGCACCATTATAAAATATTGATTTTATTTAATTTTTAATGATTCTAGTTTTTTGTGGAAAAATTGATTGACATCTTATTTTAATAATGATAATCATTATCAATAAGGTGCTGCTGGTTTGATGTTGCGTCCATTTGCCAGTCAGAACCTCCCTTAGGATTCCCACCTGAGTTTTTTCAATTCCCCGAAAGAACTCAAAAAGTTGTGTTTTTTCTGCGATCTCCTTCAGCGGGATCGTTTTGCTTGCAGCCAAGACAGGTTTCAAGCGGGCTCATGGAGCCCGCTCCCCTGCTCCCCAGTTTTTTACAAAAACTATACGAGCGAACGGATTTTACGGGTTAGTCAACACAGGAGAATATTTATGAAAAGCGATCATCAGATTTTAAAAGGGTTGTCCAACGTTTTAACTGCGCTGTTATCTATAAACAATATGTATTTTCTACACTACCGGATGCAGGAATATTGGGGTTATCAGGAATTGGCTTTCCAGGCGCGGGAGTCTTCCATGACGGCTTTGAAGAATTCCCTTCTGGTGATGGAGCGAATCCTTTTTCTGGACAATCACCCTAATGTTGTCCATTGCGATGAAATCAAGATGGGCCGCACCTGTGAAGAGCAATTGAGCTATCAATACAAAAACGAACTGGATTTTTCCGGACTTTTGCGGGAAACGATTGTTTTTTGCATCGATCAAAAGGATTGCGCTTCCAAGGAGCTTCTAGACAAAATGTATCAATCCAATCAAAAACGAATAGACTGGCTGGAAACCCAGTTCCGCAAAATAAGTGATTTCGGGATGCTTAAATATTTGTCGGATCAATTGGAATTCCCGCTCCGCCGGGCAAATGACACCGGCGTCAACAGCTCGCTCCCGCGCCTAAGCCGGACTGCAAAGGGACCGCTCGCTTTCTCTGGATAGGCTCTTAACTTGAATCGGAGGAGGAAATTATAAAAGGCGACAAAACCATCATGGATATGCTGGACAAAACATTGACTGACCAACTGACGGCGCATCGACTGTATTTTATCCACTATCAGATATCAAACAACTGGGGATACAAACACCTGTCCCAGCGTTTCAAGGAGGAGACCGAATTGAGCCTCCACCACGCCGAATCGATTATTCAACGCATTTTGTATTTTGAAAATTTTCCCAACATCAACCAAATGCACATGGTCCAAAATGGGGAAACCTGCAGACAACAACTCCAGCTCCAGCACGATTTTGAGACAAAACACATTAAGAACTTAAAAAATCATATTCCATTGTGTGTCGACCAAAGCGATTTGGAAACCAGAGAACTGCTGGATGAAATCCTGAAAACATCCGAACAACAGATCGACTGGATGGAAACCCAGTGCCAGAGAATCCGGGATATCGGGGTTGAATCCTACTTGCTGGAATACAGCCACGCATAAATCAGCACTCGACCGGAGGGACAACGTACATACTTCCGCTTTCATTCTTTCTGCTCATACCGGCGGAGTCCCCGCCAAAATTTTTAATTAAGAAGGTCGTGAAGTAGAAAAAAGTCCCGCCAAATCAAGCAAAAGAATAGGGTTTTGGCCCATTAATCCTTTTCCGCGCAGGGGACGCAGAGGGTGGCTTCGGGCATAAGCAATATGCGGCCGGGCGGGATGGGACTGTCGCAACCCACGCAGATGCCGAAATCGGGTTGATCTACTTTGCCGAGCGCCGTTTCCAGCCGCGCCAACTTGTGGCGGGCGGCGTTGAGCGAGGCTTCGCTGACAGCGCGGTCATTCAACGCTTCCATGCGGGACAACCGGCCGATGGCGTTGTCCGGCGCCACCGGTTTCGAGGTTTCGGACAAGCTGGCGATCAGTATCCTTTGCGCTTCGATCTCTTCCTTAATCTTCCGTTTCAATTCCCGTTTTTCTTCCATATTCATGGTTCATCATACCACTATCACTCATCCGGCCTGAAAAGATATCCCCGTTGCGAAAAAACAGGGCCGCCCTTACACTGATTAAATAATCCTATGATTTTTAAGAGGTGTGCTATGAGAATTTGGCAGATTTGTAGCCTGACCGCGTTGTTGATCCTTTCTGGATGCGCTCTCAAACCGTCCATCCGCACCAGCATGGAACCGAACTCGTCATTGATTGTCGGTTATTTTGACATGTCGGAAAGCCCGTATGAATTGTCCTGCGTCACGATGACTCAGGACGAACGGTCGGGAATTGTTTACCGCCAATCCTGCATGACGACTTTACCCAGCGGATTGTTTTACATGGAAAACGTCCCGCCGATGAAATATCACATTCCCTTTTTCAATGCCGGGGGTAAACTGCACATGATCTCATCCAGCGAACGGGATTTGATCGATGTACCGCCTGAGTCGATGGTGTTTATTGGTCCGTATAAATACAAGTTACATGATAAAAACCTGGCGCAAGTGCTCAAGATCACATCGGAAAAATACGGCCTGGAGCCGGTAAAATCTCCCAGCAAAAAGGAAGTGCTGAACATGCTGTTGAAGGAGGTCAAAGACCCCCGCTGGAAACAGAGAATCCAACAAGCCCTTTCAAAATAAAGGGGTGAAGACTTTTTGAAACCGGTCGGGTGGAACAACGGGGAAGCTATCTGCGCCCAGGTGAAAGCAAATCCACGGGCTCCTCTTCAGGTGGTATGCCATACTCACTACCGGGAGAAGGAGTGGGCGAAGCCATGGCTTCGTGGGCGTGGGAATGGTTGTCTTCCGGAAATCCGAACTCGTCGGGACTTACCGTGTGCAGATAGCCGTGCATCTGCATCAGGAACAGAAGCAAACCCGCCACGATCAATCCGTTGTTGGAGACGTTGCTGATTTGCATGAAGGATTGAGTGCGCCGAAATTTGAACAACAATGCCACCATAAGACACAAAGCCCCCACTTGCCCCAGTTCGATCCCTACATTGAAGGAAAGAATCCGCCAGATCAAACCGTCGTCTCCCAGCGGGAGTTGCTGCAGGCGCGTGGACAGCCCGAAACCGTGAATGAACCCGAACAGAAAAACGGCGAGCAGAAGATTCGGGGATTTTTCGAAATATTTGCGGAAGCCGCCGGTATTTTCAAAACCGATATAGCATACGCTGAGCGCGATCACCGCGTCGATCAGATAATAATTGGCGGTGACGCCCATGAGGGTGGCGGCAATCAGGGTGATGCTGTGGCCGACGGTGAACGCGGTGATGTATTTGACCACGTCCATAAACGTGGTCAGGAAAAATACGATACCGAACACGAACAGCAGGTGATCGTACCCCGTCAACATATGGGTCGCGCCCAGCCACATATACTGGAGATAACCACCGTCCAGCATGGCCTGCTGGTCGGCCTCCGACATGCCGTGGGCCAACGCTTCGTGCGCCACCAGCACAAACAAGGATATTCCGGACAGTTTTAATAAAATCTTCATTTTTCGATTCATTTCCTAACTCCCGGGCAGTTTCGATTCCGGTCTTAATAGGATAAAGTATAACTTTCCCTCGATCCCGTTATTTTTCCGTTCAACGGAATATTTTGCGGAATCCGGCGGTCTTTAGGGTATAGACTGTATAAAATTCAGATCATCTGTTCATAAAGGAGAATCCCATGTTTTTACGCCAATTGATTGTCCCAGGTATTTTCTTGATTTTTACCGTAGCGCTGAACGGTTGTGCGCTGTTCTCCAAAGAGGTGAAGTTGGAGGACGTGCCTTCGGCGGCGCAGGCGGTGATCCAGTCCTACACCTCCGGCGGTACGATTGAGAAAATCACCTGTGAAAAGGAAGAAGGAGAACATTTTTACAAGGTCGAATATATAAAAAACGGCCGGGAGTTTGAACTTGAGGTCGACGAAAAAGGCAACGTCATGGAAACGGAGGAGATTCTTTCGATGGAAGATTTACCTCCCGCAGTGCAGGCAACCGTGAAAACCGAAAGCGCGGGCGGCAAGATCAAGGAACTGGCCCTGGAAACCGAAGATGGTAAAACCTTTTACGAAGTGGAATTTGAAAAAGACGGCAAGGAACACGAGGTCAAAATCGCGGAGGACGGCACCGTTCTGGAACGCGAAACGGAATAAACCGTCATAGGGGATAATTTAGCATGCAGCTTGATGGAGTGCACCACATCGGTCTCAACGTGCGCGACCTTAATCGTGCCGAGGTGTTCTACACCCAAGTGCTGGGGTTCGAAGTCACCGAACGTTACGCGGAGAACATCCGCCATCTCATGCTGGCCTCGCCCGGAGAACCTTCGGGAGCCGCCAAGGTTCACCTGTTCGAAGCCAAAGACCTGGACATGCAGGACGCCCTCACCACTCTGAGCGGAAAAGGGTACGCTCATATTGCGTTCGGTACCACGCGCGAACGGTTTCCAAAAATTATCGATGAGTTAAAAAAGAAGAAGATCGATTTCAAAGGACCCCTGGTGATGGGCCAGGGCGAATCCGTCCACTTCACCGACCCCGACGGCAATTCCCTTGAAATCCGCTGTCCCGCAGAGAAAACCGGCAGGTGATGCTAATTATTCCAATACCCTTTTAACGAACCGGGATTTCCCCTTATAATAGTTGTCAGGGTTCGTTTCTCAAAAAGGAGGTTGCATGAATTACCTGAAAAAATTTTTTCATACGGACGATTCGACCACTCACCTGATCATTCGTGTCACCCTGGGTCTGGTGATTTTATACCACGGCGCGCAAAAACTACTGGGCATGTTCGGCGGTTACGGGTTCGACGGCACCATGGGATTTTTTACTGAAAAAATGGGCATCCCGGCCCTGATCGCTTTTCTGGTCATAATCGGCGAGTCCTTCGGGGCATTGGGGCTGATCACCGGTTTCCTGACCCGGCTGAGTGCCGCCGGCGTGGCTTGCATCATGCTGGGCGCCATTGCCCTGGTCCATTGGAATATTGGATTCCCCATGAACTGGGCGGGCCAGCAGGCCGGCGAAGGATTTGAATACCACTTGCTGGCGCTCGGCTTGGCGATTCCATTGATTTTATACGGCGGCGGCAAATTCTCATTAGACCAAATCGTTGAGAAAAAGTTCCTCAATACCGCCTGATTATTTTAAAATAACTGAATTATAGCCGTAATAGGGGCAAACCACCCCTATTATGGCTTTGACGTGTCCTATTATAATTTGTTATTTGTGTGGACTTTGTCCATTTATGTGCTATGGTGGGGATGAAAGTAGGGTTGTTAGAAGTCATTGAGTAGCGGATCATTGTGACCCCTGTCTAGGGATAAGATTACAAGCGATTTTTTTTGACGGACCAGCCAACCTTATGGTTGGTTTTTTTTTGCCTTCATGTGGCCTGCAGAAACCCTCCCAAGGACACAACCCCTGTTAAAACCGGTAAGGTACCTCCGGAAAAGTTCGGACACGCCTTACCAATTGTTACAAATGGAGTATTTTTATGTCAGTAGGTAAAGTAAAGTGGTTTAATGAAAGCAAAGGTTATGGTTTTATTGAATCCGAAAATGGGCAGGACTTGTTCGTTCATTTCTCGGAAATTCAAGGTGAGGGTTTTAAAACCCTGCACGAGGGCCAGACCGTTGAATTTCAGGAATCCATGGGCCAAAAGGGTCCGCAGGCCTCCAAGGTCATACCTCAGTAAGCGATTGTTGAATCGTGATCCGGCAGGGCACCTGCCCTGCCGGAGTTTTTAATTAACATCGGGTGGCACCAGACGCCGGAAAGAGAAGAGATACCATGCATGAAGTTCGGGTTTACGACAGTTCGGGTGCCTTGAAAAAAGTCATTTCCGAGAAAACCTTGAAAGCAAGAGCCGACCGGCAAATCCTTTTCCCAGGCGGTTACGCCAAAGGCAGAAAAAAAGCCAAACCTCAGACCATCCCCAACAAAAAAAGCAAACAGGCCAAATTGGCCTGACTCACTTCATCCAATGACCGCGGGATTACCCCCAGCGTGACGCTGGCCGGGCAAGGCCCGGAGCTAATTTAATCCAAGTAAAGCAGAGGCATCCCGCCGCGCGGTCACCGGTCATAATCAACAACAACTAGAAACTTCAGTCCCGCAGAATTCCTTGCAGGCTTTCATCATATCCTGAAAGGCTTTCTTCTTGTCCGGATCTTTCGGCACCACTTCGATGCGGATACCCTTCTCCGTCTCTTCGACTTTGTATTCCAGTTTGTCTTTCATGAACTCACTCGAACTTGAGCAACAACAATCAAACATGACGATCTCCTTTAATTAAAGGTTGATGGTAAATCCGGATTCAGCCGACCGGCAAAGCGTCGAACTCTCCGGACGGGCTGTCGTGAAACACTTCGTTACCATTCACGCCGTCTTCCAGAACATCCTTGTACAGGACATCCCAGACACCGTCTTCGTTCACGTCGAATGCATAGAACGGCGGATACCGCGCGGCGATGTAATAGAATCCCTCAGCGCCGTAGTCGACCCGGAATACCCGGTGACCCGGATTGTAGCGGGCGACCGTTTCGATCGGCTCCGTTGAAATGTATTTATCCAACACGATGCGGACCGTGAAGAAATCCGGCCGTCCGTTGTGGTTGAGGTCGTATCCGACAGTCAGCATACTGCTCGGCTCGAGGTTCCAGCCGACCCTTGTATTCATCGCCGGCTCGGCCTGCAGCATTTCGCTCCCCGCCCAGGCGGGAGAACCGAGAGTCAGCAGTGTGACCAGGAAAACGATGGAGAATACGATGCGTTTCATGACATCCTCCTTTATTTTAAAGTTCGATAACTATCGAACTTTATGGGTAAATTTTTTTAGTTCAGGAAGCTCCTTACCGCCTCCACGGACTCCTTGTTCACCTGGCACATGAAGGTTTGCCCCTGGCGCGTGCAGGTGATGAGTCCGGCATTCTGCAACTCCTTGAAATGATGGGAGATGGTGGACCGCGACAGATCGAGGCATCCGCAAGCCTTGGTGAATGCCTTTTCGATGCCCTCGCAGCACCCTTTCCCTGCCTTTTGCGCCCGGCTCTCCTCCAGCTGGCATTGACTATAAATCAGCTGAAACAGTTCGAGCCGGTGCTCATTCGATAAAGCCTTGAAAACTTTAGCCAAATTAGTGGCCTTCATGACAAATCTACCGCCTTGATTAGAGAGTTCGATTGTTCTATAACTATAATATAGTATTGCGATCCTCAAATGTCAAGGCCGGGCCTAAAATCGAATTAACCGCTTTGCGCCGGTGTGAGCACCAGGAAATTCTGACGCGGCAGGAACCCGTGTTGCTGGTCCAGGGTAAACCCGGCGGCCTTGAACTCCTCGAGCAGTGTCTGCAGTTTGGTGAAATGGCGGAACGCGCCTTCCCGGAAGTCGATGATCGCCACCCGTCCGCCGGGCTTGAGGTACCGCGCGGCATTTTTGAAATAGGCGGCGCGGTCTTTCAGGTGGTGATAGGCGTTGACCGAAAAAATGAGATCCACCTGCTCCGGAATCAGCGGGTCGTGCGCCACCGCCAGAACGGTCTTCACGTTTTCCATCTGCTTGGCCACTGCCTGTTTATCAATACTGGCGTTCATCTCTGCGTCGATGTCGATCGCGAATACCTTGCCGGAGGTACCCACCGCTTCCGCCAGCCGGAAGGTGAAGTAACCGGTGCCGGCGCCGAGGTCCGCCACCTTCATGCCCGATTCCAACTTGAGAGCCTTGATCACCCGCTCCGGATACTGCCAGGTGTAGCGGTCCGGATCCTGGTAACGGAGGTGAGTGCCCTCCTCCGCGCCGATATGTTTGTGCGAGTGGCCCACCGAATGGGCGGGGGGCCCGTCGAACATGCCGCATCCCGCAACCGCCAATGTCCACAGTAACAAGAGCGCGCTTACGCGGCAAGACCCATACCTGTTGAACGAGTGTTTGCGTAGTGTCATCATTGCATTTCCTTAATTGATGATTGATCGGATTCTAGTCGAAATGCCTGCTATCTACTGTAAGGGGGACACGGGATAACTTGACTCCTCTTCACGCCCGGAAAATTTTCTCATAGAAACGGGAGGAATCACAATCAGAAAACACGGGTCAATTGACGCCGTAGTTTTTGGGATAGTAGGCAGGCTGTTTCAGATAATATTGTTGTTCGAGATATTCAAAATAAAACTGGATAACGCCGTTCTGGAACGTTGGAAACGAGGTCCACCCGCCGTGGCCGAGGGCGAATCCCAGAAACATGAAATAGCGGACTATGCGATTCGGAATCATAATCGCTACCATAACATACTTGGAGGGACGCCGAATTCATTTTATCAAGGGGCGGCTCCCGCAACAATCCGAACCCCGTCCCAATGCCTTGCCGGGTTCAACCCGCTCAGAACGGTGCCGAATCGACATAACGCTTCACGGTCCTGCGGTCCAACTTGGTCCTGCGGGCCACTTCCTCATACGTTCCGAACTGCTTGAAAAGGAGGGCACAATAACGGCTTAACAGCTCCCGGGCTTCGAGTGTGCCCGACTGGATTTTTTGAATCAATTCCTCTTCCCAGTTGAGCCCGAGGGTCATGGAATCGCCTTCATAATGCCGGGTCAGCAGGATGCGCCGTACGGCCTGCTCCAATTCCCTCACATTGCCAGGCCAGGTGTATTCTGGAGGAAGATCCCGCTTCAGAATTTCAAGTATCATTCCGGTCAAATGTGGACTTTCTTTACCCGTCATCCGCAGCACCAACGAATTGACCAGCAATTCCAGTTCCGAGGGCAACTCCGCGATGCGTTGACGCAAGGTGGGAACGGTAATGACGTCCGAACACAAACGGTAGAAGAAATCATCCCGGAAACGACCCTGTTTGCGCAGGTTGTGGATGGAACGATTGGTGGCAACGATCACCCGGCCGTCAAACCGTTTTTTCTCGTGACTGCCCACCGGAGTGAAAACGCGCTCCTGCAACACCTGGAGTAATTTGATCTGGATGGGAACGGACAGGTCACCGATTTCGTCCAGAAACAGAGAACCATGCGCGTCACACAATTCGATAATACCTTCATGGTCCTCCATCGCCCCGGTAAAAGATCCCTTTTTATGTCCAAACAACTCGGATTCGATTAAACTCTCGGAAAACTGGGAAAGGTTGATCGGCAGAAACAGGTCGTTGAAATTGTTTGAAAACTGACCCCTTTTCGGATCAAAGGGAATAAAACCCGAGCGGCCAATCGCACGCGCCGCCGAACCCTTACCGGTTCCGGTTTCTCCCAGGATCAGGGTGGAAAAATCCTCCATGCGGTTCATCAGGTATTGATTGTAATTGCGGACATCAAAGGTAAAAACACTTTGCCACAATTTATGCCGTAGTCTTTGCATGCATGAGCTGTAACCCAGCAGGGATTGATCAATAAAAAAGTAAGCCCGCCGCAATTGAAAAAATAATGCAAAATTACTGAGACTTGCCTCCTCCGTGAACCCCCGCTTCTGGAGCTGGTTGACTACTGCTTTTCCGAAAGGAACCTCCACGGATTTCCCTCCGTTCGCCAGCTGATCCTGCACCAGATTATCTATATCAGGCACAAATTGCAGATAGGTTTGGAGCAGGAAAACATTTTCCATCAGGGTCCGGTCCTCGCCTCGAACCGACTGGATCCGAAAAAACCCTTTATTGTCCAGCCGTGCCAAATACTCGTTGAGCGGCGATCGCAGGGTCCATAGAAAATGCTCCTTGCGAAATTGCTCTCGCGAAAAACCGGAAACCAGATTCTGGAGGAGACCCAGATTCTCCTCAAAGGGATTCAAAAACATGGCCTGGGTGATTTTATTCAGGAAATCACGATCCCCTGCAGTCAACCGGTGGGAACTGCTGGATTTGGAAACTTTCGCCTTGGCTTTTTCCATAATCATAAATTGTACTATTTATATACATTAAATGTATAAAATTATTAATATCTGATGACGAATAATTTCCCCGAACCTGGCTAAATACAATCAATATATACCTTAATTAGATTCATCCATTTTAGGCATCAATTTTGCTTTTATAGTTATAGGAAAGTCATACAACCAAGAAACGATGCCGGAATCGAGGGGTCGTCCAGGCATCTCAGGCTAGAACTATAGTGTTCAATTCCACTCGAACCACATATAAAACTTTGCAGTTTATTTAATTTTCAAGGTATCGCATTCCCTGGAACCTTTAAGGATGGAGACAGCCATTATTCGATTTTAATAAATAATATTTTGAATATTTAATAATTATCGATGAGCCATAAATGTACTGCAGGCTTGAAATTAAACAATACGGAAATCTATTGCCGGCTTTCAGGGTTCGAACCGGCAAGTTTAAGGGAGGGATAAATTCATGGAAGCGACCACAATAACTAGTACTAACGGTATTGGAGATCCAGTTACTTGTTTGCCGGAGACATCAATGGTCGAAGAGATTTCTCCATCGTCCAACGGTAAAAATGATCCCAGCCGGGTAACTCTTCTATTCAACGGCGCGACCTGGAAACATGACTATTTAATTGAAGGGATGTTCCAGAGTCTGGGCTATCAGTGCCAGGCTCTTCCGACGCCTACCGTTGATTCGTTTCAATTGGGAAAGGAATTCGGAAACAACGGCCAGTGCAATCCTACCTATTTCACCGTAGGCAACCTGGTCAAATATTTAAAGGAACTTGAATCCCAGGGCATGTCCCGCAAGGAAATCACCGACCAGTACGCGTTCTTTACTTTTGGAGCCAACGGTCCCTGCCGTTTCGGCATGTATGTGGAAGAGTACCGGCTGGCTTTACGCAATGCGGGTTTTCCCGATTTTCGCATTGAAATCGTGGACCGCGATGCAGGCCTCAACCAGGAGGAAAGCAACGCTCTGGTCGATTGCAACATGGATGTGGTGTTCGGTCTGCTCAACTCGTTCAATATAGGAGACATCATCACCAGCATCGGCTATCAGATCCGCCCTTTTGAAATCAATCCCGGAGAAACCGATCAAGTCGTCAAGGAGTGCATGGATCACCTGTACCAATACATGAAAAACCGTCCGCCTTATGAGATGAAACATTTCCCGGGATTTTTGAAAAACAGCTTTCCCGGAATGTACGAAGGGATTCGTTACCTGCGCAAATTCCTGCATCAAATCGGGGACAAGGGATTCAAGCGGGCACTGGAACATTGCCGCGACCGGTTCAACTCGATTCCCGTCGACCGCACCCGCGCCAAGCCGATCGTTAAAGTGACCGGAGAGTTTTGGGCGCAAACCACGGAAGGTGACGGCAATTTTAATATGTTTGCCTTTCTCGAGAGAGAAGGGTCCCAATGCATCGTGGAACCGGTAGCCACGTGGGTGCCTTATCTGCTGCTGCTGGCGCGTCAGAATGCGGAAGCGGCCCGCACCGCCCATGGATTGCCCAACGAAACGTGGGTTCAGGGACTGAAACGAAAAACCCGTCAGCAGTGGGATTATTTGATGGCCGCCATCCAATTGAAGCTGGGTCTCAAAATTTTCCTGCGGGAATACGATCGTCTGGCGACGGTCTTCGGCGATTTACCAACGCATCTGCTGGATCAGGACAAACTGGCCGACCTGGGCGGAAAGTTTTACAACACTCACGCCGACGGCGGCGAAGGGCATCTCGAAATCGCCAAAGCCATATACTACAGCACCCAGGACAAAGCACATATGATCCTGTCCGTCAAACCTTTCGGATGCATGCCCAGCACCCAGTCCGACGGCGCGATGACTCAGGTGATGTCCAAGTACAAGGATATGATCTTTCTGCCCATTGAAACTTCCGGCGAAGGAGAAGTCAATGCCCACAGCCGTGTGCAGATGGCACTGGGCGAAGCCAAACATAAAACCAAGGCCGAGTTTGCCCAAACTCTGGAGAAATCCGGTTACACCCTGGAACAGATCCGCACTTATGTCGCGGACCATCCGGAATTGAAAACCCCCATGTATCCGGTACCCCATCACAAGGGTTTGGTGGGAACTGCCGCCAATTTTGTCCGGCACGTGTCCGAACGCATGCAACAGGAAGGCGTCCGGAATCAGGAGGTGGCGGCATGAACATGTCCAATGATGAAAAACAGTTGATGTTGGGAATCGATGTCGGGTCCACCACGGTCAAATCCGTCCTGGTGGATGCCGGCAATGACGAGGTGCTCTGGCAGGATTACCAGCGGCACGATACCCGGCAGGCCGAAAAGGTTCTCGAATTTCTCCAATTGCTGGAGAAGGATTACCAGATCAACTCCAGCAACTGCCGCCTGTTTTTGACGGGCAGCGGGGCCAGTCCGCTCACCGAATTCATCGGCGGAAAATTCGTTCAGGAAGTGAACGCCGTTTCCATGGCCATCGAGAAGTTCCACCCGGAAGCCGGATCCGTGGTGGAGTTGGGGGGGCAGGATGCCAAAATCCTGATCTACAAGGAAGTGCTGGAAGACGGCCGCAAGAAAAAGATTTTTTCAATGAATGACAAGTGCGCCGGGGGAACCGGAGCGGTGATTGATAAAATCAGCGCCAAGCTCAACATCCCCGCCGAAGAACTGAGCCAGCAACGGTATACCGGGTTTAAAATTCATCCGGTCGCTGGCAAGTGCGGCGTGTTTGCCGAAACGGATATCAACGGGCTGCAGAAAGTCGGCGTTCCCCAGGATGAATTGATGGCTTCCCTGTTCGAGGCGATTGTGGAACAGAATCTGTCGGTTCTGACACGCGGCAACACCCTCCGTCCGCACGTCCTGTTGCTGGGAGGTCCCAACACGTTCATTCAGGGAATGCACGAGTGCTGGCGCACTGCGATCACCCGCTTGTGGAAGGAGCGCAAGTTCCCGATGGACGAGTATGACGTGCCTCCTGAAGAGCTGGTCCGGGTTCCCGACAATGGACAGTATTTCGCCGCCCGCGGCGCTGTCGAATTCGGTAAAACGGAAGATCTGGATGTCGGGATCTATCAGGGACTGGAACCCCTGGTGCATTACCTCGAAGTGGGACGTATCGAAAAAATGAAAGAAACCAGCAACGCCCAGAAAGGTCTGGTCGACAACGAGGAAGAGCTGGCGACGTTCAGCGAGGCCTACCGGGTCCCATCCTTTGATATGCCCGTATTCCCGCAGGGCCAGCAGGTCCGGGGATATATCGGGATTGACGGCGGATCCACCTCCACCAAAGCGGTCTTGATGGATACCGACTCCAAGATCATCGCGCTGGCCTACCAGCTTTCCAAAGGCAACCCCATCAGCGACACCATCGAAGTGCTGGAAAAACTTCGCCAGCAGGTGGAAGGCGATGGCGCACGCCTGGAAGTCCTGGGACTGGGCACCACCGGTTACGCCAAAGATATTCTCGCCGACGTGCTGAAAGCGGACGTGGCCATCGTGGAAACCGTTGCTCATTCTAAATCCGCTCTTCATTATTATGACGATGTCGATGTCATCTGTGATGTCGGCGGACAGGATATTAAAATAATGATGCTGAAGAACGGCGCCGTGAAGGATTTCAAGATCAACACCCAGTGTTCGGCCGGCAACGGATATTTCCTGCATTCCACGGCCGAGACGTTCAATATCGATCTCAAGGAATATGCCGACAAGGCGTTTTCCGCCAAAGTCATGCCGTCCTTTGGGTACGGGTGTGCGGTGTTCATGCAGACGGATATCGTAAACTTCCAGAGACAGGGCTGGCGGGCGGAAGAAATTCTGGCGGGTCTGGCCGACGTGCTGCCTAAAAATATCTGGCTGTATGTCGCCCAAATTCCCAATATTCCCAAACTGGGAACCAAATTCATCCTGCAGGGTGGAACCCAGCGCAACCTGGCGGCCGTTAAATCGCAGGTGGATTTTATCCGCTCGCGGTTTGCAGGCCTGGAAGAGGAACCCGAAGTGACGGTGCACAAATTCTGCGGGGAAAGCGGAGCCATCGGCGCCGCCCTGGAAGCCACCCGGCTCGGGCAAAATGGGAAGCATACCTCTTTCATCGGTTTCGAAGCGGTCAAGGACATCACCTTTGTGACCCACCGCAACGAAAACACCCGCTGTCATTTCTGCAAAAATCTGTGCCTGCGCAGTTTTATCGATGTCACCATTCCGGGCAGCAAAGAGAAGGCGGAACCCTCCGGGTATGAGAGCAAGATTCCCCTGGCGCCGGATGCCCAGCGGTTGATCGTCAGCAACTCCTGCGAACGCGGGCTGGTGGAAGACGAAGAACAGATGCTGGTGATCCAGGCGGGGGTAACTCAGATCAAGTCGCAGAATCCCAACCTGGTGGAGCTGGCCTCGAAAGCGGCGTTCTGGCCCTACAAACCTCCTTTGGTTGCCGACTCGCCGATACGGTTTCCCGTGCTTCCCAGGCAAAAGAAACGCCAGGCACTGATGGATCATAGGAAGAACATCAAGATCGGCATTCCACGGGTGCTCAACATGTATTCCTGCAATCCGTTTTTCTCGGGTTATTTTGAGTCCCTGGGCGTGAATCCGAAAAACCTGGTTTATAGCGATTACACCAGCGAGCAATTATACAAGGAAGGCAACAAACGCGGTTCCGTGGATCCCTGTTTCCCCAGCAAAGTCTCATTGGCCCATATACACAACCTGTTGTTCGTCAAACACCGGAAGTCGCCACTGGACTTCATCTTTTTTCCGATGATCGCCACCCTGCCTCACAGCGAGTTGGAAGGGGCCATCGGTCATTGCGCCTGCCCGACGGTAACCACCACGCCGGAATCGGCAAAATCGGGATTCACCAACGAGACGGATTTGTTCACAGATAATGGCGTGCGTTTTCTCAACACGTATGTGTCGTTGGATGACCCGGGCCGGTTGAAGGACCAGATGTACAAGGAGTTCGAAAGTATTTTCGGGTTGTCTCGCAGTGAAAACAATCGCGCTGTCGAAGCAGGGTTCAAAGCCCTGGATGTGTTCGTAGAAAGGAAACTCAGGGATCCGGCCCGGCAGTTGCTGAAACAACTCGAAAAGGAACAAAAGTTGGGTATTGTGCTTTTGGGCCGTCCTTATCATAACGACCCGGGGCTCAATCACGGCATCCTGGAAGAATTCCAGAAACGGGGTTACCCCATCTTCACCCAATACTCACTGCCAACCGAACCGGAAATCCTGGATAAACTTTTCGCGAAGGATATCGCTGAAGGCACAATGGCGCACCCGACGGATATTTCCGACGTCTGGCAGGTTTCCTACAGTGAGAACTCCAGTCATAAGATCTGGATTGCGAAATACGTGGCCCGGCATCCCAACCTGGTGGGACTGGACCTGTCCAGTTTCAAGTGCGGTCATGACGCGCCCATTTATTCGGTGGTGGAAGAAATCCTGGAAAACTCGGGCACGCCTTATTTCTCGTTCAAGGATATCGATGAAAACAAACCTACCGGTTCGATCAAGCTCCGGGTAGAAACCATCGATTATTTCCTGCGCCGCTACCGGGAGGATCAATTTGAATTGAGCCCCAAGAAGGAACCCCGGGAAACCGCTCTGGTAACCGAATGACCGGAGCAGACAGCCTGTTTTTCAGGATGCGAAAAACCCACGATGACCCACATCCGGGGTAGTCAAATTTTCCACCCATTTTCTCCCTTGGGCTGAAAAATCCCTCGGGGGGAGTATTTACTCCCCCTGCGGGATAATCCTGTAAACCTTGACATTTAATGGCCTTCAGCGATCCGTTACCGGACCTTCCCGGCGTGGCACGAGTATTGCTATATTTTTCAGTACTTTATAGACCAACTGGGGGATCAAGGCATGGCTGATTTAAGGCTGAAACGCGAAACAGCTGATTATGGCGACATGAGCGAGCATCTGGACCAACAGTCCAAACTGTATGAACGGAATCTGCACATCAAAAATTCCCTGCGCATGCAGGAGCTGTTGAACGTGGAGTCGTTCCGCAAATGGAAAAAATTGCGCTTCGGGGGGCAGAATCCACCGGCGGATTTGGAACCGTCGGATCAGTTCAACAATGAACGTCCCTGAGGGGTACAGCAAGCCTTATTGATTCAACAAATGGATGAGACTGCTGACGGCCCAAAGGGCGACCAGGGCCCAGAAGCCGGACACGGCGATCTTGAAAAAAATATTTTCCCATTGCTTGCTGAACCGGGAAGCAACGAAAGCCATGACGAACAGGACAAACAACCCGGTGGTAATCAGGTAATAGGGAATGTTCCATCCGAACAGCGACATGGCCTATTTTCCACAGCATTTCTTAAACTTCTTGCCACTGCCACACGGGCAGGGATCGTTGCGGCCCACTTTGGGTCCTTCGCGTACCATTGGTTGTTGGGGTTCCTCATGAACTTTTTTATGGATAGTAGACTGCTTTTCGCTGTAAGTCCACCGGCCGTTCTCTTTCAGGAATTTTGACGATTCGCGGAGGGAATGCTCTTCATCCTCCTCCTTATAAAATGCAGCGAACGTCACCTCCCCTTCGTCATCCTGCAAACCCCCTTTTTTTGAGCCCAACACTTCCAGCTTGAGCCACTCCACGCCCTTGCCCCATTTTTCAAATGTTTTCCGGGTTTTTTCGGAGCGTTCGCTGGAGTGCGTCGTCTGGATCAGGTAATCCCAGTTTCTCAGCGTGTAAGCGGTGTAACGCGAGCGCATTAAATCTTCCGCGGTGTCCGCATAGCCGGTGCCGCGGATCAAGGGACCGCAACAATCGGCATAAGGCGACTGCAACCCGCATGGGCAATCCTTCATTTCTCATTCACCTGAAAAATTTTCAATATAGAACATCAACGGGAACCGCACTGAAACCGATCTGATTAAGCCAATGCGCTTTGGGCTTGCGTGGGAAGTATACAATCAAGAGATGGTCCTGGGGAGAGAAAACCGGCGTAGCGAACCATCAATCGGAGAAAAGACTGACCGCTTCATCCACCTGGTCGCGGACATAGTCCTGAATCTCCGTCAAAAATGAACGGGTAAGACCGGTCCGCTGGATGGCGGCAGGATCCAGTACCGGTATGTTGGGCTCGCCTCCGGTCCCCAATTCCATCTCATAGGCAATGATATCGGCCAAATGAACGATGGCTGGAAACAACGGGTGGTCCTTGGCTTCGGAGGGACGATGATGAAACTGCACCGCTTCGATCAGACTTCTGGGAAGCCCCCATTTTGTGAATACAACGGCACCCACCTCGGCATGCGTAAACCCCAGAACCTCTTCCTCCACGGCGGACAGCGACAAGCCTTCGGATCTGCAGCGGGTCAGAATCTCCCGGGCTTTGTCGGGAACTTCCTTATACAGGATCAGGCTGCCTATATCGTGAAGCATGCCGGAGGTATAATAAGGTTCCACATGCCGCTCCCCAATATTATCGGCAATGGTTCGTGCGGCCAAACCGCAACCGATACTATGCATCCAAAAGGAGTGCATGTTGATCAGGTCCTTGTCGATCCCTTTAAACTGGTTGACCATGATGGTGGCCAGAACCAATTCGGTCAACTGATCGATACCGACAATGCCCAAAGCGTGGACAATGGTTTCCACTTTGGAGCCCCGTCCGTAAAACGGGCTGTTGGCAATTCGCAGCAGGCGCGCCGCCAGACTGGGATCGGCACTGATGATTTCGCTGAAATCACCAAAGGATGCATCCGGGTTCTGCATGGCTTGATGAAGTTTATGATAAACCGGAGGCGGCGAACCGATCCAATCCGCTACCACATCATCAAATACAACTTTCGCCTTATCCATATCTCAAGAAACTCCCAATGTCCGTACACGATTAACGGCACCCGCGAACCCGTCCTCAAGGAAGGGTATGGTGGCGCAGGTATATGGCCACGCCCAATATCAGTAAAGACACCACCCAGAATACAATGTAGGTGGTCATGGATTGCCGGGCTTTTTGCTTCTCCAATCCGGTGCGCGGTTTGATGCCCCGGGCGAGAAACGTCACTTTTGCAGACAGGTTGACGCACACCACGTTGACCGCCAGCAACAACGCCGCTCCCATCGCTGATTCCATTTTCCCCGCCCCCAGCATCAGTCCCATGGTCGCGGTGGGGGGAAGCAGAGCCACCGCCACCATCACTCCCACCAGGACACTGGGCAGGCCGGTGGACAGGGACAAGACCGCCGCGGCTCCGGAAGCCAGCGCCAGCGCCATTGAGTCCAATCCGACATCCGTCCGCGCCAGCAGTTCCTGACTGTCAAAATTAAGATGCCATAATTTTCCGATCAGTATGGAGAGCCCCAACGCTACAAACAGCCCGACCGCTCCCGTTTTGAGTGATTTCCAGATGAGTTCCGTGTCCCCCATCGCAGTGGCCAGGGCGAGGGCGATGTTGGGTCCCAACAGGGGGGCGATGACCATCGCGCCGATCACCACCGCGACGTTGTCCGCCAGCAGACCGATCGCCACGACGATGGTCGACAGCACCACAAGGATCACATAGGTGCTGTTCAACCGTGCGCCTTTTTCAATGTTGTTGTAAAGCTCTTCGCGCGTGGTGGTCCCGGCAGCAGTCTGCACGGATGGCTTGTCGCCATTGATTTCCACACGGGGTAAAACCGCTTCGGCGGCCATGACCACGATCTTCGCTTTGGCGCTGTTCCCCAGTGCGCCCTGGAGCGCATCCAATACTTCCTGTCTTTTTTTATCGCCGAGAATCAGACGGATCATCCGGCGTCCATCCTCCCCTTTCGGTCCCATCCAGCAGTCCCGCACGTCATGCTGGTCGGCAATGGTGGTGATGATATCCTGGTAGCTGACGTCGGCAATAACTTCAATTATTTTCATTATTATTTATACAGGCCAGTGGGTTTGGGGGAAATTTCATAATTATCATTGGTTTTGTCGATCATTATGAATATAAACATTGTAAGGACGGCGATGATAAATTGAAAGGATGAATTTTGGAGACTGCCCCAAAACGGTTTCACCGCATATACGGTTTCCAAATTCCCTCTTTACGTAATCCAAGTATGTTATACACTTCAAACTGGGCTTGAGAATGTGAACCTGCCAAATTGGAATAAATTGAAGTTTCAGCGGTCTAGTAAGTAGTCATGACAAATTCGGGCTCCTCCAAATCCTCAATCGTAAATTTCTCCATCAACCATCCCTGGACCATAGTAGTTGCCGTACTGGTTCTCACTCTCGGCCTCGGCCTCCAGATTCCCAACATTCAAATAGACACCGATCCGGAAAACATGCTTTCCGAACAGGAGTTCGTTCGCGTTTTTCACAACCAGGTCAAAAAGGAATTTGTGCTTTACGACATGATCGTGCTGGGGGTGGTCAATGAGGAGCATGCAGAAGGGGTTTTCAATCCCGATACCCTGGAAAAGGTATTTCACCTGACACGGTATATTGAAACCCTGGAAGGCGTGATTGAGTTTGATTTGCTGGCACCTTCCAAAGTCGACGATATCCAGCAGGCGGGCCTGGGCTCGGTGCGTTTCGAATGGCTCATGCCTTCGCCCCCGAAAAACCGGCAGGAGGCTTTGCGCATCCGCGACCGGGCACGGGAGAATCCCATGTTGTACGGCACCCTGTTGTCCGAAGACGGCAAAGCGCTGTGCCTGTACATTCCCATCCGATCGAAAACGCTGAGCTATCGCATTGCCTCTCAAATCCAGGACAACCTGAGTGATCTAGAGGGACCGGAGCGGTATTACATCACCGGCCTGCCGGTGGCGGAGGATACTTTCGGCATCGAAATGTTCAGGCAGATGGCGATATCCGCCCCGCTGGCGGGGTTGATTATTTTCATTCTCATGTGGGTTTTCTTCCGCAGCTTCCTGCTGGTGGTATCGGCGATGGTCGTGGCGGGCGTCACGGTGATCTGCACGATGGGCCTTCTGATCAGCATGGGATATACGGTTCATATCATGAGTTCCATGATCCCCATTTTTCTGATGCCCATCGCGGTGGTGGATTCCATTCATATCCTGAGCGAATTCTTCGACCGCTACCAGGTGTACAAGAACCGGCGGGAAACCATCGTCCACGTCATGCGGGAACTGTTCCGTCCCATGTTGTACACCAGCCTGACCTCGGCGGCGGGATTCGCTTCCCTGGCGCTCACGCCCAACCCGCCGGTCAAGGTGTTTGGGGCTTTTGTAACGGTGGGTATTCTCTTCGCCTGGTTGTTGACCATTCTGTTCATCCCGGCGTTCATCATGTTGCTCAAGGAATCCTCCCTGAAATCGTTCGGCCTCAACCCGGCCTCCTCCAACAAGCCTTCCATACTGGAACGTCTGCTGAAACCGATGGCAGGGTGGACCTACAAACGCTACCGCGGTATTGCCGGATGGTCCGTTCTGGCGCTGGTGATTTCGGCGATAGGCATCAGCCTGATTGTGATCAATGACAATCCCGTCAAATGGTTTGAGAAAAAACATCCCATCCGCATCGCAGACAAGGTGCTGAACGCGCATTTCGGAGGCACCTACATGGCGTATCTCGTCCTCGAAGAAGTCCGGGATGCGAAAGGCTTTCTGCAGTCAGTTAACGCCATCCAAAAGGAACTGGCCCTGCGCATCGATGACCTGCAGGAGGATATCCCCCAGCTGTTAAATATTAAAAGCGAGGCTTTGAAACAGGTTCGGGTTTTTGCCGATCAACACAAATCCTCAGAAAATTTTTCCGTGGTGGACTTGCTGCAGGCATTGGAGAACCGGGCGACGCAACAGACCCAAACCGCCGGGACCGATGCGGAAGCCTGGGATGAAGTCAGTTTGTTTTTCAACGAACAGAAAGTCAATTACCAGCCTTTTAAAAATCCTGAAACGCTGCAAACCCTGGAGCATCTGGAAGAAGCGTTGATGAGTTCCGGCGCCGTTGGCAAGGTCAACTCCGTTGTCGATGTGATCAAGAAAGTGCATTATGAACTCATGGAAGGCAACCGGGAGTACAACATCATTCCCAAAACGTCCGCGGCGGTGGCGCAGACTCTGCTTTCGTACCAGAACAGCCACGATCCGGACGACCTCTGGCATCTGGTGACTCCGGACTACCAAAAGGCTAATCTATGGATACAACTGAAGAGCGGCGACAACAAGGATATGGAACCGGTCCTGAATACCGTGACCGAGTTTTTCAAAAATAATAACGACGGCAGACCTCTGTTAGCGCAATGGGCCGGCCTGACCTATCTGAATGTGGTGTGGCAGGACAAAATGGTGCACGGCATGTTAAAGTCCCTGCTGGGAAGTTTTGTCATGGTGTTTCTGATGGCCGCATTGTTATTCCGGTCTCCGCTGTGGGGTATCCTCTGCATGGTGCCGCTTACCGTCACCATCACTTTGATTTACGGACTGATCGGTTTTATCGGAAAAGATTACGATATGCCGGTGGCGGTGCTGTCCGCCATGACGCTGGGGCTTTCGGTGGACTTTGCCATTCACTTTCTGCAACGGTCGCGCTCGGTATATCCGCGGGCCGGCTGCAACTGGCTGAAAACTTCGGAAACCATGTACGGCGAACCGGCGCGGGCCATCTCGCGGAACATCCTGGTCATTGCCGTGGGATTCACACCCCTGCTCATTTCGCCGCTGGTGCCCTACCAGACCGTAGGGTTTCTGTTGGCCAGCATCATGGTCGTGTCGGGCATCGCAACGCTTCTGATTCTTCCGGCATTGATTCGCATGACAGAACCCTGGTTGTTCAAAAAAACGGAATAGAAGAATACAAACGCCTACCATCGAACTTTTATAAGGAATTTCTTTATGCGTAAACTATTTTTAATACTGGGATGGATGACACTTGGATGGATCGGAGGGCAGGCGGCGGAAAGCCCGGCTGGGGAACAATCGCTTTCGGTGCAGGAAATCGTCGATCGATCCAACCTGGCGGCGTACTACGAAGGCAAGGACGGACGGTCGCACGTCAACATGACCATTACCGATTCGCAGGGACGCACCCGCGAACGCCGTTTTATCATTTTGCGGCGCGACGACAAAGACGGCGGCGAGCAGAAATTTTACGTCAACTTCTCAAGGCCGTCGGATGTCCGCAATACGGTGTTCATGGTGTGGAAACATATCGGCAAAAATGACGACCGGTGGCTGTATCTGCCCGCCCTCGACCTGGTGAAGCGGATCGCCGCCAGCGACAAGCGCACCAGTTTTGTCGGGTCCCATTTCTTTTATGAGGATGTCTCCGGAAGAAATCCTGCGGACGATACACATGAGTTGACCGAAACCACCGCCCAGTATTATGTTCTCAAGAACACCCCAAAAAATCCGGATGAAGTGGAGTTTGCCTATTACATGCTGTGGATCGACAAAACCCACTTTCTTCCGATCAAGGCGGAATACTACGACAACAATAAAAACAAATACCGCATGGTGGAGGCATTGGAAGTGAAGACGATTCAAGGCCACCCGACCGTGACCCAGGCGCGGGTGACGGATCTCAAATCCGGAGGCCATACGGTGAGCGTCTTTTCCAAAATCCAATACGACCTGGAAATCCCGGAGTCCATTTTCACAGAGCGTTATCTGAGACGTGCCCCCAGGAGATGGCTCAAGTGAGGAAAATTGTTTTTGTATTGTGCCTTCTTTTTACAACTGCGGTTGAATCCCATGCGAAGGATTGGCGGGACGGCCTGCCGTTCAATCTGCACGGGTTTGTGGAGGGAGGTTTCGGCATCCGCACGCAGAACGATCCCAACCAGTCCCACGACGTCAATTACGCTGAGCTGAGGCTCCAGTTGGAAGCCTCGAAGGCTCTGGATTGGGCTGAATTCAAATTTCGTCTCGACCTGTTTCGGGACGAAGCCCTGCACGAATTCAATGCCGATCTGCGGGAAGCCCATGTGTTGTTCACGCCCGGAGATTTCGTCGATTTGAAAATCGGCCGTCAAATCCTGACCTGGGGCACCGGTGACCTGGTTTTTTTAAACGATCTGTTTCCGAAAGATTTTCAATCTTTTTTCATCGGGCGTGAAGAGAGTTACCTGAAGGCCCCTTCGAACTCGGTCAAATCCAGTTTTTATTTTGATTTCTTCAATCTCGATCTGGTGTGGAATCCGTTGTTCAATTCCGACCGGTTTGTAAACGGCGAACGCCTCTCCTTTTTCAATCCCTTTCTGGGACGCAAAACCGGAGAGCGGGAGGAGCTGAGCTCGCGCGAACCGGAGGGGATATTAAAAGATTCCGAGATTCATTTGCGTGCGTTTAAAAATGTGAAGGGCTATGAGTTGGCATTGTACGGTTATTATGGGTTTTTCAAAAATCCGGGGGGCTTCAACCTGGCCGGCGAGGCAACCTTTCCCCGCCTGGCGGTATACGGGGCCAGCGTCCGGGGCAACGTGATGAAAGGCATCGGTAACATCGAAATCGCCTATTACGATTCCCTGAAGGATCAGAGCGGCACGAATCCTCTCATCAACAACAGCCAGTTCCGCTTTTTGGCGGGGTATGCCCAGGAGCTGGCGACAGACTTCAACATTGGTCTCCAGTATTATCTGGAGCACATGATTCACCACGACCGCTTCATGCAAAATTTACCCCCCGGCGCGTTTGCGCAGGATGAAAACCGCCATACGCTGACCGTACGCCTGACCCAGCTGCTCCTGCAACAGAATCTGAGCCTCTCTTTGTTTACCTTTTATGTGCCTTCCGACGGCGATGCCTACCTGAGACCCATCGTCCATTACAAGGTGAGCGATTCCTGGTCGGCCACCGTGGGTGCCAATATTTTCACGGGCGACAATCAAACCACCTTCTTCGGCCAGCTGGAGGATAATTCCAACGTGTATGCCCGCGTACGTTACAGCTACTGATTTTCTTCCTGTTTTTCACATTTTGCCTTATCCTGATAGTTCTGATTCGAAACTAACCTCTACCTTTCATGCCCTTGAAATCACAATACAGCCTTCTCGCACGGATTCTGGTTTACTGCTACGCGATCAACGCCTTTTCTTATACCGGCTCTGATTTCGACCTGTGGGGCCATATCAAATTTGGCGAAGATATCTGGCAAGCGGGAGCGGTTCCCCGCACAGATCCCTACAACTATGTTTTCCCAAACCACGCATGGTTCAATCATGAATGGTTGACGGAAGTCCTGTTTTTCCTGTTGTATAAAGTTTTTGGATCCACCGGCATCCTGATATTCAAACTGGGGCTCGGCCTGACCATTGTGCATTTGCTGTCCCAGTTATATTTTGAGCGCTCCAAGAATATACCCGTGTACTGCCTCTTTTTCGTCTTGTGGACGCACGTGATCGCCATCGGCTTTGCCAGCCGGCCTCACCTGATGACCTTCCTGTTCCTCACGGTTCTGCTGGTGATTCTGTACCGCTACTCAGAAGGCAAACGCCGGGCGATCTGGTGGGTGCCCCCCTTGATGGTGCTCTGGGTGAATTGTCACGGCGGCTTTGTGGCAGGATTTGGAATTTTCGTGATGTTTGTTTTTGTCGAGGCGATCACCCGCATTCGGGAACAGGGTAAACCCGACATCCTTTTGTTTTATTCCCTGGGAGTTTCCTTTCTGGCACTTTTGGTCAATCCCTACGGCTACCATTTGTTAACCTTTCTCCTGGAAACCATTCCCCGTGAACGGCAGGTGCAGGAGTGGTGGCCCATCCCCCTGTGGAGCACACAGTTTATTCATTATAAAATTCTGGTGGTTCTGTTAATCGCCTCCCTGTTTTCGCCGGCGCGCAAGCGGCCCTGGGAGCTGGCGATTATCGCCTTCAGTGTGTTTTATGGATTCAAGCACCAGCGACACTCGGTCCTGGCCGTGATCGTCATGCTACCCATGGCGGCCGCCTGCTTCGCCGCACTGATTGATTCCCGGACGGCTTTTCGCAGCAACCGGACCTGGCCGCGCTGGGTCCATGTGGGAGTTCTGGTCTCCATGGGATTGTTCGCGGGTTTCCAGCTGACTCATAACTTTTTGAAATGGCAGCGACACGGGTTTCAGATCCACGTCGACCCGGTGACCAACCCGGTATACGCGGTGCGGTTTCTCAACGAGAATGAAATTCAGGGCAACATTCTAACGACTTCGGATTGGGGGGAATATGTGATATGGAAATCACCGGAGTCGAAGGTAGCCATCGATGGCCGTTTTTGGACGGTGTACCCACCGGACTCCATTATTCAGAATATGGTATTTCAAGCGGGCTGGGAGGGATGGCAGTATTACCTGGATCTCTATCCACACGAGATCATTTTAACGATACTGGCAAACCAGGCTTTGGAAACCCACGCCGGATGGGTCAAAATTTACCAGGACCATAATTCGCGGATTTTTGTACGCAAGACCGATCCACCCAACGCGGCTCACCAGAAATTTATCGACCGCACGTTGCTCTACAACAAACGCCCTCCCTCGCTGGCTTTTCCCTGATCCAACCGTTTACGGCGGGCCGATCCAGGTTCGCCAATCGTCACCAATCATGCCCTTGTTCCGGTAACGTTGCAGGGCATCCTTGCAGTGACAGTTGCGCTCCAGATCGCTTAACAAGGTCAGGCCTGCGCCAAGAAGGGTGGGGAATTGCAGCACGGATTGTTCAACAGCGGATTTCTCCTGATCTGTTTGCATGCCTTCGAATAATTGTCCGGTTTTGAATTCGCGGTCGGTCACTCCCTCCGCGTAATTGGTCAGATAGCACACCGGCGCATAGCACATCTCCAACTCCCGCGCGAGAAAAGTTTCCGGCACGAGCGTCATACCCACCAGGTCGGCGCCAATGATTCTGAATTTTTTGATTTCCGCCGGTGACTCCAGGCGCGGTCCTTCCGTGCACACATACACGCCTTGCTCATGATGGGGAATGCCGGAGTGATGCACCGCATCGTGCAGGACTTGCCGCACTTCCGGGCAAAACGGATGGCTTTGCCGGATGAAGCCGACGCCGCTGTTTTTAAAAAAGGTGGATTCCCGGCTGCGGGTTTCGTCGATGATGTCGTGGGGAACAACCAGATCGCCCGGTTTGAACGCAGTGTTGATGATGCCGGGTCCCGACCAGGAAATAATACGCTCCACTCCACATTCCTTGAGTGCGTAAATATTGGCGCGGTAATTGACAAAGGGTGCGGTGATCGAATAATCGGTTTCGCCGTGGCGGGACAAAAATAGAAACGCCAGGTCGCCAACCTGAAACCGGTGAATGGGAGCGCTGGCTCCGAAGGGAGTTTCGAGGGTCAGGCATTCGGTCTCTTCTCCCAGGCGGTTCTGGGTTAGCAAATGGTAGGCTCCGCTTCCTCCGATGACGGCCAGACGTTCTTTCATAACACGAGGGAGTTAATCCAGGTAGGTTTCGATATCGCCGACATAATGCGCGGCGGATTCGCGGATACTTCGGGCTTCCATTTCAGTGAGCGGCCGTTTGACCCGCGCCGGCGAGCCCAGAACCATACTGCCCGGCGGAATTTTCGTCCCCGGCGTCACCAGGGATCCGGCGCCCACGATGCAGTTTTCCCCCACTTCGGCGCCATCCATCACCACGGCGCCCATGCCGATCAGACACCGGTTGCCGATGGTGCAGGCGTGCAGGGTGACATTATGTCCAACGGTAACTTCGTCACCGATCATCAGCGGTAACGTCCGGCGGGCAACGTGTAAAACACATCCGTCCTGGATGTTGGTTCGTTTGCCGATACGAATGTAATTGACGTCTCCGCGGATCACCGCATTGAACCAGACACTGCTTTCTTCGCCGATGACCACGTCACCGATCACCTGCGCGCTTTCGGTCACCCAGGCGGAAGAATGAATTTGAGGTGACGTGTCTTTAAATGAATGGATCATTTGGGTTAGCTTCTTCCTGATTAGAAAATGATTCTCCAGGTTATTCAGCGCCAGGAACTGAATACGGAAACCCAGCTTTCAATTGCAATTTTGGGGGCATACCCTTAATCTTAAATAGGGGACATTATAATGCTTCAGCATAGTTTTTGGCGTTAATTTTTTAGAAAACTTCATCCTTTTAAGGCCCCATGTCCGCCGATCCTGCCGCCATTCCCGATCCAAATCCAGCGTCCGATTCCTTCCAGAATATTAAAATCGACCGCTGGGGTCCCATCCTGCTGTTGCTGGCTTTGCTGGTCATGGCTGTGATCAGTTGGGGAAGGTGGATGGATATTCTTGTGGATTTTGGCCTGCAGGTATACACTCCGTGGCAACTGTCCCAGGGACAAGTCCTGTACAAGGATATTATCTATATTCATGGCCCCCTATCGGCCTACATACACAGTTTTGTGTTTATGTTATTTGGACCGGGGATTTCCGTACTCGCCTGGTTTAATATCGGCCTGATCATCATACTGACGGTCATTATCCACCAATTGTTTCGCAATTTATTCAACCCCCTGACCGGGTTTCTTGCTGCATTATCGTTTATCGTTGTCTTCGCATTTGGAAATTATCTCCAAACAAGCAACTATAATTTTGTTTGCGCTTACGAGTACACCTTGCCGCATGGAGTTTTTCTGAGTTTCGTCGCGATCCATCAATTCGTCAACTACCTCAGAACCCCCCTGCCCCGAACCTTATTTTGGATTGGCCTGCTTTCCGGTTTAATCCTGTTGACCAAACCCGAGGTGTTTTTAGCGGAGATGGTCGCTATCGGAACAGGCCTGCTGCTGGCGTTTCAAACCCACGAAACATCTATTAAAAACAATCTGCAAAAAATTTTAATTTTCTGTTCGGCTTTTTTCATTCCTTCTCTGGTATTTATATTTTATTTTTCATTGCATATGCCGATAGAGCAAGCTTTGGAGAGCCCTTTCACCCACCTGACTTATATTTTTAATTCTGAAATCAAAACCTCGCCCTTTTACAAAGGCGTTACGGGCACCGGTTTTTTCTGGGAGAATCTACGCAATCTCTTCATCATCCTGGGGAGTTACCTGTTTATATATACAGTCCTGACAACACTCAACAAGGGAATAGTGCGCCGTTATGGAAATACCCGGGCGATCTATTGGATATGTTTTTCAGGTTTCCTGGCCCTATTGATCATTTTCAAGGATTTTATTTTTTGGATGGATTTGATGCGTCCACTTCCCTTAATCCTGATCGCGTACATAGGCATGCTTGTTTACCGGTGGCTGTATCGTTCTCAAACTCCCCAGGAAAAAAAGCGGCTGATATCCATTCTCATCGTGACCCTGTTTTCATTGATTCTGGTAGTTAAAATTTTCCTGAACGTACATGTCCAGCATTACGGGTTTGCCCTGACTCTACCGGGTTTCCTTATTTTTGCCGCGCTTTTGATTTATGAGTTACCGTTGGCATTCAAAACTATCCAGGGCTCCTCACTGATGCCTTCAGCATTTGGCCTGGCCCTGTTGCTGGCTCACACGGTCATGATGGGCTGGGCTTCCTTCAATATGTACGAGATGAAGGATTTCCCCATTGGAGAAGGGAGGGACCGGGTTTATGATTTTTCTCCTCACCGTATGGGAACACCTGCCCAACCGTACGTGCGCGGGATTCTATTCAACTATGCTCTTGAGTGGATTGACCAGAAAATGGGGCCGGAGGAGGAGTTTGTCGCTTTTCCCGCGGCCAACATGCTGAATTACATGTCACGGCGAAGGAGCCCCATCATCGCCGGAATTTTCAATCCGGGAGTATTGGTTTTGACTGGAGAAGGCCCCCTGCTCAATTCCCTGAAGAAAAACGCTCCCGATCATATTGTGCTGGTGGACCAGGAGTTCCCACATTTTGGGGCACGCTTCTTTGGAAGAGATTACGCCCGGGACACCTTCCATTGGATCGTTCAACATTACCAGGTGGCACAACAGATCGGAGCAAGACCTTTTTCCCACCAGGGTTTTGGTATTCAAATACTCAAAAGAAAATCACTCGATACCGATCAATGAAAAAGATGTTTTGAAATTCACGCCCTGGCAACCGGCGCGCCACCCGTTTCCTGATATTTTTCGCTGATGAGGGCCCGGCTTTTTTCGGCAAAGACCCGGCGGTCGGTTTCTCCCGTTACTTCAGGCAAAACCCATACTTTGGCATTCAAGCGAGGGTGCATTAACAAACGCGTTATATTTGCCATGAATGATTCCCCCCTGGGCCAGCAGGCCACCGAAGGTTCTCCGCCGTCATAATAACGGATGGTGACCGGGATCACAGAGCTTTCCGCCTGCACCACCGCTTCGAATGCGGAAGATTTGAATCGTTCCACCTGATGTCCCAACGTGGCGCCCCCTTCCGGAAATACAACCACGGAATACCCGGAGCGCAATCGATCGGTTATGGTTTGCACCATGCCCGCCAACTCCGTTCGCCGGGTTCGGTCGATATAAATTGTATTCGCAATTCGGGTCAGGTATCCGATTAAAGGCCATGCTCGAATATCACTTTTGGAGACAAAAGACATCTTGAAGCACGCCGCCAGCACAAAAATATCCACTGAGCCAATGTGGTTGGAAACAATCAGCGCTCCGTGGTCGGGCCGTTCGACCGAACCCACCTGGTGAATGCTGATGTTCATCATCCAACAACATAATTTGCCCCAAACCTGCACAACGTGGGCAATCATCGTATAGCGGGCGTTCCGGAAAGGGCTCAATACAATCACCGTCACCAACCCCGCCAACCCCGACATTAACTGAATAAGTAACAGGCCGGCCAGCCTGTAAACCAAACGAAAATAACCCCTCATCTCTCGCTTTCCTTAAAAATATTCCGGTTTCTTTTTTTTGAATCCCAACATGTCGCTCCCAATCACCTGCCGGAACTCCTCCCAATAGGATTTTAACATTCCGGACAGAGGGATCCAGCTCTTCATTTCGATACCCATCGTTCCCAGCATCCCCTTCGCCACGTGAGACCAGGCGTGGTGCGCGCGTAACCACCCGTAGTGGATTTCATCAAAACCCAGGTAGCGGTCCATATCGGGAATCAAATGGCAATGCCTCGAAGCGAACTCCCTTAAAAACTGATTGACCTTGATGATTCCCGCGGTTGCTTCATTATAAGAAACCCGTGAATGGGGAAACAAGAGTGAACGAAGCATATAAAAGATGAAGGGGTGCACCCCTTTTTCGAAGATGGCGGGGAGAGTGGTGTAAAAAATCTCCGCATTCATCGATTGCAGTCGGGTGAAAATCTGTTGGATAGTTTCAATCACCTGCTCAGGCGGCACGTCATACATAATATCGTTGCCGACGTCGGTGACCAGAGCGACCACATGGTAGCCCGATTCCGATTTTTTGTGTGCCGTCTCAAAAATATCACTGGAATGAATCGGAGGATAAACCACATTCAACAATCCTCCGGAGGTGCAGTACGCCCGCCCGGGACCGCAGGCAATCACCACATCGACCTTCCGGGGATGCAGGCAGGCTTTCATGTGCCGGGCCAGGGCGAAGCACCCGCGGGAAAGGTTACTGGCTCCCAGTAAAACCAGCAGCACGGGAGGATCGGGATTCAAGGGAGAACCCGTCGTCGGTTTTTCATCAGGTTTAACCGTCATGCGGCCTCATTAGAAAAGGCTGAAGAGAGTGGCGTCTGTTTCAATAATACCGGTGCTTCAAGGAGGGTTGATTGGGGTGCTCAAGGGTAATATCTGTATTCCATCGGAAGGCCCGCTATGTTTGCCCGCTCTTCCAGGGCGTTGTGGAGTTTTCGGTAATGCCGGATCAGTTTTTTAACTCGTTTTAATACTTTATAATTACTGCGTACTTGTTTTGCAGCCTTCTGCAGTTCACGCAAATTATCCGCATAGGTTTTATATTTATTCTTCCACCACTTTTCGTTCTTGCCGTCCCAATACTCATCCTCCGGATTGCCAAGAGGTTTCAGAATCAGTTCGGAATTTTCCTGGTTCATTTCCATTCTAAATTCACCAAGAAACGCCATCCCCAAAAGACCGTCCATGCCCCCCATATATGGATTAATGCTGGCTTCCAGATTCAGTGCTTCGGCGCTGCCGACTTTTAACGAATCCAGCACAAACAGGGGAGCTTCAATGGTGCCGCCGGCAGTATTGAACCCGACTTTGGGGAGGCCGTTTCTTTTCCTGATTCCCAATCGTTTTCCCACACTGTCGGACAGAATAATCATCGTGGCACCGGTATCCACCACCAGGTCCGCCCTGACCGTGCCGTTCAGGACCACCTCCACCACATAATGGCCGCCCTGTCGAGACTTGGCTTTGATCACATGATTGACCGGCTTTGCCTTCGGCCCCGGATCCTCCACCGGATTCTTGTTGGATGTCGGCGCCGGCTTGGAAGATTGGGCCGGTTTCCCGTCCATGGTCTTCAGCTTGCCTTTTTCGCGGTACTGGGGAGGGATTTTGGAAAGGCTGTCGGTAAAATGAGTTTTGCCATTTTCGTCTTTCCATTTGAAAATGGCGGATTGGGAAGGAACCGCAAACGTCAGAACAACCAATACACCCAAGGCGCAGGAAAATTTAATCCATGGACTCAAAGGATATCGGTTTGACATAGACATCTCGCGGCTTGATCCCATCTGAAGGCCCAACCACGCCTTCACGTTCCATAATTTCAACCATGCGTGCCGCCCGGTTGTAGCCGACCCGCAGTTTTCTCTGAATCATCGATATCGAAGCCTGCCGCTCCCGGGCAACGAGGGCGACCGCTTCATCGTATTTTTCGTCAAATTCCTCTTCGTCCTCTTCCGCGCGGGTCGCCTCGACGACCTGCTCAAACACGTCGTCTTCGTATTCCGGCTTTTTCTCCTGATCCTTAATGAACTTGAGGATCCGGTTGATTTCCTCGTCACTCACCATGGCCCCGTGGATTCTGTGGATCTTGGAAGTTCCTGGCGGGAGAAACAGCATGTCGCCTTTGCCCAACAGCTTCTCTGCACCGGCACAGTCCAGAATCGTCCGGGAGTCCACGCGCGAGGTGACCTGGTAGGAAATCCGCGCTGGAAAATTGGCTTTAATGATCCCCGTCAATACATCCACCGACGGCCTCTGAGTGGCCACAATCAAGTGAATTCCCGCGGCCCGGGCCATTTGCGCCAGGCGGGTCAGCGAGTCTTCCACGCCCTTACAGGCCACCATCATCAAATCCGCTAACTCATCGATTACTATTACAATGTAAGGGAGTTTCGTGGGAATTTCCATCTCTGATTTTTCGGTTGTAAACTCCTCATTCAGCCCGTCCGCAGCCTCAGGTTCCACCACTGGGTCTTTTACTTTGTATTTTGGGATTTTAGGCTTTCGTTTCCGGTTGTGCTCCAGTTGCAGTTTATCCACTTTCTGATTGAAACCGGAAATATTGCGCACGGAACTTTCGGCCATCAATTTGTAGCGCCGTTCCATTTCCGAAACCGCCCATTGCAGAGCCGCCGCCGCCTTTTTGGGATTGGTCACGACAGGCGCAATCAAATGCGGAATACCATCGTACATGTTCAGCTCCAGCATTTTGGGATCGATCATGATCATCTTGACCTCTTCCGGGGTCGCGTTGAGCAGCAGACTGCAGATCATGGTGTTGATGCCGACCGATTTGCCGGAGCCGGTGGACCCCGCCATCAACAGATGCGGTACCTGCGCCAGATCTTCCGCGACCGGTCGGCCGATGTGGTCCTTGCCCACCGCCAGGGCGATCTTGGAATGGGTTTCCTGAAACGACTCCGAGCAGATGATTTCCTTGAAGGAGACGGTTTCACGTTTGGGATTGGGGAGCTCGATGCCCACCACCGACTTGCCGGGTACCGGCGCCAGAATCCGTACGCTCGGGGCACGCATGGCCAACGCCAGATCGTCCGTCAACGACAGAATGCGGCTGACCTTGATCCCCGACCCCGGTTCAAATTCATACAAGGTGATCACCGGACCCGGCAACACCTGAACCACCCGCCCTTCCACTCCGAAATCCGCCAGTTTCTTTTCCAGAATGGTGGAATTGAGCATCAACTCTTCCCGCATCTTTCCCGCGTCCCGGATTTCAGTGGGGTCGTTCAACAGGGTCACCGGAGGCACCTGGTAATCTCCCGATTCGTTCGCAAAAGGAAAATTTTTCTGAACGGCAAACTCTTCTTTCTTTTCCGGCTCTTTGTCTTTTTTCTGCATCCTCGGAAAATCGTCCAGGGTTTTCGGTGACGGACTCAATAATTCACGCGAGACGATCACGGGCTCGCTCAATTTCCGGAACTTGCCCTTTTCCCTGCGGGCCGATCGCCAGATGCGTACGGTCTCCCGCATCCAGTCCTTGAATTCCCCAAGGACCCGCACCAGCAAGGTTGCCACGGCGCGGATGCTTTTTAATCCCCACCGAAATAAAACCACGAAGGCGAGGCCGGTGGTTTGAAGCAATCTGTTGGCCGGCACTCCGGACATGGCCAGCGTGGACACAAACAAGGTCATGACCAACACAAGATGAGCGCCGACAACGCTCAACCAGAGAACCAGCCAGCTGGAAGTCTGCGCTCCGACCACACCCCCCGTTTCAACATCTTTACCAAAAAAGGGATCGTGGGCGAACTGTAGAGCCAGCAAAGCACACAAAGCAATCAGAAATACCGAACCGAAAAACAACACCAGCGGCCAGCGGCGAAACTGTTGCCCGCGAATGACCGCCCAACCCACCAGGATCGCGACGAGCGGAAACACAAACGCTCCAGTACCGAATATCCGGACGAGGCCGTCCGCCAGATAGGAACCCACCAGGCCCCCGTAATTCTGTATCTCGTTCTCTTGCGAAGAAAACTGATGGAACGAGGGATCGTGAGGTGAATAGGAAATCATTGATATCAACGCCAAGACGGCGAACCCGGAGATTCCGATCCCCAGAAAATCACGGGTCAGGGTATGGTCACGGGTCAATGCAGGGTCGGGAGATTTTTTTCCGCTCATTATTTTGAACTCGCATCTTTTTGAGGGGTTATCAATCGTTGAACAGTGTCCTGCAAAACCGTGTTCTGCACTTCCCGAGCCTCGTCCGGCCGGGGATAATCCAGGTTGTAATGCAGGCCACGGCTTTCTTTGCGTTCGAGGGCACCGTTGATGATCAACTGTCCAGTGAGCGCGATGTTGCGCAGCTCCAAAGTATCGCGCGTGATTTTAAAACTCCAGTAATACTCCTTAATCTCTTCCAGCAGCATTTCGATCCGGCGGCGCGCCCGGATCAACCGTTTGTCGGAACGCACGATGCCGACGTAATTCCACATCAGCCGCCGGATTTCGTCCCAGTTGTGGGAAACGACGACCGACTCGTCGCTTTCCACCGCATCGCCGCTGTCCCATTCCGGCAGGCGTTCCTGAAGTTGCAGGAGCGCCCGGGAAGTCCGGTTCAATTCCGCGGCTTTGGCAGCGGCCCGGTGCGACAGCACCAGACCTTCCAGCAATGAGTTGCTGGCCAGCCGGTTGGCCCCGTGCAATCCTGAATAACACACTTCGCCCGAAGCAAACAAACGGGGGATGTTGGTCTGGCCGTTCAAATCCACCATCACACCACCGCACATGTAATGCGCCGCGGGAACGACGGGGATCGGCTGCTCGGTCATATCGAAACCAAACTCCTTGCAGGTTTTAAAAATATTCGGGAAGCGTTCCCGCGTGCGGTACCCTTCCAGATGCGTGACGTCGAGGTACACGCAAACGTCGCCGCTTTTTTTCATTTCGTAGTCGATCGCGCGGGCCACCACGTCGCGCGGCGCCAGGCATCCCAGCGAATGATAATTTTCCATGAACGTGTCGCCGTTTTTCAAACGGAGGACGCCGCCTTCCCCGCGCACCGCTTCCGAAATCAAAAACGATTTCGCCT
This sequence comes from Nitrospinaceae bacterium, assembly GCA_024644405.1. Classification (GTDB taxonomy): domain Bacteria; phylum Nitrospinota; class Nitrospinia; order Nitrospinales; family Nitrospinaceae; genus SZUA-226. Next base: position 76,102 of record JAHELC010000002.1, read on the forward strand.
GCGGGTGGTACAGGCAGGTGGGATGGAACTGGAAAAACTCCATGTTGGCGATCTTCGCACCGGCGCGATAAGCCAGCGCAATGCCGTCGCCGGTGGCGGTATCGGGGTTGGACGTATACAGGTAAACTTTACCCGCACCACCGGTGGCCAGCAAAACGGCCTTGCCGGTAAAAGTGACGACCTCGCCGGTTTGTTCGTCCAGGGCGTACAATCCGAGGGCTTCGTCTCCCTTGCTTCCGGGCTGGATCCTGGGATCGATGTTGGAACGGGTGATGATATCGATCCCCATATGATAGGGATAAATTTCGATATTCGGTTTGGTGCGGACGGCTTCGATCAGGGCGCGTTCGATTTCCCAGCCGGTGAGATCGTCGGCGTGCAGGATGCGGCGTTTGGAATGTCCCCCTTCTTGAGTCAGATCAAAACTGTCCGCCCCCTGAGTGCGGGTGAATTTGGTTCCGAGTTGAATCAATTCCCGGACCCGGGCGGGTCCTTCGCGGACAATACAACGAACGACGTCTTCCTGGCACAGGCCGCGGCCGGCTTCGATGGTATCGGACACATGGAGGTCGACCGAATCATCTTCCGCCATGACCGAAGCGATCCCTCCCTGGGCGTAGCGGGTGGCCGACTCTTCGACGGCATCCTTGGTAATCAGGGCCACGGAGCCAAATTCGGCAATTTTCAGAGCGAAAGTGAGGCCGGCAAGGCCGCTGCCAATAACGATGTAATCCCGAGCGACTTTCATACCCGCCATTATATGGATTTAGGCCTTTAAAATCAATAAGATATTGATAAACCGCCGGTTATGGGGAAAACCGGGGCCGCGGGCGGTTCCGGAGAATCCTTTGAGCCGCAAAATGCCTTTATTTATCAGGTGTTGTGCCGGATTCAGGGGAGTTTTCAGGACCCGAATCCGCAGGGAGGGATGACTTAAACCGGAGTCTTTTGATCGGCTTGCAGAGCGGTAGAGCGATCAGGACGAGCAGGAAAATAGAGCTGACGATCAGCCCTTCCTTGAACCCTTCGGGGAAGTAATCAAATTCGAGAGTATGATCGCCCGGTCCCAATTGTACCGCCCGGTAATAATGATTGGCTTGCAGGATTGTTGCCTCTTTGCCATCAACGGTCACCGTCCAGCCGGGAAAATAGATGTCATTCAATACCAGAAAGCCGTTGCCATCCTGACGGGTCTTGATGGTGACCTGGTTGGGACGGTAACTCACTTCTTCCACCATTCCCTCAAAATGATCGGAAGGCTGGAATTCCACCGGATGGCTCAGCAGAACTTCCTTGAGGGGGTCGAACGATGTGGCATAGTAAGTGTTAAGCACCGCTCTTTCTGCCAGGACCCGCATATTGGGAGCGAGGTAAGCCCGGGGCAAAGCGTCTTTCAAAAAATACATTCGGTTGGGCAGAATCACCGGTTCTCCATCCGGTTTAAAATGGGTCTCCTGATCCAGGTTGATCCAATAGCCGACGTTACTGCGTCCCAGGATACGCAACCGCGTTTCGGGGCTGGATTTTCTCAACACCGACATCCAAATCAACTGGTATTTCAACCCCAATCCCAAACCCGGCCGTCCCACAACGTTTTCCACTCCATAAACCATTCCGGTATAAGGCGTCAAATATTGTTTCAACGCCTTGACACTATGCAGCGCGGAAGGAGCGTTGGGAAACTCCACGGTACCTGGGTCTTTTTGAATGCTTCCCGAAAAAACCCGGTATTTGCCGAAGGTGTTCTGCAGGTATTTCATGTAAACCGGTTTTTCGTCATAAAAACTTCTGTCGATGAGCGGCAGCAATTTAAACTCCTTGATGCTCAAATCAATAAAAATAAGCAGAAAGACAACAACCGTAAAAAATGTTTTTTTGAGTTTGCCGAAATAAAACAGGATGTAAACGAGCCCAAAGACAAACAGAAGGACCATGGAGTTTTCAATACCAAGAGTCGGCTGCCATATTCCGAGAAAAGCCACCAATCCAAAAATAATAATTAAAACGGACAAAACCGGAACAAGTTTGAGGTAACGGCTTTCGGTATGCTTCACCACATAATCCAAAACGTATCCGGTAAGAAAAATTGCGGCAAACGAAGACACATAAAAATATTTGGATGGAAACCGAAACAGTTTTAACAGGGGAACCGAGTTATAGAGATATTCATAGAAGGGGTTGTATTTTCCCAACGCAAACCATAGTCCAAATAAAAAGACCACCAACCAGAAACCGATGGGTTTCTCCCTGCGAACGAAGAACCCGATCAAGATAAAAACCAGTGCCAGGAGTCCCATATGAACGGTGTGCAGAAACCCGTACAAAAAATCGCCTGTACTCGAATCCCCGATATAGCCTGGGGACAACACGAGAGTGGCCAGCTTGGGTAATTCCAGAGACCAGGTGGCATGGGTTTCGTAGTCCATCCCCAGGGCTCTGGGTGAATGGGGCATAAGTTTGGCCGAGGGCCATAACTGCAGGGCCGAAAGCCCCAGTGCCAGTACCACCGCCAGGCCGAGGGAAACGGTGATACGGAGATAGGCCGAAAGTCCCTCCCCTTTGGGAGTAAACCAAAGTTGGTGGACAAACAGCAGCACCACGGTCATCACACTGATTTCAGGACAAGACGCCAGCGTCTGGGTGGCAATGGCCAGCACGGTTCCAACAAAGTAGCCGATGTGCTTTTCCTGTCGGTATTTTTGGAACAACCAGAAAATCATCGGGAGCCACACGGCGGCCATAAAATAATTACTGAGAAGTACCGATCCGACAATAAATCCGCTCAACATCCCGGTGACGCTGGAACATAACCGGGCGGCAAAGGAAAGCCCCCAGAGTTTTCCCAACAGAAATAAAAAAATCCCCAATACCAGAAAATGGAAAAAGTAAAAAAGGTTGGTCGCTAAGACTGCGTCCTGCAAAAAGAAAAAGATACTGGGAGGATAAAAAACTCCCGGATGAAACAGGGACATGAACGGCATGCCACCGTAAACATGAGGGGACCAGTAAGGAATCACTCCCTGCTGGTAGGACTGACCGAGAAAATATCTGAACGGGTACGTAATAAAATGGAAGTCCCTGTGGAAAATAGCTTTTCCCGAAAAGAACAGCGGTGAAAAAACATTCAGCGCTATCAGGAACAACAACAGGAAGCCGGATCCTTCCCGCACCCACTCAGGCCCCGGATGGAAGTTTTTAATGTTTACTTTGAAGTTTGACATGGATCAGTTGATGTTTTAAGTCGCGATCACAAGAGTTGTTATTTCATTAGGAACGCTTCGCACGTCTTCGCCAAAACACATAGCCCACGAGGCCCAGCACGGGCGTCACTCCGGTGACGATCAAGCCTGCCGTGAATCCTTCCGGAAAGTAATCGAATTCCAGAGTATGCTCGCCCGGTCCCAGCTGCACCGCCCGGTAAAAGCCATAAGCCTTCAAAATCTTTTGTTCCCGGCCATCCACGGTCACCGTCCAGCCGGGAAGGTAAGAATCCAGCAAGACCAGAAACCCATTGCCCTCCTGCACGGTTTGTATCGTCACATGGTTGGGCCTGTAGGTGATCTTTTTAACTTCTCCTTTGAAATGAGCGGACTCCTGAAACTCTACGGGTTCGCTTAACAGGACTGCCGTCAGAGGATCGAAGGTTTCATCGTAATAATCAAAAATCACCCGGCCTTTTTCCGGCACCCGCATCCTGGGCACTAAAAACGCCCGGGGCAATGCATCTTGAAAAACCTTCACCCGATCCGGAAATATGATCGGAAATCCTCCCTTGGCATGATACGTCGTGGAATCCCCATCGACCCAATATTTGACATTACTTCTTTTCAGGATCACCCTTCTGCGCTCGGGCTCGGATTGAATGAGAAATTGGTACCAGATCAAATGATTCTGAATGTCCAGGGCGAGACCGGGAATGCCGCCCACATGCTCTATTCCAAACACCATTCCCTGCAAGGGATACAATTGCTGCTTCGCCGCCCGCACCCCCGCGACACGATTCGGGCCATTGGGATACAACATGGGATCCGGCTTCTTATCGATGCGTCCGGTGTAGGTCCTATATTTCCCGGCGGAGCCGCCTACAATATCCATCAAAAACGGTTTCTCCTCATAAAATTTGCGATCAATCAAAGGAAGCAGATGAATATCTTTGATGAACAAATCCAAGATAATCATAATGAGCAGAAGTGCAACGAACCCGTTTCTTTTTAACTTTCCGAAGTAAAAAAATACATAGGCCACACTGAATATCATTAGAAAAGTTATGGGAAACTGGGCTTCCAGATTGCGATCGAATACCGCCAGGATGACCGTCGTTCCAAAAATCAGGAATAAAAAAATCAAAATGGTGGAAATCCTGATTTTCCGTTCGCGGGTCACACGGACCAATGCATCCAGACAAAAGCCCACCAGAAAAATTACGGCTATCGAAGAAGCAAAAATATATTTCTCCGGGTACCGGAAGAAGCTCAAAAACGGGGTCGCGTGATAGACCAACTGGTAAAAAGGGTTGTATCCTCCCAAAGCGAAGAATATCCCGAAAAAGAAAACCACCAACCAGAATCCCACGGCCTTGTCCCTGCGAAACAGGAATCCCAGGAAGACAAACAGAAAACCGAATATACCCATGTAAAGAGTATGGAACAGCCCTGAAAAATTCGAATACTTGCCCTGCACCGTTGTATTCAGGAAATCGTCATAGTCGGGAGTCAAAATAAATGTGGTTAGCTTGGAAGGCGCCAAGGACCAATTCACATGAACCGCATAATCCAGCCCTCCCTCCCGAAACGTATGTTTCAGCAGTTGTGCCGTCGGTGCCAACTGAAACGCGGTAAGACCCAATGCCAAAATAACCGCCAACCCGAGTGTCACCGTGATGCGCACATACTCCGATTTCCCCCGCGCTTTTGTTGTAAACACGATGGCATGAAGATACAGCAGTATCATGGTCATCACACTGATTTCCGGACAGGCCGCAAGCGTTTGGGTGGCGATCACCAACACCAGCCCCACAAACCAGCCAACATGTTTCCGCTCTTCAAACTGGTGATACAACCAGAAAATCAAAGGCAGCCAGACCGACGACAGGAAGTAGTTGCTGGTCAGGGTGGAAGCGACTACCAAACCGCCCAACATGCCCGTGACCCCACAGCACATTGCCGCTGTCCAGGAAAGATTCCATTTGCGTCCCAGCAGAAAGGTAAAAACTCCCATGACCAGAAAATGAAATACATAATATAAATTGAGGGCCAGGGTGGCATCATTCAGGAAAAGGAAAACACTGGGAGGATAAAACACACCGGGATGCAGGGTGGCCATGAAAGGTGCGCCCCCAAACGTGTTGGTTGTCCAATAAGGGATCACCCCCTGATGATAGGCCTGGGCTAGGAAGTAGCGTATGGGATAGGTGACAAATTGAAAATCGCGGTAAAAAATGACTTTCCCGTCGAACAGCAACGGATAAAAAAAGGCTACGGCGATCAACAATAATATAGAAACGCCGATGGCATTTTTTGCGGGTTCTGAAATTTCCCGATTTGTTTGAATTTCAGCAGGTTGCATTTTTCACTTTCAAATCAATCTTTTGATAAGTTTTCCACAAAACAGGCTCCCGAAGGCAACTAGGAACAAGCTCAGACCACTGATCATCAAGCCGGTTTTCAACCCTTCCGGAAAGTAGTCAAATTCCAGAGTATGTTGACCCGAATCCAGTTGAACCGCGCGGTAATAATGATTGGCCTTGAGTATCGGGCGCTCCTGCCCGTCCACTGTGACCGTCCAGCCGGGAAAAAATGAATCCATCAACACCAGAAATCCATTGCCCTCCTGGCGGGTTTTTACGGTGACCTGGTTGGGCCGGTAACTCACCTGCTCCACCTCTCCTTGAAAATGTTCCGATTCATCGAAAGCGACCGCTTCATTCAACAGGACTTCCCTGCGGGGGTCGAAGGCTTCGTCGTAGTAGGTATTGAGCACATGGCCGCCTGCTACCGGCACCCTCATGCCGGGAACCAGATAGGCGCGCGGCAAAGCATCATTCAGAATTTTCAAACGGTCCGGCAGGATCAATGGATAGCCGTCTTTGTAGGCAATCGGCCGGTCGCCATCGATCCAGTATTTGACGTTGCTTCGGTTCAAAATGCGCTGTCGTCTCTCGGGCGGGCTTTTAACAAACACCGACCACCAGATCATACTGTTTTTCAATTCAAGCGCCAGCCCGGAAAAACCATTCACGTGCTCCAACCCGTATACCATTCCCAGATAAGGATACAAATATTCTTTCGTCGTAATAGCTGCCGCCAGCCGGGTCGGCCCATTGGGATAATCGAGAGGATCCGGTTGCTGTTGAAGCTGCCCGGTATAGATCCGGTGCTTTCCGAAAGAGTCACCTACGATATCAGTCAATAAGGGGGGTTCCTCGTAGTATTTTCTATCGATCAGGGGCAGAAATTCCATACCCTTGACCGACAAATCCATACAGATGATTATGAGTACCGAAGCGGCAAACCAGGTTTGTTTGATTTTTCTGAAGTAAAACATCACATAGGCAAAACTGAAGACCATCAGGAGTATTAAAGAATGTCCCGGGTTGAGAAAAGGCTTCCACAAGGAAATCATCCCTATCACTCCAAACAGCACAATTAAAACCGTTAGCACCTGAAAAATTTTTATTTGACGTTCGCGAGTGGAGCGAATCAGATAATCCAAGCCATATCCGGAAAGGAAAACGACGGCAAACGCAGATATATAAAAATACTTTTCCGGGTAACGGAACAGATCCAGGAAAGGAATCACAGTATAGACGGCTTTGTAGAAAGGATTATATTCCCCAAGAGCCAGCAAGGCTCCCAACAAAAAAACCGCCCACCAGAAAATCACCGCTTTTTCGCGGCGAAAAAAAAAGCATAAAAGTGCCAGAACCAGGCTGATCAAACCCATATAAACGGTATGCAATAATCCAGATATCTCCTGAGCGTCCGTATTCGAATCTGCACCGGAATGATCTTTGGAAACGGTGCCGTGTGGAACCTTTTGATCCGATGATTTCGCATGCATCTCGGGAACGGGTTTTGAGGGCGAAGAACTGTCCAGATATTTTCTGTAATCGGGCGGGATGGCGAGGAAAAGCAATTTGGAGGGCTTCATGGACCAGCGGGTATGCTTCTCGTAGCTCAGCCCGCCATCTCTGAAAGAATGCTGGATGAGATGGGCTGTGGGAACCAGCTGCAATGCGGACAACCCCAAAGCCAGGATCACAGCCAGCCCGAGAGAGGCTGTCATGCGCGCAATGCCGGGAAATCCCGGCGCCCTGGGCTGGAAGCAGAGTGAGTGGGCAAACAACAGCAACATGGTCAGTATATTGATTTCCGGACAGGCCGCCAGTGTCTGGATAGCGATCGCCGCGACCAGCCCGACAAAATAGCCGATGTGCTTTCGTACCCAGAATTGGTGAAACATCCAGAAAACCATCGGCAACCAGACCGCAGAAATAAAAAAATTGCTGACCAGGGTGGAAGCCACGATAAATCCGCTCAACATCCCTGTCACCCCGCAACACAACGCCGCCGCAAACGTAAGGTGCCAGCTGCGTGCCAGCAGGTAAGCAAAAACACCCAGAACCATGAAGTGCAAAACATAAAACAAATTCAGAGCGTAAGTGGTGTCGTCCAGCAAAAATAAAAGGCTGGGGGGATAAAACACCCCCGGGTGAAAGCTGGCCATGAAGGGCATTCCGCCGTGGGCATTCGGTACCCAGTAGGGAATGGCGCCTTGACTGAACGTTTGACCCAGAAAGTACCGGATGGGATAGGTGATCAGGTTGTAGTCGCGGTAAAAAATGACCTTGCCGTCAAACAGCATGGGATAAAAAAAACCCGTCGCTATCAACAACACAATGACAACACCGTAGATTTCCATTCGAGCTCTGGAGGTGTCATCAATGGTGGGGTTATCGGGAGGCAGCATATTTTATACATTCCGGAAGGTACCGGTTCATCCGCAGATTTTGAATTCATCTTCGACGGGCCGCGGCGGGTCCACCGGACACCCTGGCAATTTATTCTTTGAGATCGCGGTTGTATTCCATGTCAAACAGCATGGCAAACAACAGGAACATCAAACCCATCAAGGTCAGGAAGGCAGCGAACAGCGCCGTTATGGGAGTCACCTGCCCGACAAAAATCCGGTAGAAGAAATAATACATTCCCATCGCGGATCCTATGGGGAAAGCGATAAAACCCATGACATAGAAAAATACCAGAGGATGAAAATCCCGAATGACGTACTTTCCAAACATCCTGCTGAAAAATCCTTTAAAGAGCAAAAACGAAATATCGGGAATGACTTTATACAATCGTATACCGGACTGTTCCCCCACCCCGTAGACCGGACGAATAGGGACATCCACCACGCGCATGTTCTCAATATTGAGTTTCACCAGGATATCGTTGGGCACCCCGTAGCGCGGAAAAATTTTATCGATATTGATACATTGCAAGGCCTTCAAAGACATGGCGGTATACCCGCATTGAGAATCGGCCACATGCCAATATCCGCCGGCGATTTTTGTCATGAGTGAAAGAATGGCGTTGCCGATATAACGGTGGCGCGGAATCAATTCCCACGCCTGACCATGAAACAGGCGGTTGCCCTTCGAGTAGTCAGCGATGTCTGCGGCAATGGGGTCAACAATGTGCGGCAGGTCGTTGGGATCCATCTGGGCGTCACCGTTCATGACCACGGTGATATCCATCTTGTTTTCCAGACACGCCCGATAACCCGACTGAATGGCCGCACCCACTCCGCGGTTCTCAGCATGACGGATCAGATCCACCCTGCTGTCCACTTTCAGATGTTGTTCAACGATTTCGGCTGTTTTATCATCACTGCAGTCGTCGATCACAAACACCTTGTCGACCCAATGCGGCAAGGTCTCGAGCACCTTGATGATCAGCTTCTCTTCGTTATGCGCCGTTACCACGACAGCAACCGATTTATTTTTATACATGGATCTTTGGATTTCTAAAGAGGTTAGAGACAGGCTGAAAAATGCAGAACCCTTCCTTATTATGGTAACGAATCCACGGAACAAGAAAAGGGTTTTTTAATGATAAATATGGATCCACGCCCGCTTGGAGCCATTCTTCTAGGGGTTGTGAACCGGACCGGCCCGCCGCCATCTCCACAAGGGCAAAGCCATCAGCAGAACACATGCAATTGAGCTGACGATCAGCCCCGTTTTGAATCCCTCCGGGAAATATTCGAACTCCAGAGTATGTTCGCCCGGTCCCAGCTCAACCGCCCGGTAAAAATAATTGGCCCTTAAAATTGATTTTTCTTCTCCGTCTACCTTGACGGTCCAGCCCGGGAAATAAGAGTCCATCAGCACCAGAAACCCGTTGCCTTGCTGAACGGTATTAACCGTCACATGGTTGGGGCGGTAGGTTACCGCTTCAACCGTGCCCTTGAAGTGAGCGGACGGCTCAAAATTCACCGGCTGGCTGAATAGAACTTCCGCCAGTGGATCAAAAGATTCATCATAATAAGCGTTGAGCACTTCGGTTTGTTTCTCAATTTTAGTGCGCCCCACCATGTAGGCCCGGGGAAGAGCATCTTCCCATATCTTTACCCGGTCCGGAAGAATCAACGGGACGCCCCGGGCACTGAAGCGGGTTAACGAGTCCCAGTCAACCCAGTATTTGACATTGCTTCGTTTTAAAATCCGCAACCGCTTGTCCGGCGGTGCATCGATCAATGCGTAAAACCACACCAGGTGTTTTCTTAATTCCAGGCCCAATCCCGGGTGTCCGCCCGCATGTTCCACTCCCACAACCATTCCTGTAAAGGGGCGCAGATATTGCTTGGCTAAAAACAATTCGTCCATCCAGGTCGGTCCGGGAGGATTCATATCGGGATTTGGCGTCTGGGCAATCCGTCCTGAATAGATCCTGTACTTTCCAAACGAATCTCCCACGATGTCCGTGACCAACGGCTTTTCTTCATAAAACTTCCGGTCGATCATGGGCAAGAGCTGCAAGTCCTTGGCACCCAGATCCAATACAATCAGAAAACAAACCACGGCCGCAAACACCGGTTGGCTGAATTTTCTGTAATAAAACATCACCAGGGAGCCACCAAAGATCACCAGAACAGCCACAGGAAGTCTGGCATCCAGATTCGAAAACATATGAGCAAGACCCAAGGTCGCTCCAAGCAATCCAACCAGAACGGTGATTACCGGAATAATTTTCAACTGGCGTTTGCCGACACCCTGGATGAGAGCATCCAGCACATAACCCGAAAGAAAAACCGCCGCGAAGGAGGAGATAAAAAAATACTTTTCAGGATAACGAAACAAATTCAGAAAAGGAACCCAGGGATAAATTGTTTCATAGATGGGATTGAATTTTCCTAACGACAGAAACAGTCCCAATAAAAAAACCACCAGCCAGAATCCGATGGATTTCTGCCGGCGGAAAATAAACCCAAGCACAACCAGGGCGAAAGCCAATGCCCCCATGTAAATCGTGTGAAGAAAACCCGGAAACCAGGACGGATAATCCCTCGAGTCCAAAAGCCCTCCATAATCAGGCGACAAAATTAAGGTAGACAGTTTGGCAGGCCCCAAAGAACTCTGGGCATGCACTTCAAAGGTCATCCCGTTATCTCTTAAAGAGTGCTCCATGAGATGGGCGGTGGGAATCAACTGCAGGGCGGCAAGGCCCAGAGCCAGAATTACGGCCAATCCCAGCGAAGCCGTCATGCGAACCGCTCCGGGAATCCCCGGCGCCCTGGGCAGGAAGTAAAGCGAATGGGCATACAGCAGCAGCAGGGTCATAATACTGATTTCCGGGGACGCCGCCAAGGTCTGGGCGGCAATAGCCAATACCAATCCGACAAAGGCACCGAAATGGTTGCGCATCCAGTATTGGTGGAACAACCAGAACACCAGGGGCAACCAAACCGCAGCCATAAATAAATTGCTGAGCAGGGCGGAAGCCACAATAAATCCGCTCAACATACCTGTGATCCCGCAACACAACGCCGATGCAAAAGATATCCCCCAGCTGCGAGCCAGCAGAAATGAAAAACAACCAAGAATCAAAAAATGAAAAACATAGAACAGGTTTAGCGCCAGAACGGTATCCTTTAAAAGGAACAGAATTCCAGGAGGATAAAACACCCCCGCATGAAACCCCGCCATAAACGGCATGCCGCCGTACACATTGGTATTCCAGTAGGGGATCGCCCCTGCTTGAAACGTCTGGGCAAGGAAAAATTTAAACGGGAAGGTTACAAAGGTGAAATCGCGGTAGAAAATCACCTTATCCCCTAACAGCAGAGGGGAAAAAAAAGTTATCGCGATCGCAAACAATATGAAAAGGCCAAGACCATTTTCTCCAGGCCTGAAATTTTTCAGTTTCAACTGAGCGAAAATATCTCTCATATTACTGGTCAACCTGAGCTTTTAGTATTGGCTCCAGCGCAGTCACCCGAGGGTGTACGGTCTTTCAGCTTTTTTTTGGCGGGATTTCTGAAAACGCCTGAACAGGGGGAAATTATCCCTCTAACTATTGTAACGAATATAGAGAGAATGTTATAAAAACACTCATCCACTCATAAAATTGAATTTTTTTTGATTTGAGAAGCTATGTTCTATTTGTTGCGATTCAACTCCTGAGTGACGAGCATCAGTTGCCGGACATTGGAGACATGGCTTTGCGTTTTCAGGAAAGCGGCGTGGGCCGATGGTTCCATTTTCAAGTCCCTCAGAGTTTTAGCGATTTCCAGTTGCACCCGAAAGGATCGCGGTTGAAGGCGATCCGCCTGCCGGAAAGCCTCCAATGCCGCCTGAAATCGTCCGTGCGCTCTATGCAGCAACCCCTCTCCCAACCTTGTTAAATTATTTTCCGGAAATCTTTTCTTCATCCCTTCCAAAAGGTTTTCCGCCTGTCCCAATCGGCGATCGGCAATTAAATTATCCAGATACTGAAATGCCCATTGGGGACTGCCACTTTGTCCCAGAAACGTCCCTATCATTGTGAGCACTTCCCGCTCCAGTTCATACCTGCCCGTGTCATGAAAATAATCTCTCATTGAATATATCCAGACTTTCGGGTTATTGAGCCAGTCCATATCACGGCCGCTGTTCGGCCTTGATAGCTCGGATTCCAATAAACGTTTGAATTCCTCCCAGGACCGTTGGTGTGAATACTCGTTCACCGGGAGAGTGGAATCCGGGGAATCATATTGAAGCAAAACATTGCGATACGGTTGCCAGTGGGAAGTGAATTTTGTCTGTTGATACATGATTGAAATATGCTCCAGGACGACTGGAGTGAAAACCGCGTTTTTCTCAATAAATTCCTGGGCGTAATCCGAGATGCCCACGAGGGATTTGAAATCCTGTTTCTTCTCATCGGGTAAAACAAGATTCGGATATCTTTTTGCCGTCAGGAGACCGGTGCGGTGCGGTGAAATCAGGTCCCACACCGTCACGGCAGTTACGTCGTCCCTGAGGCGCCGCACGTCCTGATTGTAATTGTAAAAAAACCAGGACAGACCGCTGACGAACACCGCCCGGTCGGGAAGGGTCAAGTACACCTGCCGCGTCAGCGTTTCCGAAAGATGGTTCCAGGAGTGGTCCACCCTCAAATAATTTTTATGGATCATCGTCCAGGGAATCGCCAGAGCGATCAAAACCATAATCACTCTTCCCCAACGGATCCCAAGAGGGCCGGGTTTATGGAGAATGATTTTTTCGAGGGGTTCGCCGGCACTCACCTGACTCCGGGGTTTCCACCACCGGACAAACAGTACCTGATAAAGAAACAGCGCTGTAAACAGGGAAACAATAATATAAGAAGGCAAAAAAGCTTCTCCCCGCCAGGAGGTAAAAAAAACGATATTGATCCCCGTCATCACCGCGCAAAAGAGAAAAAAAGGCAAACTTTTTCTGAAACATATCACCGCTCCCCCCAAAAATCCGACTGCGGACACCAGGGAAAGGTTCTGGTAGATATCCATAATGAATACGGATCCGATATGCTTGATTTTTGTAAACAACCCAACGGTCCAACCCACCGCCGGTTCCCCGGTTCCCGTTATGGCGGCAGAAGACGCCGTCGCCTGGTTCAATATCTCAAAATGCGTGTGAGAATCCTTCTGATCCGTAATCTGAAATAAAAATCCCTGTAAAGTCTCCGGGTTCCCCCAGTCAAAGGTCGGTTCCGTCAAGGAGCGGATTGGCAAATACAGATAAACAGAAAAACCCAAAAGAAAAAACAGGACGCATACCGAGAGGTGTCTCCACCATTTGTACCGGCACCAGAAAAAGAACAAAACAAAAATCCCGGGAAGGTAAAATGCCACCGTTCCATGGTTCCCGGCGCTCAAACCATACATCAGCGCCGCACAATACAGATAACGGATGTCCTCCTTTTCTTTCCATTTCAAGAGTGCCAGGATGACTAAAACCGTAAACAGGGTATGCAGCGTGTACACTTCCGCCAGCATGGTATTTCCCCAGAAGGGGATACAAAATGCCATGAAACCGATCGGCAATAAAGAGGGCCATAAAAAAGCCGAGTCCGAATTCTCCTCCGAACCGGCCAGCACTCTCAAAAATGTAATTGAAGTCATATAAAGGGCCAGTAAAGCCAGGCACGCCATCAGGCTGGAAAATAGATTGACCTTGAAGGGTATGGCCCCCATCGGGAAAAAAGTCACCGCCTTGGCCATCAAATTATAGATGGGGAATCCTGCCGGGTGACTGATACCCAGCGAAAACGCTGTATTGGCAAACTCCGGGGCATCCCGGTAGAAAACAGTCGGAGAAAGAGTCGATAAATAAACAAACCAGGCAAGGAATAACAAACAAACGATGGGAATATATTTTGAATTGGCGGGTTGATCAGAGATCATGAAATGAACTCAAAAAAGAAACTCTCCCCACCCCAGAGGGTGGGAAGAGTATCATTGCAATCAAAACTAAACTCCAAACAATCTTGTATTAACTGATTGTACCAAGAGAGTTAATAGTATAAGAATTGGTAGAGTTAGTATTTTGTGCGGTACCAGCAAACGCAGTTTCAGTACCTACACCAACAATACTTACGTCACCAGACTGAATGTAACCATAAGTCGTCAGGGTGTACTGAGACGAGTTACAGGTAGACTGAGAACCGTTATCCGCCCAGTAAGCCTTACAGGCCAGATAAACGTTATGCAAGTTGGATTTGGCGTCAGAATCATACGCACGCGATTTATACTGGTTGAACTGCGGAATAGCGATAGCTGCCAGAATACCAATGATGGCAATTACGATCAGCAGTTCGATCAAGGTAAAACCTTTTTGATTTCTAATTTTAGACATGCTGTTAACTCCTCCTAAAAACATCAATAATATTTACCAAGTTAAAACCAAAATCTTTTTGGGACTCTCCCCAAAGTCTGATCTAGTATTCGGTTTTGCTATTTACAGTGCAATACCAATGCCAGACCTCACATACCCCGCGAAAAATTATTATTTCCATTATTTTTCATATAGTTAGGATGATCCCCTTTAATCTCCTGCCGTACCCTCATCCTGTCAAAACCCTCCCAGGAGACAAATTGTGTCACTTTTGAAGACAAAAATTGTGCAACCCCATTCAGTAAAAGGAGTTTCTCAGAACCCTCCAGACTCATTGTGCAAATCGCCTGGCATTTATGAATCCTCATAGGGTCTAGCCGGTTTGATGCCATGATTGGGGTTTTGTTGGAACGTTCCAGGAAAGTTAGAGGGGGAATTGACTCCCCCATCAAGAGCAAGCTATTTGACTTGTTGAGGATCGAAAGAATATAAATCTTGGCGACAACCACTCAAACTTTTATAAACCGGGATACACCCTTAAAGCGGGGTGATGGTCCCTTTCTGGTCGATACTGTACGAGTTGGTGCTGTTGGTGTTTTGAGCTATAGCAATAAAAGCCCAATCGACACCCGAGCCGCTGATGCTGACATCCGCCGACTGAATGTAGCCGTAGGTCGTAGACGTATAGTCAGTCGAGTTACAAGTCGAATTTGATCCTGTATCGGCCCAGTACGCTTTGCACGCAATATAAACATTGTGCAGATTCGACTTGGCGTCACTATCGTAAGAGCGGGCTTTATAACGTTCGAATTGCGGTATGGCAATCGCCGCCAAAATCCCAATGATGGCGATCACAATCAACAATTCAATGAGGGTAAACCCGCCCACAGAACTGGAAAATTTTCTATTGGAGTCTTTCAATTTGGCCACACCTTTCATTACCTCTCTCCTCATCTCTCTCTACAAAACAAAATTTATCCCTCACGAGCCTTAGAATATGCAAAGAAAATGCCATCTCAGCTCCGTTTTCCAGTATAAGCAATAACCTGCGGCTTATCAATCGGTTAAAAGCTGATTATTTGTATTCCTATATTCAATATTGGGTATAATCCAAAGCCTGACCGCATAAACTGACAAAAATGGGAACTGCGATAGGGTCAATGGCCCTAAATTGTTTTGACTCCGCTCTATTTCAGGGTAAGGTTTTGGAACAAGGATAAATTGATGACGCAAAACTCGCCCCAACAAAAATCAGGCATTCTTGGAGGCACCTTTGACCCGGTCACCTTGGGGCATTTGGGCCTGGCACGGGATATCCTGGAGAAGATGAATCTGGATCAGGTGTGGTTTGTTCCCGCCTGGCTGTCTCCACACAAACAGGACCAACTCCCCACCAACGCCAGTCACCGGTTGAATATGCTGAAGGAAGCCCTGGCTTCACATCCAAATTTTGAAATTTCGGAATTCGAACTCAAACAAAAGGGGATTTCTTATACCGTCAATACCCTGGCCGCGCTCCAAGAGCAGCACCCGGACACCGAATGGTATCTGATCCTGGGAATGGATACTTTCCGTGACTTTCCTTCCTGGAAAAATGTCCGGGAAATTTTGGAGAAAGCTCACCTGGCGGTCGCCACCCGGCCGGGCTACTCGAACGACCTCTCCTCAAAATCCCTGCAAGTTCTGATCAACAAACTGCCCGTTTCATATCAGCTGCAACAGCAGGTAAACGGGATACAAACCTACGCCTGTCGGGAAACCGGCAAAACCCTAATTATGTGTGACATCGAACCTCACGACATCTCTTCCAGCGAAATCCGGGAGCGGGTAAAGAGCGGTTTATCAGTCAAAAAGATGTTGCCACCTGAAGTTGAACGGTATATTATGACCCATCATTTATACCAAGCAAATCCCCGGCCGCAACCTGAATGAAAGCACCTTTAAGCGAGCTTCAACAATTGGTGGTGGATGCCGCTACCGAGAAAAAAGCTTCCGACATTATCATTCTTGACCTGAGAACCCGAACCGATTTAACGGACTACTTTTTGATTTGCAGTGGCCGGTCCAAGGTTCAGGTCCAGGCCATTGCGGATAATATACTGGAACGATCCTATCAAAGCCCCTACCGGGTGCATACTGTGGAAGGCCGTTCCACGGGCAACTGGATCATCCTGGATCTGGGAGATTTGATGGTTCATGTGTTTCATCAGGAAACCAGAAGTCATTACGATTTGGAACGGTTGTGGGGAGATGTTCCCGTTATCGCTGAAATGAGTGGTTCATAGAATGTGGAGAATTCTAAAACATGAAGTACAAAAGTCTTCCGAAAATGAAATCCAAATTGCAGGATATCCGCTCCCAATTGCTGGGCGGAATCGAAAAAACCATCAAAACGAGCCAGGATGAGGAATTCACCCAGCTCATTCCCGATATCACAGACGAGGCGTCCCGTTCCTTTTCACGGCAAATGCTACTCAACCTCGGGGAACAGGACCGCGAAAAATTGATTCAGGTGGAGGAAGCTCTCTATCAAATGGAAAACGGCGGTTATGGAATCTGCAAGTTATGTGAGAAGCCGATTCCCGAAGCCCGGTTGAAAGTGGTCCCGTTTGCCCAGCATTGCGTATCCTGCCTGAATGCCATCGAGCAGGATCAGAAAAACAACGGACATAACGGAACGGATCAATTGGAATCCTTTTAAACCCGTAGGTCTGGACCTCGCGCCGGCCAAATCCCACCTGAAGGGCAAAATTAGGTATACTGTCATGAATCAATCCCTATAGAGGCTCTGTCGCCGCGTGTCATTACGACTGATAATAATTTTCGTTTTTTTCGCTCTCCTGACCGTATATTTCACTTTGCTGAATCCGGGAGATATTGAAATACACCTGACCCAGAACACCTCTTTCCCCCTGCCGGCGGTGCTGTTTCTGTTAATTTCCATTTTAATCGGGGTCATGCTGACTTCCATTCTCACCGGTTACAGCCAGATCAAAAGTGCCTTCAAACATTTTCTGGAAACCCGGTCCCTGGAAAGCAAAAACCGCCTGCATGAGAAGTGGGACAAATTGTACCAAAAAGCCGAAAATGCCCTGAAGGGCGGGCACAGTGACCGGGCGCTCTCACTCTTCAATAAAATTCTGAATGGCAACCCGGAGCACATCGCTTCGCTGGTTCAACTGGGCAACCTTTACCGGCAAACGGGAAAAATCCCGCAAGCCGTCGACGCCCACCAGAAAGCGGTCGCTGCCGACCGGGACAACCCTCAGGCATTGCAATCCCTGGCGGAAGATTTCGTCGCCGCGGGACAACTGGACGAAGCCATCGACGCTTTGAAACAGGCCCGCCATCTGGAATCCGATTCCCTGTACACTCTGCGTCAACTGCGAGAAGCTTACCGGAAGCAGGGCAACTGGAATCAGGTCCTGCAAATTCAAAAATCCATTTTGTCGCATGTCTCGAACGCCAGGGAACGTAAACAGGAAAAAGAAGTTTCCAGTCAGGTGGCCTACCTCCGGGGATGCGAGCTGAGCGATCAAAAGCAAATCGAACCGGCTATTTCCGAAATGAAACGGGCTATCAAGGAAAATCCGATGTCGCTTCCCCCTTACATCAAATTGGGAGACCTGCACCAGCAAAACGGCAACTCGAAAGCGGCGATCAAAATCTGGAAATCCGGCTTCGAAACCACCGGATCCCACATTTGCCTGCTGCGCCTGCGGGCAGCCTATGAACAGGCGGAAAAACCGGGTGAAGTGATCAAACTGTATCAGGAAGCCGTGAGCGCTTCCCAGAATTCCAAAAAGGAATCGCTGGTCCTCACCCTGGCCGGGCTGTATCTGGATCAGGGTAAACTGGAAGAAGCCATGCAAACCTTGTGGAGTGTCTCATCCCCTTCCATCTCGGCGCACCTTCTCCTCATCAAGGCGCACCAGGACAAACACGAAGCGGACAAAGCGGATCAGGTCATCCGCGCCGCCTTGAAAAAATTGACGACCTCTCTTTCCAAGTTCGTCTGCCGGCAATGCAATAAGGATTTCGATCAATGGTCCGGGATATGCCCGGAGTGTCAGGCGTGGGACAGCCTCGATTCCGCCATACAACACACCCTCTGATTGTCATCAGGGCCTGGCAGTAACAAGGCGGGGTGACCGCTCCCGGGAAGGCACGCAGGTGCCGTCCCGCAGGGTGTCATCAAGACAACTTGAAGGTCGTCTCAGGGATTCATCAAGTTGGCATCCAGCAACTTGGTGCCATTGACATAGGTCTTCGCCGAAAGCAAGCGGTCATTGTTCAATTGAAAATACAGACCGCGCTGGGGGTACCGCATCACCTGCGCCGTCAAAGAAGTGGGCAGACCGTATTCGCCGATCAGCATCTCGTACTTCACTCCCAGCTTGATCCCGCTTTCGGACTTGAATGTTCCTTTAAAGGTCGGCCCCACTTCAATTCCTTCGATATTGGATCCGCCGGACATGGCCCGCACCACCAAACCGTGCTTGGCATAGGTGATCTCGATACTGTCGCGGTCCGCCGACGTGCCACGAATCACTTTGACTTTGTCGGGAATTCCCAGCAACACAATGGTATCGCTCAAAGGCATTCCGGGCTTCAGGTTGTCACCGATCACAATTTGACCCGGAGTCAGGGTCGCCCCTGGAACCGTCGATTTCTCCTCGGCAAATGCCACGCTGGCTATCAAGCTCATTAACAAGACCCAAAACATCGTTTTTCCGGTTCTCACAATGTTCTCCTTCAAATGGATTGAATAGAAACAGGTAACCCAATCCCGATTGCTCTTCACTGCGGTCCGGGATCGCATAACTTTTTAGGTTTCAATGTATTAAATCCAGTATAAGGGATTTGGCATGGATTGGTAGGACTTTTTGCCCTTTATCCCTAAAATTTCAAGGACTTCGGCTGATTTTACGTCAGCCTGAGGAACCCCGGACTCACGGCTCCATGGGCGGCACATTCCGTCTCCGGTCTCGTTTTTTACGGGTTTTATCACGCTCAAACTCCCGCCAGCGCCGGGGATCTTCCTTCAGCTGGGGCAAGGTGTCCTCGGCCTCCTCCTCCAGCCACAAATCCTCCAGAACAGAGCCTTTTTTCGCCGATTTCGAGGGCTCTTTCGGCAGGTATTTGCGGCGCTCCTCAGCCTCTTTCTGGGTCAGGCCCAGTTCCATCTCCAGCAGATCTTTGCCCACCACCCCCTTTTTTTTCTTGGACAGGGCCTCGCCCCGGAGCTTGATTTCCCTGGCATTGACCAACCCTGATTGCCAAGCCTGCGGGATACCGGACAATCCGTGAACGGCTCCCGCCCAGCAACCGGTCAACGCGCCCAGCTTGTCCGCCTCGCGACCCAGATTGAGCGTCCCCGTCAACGCTCCCGCAAAATCCGAACCCGCCGTCAACAACCGCACCAGCGCCAGTGGCAGTATCGTCAGCGTATGCCCCTGCGTCGCGTGTACGATTTTCGTGCCGATATAAGAAGACGCGTTGTCGCTAATCCACGCAGGCAAATTTTCCAAATTCCCTTGCGAATACTGGCCCGCCAGACCGCTCAACGTTTTGCTCATCGCTTCCGGATTTTTTTCCGCCAGCGTAAAGCGGTCCGGATAATTTTCGCGATACCATGTTTCAACTGTGGCACAAAATTCCGCCGCTTCGTTCAGCAACGTGGCGCCCTCAGGCAATTCCTCTTCATTCAAAAGACGCACGGTGATAAATCCGGTCACTGCCGCACCCGCGACCTCCCACGGGTGGCGGCTCAACAGCAACGCCGCCTCGATGCAATACTGCATCAACGTTTTGGACGGCCTCTGCTGATACAGAGAAAGCGGTACGGCCATCGAAAAATAACAGGCATAAGCCGACGCCTGATCTGCCAGCAAAGGCTCGGACCGGTTGGGAAGGTCTTGCACGCTTTTGTAAAAACATCCTTCAGGACGGCGGAATACGCCAAAATAATTTTCCGGGCCATGGGCGCTCAACCGCACCAGCAGATCGGACAAATCTTCGCTATCCGGTTTTTTGGTTTTCAACAGCGAGTCGCATACCGCCAGTGCGCGTTGCGTCTGCACGCCATACAGTCCGGCCATGCGGTATTGCTTGATGCCTTTGCCTATATAGGGCCGCACGTCGTGGTAGCGGTCGACCTGTTTGAAATACTGCTTCACCGTCTCCGGCTTGAGACCCTTCACCGACTGCCCCAGCGCATCTCCAATCGCCATGCCCATCCAACTGCCTATGATTTTGTCCTTCAAATCGCTCATGATTTTTTACCAAGAAGATTTTATTCCACCGGGATGAGGACGGAGGGGGTGCTCTGGCGGGCGGGGAAGAGTGTGGCGGGGTGGTCGCCCAGGACCCGGCGGGCGGAGTCCATCGCGATTTCCGGATGGTTGTTGGATTCGCTCAAGTGCATCAGCACCACGGTTTTCAGCGCATCGTGTTTCACCTGCGCCAGCAAATCCGCGCAGGCTTCGTTCGACAAATGCCCGACGTCGCTTTGGATCCTCTGCTTGAGCGGCCACGGGTAATGCCCGTCCACCAGCATGCGCTCGTCGTGATTCGATTCCACCAAAAGAGTGTCGCAGCCTTTTAATTTTTCTACGATTTGCAGGGTGATTTTTCCGAGGTCTGTGATATGCCCGAGTTTCTTCGAGCCGCAGCGCACCACGTAGGCCACCGACTCCGCCGCGTCGTGCGGGGTGGCGAACGATTCGACCGTCAAATCCCCCACTACGGCTTCGTCTTCCTGCTCGATCGTTCGCCAGTCGACGTCGGGGTGGACATGCCGCCGCATCGCTTCGCGCGTACCGCGCGTGCCATAAACAGGGATACCGTGTTTTTTGGTGAGGGCGCCGGCGCCACTGATATGGTCGGAATGTTCGTGGGTGAGGAACAGGGCGGTCACCTCCTGCGGCTCGCGCCGGATGTGTTCCAGGCGTTTTTTGAGGACGCGCGGTCCGATGCCGATGTCGATCAGGAGGCTCGCCTGTTCGCTTTCGATATAGACGGCGTTGCCCTTACTGCCACTGGCTAGTACGGAAAATTGAAAAATAGTCCATTCCTTTCTTTGTGTCGCCCTTCGACAGGCTCAGGATGACACAAACAATTAATCGTGCTCGATCTGGGCTTTCTGCAGGGTTCCGCTGTAATCGACGTATACCGATTTCCATTCGGAAAAAATTTCGAGCGCCGCGGTGCCCGCTTCGCGGTGGCCGTTGCCGGTGCCCTTGGTGCCGCCGAACGGCAGTTGGATTTCCGCGCCGATGGTCGACGCGTTGATGTAGGTGATGCCCGTGTCGAGGGTCTCGATGGCCTTGAAGGCCCGGTTGACATCGCGCGTGTAGATGGCCGACGACAGGCCGAACTTCGAATCGTTGACAACCTCCACGGACTGCTCGAACGTGTTGCAGGGGATGATGGCGACCACCGGCCCGAAGATCTCCTCCTGTGCGATGCGCATTTTGGACGCCACGTCACCGAAAATCGTCGGCTGGTAAAACGATCCGTTTTTGCAGTCCTTGCCTGTTGCGTACGCACCCCCGGTGAGCAGTTTCGCGCCTTCGTTCTTGCCGATCTGCACGTAGTTGTCCACCTTGGTGCGCTGGCTTTCGTTGATCAGCGGGCCGACATCGGTTTTGGGTTTGAGCCCGTCGCCCAGCTTCAGGGTTTTGGCACGTGCGATCAGCATCTCGGTGAATTTTTTCACGATTTTTTTATGCGCGATGACACGGCTGCAGGCGGTGCACCGCTGGCCGGTGGTGCCGAACGCGCCGAAGATGACGCCCTCCACCGCCAGGTCCAGGTCGGCGTCGTCCATCACGATAATGGCGTTCTTGCCGCCCATCTCCAGCGAGTACTGCTTCATATTTTTCGCGCAGGACGCGGCGATCACCGCTCCGGTATCGGTCGACCCGGTGAAGGACACGAGATCGACCCTGGGATGTTCCACCATGGGCGCGCCGACTTCGGTGCCGGACCCCTGCACCAGGTTCAACACACCGGGGGGCAGGCCCGCCTGTTCGAAGATCCTGACGAAGTTGTCCACAGACAGCGGCGTATCGGTCGCCGGTTTGATGACCACCGTGTTGCCGCAGACCAGTGCCGGCACCAGCTTCCACGACGGGATGGCGATGGGAAAATTCCACGGCGTGATGGCGGAGACAACGCCGACCGGCATGCGTACCGACATGCAGAATTTGTTTTTGAGTTCGGAGGGTACGGTTTCGCCGAGCAGACGGCGGCCTTCCCCGGCGGTGTAGTAGGTGAGGTCGATGGCTTCCTGAACGTCGCCCCGGGTTTCGCCGATGACCTTGCCCATTTCACGGGTCATGTCCTGCGCCAGTTCTTCTTTTTGCTTGAGGAGCAGTTCAGCGACCCGGAACAGGATCTCCCCGCGCTTGGGAGCGGGAGTGGCCCGCCATTTCGGTAACGCCTCATCGGCCGCCGCAATGGCTTCGTTCACGTCTTTTTTATTGGATTTCTGGAACCGCCCCAGGACCTCGTTGTGATTGGCGGGGTTTACATTTTCAAACGTTTTTCCGCTGGACGACGCTTTCCATTTGCCGTTGATATAGTTTTTGAACAGTTTTGCCATGGGACACCTCCGAACATTCAGGTGTTAACCGGATTTTGATGAAGATGAAGGGTCTGAACCCATCAAAGGTGCGCCGCTGCGAACCTCAAGGACCGTTGAGACGGGATCGCTCAAACGGGAAGTGATTGCTGAATCGAATATAACAAATGGCGGGGGGAAGTCAAGATGCGGCAACAGGGATGGCAGACGCCTGCACCCTCAGGGGGTCAGGACCTTCTGAATATCGGATTCGGCGACGCGGTCGACGATTTCCACGGTGCCGATGTCCTTGACTAAAATAAAGCGGATGTTTTTATCGTGCGCTTTCTTGTCCCGGTACATGGTTTCGATGTACTTCCCGGAAGGAAAGTCGGGCAGGCGCGAGGGCAGGCCGTACCGTTCGACCAGGGCCTCTATTCTGGTCACCGTTTCTTTGGAACATTTACCCAGCTGGCAGGACAACTTGGCGGCGTAGACCATGCCGATGGCAATGGCTTCGCCATGCTTGAACTGGGAGTAGGCGGTCAACGCTTCGACGGCGTGCCCGATGGTATGTCCGAAATTCAGGACCATGCGGTAATTGCTTTCCCGTTCGTCGCGCTCTACGACTTTGGCTTTGATGGCGCAGGAAGTTTCGATGATCCTTTCCAGGCATTGCGTGTCCTGAGCAAGAATTTTTTCGGAGTTCTTCTCAAGAAAAGCGAACAGCTTGGGATCTTCGATGACGCCGTATTTGATGATTTCGGCCATACCCGCGCGAAATTCATCCGCCGGCAGGGAGCTCAGTGTGTCGAGGTCGATGGCGACCAGCCGGGGCTGATAGAACGCACCGATCAGGTTTTTCCCTCGAGGATGGTTGACGGCGGTTTTCCCGCCGACACTGCTGTCCACCTGAGACAGCAGTGTCGTGGGAAGCTGGATATAAGGTACCCCTCTCAAGAAAGTCGCTGCGATAAACCCGGTCAGATCGCCGATGACTCCACCTCCCAGGGCCACCAGGAGTGTGTTGCGGTCGTATTGGTTTTCGATCAGATGATCGTATACCGTTTGGGCGTCCTGCAGGGTTTTATGTTTTTCCCCCTCCGGGATTTCTGCACATTTTACGGCCAGCCCTGCGGTTTGGAGTCCTTCGGATACAACTTCTCCGTAAAGTTTTTTGACGGCGGGATTCGTCACGATCAGGGCCCGGCGGGCCGATGGGAGATGCGAGAGATGATCGCCCAGACGGGGAAGAAGGTTCCGGCCGATCAGGATATCGTAACTCCTGTCGGCCAGATCAATCCTCAGTTTCTTCATTGGTTGGAGAACGACGATTCACTCCGCACGATGGTCGGAGTAACGAAAATCAGCAGTTCAGATATATCGTCGGCCTCGGCCCGATTTTTGAACAAGTAACCGATAAAAGGAATATCGGAAAAGAAAGGCACGTTGGTGCGGTTTTCGGACATCGTTTTCTGATAGAGGCCGCCCAGTACCGTGGTGGCACCGTTGATCACCAGGACTTCCGTAAGGGCTTCTTTGGTGAGGATGGTAGGAACGCCATTCACCGAGTTTCCGAAATCGGCAGCATTCTGGGTAGCAACAATTTTCATATAGACGTTTTCGTCCGCCGTAATATGAGGCGTGACTTTGAGCTCCAGGTTCGCGTCCACAAACTGTATTTGCTGTCCCTGGTTAGCAGAAGATGTTTGGAATGGAATCCGCCGTCCACTCTGGATCTTGGCTTCGATGTTATCCAGAGTCGTAACTTTGGGAGTCGCAATGGTCCGGGATTTCCCCTGGGATTCCAAAGCTTCCAGTTGGATATCCAGCATATGGTCTCCGCTCAGGGTCGATAACAGGGCGCCGAACTGACCTGCAGGCTGACTGGGAATGCCCAGGTCTACTGCAAATCCAGGATCCAGCGGAACCAGCGGATTCAATGGAAATCGTGCATTCTGTTGTCGGGTTATGCGGTCCCCGCCCGTCCGGATCAACGCAGGGAATCCGTCGTTGTTGCCGAAATCCGTTCTTTCCGTAAAGATACCCCATTGAATTCCCAATTCCTGGGCGAAGTTTCGGGTGACCTCGACGATTTTAGACTCGATCATGACCTGGGGTGTTTTCACATCCAGGGTTTTGATGACTGAAATCATTTCTTCCACTTTTTCAGGGATATCGGTCAGGATCAGGGTATTGGTCCGGGCATCTGCGGTAATATTTCCACGGGGACTCTTCAACCCGGTAAGGTTTGTGACCATTTCAGCAATGACGGCATAATTGATGCGAATCATCTCCGTGACCAGGGGTTCCGCCACCTGGGCGGCCAACAGGGTCGCATTCGGTACAATGCGAATGATATTGCCTGTGCAGATCCTGCCCAGAGCGTTATTATCCAGAATCAGTTCAAAAGCCTTGTTCCATGGAACATCAATGAGGCGAATATTCACCGTTCCTGCAACATCCGGAGAAAGCACCAGGTTGAATCCACTGACTTCGGCAATAATCCGGAAAATATTTTTAATATTGGCGTTCTGGAAATCCATTGAGAGGCTGTCTTTAACGCCCCCCAACAGTTTGAAGCAGGAATCCGTCGTATCTCCCACCTCGGTCTCTTCTCCAGAACTATCCATTTGTCCCATCGGCGCGCTGTCGGCCATGGCGACCTGTTCGGGAGCTGGTTCGGCTTGTTCTTCCGGAGCCTGTGCTTCCATCGCCGGAACCTCAGTATCTTTCAGGCGAATATCCATCACATAGGAACTGGGGCGGAGAATTTCATAAGAGGCAGCCTTAGTGAGTCCAATTTCCAGGCGCAGCACTTTCGCTTCTTCAAAGTACAAGGGTCGAATAGTATTGACCACTCCCTGATTCACTTCCATAACCCCGCTCAAGTCACTTTTTTCCATATTGGGGAAATCGAGCACCAGGCGGAGAGGATCGACTAACTTGAAAGCGGTATATTCCAAAGCCTGAGAGGATCGTATCTTAATGGAAACTTCGTTGTCTTCCTTTGCCGTTTGCAGATCGACAATTTTCGAAAGCGTTCCGGCTGCGGCATCCCCCGAGGCCTGAGCCATCAGCATTCGTTCGGCTTTAGTCCCTTTAGCCGGGCTGATTCGGATCATTTTCTTGGCGACCACCTTTTTGCCGGACACAGATTTCCCAGCTTCCTTGGAGCCGATTTCTGCCTGGGCATCCGGAGCGAACGAAACAGTCACACCCGCTCCGAGGAATATGGCAATCAAACCAAACATGAATTGATTTTTAATTTTTGTATTCACGATACGTCCTCACTCCTATTCGTCTGAATGGGGGAATTCAATAAACTCGGTACGGGTAACAATTTTCCCGTCATATTTTCGAAGTTGTTCCAACACGACCACTCTTTCTTCATCAATGGATTGAACCACTCCGAAATTAGGCCCGATAAAGGAACCCACTCGGATTGTATGGCCCTTGGTATCCGGTGTTTCGATCAAACCAATGGTTTCTTTTTCATCCCAAATCACACCGGCAAATGTCAAATCTTTCAGGTTGGATTGCAACGGCGTTTGAATGAGCAGTTCCGTCTCCTCCCTGGCTTTAGCAATCAACTTTTTATATTGAGCAATTTCTTCCTTCAGCTCGGAAGGTTTCATCTTGTTCAACCCTTCTTTGTTTTTGAACAGGGCTCCGTAATATTCAAGATCCGAATACAGCCTGGGGTTGGTTTCTTTGATTCTTCGATACAACTCATAAGGGATGGCGGGCAAACCTCCCACTTCGGCATCAAAAAACTTCTTGGTTTCTTCATTCGTATCTTTGGACTTCGGTCCAGCCGGTCCCGTCGGTTTTTCAGGTTTCTCTTCTTCGGGAACGATCAGAGGCGTAAAGGGGTCACGATCCTCCGTAAACAGATACCGCAGTCCGGGAGCAAAAACCACCCGGGTCGTTTGGATATTCTGGTGCCCCGATTCAATCACTTTCAGAATTCTTTCCATATGCCTCAGGGCTTTCCGGTTAATGGTGGCGAAACCCGCCATAGTTCCCTCGCGATCCACTTTCCGGAACCATTTTCCCGCAGATGATTCGTAAAACTGAATCAGCTTTTTGAGCTCGCGATTCGAAAGAGAACGATAATTGTACATATACCGAAGCAAAATATGCGAGCGAAGCCGTTCCCGCAGATCGGTCCGCAGACGGTTGATCAGCGTCTCTGCATGAGGTGCATGAAACTCCTTGTTGACCGGATTGGTCAGCTGAAGCAGGGAAGACTCCAGATCAATCACCTCGTCCACCAGTCCCATTGCTTTTTCAAGTCGATCCAGCAAGTTGATGCGGCTGTTCTCGGGAGCTTTTGCAATTATTTTTTCAAGGAACTTCTGATAAGTTTTCTGGCTTATTTTCAGCGATTTGATATTGAGACGAACCACTTTTCGCCCGACAGTTGACCGGAAAAACCGGATACTCCGGGTTATATACACCCCGTTATAATTGCTTCTGATTTTCTTCAATTTCTGGTTGTAGAAATTATTCGCGCTGAAGGTTCCTTTATAAATATCATGCACCAATTTGATATGCTCAACAGACAACCCCAGGGAATGAAGTATCCTCGGCCCGACCCAAATGTCCGTCCCTATCTTTTTCTTGGACAGAACCTTTTTTTCCTTGCCAAATCCGCTCACGTTATAAAGCTGTCGGGACAAGCTTTTTTTGCTTTTCGAGCTGGTTTTAGCCACCGCCTGACCCGCGTTCAGCCAGGGCGTGAATACCCAAACCGCGACCATCAGGACGGCAATCAAGCTCTTTTTAATGTTTATTCGCTGATCCAAGAGTTGCATATTCGCTACTTTCATACCTTAAAAGTTATTTAACTTTCTCAGAACCTTCGATATACGCAAAGGTATTGGCTGTAATATTTGTCTGAAGTGCATCGATGCTTTCCTGCTCCTTCTCACCGTCCTCATTGACTACCAGCTTCAAAGCCGGCTTCATATCCATGTTGAAGTTTTTCACATTGACCACCCGAAGCAGATTCTGCAGTGAATCAAAAAATCCCGCGGTCTGGTAATAGCTGCCGACAATGGTCACCGACACTGGAATGGATTTATAAAAATCTTTGCTTACGGCCGGCTCCATTTTAAAAGCAACAATATCCACACCCAGGAAATCCCCAATATCCGAAATCTTATGAATCAGCAATGGAATCTCCTCCGCCAAAGGCAGTTGTCTCTTTTTCTCCCCCAGGGTTCCGAAAAGCGCGGCCACCTGTTTGGTGAAGAGTTCTTTTTTTGCGCCTTCCGCCAGATACAGTGCAAGTTTTGTTTCTGTTTCCGCCAACCTCTTGTCCAGCTTGGCCTTCTCCTCCGCGTTGGGACTGAATACCAAAAAGTACATTGCGCCAAAAATGACCAGGAAGAAACCAACAGCCATCCCGATATAATGCGCGGATTTGAAATCGGCAAATGTATCGTAGGGTATTTTGTCAAATATCTTGTTCAGATTCATGCATCCAGCCTCATGCCGCAGGTTTGGTATTCAGAAAATGCAAGTATATTTCAAACTTCTGCACCGGTACGTTTTCCATCCATTCTCTTTTCGACGTATGGAGCACTATCGCATCAATGTAAGGCAGGGCTCTTAATTGCTCCAGGAAATGAACGATCTGTCGATCATCGATCCCCACACCCTTCAACTCAATAAATTTATCGTCAGACACTTCCTGTTGATTTTTTTTCCTGCCCCGTTTTTTTTGTTTCGATTTTTCATCATAAGAAATAAAGAGAAACGGGATTTCCTTCTCCTCAATCTTTTCCAGGTTCATTTGCTCAACCGACGTCATCCAAACGCCTTCAGGAACCGCCTGACCCATATCTTCCAGAAATTCAGTCGTCCGGGCTTGATTCGATCGTAATTTATCGATTCCCGTTATGATTTTTTGATACTGTTGCTGCTCCTTTTTCAGTTGCTGGACCGCGTTATAGTCCGGAGTTGCAGCCGCAACCTGGGTCTCGACTTCAGCCAAATTACTTTCTGTATTCCAGATCAGCATTTTTTGGAACATCCAGACCCCGCAACCCAGGAGCAGGGAGATCATGCCGACTGCCGCCACCATGGTCAGCTGTTTCTGGATTCCGACTTCCCGGATAATTCTCTTATAATCGTATAAATTGATCGTAATCATATATAGTCAAACCTTCTTGTTGCGAGACCGATGGCCACGGTAGCCATAGGAGCCATTTGACCCAGGCTCTGCGCATCGAATTTTCTTGATCCCAATCGAACTGCTTCCATAGGATTAAATATTTCCACCGGCACTCCCAGCCGGTCTGCCAGGAATCCATCCACCCCTGGAATCATCGCCCCACCGCCGCAAAGAAAGGCCTGTTCCACCTGACTGTTGGAGGTGGTGCTGAAGAACTCGAATGACTTGTGGAGTTCATCCAGAATGGGCTCGAAGGATTCGATGATCGCTTCAATGATCTCTTCCTTCTCCGCTCCTTCGGGAATGGCACCGACCTTGATGTTTTCTGACTCACGGTATTCCAATTCATATTTTTCCATCAGTGTGTTGGTACAAGCGTCCTGACCGACAGGAATGTCCCGAGTGTAAGAAGTCACACCATCCATCAGAATATTGAGATGGGTGAAAGCTCCTCCCAGATCAATAATGGCCACGGAACCCATATCCTGCAGGTTTCTGGAGATGTTAATGGCATTCACCATGGCAAAAACATCCAAATCAATAATGACCGGCTTGAGCCCCGCCGCCGTCAACACGTTGGAGCGGCTGTCGATAATTTCATTCTGGACCGCGACCAGAAGAATTTCCTGCTTTTCCTCTTCTTCCTCCAGTTCGTGCTCTTCCAGAGTGGGAGTCCCTTCTAAAATCTGAAAGTCGATTCGAACATCATCGATGTCGAAGGGAATATATTGTTCCGCTTCCTGGGGAATAAATTCCTCCAATTCCTCTTGGTTCATCATAGGAACTTTGATTTTTTTGATCATCACCGCCTCGCCGGCCACTGAGGCCACCGCGTAGGGCGTATCCATATCCTCCGCTTTGACCAGACGGGCCAAGGCATCGACCACATGATCCTCGTCCTGCACCACCCCTTCGATGACCGACTCGGATTCCAAAGGCATCACTCCAAAATTCAATAACTCGTATTTGCCCGGAGTTCCCATCAAACGACCCACCTTGATGGAATTTGACCCGATATCGACTGCGAGTAGTGGTGTTTTGGCTGAAAGAAACATCAATTAACTCCTAAATTCTGCCTTTTAAGTTCGTACTTTAAATCTGAAACTTCCATTTTTTAATGGCTCCTTTTCAGGATGCCCGCAGTGAACGGTGTTCTTCTGCATAAATAATGGATCTTCACCTACCAAATCTTTTTTGATCGCCTGGATGCTTTACTGGCCAAGTAAATAATCCACAGGGATCAAGCTGAAGCTGAATGGAATTGACTCCTCCAAGAAAACCCCAAACCGTCGTACTTGCTTACTTCTTCACCCTGCTCTTTTTATTTTTAGTCCCAGTACCCGATTGGTCCAGAAATATCTTGGACCGGTCACCCAACTTGTACCCCAAGGCTAAAATTATCTTGCGCTTGGTGTCCAAACGACAATCGTTCCCCTTCTCGATCCGGTCGATGGTTTGCACGGTGACACTGGCCTTACGGGCCAGTTCCGCCTTGCTCATCATCTTGGATTCGCGAATTGTGCGAACATTGTTGAATTGGGACACTCGACTCCCCTCCAAAATTCTTAATGGGATGTGTTGCCTAGATTCTCTAACTAACTGTTTTTGTTACTGGATATTCTCAATATAAGGGAACTCATATTAAGAGTCAATAACATTTTGAAATTTAATAATATAGAGTGTTTAATCCATCAAATTATCTGTTAATTACTATAAATTTAATTGAATGATTTTAAACAGTCAGTCTCCGTTTCCTCCTATAAAACAGGGCTGAAACGGGAGGGGCCACTGAAAAAAGTTATTTCAAAAAAAATTTCCGCTTGCAGCCCAAACAGCCCTCGATCACTCCCCGAATTAGACTCTTTCTTTCAAATATTTATAACGCAATTGGAGCTCTGTGAATTCCCGTTTGGATAATCCGGAAATTTTGGTAAAATCCAGACCTTATGAAACAAGTCTATATGGAAACCTTCGGATGCCAAATGAACGTGGCCGATACCGACCGCATGGAACTTTTATTGTTCCAGTCGGGATACCTGCGTACCGCGCATGTGGAAGACGCCGATCTGGTACTCGTAAATACTTGTTCTATAAGGGAGAAAGCCGAACAAAAGGTGTTTTCCCTGTTTGGGGGACTCAAACCCTTGAAACAAGCCAATCCCGATCTCATCCTGGGGGTGGCGGGCTGTCTGGCCCAGCAGGAACAATCCGCTTTAATGGCCCGGATGCCTTACCTGGATTTCATCATCGGACCCGACGCCGTCGAGTCCATCCAGCACATCGTCCACCGCATCCATCAAGGGGAAGGACCGGTGGTCTGGACGGAGTTTGATGCTCGGAAAAACTATTCCATACCGGAACAACCTCTGGTTAAAGATTCGGGTCCCAGCGCTTTCGTCAACATCATCAAGGGATGCGACAAGTTTTGCAGTTTCTGCGTAGTCCCTTATACCCGGGGGCGTGAAAAGTCGCGGGAAGCCGGGGAGATTTATGCGGAAATCCGGCAGTGGGTGGATCACGGCGCGAAGGAGATCATTCTCCTCGGTCAGAACGTCAACGCCTATGGCAAACGGGGCCTGGACCATCCGGTGGCTTTTCACGAACTGCTGTACGGGATTGCGGAAATCGAAGGCGTGGAGCGCTTACGGTTCACCACCAGTCATCCGATGGATTTCACCCGCGAGTTGATCCAGGCTTACTGCGACATCGATATCCTCATGAACCATCTGCATCTCCCGGTCCAGAGTGGAAGCAACCGCATCCTGGAATTGATGCGCCGGAGCCATACCATTGAATGGTATCTGGACCTCATCGCACAGCTGAAAAGCGAAGTGCCGGATATTGCTTTATCAACGGATGTCATTGTCGGCTTTCCCGGAGAGACCCGGCAGGAGTTTGAAGACACTCTGAAACTAATGGAACAGGTGGGTTTCAACAACAGTTATATGTTCGCTTACAGTCCCCGGCCCAATACCCCGGCATTGGACATGGTGGATGATATTCCCCATGAAGAAAAGCAGGAACGCCTCCAGGAAACCATTCAGCTGCAAAACCGTCTCACCGAGGAAAACGGTCGTGCGTTTCTGGGCCGGGAGGTTGAAGTGCTGATAGAAAATGTGACCTCGCGCAAGGGCATGTCGTTCAAGGGCCGTAATCCGCATTACTGGTCGGTGGTATTTAAAGGTGGGGAGGATTGTCTGAAGCCGGGTGACGTCACCCGCGTTCGGGTGGAAGAGATCAGCGGTCATGTGTTGCGGGGAAGCTGGGCGGGTCAGTAAACGCCCAACCGGTAAAAGATAGTCTCTTCCAGATAATCCAGATTGGGTTGAACCATCTGCAGGGCCAGACGCAAATCATGAATGGTTTTGAGATCGGGCGGTTCGGGGCGGTCCGACAAATGATGCAATCCTTCCATACAAAAACCATCCAGGTCCGCCATGTGTTCCAGAACTTCTTCAGGTAAATCTTCCAGACACACTTCCTGGGCTTCGATATACCGCAGCATCTCAATCAGGCGCAATTTCATGTAAACGATCTTGTTGCGCAGCTGGGCTATCAGCCGGGACTCCGGACCTTTCAATTCATCGCAGATGAGGTTCAACAGTTTGCGCAACATCCGATAAAAAGCCTGGTGTTGTTTCTGGTCGTAAAAACAATCCTTCTTCGCTCCGAATAACAGATCGAACACCGCTTCCAGGTCGAATTCCTCCGTGCCCATCATGGAATAGAGGATGGCCTTGAATTCCTTTTCAGAAAATGCCAGACCCATGTCCTCAAAAATTTCCTGTAGCGATCCGGTGCGTCCCTGCGGGGTCTGATGCACGCTCTCCAGAGCATAGGGTTTGATCGGGGAATCCCCGTCCAACGCCAAATAAACGCCGGCATCTTCGTTGCGCATCACGGTTATTTTTTGCATCGATTCCACAAACGCAGTCAACGAAAATGCGGGCATTTGAAGCAAACCGGCGTCCAGATGGAACAACCCCTGCAACATTTGTTTTTCCAAAGACAACGCCGAGTCCTCTGCGCCACCCAGCTTTTTCACCAACTCGTCTTCAAGGGCGATATGCAGGGACCGGGCCCTCAACCGGTTGGCGCTCCACAGGGCTACGGGGTACGCGTCAATGGAATAGATCCCCCGGTAATAGTCGACCAGACGCACCCGCAGCCGGTCTTCCGGGTGAAATTCCAACTGAGCCAGCAAATCCCGGAGATCCCAGACGGTCAGTTTTAGAGTGCTTTTTCCGGGCATCCACTGGTTGACCTTGATCTGGTAAGGGAAATGTTTTTCATGCGAGTACTGGTAATGATTGATGACCTCCTCAATAAAAAACGATTGCTTTTTTTTGGGAATTTCACGGCCACGGGGATCCAGAAAGGTCAGCTCATCCTCTTCCAGGTCCGGAGAAATGAAAGGCGCCAGGTGGTGGCCGGGAATCATCCGCTGGTGTTGCAGTTCCGCCTTCCCCAGTTGAATTTCCAGGGGAATATGTCCGATGCGATCCAACACCGCCTGATACGGCAGGTAGCTCTCGCCGGTGACCTCGATCACATGGGAATGGTTTGTCAAAGTCTGTTTCAGATGGTCCAGCGTCGCGGGCGCAATACGGCGGCGCCAGTGTTTTTGGATGGCTTCGATATACTCATCGACCGAAAACGGTTCACGGGATTCGCGGATCAGGTTTTCGGCCAGTGTTTGAAGTGTCAATTTATGGGGCATGGGGACGATGGACTCGGGTCAGATTAAAAGAAATGGGTGCAAAAAAACGGGAACCGGTGTCCCCTCTGCCAGGTGGGTATAACGGTGCGCCTGGAATCAGGCTTCGAGCTCTATCTGTCGGAATCTTAACATAAACCGGCGGGGGCGCAAACCCTTTATTAAGCCTTTGTAAAATATCCCTGGGAAGTTCGAAAGGGGCTTGATTTTACTCCGGCAACTCAGTAAATTGAGAGACAAAAATCACCCCAAAAATTCCATCGTTTTGATAAGGAGTTTAGCAATGGAAAATCAGGATCATCAACACAATATTGAAATCAGCTACCGCAAAATTTTCGCCCGCCTGAACACCCGTAAAAAATTCGCCATCCAATCGATCGAAGGCACCACCGTCACCGTCGAACAGGATGAGGAAATCTGCGGCCAGAAAGAACCGCGAGTGTTTGTGTTTAACACCGAAAAAGAGCTGGAACAGTTTGTCACGCAGGAAAATCAGTTTGAACGGGATATCAATTCGCAGTTGTCCGGCGACAGCATGCCTTATCGTTAACCCTCCTGCCCGGAGGGGGAACTGGCTCAACGTTGCCGACAATAGAATATCATTGAGCGCAAATGATAATTACCTTTGGCGATTCGCCGCCCAGTGTAACGCTGGTACTCTGGTTAGAGGGCGAATTTTTTGAGGACCAGGGCCGAGTTCTTGGATCCGAATGAAATGCAGTTGCTGATCGCCACCTGAACGGCCTGTTCCCGGCTTTCGTTGGCAATGTAATCCATATCGCAATCCGGATCCGGATTTTCCATATTGATGGTCGGCGACAACACCCCGTCCCGCAATGAAAGCGAAGTCACCACCGTTCCCAATGCTCCCGAAGCTCCCTGGGGATGCCCCACCATGGATTTGGTAGAACTGACCGGCACCTTCATGGCGTGTCCGTTCAACGCTCCCTTAACCGCCATCGTCTCGATCTTGTCGTTGATCACGGTCGAAGTGCCGTGGAAATTGATGTATTGCACCTCGTTCTCATTAATGCGAGCGTCTTTCATGGCCAGTAGCAGCGCGCGGGTGGATTGCCGGCCGTCCGGCATGATGGCCACCCGGTGATAGGCATCGCAGGTAGTTCCATATCCGATAACTTCCGCATAGATCGGAGCGTTCCGCTTTTTCGCGTGCTCCAGTTCCTCCATCACCAGCATCCAGCTGCCCTCGGCCAGCACAAAACCTTCCCGGTCGCGGTTGAAAGGCCGCGAGCCGCGCGCGGGCTCTTCGTTGAAATTCACCGGATTGGCCCGCATGCGTTGAAAACCCGTCATCATGGCCGGAGTCACGCAGGACTCCACTCCGCCGGTCAGCATCCAATCCTCCTGCCCGGAACGAATGGCATTGAAGGCGTATCCCATCGCATCCGTCGAGCTGGTACATCCGTTGGAGATCACATGACTGCGGCCCTGGAGTCCGAAGAACATGGATATCTCACTGGACAGCATGCCCACCAGCGCATTTGAAATGGCATAGGGGCTGATTTTGTGGAATTCCTCGGCAAAATAATGACCAAACTGCTTTTCCGAAAAGTCGAAGCCCGAGCCGCCGGTGCCTATCAGCACACCCAGACTTTCGAAATCCTCCTCGTCGAACTCATCGAGCTCGATTCCAGCATCCTTTAACGCCTCCTTTGCCGCCGCCACGCCCAGAGGCACCGTCCGCGGAAGCTTTTTCATATCGGCCTCGGAATAATAGTCACCCGGATCAAAGTCCTGCACTTGTCCGGCGATCTGGCAGTCCAGTCCCGAAGGATCAAAACTGCTGATGCGGCGTATGCCGCTGACTCCATTACAGGTGTTTTCCCAAAATTGTTTTTTGCCCGAGCCATTGGGACTCATCACTCCCAACCCGGTAAAGACAACTCGTCTTGTCATCATGCTGTGTCCTGAAAATCCTTTGCTATTACTATTTTTACAAAGTTTATCACACCGTTTTCGCGCCGGACAAAACAAAATCCAGTGGACTCCGAACAGCCCGTTGAGGCTTCCTGACGGGCGTCCGGTAACAATTTGAAAAATACCGGATTGATGCTACCCTGTTGCGGTTGAATTTGATTTTTACTTTGCTTCCCGGAGTTATTCCCACTTGAACCCACCGGCTACCATTCCCGAAATGACCGGCCAGATGATCATGGCCGGATTCGAAGGCACCGCCCTGACCCCGGAAACCGAGGACCTGGTCCGCAACCACCATGTCGGCGGGTTGATCCTGTTCAGCCGCAACTATGAAAACCCGGAGCAGTTGCACACTCTCATCCGGGACCTTCAGGACGTGGCAACTTCTACATCGACCGGACAGCCCTTGTTTATTTCAGTCGACCAGGAAGGCGGCCGGGTGGCCCGGCTGACGGAGCCATTCACAAAATATCCGCCGCTGTGTTGTTTGGGCCATGCGCAATCGGAATCGCTGGCTTACCGGTTCGGCCAATCGCTGGCGGCCGAACTGGTGGATGTGGGAATCAATATGGATTACGCTCCCGTGCTGGATGTGCATACCAATCCGGAAAATCCCATTATCGGCGACCGCGCCATTGCTTCCGATCCGGATACGGTGGCGAGGCTGGCCAACTCGTTTATCAGGGGATTTAAGGATAAAGGCATGATCCCCGTGGGAAAACATTTCCCCGGTCATGGCGATACCCATCTGGATTCGCATCTGGATCTGCCTACGGTCACAAGGGATGCCGCCACTCTGGAAGCGGTGGAACTGGTCCCTTTCCGGGAAACCATCGCCCAGGGCCTGGAGGTGATCATGACCGCACATGTGATCTATACCGCCTGGGACAAAAAAAATACCGCAACTTTTTCCAAAACGATTCTACAGGATATTTTGCGGCAGAAGTTGGGATTCCAGGGAGTGATCATGTCCGACGATCTGGAAATGAAAGCGGTAGAAAATTACTTTCCCTTCGACGCGTTTCCCCGCATGGGTGTCGAAGCCGGATTGGATATGTTTCTAATCTGCAACAGCGTGGAAAAGGTTAAGACTTTGCACGACCAGTTGATTCGGGACGTCGACAATGGAGCGATTCCCACCGCTCCGATTCAACAATCCGTGGAGCGGATTCTCCATTTGAAGAAAAATCTTACCCCTCCTCCCACCCATCCTCCCAATCCGGCATACTGGCAGGAAATTCATGCGCCTCTCGCCAACGAACTGCAATCTCATCTTCCGGATTGAACTCAACTGAAAATAAAGCAGCCGCCGCGCGTAGAACCGTACAAAAAAATTCTTTTTTTTTATCCCCATAAAAAACTATATCCCCACTAGCCCAAATTCGATTAACCCAAGAAAATAAGAGTATTGCATAGTAGTCATGGTGATAAATATCCCTCGATCCCCACTGGAACCCTTGAACCGCCCAGCCAGGGATCGAATCGCCTAACCAATCTTTTATTAGGTAAAATTCCGTAGTTAAGCCACCTGTCGATCAGCAGGGATTAGATATTCAGGAGCAAAAAGTATACAAACATCTGAAAAAACACCCTAAATTAAGTATTCGAAAAGGTGAATTTTTTTCATCCCTTGATTTCGGATTACCAATTTTAAAATCAAGTTTGTTAGGGGACGGCGAACTTCCGGTGGGCCCAAGCCCTTTTTTTTTCAGAGGTTTGGAGGATTTTTAAGTTGACAGAGCAACCTAAAAAAACTAAAGTGTGGCTCTCTTATAAAGGTCGGGAGTCGGCACTATTTGATTGACCTGGAATTTCTGTAATCAAGCCTGCGAAGAAAACTGGCTCAAAATGCTTTGATTAAGAAGTACCTAGAATATACCCTATTTAGGGTAATTTGCGACTTTTGAATCTTTTATTGGCGGACCGAACAATGCTAGACAAAAAAGGAGGGGCGGCAAAAAACCTGGGAACCCGTCTCCGACAATGGAGAAAAACCCTGCCGCTCAAGTCGTTTGAACTGGCCAAGCTGATTAAAATCTCACAAGGTTCTTTGTCTGACATCGAAAACAACAAATCCCTGCCCTCGGCGGATACCATCGCCAAATTGTATCTATACTCCGACTTGAACATCATCTGGTTGTTGCTGGGCAAAGGCTCGATGACCCGCGACCGTTCAGAAGCATCCGATCTGGATGAAGGAGCGCTGGTTCAGGAAACCATGCAGGATTATGGTGAAGACCGTAAATTGAGGGAAGCGATCGAGAAAGTAGTTCGCATTTACCGCCGCGGCAATCAGGAAAAAAGAGCGCACTTGATTGGCTTTCTAAACGGCGCCGACCCGGGAGAAGACTAACTCTGCCCGCTCTGCTATTGACTCTTCCCTTCGCCCA
Source organism: Nitrospinaceae bacterium (assembly GCA_024644405.1). GTDB lineage: Bacteria > Nitrospinota > Nitrospinia > Nitrospinales > Nitrospinaceae > SZUA-226. The sequence continues at coordinate 114,253 of JAHELC010000002.1, forward strand.
TCACAGTTTTTTTATTCCCAGACCGGCCTGAAGTTGCCGGCTGTGTCCCGGCTCCAGCTGCACCCTCCAACAGCCCGCAATGCAGGACCCCTGATAAACGCTTTCGAATCCTTCCTCGGACTGCGAAACCGTTGCCACCGGAAATCGCCACAACTCGACGGCAGGGCTGTAATTCAGTTGCAACTCGAACTGGAAAAACTCATCCCTCATGCCCAGAGTTTGAATATCGGGCAAAACACCCTCACTGGCCATTTTCGGATCTTCCAGCCCGCCTTCGGGTAAAACATAGGTCCGGTCCGCCGCATCCCCCGCCAGCAGGGTGAGGTTATGCTCTACAACCCAGATGAAATCCAAAGGATATTCCCCCTTATTGTGCAGGGAATAGCTCACGCCCACTTTCGCTGCCTGCGGATCAAAGGTATAGGTCTTTTCTACCGCAAGACGCTTCTCCCTGGAGTGATCACCGGCGCTTTCCCGTTTCAGCCGCAACACAAAAGGAGCTTCGGGATCGACAGGCTTATTCTCGCGCTGCCACTGATACCGCTGGCCCGCAAAGGACAACAGCGCTGTATGATGATTATTTCTGAATTGCTGCAATGTGGTGCTTGAATCCAGACAATGGTCCATGAAAGAATACCGGTCCAATCGATCATAGATCAATTTTTCCTGCAGCCCCTCTTCCTTGAACTTCACCCGGTCGTGGATGGAGTGCGGCTGATCCCCTGCGGACTCACCATGGTCCCGGGCTTCGAGAATATCCTGATGGTACACCTCGGGCCGGCGGCGCAGAACGTTGCTCACATTGAAACAGGCCGGGCGGTAATCCAACTCAATCAGCGCCCCGCCCCGGGCAGGCGCAATGAAGGCATTCATCTTCGGGTTGCTGACAATCACTTCCTCAAACCCGTCCTGATTGAAGTCCACCACCGCAATACTCAGTCCCCGGTCCGTGCCCAGCAGTAAGTCATCGGCGCTGTTTTCCGCTGCGATGAGCTGACTGTATAACGCATGCCGGAGGTAATTCAGATACAATCCGCCGAACAGGCCGTGCCAGTAGGCACAATTGCACTGGCTGCGGTACAGGGCACGCAGAGCGCCGCTGGTCTTCTGATGTCCGGCCGGCAACTGCTTCACCTTGCTCCCCGCAACCAGCATGCGCTTGTGCAGGTGGTTGCTCTCTTCATACTTGGTCAGAAAATTATTCCACTGCCCGCCGCGCAGGAATTCACTGACACGCGCCTCATCGACTTTGGCGACCTGCAGCTCTTTCTTGAGTTCACGGAAACGCAATCCCGCCTCGTAAGGCAGGGACCACTCCATCATCTCCTCATACGAGGCCATGGGCAGATACACCCGCCCGGTGGGCGGATGCGCATCCAGGTATTCTCCGAAGGTCACCGTCTCCAGCCAGTCCGACTGGGCCTCCACCGCCGTAAAAAAATTGTGAAGATATTTTTCCTTATAGACCCATTGATGCGTCTCCGGCCAGCCGCCGAATTTTTCGCCGTCATCGGCGTACGTCACCGCGTCAAACCCCCACTCATCCCGATAGCGGCGCAAATGTCCGAGCGTCACCTCGGGCAGCTCAAAGGGAATGGAATAGCGCAGGGTCCTGCTGATAGGAAATACAGCTAACGAAAACCCCTCGGTCTCTGTCAGGTAGTACCCGTGCATCTGTCGTTCCTCCAGCCCGGCATAATAAAAATGCGTGTCGTCGACAATGGTGTAACCGATGCCCGCCTGCGCGATGATTTTCGGCAGATGGGGCGACCAGATGCGTTCGGTCAGCCAGAGCCCCTGCGGCCGGCAACCGAACTCGGCTTCCAGAAAATCGTTCATCATGCGAATCTGCCCGATGGCATCTTCTTCCGGCAGGCTGGACAGGATGGGTTCATAAAACCCACCGCTCAGCAGTTCCAGCTGGCCGCTTTGCACCAGACCCCGGATCATTTCCAGATACTCGGGTCGATGCGTCTTGAGCCATTCTAGCAGGCAGCCGCTGAAATGAGCGGCTGTCTTCAGTTGGGGGTATTGTTGCAGGACTTCAAAGTACGGTTGATAGCATTGACCGAACACTTCTTCAAAAACGTGATCGAAGTTGCCCAGGGGCTGGTGGTTGTGGATACCGAAGAGAAATTTCAATTTTTCCATAACACCTCAACGGCAAGAGTAACACATGGGTGAACGTCGAAAGCAGGGAGGACTATCCTTGGCCTTCCACCGGGACGGGGTCTTCAAATGCACGCAGAGTATAGAGCTTGTAGTATAAACCCTCGTGGGCCATCAATTCCTTGTGGTTTCCCGTTTCCACCACCCGGCCCTGGTCGAGAACGATAATCCGGTCGGCATTGTGCACCGTGCTCAACCGGTGCGCGATGATGAGCGTGGTGCGGCCCTGCATCAGGTTTTCCAGCGCTTCCTGAATCAGCATTTCCGACTGGTTGTCTAGGGACGAGGTCGCTTCGTCCAGGATCAGGATTCTGGGATTTTTCAACAGCGCGCGGGCGATGGCAATTCTCTGCCGTTCACCGCCGGACAGCTTGACCCCCTTCTCGCCCACCACGGTATTGTATCCCTGATCCAGGTTCCTGATAAAATCATAGGCGTTGGCGAACCGGGCGGCCCGGTCCAGTTCTTCGTCGGTCGCGTCGAGTTTGCCGTACAGAATGTTTTCGCGAATGGTGCCACCGAACAACAGCGTTTCCTGCGGCACCAGCGCCACATGATTTAAAAACGTTTTGAGTTCGGTGTCGCGGATGTCATGCCCATCGACCCGAATGGCCCCGGAATCCACATCGAAAAACCGGTGCACCAGCTGAATCACCGTGGACTTGCCTGCGCCGCTGGGACCCACCAGGGCCACCTGCTCGCCAGGACGCACTTGCAGGGACACGTCTTTCAATACCGGAGTATCTTTATGGTATCCAAAACTGACCTGGTCGAACTCGATGCCGCCCTGTATTTTGTCGAACGCCACCGGATTTTCCGGATCGACGATCAACGGGCGGGTCTCCATGATTTCGTAGACGCGGCGGATCGCGCCCAATGCTTCCTGGATCTGCGTGTACAAGCGCACAAAGGTACCGATCGGCCCCGCAATGATAATCGCATACAGAAAAAAAGCCGCCAGCTCTCCCGGCGTGGTGGTCCCGGTCATCACCTGCCGTCCGCCGTACCAGATCAACAACGCGGAAACCAGAAATGTCAGGAACAACACAAACGGACCGAAGAACGCGGAGACTTTCACTTTTTTCACTTCGGCATCGAACGCGCTTTCGATGCCTTCTTCAAACCGTTTCTTTTCGTACTCTTCACGATTGTAGGATTTGACCACCTTGATAGAGGAGATCACTTCCTCCAACACGACCATGGTACGGGCCAGCTGGTCCTGCACCTGTCCAGCCAGATTACGCAGGCGTTTGCCGAATATGCGCGCGAACAACATCAACGGCGGTAGCACCAGCAGAATCAATCCCGACAGTTTCCAATTCAGATAAAAGACGATAGCCAACCCGCCGACCAGAGTGATGGTCTGACGCAACACCGCTACGGGAATCGACACCAGCGCTTTCTGTATTACCGAGATGTCGTTGCTCATCCGGGAGATGATTTCACCCACCCGCCGCGCTTGAAAAAACCGCAGGGACAAACTTTGGATGTGGTTGAACAGGTCCATCCGGAAATCAGCGGTCATGCGGTTGCCGACAAATCCCAGAATATAATTCTGGGTGATGCCGAACACCATCTGAAACGCGATCACCGCGATGATGTCCAGGGTCAGGTTGTTGAGCGCGGCGGCGTTCTTCTCCACCACCACGACATTGATCATGTTCCGCACCAGGAGAGGCAGATACAGCGTGATCACGGAAGTCACCACCAGGCACAAAAAGGCGAAGACGATGCCCTTGCGGTACGGTTTGGCGTAACGCAGAATTTTTGAAAAATCTTTCATATAAGAGTCATTGAAATGGACTAAGCTCTACCCAACTATCGATTCCATGAACCGGTCGCGGATTTCCTCGGGAGTATGCGTCACCCGGCCCTGGGAGGCATCGAACGCCGGCTCGACCTTGATGAGCAGGAACACCGGCCCCTCGGCCTGAACCAGCTTTTCATAGGCGGGTCGGATTTCCTCAGGGCGGGTCACCCGCAACGCCTGCTTGTAGCCGGCGCTTTTGGCAACCTCTTCCAATTTGATTTCGTGCGACAGGGTACGCTGGCTTCCGGTCGATTCGTACACTTCGTTGTCAATCACGATATGGATCAGGTTTTTCGGTGCGCAGGCGGCGATCATTGCCAGGGTGCCCATGGACATCAACACATTGCCGTCGCCATCGAGGATCAGCGTTTTGCGTTCCGGTTGCGCCAGCGCCACGCCCAGCCCGATGGACGACGCCAGACCCATCGACCCGATCATGTAAAAATTTTCCTTGCGGTCGGTCACGTTGAAGAATTCGCGGCTGATGTAACCGTTGGCCAGTACCGTCGGTTCGTTCTTCAATAAATGGGCCAACTCCTTGAACGCTTCAATGCCTTTCATCGAACAATCCTTTCTTGACCAACAGGGTGTAGGGCACTTTCTCGTCTTTTATTTTTTTGAGGGCAGTGGACAATACCTGATCCGCATTGTTCTCATCCAGCACTGCGTACTCCATACCGGAGGTCTTGAGCAACTGCTCGTTGATGTCGCCCATGATGATATGCTCCGGCGCATCCTTGCCGCCGCAGCCGCGCCAGCTCATGATGACCAGCACGGGAATCTTGTAGATGAGATTGAGGGAGGTGAAGGCGTTGAGGCTGTAACCGAAACCCGAGTTCTGCATCAGCAGAACCGGTCGTTTGCCGCCCATGTAAGCGCCGGCGCACAGCCCCACTCCTGCGTCTTCGCGCACAGAAGGGATGTACCCGGCTTCCCGATCGGCTTCGAGTTCGGCGATCAGGCCGGATAACAGCGAGCAGGGAACGCCGGTAAAAAAATCAAAACCGTGCCCCTGCAATTTGTCGACAAAGATTTTAGATGAAAGCATCCGAATCAGAAAAGTGAAGTGCGGAGCCGACGCCCCGTCCTATCAAGCCGCCGGAACTCGAAAAAGGCCTGTTACCATTTATCGACCAGGCGTTCGCCGCCAAAAGTCGTCTGCAGTTTGTGAACCAGCTTGATATATTCCTTAATCCCCTCTTCGCCCTGAAACTCCACACCCAGGTCGCGCGCCGCCTGATTGGACATGGGCACTCCCTCTTCCCCTTTCACGCCTTCGATCTCGCCGAAGGAATCGATGAGGTCCACGATCATTTGCCCGAGGTCCAGATTATGAATATGACCGTCGATCAAATGATAGGTTTTGCCCGAGCAGTCCGGGTTGCCGATCACTTTTTCCAGCGCCTGGGTCACCGAATCAACCGAAACATACTTGGTGCTCCCCTTGAGGTCGACATTGTAATTGGTCGCCAGGTAATCGATGGTGTTGAACCATTCGGACTTGTCGATTTGCGGCTTCACGCCGTAAATGGTCACGGGACGCAGGAGGGTCACGTTGAAGGCGCGGCTGCGTTGGTAGAAGGAACAAAACGATTCGATGGACGACTTGATGGCGCCGTACAAACTGCCCGGCATCACCGGATGCGTTTCGTCAAGCGGGTGTTCCGCATCCACGGTCGGCAGAATCTGGCCGAATACAGTGCAGGCGCTCATGAACACCACCTGCTGAACCCGCGCCTTGCGCGCCGCTTCCAACAGATCGAACGTGCCGTTGACATTCACCCGCACCAATTCATCCGCCGTTTGCACCGGTCCGGGATAATGTGCGAGATGGACCAACACGTCCATACCGTCCACCAGCTTGGCCAGCGATTCCTTGTCCTCAAGCCCGCCGATCACATAATCCACATCTTCAAACGCCTTGAGATGCTCGACCACGCTACCCTCGCGGATCAACGCCCGCACATTGGGCTTGCCACCTTCTCTATTGTCTTCACACAGTTTCTTGATCAAATGGGATCCGACCATGCCGGTGATCCCGGTGATTGCCACGTTCATTCAAACCTCCAAATACTTTATTATCAAGCAGTTATGTCTGCCTTGATGAAAGTTTCCATACCCTGAAAAACCCCGGTCCGGGCGAACTCCCACATATTGAAGCACACCCGCTGGCCGGACTCATGTCAATACCTCAATTGAATGGGTCAATTATGATTGCAGGCCGGGGGGAAGTCAACCGGATTTTCCCTTCAAACAGAAGGAATTAGCGGCATTAGGGTGCGGGGGTTTGAACCGCTGCCTGTGCGGCGGAAAGCAGGGCGGTGGGCACGCGGTACGGGGAGCAACTCACATAGTCCAGCCCCAGTTGATGGAAAAATTCAATAGACGCCGGGTCGCCGCCATGCTCCCCACAGATACCGAGATGCAGTTTTTTGTTGGCGGCACGACCTTTCTCAATCGCCATCGCCACCAGCGCCCCAACACCTTTCTGATCGACGCTGACGAACGGGTCCTCCATCAGGACACCGGTTTCCAGATAATGGGACAGAAACGCCCCCGCGTCATCCCGGCTCAGGCCCAACGCGGTCTGGGTCAGATCGTTGGTGCCGAATGAAAAGAAATCCGCTTCCTGAGCGATTTCATCGGCGGTGATGGCGGCGCGCGGCAGTTCGATCATGGTGCCGACTTTGTAATCCAGTTTGACACCCGATTTGCTGATCACTTCTTCAGCTATGGCGTCAATACGCTGCCGGACAATTTTGAATTCGTTGACATGATTCACCAGGGGGATCATGATCTCAGGCAGGACCTTCGTGCCTTTCTTGACCAGCCGGCACGCCGCTTCGATGATGGCGCGCACCTGCATTTCATAAATGTCGGGAAACACAATGCCCAACCGGCACCCGCGCAGGCCCAGCATGGGATTCTGCTCTTTCATGGAATCGATTTTCTTGGTGAGCTGGGTGGCAGGAATTCGCATCTGCTTGGCCAGGGCTTTGATCTCCGCCGAATCGCCCGGGAGAAACTCGTGCAGGGGCGGGTCCAGCAGGCGAACGGTCACCGGCAAACCGTTCATCACTTTAAAAATGTGGGTAAAGTCAGACCGTTGAATGGGTAAAAGTTTCTTGATGGCTTCTTCCCGCACCTTCGCCTTGTCGGATATAATCATTTTGCGCACCAGCAGGATGCGTTCTTCGTTGAAGAACATGTGCTCGGTGCGGCACAGGCCGATGCCCTGCGCACCGAACTCTCGCGCCACCGACGCATCGTGCGGCGTATCGGCGTTGGCGCGGACGTTGAGCCCGCGCATCTTGTCCGCCCATCCCATCAATTGCCGAAAATAACTGGTGACGCGCGGTTTCGTCAGTGGAATCTGGCCCAGCATCACCTGTCCCGTTGTGCCGTCGAGAGTAATGGGATCGAATTCTTTCAGGATCACTCCGTTGAGCGAAGCCCTTTTTTTTCGCGGTTCCACCTGCAGTTCGCCCAATCCGGAAACGCAGGGCTTGCCCATGGCGCGGGCAACCACCGCCGCGTGCGAGGTCATCCCTCCCTTGGCCGTGAGAATTCCCTGGGCTACACTCATGCCGTGGATATCCTCCGGTGAGGTCTCCATCCGCACCAGGATCACACGTTCCTTCTTTTTCGAAAGCTCCATGGCGTGCTCGGGAGTGAACACCACCTTGCCGGTGGCCGCCCCCGGGGATGCTCCCAATCCTTTCCCCAGCACTTCCACCTTGGCCATGGGGTCCACCATCGGATGAAATATCTGGTCCACCTGCGTCGCGGGCACGCGCAGGATGGCTTCCCGCTTGCTGATCAATCCTTCATTCACCATATCCACTGCCACCTTGATCGCCGCCGCGGCTGTGCGTTTGCCCGACCGCGTCTGGAGCAGGTACAACTGGTTTTCCTGCACGGTGAATTCAATATCCTGCATGTCCTTGTAGTGGCTTTCCAGTGTTTTGTAAACTCCGGTCAAAGTCTCAAACACCTCCGGCATATCTTTTTCCAACTGCGCAATGGGATTCGGCGTACGGATGCCCGCTACCACATCTTCGCCCTGCGCGTTGATCATGTACTCGCCGTAAAATTCTTTATCGCCGGTCGCTGGATTACGCGTGAACGCCACCCCCGTTGCCGAGGTCGGCCCCATGTTTCCGAACACCATCGACTGCACATTGACCGCGGTGCCCCAATCGTCCGGAATCCGGTTCAACCGCCGGTAAGTAACGGCCCGGTCAGTGTTCCACGAATTGAACACGGCTTCCACGGTCAGACGGAGTTGGTCCATGGGTTTGTCCGGAAACGGTTTGCCGGTTTTACGTTTGACCAGCGCCTTGAAATCCTTGATCACCATTTTCAAGTCGCCCACGCCCAGTTCGGTGTCGAACACAACTTTTTGTTTGGTTTTTCTGCGGTTCAGGATGGCCTCAAAATGCTCGCCCTCGATGCCCAGCACCACATTGCCGAACATGGCGATGAAGCGGCGGTAACAATCGTATGCGAACCGGCCGTTGCCGGTTTTTCCGGCCAGGCCTTCCAGCGTCTTGGAATTGAGGCCGAGGTTGAGCACCGTATCCATCATCCCCGGCATGGACGCGCGTGAACCGGAGCGTACCGATACCAGTAGCGGTTCTTCGATGCCGCCAAACTCCTTGCCCATGACTTTTTCCAGGGTTTTCAAGTTGTCCTGCACTTCGTGCCACAACGACGGCGGGAGCTTTTGCTTTTTATGGAAGTAATAGATGCAGGCTTCGGTGGAGATGGTGAAACCGGGAGGAACATTGATGCCGAGATTTGCCATCTCGGCCAGGTTGGCGCCCTTGCCACCCAGCAACCCGCGCATTTCCGCTTTGCCTTCGGTCTGGTCGGCGCCAAAAAAGTATACGTACTTACTGGTCATCTGAGTGATTCAATAACATCGGTGAAACGTCTCAACGTTAAAATGGATTAGCGAATCATAACACTAAAGATGCGATCACAGAGGGAAGAAGTCATTTTTTTTCAGTTTTTTTGAGCACGATCTTGGAAAAATCGGCTAACGGAGAAAACAGATCGGCGATCGACTTGAGCAGGGCCATGCGGTTGGCCTTGATCACAGGGTCTTCCACGTTGACCATGACATGGTCGAAGAAGTCGTCGACCTCACTCTTGATCACGGCAATCTTCGCCAATGCGGAGGAATATTCACCCGCCTGGGTGTGCCTCTCCACGGTCGATTTGATCCCGGCAAATTTACGGAACAGGGCCAGCTCCGCTTGCTCTGTAAGCAATTCCTGATTCACCTCGTTCGGCACGTCCCCCTCGATGATGCGCGCCACACGCTTGAACGCCGTCGCCAGATCCTCAAAGTAATCCCGCTTTTTGAGATCGGCCAGGGCCGAGGCTTTTTCCTTGGTATCTTTCAGGGAAATGATCTCCGTCTCCAGAACGGCATCGATCACGTCGTACTCAAATCCTTCGGCACTCAACATGGTCTTGAATCGCTGGGCGAACAGATCCTTGCAATGTCTGCGAATTTCATCCTGGGATATTCTGGCCTTGTCCCCCAGGGTCTGGATGCCCTGATCGATCAACCACCAGAGCTCAATACCATAATCGTAATGAATCAATATCTGAATGATTCCGAGGGCGTGGCGCCGCAACGCGTAGGGGTCCTCCGAACCGGACGGGATCAACCCGACGCCGATACAGCCGACGATAGTATCCAGCTTATCCGCCACTGCCACCACCGCACCCGCCTGGGTGGAGGGCACGGTATCTCCCGCAAAAGCGGGTTGGTAATGTTCTTTAATGGCCTGTGCCACCTCCGCACTTTCTCCGCTATACCCGGCGTAATACCCCCCCATGATGCCCTGCAGTTCCGGAAACTCGAATACCATCTGGGTGACCAGGTCGGCCTTCGACAACAATGCGGCGCGCTTGGCGGTTTCCTTCGCTTCGGGGCAAACCTTCTGCGCGAACGTCGAGGCCAGTGACACGATGCGCATCAATTTTTCATGCGAGGTGCCCAGATCCTTCTGGAAGACCACACCTTTCAGCTCGTCGACGAAATCTTCCAACCTGCGCTTGCGGTCCTCGTCGTAAAAGAATCGGGCATCCTCCAACCGTGCTTTCAGTACGCGCTGGTTGCCGCGCGGGATGTCCTGGCCTTTCGCCTTCATATTGCTGATGGTGATGAAATACGGGAGCAGTTTATCGCCCTTCCACAGTGGAAAATATTTCTGGTGATGTTTCATGGTGATGACCAGCAATTCCTTGGGGAGTTCCAGGTAGGCTTTATCGAACGCGCCGCGCACCGCTACCGGGTACTCCACGAGATGGGTCACGGTGTCGAGCAGGTCGGCGTCCTCCCGTACCTTGCCCTTGACTTGTTTGGCGATGACTTTGATTTGATCTTTGATGGATTCGCGCCGCTCCGCCGGATCGACCATTACTTTGTGTTTCTTGCATTCCCGGAGATAGGTTTTGAGGCTGTCGAATTTGAATTTCTGCGGTTTGAGGAAACGGTGACCCTGCGATGTGTTACCGGCTTTGATGCCTTCGAATTCGAATTTCAGTTTTTTGCCGTCGAACAACGCGGAGATCCAATGGACCGGACGTGCGAACGGGAGTTTGTGCGAGGCCCAGCGCATTTTTTTGGGAAAGGTGATGTCGGCCATCCACTGCGGAAGGTATTCATTGAGTATATGGACGGTGGACTCACCTTTTTTTTCGACTTGGGCGCAGATCACCTCGCCCTTGGCGGTGGTCTCGGTGGTGAGGTCGGTAATATCCACACCCTTGCCTTTGGCAAATCCGATCGCCGCTATGGTGGGATTGCCTTCGGCATCGTACGCCACCTTGACGTTGGGACCGTGGTAGGTCTCGACCGCGTCTTTTTGCCGCTTGTCGACATCCGGGATATGAACGACCAGACGGCGCGGCGTGCCCATCAGTTGCGGCGTGCCGGCAGACACACGGCCCTTTTCAAAAAATTCAGAGAGTGCGCGGCCCATGTCGGCCAGCGCCGGCTCAATATACCCGGCGGGGATTTCTTCGGTCCCTATCTCTATCAACAGGTCTGGCATGGGAACAGGATTCTCTTAAAGGCTTAATTTATTGGGTTGTAAACGTATTCAGCAGCCTTGCCGCCTCGGTATTGGAAATCCAAAAACAACATACCTCGAGCCGCGTATTTATCAGACAACGCAGACAAAGTCAAATTCTCCCTGATTTACAGGGTTTTTACGATCTTTCACCTGGGACTTTAAATGCCTGTTCCCAACAATGTCACCTCAGGTATATTTATAAATGTGAAATTTTTGTGACTTGATAAGCCCCGCTCTCCGTCTGGAAAGGCCCGATCCTCTCCGAATTTTATAAAAAAAATTAAATCTATTGAACACTTAGGATAGTTACCAAGGGTCTTTTATTTTTTAGCGTTTTTGAGATCTCTTCCAATAAAACATCTTTTTATAAAATCCCCCTTTTGGGGGATTTGTTGGGTCTCGCTACCATTATAAATTGACCGGGTCACCAACATTGAGAAACGATTGGTCCGGTTATTTAGTTAATCGGAAAACAGGGGGTAACGTCTTCTCGAAACCACACAATTTTCAGCTCCGCTCTCAAGACCCGCAGGAGCCATTTCCAGCCGACCCTGAACACACAAGATTATTTTTTGGCTGTTTTGTTCGTCTAATAAAAAGGTAATTGTTAATCAGCGGTATTTCCAATCGTAACCCAATCCATATATTAATTTTGCGAAATAGGAGAATATAATGATCGCACCTAAAGACCTGTTGAAATTTCTTAGCCTGTCAAGTTTGATATTTTTTGCGGGCTGCTACAGCGCCCCTTCCGGGACAACACATACCGGTTTGATCCATAAGGATTACGAAGCGGTTGCTGCAAAAGCCGTCGATTCCGGATGGACCACGGCTTCCATGTCCTATCCCACAGGCATCGAAAGCACCAGCAATATCAGGATCGACAAGTATTTCCCCAACACCGTACTTAAAGGGCAACCTTATACGTACAAAATCGATGTGACGAATTTAACGAATTTGGATTTGGAAAATGTGAACATCATTGAAACGTTTCCTGCGGATTTTGAAGCCATCAGCACGGAACCGGCCATTTTCGACACTTCGGGTGACAAAGTCGCCTGGGCTCTGGGCAAACTGCCGGCAAAAAGCACCCGAACCATTAAAGTGACCGGCAAAGCCAATAGCACCGAAGACATCCCCTGTTGTACCGAAGCTAATTTTAAGGCTCCGGCCCTGTGCCTGAAAACCGCAGTTGTGGATTCCGGTCTGGCGCTGAGTCTGAAGGCTCCGGACAAAAAGCTCATGTGTGACCAGATCCCTCTGGAATACACCGTGAAAAACACGGGAACCAGCGCTTTGAGGGATGTTATGGTTTCTTCAACCTTGCCTGAGAACGTGATCGCGGAAGATGGAAGTAATCTTGTTTCTCGCCGGATCGGACATTTGGCCCCGGGCGAAGAGCAAAAGATTATGACTTCTGTTCAGGCAACCGCTCCCGGTGAGTATTCCTTTGGCGGTTCTTCAAGTGGAGTTCCCAACATTTCCAACGTTGCGGGTGAGGCGACTAACATTACAGCCGATTCAAACTCCGCCATGACCAATGTTGCCAAGCCGCAACTTTCCATCAAAGCGGTCGGTGCTGAAAGTGAGCAATTTATTGGCCGACCGATCTCTTATGATTTCGAAGTCACCAACACCGGCGATGTCAACGCGGAATCCGCCATGCTCGCGGCAGCTGTTCCTGCGAATGCAGCGTTTAAGTCCGCCAGCAGTGCAGGCAGCTTTTCGCAGGCAACCCAGGCGGTGACCTGGGATCTGGGGACTCTGAAACCCAATGATTCCAAGAAGGTCAGCATGACGTTAAGCGGTTACGAAGCGGGCCAGGCTGTTGCCCGGGCCGAAGCCAATGCCCTTTGCGCGGATGTGGTTTATGCTTCTCAAAGCAATCCCGTGGTCGGCGTTCCTGCTTTGCTTCTGGAGTTGATCGACCTCAATGACCCGCTGAGCGTAGGGGACACGACTGTGTATCAAGTGACTGTGACCAATCAGGGCACTGCAGAGGCGACCAATATTGCATTGGCCGGTCTGTTTGAGGATATGTCCTATGTCACTTCTTCAGGCCACACGCCTATTAAAAATATCGACAAGGGCCTGGCTTTTGGCGGCTTTTCTCTCGGCGCCAAGGAAAGTGCCAGTTGGCAAATTCAATTGAAAGCGGACAAGGTCGGGGACCAACGCTTTAAATTGATGATGCAAAGCGACCACCTGTCACGACCTGTAGAGGAAACGGAGTCGACTCGGATCTACTAAGCATGAGATTGCCTGGTGGTTCCCCGTGCGCCAGCACGGGGAACCCAGGGTGATTCCACCCCTCCTTCCCAAACATTCTCTCCTGAACATAAAACGGATATCAATGCCATCGAAATAGTCCGCGGGAACGCAAACGCAGTTTCGACCCAACCGTGAATTCTCAGCCCAGTGCCGGGATCTTAGGGATGTGCGCGGGCTGGATGCGGGCCATCCACCGGGGTCCTTCGGGGCCGATGCGGATCGAGTTCAGGACCCGTTGAAAATCTTCTTCCGAAAGTTCCGGACCTTCCTGAGCTCCGGACATTCCTATCGTGAACATGTACTTGCCCCGGGGGATCATCCAAAACCGGGTCAGGGTTGGAAACCGGCGCCCGTCTTTACCCGTTATGGTGTATTGGATTTTCGTGTAGGCCGCCTTCCATCCGTTGACCTGGGTTTCCTGGACTTCTTCTACGAAGGCGAAATTCTCGAACGTTGCCGGAAAACGAGCCACCGTACTTCTTAAAATATCCGTCGGCGAGGCTGTGCTCAAAGTTCCAAGATGCCGAATCATCACCTGCACCCCGGGATTAATATCATCATAAGGTTCAGGATGCTTGGTCATGAAAACCAAAGGCGCGTTGGCCTGTTCCCGAACGATCTGGTCCAGGTCCTTGCCTGTAAACCGGATTTGACCCTCGGATTCGCCCTGGGATTCTGTGACAACATGGGTCCAGCCCGCGGGTTTGGTGATGGTAAATCCAGTGGCACGACTGTAAAAGGTTTCGGTTCCTCCACTTTCACGCACAGTTCCAGATTCTCTTTTAGAAAAATCTGTATCAGATACCCTTGCCACCATTTCAGCCACCGAGGACAGGTCCTTTGCCCCTGGGGAATCCACCGAAACCATCGTCTCTATCGAAGATTTTGAGTTTTCAGGAAGTCCCTGGGTCGTTGCGGTCGAAGAACAGGCGGTGAGCCAAGCCAAAGCTATGATTCCAATAAGGGATCTGATTTTCATGTCGAATTCCTATCAAAATTTTTATTTGGTTTATGTCTTTTAATTTACATTAATTTTCCATATAAATCAAATAATATGGCATTTGAAAGCGCAAATTTTCTTTATAATGATAAAAAGATCAATAGTTTATGGAATCTATCCGAAGCCCGCTTTCAAACGGCCTATTGTACCCCCATACGGGGTATATAATTTGCTCTCTCGGCTAGAGTCCGGGATATCAGGAGAATGTGGGTCATAAAAACAGGAAGGAAAAGAACGCAGGTGGGATTGATTTTGATGGAGGGACAACTTCCTAATAAAAAAAAGCGCCCCCTGCTTCCATTGAGAGAAGCAGGGAACGCCTTTTGTGATTACGAGACTTTAATAAGATTAAAACATGAATCGTCCACCGAAAACCAGTTCGTGGGAATTGGGCACCACGGAGTCCGCGACTCCAAAATACCTGTAACCCCCAGTCAATACCACGTTGGGGGTGACCTCAAAACCCACCCCCAGCATGAATTGATATGCGAAATTGGTTTCACTGCCCACGGTCGCGCCGGTGATATTCAGGTCTGAATCCACGACGCCCATGCCAAATCCGACATAAGGGGTCACGGGAGAATTGCCCATTTCATGGTCGTAATACCCATTAGCCATAAAACTCAATGCGGAAACATCGGAATCAACGGTAACAGCTATACCATTGGCTTCATCCAAATCGGTCGACCGATAGGTGATTTCGCCTTCCGCCCGGAATTGCCCGAAATCATACCCCACGGCCCCCCCGATGTTGAACCCGGGGCTGAAACTGAGATTGAGACCGGGCAAATCCATATCATCGGTCAGGGTTAATCCGGCGTTCCCCGAGAAATACAGTTTGCCGCTCGCCGCCTGCGCTGAAGTAGCCATAAATAGCGACGCTACAAACAAAGTCATCAAAAAACGTTTCATAATTCTCTCTCCTCCATTATTGGAACCCCCCGTTAAAAATAGGTAAATACCCTAACAAAAACAGGCCTCACCACAACTTACTAATTTACAAATAGTGTAAAGCTAACTGAAGTAAAATCAATACCCTGAATTAGGTGCTTTTTGACCGCCACGGTGGACCTCCCCTTGTGGAATGGACCGGCCTTTGGTAGCTTGAAAACCCTCAACCTGATTGAAGGTGAAATCATGCTGACCGATGAAGAAGCGTTTGAACAATACGGCGACGAGCCGCTCCATTTTTCGCACTACTACAACTTCGTGTTCATTTTCAAAAGCAAGGAAATGGACAACGGCGACCGCATCTTTCTGCAAATGGGCGGGACCATGGAAAAGGTCTCGGCGATGTCGGTCGACGTCGAAGAGCCCCTCACCCTGAACGAGGACGCCGACCGCGAATTCGCCTACATCAAAAACGCCGCCAACCAGGTCATCTGGAAACACGGCGAGAAGAAGTAAAAGAATTGCCCTCCTTTCTATAAAGAAGGTATATTGATAAACCATGAAACATTACGATGTCATAGTCATAGGAGCCGGGCACGCGGGATGTGAAGCGGCGCTGGCGTCGGCACGGATGGGATGCGCCACGCTTCTGCTCACCCTCGATCTGGACAAGATCGCCCTGATGCCGTGCAATCCCGCCATCGGCGGGGTCGCCAAGGGCCATATGGTCTACGAAATCGACGCCCTCGGCGGGCAGATGGCGCGGGTGATCGACCGCACCGGTATCCAGTTCCGCATGCTCAACGCGTCCAAGGGTCCCGCCGTGCAGGGCAACCGCGCGCAGGCGGACAAGCATCAGTACAAAACCGAAATGCGCCGCGCGCTGGAAGCGCAAAGCCACCTCACCATCGCCCGCGAAGAAGCGGAGGAACTGATCGTCGAGGACGGAACGATCCGCGGACTCCGCACCGCCCAGGGCAGTGAGTACTTGGCGGGCGCGGTGGTCATCACCACCGGTACCTTCCTGCGCGGACTGGTGCACGTCGGCATGAGCAGTCATCCTGCCGGGCGGGTCGGCGAAAAACCGTCGAACAGGCTTTCGGAATCGTTTCTGGCCTGCGGCTTCGAAGTGGCGCGCCTTAAGACCGGCACGCCGCCGCGTCTCCTGCGCGACACCATCGACTTCTCAAAATGCACGATACAGGACGGCGACGCCGACCCCAAACCGTTTTCGTTCCAGACCGAGTCGGTCGAGCAGCGCCCCAAGGTGCCGTGTCACCTCACTTACACAAACGAACGAACCGCCGAAATCATAAAAAATAATATGCACCTGTCGCCGCTGTACAGCGGCAGGATCGAGGGGGTCGGACCGCGTTACTGTCCGTCGATCGAGGACAAGGTGGTGAAGTTTCCCGACAAGAACACGCATCACGTCTTCCTCGAACCGGAAGGTCTGGACACCGACTGGATTTATCCCAACGGCATCTCCACCAGCCTGGCGGAGGAGGTGCAGATTCAGGTGGTGCGCTCGATTCCCGGACTGGAGAACGCCGAGATCGTGCGGCCCGGCTACGCGGTAGAGTACGACTTCATCCCGCCGACGCAGTTGAAGGCAACGCTGGAGACCAAGCTCGTGCGCGGCCTGTTTCACGCGGGACAGCTCAACGGCACCTCCGGTTATGAAGAAGCGGCGGCGCAGGGGCTGATGGCGGGGATCAACGCGGCACTGCAGGTGCAGCAGCGCGACCCGTTCGTGCTGACGCGCATGGATGCCTACATCGGCGTGCTGATCGACGACCTGGTCACCCAGGGCACGAAAGAGCCCTACCGCATGTTCACCTCGCGCGCGGAGTACCGTTTGCTGCTCAGGCAGGACAACGCCGACCTGCGCCTCATGGGCAAGGGTTTTCAACTTGGGTTAATTCCTAGAGAGATATATCAGGCATCGATAGATAAACACAAAGCAGTCGAAACGGAAGTCGACCGCCTCAACCGCACGCCTGTGGTGCCCAACAAGCCGACGCTGGCGCAGTTGTCGCAAATCGGCATCACCGACCTCAAAGGCCCGACGACTCTGGGCGGTTTGCTGCGACGTCCGGATATCCGCTACCCGCAGTTGATCGACGTGTTCAACGGCGCTTCGGTTTCAAAGCAGGTAGCGGAACTGGTAGAAATTGAAGTGAAGTACGAAACGTTCATCGACCGGCAGAACCAGATGGTCGCCAAACAGAAGAAGCTGGAGAACTACGTCATCCCATTGGATTTGGATTACCGGGGCGTTTCCGGCCTGTCCAACGAGGAAGTGCAGAAGCTGGAGGACATCCGTCCGGCGACGCTGGGCCAGGCCCTGCGCATCTCCGGCGTCACCCCGGCGGCGGTCGGCATCCTCATGCTCCTCCTGGAACGCCGCACCACCGCGCCCGCGGCTTAACCCCCCTCATGCACACCGATTCAGTTCAGTGGATCCTCGAAGTCGACAAGCGCGACATCGCGTACATTGTTGGTATTTTCGACGCCTATGACGACTTCGCCGTGGTGCGTACGCTCGACCCGGCGCGGGGTCATATCGAACTGATGGCCTCCCCGGATTATGTCGGCGAAGTGGCTAAACTCGTAGAGCACCTTTCCAAAGAAATCCCCCTGCGCATTTTGCAGCAATAACGAAATCTTTTAAAACTGAAGGACAGAATACAGCGGCAGGTTTTTCAGTTTTTCGCGGCCGTTAAGGAAGGTGAGTTCGATGATGAACGCGGCTTCGACGATTTCCGCGTGGAAGTTTTCGCGGACCAGGTCGACTGTCGCCGCCATGGTGCCGCCCGTGGCGAGTACGTCGTCAATGAGCACCACGCGTTCGCCCTCTTTCAGCGCATCCTGATGAATCTCTACCGTGTCGGTGCCATATTCCAGATCGTAGGTCTGCTGGAACGTTTTGTACGGAAGCTTGCCGGGTTTTCGCACCATGACGCATCCCGCACCCAGCGCATAGGCTAGCGTCGCGGCGAAGATGAAACCGCGCGCCTCGATGCCCACCACGTGATCGATTTTCTTCCCGGTGTACCGTTCCTTCAAGTGATCCACCACGGTGGTGAACTGCACGGGATCGCCCAGCAACGGCGCGATGTCCTTGAAAAGGATGCCCTTCTTGGGAAAGTCGGGAATGTCCCGGATGATCTTTTTCAACGCTTCCATACCATTCCTTTCGGGGGATTCAATGTTGCCAGCGGTTTCCGGATGGAGGAACAACTTAAAAAGTGAAGAGTATCATTTATTTTTCAGATACAGGAGGGGATTTTTGGGATGGGCGTCGTTGCGCACTTCGAAGTGCAGGTGGGGGCCGGTGGCGCGTCCAGTTTTGCCGATGCGCGCGATCATCTGGCCGCGTTTCACCTCGGCGCCTTTTTTAACGAGGTTGCGCGAGTTGTGGGCGTACACGGTGGTCAGGTTGCCGGGGTGTTTGATGATGATCATCAGGCCGTATCCCGTGGGACCCCACCCGCTGAACTTGACGGTCCCGCCCCCGGCGGCCCGGACGGGTGTTCCCCGGCGCGCGCCAATATCGATGCCGTGGTGGTTGCTGCCGTCGCGCGTGCCAAACCGCGATGTCAGCACGCCGCCTCTCACCGGCCACATCAGTCTTCTTTTCGCCGCGGCTTTGCGTTCGGCTTTGGTTTTCCTTTTTTTGGAGGCGTACTTTTTCGCAGAAACGGGAGGCTTGGAAACGCCGGGAGTATCGGGCACCGTCGGAGCCACGTACACCACCCGGTTTGCGTTGGGTATCCAGAGATGATGCCCCACATCCAATTCCGACGGGTCCCGGATTCCGTTGATGCTCTGCAGTTCCTCAACATTTACTCCATACGCCCGGGCGATGGCGTACAACGTCTGCCCCTTTTCCACCGGGTGATAGACGCCGTTGGATCGTTCGTAATAAGATTCTACCGCTTCATAATAAGGCACTCCACCGCAGCTGGAGAGGGTCAAACCCAGCGCCAGGCACAAGCTGAAACGAAGCAGAAGCTGTCGGGGGGAGGTCATGGCAGGACGACAATAAGTTATTGTTAATAAATAGCTTAAGATATTGAAAAGCCTCGTGTCAAGGCGATTCCCGGCTTTACAAGGTCTGCAACATCCTGTATAAACCGGGTTTATCGTCAAGGGGTTCGTTTGCAACCGGTTTCGGTTCCCCGCGCAGGCAGGAAACGCGGGCTGAAGGATAACAGCAAGAGAAACTTCTTGAGCGCAAGCGGAGTACCTCCGCAGGTAATTTTAAAATTATTTCCGGCGATTCGCCGGGCGTCACGCTGGCCGGCCTCAACCAAATTCATTAGCAGAGAAAACAAGTGATTCGCCTGATCCTGGTTTGTTTCATAGCCTCGGCGGTGCTCGGCACCTTTACCGGATGCGGTCCCAGCGCCAGGGATCCCCAACCGTTCGCCATCCCCTCTGCGTACAAGGTCGGTAAAAAACCCGCCACGGTGGTCGCCCACGACATGAACAACGATGAGTATCCGGACCTCCTGATCCCGAACACGGACGACCATACGCTGATGTTCTTCGAGGGCAACGGCGACGGTTCGTTCAAGGAACCGTTCGTGATGAATACCGGGCGCGAGCCGGTCGCCCTGGCGGTGGCGGATTTCAACGGCGACCGCATTCCCGATGCCGCTGTGTGCAACTACGGCGACGGTAATTTCTCTATTATCCTCGGGCAAATAGACGGCGTGTTCAAAATGCTCGATCCGGTGAAGACCGGCAAACTGCCGATCGCCATCACCACCGGCGATTTCAACAACGACCGCAAGGCGGACCTGGCGGTGACCTTACGGTTCGACAAGCTGATCATTTTTCTCGGCAACGGCGACGGTACCTTCAAACAGGCGGAGGCCTATATCGCACCGGGCACGCCGTCGCGGCTGGTTACCGGGGATTACAACGGTGACAAGAATACCGACCTCGCCATCACCTTCAACGCGATGAATACCAATTTCATCCGCATCTATGACGGCAACGGTGACGGCACCTTCCGGATTCCCCGAAAGATCAAAGGCGGCAAACAGGCCGCCTTCATCACACAAAGCGATATGAACGGCGACGGCCATCTGGACCTGATCATCTCCAGCGCCCTGGCCGACAGTTTGACCCTGTTTCTGGGCGACGGCAAAGGTGGCTTTACCCGCCAGCAGGATTTCGCCGCGGAAAAAGGACCGGGTTACATCGTGGCGGGTGAGTTTACCGGCGACAGGATACCGGATTTGATCGTCGGCAACGTACGCGACGGGGACATCTCGTTACTGCAGGGGCGGGGCGACGGGTCGTTCATCTTTCCGCATTTCAATTATGCGGTGGGACGCCAACCGCGCTCCCTCGCCGCCGCCGATTTCAACAAGGACGGATTGGAAGACCTCGCGGTGCTTCTCTACGATTCCGCCACCCTCCAGATCTTCATGCGCAAAATCGACAACCCCCGCATTGAGGGCTGACCCTCTAGCAGGGGAGGCAACTGACTAAACTGACAACTTGGCTTAAAATATT
The DNA here is from genome assembly GCA_024644405.1 of Nitrospinaceae bacterium. Lineage (GTDB taxonomy): Bacteria > Nitrospinota > Nitrospinia > Nitrospinales > Nitrospinaceae > SZUA-226. Next base: position 135,020 of record JAHELC010000002.1, read on the forward strand.
TGATTAACCCCCGGTGAGTTTGGGGGCGCTGTAAGCAGGCAGGCGGTTATAGAGGATCATTTTTGTTTCGGTGTCGAGGCGGCCGTGGTCCTTCAGGTTGTAATAGCGCTGGAACTTGGCCACGGCATCGGCGGTGCGCCGGCCGTACCGGGAATCGGGTGGTTGCTTGTAATACCCGAGCCGGTTCAATTGTTTTTGAAGCCACACGGAGTGCTCGCCCTGGTACCCGGTTTTCATATCGCCGGGCAGTTTCTCAAAATTTTTCCACGGCACCCAGGCCTTGTGCGTCCATAGCGACTCAAACAGAGACAGCGGAATTTCAAACGTCTCGTTGGATTGAAACACTCCCACATTTCCCTTGAGCCCCACCAACGCCAGGTAGCGCGCGCCTTTGCCGTCCGGCAGATTGAGCTCCACCAGAGCCGGATAGTTGAGCGTCGTCAACCGGTGCAGGTTGCCGTTCGATTCATAGACGGACAGCCCGTAATCGGCTTTCAGGATTTTCCGGGCCTGCGGCGTCAGGGTGACCGTTTCTTTTTTGAAGGCGCGCCAGCGTTGCAACACCCAGCGTGCGGCTTCGATTTTACTTTCACCGGTCGTCAACGTGGACAACTGTTCCACCAACTCTTTTTCCCGGGAAAATTGTACCGGAGTTTGTGATACCTCAGCCGTTACAGCGGCGCCGTTTTCTCCTGCACCTTGGGCCGGGGCGTTGTCCATTGAGGACAGGGTGCGCGTCTGGGGCTGCGCTTGCGGCACCAGCTGTCCCGGCTGGGTCAAATTAAGGGGCGTCTGCTCGATCATTTCGGTAATCCTGGATTCCTGCGGTACCGCACCGGTCGATGGATACTGGCTTTGAAAATACAACGCGAATGCTCCCAGCACTCCGATGACCAATAAAGCGGCGGCCAGCCTCTGATGTCCTCTTCCCCGCGGAGGTTTCAGTTGGATGTCCCCCAATTTTTTCTCCGCCAGTCCCACAACAATGCGGTCAATCTTTTTCACTCCCTGAAGATGCGCTTCCGCCAGCGCCTGGTCGGCGATGCGGTTGATCAACCGGGGAAGACCGCCGGAGGCCCGGAACACGGCATCGGCTGCAGGCCGGCTGAAGGCCACTTTGCCCTTGCCCCCCGCCACGTTCAGGCGGTGTTGAATATAACCGTGCGTTTCTTCCAAATTCAGAGGATGCAGTTCCCATTGGGCACCGATGCGTTGTTGCAGCGATGCCATGGAGGACCGGTTCAGAATTTTGTCCAAATCCGTCTGACCGATCAAAATAATCTGCAGCAATTTTTCTTTTGCGGTTTCAAGGTTGGACAGGATGCGCAACTCTTCGAGTAACTCCGGAGCCATATCCTGCGCTTCGTCCACCACCACGGCCACGCGCCGCCCCTGCTCTTTCTTCCGGAAGAGGAATTCACGCAAATGAAACAGCAACTCTTTTTTGTTGGTGCTGTGCGACGGCAGGTTGAATTCGGCATTGATGGTTTGCATCAGCTCGACGGCGCGGTCGCAGGGATGATTCAAATAGGCGAAATCGATCCCCGAATTCAGTTCCTTCAGGAAACTGCGGCAGAGGGTGGTCTTGCCGGTCCCCACCGCTCCGGTGATTTTCACGATTCCCTTGTTCTCCTGGAGGGAGAGCACCAACTGGGCCAGCACTTCTTTGTGCCGGGTGCTCAGGTAATAGTAATCCGGGTCGGGGGTGAGTTCGAACGGCTTGGCACTCAGCCCGAAAAAATCCAGGTACGTCCGTACCAGCTTGCGTTTGGCGATCATCACCTCGACGTCGCCCACCCCACGGGGCGCAGTGACTGCAGACGGTTCGCCGGGATTGTCCGGTGGATTATCCACCGGATTGGGGGTCAGTTGCAGCCGGGCGTTATAGGCTTCGCGCTTGGCATCATCCGAAAGCAGGTCGAACGCTTCCTGGACCTGTTCGATCTGCTCGATCAGCGAACCTTCCAGGGGACCCGGCTTGGGGCGCTCCTGGGGATGATCGAAATAACGGATCCAGCCCAGGTAAGATTCCTTGACCTGTCGCGGCGAAGCCTGGGGCGAAATACCCAAAGCTTTATAGTAATCGGTATGTTTGACGGTAGGCACGGGCACTCTCCAATAATTCAGTTACTTAATCGATATCCGCGGCGCTTGTGGACCGCCGTAACAATATACAAATTCTGGAGAGGGCTGTAAACAAAAATTGAGATATAAGCCCTTAAAAAACAATAATATGGCTAAATATCCAGCAGTCTGAGCCGGCTCCTGCCCGGAGAGGGAACTTGCTGACCGTTTGCGCCCAAGAGAAACTACTGGGACGCAATTTTCCTGCTCCCCCCTATGGGCGGGCTGAGAGCGGTTGACCGGGAAGGTCGGAGGGGGGTATGGTGTGGCCCAACGGCTCCCTTGACAGGACCCTGTGATAATGACCTCAAAGCCCAAACCCAAACCGAAATGTCCCACCTGCGGAAAGCCTGCGATCAAACAGGACAATGCCTTTTTTCCGTTCTGCTCCGAGCAGTGCCAGCTCATTGATCTGGGAAATTGGCTGACCAGCGGCTACAGCATCCCCGGCACCGATACTCCCTCAGCACCGGATGATGACCATCCCGAAAACAATTGACAGGCTGAGCCTGTCGCAGCATAGCACCCTGCCGCCCTTCGACAGGCTCAGGGTGACACCGGCGAGCCGCCGGGGGCAAAATTGGGTCCAGCGTCACGCTGGCCTCCTACCCGGAGGGGGAACTGGCTGACCGGTATCGGCCAAATGGAATCTCTGGGCGCAATTCAGGGTTTGAAGTAGAGGTAGTCCTTAGAATGCGATGACAATCGTTCATCCGCGTCACTCAGCCCCAGCTAAACTTGCTCCAGGCCTAGCCTGGGCTAGGGTTTGATGTAGAGGTAGCCCTGTTCCTGCAGGTCGGCGATGCGCTTGACCGCAACCGGATGCGCGGTGGGCTGGAACCCCGGCGTCAGTTTATCCAGGGGACGGTTGAACAGTTTCATGGACACCTGGCACATTTCCGGTTCCACACCTTTGTCCAACACCGCTTTCAGTTTGGCCTTGAGGACGGGGTCGACTTTTTCCTTGTCGAACAGCATCAGGGCCGGACCGTGCACCACCACCTTGACGTCGATTTTGTCCCGTCCGCCTTCCGCCTCGATGTGTTTGTTGATGAGCGCCATGGCGTACTTGGCGGTGCCAACGTCGGAGCCGTCGATGTGATACAGCACTTTCAATTTACCGTCGGGGGTGCGGTGGTTGTCGGCTCCCGCCTGCGCGGATACCGCTCCCGCCAACAGAAAAACTCCAATCAGTAAGATTCTGAATAGACCTTTGCGTTGCAACATGTAGTCCTCCTGGAACTGCGTTCCAATTTTTTTTGATGAGCCCCTCTCATTACCCGGAGAGAGGCTGAATTGATGTTTATCCGAGTGTATCACGGCTTGAATTTCCACCAGCAATTTCTCAGCGGCTTTTTTTGGGGTCGTCGGAATGGGGAATGGGAGGCAGGTCATTGTAACTCAGCTTAAATCCGGGATGCGCGAATTTGAACAGCAGGTCGATTACCTGACGGATGGCGGCAACGTGGTATTTGCGCGCCGGGGCGCCGTCGAAGTGCGGGTCGTCCTCCTCCATGGAAATGGTTCCCGGACTGAGGTAGTTGAGATAAAACGCGCCGAGCGGGCGGAACTTCTCCAGCGGTTCGTCCTCCGGGCAGGAGTTGACGATGATCATGTGGATATCCTGCCCCGGTGTGGAATACACCTCGAACAGGCCGCCTTCCTTGATGGTGTTGCGGCGGCAATAGTCCAGAATCCGGTGCGCATCCTGGACCGAAACCTCCCTGTAAACAACGTGCATGAGCGTCCCGTGGCTGTTTGCGTAACCCCGATTATGGGTTTTGAAGGCCCGGTTTGCAAACAAATAAAATAATGATATGGTTAAGGAAATACCCTTATAAGTCCTTGTTCCCAGGTGACAACATGAACGATAAGTTGGAAATGCTGTTGGAAAAATTCCGGAACGTCGAACGCGAATTGACGGAGGAAATGCAGAAAAAACATGAGGAATTTTTCTACACGATTAAAAAGAAAAAAATCCGCTTCAAACGGGAAATCAAACTGCAGCACAAAATGTTAATGATTACCGCGCTTCAATATATTCGCGGGGCCCGGCCGCTGGCCATTCTCACCATGCCGGTGATCTGGGCCTGTTTGATTCCCGCTATATTGATGGATGTGACGATATCAATTTACCAGGCCGTCTGCTTTCCCGTGTACGGCATCCCGAAAGTACGACGGAGTGACTATGTGATTATTGACCGGCATAATCTGAGCTACTTGAATGCTTTCGAAAAGATTAATTGCATGTATTGCAGTTACTTCAACGGCCTGATGGGCTATGCGCGGGAAATGGCCGCACGCACGGAGCAGCACTGGTGTCCGATCAAGCACGCCCGGAAAGGGGGAAACATTCACAGCCGCTACAAATATTTTCTCGATTACGGCGACGCCAAACGATATCACAATGAAATGGAAACCATACGCCGCAACTTTGAGGACATCAATCAAGAGAATTGATAAAAACGATATCCACAGCCGGAGTCAAGTTATGAGATCAAACCTTTGTTCAAAAATTGCCGGGTCCGCCGTGGCGGTTTTCCTGTACCTGACCGTCACCCATCTGGCGTTCGGAGTCACCGCCGCGAACCTGGGCAATACCAAGGCCGATGACATCCGGCGACTGTTGAAGGTTTCGGGCATTCACGATCAATTGAACATCGTGAAAAACAATCTGCTCAATCAGTACTCGATGGGATTTTCAGGAGCCTACCCCAAAACGCCTGACGCGTTCTGGGAGGAGTACTATGAACTGATCGGGCAACAGGACATCGACACCCTGGTGGAACGGATGGTTCCGGTGTACGACAAAAACATGTCGCACGAGGTGATCCGCAAACTCATCGAGATGTTCGAGACGCCGTTCTGGGAAGAATGGAAGGTGAAGATGCCCGCCATCAGCCGCGAGGCGGGGCAGATCGGCAGTGAATGGGGACAGGCATTGCTCCAATCCGAAGATTTCAATAAAAAACTGGAGGCGTTGATCCAGAAACACGACCTCGAAGGCCTGAACACAGAGTGAACGGCATACAGTAAAGCGCGGCATTACCGCTCCTGCTCACACCACTTTCGCCACTCCCGACCACCTTCCAAATAGTTTTCGTCTCTACTCTCTTCCGTCTTATAATACCCGGAGGTACCACAAACAGGCCCTGGAGTACCACCGATGTTCGACGACCTTAAAAGTATTATCGAAATTCCCATCGCCGAGAAGGATCACAAAAAGGTGGCCCAGCTGATTCAGTTTATCGGCAAGATGTCGCTCAAGGGCGGCGGCAAGGTGCCGCTCCTGCATATTCTGAATATCGCCGGGTTCGATAAAAAAGAGGGCATACGCATTCAAAAAATCAGAGGCGACCTCATCCTGCAAAGCGAAAAAGGGAAACTGGAAGGTTTGTTTCTCAACACCGGCCAGAAACTGCGGGAGAAGATACCCAACGTGCCGATGTTCGAGCCGGAGATCATCGGCGAGAAAAAAATCGGCGGCAACTTCAAAGTCTCCAAGAACCAGCTGGACCTGAACAAAATCCAGGGACTCACCGTCATCAAAACCGTCGGTGACAACCTGTTCGACCTTAAATTCAAGGTCAAAAGAGTCATCCTCACCCCGAAAACAGTTGCTGTGATTTAACTCTTCAATCCAAATTCTTCCGGATATTTTTTTCTGTAATAAAACCAAGAAAACAATAAAAAAAGAATAGCAACTGCACTAACCACTTCTAAGGTTATTCGTCTCATAGTTGGTTCATAATAAATAAAATTGCGCAAAAAACTTGTGGGCAAATAAATCATCAATGGAATGAAAATCCAATAGCAAGAAAAGATACTCAATGTTTTTTTATAAAAAATAAGGAACCCAGCTCCAAAAAATATTGCTAAAATTGATTTTGCAATATTCAATATGGCCCAACCGCTATATGTTGCTTTCGAAGTGACGACTGAAGCATACGAGACTTCTGGAACATAGATATACAAACCAAGGGCCCCGCTAAAAATACACACCACCCCCATTATTTTCACTGCCCAAAACAGGAATTTTTCCCATCTGTTATTTTGCGGATTTTTTTCGTATAAAGCCATACTCCTAATATAAAGGCTGAACAGGCCAGTGGGCACAAATAATCAGCCTTTTTTCAGCTACCCTCCGGAGCAGTTGACTTTACAGCCGTTTCCCGGTTAAATACCCGCCATGAACTTTCAGGATGTGATTTTAAAATTGGAGAAGTACTGGGGCTCGCGCGACTGCGTCATCCACCAGCCGTACGATATCGAAGCGGGGGCGGGCACCTTCAACCCGGCGACGTTTTTCCGCGTGCTGGGACCGGAACCCTACCGTGCGGCCTATGTCGAGCCGTCACGGCGACCCACCGACGGGCGGTACGGCGAGAATCCCAACCGCCTGCAACATTACTACCAGTACCAGGTAATCTTAAAGCCTTCGCCGGAGGACGTGCAGGAGCAATACCTCGACAGCCTCAAGGCGCTGGGTATCGACCCGCTGAAACACGATATCCGGTTCGTCGAAGACGACTGGGAGTCGCCCACCCTTGGCGCGTGGGGTCTGGGCTGGGAGGTGTGGCTGGACGGCATGGAGATCACCCAGTTCACCTACTTTCAGCAGGTGGGAAGCATCGACCTCGATCCGGTGTCGGTGGAGCTGACCTACGGGCTGGAGCGCATCACCATGTACCTGCAGAACGTCGACAACGTGTACGACCTGCAATGGAACGACACGGTGAAGTACGGCCACGTGCATCTGGAAACGGAGAAACAGTTTTCGAAGTACAATTTTGAAGTATCAAGCAAGGACCGGTTGTTTCAGTGGTTCGATATGTACGAGGCGGAAGCCAGGGCTTTGCTGGAGCAGGAGCTGGTGCTCCCCGCTTACGACTACACCTTGAAATGCTCGCACGCCTTCAATCTGCTCGACGCGCGCGGCGCCATCAGCGTGACCGAGCGCACCGGCTTCATCGGCCGGGTGCGCAAACTGGCGCGGCTGTGCGCCGAGGGTTACGTCCGCCAGCGCGAAGAACTCGGTCATCCCCTGCTGACGTAAATCCAGCTCATCAATAAACCCGGTGCGGCGTTGGCCGGGACCCCGTGGGTCATACAATTACATAGGAATAAGGAGAGCGCCCGAACCTCCGCTGAGTTTTTCTCAAAAACCCTGAACCTCATACGAACATGGGTTTTCATTCACAGCGATTGATCCCCGTTCCAATCCACATTACCAACCCTGATAAAAATTCCAGATTAACAAATTATTAAAATATTCGGTTTCACTAGTCTTTTCAAAAAACCGCCTTATACTGGATATAGGGCAATAACGGTTTTTGAAGGTTTTATGTTTCCCCGTTATTGAAAGCCCCCTATTTTGAAGTGAGGTCTCTCCTTTGAAATCCATCCCAAAACCAGGCAAGTAAAAATGACTTCCGTAATGATAGGTGTGTTTGTGGTCTTTGCCTTCGCTCTCGGGTCGATCACTTATGTTTATCTGTACCGCGGCAAGGCCCGGTATGCCAATCTTGGAGAATACCTGAGAAAAGGCTGGCCGATTTTTTCCCCGCTCAACTGCCTTTTATATATGTTCACCCAGTCCAGGGCGCGGCATTCCATCATCGATCTTAATAATTTTCACGAGCTGGATGAAATCCAGAACAACTGGGAAACGATCCGGGAGGAAGTGGTCAACCTGTACCGCCAACGCTATTTTGAACAAACCAAAAAACCCGAGTCGCAGGCTTCTTACGATATCGGGTTCCGTACCTTCTTCAAATACGGCTGGAGCAAGTTTTACCTGAAATGGTACGGATACACCCACGACTCCGCGAAAAAGCTGTGCCCCAGGACGGTCCGGATACTCGAGCAAATTCCTTCCGTCAACGGTGCGATGTTTTCCGTTTTGCCGGTTGACGGGCAATTGACCCGGCACCTGGACCCCATTGCCTGCTCTTTGAGGTATCATCTGGGTTTGGAAACCCCGAACTCCGATGATTGCTATATCAATATTGACGGGATTTCATATTCGTGGAGAGACGGCGAGGCCCTGATGTTTGATGAAACTTATCCGCATTACGCCAGGAACGATTCCGACCGGTACCGTTTGATTTTGATGTGTGATGTCGAACGCCCCATGAATTTCCTCGGACGTATCATCAACTTTTTTTTCAAAGGCTTGATGCGAATGACCGTGGTGCCCAATATCGAAGGAGACAAGCGCGGGTTTGCCAATATCCTGTTTGCCGGACTGGCGCCGGTGAATCAAAAGCTCAAAGCCCTCAAGCAGAGCAACAAAAAGCTTTATACACTGATCAAATATTCGATCAATCTGACTTTAATACTCCTCGGTGTTGCCTTGATCGCAGGCCTGTTCCAACTCCTCTACAGCCTGGTCATGACGCTGGCCGCGTGATCGCCAATCCCTCACCTGCGACCGGGACCCGGTCGATTAAATTAATACATGACGTGGACAAGCTCGCCCTCCGCGGAGTGGTGCCAGGGAACGAAAAAGGGTCGCACTAAACCAAAGGCACTCCGCCCGTCGTCAGCAAGCTGCCCCTACGGCGAGTAGTGGTGCCGAAGAGAGGACTCGAACCTCCACAGGGTTGCCCCCACATGGTCCTGAACCATGCGTGTCTACCAATTCCACCACTTCGGCGTGTGAACGTGACGCTTAAAATATCATACCCGCCTTAAAATTGTAAAAAATTTTTTATCCGGCCATTTAAATATTGTCTAACAAGGAAAGCTATGCGCATCGCGGACTGCATCCCCTTTAACCCCTTCATTTAATTATCCCTCCCCAGGCGATAGCGCTTGCTTTTAAAAAAGCGCCGTCGGATAATTGCAGGGACCGAGTACCGTCTTGAACGAGGGTTAGACAACTTTTTCCGGGGGGAAATATGAAACCTGCCAGCTCACGCTCCAGCGATCGCGCCGCACAACATCCCGTGCTCATCGTCTCGCATTCGCAACAGGAAACAATCTGCAAAGAAGTTTATGAGTATCTGATCCGCAAAAAGATCCAGAAACTGAAGGAAGCGATCCTGCACTTCAACACGATCATCAAACAGATGCTCAAGTAGCCGGCCCTCAGGCCTCCTCTTCAATCTCCACCAGTTTCTTGACCGAGATGTGGTCGTGGAGTATAAAGTAGACGCCGCCCAGAATGATGACCGCAAAGTTGACACCCCACGCAACGAATCCGAAACTCACCGTGGCCACCTCCGCTTCGCCCATGATCTCATGCAGGGCGATCAACACCCCGGCGTTGAACGATCCCAGAAATGCCGGCGTCGGCAGCACGGTGATCAGTATGCAGACCATCACCGTCAATAGAACCAGCGACGTTACGGATTTGTCCTGGAGTTCATAGGCCCAGTACAGGGGATAATACTGCAGGACGATCAGCGCCCACACCCCCACCGTGGCCACGGCGATAAACACCAGCGCCCGTAAATTCCGGAACACCCCCAGGCCCTGGCTGAAGGTTTCCGTCATTTGAATCAAATTGTATTGCCATTTCTCAGGTAACGGTCTGATCAGCCAGTGCACCAGCGCCATCGCTCTTTCATTGTGAAATGTCAGCAGGTAAATGAACGCGATCAATGCCAGCACCAGCGCCAGGCTGAACAGTCCGAACTGGAACGCCAGGTCTCTGATTGAAATGCCCGACCAAGCGATGTTACCGTCAAAGATTTCTCCGTGAAATACCAGAATCCAAGAAAACAGAAACAACAGCAGAATCAGATCGAACAACCGTTCGACCACGATAGTGGCGAGCGAACCGGCGAAGGACAACTCGAATTTTTTCCCCAGAAGGTAGGCCCGGACCAGTTCTCCCGCGCGGAACGGAAGAACTCCCGCCATGAAACCGACCATGAGCGGCGCAAACAAATCCCACGTCTTCACTTCCCGCACCGGCAAAAGGAGCACCCGCCAGCGGATCGCCCGTGCCACGTAGGTCAGGCACATCAACGCAAAGGTCGGCAACAACCAGATATAATTGACGTGCCGGAACGAATCCATCAACTCGGGAACCGATACGTTTCGCATCGTATAATAAATGGCCGCAACAGCGAAAATCAGGCTGATGATCAATTGTCCGGATTTTTTCAAAGCGGGGTCCTGGATAAGATGGTTTTGGCGGTGGCGATATCTTTCTGGATCTGGGCGACCAGATCCTCCGCCGATTGAAACTGGATTTCCCCGCGAATGCGCTGGATGAAAGTAACTTCGATTTCCTCACCGTAAATGGAATCGCCAAAATCGAAAATATGCACCTCCACACTCAACCGGTCGCGGTTGAACGTCGGGTTGAAACCGATGTTGACCACCCCCGAATACACCTGGCCTTCTGAGGTCACGTAAACGGCATAGACGCCGGTACCGGGTATCTGCACCTTGCTGGTATCGATGTTGGCCGTGGGAAACCCGATCCCGCGGCCGGTTTTGTAGCCGTGCACCACTGGTCCCTGGATGGAATAATGGCGTCCGAGAAAATCGCGCGCGCGGACCACGTCGCCTTCTTCGATCAATTCCCGGACGTAGGAACTGCTCACCCGATGCCCTTCGAATTCCACCGGATCGATCACGTGCACCTTGAAATGAAATTCCTCCCCCATTTTTTTCAGGTAGGCGATGGTGCCCTCGCGTCCCCGGCCGAATGCGTAATCGTAACCCACCACGATCTCCTTCACGCCGATCTTGCCCACCAGAATATTTTCGGAAAATTCGCGCGGTTGCTGGTCGGCAAACCCCTGGTTGAAATCCGCGCAGATGACCTGATCGATGCCGCACTGCTCGATCAGCTCCATTTTCTTGCGGAAACTCGTCAACAGGGGCGGTGCCTTTTCCGGAGCGATGATTTTCAACGGATGCGGTTCAAACGTGAATACAATCGCGGTTCCCTTGTTTTCGCGGGCGATCTCCGCCACCCGGCGGAAGATGATCTCGTGTCCCAGATGCACGCCGTCGAAGTTTCCGATCGTCATCACCGGGTAGGGACCGGGATCGGGGATATGTTTGGTGCCGCGAATGATTTGCATAAATGGATTGGGCCTAAAAGAAAAAACAGGAGCGGGTCGGCCCGTCTCCTGCCCGGAGGGGGAAAAGGCTGACCGCTAACGGCCACCGAAAATCCCCGAACGCAATTCAGAATTTGGGTCCAGCGTCACGCTGGCTCCTGCTCAGCAAGTCCTTATTTCAGGGTAGCCAAGAAGGCTTGAGGTGTCAATTGGCGATCAGCAAACCCACACCGCCGCCCACCGCAAACAGGACAAACGTCAATAGTGTATTCACTTGCGCCGGAACCAGACGTTGGGCATGATCGTAATCCACCCACAAACGCCGGACTGCCAGGAACGCCGGAGGCAGGGCGATGCCCGCAAGCCAGACACTGGCCGGAAAACCCAGAAAAGGCAACTCCACTAATAAAAGACCTGCGGTCGCCACGATAATGGCAAACACACGGCTGGCCTGCCGGGGACCGATGCGAACCACCAGCGTCTTCTTGTTCGCTTGTTGATCCGCGTGCACGTCGGGAAATTCGTTGATCCAGAGAAACGCTCCGATGAGCAATCCGAGGGGCAAAGACAGCACCACCACCTGCGGAGTCACGGTGCCTTGTTGTACCAGATACGTGCCACTGCAAATCAGCGGCCCGTAACAGAACGCCACGGTCAACTCCCCCAGTCCGCGGTACGCCAGCTTCAGGGGAGCGCCGTTATAAAAGTAAGCCGCACCCACACCGATCACTCCCAGCCACAGGACCAATGGCTCGCGGTACACAACGATGACCATCCCGATAGCAATCCCCAAAAGGTAAGATACTGCCGCGATGCCGATCGTCTGCTTCCGTGTGAGGAGACCCTCGACCAGCACCCGCTTGCCGCCCGAGAAAGGCGTCCGGTGTTCGGGAGCCACGCCGGGGTCCGCTCCCGAATCGAAGTCGAAGATTTCGCCCGAGGCGTTTTTCGCCACTTCAATGCAGAAGATGCCCAATACCGTGAGCGTCAGCCAGCCCCAATGAAGGGGTCCTTCCGCCGCCGCCGCACAGGCGCCGAGAAAGAGAGCCGCCATGGAGGCCAGAGAAATTTTGGGATCGGCAAGACGCCAAAGCCCCAATCCGAAGTTCGTTGCCATAATGGTTCCTGTGCCTCCTGTCGATGGGTGACTCAGCTCGAAATGGTTGTTAAATAATAGTCAACAAGTATGGATGTGTCAAATACGGCAAAACCGGACTGTCCAGTCCTTCCTTGCCGACGGGTGGGGAGTTTGATATGATCGACCCATACACGAATATGAACCCGAATTAGGGTGTCCTATGTTTGATATCGGTTTTTTTGAAATCATGATTATTATGGTGATCGCGGTGATCGTGATCGGCCCCGCCAACCTTCCCAAACTGGCCCGTGCCGTCGGCCGCGGCTGGGGCGAATTCCAGAAAACGTTCAACGAACTGAAACAGGACGTACTCGACGAAACCGAGGGCGTGAAACAGACCGTCGGCATCGACCAGCTCGAACAGGAAGTCTCCGCCGCCACCAAGGTGGACGTCGACGTCAACCTCGACCTGAACGCGGATCCGGATATCAAACCCGATCAGGACTGAACTCCTGCCCGCCCTCTAGCGAGGGAGGCATCTGGCTGACGGGTCACTCCGACCGAGAGCGCCTGAACGCAATTCAAGGTTTTAAATTTATCCGCGGCGATTCGCCGCCGTCACCAACCCATGCTGAGCACCCCCACCCTGCATCCGTTTTTCTCACATTTTCCACCCGCCCTGTTTCTGGCGGGACTGGCGATGCTGGGTCTCGCGCGGCGCCGGTCCGACTCGCGCTGGGTGCAGGCGGCCTGTCTGAATTTCAGCCTGGGATTGCTGATGTCGATCCTTGCCGTGTTGACCGGCATGTTTGCCGCCGACCTCGCGCAGTGGCCGATCGTCGAAGTGGAGGGTCACCAGGGATATTCATTTGCCGCGGTCATTTTCTATATCTTCTGCACGGTCTACGTCTACACCCAACCCTTCAAGGTGGCCGCTCTGTTTTTTTACGGGCTGGCGTTATTGTCCATTGGCGCCACTGCCTGGTCCGGGTACCAGCTGGTGTTTCATTGAACCGCATCCGGTGTCGGCAGACCGAACCGATGCACCAGCTCCCCACCACAATATCCCGTCGCCAGAACTGAGGCCAAACCCACGCCCAACAGCGAAAAGTATAAAATCTGCCCCCATTTCTTTTTACCGTAACGCGCTGCGACCAGGGCCAGAATAAAAATCACCACCGTCGAACTGGCGAACAGGATGTGGTAAGACAAGAACTTCCGCATGCGGGTTTTGATTTCGAGACTGAGCCGCGGATCGGTCTCGGAAAAAATATCACTGATACCAATGACGCCCAGAAACCCGACGACCGCCGCGACCAGGGCAAACACCAAACCCATGCGGATGTTGAATCCCCCCGCCGTGCGTGCCGACTCTTCGTTCTGAAGCTTGCCATAAAACTCGAACACCACCCCCATTACCAGAAGAGCCACGGCAAAGGGAACCAGCATGGGATGTATTTGGGCAAAGGTCATCATGGACTAAGAAGGGGTTTTGGGAGGGCGAGGTGCTTTACGGGACAGTTCCCCTAATAATATCCCGGCCGCCACCGAGGCGTTCAAAGATTCCATGTCGCCGGAACCGGGAATGCGCACCAGTGCGTCGCACCGTTTCTTAACCGGAACGGACAATCCTTCCTGCTCGTTACCGACCACCATGACGCACGGGTACCTGAGTTTCAACTCGTAAAGACTTTTTCTGGAAGAGGGGTCGGCGCCGGCAACAAACACGCCCTGCGCTTTCAAATCTCTCAAAATGGACGGCAGGCTTTTGCATTCGTACAACGGCACCATTTCCAAGGCTCCTTCCGCCATTCGCACGGCAGACGAATTCACAGCGGTGGCGGTCTCACCCAGCCCGACCAGTAATCCTTCCGCCCCGAAATAAGCGCACGACCTGAGAATGGCGCCGACATTATGAGAATTTTCCACCCGGTCCAGCGCCAGGGCGAATTCATGTTTCGCCAGACCCGCCTTCACCCAATCGTGGACCGACGGTTGCTTCAGAGGCTTCACTACCATCACGTAGCCCTCGTGGTGGACACTGGACGCAACCTTGTTCAGGGATTCCTGGTCAAGTTTTCGGTAGGGCAGTTTGTTTCGGCTGCACCACTCCTTGACTTTTTTCAGCTGAGGCGCCCGGCTGGAGCTGAAAAAGACGCGCAAAATATCCTGCGGCCGGGTTTCAAAAACCCGCTGACAGGCATTCCACCCATAGACCGTGAATTCTCTTTGCTTGAGGGATGACCGGGAAGATCCGGCGCGGGGGGGCCGGCTTGAACTGTTTTTTTTTGACGGGGATTGAGGCAACTAATTCGCTCTTTCGCAAAAAGGCGATCCCTGAACACCAGGGGCAATTCGATCTGGGAATTACCGGATGAAACTGCTCAACCGGTTATTCACCTCATCCAACCGGGTGATGACCAGATCGATAATCTGATCCTTGATTTTAATGATCATTTCCGCAGACAGCTGGTCCATCAATTGGCTGTCCACCTTTAAGACGACAACCTCATTGTCCGCTTCGATCGCACTGGTGCGCGGCCGTTTGGCTTTCAGCGTGATCTCCCCGAATATGGAACCCGGCACCAACTGGGCCAGGGATACTTCCGCGGGTTTACTGCGCATCACGCTGACCTGCCCTTCCAGTAACACGAAAAAACCATAATCCACTTCATCCTCTTTCAGGATTTTTTCCTGGGGTTTGAATTGCATCCAATGACTTTTATGGGCCAGTAAACCTTCGCGGTCCGCTTCATCCATTTCCTTGAAAAAAGGAATTTCATTCATGAGTTTGACGAGTTTATCCTGATTCATTGCTGATACCCAAAAAGTTGATTTTTGATTACCTTAATAGTGTAAAGACAAACCGGCTCAAACACCACAACCCATTGGAAAAACTTCCAGTCGGAGTTTTCGGACCCTCAGCCGTGCCCGCCCATCATAAACGCTTCCGACTCGTCAAACCGGGGAACCGGCAAATCGTCCACCTCCGCGAAATAGTCCTCCGCCCGCTCCAACACCTCGCTGGTGGTGGGGGTCTGGAACATGGCTCCGCGAAAGGCCGCGGCTCCCGGGTAGCCAAAAGCCAGCCAGACCGCCAGTTTGCGCAGGTACAGCAGGGTGCGCCGGGTATCGTAACGCGGACGCAACAGTTCATGGAAGCGGTGAAGCAGAGCCATCCGGCTCGGGTCCAGCGTCTCTCCCAGCTCTCCTGCGCATTGTCTGAAAATCCAGGGATTGCGCAGTGCCCCCCGGCCGATCATGACCGCATCGACCCCTGTTTCACGAAGCAGCGTTTGGGCCCTTTCGGCATTACGGATATCCCCGTTGCCGATGATGGGAAGCGTGGTGCGCTGTTTGACCTCGGCCATCAAATCCCAGTCCGCCAGGCCCTGATAACCCTGCACGCGGGTCCGCCCGTGAATGGCAACCCATTCGCAACCGGCGTTTTGCGCGGCAGCGACACACTCATGAATGGTCAACTCCTGGTCGCTCCAACCGGTGCGCATTTTGACTGTCAGGGGCAAATCGATGTTCCGTTTGATCTTCGTCAGAAAAGATTCCAGGTAGGCCGGATCGCGCATCAGCGCCGACCCGCACCCTTTTTGCACCACTTTCTTCACCGGACAACCGAGGTTGATGTCCAGAAAATCCGCGCCCTGCTCCTGAACCAGATGCGCGACCTTGATGAAATCGTCTGCGTAGTCCCCAAACAGTTGCAGGCCCACCAGCGTACCGGGGTTTTTATGAATCGCAATCATCCGACGGGTTTTTTCCGAATTGAACACCAGACCCTTGGCCGAAACCAGCTCGGATACCAGAACGCCCGCCCCCATTTCATCCATCAACTGCCGGTAGCAGACATCGGTAATGCCCGACATCGGCGCCATCCAGAATGCGTTGCGGGCACGGTCGATCAAACGCCCGCCCGACGCAGAAGCCATTGCGCGGCTTGGATTCTCTGCTTCTGTCAAAACTTTATGATTCATTTCCATCCCATCATTATAAAAGAAAAATTTGCGATCACTTTATTCATTTTGTTTTTGCCTGCAGGGCCGCCTCCCAGTAAGGCTGAAAATGTTCCGGCCACGGGGCCTGCAGGTCGATCCCACCGTTGACGCCGTTAAAGCGCAACCGGTGGGCGTGCAGCCCGTAGCAATGCGAATCGTCTGTGCGCTGGCCATACACCGGGTCATTGACCACCGGCAGGGCCACGCTGGCCAGGTGCACGCGAATCTGATTGGTCCGACCGGAACGGGGAAACGCCTGGAGCAGCGTTCTGCCGTTCAGCGAACTCAATTCTTTAAAATGCGTGACCGCTTCTTTCGGGTTCCGGGTCTGGTAGCCCACCGCGCGTGCCGCACCCTGGACTTTACCGACGGGCGCATCGACCACAAAACTTTTTTGGGCAGGAATACCTTCGACCAGCGCCAGGTATTCCTTTTCGACCCGGTTCTGCTCGAACTCCCGCATCAAATGCGTGGCCGCCGCTTTTGATTTGGCGAACACCACGAGGCCGGTGGTAAGCGCGTCCAGACGCTGCACCGGGCGGGGGGTTTCGTCCGGATACGCTTCCTTCAAAATCTCGGTCATACTGTTTTTAAAATAGCGCCCGCTGGGATGCACCGCCAAAGGCGCGCCCTTGTTGAACACACGGATGGACTCATCTTCAAAAACCACATCCAGAGTACGGTCGGCAGGGGGTTCTTCACGGATTCCCATGCGGGTCACGATATAATCATGTTGCTTGAGAAGGACGCCGGGCTGCACCCGCTCGCCATTGACGGTGATCCGTCCGTCGAGAATGCGGTCCAGCCACTCCTCCCGGCTCAGGTAGGGAAACCGCCCGGTAAAATAATCGACGACGGAATAGCCTATGTACTTGCCCGGAAGGTAGGATTCGTAAATCTGTTCGGCAGGAGGAAGACGATACAATTTAACCATGCAATGACCTCAAGAACTGGAACGGGAATCAATTGTGTCTGGGATCGACCGGAGCGCGCAACAGGTATTCATAGTCCTTGCCCAGGGATTGGACCACTTTCGGCCAGATATGCTGTTCCGGCGAGGTGAATACGAACGGGTCCGTTGCATCGCAGGTCAACCAACTGCGCTGGTCCATTTCTCCCGCCAACTGCCCGGAACCCCAGCCGGAATAGCCCATGTAAAAGCGGAGCTCTTCATTCGGATTGGGCAGGTCCGGCAGAACGTTTTCCAACGCATCCCAGCTCAACCCCATGTGAACGCCGGGGCACACTTCCTCCATCTCCGGCAGAGGACGGGGGGAGCGGACCAGGTAAAACACCTGCGAGGGCGCTACCGGGCCGCCGATGAATACCTCGGCCTCGTAACCTGTCAACAATTCCGATGAGGCGAACACTTCGGTCGATTTCAACCCGGAGTTACGGTTGATGACCAGGCCAAACGACCCCTCCTCGTTGTGGTTGCACAGCAGAACCACCGTCCGGGAGAAATTAGGGTCCGGCAAAACGGGGTTGGCAATTAAGAATGATCCTTTACCGTACGAACCGTTTTCCATGGCGAAGTTTCGATAGAGCGCGGCCGGCCACGCCGACTACAGATTGAGTGATTGCAGTTTTTTGAAATTGGGACCCTGGCGGGCGGTTTCCCTGCCCTCCCGGGTACCGAAATTATTGTCCAGATACAATGCGACCAGATTGGGAAACTTGCTCGAATTGGACAACGCAATATACCCTTCATCCCCAATCTCATTCTGGGCGAGGTCCATTTCCTCAATTTTCTCCAGTTCATTTTCCGCGGCCAGGACTTTGGCTCCTTCATCCTTGAGGTAATTGCGGTACAGGTTGAGGGTTTTCAGTTTCCGGAGAATTTTGGATTTTATGATCGCGCGAATCCCTTCCGTCCCCAGATCGTTGCCGCCCAGCTCCAGCCAGTTGAGCTTGGAGAAAACCTCGTTTTCGGCCAGATAATGGGCTCCGGCATCGCCGATCTTGTTGCCGCCCAGATTCAAACGTTTGATATTGGCGATCCGGGGGTCCTCTCCGATGACCTGCAGGCCGTTGATCCCGACGCAACAGCCTTTGAGATCCAGTTCCCGCTGGTTTGCGGAAAGGCGGTCATCCACGATCTTGGTCATGGCTTCGATCAATTTCGGCCCGGTATAGTTACAGGGCTCATCTGTGTCATAGATTTTAATTCCACTTAAAGAAGGCATAACACCTCAACTTCCTGGTTATAAAATAATTCCTATCGCCTGATTTTAACTCAAAAATGCTCGAATAATTCACAAAATCGGGGGATTAGGGGTAAATTACACGTTTTCAATTGGGTGCGGACAGGCTATTATAATGTTGACAGAAAATCAATATAATTTAAAATCGCCTGTTTACTTGGAGATTCTATGGAATTGGATTTTGACAAGATGGGGGGTCTCGTCCCTGCGATCATACAAGACCATGCCACCGGCAAGGTGCTGATGCTGGCCTACATGAACAAGATCGCCTGGGAAAAAACCCTGGAAACCGGCAAAGCCTGGTTCTACAGCCGATCGCGCGACAAGCAATGGATGAAGGGCGAAGAAAGCGGCAACGTACAGGTGGTGAAGGAAGTGTTCGTCGACTGCGATGACGATACGGTCCTCCTCAAAGTCGAGCAGGTCGGCAAAGCTGCCTGTCACAAGGGCTACACCAGCTGTTTCTTCCGTAAGCTCAATGGCGAAATCACCACGGTCGAAGAAAAAGTGTTCGACCCGGATAAAGTCTATAAAAAATAACGTCAACCTTAAAAATGGCAGGAATGAATTAATGAGTGGCAATGTTTTGAAGTTAGGAATTCCAAAGGGTAGCCTGGAAGAGGCGACAGTCAATCTGTTCGCCAAGGCTGGATACCGAATTAAAATCAGCAGTCGGTCCTATTTCCCCAGCATCGACGATGACGAAATCGAGTGCATGTTGATCCGCGCGCAGGAAATCGCCCGTTATGTAGCCGATGGCGTGCTGGACGCCGGACTCACCGGTAAAGACTGGGTTCAGGAAAACCGGGTGGATGTGGAAGAAATCGCCGACCTGGTGTACTCCAAGGCGTCGTCCCGCCCGGTGCGCTGGGTGCTGGCCGTGCCCAACGATTCACCGGTCAAATCGGTGAAAGACCTGCAGGGCAAACGTATCGCCACCGAAGTGGTGAGCATGACCGAGGACTACCTGAAGAAACACGGCGTCACCGCCTCGGTCGAATTTTCCTGGGGCGCCACCGAAGTCAAACCACCGAAATTGGCGGACGCCATAGTCGAGGTTACGGAGACCGGCAACTCCCTGCGGGCTAACAATCTGCGCATTGTCGAAACCCTGATGGAGTCCAATACCAAGTTCATCATGAACAAGGATTCCTTTAAGGACGAATGGAAGAAAAACAAAGTCGACCGCCTGGTTCTCATGCTCAAAGGCGCCATGGCCGCCAACAAAAAGGTGGGCATGCTGATGAACGTTCCCAAAAAATCTTTGGACGCAATCTTGAAAATTCTGCCGCCGGAGGTCAAGCCCACCCTCGCCAGTCTGACTGATGAAAACTGGGTGGACCTGACGGTCATCCTCGAGGAAAAACTGGTGCGGGAAATCGTTCCGGACCTGAAAAGCGCCGGAGCGGAAGACATCGTCGAGTTTCCCTTGAATAAAATTATCCATTAAACCGAGAGAGAACCTTGGCCAGCAAAGGAAAAACCCCTAAACCTGAGAAAGACCCGGCGAAGCCCGGCACGGCAAAATCCAGCCCGGCAAAACCTGACGCCGCTCCCAAAGCCGCTACTTCTTCCACGGAAAAACCGGAAGTCACGCCTGCCAAGGGATCTCCTCCACCCGCGCTGGCGCCTACTCCCAAACCCAAACAGGACAAGCAATCCATCAATCTCTGGGTAATTTTACTGTTATTTCTGCTGATCATTGCCGGAGGCGTGGGAGCCGGCGGGTATTACCTGTACCAGGAACAAATGAAATCTCAAAACGAGACCCTGGCCAAATTCTCTCAACTGGAAGGTCAATTGAGCACCTTGGATACCGAGGCGGACCAGACCCGTCAAAACAAACAGTCGATCGATACCCTGAAACAGGAATTGCAGCAATTCAAAACCGAAATGGACACCACCCTGAAGGCCCATCAAAGTTCGCTGGCCACTCTTGACGAGGATGTGATGCGGCTGAAAGATAAAGTGGAACCCCCCGTGGAAACGCCGCCAGCGCCGTCTGCCATCCTTGAAGGGATCGACATCGAACCTGGAAAAGAACCGGGAGTGCTCACTCCTGATAGTCCGGATGAGGAAACTTTAGAGGATTCCGAGGCCAAAAAAGACGACCCGGAACAGGAATCCCAGAAGTTTGTTGAATGGATCGAAAATTTCTTCCGCGCCATCTGGAACTGGATCGCCGGTCTTTTCAGTTAATACCTCTGCAAATTCCCCGGATCACATTTCAATAAATTGAATCGCTTCCTTTTGATCGAGGATGCCTTTTTCAAAACAGAGGTCGCGGAAATACTTGAGGCCGATCATTTCTTCCTCTCCCAGATCGTAGATGATTTTGGTCGACAGATAGTCGAGGCAGGTTTCAAAATCGATTTCCGATTGTTCCGATTCCGTTTGCGCGATACTTTCAATTCGCGACAGCCCTTCCGTTTTGGCTTCCTGAACCGTCACCTGAAAATCCTGATTCAGCTCAATACCGTTGCGCACGGCCACGATGGCATGGACAAAGGTTTTACCGGTTTGCTGGAACCACTGTTCGCTCAGGTCATAAACTTGAAGATCAGGAAAATCGGACCGCAAGCCAAACGCCGGGTCGCCTATGATGAGGGCGGCATCGTGCTGTTTCAACATGGCCTGCGGGTTGGGATCGGCGGATTCCAAAGACACGTTCGGAGAGAACACTTCTCCGAACAAGACCTGCAACAATACCGCAGAGGTTCGTGACCGGACGTCCAGCGCGACCGAGCGTACCTCTGGGAGCGGCAGGCGGGACGCGAACAATACCGTACCCACCGGACCCCGGGAAGCCACGGCGATTCCAGGCAGCAGGCGGTACTGCTCCGAATGCTTCAGGTATTCGATGGAAGGAATCATCGCCAGGTCCAGCTCACCTGTTCTCAACCGCTCAGCTAGGCTGGCCGGGGACCCGGTAACCAGGGTGACGCCCAATTGCTGTGCCTTCTCTTTGAGAGGAAGGAGCAGAGGCTGGGCATTGATGAAGTCATGAAAACCGAATTTCAACTTCTTTCCGGTCATGCTGAATTCCCTTCAAAATAAAAAACCGGGATGGAGAAACTCCATCCCGGTGAAAAACTTCAAGGTTCTTACATAAAGAGCGGTGCCAGAACCAGGGAAACAATGGACATCAGTTTGATGAGGATGTTCATTGCCGGCCCCGACGTGTCTTTCAGCGGATCGCCGACGGTATCACCCACGACGGTGGCCTTATGCGCTTCGGACCCTTTGCCGCCCAGGTGACCGCTCTCGACGTACTTCTTGGCGTTGTCCCAGGCGCCGCCGCCGTTGGACATGAACAGCGCCAACAGAACACCGGACAACGTTGCGCCGACCAGCATGCCGCCCAGAGCTTCCTTGCCCATCAGAAAACCGATGACGATAGGCATGAGAAATGCGATGACGCCAGGTGCCACCATTTCCCGTAACGCCGCCTTGGTGCTGATGTCGATACAACTGGCGGTATCGGGTTTGCCGGTGCCTTCCAACAGGCCGGGGATTTCCCTGAACTGACGGCGAATTTCTTCGATCATGACGAACGCGCCCTTGCCGACGGAAGTCATGGTGATAGCCGCTACCAGATAAGGCACCACACCGCCGATCAATACGCCGATGATTACCTTGGTGCTGGTGATATCGATGACGTCAATCCCCGCCGCTTGCCGGTACGCTGAAAACAAAGCCAAGGCGGTCAACGCCGCGGAACCGATGGCAAAACCTTTTCCGATGGCGGCAGTGGTGTTACCCAATGCATCGAGGCCGTCGGTGATTTTCCGGGTGTCTTCACCCAGACCCGCCATTTCGGAAATACCGCCGGCGTTGTCGGCAATCGGTCCGTACGCGTCAACCGACATGGTGATGCCTACAGTCGCCAGCATTCCAACAGCCGCCAGGGCCACGCCGTACAAACCCGCAGAAGAAGCACCGACGAAAATAGCCAAACAGATAATCAGAATAGGCGCCACACAACTTTCCATGGCCACGGCTAATCCGGTGATCATAACGGTTGCAACCCCCGTCTTACTAGACTCCGCTATTTTGATTACAGGCTTGCCCGCTGTGTAGTATTCGGTGATTAATCCAATCGCGATCCCTGCAAAACATCCAAACGTCAGCGCAACAAACACGCCCATCGGCAGACCCATGATGGAGATCGCGATGAACGCCGCCAATAACAGGACACCGGCACTGACAAAAGTGGAATTACGCAGTACAGCGGCGGGATCCATCTTGGCCATGACACGAATGGAGCGGATGCCGATGATGGAGGCCACGAGGCCTGCCATGGCGATAATAATAGGAAGCGCCATATACTCTATTTTCTGAGCGCCCATAGTGGACGCAATGGCGATGGTGGCGATCATGGATCCGACGTAGGATTCGAAAATATCCGCACCCAATCCAGCAGTGTCCCCGACGCAGTCGCCCACGTTATCAGCAATGACGCCGGGGTTGCGGGGATCGTCTTCGGGAATTCCGGCTTCGACTTTACCAACGAGATCAGATCCGACGTCTGCAATTTTGGTATAGATACCGCCGCCAACACGGGCAAACAGTGCGATGGAACTGGCCCCCATGGCAAATCCGCTGATGACGCTGGCGTTGTCGCCGCGTCCGAACATCAGGAACAATCCACCGACGCCCAACAAACCGAGGCTGGCGACACACAGGCCCATCACGGCCCCGCCATTAAACGCGACATCGAGAGCTTTGGCCTGGCCGGAATCGTTGGCGGCCTGCGCAGTACGCACATTGGAGGTGGTGGCGGCGTTCATGCCGAAGAACCCGGCGGCCATGGAACAAACCGCTCCTAAAATGTACGCCACGCCGGTCCAGAACCCGACCCACATGCTCGTCTGTGAACCGATGGCGAATACTATGAGGACAGACACGCCTCCTACAAAGTAAGCCAGAATGCGGTACTCACGGGAGAGAAACACCATGGCGCCTTCGTGGATGGACTCGGCGATTTCCACCATTTTCTCGTTGCCCTCGTCCTGGTCGTCGACATATTCATAAATCTTCCATGCGATGGCCAGTCCGAACAAACCAAAGAGCGGGCTCAGGTAGACGAAATTGTGCGACGCCTGGAAAACCGCAAACACCACATATAGACCCACGGCAAGAGCGACGAATAAAAGCTCTCCCTTATATTCCTTTATCATTCTGGTTGTTCCTCCGTTTGTTGAGATTTCTTGTTGAGTTCTTTCAGAGTTTCTTCGATCCCGCGCACCGCTTCTTCCAGGGTTTCATTGACCTGGGGAATTTCTTCATCGGTGAAAGAGGAGAGCACATAATCGACAACTTCTCCCCCGTCTTCCGGGCGACCCACTCCGATACGGAACCGTGCGAATTCGCCCGTTCCCAGTTTTTCAATAATGGAACCGACGCCACCGTGACCGGCGTTGCCCCCTTTGAATTTTTTTTTGATCTTTCCCAGAGGCAAATCGATTTCGTCATGAACGACGATCATCCGCTCCGGGGGAATGTCCAAAGCATGCAGAAGCGCTTTGGCGGCCACTCCGCTTTTATTCATATACGTCATGGCCTTGGAGACAACGACGGGGCACCCCTCGACTTCACCCCGGCCACTCAGAGCCCGGTGTTGATGCTGATCCAGTTTGATCCGATGCTTTTCAGCCAGGGTATCGATTACCAAAAACCCCATGTTATGCCGCGTCAACTCGTAACGGGGACCGGGGTTTCCCAACCCTAGAATCAGGTACACAGGCTTTATTTCTTTTCGGCTTCAGCCGACTCACCCTTATCTTTATCTTCGGCTTTTTCGGCTGTTGCGCCTTCTTCTTCACCTTCCTCGGCGCCTTCAACCAATTCTTCTTCTGCCGGAGCTTCTTCGACCACCTTCACTTCATGGACGGAAACAACCGACTCGGACAGGTGATCCAAAATCTCAATATTGTCAGGCACGTCCAGATCGGAGATATGAACCACCTGATCGAGTTCCACCTGGGTCATATCCACCTTGAAAGACTCGGGAATTTCCCCGGGAAGACATTTGACCTCTACGGTATGCAGGTTCTGCTCGACCATGCCGCCTAACTTTTCGCCGGGGGAATGTCCCACCAAAACAACAGGAACGTCCACCTTGATTTCCTGCTTCATATTGACTTCCAGGAAATCTGCATGCTCCCATCCATCCCGGACGGGATGTTGCTGATGGTCCTTAATAACCACGACCCGTTTTTTCTCGGAGTCGCCCTCGATAGCAAGCTCGATCAAGCTGTTGAGTCCTTCTTTCTCGATGAGTTTTTTTAATTCTTTGGGATTCACCGTGAAGCTGACGTTGGCTTTCCCACCATACACGACTGCCGGCAGGAATCCCTCATCGCGTAATCGACGATTGGCGCCTTTGCCCCGGCCTTCTCTTATTTTTCCTTTCAATGCAACTGCCATTTTACAAATCTCCGTCTGAATCAAATAACGAACTCACAGACGATTCGCTGTGAATTCTAATGATCGCCTCCCCAAACAAGGGAGCGACCGATAATATCTTAATTTTCCCGATTGCCTCCAACTCCTTCGACAACGGGATGGTGTTGGTGGAAATAACCGATTGGATCGGTGAACTCTGTATTCGTTCCCCAGCCGGTCCCGAAAGCACCGGATGGGTACACAGCCCGTGCACTTCGGCGGCGCCGGCATCGAGCAGGGCGTTGGTTGCTTCAATCAAGGTGCCGGCCGTGTCGATCATATCGTCGACGATGATCGCGACCTTGCCTTTGACATCACCGATGATGTTCATGGCTTTGGCGACATTGGGCCCTTCCCGCCGCTTATCAATAATGGCGAGGGACGTTCCCATCCGCTTGGCGTAGGCCCGGGCACGTTCCACACCGCCCGCGTCGGGAGAAATAACCACCGGATCCTTGAAATTGAGCTTCTTAATGTATCCGATCAACACGTTAATGGCAAACAAATGATCCACAGGAATGTTAAAAAATCCCTGTATCTGACCGGCATGCAGATCCATCGTCAGCACCCGGTCGGTGCCCGCCGTGTGCAGGATGTCGGCTACCAGTTTTGAGGTGATGGGCACCCGGGGCTCGCATTTGCGGTCCTGCCGCGCATATCCGTAATAAGGGATCACGGCGGTGATGCGCTTGGCCGAGGCGCGTTTGAGGGCGTCGATCATGATGAGCAGTTCCATCACGTTGGTATTTCCCGGTGTACAGGTGGACTGGAGGACAAACACGTCTCCGCCGCGTACATTTTCCTCGATCCGGACAAAGATTTCCTCGTCGGAAAAGGCCTTGATGACCGAATTGCCCATATGGATATCCATATAATCACAGATTTCCTGAGTCAGACCCCGATTGGATCTGCCGGAAAACACCAGAACTCTGCCGTTGTCACCCATGATGTGTCTCTTTCTTTAAATGAAAGAAAAAATGGCTGGGGCGGGAGGACTCGAACCTCCGAATGCAGGAATCAAAATCCTGTGTCTTAGCCACTTGACGACGCCCCAGTAGTTATATGGCTACCCTTGAAATTTCAACGTTATTGACTGCCTGACATCCCCCGGAAAGGTCAATACGGTCTTCCCGACAACCCCATCATAAAACGCATGTTTACTAATAGCGATTGTAATCGTTGCTAACCGATAGACGAGTGCTTAGAGAACTTGGGCAGGCTTGTGTGAATCAGAATATCATGACATCTTGTGCCCCACAATGCGCAGGGACCTGGATTTCAGGGATAATTGAGGAGATTTTCCGGCATAAACTCGGAAAAGCTGGACACCGTCTCGGTCAGAAACGTGTCCCAATCCTCCTCACCACATCGAGCATAGGCCTCCCGAGCCTCTTGAGAATTCTCAAAAATGCCAAAAACCACAGAACCGCTGCCGGAAAGCAGTGTTCCGTCCGCATTCAGGGAATTCAATTTCTGCTTGATGCGGGTAATTACTGGAAGTCTTTGAATAACAACAGGTTCCAGATCATTATGCAAATGCGCACCCAAACTGGCAATATTCGACTGGGAGAAAAATTCGCGCAAAATATTAATATTTTTTGAGTTTTTTGTCAAATCGAAATTGAGCGCCTGGTAGACCTCTGCCGTGGCCATGGAGACCCTCGGAAACACCAGAATCACATGAAATTTTTTGGGCGGTGGCAAAGCCGTCAAACGCTCGCCCCGACCCTGCCCCAAAGCCGAAGGCGCGCACAGGAAGAAGGGGATGTCGGAACCCAACTCGGCGGCAATTTCAGAAAGCGCGGCGGTTTGCAGTTTCAGATCCCAGAGCCGGTTCAGGCCTCTCAGGACTCCGGCCGCGTTGCCACTGCCGCCTCCCAGCCCGGCGCCCATGGGTATCTTCTTTTTCAGAACCATGCGGCATCCCAACCCGGTTTTCTCGGGAACAGTCTCCTGCAACCGGCGGGCGGCCCGGATCATGAGATTGCTCTCATCAATGGGCACCCTGGGGTCGTCGCACACCAGCTCGATCCGGTTCGCCAGGGACTCCAGTTCCACGGTATCGTACAGGCTGACCATTTGGAACAGGGTCTCCAGATCGTGATAGCCGTCGGGGCGTTTGCCGAGAATGAACAGTCCAAGATTGATTTTGGCGGGGGTTTTAAAAACAAGTTTCATGGGTCGGGATGAGGCTCAAGGACTTCAGGGAACATTCAATTGAAAGGCGTCTTCCGGCACCCCTTGATTGATGAGGGGATTGTTGAATTTCATGACCACTGCATCGCCCAGCTGCGGGCGTTCCACGGTAATGATATGGGGGAACAAGTGCCCTTCCGCATCCTGGTAATCTTCCCAATGCACGGTGTAAACCCGTTTTCCACCTTCCCATTTAGCCAGCCGGACGGGATGGAGGGTATCGGGATCCACTTCAATTTCCAGCGGTGCGTTGTGCTCCGTGTCCACGGCGGTAATCTGATAATTGCCGGTTTCGGGATTCCAGCGGACGTCTTTCAGATGAAGCTCAGCGAGCCGGGGAATCTTACCCGAAAAAACGCTGACGTATTCGCGAAAATCAAACACCGTCCCAAACGTCCGCATCATGATATCCCACACTTCCCGGTTCCGGTACAGTTTGTTGCTTTTGGTATCATACAGAAGAATTTGCGTTTGATCGGAAATCAATACGCCCACCGGCTGACTGAACAGATTCAGGGTATCCAGCCGCAATGAAGTCTCTCCATCAATCAACAGCACCTGCTTGAGGTTGTGGTTCTTCTCCGGGGTCCTGATCGCGGACTTGACCAGGGATTTGATATTGTGGATGCCGTCCTGCCGCATCGTCAATTGCCGGGAAATCTCGTCGAGGGTGAGGAACTGCGCGGGAGGTTCGACCGGTTTGGGAGGCGGCAGGGTTTCACAGGCGGTCAGAACGCCCGCCAAAACACACAGGAGGAGTTTAAGTTTTCGTTTCATCAATAAAGTGATTGGAAGGAGGGAAAGAAATCAAAAACTTTGCAACATCAATTCATCCGCTTGACGGATTTTCTCCCGGAGTTTGTCCGGGTCGGGAATTTCTCCGGCCGGTTCCTCCAGTCTCTTCAGGGTCAACGCCAGGCTGGTCTTCCAGGCTTTGCGGGCTTCCGTAACATTGTCCATGGAAAAATGCACGTCTCCCAAATGGTCATAGAGCACCGGATCGGGCTGGGCGTACACCATGGCTTTTTTAATATGGATCAAAGCCTGCTTCGGCTCGCCTTTTTTGTGATAAATCCATCCCAGGCTGTCCAGGAAATATCCGTTGCGGGGCTGGATATTCAGCGCCTGCTCCAGATGGTGCAGAGCCTTGTCGAGATCTTCTCCCTTCGTCGCGTAAATATACCCGATGAAGTTGTGCGCATTGGAATGATGCGGGTTGATTTCCAGCGTCTGCTTCATGCTGGCGATGGCTTTGTCGTATTGCCCGAGTCGCTCGAGCAGCGCGCCCTGCTCAAAGTAGTATGTATCCTTTTTGTCATTCAGTTGGATGGCCTTGTTGATATTCTGGAAAGCTTCTTCATTTTCATTCAACGACATGTGGGCCAATGCCAGCGCATGATAATACCGGTCATTATTGGGGTCGATGGCCACCGCTTTATTCAAGAGCTCAATCGATTTTTTCATCTCCTTGTTGAGTCCGTAGAGCCGGGCCAGATTCAACAGGATATCAACCGAGTCTTCACCAGCACCGTCTTTACGATAGGCTTCCACTTCGGTGATAGCTTTATCCATCCTGCCGAACAACTCAAAAATTTTGGCGATGACGAGGCGCAACTCCTTGTCTTCTTCATTGGCGAGCGCCAACCGAAACTCGTCTACGGCTTCGAGATAAACCGCCTGCTCATAAAAAATGATGCCGATCTGGGTATGGATGTTGGCCTCACCCGGTTCGAAAGGAGGGACGTCCGCCACTTCCACGTTGTCGGACGATTGGGCATCGGCCATCAAATCGAATCGTTTTAAATGCTCGTTGATTTTTTTATCATCGGGTTTCAGTTTCAAAATAATTTTGTACTGCTCCATGGCCTCCGGATATTTTTTCTGAAGCTCCAGCACACGGGCCAGGTTTTCCCGGGCTTCGATGAAGCTGGGGCGAAGGGTCAGGGATTTCTTGAATTTCTCCTCGGCGCTTTGCATTTCACCGGTACGCACCAGGGCCGATCCCAGATAGTGATACCCCAGGGGGTTGGCCGGTTCCACCACGGTGGCCTGATGAAACAGTTCGCGCGCATCCTTAAATTGCTTGAGCGCCCGCAGGTTGTACCCGGCGAGCAAATAGGCGCGGGCATTGGAAGGTTCCACTTCCATAACCTTGTTGTAATGAGCCAAGGCCTCTTGATATTTGCCCTGACTGGATAAAATATCACCCATAATCATACGGACCCGCACGTTATCCGGAAAACGGTCGATCGCATTCTTCCCGGCGGCCAGCGCCAGCTGAAATTGACCGGTGCGCAAATACAGGCTGACCAGATGTGTGTGTAGATTTTCTCGGGACGGATCGAACTGAACAACCTGCGCATAGTGCCGGGTGGCTTCGTCAAAATCTCCCTCCCGTTCGAACTTGTACGCTTTTAAATAATGGTAATACGCACGCGGATCCCGATAATTCCGGTCAGGGTATTTTTTGTTGAGGGCCTGAACCTGCCGGACGGCATAGGAGGACTTGGATGAACCGGGGGTCATCGATGTCGTCTGATCACTCACATCCACCTCTACGGCGCTGGAATGGCTGGAGGGTTGCAAAGACGCACAATTGGCAAGGATAAAAATGCTCACCCACGCCAGGGCGACAAACCGGAGTTTCGTACTCAGGCGGGCAAGACGCTCCCGCAATTCGGGGTCCGGTATCGGTTTCAAATGCTCCTCTCGGGCAACAGCATGCTTATCCATAGGTTGATTTTGACTCGGGGATGCCGAGATTTTTAAGGGTTTGTTGGAATTTATGGGGATGCCTTCGACCTGTTTAACCATTATCCCTATAAAGCCTTTAGAATCAAACATTTTATTCAATTTTAACAGGATTTTCCGCTCGTAGGTGCGCACGACCGGCACCCATTCCTTGCCATAAACCTCCACAAATAGAGTGCTTTCGGCCACTTTTGTGACCCGCGACCGGCTCCCGATTTCGTCTCCGACCACGATGCTCCAGAGCAGGTTGATCCGGTTCAAGTCCGAATCGGGGGTTTCCGGATCGGGCAACGATTTTATCGTTTCGGCTAAAACTTCACCCATCGAACTCCAGCCGAAAGATTTTTTTTGTTGCGCCAAATGGATAACCCCGCTTCAATCACATAGAGTGTTAATAATACTATTTTAGAAAGAATTACCCGCTTTTCATAGTCTTAAATAATCAATATTTTTCTTTCAGTTTCACGCTACGATTAAGTCCTTGATTTTGTATTTAAAACTCCAATTGAACGGAATCCGATACTACAATGGAAATGAACCTTTAGAGTAACATCCGGCGACTTATGCGACCACGAATCCTCCTGATTCTCCTCGGCATCCTCAGTATCGTCCTGTACCTGGCAATGTGGCAGATTTCCTACCAGTTCAATTGGGGCGAGGGGTACCGCGACCGGCCGATTCTGATTTACCTGGCGATCTATTTCAGCCTGTTCGCCAGTTATGCCGGTGCCGTATGGATCATCTGGAATCGGACGGGCGACGACCATCGCCTGTTGTGGACGCTGATCATCCTCGGCCTGCTGTTCCGCGCCGCCGTCCTGCCTGCGCAACAGATTCAGGAAGACGATGTGTATCGGTATTTGTGGGACGGCAAAGTGTTCGCTCACGACGTCAACCCCTACAAGTTCGCGCCGATGGAAGTATCGCGCCTCAAGGAATTTCTTATCCAGGACCCGGAGGCGTTTGAGCAAAGGTACGATACTCAAAGTCAGGCCGAGTTGTCCCTGCTCTACGATCTGAAATGGGAAAGCCCGGAAACCCTGGTGTATCAGGAGCGCATCAACCATCCGCAGGTGGCGACGATCTATCCACCGTTGGCACAATTCGTATTCCGGCTGGCCCACCACATTCAACCCGATAGCATCATCACCCTGCGACTGCTATTCCTGGTGTTCGACCTGGCGGCGTTGATGTTAATCGTGTGGACGCTGCAGGCGCTGGGTATGAACCGCCTGTGGGCGATGGTCTATTTCTGGTGCCCGCTGGTGATCAAGGAGACGTTCAACTCGACGCACCTCGACATCATCGGTATCGCCATGCTGTGCGGCGTGTTGTTCTTTGTGGTGAAGAAGCGGTACTTTGCCGCCAACGCGTTGCTGGCGCTCAGCGTGGTGGGCAAACTGTATCCCGTAATCTTATTGCCGCTTCTCCTGAAGCAACAGGCGAGCAAGGCCCGCACCAAAAATATCCTACTGCAATGCAGCCTCAGTCTATTGATCTTTTGTGGCGTTGTGGGTTTATTTTATTTGCCGTTTATCGAAATCGGCGCGCAGAATTTTTCCGGCTTGCAGACCTACGCCACGCGCTGGCAGCAGAACGACAGCATCTTCGCGATTCTCGTCTGGTTCTTCGGATGGTTTGTGGAGTCGGCAGGACCCGTCCCCTTCTCCTACGACCTGCCGTCGTTGCTGGCGAAGATCACTGTCGCCCTGATCCTCGGCGCGGCCCTGCTGGTTCTGCTGTTCCGGCGCGAGGAAACCCAACCGCCGCAGGGCAAGGCCGCCCTGGAACCGCTGTTCCTGATTATGGCGCTGGTATTTCTGCTGAGCCCGGTGCAGAATCCCTGGTACCTGTGCTGGGTGGTACCGTTTTTGTGCATCTTCCCCTGGCGCACGGGAATATTGCTGACCGGACTGGTCGGACTCTACTACCTCGACTTCTACTTCGACTACCAGGACATCAATCATCTTGCCCCGTGGATCCCCTGGTTCGAATACGTTCCGTTTTATCTTTTCCTAGGATGGGAATTTCAAAAATCAAAACAACCCCGCTAATCCGGTTTGTTGAGACCGAGTTTTTTGATCTTGGAGTGCAGGGTGGTGGGTTTCATGCCCAGGGTTTCCGCAGTGCTTCTCTTGTTTTCCTGACCCTGTCCCGCCTCACTCAATGAACCGGATTTAAGCTTTAAATTTCAATGGATAATCATAAAATCCATTGCCAAATAGGCAATTGGGACCATATTTAGGGGATAGCACTTCCAAAGACCCGGGGAGCAAGGCGGATCCCTGGTTTCCGTTCTGCCTGCCGGGCCCAACCCTGGGTGGTGCACCACCCACAATTGGAGGCAGTCCCATGAAAACAAAAATATTCCTTTTCAATATTCTAGCCCTGTTGGTAATACTCGGAATTCCCGCGAACCTTTGGGCGGGGGACATGGGCACCAAGGTGGAAAAAATCCGTATTATCGAGCCGGGTGAGGCCGAACGGTGCGCCAATGATTTTTTCGTGGACAACATCGGTAAAGAGGAAGCCGACCTCAAAGTGGTCCTCGGTCACAAAGTGTATGTGAGTGAAATATTACAGCCAGGAGAGAAAAGGGCGTTCGATCTGCCCGCGACTATTAACGTGGCGCGGCTACGGGGCAGGGAGGATGTATCGTTTGACGACATCGCCGTCATCATCAATCTCGGGCCAAAAGCCCATATGCGCGTGCGCTGCGTCGATCTGCGTGAAAACCCATTGAAGGGAGAAGATCCTTCAGCGGTTTTCAAATAAGATTTTATTAATAGGTGTTCATCGCTATTTCACAGATGGATTGGGATCCCTTAAGCCGTTTGGAATTTACCTCAACGCCATCAGTGCGGCGATGCGTTTTTCCATCGGCGGGTGGGTGCTGAATAAGCTCATCAAATCCCCGCCCGACAACGGGCTGACAATAAACATGTGGGCCGTAGCCGGTTCTGCATTCATTGGAATCTGTTTCGCACGGCGTTCCATCTTGGCGAGGGCGTTGGCCAGGGGGATCGGGGTCCCCATCAGTTCCGCGCCGGTGCGGTCGGCCTGGTATTCACGGGTGCGCGAGATCGCCATCTGCACCAACAGGGCCGCGATCGGAGCAATGATGATCATCAATATATGAATCAACGGATGCCCGCCGCCACGTCCACCCCGGCCGCCCCCGAAGATCATTCCCCACTGGGCGATATTCGCCAGCATGCTGATCGCTCCGGCCATGGTGGCCACAATCGTTCCTATGAGAATATCCCGGTTCTTGACATGACCGAGTTCATGCGCCAGCACGCCCTTGAACTCATCCGGACCGAGCATGTCCAGGATACCGTCGGTAAATGCGATGGCGGCGTGTTCCGGATTCCGCCCGGTGGCGAAGGCGTTGGGTTGCGGCGAAGGAATACGATAGATTTTCGGCAGGGGGAGTTCGGCGCGGCGGCACAGGTCCCGTACCATCCGGTAGACTTCCGGAAATTCGGATTCGGTTACTGGCTGCGCCTTGTAGATGGACAACACCATCTTGTCGCTGTAAAAGTAGGCGCCAAAATTCATCACCACGGCAAACACAAACGCCAGAATCATCCCCTGTTCGCCGCCCAGGGCCATCCCGCCGTAAACCAGCAGCACGGTCAAAACACCTAGTAATAATGTCGTTTTCAGGGCATTCATAATCTCAATCCAAATAAGTGCACGGTTCGTTCTTATTCAAATAAGATTGAAATCGGACCAATTCAAGGTCCGACGAAATAATTATTCTGGGAGCCTGCTGGATTTATTTCGGGTTTCAGACCAATTCGTGAAAGGACCCCACCTTGGTGACGGCTGTGCCATTGTGGTGGCCCTTGCGGTCGATCAGGATGGAATGAATCCCGACATTGCGCGCCCCTTCAATGTCGGTTGCCGGTTCGTCGCCGATATGACAGGCCTGCTCCGGTGCCACGCCCGCCCGCTGCAACGCCTCCTTGAAAATTGCGGCGTCCGGTTTGGCGGAACCGACCACGGTGGAGGCCAGGATAAAATTGAAGTACGGCGCCAAACCCGTGTTCTTTAAAATCTCCGGCAGGCGAGAATCCCAGTTGGACACCACCCCCAATACGGTCCCGTTGTTTTGCAATTGATCGAGCAGGCCCGACTCGGTGACGTCCTCGAACACCCGCCAGCTTTCCTGACTGCGGAATACGTCATAGATGTGATCGAAGTAACGGTCGAAATCGTTGAGACCGCCATGCGACGCGAACACCCTTCGCACCAGCTCCTTCCAGAATGCGCGCTCCACTGCCAGGCCCTTTTTTTGGCCGAGAGATTCCATGCCGCCCATGTGGGTCCACTCCTGCCGGAACTCGCGGTTGAGATCGTCCGCACTGCCGGTAAAACCAAAATCGCGGGCGTGGGTGGCGTACACGTCCCCCACAGACGGATGCACGCGGAGCAAAGTGCCCCCGACATCAAAAAACACGGCTTTATAATTTTTCAGCATGAGCAACGATATATTAAAAAAAATGGAATACCCCGGACACACCGCTTCGGCGTGCAACGGGACGGCGAAGTGCCGGCCAGCGTGACGCGGGACCCAATTTGACCGTCGGGTAAAATCATCACGGGTTGTCTGATTATAACACTTGCAAGGGCGTAATAAGAGGGAACGGCGAAGTGCCGGTACCGGGGTCTTACGACCCCGGTACCTCTGGTGATAGCACTTGGAGAAGAGGAGGTAATTCCGGAAATTTAACGCCTTCCCGGCATAAGGTTAATGATGGCAAGCAGGATGCTGCCGAGCAAAAGGGCAGCGGTTCCCGACCAGTAAAAGGCGTTCTGACCCATCATTTGGAGGAGGTCCGTCTGGTACAGGGTGTAGACCCAGTACATGGAAGATAAATAACCGATAAACAAAGCTGTTTTATAATGTGACCAGAGAATGCATAAACCCAGCAAACCGAGGACGAGAACGATCATCTCAATGGTGACTGCGCAATTCGTAACGTCAAACACGGTGCTTTAATCTCCCTGTAAGCAGACCGGCCGTTCACTTGGAAGAAGGCACAACCCAGGCATAAACCAGCAGAAATCCCAAAGACAGACCGATAAACATGGTCATAAAGATTCCATAGGTGTTGGCCAGCGCAATCTGAAACAATACCGCTTTATTGGCGGTATATTCCCAATAGGCAAAGGTGCCCAGTGAAAGAAACATTCCCGCCTTCATCCGGCCCCAGATAGCCCCCAGGGCCAGAATGCCAAAGCTGATGATCATTTGACTCAGGGTCAGAGAAAAATGAAGTTGACCTGCCAGTTCTTGCAACGCTTCCATTTTCTTTCACTCCAGGTAACTCAAGAGGTTGAAAAGAAAAATTCGATGATCTCTTATAACAAAGCAAGCCCTATGCCAAAAAAATTATATATGACTAAAAAGATGTTATTTATAGTTAACTATGGGAAATCGCTTACTACAAAGGATTAAGATTGATACAAATATGTATAAAACATTGATTACATGTGTTTATTGTATTAAATTTTAAAAATAATCAAGTTATACCGTATAATATTTTACAAATATTCTGCAAAAAAGATCAGGAATACCTAAAATCGCGGAGCCTCTTCCGGCTAATCGCATATTTATCAGACAAATATAAAACCAGGGATAATTTGAGATAAGGCTAAATAACCGATTTTCAATATTTTTCAGAGTGAGATTGGTATAAGCGGAGAGCTTCTTCGTAGTCTTCCTGTGTATCTATTTCTATGCATCCCCCGCTTGGGATAAGGTAGGGGCGGATTTCATGGTATGGGGTGATTTCATTGAAGATAATTTCCCAGAGGGCTTGAATGAACCGGGCCTCCTCCCGGTCATAGAGAGTCGCCAGCTGGCTCGCCACGGCCTGGGTCAGCATGAAAAATCCGATCGCTTCGCCCGCCATGTGAAACTTCGATTTTTCTTCCTTTGTTAAATCCCGCTTGGTCACGAACGATTCAATGGTCTGATCGGCCCGCAACAAGACCTTGGTGGCTTCGGTATCGTCGATATCCACGGGAGTGATTGCAAAGGAGGAGGGCCGGGATTGCCGGACATAGTCTTCCAGGGCCGCCCGCGGATACAGCACGTCCCCGTCCATGACCAGGAATTCACCCTCCCGGTTTCTCAGTCCCATCACCAGGGACAACGTATTGCCGGTGGTCTCGTACCGGTCGTTATCCACAAACTCGACCGGCATGGAGAGATCCAGGCTGTGGGCATAGTTTTTAATCGCCGCTTTATTATGCCCAACGACCAACACCGTCTGTTCCATCCCGAGCGATTCCAAGACACTGAGGTGGCGGGACAACAGGGTTTCGTCCCCAAAAGGCAACAGGCATTTGTGCGGAATATCGTCGCGCTTCAGACGCGACCCGTAACCCGCCAATAGGATCACTGCTTGCATCAGCCATTCCTAAAAAAAATACAGAAATGCTGATGTTGTATCAGATTTCAATTTTAAAAAGGGAATTTTTTAAAAGGGGGGAAGGGCGCTGATCCGCGGCAACGCGATCAGGGAACCGCACAGAGGACTAAGGATTTTGAGCGAAGGACGAATCCACTTCCATCTTGCCGGAAAACTTTTTACTGATCCAGCCGGATTGGCCGTCCTGAAGTTCGACTTGATACCACTCGTCCATTTCTTCCAGCAGGGGCCGCATTTCGCCTCTTTTCAAGCTACCGATCACTTTGCTCTGCGAGGAAGGTGAGGTACGCACATTCAAGGAAGATCCTTCCGGCACCTTGACCACCACCACCGTGGTGACCATCTCCTTCTTCTCTTTTTTTGCCGGAGTATTCCAGTGCTTCTTTTTCGCTTTCGGCGCGGGTAACGGAGCTTCAAAAGAAGCTTTTTGAGTCCCGCCCTCAATAACGGAAAACTTTTTGCTGATCCAACCGGTGGTTTCGTCTTCAAATTGAACCTGGTACCAGTCGCCCTCTTCCTTCAACAAGGGCAGCTTGTCTCCACGGAACAGCATATCCACCACGGCGCCACTGGAAGACGGAAGGGAACGTACATTCAAAGTCGAACCTTCCCTCACTGTAACGACGACCATAGCCCCCGAAGCCTGCTGTGGATCAGACTGAGATTGATCAGACTGAACAGGAGCCAATTCGCTCGTCAACTCTGTTTCCTGCGCGGATGCTAACTCTGTTTCCTCCGCTGGTGAAGCGACCGTTGAATTTACCGTCCGCGTGGTTGAATAGCTTTTACTCACCCAGCCGGTCAATCCCTCTTCAATTTCGATCTGATACCAATCCCCTGATTCACTCATGAAAGGCATCATGTCGCCATTTTCCAGGTAACCCAGAATTTCCCCCTGTGTTGAGGGTTGCGACCGCACATTGAGGGTGGAACCCTCGCTCATCTGGACCACCACCATGATCTGCAAAGTCTCCGGTTGAGGAGTTGAGGCATCCATGGAGGAGGTTTCCATAGGGGGGGAGGGGACCAGGGCCGCCACCGTTTCAGATACCGTTTCCTGACTTATTGATTCTTCCGGATCCGGTGGAGCTGTTTCTACCGGGGTGCTTTCAACCGGCGTTTCCTGTTTCGCACCTTGATCCTCCGGGTCGAAGCTGGCAACTTCCATGGGCTTTTCTTCTGTACTTGCCTCTGCCTTCATCTCTTGGACGGGCTCGGGTTGCGTCTGTTCAGGGAGTGCCTGTTCGGGGGGTGCGCTTTCCGCTTTTGCGATTTCTTCTTTTACGATGCGGGCAATTCTTTCACTTTCGGACTCGACCGTTTCCGGTTGAGCGGTTTCCGCCTGTGCCACTGCCGTTTCAGGTTCTTCCTGTTTCGCTACTTCATTATTGGTTGGCTCTATCGTACTCTCAGCTGAGGCGGTTGCGGCCTCCGTTGTTTCCTGTTCAACCGTTTTCATTTTGATATCCCCCGCCGCTGTATCGGTAGATTCGGGAGCTTCCACTTCTGCAGGAATAACAGGTACCGGAGCGGGTTTTAAATCGGGGAGAGTGTCCAGACCCGTTGCGGCCACCTCATCAGGATCTCCGCTGAGTGGATTGAACTCGGCCGGGACCCTTTGACTATCCTTGCTCTCCGCGGGTGTCCTGGCGGCAGTCTGTTCTCCGCCGGACCTCTCGGGTTTTTCAAAATCCTCAAACGGGATCGCGGCGACAGGATCATTGTCCTGCGGAGCGGCCACGCTTTCTTCAGCGATATCTTCCACAGCGGCGGAGTCGGTGCCGAAAAAGTCACCCGATTTTTTCTTTTTGGTACCGGGAGGTGGGGGGGTATAGGTCGCCGTGGGACTGGCAGTACTGTATTGGGGCGGCTTTTCCGATGACGCCCAGCTGGAGTCACCGCCCGGACTGGCTGTTGCCTTGCCGGAGGAAATCCAACTTTTAGTTTGCGAAGTCGACTTGGCAACCCTGTTGGGATGCGCTTCCAGATATTCCCGCGCCCGTACCGCGTTCAATCCGTCGGGAAAACGGTTGACGAAATCCTGGTAGGCGGCTGAGTTATCCGCCTTGATCACCTGTAAAAAAATCTGGTCCTCCACCTGCTCCTGCTTGAACAGGATCGCCTGTTTTTCTTCAGGCTCGACAATCTGCTCCAACCGGGCAAGGATGACCAGCGTCTTGAAATAATCGCGGTTTTCGTGGAGCATACTGGCCTTGAACCGCAAGGCGCGGGCCAGGTTTTTTCGGATTTTGGGGTCGACCGGATCCAACCGATGGGCGGTCTCGAACTCCTGCAGAGCCTGTGACAACATATCCTGGGTGTAATACACCAACCCCAGGTTGTTATGTCCTTCAAATGAGTCGGGGTGCTTGGCCAGGAAAGATTCCCACAACTTGATGGCGGATTCAAACTGACCTTCGTTTTGAGCTTTTAAGGCCTGCGAAAACAAACTCTTATCAGGAACGGCTGTCACCGTCTGGGGAGCTTCGAACTGCTGATCGGTCGGCTTATCGCCGCCGGAGGCACAACCTGAAAATACCAGCGCCAGCACCCCCATAAGGGCGATAAGGTGTTTACTCTCAAATAGTTTCATCTTATTAGAATAACTGATTTTAATTCAAGGTCAATATTTCTTGACTTGTTTTTTAATTCGAGTAACCTGATCCCTGAAATTTGAGTGGGAACTAGGGGTGTTACTTCGAACTGAGAGTCCAACCAGGACAACCCTTTGAACCTGATCTGGTTAATACCAGCGAAGGGAAGTTAATTTATAATGTTTCATTATAAATCGGCTGTAGTCCTTTCCTGGATTACGGCTTTTTTTATTTGAGCCGCCCCAACTTCAGGCGATTATGCAACTCGTCATCAACGGGCAGGAAAAAGATTTGCAGTCCAGCGGGACCATCGCCCAGATGCTCAAGGAGCTGGACATCACGGGTTCCCATATCGCCGTAGCGCTTAATTTTCAAGTGGTGCCCCGTTCCAGTTACGACCAGACACCTCTGCACGAGGGAGACAAGGTGGAAATCGTGCATGCCGTCGGGGGCGGTTGATACTGACATCTCGTCATAATCGGGCGGCGTGATTAATTTTTTTTGAGGCAGGACATGGAAACCGCAGTAGAAACCGAAAGCAAACTAAAAATCGCCGATACGGTGTTCAACTCCCGGCTGATCGTCGGCACAGGCAAATACGCTTCGTTCGAGCAGAACCGCCAGGCACTGGAAATTTCCGGTGCGGAAATGATCACCGTGGCCGTTCGCCGGATCGAGCTCGACAAAACCAAAGAATCGATCCTCAACTACATCGATCCCGAAAAATACACGCTCCTGCCCAATACTGC
This sequence comes from Nitrospinaceae bacterium, assembly GCA_024644405.1. Classification (GTDB taxonomy): domain Bacteria; phylum Nitrospinota; class Nitrospinia; order Nitrospinales; family Nitrospinaceae; genus SZUA-226. Next base: position 174,645 of record JAHELC010000002.1, read on the forward strand.
AGGGTGCTACAGCGTCAAGGAAACAGTGATGACCGCCCAACTGGCGCGCGAAGCGGGCCTCGGCAACTTCGTCAAAGTGGAAGTCATCGGCGACGAAAAAACCCTGTTTCCGGACAACGAAGCCACACTGGAAGCGTCCGAACTGCTCGTGAAAGACGGGTTTCACGTCATGCCGTATTGCACCGACGACGTGGTGCTGTGCAAAAAGCTGGAGGATGTCGGCTGTTCCGCGGTCATGCCGCTGGCCGCGCCCATCGGCTCCGGTCTCGGTATCCGCAACCCGTACAACATCAAACTGATCCTGGAAGCGGTCACGGTCCCGGTCATCGTCGACGCCGGTGTGGGCACCGCTTCCGATGCCGGCCGCGCCATGGAGCTGGGCGTCGACGGCCTGCTGATGAACACCGCGATCGCCGGGGCGAAGAATCCCCTGAAAATGGCGCAGGCCATGAAACTGGCGGTGCAAAGCGGACGGCTGGCTTTTGAAGCGGGACGGATTCCAAAAAAATTGTACGCCACCGCCAGCAGTCCCATTGACGGCCTGATCGATCTTTAAACCCTGAGCAAGATGGGTGAACCCCATGACCGATACCGTACTGGATATGACATCCAAGCCATCCGCCCAAAACCGGGAACGCCTCGACGCGCTCCGTCTGTACCTGATCACCGACCGGACGCTGCTGCCGGAAGGTCAATTCCTGGCGGGTATCGAGGCGGCACTCAAGGGCGGGGTGCGGGCCATCCAACTGCGGGAAAAAAACCTGCCGGAAAATGAATTGCGCGCTCTGGCCAAAGACGTTTTACAACTGACGCACACATACAACGCGCTGTTGTTCATCAATCACCGCGCCGAACTGGCAGACGACATCGGCGCCGACGGCGTGCACCTAACCGAGTCCAGCGCCGCTGTCAGGAAAATCAGAAAACAATATCCGGGTTTAATGATTGGCAAATCGACGCACTCATTTGAAGGCGCCAAGCGCGCGCAACATCAGGGAGCGGATTTCGTCACCTTCAGTCCGGTGTATGACACGCCTTCCAAACAGCAATACGGTCCGCCCCAGGGTCTCGAAAAATTACAACAGGTCTATGCCGGTCTGGATATTCCCGTGCTGGCACTGGGCGGCATCGATCTGTCACGCATCACACCGGTCCGGCAACACGGCGCCTTCGGGGTCGCCCTGATCCGGGCCATTTGGAACAGTCCCGATATCGAACACGAATCTTTGCAATATATAAATGCTTTAACAGGAGAAACTCAATGAATATGCCGAAACGCCCTTCGGGGTCGTCCGCTGACCCTACGATAGAAGAACTGTCGCGCGATCCGATTTCCCCCAACTCGAAAAAAGTCTACGTCGAGGGGATCATCCATCCGGATCTCCGGGTGCCGTTCCGCGAAATCAAACTGGCACCGACCATCATCCAGAATTCTGCCGGCAGCGAGCCCATCGAAGAAGTCAACGAGCCGGTGCTGGTCTACGATACCTCCGGACCCTACACCGACCCGGACGTGGAGATTGATGTGCGCAAAGGATTGACGCCGATCCGCCAGCAATGGATTCTGGCGCGCGGCGACGTCGAAGCCTATAGCGGCCGCACCGAACGCCCGGAAGACAACGGATATAAAAATCCGGAACAGATGCAGGACATCGAACGCTTCAACCGTTCAGGCCGCGCCATCTACCGGGCCAAACAGGGTTGCAACGTGTCGCAATTGCATTACGCGAAAAAAGGCATGATCACTCCAGAAATGGAATACATCGCCATCCGCGAAAACCAGAAGCGACTGCAATTGATGGAAGACGCCGAACGCGAAGCGCGATTGAAAGGCAACTCCTTCGGTGCCAACCTGCCGAACGCAATCACTCCGGAATTTGTACGCGACGAAGTGGCGCGCGGCCGGGCCATCATCCCCGCCAACATCAATCACCCGGAAACGGAACCGATGATCATCGGCCGCAACTTCCTGGTCAAGATCAATGCCAACATTGGCAACTCGGCGATCACCTCCTCCATCGAGGAAGAAGTCGAAAAGATGGTGTGGTCCACGCGGTGGGGCGCAGACACGGTCATGGACCTGTCCACCGGCAAGAACATCCACGAAACGCGGGAATGGATCATCCGTAACTCCGCCGTGCCCATCGGCACGGTGCCGATTTATCAGGCGCTGGAAAAAGTCGACGGCAAACCGGAAGAACTGACCTGGGAAATCTACCGCGACACGCTGATCGAACAGGCGGAGCAGGGCGTTGACTACTACACCATCCACGCCGGCGTGCTGTTGCGTTACGTGCCGATGACGGCGAAGCGCATGACCGGTATCGTTTCGCGCGGTGGGGCGATCATGGCCAAGTGGTGCCTCGCGCATCACAAGGAAAATTTCCTCTACACCCACTTCGAGGAAATCTGCGAAATCATGAAAGCCTACGACATCAGCTTTTCGCTGGGCGACGGACTGCGCCCCGGTTCGCTGGCCGACGCCAACGACGCCGCGCAGTTCGGCGAACTGGAAACGCTGGGCGAACTGACCAAGGTCGCCCTGAAGCATGAGGTGCAGACCATGATCGAAGGACCCGGTCACGTGCCGATGCACATGATCAAGGAGAACATGGAAAAACAGTTGCGGGAATGCGACGAAGCGCCGTTCTACACGCTGGGACCGCTGACCACCGACATCGCGCCGGGTTACGATCATTTCACCAGCGGCATCGGCGCCGCCATGATCGGCTGGTACGGATGCGCCATGCTGTGCTACGTCACGCCGAAGGAACACCTGGGACTGCCAGACCGTGACGATGTCAAGCAGGGCGTTATCACTTATAAGATCTCCGCGCACGCGGCGGACCTCGCCAAGGGGCATCCGGGTGCCAGGGTACGCGACGACGCACTCAGCAAGGCGCGATTCGAGTTCCGGTGGGAGGACCAGTTCAACCTGTCGCTCGATCCGGAGACCGCGCTCAAATTTCACGACGCGACCCTGCCGGCGGAGGGCGCCAAGGTGGCGCATTTCTGTTCCATGTGCGGGCCGCAGTTCTGTTCGATGAAGATCACCCAGGACGTGCGCGACTATGCCGATCAACTGGGTGTCGATGAAAAAGAAGCCCTCGACAAAGGCATGGCCGAAATGTCCCAGACCTTCAAAGACAAGGGCGCCGAGATTTACCAGAAGATCTAACCAGCATCACGCTGGATTTTTTTCACCCCTCCCTATTTCAAGGGAGGGGTGTTTTATTTTTTGGGATCCCTCCTCAGTTCCTCTTATTTACTCCGGAATCCCTTTCTGTAAATCTGTAAAAAATATCCCACTGCAATCGGCAATTTTTCAATAATTCTCTTCATTAATGCCCCAAGTGGGGCTGAATTTGTTAGCGGTGGGGGCGGCACCCTTTATACTGGAAGGGTTGGAACAAACAGGAATAGCGATTTGCCGGAAGGGGGAACCTGGCAAGGTTTGGAGACAGTTAAAAACGGACAATTGCGCTCAACGATTGGCTCCAAATAGAGAATGTGCAGCCAATTTCCGCTCCCTGGCAAGGGAGTTGAGGCAAGAAGGAGGAGGCTATGAAACAGTTATGGATCGTCTCTCTGCTGGTTTTCGGCCTGATCGGGGCCACCAGCGGATTTGAGGAGAGCCGTCAAAGTAACAAGTTTTTCAACCGTGATGCCGGGTTTGCCATCACCAAGCACCCGGATTGGCATTTTCTGAGCCTGGATGATGCGGACACCTGGATGACAACCCCCGATACCAGCGAAGAAGGAAAATTGAAACTCAAGCAACATATTCAGAATTTGCGGGAGCAGGAAGCGCGTACCGGAATGGCCCCTTTGTTCATCGCCAAACATCAGGAGCCGTATCCTCATCTCAATCCCATGCTCCAGGTGTCGTTGCATTATATCGACGATCTCCCGAAAGACGTCTCCCCGCTGGCGATTGCGGCGGTCATGGCCAAAAGCGTTTCGGAGAACAATAAGGGCTTCAAGATGATGGACCGCATCCGGTTGGTCCGGGTGTCCAATTTTGAAGCGGGTTATTTGAGCTTCACCCTCAATTCAGAACTGGCTTCAGGAGAAACCGAGTCGGCGATGAACCAGGTGTATCTGATCCCGCGGGGAAAATACGTCTTTGAAATCACCGTCTCGACTCCTTTGGAATGTGACGCCCTCACCGACGCGGCCCTGGAGGACATGATGGAAACAATTTTCATTTTAAAGCCGTTCGAGATTTAATCTTCAACGCCAAACACTGTCAGAATTGAACCCCCTCTCCTCTGCGAAGAGAGGGGGTTTTTTCGTGCTGCCTGTTTCCCGCAACGAGAATCCTGAAATCCTGACCCCCGGCGGCACTCCCAGCTCTCCATCAAAATAGATTGAAAAGTCATGTTTTAGAGGCACCTCCCTTAAATTTACTTAAATTTTCTATCTATTACCTTTACACTGAATTGAATTGATCTGCAGTCATTCGCCATCTTAAAGAGGCCTAGAAAATCCATGACCGGAAAAAAGAAAAACAAAACCATTTTAATCATTGCGGCCGCTCTGGTGCTGGTGGGAGCGGGCGTGTACGCTTATGTGAACCTGGAAAAGCTGGAAGTCCTGGTCAAAAAAACGACCGGCAGTGACTCCCGGGACCTGCTGGCACTGGCTCAGGAAGCCGAACGGGCCGGCGACTACAACAAAGCGCTGGAATATTATCAGGGCTTTCTGGATGTTCACTCCGACGCCCCGGCCAACACCGATCCGGGTGTGGGCACCGCCTATGCCGGCGCGGGCAACATCTACTTCAAACAATTCAAATACCCCAAGGCCATCGAATATTTAAAAAAAGCGCTGGACCACTCCACCCAATACGTCGGCAAGCAGAGCCAGCAGGTGGCGGATCACTGGTTCTCCCTGGCTTCTATTTACGACAAGCAGGGTGAGGTGAAAACGGCTCTCGACCATTACAAAAACAGCCGCGATATTCTGACCAAGTTGGATGGGGACACCGCAAAAGTCGACAAAGTGATTGATGAGTTGGAAGACTATATGGTCAACGCCAACCTGCAAACCCGCTCTTCATAATAACCCGTATCGTTCCCGATGGTGGGTCACCCTTCGCCAAGCTCCGGATGACATGCATCGTTCTCCTGCTGAACACGATTCTCTGTGTTCACGCGCAGTTCATATTGACTTTTGTGGGCAAATAGTTCAAACTGCTGTTTTTCAAGGGTTTTCAGGGCTTTTGTCCACCGGATTTCGGCCTTGACAAAATGACGGCAGGACTTAGAATAGCGATTCACCCGCATCCAAATATTGGATTTACAGGCGCGTAGCTCAGGGGTAGAGTACTTGCTTGACATGCAAGGGGTCGGCGGTTCGAAACCGCCCGCGCCTATGGTTTCCGCTGTCCTTCACGGATCAACTCCAAATCCAGTCAACAAATTCAAAAGACCGTTCAGGCGGTTCAGGTTCACAAGTGTTTTGTAAATGAACAATCCGAATCAAAAAGTTTACGATCTCGAAACTCTCCGTCACAGTACCGCGCATTTGATGGCACAGGCGGTGAAACAACTGTATCCGGAAACCAAGATCACCATCGGTCCGGTGATCGAGGATGGATTTTTCTACGACTTTCACCGCAAAGAACCGTTCAAACCCGAGGACCTGGAACAAATCGAACACCGGATGCACAAAATCGCCAAAGAGGGATTGGAGGTGCAACGCGTCGAACTGTCTCCCGAGGCCGCCAAGAACATGTTCAACGCGATGGGTGAAAATTTCAAAGTAGAAATTATCGAAGATTTTGCGGAAGGGGAAATCATTTCCGCCTACACCCAGGGGGATTTCACCGACCTGTGCCGCGGTCCGCATGTGGAAAACACCAGGGACCTCAAGGTGTTCAAACTGTTGCACGCCTCCGCCTCTTACTGGCGAGGGGACGAACGCAACCCTGTGCTGCAGCGCATTTACGGCACCGCCTGGCACGACAAGAAGGAACTGAAGGCCTACCTCAACCGCCTGGAAGAAGCCAAGAAGCGCGATCACCGCAAGCTGGGCAGGGAGCTCGACCTGTATTCCATGTCGGAAGACATCGGGCCGGGCATGATCCTGTGGCACCCCAAGGGCGCACGCATCCGCTACCTGATGGAAGAATTCTGGAAGCAGGAGCATTACAACAACGGCTACGAACTGGTGTACACGCCGCATGCCGCCAAGACCGACCTCTGGAAAATCAGCGGGCACATGGAATTCTACAAGGAAAATATTTTTTCGCCGATGGACATCGAGGGCAAAGAGTACGTCATGAAGCCGATGAACTGCCCGTTCCACATCCAGATTTACAAGACCGGACTGCGCAGCTACCGCGACCTGCCCCTGCGTTGGGCGGAGTTGGGTACGGTGTACCGTTATGAGCGGTCAGGCGTCATGCACGGACTCTTGCGGGTGCGCGGATTCACGCAGGACGACGCCCATTTGTTCTGCCGCCCGGACCAGTTGGAAGACGAAGTCGCCAAAGTCCTCAAATTCGTGCTGTTTATTCTGCGGTCGTTCGGATTCTGGGAATACAAAGTCTTCCTGAGCACCCGGCCGGAAAAATCCGTGGGCTCCGATGCCGACTGGAAAACGGCCACCTCGGCCCTGGAAGCCGCCCTCAAACGGGCGGAACTGCCGTATGAGGTAGACCCCGGCGAGGGCGTGTTCTACGGTCCCAAAATCGATATCAAGATCAGGGACAGCCTCAACCGGTACTGGCAGGTATCCACCATCCAGGTCGATTTCAACCTGCCGGAGCGGTTTGAGATGACGTATATCGGGGAAGACGGCCACAAGCACCAACCGATTATGATTCATCGTGCGCTGATGGGTTCGCTGGAACGGTTTTTCGGGTGCCTGATTGAACATTACGCCGGGGCATTCCCCGCGTGGCTGGCTCCGGTGCAGGTGATTCTGCTCCCCATCACTGACAGCCAAAACCCCTATGCCGAGAAAGTGGCTTCGCGTCTGGAAGAGGTGGGTATTCGCGTTGAAAAAGACTTGCGAAATGAGAAGATTGGGTTCAAGATAAGGGAAGCGCAACTCCAGAAAATCCCTTACATGCTGGTCCTCGGCGACCAGGAAGTTCAGGCCAAAACCGTGGCGGTAAGGAAACGGAAGTCCAAGGAAACCCGGGTCATGCCGGTGGAAGATTTCCTCCGGGAGTTGAATGAACTGATCGAAACCAAGGCGCTGGACGCCGAATAAACTTTAACAAGGAGAAGATTGTATCAAGAAACAAAGAGTAAACTCCATGATTCGTGTCAAAGAAGTATCCGTTATTGGCACCGATGGGGAACAGATGGGAACCTTCCCCACCCGCGAAGCCATTGCATTAGCCCAGGACCAGGATTTGGATCTGGTCGAAGTATCACCCAACGCCAACCCACCGGTTTGCCGGGTCATGGACTGGGGCAAACACAAATACAAGGCCAACAAACGGGCCCACGAAGCCAAGAAAAATCAAAAGATTATCCACCTCAAGGAAGTCAAATTCCGGCCCAATACCGACCAGCACGACTTTGATTTCAAGGTCAAACACGTGCAGAGGTTCCTGGAAGCCGGAGACAAGGCCAAAGTGGTGATATTTTTCAAAGGCCGCGAAATTGTCCACCGGGAGGGTGGCGAAAGAATACTGAAGCGTGTTGCGGAGGCGATGGAAGATTATGGCGTCATCGAGCAGAACGCCAAGCAGGAAGGTCGAACCCTGACCATGATCCTGGTTCCCAAGGGCGGTAATAAGAAAGAAAGCAAAAGTTCCCAGGGTTCTGAAGGTTGACTCCCGGGACTCCTTCAGGTATGATTACCGGTTCCCGCTGGGGATTTTAAAGTCCCAATAATAAAAATTCACTGGAGTGCGGTCATCGGAAATCCGCTGCAGGCAGGATAATCGGTATCCGATGGAGAATTTAAAATGCCAAAAATGAAAACCAACAGGGGTGCGGCCAAACGTTTCCGCAAAACGGCCACGGGTAAGATCAAGCGAAACTCCGCTTTTACCAGCCACATCCTGACCAGCAAAACGACCAAGCGTAAACGCAATTTAAGGCAAAGCAGCATCCTCTCAGCCGGAGATGCCAAACGCGTTCAGAGGCTATTGCCTTATTAAAGGAGAATTGAATGTCCAGAGCAATTAATGGAACCGTATCCCGAAGGAGAAGGAAAAAAGTTCTCCGCATGGCCAAAGGATTCCGGAGCGTCCGCAGTGTCGCGTTCCGCAAGGCGCGGGAGTCGGTGGAAAGAGGCCTGTCCTACGCCTACCGTGACCGGCGCGCCCGCAAGCGGGAATTCCGGCGATTGTGGATTGCCCGTATCAACGCCGCTGTCCGGGCGGGCGGAATGACCTACAGCCAGTTCATGCATGGCCTGAAAAAAGCCAATGTCGAACTCGACCGGAAAGTGCTTTCCGATATGGCCATTCATAATGAGCAATCCTTCAGTGCCTTGATGGATACGGCCCGAGCCCAGTTGAGCAGTTAACCATGGGGACTCTCCGGCCCCGACTCTTTACGGAAAATTCAATCAGCTTGATTCCCACCGGGGATCAGGCTTTTTTTATTTAACTTTCCTTTTCCCTGCACATGATCGATAAAATCAAACAATATAAAGACGACTTCAAAAACCGACTCTCCGAGATCGGGATCGGGGATGAACTGCGGCAGTTGCGTACGGATTTTCTGGGGAAAAAAGGCGTGGTGACGCAGGTGATGAAGGACATGCGCGAGCTGTCATCCGAACAAAAAAGGGAAGTGGGCCGGCACGTCAATGAGCTTAAGAACTGGATTGAAAATGAGATTAAAGAAAAAACCGATAAACTGAAAGGCGCCTCCCTGGAAGGAGTCGACCGCACCTTCGACACCACCCTGCCCGGCCGCAAGGAAGCCCGCGGCTCGCTCCACCCCGTCACTCAGGTGATGGAAGAACTCATCGCCATCTTCGTCAGCCTCGGATTCCAGGTGGCGGAAGGTCCCGAGGTGGAATCCGATTACTACAATTTCGAGGCGCTCAACATCCCCAAGGACCATCCGGCGCGGGACATGCAGGATACGTTTTATATCGGCGGCGAAAAAGTTCTGCGCACCCATACTTCACCGGTACAGATCCACGTCATGGAAAAACAGCAACCGCCACTGCGAATCATCGCACCGGGCAAGGTGTACCGCTGTGATTCGGATATCTCCCATACCCCCATGTTCCACCAGATCGAAGGACTGATGGTCGACGAAAATGTGACGTTCAGCGATCTCAAGGGAGTGATGAACATTTTTGTGCACCAGATCTTCGGCGAAAAAACGAAGGTCCGGTTCCGTCCCAGCTTTTTTCCCTTCACCTGCCCCAGCGCGGAGGTGGACATCCAGTGCGTCATGTGTTCGGGGAAAGGCTGCCGCGTTTGTTCGCAAACCGGCTGGCTGGAAATCCTCGGCGCCGGCATGGTCGACCCGGCGGTATTCGGGGCCGTCAAATACGATCCGGAAAAATGGACGGGGTTTGCCTTCGGCATGGGCATCGAACGCATCGCCATGCTCAAGTATGGCATCAATGACATCCGCCTGTTCTTCGAAAACGACCTGCGCTTCCTCCAGCAATTCTAGCCGCCGCTCCGCGCGGGGCGAACTTTAAACCTTTTTTAAATTTCGCCCAGAGATCATCGCAAGCCATTAACGGTCAGCAAGTTGCCTCCAGGCGCTAGCCTGGCCGCTGGGCTTTTTTGACGATGTCTTTGTCGAAGTAGTTGACGGACATGCCGGCGTCAAGCACGATGCCCTGGGCGTTGATGCCGCTGGCGCGTTCGCTCATCAGGAAAACCGCCGCGTTGGCCACTTCCTGGGTGGTCAACGCCTGTTTACGCAGGGTCGACTGTTCGGCGTGCAGGTAGGAATCGATGTAACCGGGAATCCCCGCCGAGGCGGAAGATTTCAGCAGTCCCGCATTGACGGAGTTAAACCGTACCTTTGAAAATGCGCTGAACGATTTGGCGAGAAAGCAAAGCGAGGAATCGAGCGCGGCCTTGGCGGGTCCCATGTATCCGTAATTCTCCGCCGCCATGCGCGTCGTGGAAATGGAGATGGTGACGACCGAGGCGGCGGGATCGAACACATCCTTGAAGGCGTTTGACAGGTTGATGAGTGAGTAACAGGAAATGTCCACGCACTGCAGAAAATCTTTTTTCGATGTTTCGTGAAACGGCTTCAGGCCCTCTGCAAAATTGGCGAAAGCAATGGAATGCACCAGTCCGTGCAGGACATCCGTTTTTTCAGAAATTTCCTTTTTCAGGCGGGCGATATCCCCGTCACGTTCCACATCGCAGACAAACGTCCGGGCCGGGTCGATGAGTTTGGCGACGCTTTTTTTTCGTTCCTCGGAGCGCACGCTGTACAGCACGTTGGCGTTTTCGGCTTCGAGGGTTTTGCCGATATGATACGCAACGCTTTTTTTGTTGGCGACACCGGTCACCAGGATGGTTTTGTTGTCCAGCCCGAGGAAGCTCATAGCTTCTCCTCCATGAGCATCACGGTGAACTCCACCGTCACCGCCGTCTGGCCGTCCACCTGCACGTTGCCTTTCATATAATGAGCCGGCCCTACATTTTCCCCATAGTCCGCCCGGATCTCCAGAACGCTGCCGGGGTACACGGGATTCTTAAACTTGACGTTTTGAATACGGGACATGACGGGCACCTGGCCGGCGGGGGTCGGGAATTTTTTCGCCATCAAAATCGCCCCCGCCTGAAACACGCACTCGCAAACCAGCACCCCCGGCATGATCGGGTAACCGGGATAATGCCCCTTGAAAAACGGTTCCTCCGGATCGATGCGCTTGCGGGTGACGATGTGATCCCCGGTTTGCTCGACAATTTCGTCGACAAACAGAAAAGGAGGACGATGGGGTATGGCGTTCAGGATTTGTTCCTGCATTATAATCCGCCTGTTATCTCCAAAACGGCACCATTGATATAAGCCGATTCGCGGTCCGCCAGAAACAGCACCGCCCGTGCCACTTCATCCACCGTGCCGAAGCGTTTCATGGGAACCTGACCCAGGTATTTTTTCTTCTGATCTTCCGGGAGATCGCCGATGAAATCGGTGTCAATAAATCCGGGCGACACACAATTCACCGTGATGTTGCGGCTGGCCACTTCCTTCGACAAGGAACGGGTAAACGCCACCTGCCCCGCCTTGCTGGCGGCGTAATTGGCCTGCCCTGCGAACCCGTACCGGCCGATGGGTGACGTGATGTTCACGATCCTTCCGTACTTCTGCCGCATCAGGTGCTGTACCGCAAGCTTGCTCATATGGTACGTTCCCGTCAGGTTGGTGTGGATGACATCATCCCAATCCTCAACCGCCATCATCCCGACCACAGAGTCGCGCCGTATCCCGGAATTATTCACAAGAACCTCAAACTGTTTGAAATTTTCCTCCACATATTTGAAAAACGCAACGACTCCGTCATAGTCGGAAACATCGAATTGCCGGAGGTGGAGCCGGTCGCTGTAGTTTTCATTAGCTTTTTGGAAATCCTGTGCGGCAGAGTCATCGGAACGGTAGGTAGCGATCACCTGAGCGCCGGCGGCGAGAAATGCTTCAGCCACACCGCGGCCGATTCCGCGCGTGCCGCCGGTCACAATAACAGTTTGATCTTTGAAATCGAAATTCACGATAGATGGATTGGACAGAAGAAGGGAAGAAACAACAAAAACTCAACTTATTGGGCGTATTTCCGTTGCCGAAATTTATACGCTGACGGTTTCCAGTTCCGGTTGGGGTTGGGACACCGCGTGCAAGAATTTATCCACTTCGTTGGACACAATCACCCCGTAATTGGCCGCGCCCAACCAACCGGACATGATGATCCCCACCGAACCCGCATGGAACAACCCTGCAATCTGTTTGGGAAGGTCCTTGCTGATCGAAAGCCCTTCAAACTTGGTGCCGAAAGAAACGCCGTTCGGATGCGCGGTGTAGCGTTTGAATGTCACCGGAGTGGAAGCTTCCAGGTGATCTATTTTTTTGCGTACATCAGGAACGTATTTTTCCAAAGCGTCCAGTGTCCGATCGATCAACAGTTTCTTTTTCTTCTCGTATTCCTGACGGGTCAGATGGGCCCAGTCCTTGAACCGTGCGTTGGTCGAAGCCACGATGGAATACATGTTGAGGCCCGGCCGGGTTTCCGGATAATAAAAACTGAAGGTCCGGCTGGTGGTCTCCGGTTCCAGGAGAGAGGCCGAACTGAATTCCTTTTCCTGGGAGGTGAACAGCAGGTCTCCGACATTATCGATCTTTTCGCCTCTTTTAAGGCCCATATACACCTGGCAACTGCTGTCATTCAACCGGACCTTTTTAACCTCATCAAGAAATTCCGGAGTAAAGTGTTCGTCACCGGTCAACTTGTGAATGGTGCTTAAAATATTTGAATTGGATAAAACGGTTTTGGCGGGGATCATCCGGCCCTGAACTTCCACCCCCTGCACGGTTTTGTCATTCACGACAACGCGTTCGACCATGCAATGGGTGCGGATATCCACGCCGTTTTTCAGCAGTTCCTTTTTCATTTTCTTGATCAGTTCGTTCGTACCGCCTTTAAACGTGTACACCCCTTTGTCCATGAAGTTGGCGAACACGATCCCGTAGGTGATCGCCGGATCATCCAGAGTGGAACCGTTGGCGTAGGTGATGGGTTCCATCAACAGGCGGTGGACATCGGTCCGGCCGGGGAAAAACTTTTCGAACAATTCGCGGGTGGTCATTGACAGGTCGTCATAAAAATTCATCGCCCGCACCGTTTGGAAAAAATCGTCGATGGTTTCCTTGACGATTCCGAAACGGTCTTTCATCAGGCGGGTAAAATCGTTTTTATCGAAATTGGTCCAGAAGGAGAATTGCGGGTTGTCGAAGCGGATGTTCTTGAGGCGGACGATGGAATCGGCGATTTCCTGGGTCCAGTATTTGCGGCAGGTTTTGATCATGCCGGTGGGAAACCCGTGCAGGGAGATATCCAGAATATGGCCGCCTTTGCGTTTGAACCAGGTGGCCAGCCCACCCAAATTGTAGTGATGTTCGAGGATGAGAACCTTATATCCCAGTTTGGCCAGCTTGTTGGCGGCGGTCAAACCTGCCAGGCCACTGCCGATAACAATCGTATCGTAAGCCGACTTGATTCCCTTCAGCCAGTCTTTAGCCATCAAATTCTCCCGTATTCGGATTTGGCTTCCGCTTGCAAAATATGCAGGTTAGCCATTGAAATTCCGCTCAATGTCGCCCCAATGATACCCAAAAATCCCTGATCTGTCCCACAAATAAATAAGTTTTTTACCGGTGTCCGCCCACTCTTGATTTTGGTAGGAGAACCGTACACGGCCCCGTTGAGATGGCCGGTGTATTTGAATATGGTCTTGGGCGTAAAAGAGTCTATATATATAATATGATCGCTGAAATCGGGGAAATAAGTCAACAACGCATTCACCCCCCGCTCCCGGTATTCCTTCTTGGCGGCCCGGTAATCGGAGCGCGCCATGGCGTCCCACAGCCTGAAATTAGCCTGATTGGTGACCCGGATGATCCCCTCGGGCGGGGCCTCCGGGTACTGGAAATTGGCGGGACAGCATAGAACACCGCTGGTGACATCGGTTAAGCCCTTGGGAACCCGGTACTTAAAGCGAGGCTCGGTGCTGTAAAACACGATGCTCTTGTCATATCCCACTTCTTTCGGCATGCGGTCCAGCACGAATATCGACTCGATAAATGACATCTGGCCGATTTCCAGGTCGGATTCTGCGACGATTTTCGGGCGGCACAGACGTAAAGTTTCGACGATTCCGGCAGAAGAAATCACTTTATCCGCCACCAGCGTTTCGCCATTCTCCAGCTGGAGGGATTGCAACTCGCCGTCCTTGTGCGCGATGCTCTGCACTCCCGCGCCCATGCGCAATTCGCCGCCGAGACTCTGGTATTTGTCGACCAGCAGTTTCAGGATATAAGGCATCCCTCCTATCGGCTTGGCGAACCCTTCCATGAACAGGCTCTTGAACATGATCACGAACTGGTAGAAATCCATGTCGCCTTCCGCCGCGTTGCCGTAGTACATGATGGGGCAATACAGCATGTCGATCAGTACCGGATCGGTCAGGCAGGATTCCAGCACCTCGCGGGAGGAAATCTTCTGGCTGTCGTCCAGATCCAGCTCGTTGAATTCGCGGATATGCGTGAGCAGTTTCTGGAACCCGTCGATCTGCGAAGGGAACTGCTCCGCGATTTCCTGTTCCATGAATTCGAATTCGTTGGTGAACCGGATCGACTTGTCGGGAAAGCGGATTTCCGACATCTCCTGCGGGCACAGGCGGAACTCTTCGTGTTTGAACCGCAGTTGCTTGAGAAGTTTGCCCAGCGGAGACGTACGCACACCTTTTGGCGTGTAATTGGTCATGGCGTGCAGGCCGACATCGAACGTGCGGTGCTTGCGGGTATAAAAAGAGTTGAGGCCGCCGACTTCGACATGCTTCTCGACGATCAACACTTTCTTTTCGAACATCGCCAGACGAATGCCCGCGGCCAATCCGGACAGACCGGAGCCTATTATGATGACGTCATAGTTCATGGTCTTGATTGTAAATGAGGCTGGGGATCAAGTAAACCGCTTGGGCGGCAGGGGATCACAAAGGAAGGCCGGGAAAATCCCGAGACGACTTCAACTGACCAATTCGTCGTCTTTCAGGCGCGGAAACAGGTACTCGACACTGCTCGCCATCGACACCAGTTCCTGGTAGTCCTTTTCAGGCACTTCCAGGTTGAAGCGTTTACGCAATTCCATCACGATATCGAGAAAATCCATCGAGTCCAGATCAAACTGGTCCCGCAGTTTTTCTTCGTCTTTGATGGCGCCTAAATCTTCGTCCGGAGCAATGTCGGAGATGATATTGAGGATGGCTTGTCGAACTTGGTCCCTGGTCATTCAGCGCGTTCTCCTAAAACTTGATGGTAGGGTAAAACTCCCTGAATTTCAATCTATTTTTGATATTTGCGGACGATCAAAACGGAATTGATGCCGAACATTCCGAACGAATTATTCATGATAATGCTCACATTGTCCAGCAGTTCCGGCGTATTCGCGACCAGGTTGTTGAGCTGGCATTCCGGGTCGATTTCGTCAAGGTTGAGGGTCGGGTGGACGTACCCGTCTTCAAAAGCGGGCAAGTTGCCGGTGAGCTCCAGCGCCCCCGCCGCGCCCATGGTGTGCCCCATATAACTCTTTGTATTATTTATTCTTGTGCGACCTTCCATGCCGAACACCTCGCGCACCGCCTTGCATTCCTGAATATCGCCCAGCTGAGTCGCCGTGGCA
The DNA here is from genome assembly GCA_024644405.1 of Nitrospinaceae bacterium. Lineage (GTDB taxonomy): Bacteria > Nitrospinota > Nitrospinia > Nitrospinales > Nitrospinaceae > SZUA-226. Next base: position 189,999 of record JAHELC010000002.1, read on the forward strand.
TGGGTGTTGAGGATGTCGATATCCTCCGGCTTCAATCCGGCCCGGTCCAGCGCCAGCCGCATGCACTCGGCCTGCCGCCCCGGCTCCGGCAGGATGTAGTCGAAAGCATCCGAATTGCTGGCATGGCCCACGATTTCGCCGTAAATTTTGGCGCCCCGCGCCTCCGCGTCCGGCAGGCGTTCGAGCGTGTAGACGCATCCGCCTTCGGAACAGACAATGCCATTGCGGTTCTTGTCGAACGGGCGGCTCGCCCTGGTCGGGTCTGCGTGCTCGGCCAGTGCACCCTCGCTCTTGAAACTGGCGAAGATGCCGAAGGTGTGAATGCTTTCCGAGACGCCGCCGGCGAACGCCAGATCGACCTCGTTCAGCCGCAACATCTGCGCTCCCTGGATGATGCCCAGGTTGCCCGCCGCACAGGCCGCGCCGATCGCGTAATGCGGCCCGGTAATGCCCATGTTGAGCGTCACCTCGCCCGCCGGATTGTTGGCCACCGTCCGCGGGTTGTGGTGGTGCGACCAGTACTTGGTGTCGTAGTCGTACTGGCTGATGGCGTAGACTTCGTTTTCGGTTTCGACGTTGCCGTGCTCGGTGGTGCCGAGGTAGACGCCAACGCGCGATTTATCGACCGTGTCGAACGCGATGCCGGAGTCGGCCACAGCCTCCTGCGAACAGTAGATGGCAATCGATCCCGCCCGGGTGCCGCGCCTGAGACTTTTCTTCTTCTGGTATTTGAGCTCGTCGAAATCGCACACCCCGGCCAGCACTTCGCCCATGAAACGGGTCTCGAAGCGGGTGACGCCGGACCGGCCCTCGAGCAGCGCCTTGCGGAACTCCGCAAGAGTGTTGCCGTTGGGCGCCGTCAGGCCGATCCCTGTAATGACAATACGGTCCTCAGGCCGCATAGATAAGATCCATAGGGTACAAGTGTCGGGGATGTATTGGATTCAAACCCTGGATGGGTTGCATTGAAAAACCAGACGAAGCCAAAACTTCGGAATTAAGGAATTTAGCATAAAAAAGACGAGTTGGGAAGAGGGCCGGGTCGTTCTAAAATATCGGAGAAGATTATTTTTAAACCGCTATGGCATATTCCGATACCCATTGAAATGGGCCTGCTTGGAAGTTTGTAACCTAAAAGTATCAAAAGAAACAAGCGTTTGTGACGATTCAGGACCATATTTATGGGTAATTAAATAATGGGGGGAGACGTTCTGAAACGGCCTGTGAGGCAGCCCTGACGGGGTTTACCGGGCCGTTTGAATGGAGGTGTCCCATGGGACTGACTTATGATGTTTTGAAGACCAAGGTCAAATCCGAGGGCAAGTTCACGCTGGAAGAATTGATGTGGATGGTGGACAAGATGAAGGAAATGGACCGCACCCTCGACTCGGTCAAAAAAACCACGGAAGAGCGGTTGTCCCGGATTGAAAGTAAGGACGACGACCACATTCCGGGTGGTATCTGACCAGGGTGACGCTGCGCGGCGAACCGCTGCGAGTGATTTTAAAATATGAATTGCGCTCCACGAACCACTCTTGCTGTCAACTATCAGCAAGTTCCCTCCGGGCGGGAGCCCGGTTAGATTTTTTCCACCAGTGCGACGGCGTCGACGGCGATGCCTTCTTCGCGGCCGGGGAAACCGAGTTTTTCGGTGGTCGTGGCCTTGACGTTGACCTGCCCGGGACCGATGGCGAGTGCCTTGGCGAGGTTCTGTTTCATCTTGTCGAGGTAGGGCGCGAGTTTCGGTTGCTGGGCGATGACGGTGGCGTCGGTGTTGCTCACCTGATATCCCTGCTCCTTCACCACTTTTCCGACTTTTTCCAACAGCAGAAGGCTGGAAACCCCTTTCCATTGCGGGTCGGTATCCGGGAAATAATGGCCGATATCGCCGGCGCCCACCGCGCCCAACAGCGCGTCGCAAATCGCATGGCACAACGCGTCGGCGTCGCTATGGCCGTCGAGGCCCTTGTCGTGCGGGATGTCCACTCCGCCGAGGATCAGCTTGCGTCCTTCCACCAGGCGGTGCACATCGTATCCGTTACCGATTCGGAATGAACTCATCAAATAAGCCTTACCATTGATGCTCCCTCTCGCTTTCAAGGAGAGCTTTTCAAAAGTGAATCCATTTTAAATAAAAAGCAAGAGGAGGAATCACCCCAGCCCCTCTTTACAAGAGGGGCTTATAATAAATCCCTTCCTTAAATTTATTTTTATCCTGTGATCCTGTCTAATGTTTGGTTTATTCGTGTTTCCTTCGGCAAACCCAGGGCGGCAAAACTTTAAAGAGTGACGGTGATCAGTTTGCGGGTTTCTTCGCGTGCCCACCGGTCCGCTTCCAGGACATCTTCGATGCAGGTGATCGGCCGGACGTCGTGATTGTGCATGGCCGTGCGAATGATCTCGGGAATTTCTTTGTAGGAGATCTGCTCGTCCAGAAAGGCCTGCACGGCGATCTCGTTGGCGCCGTTGAGCACGGCGGGCATGGTCTGGCCGATATTCATCGCGTCCCGCGCCAACTGCAGACAGGGGAAGCGCGTGTAATCCGGCGGCTCAAACGTGAGTTTCGACAACGCCGACAAATCCAGCGAGGCCAGGGTGCAGTCGATCCGATCCGGGTACGACAATGCGTACGCGATGGGCACGCGCATATCTGGAATCCCGAGTTGCGCAATGATGGAGGTGTCGACAAACTCGATCATCGAATGCACGATGCTTTGCGCGTGCACGATGATGTCCACCTGAGTCTCCAGGCCGAACAACCATTTGGCTTCGATGTACTCCAATCCCTTGTTCATCATGGTGGCGGAGTCGATGGTGATCTTGTTTCCCATGTCCCAGTTGGGATGGTTGAGTGCATCCTTGACCGTCACATGCTCCATCTGCTCCAGCGTGTAGGTGCGAAAGGGCCCGCCCGACGCAGTGAGAATAATACGCTTGATGCGGTCCCGGTTTTCGCCGTTCAAGGCTTGCAGAATCGCGCTGTGTTCGCTGTCGACGGGGATGATGTCGCATTTGCCCTGTGCCGACTTGAGGACCAGCTCTCCGGCAACCACCAGGGTTTCCTTGTTGGCCAGCGCCAGGGTTTTTCCGGCCTGAACGGCAGCATAGGTCGGAACCAGTCCGGCACAACCGACGACGCCCGAAACGACGATTTCGACTTCCGGCAGGGTGGCGACCTGCGTTGCTCCCGCTTCGCCGGCGACGATGTCCACTTTCTGATCGCCGAGCAGGGCGCGCAATTCTCCCAGACGCGACACGTTGTGCAGGGAGATCATTTTGGGTTTGAATTTTCGGGTTTGCTGTGCGAGCACTTCGATGTTGTTGCCGGCGGCGAGTCCCCAGACTTCAAACTTGCCGGGGTTGCGGTCAATGACATCCAGTGTATTGACGCCGATGGAGCCCGTCGATCCGAGGATGGAAATTTTCTTCATAAGTGCCCGCGGTCAGTAGGTTCGCTTGTGATTGGTAACAGGATAAGCCACAAACTTATAAAAAGCTTAATAAACCTCAATCCTGGCTTATAAAAATAATGTGTGATAAATGTAAAATGCAGGTCCGGCAAATATCAGGCTGTCCAACCGGTCCAGCACCCCTCCATGTCCGGGGATGAGTGATCCGGAATCCTTAACCCCGGCTCGGCGCTTGAAAAGGGACTCGGCTAGATCTCCTATTTGACCCATGGTACCGCATAATAAGGCCATAATCAAACAGTGGTTAAGCGGAAGAGTCTCAAAAAACAGATACTTGGCGGCAACCCCTCCGGCCACACTGCCGACCAGTCCCGCCCCCGATCCTTCGATGGTTTTGCCGGGACTGATCCTGGGTGCAAGCGGGGTTTTTCCAATTGTTTTCCCGACGTAGTACGCGGCAATGTCGCCCGACCAGATCACCATAAAAAGATAAAAAAGAATATGGTTACCGTGTTCCATACCGCGCAGCAAAATGAAATAACTCATCAAGCCGGACACATAAACTACACCCAGAAACGAATAGGCCACTTGGGAGAGAGCCTCCTCGAGGGCGGATCCGGAAGCGTACCCGGTGATGAACAACGTCATGAGACATACCGCCAGCCAGACCAGATAAAAGTCGTTGCGGTAAAAACAAAAAACCAGGAACAGGCACAGGATGCCGCCGACGATGGGATTGATTTTGATTCCCATGTGACCGGTCAGGCGGAAATATTCAACCCAACCCGCCAACACGGCGGCGGTCACGAGTGCCAGAAATAAAAGCGTCGAACCGTATTGAACAATTCCCAGGACAACGGGAATGAGGACCAGTCCGCTGATTATGCGTTTCACGCGTCGTTCTCCCATTTCAATGTATAGCGGAGGAGTGTCATAAGATATATCTCGGAGGTGCGTTGTGGGAATGGGTTGCGGGCCGCGGTCAGGCTTTGACGATCTGGTCGCCGATCATGCCGAACCGTCGTTCCCGGCTCTGGAAATCAATGATGGCTTTGAGCAGATCGTCTTCCGTAAACTGCGGCCACAAGACTTCGGTGTAATGCAATTCAGTGTACGCCATTTGATACAGGAGAAAGTTGCTGATCCGTTTTTCGCCACTGGTGCGGATCAGCAGATCCGGTTCGGGCAAGTCGTGGGTATACAGGCTGCTTTCCAGAACCGGAAAGTCGATATCCTCGATAGGCAAGCTTCCCTCCTGCACCTGCATGGCGATTTTTTTGACCGCGTCGATGATCTCCTGCCGCCCACCGTAACTTAACGCCAGGGTCAGAATCAGACCCTCGTTGTTTCGCGTATAGTCTTCCGCATGACGGATGAGTTTTTGAATGGCCGGTGGCAGTTCGTGAATTCGGCCTATGGTATTGAACCGGATGTTCTCCCGCTTCATGCGCTCCAGTTCCTTGTTCAGGTACTGGTCCAGAATTTTCATGAGAGCTTCGATTTCGGGGCGGGGGCGGTTCCAGTTTTCGTCTGAAAAGGAGTACAGAGTCAGGGCCTCGATATGCATCTCGGTGCATAAAGTGACAATTTTATCGACGGTTTTGACGCCCCGGCGATGGCCCTCCACCCGCGGGAGCCTGTTCTTTTTGGCCCAGCGTCCGTTGCCGTCCATGATGATGGCGATGTGGCGTGGCAAACGCTTGAGATCAATTTGATTCATTAAGGCGGGGTCAGACAAAGGGGGATCTCCATGGTCTCAGATTGATTCGGCAAAACAAGGTCCTGCCAACGGGGCGGGGCCTTTAGTTCAACTTATCAATATTATAAGGCATCCATCAACCCTCCAGGACATCTTTTTCCTTGCCCTGAACGATCTTGTCCACCTCAGCCACATACTTGTCGGTGGCTTTCTGAATCTCGTCGTGACCCTTGTGCTCCTCGTCCTTGGAAATGGAGTGGTCCTTTTCCATGGATTTGAGCTTGTCATTGAAGTCGCGCCGGATGTTGCGAATCGCGATTTTACAATCCTCGCCATACTTCTTGACTACCTTGGTGAGCTGCTGCCGACGTTCGGTGGTCAGCGGGGGAATAGTCAGACGGATGACTTTTCCGTCGTTGGAAGGGGTCAGCCCCAAGTCCGACACCTGAATGGCCTTTTCGATCAATGGCAACATGGTGGAATCCCAGGGGGCGATGGTAATGGTCTTGCTGTCCGGCACTCCAAGTGTCGCGGTTTGAGCCAGCGGAGTGGGGTTGCCGTAATAATCGATCTTGATATCCTCCACCAGAGCCACCGAAGCGCGACCGGTCCGGACCTTGCCCAGCTCGGTGTGCAGGTGATCGATGGAGGCTTTCATTTTTTGTTCCGAATCTTTTATATGATTGTCCATATCAATTTGACCCTACAGTGGTTCCAATTTTTTCCCCTAAAAGCACCCGCTTGATACTGTCTTTCTGCTGGACGTTGAAAATGACCATCGGCAGTTTATTATCCATACACAGGGACACCGAGGTGGAGTCCATTACCTTGAGCCCCATGTTCAACAAATCGATGTAGGATAATTCGGTAAACTTGGTCGCTTGCGAATCTTTCATGGGATCGGCGGAGTAAACGCCGTCCACTTTGGTGGCCTTGAAAATCACCTGGGCCTCGATTTCGATAGCCCTCAGCGAAGCCGCCGTGTCCGTAGTGAAATAAGGGTTGCCGGTGCCCGCGGCAAATATCACCACGCGGCCCTTTTCCAAGTGCCGGATCGCCCGTCGTCGGACATAGGGTTCGGCCACCTGCCGGATTTCCAGGGCGGTCAACACCCGTGTCGGAACGCCGTTGCTCTCCAAGGCGTTTTGCAGGGCCAGGCTGTTGATCACCGTGGCCAGCATGCCCATGTAATCGGCAGTGACCCGCTCCATACCCAGACTGCTGGCAGTGGCTCCACGCAATATGTTGCCGCCGCCGATAACGATGGCAATCTCCACTCCCATGTTCTTGGCTTCCGCCACTTCCGCCGCAATACTGTTGAGCGCTTCCTGATCAATCCCAAATCCGCCGTTTTCAGCGGCCAGGCTTTCACCGCCCAATTTCAAAAGTACCCGATCGTAAATGGGCTTGTCCAAAAAAACCCCCTGTGGTTTACTTGCTGATTTCAAAACGCGTAAAAGCGCCGACCGTAATATTTTCTCCCAGCTTGGCGATTTTCTGCTTGATCAATTCCTGAATGGTCAAATCGCCATCCTTGATGAACGTCTGATCCAGCAGACAATTCTCCTCATAGAACTTCGACATTTTACCGTCGACAATTTTGTCGATGATGTTGTCGGGCTTGCCGGATTCACGCGCCTGGTGGGCGAAAATTTCCCGCTCCTGGTCCATCACCTCCGGCGTCACATCATCGCGCGAAGTGAAGCGCGGCTTGGCGGCGGCAATATGCATGGCGATATCTTTCAGTAACTCCCTGAATTCATCGGTATTGGCGACAAAGTCGGTTTCGCACTGGAGATTCACCAGCACGCCGATTTTGTTGCCGGCGTGAATATAGGAACCGATCGCGCCGTCGCCCGTGCTCCGGTCGCCCTTTTTATCGGCTTTTGCCATGCCTTTCTTGCGCAGGTGGGTGATCGCCTCTTCAATATCGCCCTTGGTTTCCTTGAGCGCATTTTTACATTCCATGATGCCCGCCCCGGACTGCTGGCGAAGCGTTTTGACCATATCCGCTGTTACTTCCATTCTCTCAATTCTCCTCTGTCTGTATATTTGATTTATGCAATCGGCGGCGTTGTCTGTCCCGCATCCATCTACTGAACCGTGAATTCAGGATACGATGAACCAAGGTGACCGGTAACTCTGTTACCGGAACTTTCTGCCGCTCAATACTCTAAAATGTGAAATACGGATTTCCCCTGTCCCGAACCCGGGAATGACCCCGCCGTTTCCTCAGGCGGAAACGGGTTTTTCCTCAGCGCTCTCACTGGAATCCGAATCCGAATCTGCCTTGGCGGGTGCTTCAACGGCAGTCGGTTTTTTGGCTTCCTTGACAGCAGGTGGGCTATCAGCCTTCTTCGCGGCGGCCTTTTTCTGTTCCGTCTTGGGAGGCTTTTTGGCAGCCGCGGCGGCTTTCTTGGCCGCAGCTTCCTTGGCGGCGGCCGCTTCTTTTTCTTTGGCAGCCGCTTCTTTGATGGCTGCTTCCTTGGCGGCCGCTTCCTGTTTTTCCTTTTGCACGGCCTTGTAGATTTCCTGGCCTTCGAGGCAAATATCCGCAATGCGGCTGGCAAACAGGTCGATCGAACGAATCGCATCGTCGTTCCCGGGGATCACGTAATCTATCCCGTCCGGGTCACAGTTGGTGTCCACGATCGCCACCACCTTGATCCCCAGCTTGATCGCTTCCGCCATCGCAATGCGTTCCTTCCGGGTATCCACGACAAACATGATGTCGGGAAGGTCCTTCATGTTCTTGATGCCCCTCAGAAACTTGTTGAGCTTTTCGATTTCCTTGCGCTTGTTCTGGGCTTCCTTTTTATGCAACTGCTCGAACTGGGTTTCCTCTTCCAACCGTTCCAATTCGAGGAGACGCTGGATACTTTTTCGAATGGTGGCGAAATTGGTGAGCGTGCCGCCCAGCCAGCGCTGATTGATGTAATACATCCCGGCCCGTTCCGCCTGCTCGGCAATCAACTCCTGCGCCTGTTTTTTGGTTGCGACAAACAGAATCTTTTTACCCTGCTGTGATACATTCCTTAAATATTTCTCGGCTTCCTTGAAATGAGTCAACGTTTTCTGGAGGTTGACGATATGGATTCCGTTGCGGGACCCATAAATGTACTTCTTCATCTTGGGATTCCAGCGCGTGGTCTGATGACCAAAGTGCACCCCGGCCTCCAGCAGTTGATTCATGGTAATTTCAGACATACATTCTCCTTAAGAATTGGGTTGGATCCACCGCTCCCTTCATTCCGGCGCAGAAACCTTGCGGTCACCCCTGCTCCAGTCCGGCAGCGTGCGAGTTAAATAATTGAAAAATAGCACTTTAAGGTGCTTTTAGCAAAATATAGTGCTGTGGCGATAGCTTACCACAGGGGGTAAGTGGAGGCAAGGGCAATACGCAGGCAAAGTGTTTAAAAAGAAGGGGTAACCTAATCTTCGCAGGACATGATGAACAGGGGTTTGTTTTCAAAACTCCGGTAGTCGGGGCGGAAGCGGTCGGTATTGTAATGCTTCTGTATATTCACGCGCTTTTTGCTGGCGATGACTTCCTTTAATTCGACGTCGCCGTATTTACCGTCGCGCAGGCTGACCAGCCGTCCACGCTTGCCTGCCAGCAACAGGTTGAGGGCTATATTGCCGTAGGCGACGGGCACGATGGAATCGATGGCATCGGGATGCCCCGACCGCACCAGGTAGCCCAACCGCTGGTTGATGATCCCCACCTGTTCGCCGTTGTTGTATTGCGGCGACAGCTCCTTGAGGCGCGCCGCCACCTGGTCGCCGATGCCGCCGAGTTTTTTATGACCATACGCATCGGCTTCCTCGCCCTCGAACACCATGCCTCCGTCCGCGAACCGGGCGCCTTCGGAAACGATCGCGATGGAATAGTTGCTGGGATTCCGTCGCCGGTCTTCGGACAAAATCTCGGTCAGCCGTTCCATGTCGAACGGATGTTCGGGAATGAGGCACCGGTTGCAGGCCCCCGCCATAGCGGGCAAAAGCGCGCTGAATCCGGCATAGCGCCCGAACACTTCGACCACCAGGAACCGTTCATGCGATCCTGCCGAAGTGCGCAACTGATTGGACAGTTCGATCGTACGCGTGACGCAGGTGCTGAAGCCGAGACAGTAGTCGGTACCCGCCACATCATTGTCCATCGTTTTAGGGATCGCCACCACGGGGCATCCCTCCTGGTGCAGGCGCCAGGCATAACTCAAAGTATCGTCGCCGCCGATGGGAATGAGATGATCGATGCCCAGGTGATCCAGATTCTGGATCACCTCCGGCGTCAGGTCGTTGATCTCCTGCGCATAGGCTTTTTGCAAAGGCGGCGGCACCGCTTTCTTTTTAACCTTGGAGGGCTGGGTGCGCGAGGTGTGCAGAAACGTACCGCCGGTCCGGCCGACCTTGTTGACGGTCTCCCCGGTCAGCACCTGGCAATAATCCTGTTCTGCCGCCGGGCGGTCGCGGTCGATGCGGATCAGCCCCTCCCAACCCTTGCGGATGCCCAGCACGCGGTAACCTTCGCGCTGGGCGCGCACGGTAATGGCGCGGATCGCCGGGTTGAGTCCCGGCACATCGCCCCCGCCCGTCAATATTCCAATTGTTCCTTTAATTTTCGCCATTGTTGTTACCGTCCGCAGTGGGTGTCGCGACCAGATCATAATCCAGCGCGCCGGTGATGCGCACGGGAATGATCTCTCCCGGTTCGGCCGCGCATTGTTCGAGAATCGTCTGCCCGTCCACCTCCGGTCCCTGGAACGGCAAACGTCCCAGCATCAATAACCCGTCGTCGTCCATCCCCTCCACCAGCGCCGGATGGGTTTGCCCGACGCGTTCCTTGTTTTTACGGAGGACGATTTCCCGCTGTGCGGCCATTAATTGCTCGCGCCGTGCCGCGCCCACTTCCGGCTCAACTTTGTCGGAGTAATCGAACGCGGTGGTCCCCGGTTCGTCGGAGTAAGCGAACACGCCGACGTGATCGAACTCCACCTCTTTAATAAATTTTAGCAGGTGCTGAAAGTGCTCTTCCGTCTCGCCGGGGAAACCCGTAATGAACGTGGTGCGCAACGCCACGCCGGGGATGCGCTGGCGTAACTGTTCGATCATCTTCCGCACTCCGGACTCCGTCTCCTGCCGCTTCATGTGTTTCAGCATGAAATCGTGCGTATGCTGCAGAGGCACGTCGATGTATTTGCATACTCGGTCGATACGCTGCACGGCATCCATCAACTCCGTAGTCAGCACCGTGGGATAGTTGTAGAACAGGCGTATCCAGTCGACCCCTTGCGCCTCCGCCATCACTTCCAACAATTGAATGAGACCGCGTTTCATGCCGAGGTCGTAACCATAGAGCGTGGTGTCCTGCGACACGAGATTGAATTCGCGCACACCGCGCGCGGCCAACTGTTTCACCTCGTTGAGAATCGACTCCAGCGAGCGGCTCTGTATCGGACCGCGCAGTTTGGGGATGATGCAGAACGCGCATTTGTTGGAGCATCCTTCGGCAATTTTGACATAGGCGGAATAAAACGGCGTGGTCAGAACACGGTTGCCGGGTGACTCAAAATACTGCGCCGGTTCGTGCACGTGGTTGCGCTGTTGGGATCGGCCGGAGCCGTTCAACAGATGCTTGAGCATCGGGTACTGTTTGGTGCCGAGCAGGTGATCGATTTCCGGGATCTCTTTCAACAGGTCTTCGGGATGGCGTTCCGCCAGGCAACCGGTGACGATCAATTGCTCGCACCGGCCGCCGGTTTTGTGCCCGGCCATTTCCAGAATCGTGTCGACCGATTCCTTGACTGACGATTGCAGAAACCCGCAGGTGTTGACGATGATCACGTCCGCCTCCGACTCATCCGGCGTCATCTCATAGCCGGACATCCCCAAATCGCCGAGCAGGGCTTCGGAGTCGACCAGGTTTTTCGGACAGCCGAGGCTGACCATTCCTATTTTTTTAGGCGTTGTATTCATATTCTTAAAAAGGAGTTATACCGGCATCATACAACAAGTAGCGAAAAAGGAAGTTTAATTCTAAACAAAAATACAGATTCTTCGTCGCTAACGCTCCTCGGAATGACAATTCGATAATTATTGTCAACCTGAGCGTCAGCGAAGGATCTGTGTTTTAACTCTTATTCTCCGATCATTTTTGGGCGGCCCTGAGTTTCTTCTGCATGCGCCGGACCAGTTCGGAATAGTCGTTTTTCCTGATAACCTTGTAAAACTGGGTGCGCAGGTTGTTGCGCATGCTCACCCCGTCGAGGATGACGTCCACCACCCGCCAGCGGGCGGAATTCTGCTCCAGTACAAAATCGATTCCCACTTCCCCCTCTTCCGGATGCCGTACGGTCAGGGGAACGGTGGCCTGTGCCCCATCCTTCTCGGTGGAGGCATAGTGGATATTCATCTCGCCAAAGAATTTGGAGGAATTGGGAAAAGCCACGTAGCGGAACAGGTCCCCCAGCAATTGCACAAACTCCTCCTGTTCTTTTGGGCTCCGCGCTTTCCAATATTTTCCCAGGGTTTTCTGGCTGACCTGTCGGACACCCAAATGAGCCAGCGCCTGACGGGAAATTTTTTCATTGGACTGTTGCTGTTCCGGCGTCAGGGGTTTCTTGTGATGAACCTGTTGGATGGACTCCAACAGCTGTTGTACGGTGGCTTGCGGGGCGTCCGCCAGGGCGAAATCCGGTGCGGGACCGGTCAGCCCAATCAGGGTGCAACAGGCGAACAGGGATAAGATTTTGAGAAGTTTCATGACTGGGGATATGTTACATTGACGAGTTAAAGAGTGCTGAACCTCCAGCTCCCACGGGCCTTGCCGGTCTTCCAGTATAACTTAAATCATGAGCCGAACGACTCCCAAACTTGGATGCAGACTGCCCTCGATTGCCGGGATTGCCGGTGCGGCTGTCCTGATACTGGGTGTTACCGTGTCCGCCGCGGCCCTAGAAAAAATGCCTGCTTCGTGCCAATTATATTCCGGTGAAGCCTCCCTGGACTCCCTGAAAAAAAGGGAGAGCCATTTGAAGGACGAGTTTCTTCTTTCAGCGTCGACCGCCAGCGGCGATCATTGTGAAATGGCGAATATCCATTACAAACTGGCGCGCCTGTTGCCCGATCAGCAGGTTCAATATCTGAATTCCTGTATCGACCATTCCCAGCGAGCCATTCTCCGGGACTCTCAATCCGGAGCCGGTTATTTTTTTAAAGGATTGTGCCTCGGACGGCTGGGGGAAATGAAGGGTATTTGGAACAGCCTCAAAATCATCACACCGGTCCGCGAAAATATGGAAGCCGCGGCCAGGATAAATCCTGCGATCGACCATGGCGGACCGCACCGCGCGCTGGGCCGGCTTTATTTCAAATTGCCGGGAGTCCTCGGCGGCGACCTCAAAAAATCCATTGACCATTTGCTGAAAGCCGTGGATTATGGACCCCGGTACTGGGAAAATCACTATTTTCTCGCCGAGTCGTATTTTGAAAATAAGCAATACCTTTTGGCGCGGTCCGAACTTCAAAGTGCGATGAAAATTGCGTCGCAGCCGAGTGACGACCCGGACAGCAAGTCCCGCACGGTCGAGTTTCAAAAGTTAATGAACGCCATCGAACGCAAACTGCACTGAGGCCCCATGCTTCAGGAAATCCGCATCACCAATTTCGCCATCATCGAAAACCTCGCCATCGAGTTCCATTCCGGCCTCAACGTGTTGACCGGAGAAACCGGCGCCGGCAAATCGATCATCATCGATGCGCTCAACCTGATTCTAGGCGGCCGGGCGGATACCGACACCATCCGCTCCGGTGCGTCCACCGCCACCGTCGAAGCCTGTCTCACCCTCGACGATCCCAAAACCCTGGCGATGATCGCCGATCTCGGGATCGAAGTGGACAACGGGCAGGTGATCATCAAGCGCATCATTTCCAACAGCGACAAAAACCGGACGTACCTCAACAACAGCAACCTCACCGTTGCCGCCCTGTCCAAAATCGGCGACCGGTTGATCGACATCCACGGCCAACACGATCATCAATCCCTGCTGCATCCGGAAACGCACGTCGATCTGCTGGATCATTACGGGAAACTGCTGCCCGGCCGCGACGCGTTCGCGGAACACTACACCGCTTACCAGAAAAAAATTCAAACCCTCCGGCAGATGCAGACGCATCAGGGCGAACGCCTGCAGAGGCAGGACCTGCTCAATTTCCAGATCGGCGAGATCGACCATGCCGGTTTGTCCGTCGGCGAAGACGACGAATTGAGAAACGAAAAAAACAAATTGAACCACGCCGAAAAACTGCACCAGTCGGTGCAGAACGCGCTGGACCTGCTGGTCGATGCCGAGGGATCAGCGCTGGAGTTGTTGGGGCGGGTCGACCGCGAACTGCAAAGCCTGCCGGAAATCGATCCGGCTCTGGAAACCCAGGCTCAGCGCGGGCAAACCGCCTACCTCGAGGCGCAGGAACTGGCGGAGGAATTGCGCGATTATCAAAAGACGATCGAGTTCAACCCGGCACGCCTGGAAGAAATCGAGGACCGTCTCGCCGAAATCAACGGACTGAAGCGCAAGTACGGCAACGACATCGCCACTGTCCTCGAATACCGGGAAACCATCGGCAGTGAATTGGAAGCTCTTTCGATGGGTGAGGAATCGATAGACGCGCTGAAGGCGGAGATACAATCTCAGCAGAAGACCTTGGCCGAACTCGCCGTCGAGCTGGCGAAACAGCGGGAACAGGCCGCAGAGAAATTAAAGAAAGACGTGGAAAAGGAGTTGCGCGACCTGAGCATGAAACATGTGCAGTTCGGCGTGCGCTTTCTGTACGAACCCGATACGGAAGGCTTCACCACCTACAAAAACAAGAAGACGCGGACCCATGCCAACGGCATCGGCGAAATCGAGTTTTTATTCTCGCCGAATCCGGGAGAAGAGTTGCGCCCGCTGGCCAAGATCGCGTCCGGCGGTGAAATTTCACGGGTGATGCTGGCGCTCAAATCCATTCTGAACGAACAGGACCCGGTACCGGTCATGGTGTTCGATGAAGTGGATAGCGGCATCAGCGGCGGCGTAGCGGAAAAGGTCGGCGCCAAGCTGAAAAAGATTTCGCAACAGAAACAAATTTTCTCCATCACCCACCTGCCGCAAATCGCGGGCATGGCGGATTCCCACTACCGGGTGCACAAAACGGTTTCCGGAAAACGCACCCGCTCCACCATCATCGAGTTGGACTACGAACACCGCGTGGAAGAAATCGCCCGCATGTCCGGCGGCGAAACCATCACCGCAACCACACTCAAGCACGCCCGTGAGATGATCAAGTAATGTCGGGTTTTCACCCTTCGACAAGCACAGGGTGACACCGGCTGGCGCCGGAGGCAAATTGTAATCCCCTAATGCACACAAGACGTTTCGATTGCCATAAACTGTCAGCCAGTTCCCCACCCCCGGCAGGAGGTTATTTGCTTTGAGCCTGTTGGGCGACGGCGTCGGCGGCTTTTTTCGCGGCTTCGGGATCGCCCAGGTAGTAATGCTTGATGGGCTTCAGGTCCTGATCCAGTTCGTAGACCAGCGGGATGCCGGTGGGAATATTGAGTTCGGTGATGTCCTGTTCGCTGATGTTGTCCAGGTGCATGACCAGCGCGCGCAGGCTGTTGCCGTGGGCGCAGATCAAAACCCGCTTGCCGAACTTGATGGACGGCACAATCTCATCGAACCAGTACGGCAAAAACCGCGCGACGGTTTCCTTGAGCGATTCCGTGCGCGGCAGTTCCTCCGGGTTGACGCCGGAATAACGCGGGTCGTTGTGCGGCAGGCGGTCGTCATCCTCGGGCAGGGGAGGCGGGGGAATATCGTAACTGCGCCGCCAGATCTTCACCTGGTCCGCGCCGTGCTGGTCCGCGGTTTCGGTTTTGTTGAGTCCCTGCAGGTTGCCGTAATGCCGCTCGTTCAAGCGCCACGAGCGGTGCACCGGTATCCACATCAAATCCATCGCATCGAGGGTGATCCACAACGTCCGGATGGCACGTTTGAGCACCGAGGTGTAGGCCACGTCAAAGGTCAGTCCCGCGTCCAGGATCGCTTTCGCCCCGTCCTGCGCTTCTTGTACGCCCTGATCGGTCAGATCCACATCGGTCCAGCCGGTAAACCGGTTTTCGAGGTTCCAGATACTTTGTCCATGCCGCATCAGCACTACTTTATACATACTGTTTACCCTTCAAAAATTGAATACTCCCGGCTCGGGCGGTGGCCCCGCAAGGAATCTGAATTGTAACCCATCTCCGATAAAAACGCGATTGGAGGTCCCTGTTTTTTCCACCCCTCGCGGAAAGGCCGGTTTTCATCCGTGCCCCATCCCTTTCCAGAGTCTACGGTGTACAGAGTGCCCGTAAAGGTTTAAAATTTAATTGTTACTTGGAAAATAAATCAGGGAAAGTTTATGACCGATTCCGAAGGAACGGAATTCAAACGGATTACACGTACGTTTTTCGAAAAAGAGTGGCAGGGGACCTTCGACATCTTCTACGAAGTATCTGCCGATGGCGAGAAAAATTATGTCAAGTTCGCTGAATTCGATCCCCGGGATTATTCGCGCCTGGACGCAATCTTCAAGGAAAAGCAGAGTGAAGTTTTCTATATCAAGGAAACCGACCTTTATAAATACTACCAGTTCAATATTTTAAAACACCTGCTGTTGGAGTTGGCGCAGGAAAACTATTCCCCCTGGGAAGTGGTTCGTACGGTGTATCCCGTGGTCACGCGCCTTCTCCAGGATTATCTGGAGATCTCCACCTCCGACACGTTTCTTGAATTGCTGGATGAAATTCCCGAAGTTCTGTCAGAGTCCCTGTTCCCAAATAACCTTTCCTTCTTTGAGCTGTTCGCGATCACCCAGAAGGAAAATACGATCCAAACGCATTGCGCCAACGTGGGATTGTATTGTTTGAGTCTGGCGCGGGAACTGGAAATGAACCGCAAAGACTGTGAGGAAATCTGCCGGGGGGGCCTGCTGGCGGATATCGGCAAGAAATCCATTCCCAGGGAAGTGATGTTCAAGGAAACCGCGTTGACGGAGAAGGACCGGCAGACCATCCGGCGGCATCCCGCGTTCGGCAAGAAAATGTTGAACGAAATGAAGCGTTATTCCAACACCGTGCTCCGCATGGCAGGCGAACACCACGAGAATTTCGACGGAACCGGTTATCCACTGAAGATTGCGGGAAACAATATCGACTTCGCTGCGCGGATTTGCAAGATCGCGGATGTCTTCAATGCGCTGACCTGCCGACGGACTTACGGCGAGTTGTTGTCGCCCGAACAAGCCCTGACGTTTATGAAAGAAAAAATGAAGGGTCAGTTCGACCCTGAACTGTTGACCGCTTTTTTTATATATGTGGACCGGCAATAACCCCGGATTATCCCTGCGCGTCTTCCTGCCGAATAAAATTACCGCCGGTGCGTTCTTCCGGTTCGCTCGAAACCTCCTCCAGCATCAACTGGCAGATACGCGTTTTACCGGGCGTCACTTCGATGGCAAACGGACCGTGGTTGAACATCTCAAGGGTGATGATCCCCAGCCCGGTGCCGCAATGGATCATCGGCGCCGTCATGTGCACCGCCAGACCGAGCCGCGCGAAACTGCTCTTCCCCTCGACCCGCCCTGCGAGTTTGGACCCCGCCGGAAACTGGACCTTCTCAAACGTGGAGCCGAGATAAACCCGGTTCGGTTGCAAAAGAAATCTGCCCGACGGTTCCTTATCCACCTCCACCTGGTGACGTTTCGAAAATTCCCGGTAGTTGTATTCATCCAGATTGATTTTGAGCGTTTCGCCATCCGGGCGCGTCAGTTCGGGATCCCAGATCCACAGAGGCTCGCCCATATGCAGATCGATGGAGGTGGTGTCGATCTGCTCCCTGCCGGGGGCGGGCTCGACAATCATCCGCCCCTCCGCCAACGCTTTATGAATATCGTCGCCACTTAAAATCATACGCCCACTGTTTCCCGGATGGCGGTTTCGTCCACGCCGCTCTCCATATGCGTTTGCCTGCCGTGAATGAGATACTCCTGGTTGCCCTTCTGCCCCTTGATGGGGGACCGGCACACCTGCGCCAGACACCAGCCTGACGCCTCAATGAATTGTTTCAGCTCCAGCAAAACTTTCACATGCTTGTTGAGGTCGGTGATGACACCCTGGTTTTCGACCTCATCTTTACCGACTTCAAACTGCGGTTTGACCAGCGCGATCCACTGCCCGCCCTGTTTCAATATTGGGAATACGGCGGGCAGGATCAGCTTGAGGGAAATGAACGCGACATCGATCACCGCCAGGTCCAGAGGGTCACCGCCGATATCTTCCAGCGAAAGTTGGCGTGCATTTTTGCGGTCGACTATCACCACGCGGTCGTCCGATTGCAATTTCCAGTCGAGTTGGCCGTAGCCGACATCGACAGCGAACACCTTGGCCGCGCCATTTTGCAGAAGGCAATCGGTGAATCCGCCGGTCGAGGCGCCCACATCCACTGCCGTTTGACTGGAAGGGTCAATACCGAATTCTTTGAGTGCCTGCGCCAGTTTCAACCCGCCGCGGCTGACGTAGGGATTGGGGTCTTCCGCCACCGAAACGTTGGCGTCCTCCGCCACCATGCGCCCCGGTTTGTCTGCCGGGGCATCGCCGAGCCGCACCTTGCCGGCAAGAATCAGGCTCTGCGCCCGTTCCCGCGATGACACCAGTTTTTTTTTACCAGCAACTGGTCGAGGCGGATTTTATCAGTCTTCGTCATTCCTATCCTCATCCACTCCGGTGGGAAACAGTTCTGCGACCAGTTCGCCTTTCTGGTTTTTGGTGAGCATTTCGATTTTCTGTTCCGCTTCGTTCAGTTTTTTGGAACAAACCCGCGACATCTTGATGCCCTCCTCAAAAATTTCGAGGGATTTGTCAATGTCCAGCTCGCCCTTTTCCAGTTCCTCGACGATCTGTTCGATACGGTTCATTGCCTTTTCGAATTTGATTTCAGCCATAGCCTTTCTCCTGGTTCTTATTCTATCGTTTCATCGACCGTGGCGTCCAGCTGGCCTTTTGCCAGGCGGATGCGCACGGTGTCGCCTTTCTTAACCTGTTTGCTGGAGATCACCGCATTGCCGGTCTTTTTGGAGGTGGTGATGCTGTAGCCCCGTTCCAGTACTTTGAGCGGACTCAGCGCGTTGAGGCTTTTCGCGATACCATCCAGTTTCTCTTTTTTAAGTTTGATCTGCGATTCCAACCGCCGCACCAGACGAGCCATCAAATCGTTGTGCCGCTCCGACAAAACTTGTATTTTTTTACCGGGCGAAGCCTGGAACAAACGGTGGGCCATTTGCGTCAGGTTGCCGCGTTTGACCAATACCCACTGGTCGAGGCCGCGTAAAAGACGCTGGACCATTTCGTCGAGGCGTTGCGTCGGCGCTTCCAGTATCTGGCGCGGCTCGCGGAAAAACCGGCGGTCGATCAGATACCGCAACCGTTCCCGGTAGTCTTCGATGTCCTCCTCCATCCGCTCGATCATCTGGCTGGTGAGGTATTGCAGGTCCTGTACGATGTCGTTCAGCTTCGGCACCACCAGCTCCGCCGCGGCGGAAGGCGTGGGGGCGCGAAGGTCGGCGACGAAATCGGCGATGGTGAAATCGATTTCGTGACCGACGGCGGACACCACGGGGATTTTGGATTGCGCGATGGCGCGGGCGACAGCTTCTTCGTTGAACGCCCACAAGTCCTCAATCGACCCGCCACCACGACCGACGATCAGCACGTCGATATCTTTCCGTTTGTTCAGTTCCCGGATGCCCAGGGCGATCTCTTCCGCCGATCCCTCGCCCTGCACCTTGGCGGGATACAAGAGTATCGACGTTTTCGGATTGCGCCGTCGGATGACGTGAACCATGTCGCGGATCGCCGCTCCGGTGGAGGAAGTGACGACGCCGATCTTCCACGGCACTTCGGGAAGCGGTTTTTTGCGGGCCTCGTCAAACAGACCTTCCTTCGCCAGTTTTTCCTTGAGCTGTTCAAACGCTTTTTGCAATGCGCCGAGGCCTTTGGGCTCCATCGCCTCGACGATGACCTGGTAATCACCGCGCGCTTCGTACACCGTGACGCGTCCCAGCAGCAGAACCTGGTCGCCGTCCTCAGGCGTGAACTTCAGGCCCACGCGCTGTCCGCGGAACAGCACACATTTGATCTGCGCTTTATCATCCTTCAACACGAAATAGGCATGTCCCGAGGCGGCTGTGCGGAAATTTGAAATCTCGCCTTCGATCCACGCCGTCTCGAACGCCGCTTCGAGGATCGCCCGCACATCGCGCGTGATCTCAGTGACGGTGTAGACGTGCGGTTGTTCTGCCGGGATATGTCCCACTGTTTTTGTCTGGGCTTGAGTCATAAGTTGCGAGGAAACCGCTTAAAGGTTGTTGGCTTTTTTAAATGCGCTCAAGGTATTTTTCATCAGCATGGCAATGGTCATGGGCCCGACCCCGCCGGGCACCGGTGTGATATACGCCGCCTTCTCCGCCACCGCGTCGAAATCGACGTCGCCGACCAGCTTGCCGTCGACCCGGTTGATGCCGACGTCGATCACCGTGGCGCCTTCTCCCACCATGTCGGCGGTGACGAAACGGGCTTTGCCGATGGCCGCGACTAGAATATCGGCTGAGCGCGCCAAGGCGGGCAGGTCCTGTGTGCGCGAGTGACAGATGGTTACGGTGGCGTGGCGCTTCAACAGCAGGGAGGCCATGGGTTTTCCGACGATGTTGCTGCGGCCGAGGATCACCGCGTGCTTGCCTTCGATATCGATCTTGTAGAAATCCAGCATCTCGATGATACCCGCCGGAGTGCAGGGCGCCAGCGCATCGGCGCCGCTGGTCAGGTAACCGACGTTGACCGGGTGAAAGCCGTCGACGTCCTTTCTCGGATCGATCGCCTCCAGCACCTTCTGTTCGTTGACCTGATCCGGCAGCGGCAGTTGCACGAGGATGCCGTTGACTTCCGGGTTGGCGTTCAGTTCGGCGATCAGTTTCAGTAATTCGGTTTCTTTGGTGTCTGCGGACAACGTGTGTGAGAAATTCTGGAACCCCATTTTATCGCAGGTTTTGTTTTTGTTTCTGACGTACACCGCAGAAGCGGGATCTTCGCCCACCAGCACCACTGCCAGTCCGGGAACTTTTCCCGTTTGCTTTTTTAATTTTTCAACTTCTTCGGCAACTTGTTCTTTTATTTCCGCCGAAACTTTTTTGCCGTCGATCAGGGTCATCACATCCATCACTCCACCGTTCTTAGTATGAGGGTCATCAAGGTTACATGTGCGGCCTCATCTTACCAGAACCGGGATTAAATGTGACGGTGGAAGTCGGAACGGGTTGTTTTTTCAGGACAGGGGATTCCGGAAGCTTTGCAGGGGGAATGCAATACGGTGCACAAGGTTTTGAATTACCGGGAGGAAGGATGATCCGGAGCGATCAGGAATCACCGAAAAACAGGCTGACAATCCCCTGGTATTGCCGGATCATCTTGTCCTTCATGAATTCAAAATCGTCGGGACTGAGTCCGATGATCTCCCAGCTTTTGGCGTACAGCTGCGGTTCGCTGAACTCGGCATCGCTGCCCGCCTTCAGAACGTGAACAATATAATCGGAGGTGTGGATAATGGCCGCATCAACGGGAAACTCCTTAGCGGTTTGGGGTTCATGGTGGCAACCTACCGCCTCCACCAGTCGCGGCGGCAGCTGCCAGGCTTTCAACAGTTCCCGGCCGACATCGGCATGATCGAATCCCATCAGGTCCCGCTCGGACAGGTATATGTTTTCCTGTCGCTCTTTGCTCCGGTAAAAGGCGTCCCGCGCAAGAGCCGGCTCCTTTTTGAAGATCACCAAACGGCCGATGTCGTGCAGGATACCGGCCAGGTAAAACCGCTCGATGTTTTTCTCTCCGCGAAATTCGGCGATGGCCCGGGCCACCACGCCGCAGGCCATACTGTGCCGCCAGAATTTTTCCATGTTGAACAGGCTGTTGGGGATGCCCCGGAATTGATAAATCACCTGGGTGGCCAGAACCAGATCGGTGAGCTGTTCCATGCCGATGATCGAGATCGCATGGGAGACGGTTTCTATCCTGGAAGGGAATCCGTAAAAGGGACTGTTGACGATTTTGAGCAGACGTGCGGAGAGGGCCGGATCAAAACCGATGATATCGCCCAGATCCTGGAACGTCTTGTCGGAATCGTTCAGGGCTTCCCGCAGTTCGAAATAGATTTTCGGCAATGAAAATATGATTTCATCTTCTTCGCCGATCAAGTCTTGTGGACGACTCAAGCTCATACCGGTTCTCTGTCCCCATAAAGGTCAGGGCTACATGTTGGGCAAAAGGGAAACACGGATCAGCTGATTCCCAGTTCCTTGATCAACCGGGAAAGGTAGGACCGTTGGACCTCCAGGATTTTTGCGGCCTGGGTCCGGTTTCCCTTGGTTGATTGGAGGGTATTGAAGATAAAAGATTTTCTAAAGGAGTCACTGGCGTCTTTCAACGTGGCGCCCACGTTGATTTCGATGGGCGACTGGGTGGACTCGATGGCAAAGGCATCCTGAGTCAACTCTTCCCCGTCTTCCAGTACGATGGCCCGCTCGAGGGCATTTTCCAATTGGCGGATATTGCCCGGCCAAGCGTAACCTTCAAGATAAGAGATCAACCCTTTTTGCACTTTTTTGGGCTTCTCTCCTTCCGGTGTATGTTTCCTTACGAAGAAATTAACCAGATCGGGAATGTCTTCTTTACGGTCCCGGAGAGAGGGCAGATGCAGGTTGATAACGTTGACGCGGTAAAATAAATCCTGACGGAACGTGCCCTCGCTCACCATTTTTTCCAGATCCTGGTTGGTCGCGGAAATGATTCGGACATCCACATGGGTGGGTGTGGTGCCGCCCAATCTTAAAAAGGATTCCTCCTGAATCACGCGGAGCAACTTGACCTGCATGTCGAGCGGCATCTCACCAATCTCGTCGAGAAACAGGGTGCCGCCGTTGGCCGCTTCAAACAGTCCGATCTTCTGGGTGTCCGCACCGGTAAACGCTCCCTTTTCATGACCGAACAGCTCGCGCTCCAGAATGGATGCGGGCAAGGCACCGCAACTGATGGACACAAAGGGTTTGGTCTGGCGCAGACTGCGGTCGTGAATCAGATGGGCAAACAATTCCTTACCTGTGCCGCTTTCTCCGGTGATCAGAACGGATGCTTTGGAATTGGATACCTTTTCCGCCTGGGTGATACATTTGCGAATTTGTGGACTTTCCCCGACGATGGTATAGCGTTGACGGTATTTCTCCTGGAGCCGGCCAAATTCCTCTCCCAGGATCTCATTACTGCGGGTCACTTCGAAAAACATGGCCATGATCCGGGCATAGCGGTTCAGGATATCCATGTCGTTTTCGGAATAAATACTGCCATCCTGCTTGTCCAGGAACTGCACGACACCGATGACCACACCATTCAGAGCCAGAGGAAGACAGGCGATGGACTTTACATCTATTTCTGCCATTTCGCTGACCTTGCTCAACCAGCGTTTGTCGTTTTGCACATCATTGGATACAATGGCCTCCCCGGTCTCGGCCACAATGCCGGCCAAACCGACGCCCTGGGGAATTTCCACCAGTTTCAATTGCCCGGTTTCTTCACCGGAGGCCTGGTAGAACTGCAGTTTGTTGGTTTTTTCATCCAACATCAACAACGAAGCATTGAGCGCCCCAACGGTAACCAGTGCGGTTTCCAAAACAATATTTAACAATTCATCGACGTTCTTGAACGTGGTTTTGAACAGCGACGAGATTTTCCTCAGGGTCAGAATGTTGGCAAATTCATTGATTTGTTTCATAATTTAACGTGGACTGGACGGAAAAACCCTTAAATGGTTAATATTTGTTAAAAAAGAATACAGGGTCGAAATTTATTTCAGCCTGTGGGTACTTCGCAAAATATTTATAAAATAGAGGTTTAGCTGGAATAGGCGTACAGGGTGAATAGCAATCAGCTTCCTAATTTATGAAAATTTTATACTGTATTAATCATTGTAAACATTTTTTAATAATTTTGGGGCAAAATATCTATTATTTTTAAAAGTTCGCACACCTCACTGAGGGTATTTATAAATAATTAATAACAGAAGCATTATGAAAACACCTCTACTCAAGAATAATCTTGCCATTGCCCTGATATTAGCGACGCTAGGGTTTTTAGCCTATGCGGGAACCCTGCGATCGCCTTTTCTGGTTTCTGAAGTCCAGTCAATATTGGAAAATCCGATCATTCATGATTTTTCAAGGGTTAATGATATTGTACGGATTGACCAGATTTTCAACGGCTCGCTCCCCAAGCTATCCTTCGCCATTAACTATTGGATGGGTCATGGCATCCCCTGGGGTTACCACCTGGTCAACCTGTTGATTCACCTGGGAGTGGGTCTGGCTTTTTATTGGGTGGTCCGCGAGTGGTTGATCTTTTTTGATCAGAAGGACCCCCGGTATTTAAACTGGTTGCCATTGATCGCGTCCGGGATTCATTTGCTCCACCCGCTGAACTCGCAAGCGGTCATTCTCATTTCATCGCGCCCCATCCTGTTTGGAAGCCTGTTTTATCTGCTGACTTTCGGGTTTTTGGCCCGTTTTTTAAGGGAATACAGGGAGAACCCGAAAAAAGCCAAGGGCTCGATCGACCTTTTGATGGTCATGGCCTGCTTCGCGGTAGGGGGTACCAGCGAACCGATAATGGTCACCTTGCCGTTCATGGCTTGGATATTTTCAAGATTCTATATGGCCTCCACCCGGAAGGTGGAAGGGGAAATATTTGCCCTGGCGCTGATCCCCTGGATCATTTACCTGATCTACCAGCTCTCCACCCCTGCCTCCGAACTGGTAGCCGGTTTTACGGGTAAGTCCGGCAGTCTGGCCACTCTTTATTTTTTGACTCAGATCAAAGCGTTTGTTTTTTATTACCTGCCCAAAGCCCTGTTTCCAATTCATTTGAATCTGGATCCCGATTTCCGTCTGGTGAGTGGCATAGGGGATTGGACCTGGATGCTCTCGCTGGTCGTCGTTGGCGCGCTGTTTGCGCTGGCGCGGGCCACCCGGTCCAGTCTGGTGCAATGGGCGTTCCTTTGGTCCTTTTTAATTTTCGTCAGTTATTATGCATTTGCCATGGATGATCCGGTGGTGTCCGAGCCCCGGTTTTACTTGCCGGGACTGGGGATCCATCTCATCCTGGCAGCAGGACTGGTAGAGTTGGGAATCCGCCACCCGATCGCCGGATGGCTGCGTGTAGGCGTACCGGCCCTGTTCCTGATTCTGACTTTCGGCCGGGGACAGGACTACCGGTCGGAGATCTCCCTGTGGCAAGACACCGCCCAAAATTCTCCCCACAAACCGCGCGTCCATTACGAACTGGGAAGGGCCTACCTGAAGGATGGACACACTGAACAAGCGGAACAGGAGTTGGTCACCACCCTGCGCCTCAATGCCACCCACCTCCCGTCTCTGATCAAGATGGGTGAGCTTCAAATTCAGCGGAAAGAGTATGCGAAAGCATTGGAGTACTACCAGGAACTGGTCCGCCAGAATATCAAAGTGCCCGCGGTTAACTTTAATACCGGGCTGGCCCTGCTCGAAATGGAAAAACCTAAAGCAGCCCTGCCGTATCTAGAAGAGGCGGTGGCCAAACAACCCGGAGTCGCCTCCTGGAATTTGACCCTGGCCCGGGCTTATCACAAATCACACCGGTTGCAGAAAGCCTTGAAATATTACCGCGCCAGTCTGCAGATCGACCCGGACCAGTCGGTTGCCCATAACGAGATGGGCATGGTGTTCTGGGACCTGAAATCCTTTTACTTCGCGGATGCGTCTTTTCAAAAAGCGTATCAGTTGGATCAACAATACGTGGGCGCGTTGAACAACCTGGCCAGTTCCAGCATGCTGTTCAAAAAATACGACCAGGCTATTGTCTACCTCAACCGCCTGCTGGAGATCAACCCGGAGGACGACAACGCCTACCAGTTACGGGTCGCGGCCCGGCGATTCCAAAAACAACAGACACTGGAACCCCCGCCGACCGTACAGGATTTCCATTAAAAAACGCCCCTTTCCCCGTTGTCCTTTGCAGCCGGGTGTGATAACTTTTTCAGAATCATGCCGAAGTGGTGGAACTGGTAGACGCGCTGGATTCAAAATCCAGTGAGGGCAACCTCGTGTCGGTTCGATTCCGACCTTCGGCACCACTACCCGTGGGGGGAGCTTGCAATAACTCCCTCCGCGGTCCAAATTTTCCGGGCGCCTTTGAAATAAGCGAATCTGAGCTCTCGCCGTCGATGCGTACCATAGAATTTTGAGAGGAGTTGTGGCCACCCGCAACTCCTCTTGCATTTTTATCCGTCTCTCAGGCCGTAGAGTGACCCATAGCGGAGGCCTGGGATTGTTTCAATTCTGCTTTACTTGGAGGAAGTATTCTTCGTAGAATGGCGCTTCACTAAATTTCGATCGACTACTTGGAAGCATCAGGAAAACCTTCATGGCGAAAATCCGCAAGCTGGACAAACAGAAAATAGAATCCAAAAAAGACCGGCTGGAAAGAGCCGACTTGAGCAAGGCGGATCTGGAAGGCATCGACCTGAGCCGGGGAGTCCTCAAGGAAGCGCAATTTCAAAAATCAAATCTCAAAAAAGCGAACTTTGAACAGGCCGGGTTGAACGGGGCAGACTTTACCGGCAGTTTTCTGGTGGGCGCCAATTTCAAATCGGCGCAACTGATCCGGGCGAATTTCACGAAAACCAACCTGAGCGGGGTGGACCTGAGCGGAACGGACCTCAGCGCTTCCTGGTTCAACAAGGCGTTAGCCTTGAAAGCCGATTTCCACGATTCCAATCTCAACCGGGCCGAACTCAACCAGGCCCAGCTGAAAGGGTGTGATCTCCGGAATGTGAATCTCAACAAGAGCGATTTGCGGGGGGCGCATTTGATGGAGTCCGACCTGTCCGGTGCCCGTATCCCCAAATCCCATCTCAGCAAAGCCAATTTCACCGGGGCCAAGCTCGAAAAAACGGATCTCAGCGGATGCAACCTGAGCGGGTGCGACTTCCGGGAGGCGAATCTCAGGGGCGCCGATTTCTCCGATTCGATTCTCAACCGGGTGTATTTCAAGGGAGCGGATCTGACCGAAGCGAATTTGAGCGGCGCCAACATCCGGGGTTCCGACCTGGCGGAGACTTGCCTCACGCAGACCAATCTCAAGGGCGCGGACCTCTCGCTGGCGACCAATCTTTCCAGTGACAAGCTAAAGACGGCGCTCATCGACCGGAAAACCAAACTGCCGGACAATCTCGAAGTCACCTGGACTTCAGAAACCGAATTCGAATGCACCGAATCCGCCGTGGAAGAGTAACCGCTTCCAGCAGTACAGATACATTCCTTCTTATTCACCTGGATAAACTATTTTGAGATTTATGTTGTTAAATGGGAAATCTTGGTTATAATCAGGGATTACATTAGGTGGTTGTAGCCGTCTAGAGAATTACTGGTGTCGAACCAGGGAATGTTTTCCTTTTTGGTTGAGAAAAGTCCGACCCCTCACAAGGCCTAAGTCTGAATTTCTCCCCCGTTTTTTCTCCATATTGCACAATTTCTTCTAACACATAAGAAATCAATCACACCCTTAAAACTGAAGCTGGAGCTTTGCGCTCTGATGGTCTGCGTCATGCAGCATCATTATTTTACTATGGAGAAAACATGTTAACCCAATCAATACCCGCCTCCAATCCAGGAGGATTCGACACTCTCAATCTCATCAGCCCCCTCTGCCGTGCGGTCAGCGAAGAACAATACACACTGCCCACGCCGATTCAGATGGAAGCAATTCCCCATCTGCTGCAGGGCCGTGACCTTCTGGGATGCGCGCAAACCGGGACCGGTAAAACCGCTGCGTTTGCCCTACCCATTCTACAAGGCCTCGCAAAACACAAAGAGAAACCCAGGCCGAAGGAAGTCCGGGCGCTCATCCTGACACCCACCCGCGAACTGGCGTTGCAGATTGACGAAAGTTTCCAGGTGTACGGACGTTATATGAAATTCAATCAAGCGGTGGTTTTCGGCGGGGTGAGCCCCCGCAACCAGATCCGCGCGTTATCGCGTGGCGTCGATGTTCTCGTCGCAACCCCCGGGAGACTGCTCGACCTGTTCAACCAGGGCTGTCTGCGCATGGACAAGATTGATGTGTTTGTCCTCGACGAAGCCGATCAAATGCTCGACATGGGATTTTTGCCCGACGTCAAAAAAATATTTAACGCGATTCCGGACACCCGTCAAACCGTGTTGTTTTCCGCGACCATGCCCGATGAAATCGTTCGCCTCACTCACAAGTTTCTCAACGACCCGATCAAAGTCAGCGTTTCTCCTCCGTCCAGAACCGTGGAGAAAGTGGACCAACGCATTTTGTTTGTGGATCGGGAAAACAAGAGTGCCTTGCTTGCATCGATTCTCGAGGACGAAAGCGTCTATCGGGTTCTCGTATTCACGCGCACCAAGCACGGCGCCAACCGTGTCGCTAAAATTTTGACTAAAAAACGAATTCGAACCGAAGCGATTCATGGCAACAAATCACAATCGGCGCGCATGCAGGCTTTGAATAAATTCCGTTCCGGGCACGTTCGGGTGCTCGTGGCGACAGATGTCGCCTCCCGCGGCCTGGACGTGGACGACATCACCCACGTCATCAATTACGAATTGCCCAAGGAAGCGGAAAGCTATGTCCACCGCATCGGCCGCACCGCGCGCGCCGGAGCAACGGGCATTGCGATTTCATTTTGCGATGCCGAAGAGCGCGGCTATTTGCGCGTGATCGAGAGAACCATTAAACAGAATGTGACCGTGGACAAGGATCATCCCTATCACTCCGACGCGATCGCCTCCAGGGCAAGTCATCGAAGTGGGGGTAACGGAAACGGGGGGCGAAGAGGAGCGGGAGCCGGGAGAAGGAATCCTAACAGCCGGTCTGCCAAGCCCGGCAAACGATCCTCTCAAAGAGCCAACCCATCGGCTCCATCCGGTTACGGTAAAAAGAAAAGATCCTTTCGTGCCAAGCCACACAAGAGCCGACCCGCGTAACGCTGGACCTAAATTTTGAACTGCCTTCAGGGGGAATAAAAGGCAGACACGGCCATTTCGATTGAGCGGTTTTCTCTTCCGGCTTGACTAGGTGTACCTGGAAGTGACTTCTTCCGGAGTCGACTCCACTTTGTGCACCGTCAGGTCGGAACCCTGCAGTTCATCGTCTTTTTCCAAACGGATGCCGAACAGGCCGTCCAGGGTTTTATAGACGATGAACCCGGCCACCAGAGCCACCGCCACCGCGGCCAGCGAACCGATCAACTGCGCCATAAAGGTGACGTCGCCTATTCCGCCAAAGGACTTGAGTCCGAAAATGCCGCAGGCAATGCCGCCCCAGGTTCCGCAAATGCCGTGCAGGGGCCAGACGCCGAGCACATCGTCGATCTTCAATTTCTCCTGCTCCCAGGTAAACCCGTAAACGAAGATGACCCCCGCAATGCCGCCGATAAAAAAAGCGCCAATGGGATGCACCTGATCCGACCCGGCGCAGATGGCCACCAAACCCGCCAGTGCTCCGTTATGGATAAAACCGGGATCGTTTTTGGAAACGACGAGAGCAAATAAAATTCCACCCACCATGGCGAACAGGGAATTCATCGCCACCAGTCCGGAGATGCCCTTGATGGTGGCGGCGGACATGACGTTAAATCCGAACCAGCCGATGCACAGCATCCACGCACCCAACGCGAGAAAAGGAATGTTGCTGACCGGGATGGGCCGGCTTCTGCCCTGCGAATCCCAGCGGCCGATACGGGGCCCTAAAATAATCACACCGACGAGTGCCAGCCAGCCGCCCATGGAATGCACGACGACCGATCCGGCAAAATCATGGAAGGGCGCTCCGGCAAACTTCTCCAGCCAGGAACCGGCCTGACCGAGAAAAGAAATTTGTCCCCAGACCATGCCTTCAAAAAAGGAGTAGACCACCGCCACGAAAATTGCGGCGGCTACCGCCTGCGTCCAGAACTTGGCGCGCTCTGCAATGCCGCCGGAGATAATCGCTGGAACCGCAGCGGCGAAGGTCAGCAGAAAAAAGAAATGTACCAGCTCGTATCCCTGTTTGTCAGCGACCAGGGTTCCGGCCGATTGATAAAAGTAAACTCCATAAGCAACGGCATAGCCGATGGTGAAATAGATGACCGTGCTGATCGCAAAGTCAACAATGATTTTTACCAAAGCGTTGACCTGATTTTTTTTGCGTACCGTGCCCACCTCAAGAAAGGCAAAACCGCCATGCATGGCAAACACCATGGCCGCCCCCAACATCATGAACAACACGTCACCGCTCTGTTCAAGAGCAAGGACATCATTTTCCATAAGTTCCCCCTTTTTCTACTCGTTCTAAAACCCGCCCAGAGTATAATGAATGCGCCCTAAGTATCGGTCCGACTTTGTATTCAAAGGACCGAATTCATTTCCCCCGAGGCTCTGTTAGAAATGCCGCAAATTATACAAGATTTAGCTCTCCTTTTGTTGGTTTCTTTGCCGATTAACGTGCTTTTCCATCGGATCCGACTGCCTTCCATCATGGGATTTCTGATTGCCGGAATTCTGATCGGTCCGCACGGATTAGGATTGATTGGCAACCCCGCTTCCGTAGAAAACCTCGCAGAAATAGGGGTAATCCTCCTGTTGTTTATTATCGGCCTCGAGTTCTCCGTCTCCCATCTGCTTAAAAATATGGCATCCATCATCAGTGCCGGCGTCCTGCAAATGGGCCTGACGATCGCGGCCTGGTATTTTATTCAAAAACATTATCTGGGAGATTCCGGACCGTTGAGCCTGGCGCTGGCTATGATGGTCGCGCTCAGCAGTACCGCCATTGTCCTGAAGATGATTACCGACCGCGCTGAACTGGATACCCTGCACGGTCGCACCTCCGTCGGCATCCTTCTGTTTCAGGATTTATGCGTCGTGCCGTTGATGTTGATGATTCCCCTGCTGGCCCACAGCCAGGAAACCTCCGGTATGGATTTCGCCTTTGCATTTGGTAAAGCCCTCGCCGCCGTGACGGGAATCTTCTTTCTGTCCCGCCTGCTGGTTCCCCGGTTTCTCAGCACCGTCGCACGGGTGGGCAGCAAGGAACACCTGACGCTTCTGGTCATTCTCATTATCCTGGGAACCGGATGGGTCTCGCATCAATTGGGTTTGTCGCTGATCATGGGCGCCTTTATCGCCGGACTGATCATTTCCGAATCGGAGTACAGCCACCAGATCATCCTCGATATCCTGCCGCTGAGAGATTACTTCAGCAGTATCTTTTTTATATCCATCGGCATGCTGTTGAACCTTGGAAATTTCATGGACCATTTTTCCATGATAATGTATCTCACGTTCGCCGTTATTGTTTTGAAAATCGCCTCCGGTTTTCTCGCGGCAGTCGCGGTCGGAAGCCCTGCGCGCATTTCTTTTATTGTAGGCGTCCGGTTGGCGCAAATTGGTGAGTTCTCGCTGATTCTGGCGGGACTGGCTCTGACACAGGGACTGCTCTCTACCGACAATCACCAGATGTTTTTGAGCGTGGCGGTATTGACCATGTTGATCGCCCCGGTGTTGATCCAGGTTTCTTCTCCGGTATCCTATTTTATTTTTTCCAAATGGGCGGCAGGCGGAATTCAGGAAGAAATTCGGGAACAACCGGGCAAAAAACTCAAGGGGCACGTCATCATTGCAGGTTACGATGTCGTGGGCCGAAACCTGGCGCGCGTGCTCAAGGAAACCCAAATTCCCTTTATAGTAGTGGAATTGGATGGCGAAAGGGTCAAGCATGCGTTATCAGAAAAAGTTCCTATACTTTATGGAGACGCCAGCCACCGAGCCACGTTGAGCCGGGCCGGTATCGCGCAGGCTAAAATCATCGCGTATTCGATACCCGATCATCAGGCCACGGGACAGTCGATCCGGTTGGCGCGGCAACTCAACCCGAATATTTTCATCATGGCAAAAACCCGTTTCTCTTCGCAAGTGGATGAGCTGCAAAAAGCCGGGGCGAATCAGGTGATCCCCGAGGAGTTTGAAACTTCCATTGAAATTTTTTCACGGGTGTTGCGGGAGTTTCAAATGCCCAACAATATCATCGAGCAACAGGTGGAATTGGTTCGCCTGGAAGGTTACGGAATGTTCCGCGGGTTGTCTCTCAACATGGAAAGCCTGCAAAATTTCTCCACATACCTGACGGCATCCCTGAGTCAATCTTTTCAGGTGATGGCAGACTCGTGGTCCAACGGCAAACAGCTGGATCAACTGAGTTTGACTCCGCGAACCGGCACGATGCTGATCGCCGTGGTCCGAGACAACCACGCTCAACCCAATCCTTCCGGAGATTTTCGTATTGAAACCGAGGACGTGCTGATTTTGTTCGGCCGGCACGCGCAAATGGACCAGGCGATGCGGCTCCTGCAGTCCGGGCCCAATGGAACAAACTCACAAATAGTGTAAACGGTTTGAAAAAGTTGGAATCGGATAGAACGCGGTTGGGTTACGCCGGTGTTCTCTGGACGCCCACTCTTTTCTGGGGTCCCTTTGCTCTTTTGATCGTGGAAGCAACCGACTTGAGGGTTGTCCCCCGACCGGCCCGGAACCGGGTTGGAATATAGGTGGGTAAAATAGGAAGCTGGCTTCCCTTAAAATCATAAGCCTCGGTACGGGCAAAGGTGGCCAACAACTGGGCGGTGTAATGCGCTTGAATAATATCCTCCACCGGGAAACAGTTGATCACCAGTTTTTTACCGCCTCCCTTAAAACCTTTCAAAACCAGTTGCGGAATATACTGACCTCGTTCTCTACCCAACACATCCGCCATCACCGTAACTTTTTCAACCAGGTTAAACGGAAGGGTCTGGGCTTTGCCAAACTTGGTGATTCCGGACAGTTGAATTTTCCGGGTCCTGCCCTCCAACACAATGGTTGGTTTCCGCTTCAAGTACCATAACGCGCTCCACCACAACCCTCCGGTCAAGAGAGCCCACCAAATGGCGGTACTGAATTCATAGGCGGAAAGAAAAAAAGTGAGAAAGACCAGCCCCGTGCAATTGACATACTTGATCGTATCTTTCAATTCCTGGGTACCGCGGGTGGTCAGGATAACATCGGGATTTATATAATTGGTTTCAAGTGGCATAGTGGCAGCAAATTTCCAGCATCTTTTAATTAAAGAACTTACCGAAGGGTATCTTTTAAATTTAAGTGATGCGATGGGGTTTGTCAAAGAGGTTTGTGTCACAATCTTGCCATGTTTCGCAATCCTTTGAAAAACCCTGCATTTGATTGATTAAATTAGGGTAATGCCGCAAATTGAAAGCCAGAATATCGGGCTTTGGAAGCTCATCCAACTCCTTTTGACCGGGGCCGCAGGCCACACCGGATCTCACCCAAATTATTATTTTTTGGGATGATTTATATAGATGACGCGGTGACCTCCGTTGCCGGATTTTTCAAAACTCCGCTCAAAGCTAAACCCGGAGCGCAAGGATGCCTGTTCATATAATATAATAGCGGTATAAACTGTCCGGCCCCCCTGCCGGGAGGGTACAGGCTAACCGTTAATGGCAACCGGTGACCCTCGGGCGCAATTGGACGTTTCGAAATGATATGAATTGCCCAGCATGTAAGAATGAACTGAAGCCGTTGCAGATCACCGGTGTGAAGGTACAGGCCTGCGAGGGGAGTTGCGGCGGTCTCTGGTTCGAGTGGCACGAGATCAAAAAGCTGAAAGACCGAAATGCAGCGGCGGGGACGGAATTGCTCCGCGTGAAACGGGCGGAGGGCGTGCATGTGTTTCGGGACGTTCAGCACCCCTGCCCGCATTGCATACATACCTTATTGTATCGGCATTGTTTCAACCGGGAATTTAAATACGAGGTCGATCAGTGTGCCAAGTGCGCCGGGTTCTGGCTGGATGCGGGCGCCCTGGCCCATCTGGCGCAAGACGCGCCAACGGAATCCGATCAGCAAAAAGCGGCGGCCTATTTCAAAAGTCTGTTCGAGGAAAGCTTAAAGCCTGAAAACCTCACGGATCCGGATACCCAGGAAGCGGCGCAAACCATCGTCCATATCTTCCGCTTCCTGACTCCGCAGGTGCTGTTTCCAACGAAAACTCCGCTAAACTGATTCCCGCCGCTGGTAACTTTAAATTGTCAGTTGGCCTATTAACCGGCCAATCACACAGTTCGGCTTTTAGAAAATTGCTCCGGGCCACGCCCGGCAAGAGCAGATTTTGCCCGTTGGGCAGTTCTTGCCCGATGAATTGGTCCTTCCGGTCTCCTCTATTCCAACCATAACGCTCACGATTTCAAACATTTCCTACCGGGTAACCGGTTTTGGCATAGGGCTTGCTCCCTATAAGTCGGATCATTACCCGAATTGTGCATTGTGATCAATATTAAGGGAAACAATCAGTGGTCAACGGAACCCAAATTCTGAACTCGATTCTGGATATCCCGGTCAAACCGGAGTCGTCCTTTCAAGCGTCCCATTTGGAACGCAGTGAGCGCGAGCGGTTTGATCATGTGCTCCAGGCCCGGGTGGATTCCCGTCAAGACGAGTTACCATCGCAGTCTTTTGAAGCCAGGGAACGATCGGATCATTCAAGGCAACAGGATCCGGTTGCAAAAGACGAAATCAAACCTTCATCGCACACGGACCCTCGACCCAACGACTCACGTCCCGTAACCCCGGACAGGGAACAGCGGGACCCGTCGGCCCTGCAGGATGACAAGACTCATTCCGAGGATCCAGCACCTAAAGAACGGATCAACCCTTTTGCATTGCCGCTGGAACTTTTGACTCGGGATTTGAACCCGCCGGAGGCATTGGACGGTCTCCTCAACACTCGGGGTTTGAACGCAGAGGGAACCCCTGCCATTGACACCCTTAAGGAATTGCTGGCCGGTTTGAACATCGATTCGGAAACGATTAATCAACTGGTCGAAGCATTGAATCACAGAGACGCGGCAGGCGTTCAAGGCATTCTCAACGCCCTGCGCGGTTTGCTTCAGGCGTCCAATCAAGTGGCTCAGGCCCCTGTGGCTGAAATCGTTTCTGAAATTACCGGAAACCGTTTGAATCAACCGGAACAACGGGCATTGGACCTGCTGGTGCGTGCCGGGTTGACGCAGGAAGAAGCACGACAGGTGATCCAACAGATACGCACCGGTAACCTCCCGCAACCCGCCACTGACAATGCAACTCAACCGGCAAAAACCGCCCTGGATGCCATCGTGTCAAAATTGAATTCCGAAAATTCCAACGGTTCAGGCAATCTACAAAACGGCGACTCCAGTGGTTCCGCCAAAAACTCCTCCGAGGGCCCGCGCCATTTTACGGGACTGGCGGCGGAGCGGCTGGAAACGCTGGCTTCTCTGATCGCACCGGATAAAGCCGGAAACGCCCAAACCAATCCGTTGATTGCCAAACTGTCCGCCTCGCCCTTGTTGAACCTGAACGCATCCGGGCAACCGGCTCAAGGTGTCCTGGCCGAGGGATCGCAGGCACCTGCGGCGGTAGCCGACGCGGCGGCCAAGGGCGCTGAGTTTGTGAAACCGGCGGTGACGGAAACGTATAACGGACGGGCGTCGATGGACAAACCGATCACCGCACAGATCATTGAAAAATTCACGCTGCGGGGTTTTGGCAATCAGAGAGAAGTGCATATCAAACTGGACCCGCCCTCCCTGGGTACCCTTCGCATGAATGTCTCGTCCAGCGGTGAAACCGTGCGCGCCACGATCGTCGCGGAAAACCATGTCGTGAAATCGGTCATTGAAAACAATTTATCGCAGTTGAAAGACTCCATCACTCACCAGGGCGTCAAGATTGACAGCTTCAACGTCCTGGTGGGCGGCAATGCCAGCCATTCGGCGGAGGGACACAAAACCGCTTTGGATTATCTTGGACAACTGGGCCGGGAAGGGTTGACGGCCCACGAACAGGCGGAAGAAACAGTGACTTTGCACCGACCCATTTTTATGAATGAAAACCAATCCTTCAGCATCTTCGCCTGATGGGATGGAAGCCAATAAAGTTTTAGCAGGAGGCAGGACTCATGATTGAAGGACTTATACCCAGCTCGTTATCCACCACAACGACCACCCCGGCCAGCGCGCAATCACCGTTGGGCAAGGAGGATTTCCTCCAGTTGCTGGTGGCCCAGCTCAGCACGCAGGATCCGTTGAACCCGATGGACAGCCGGGAGTTCAGCGCTCAGCTGGCCCAGTTCAGCGCCCTCGAGCAGATGACCAACGTCAACGCCACGCTGGAAGATCTGGTCAAAGCGCAACAGGCGATGGGTAATTCCTCGATGATCAGCCTCATCGGCAAAAATGTCGACATCCCCGGGAATTCGTTTGAATACACCCAGGGGGAGACCACCAACCTGACCTATACACTCGGTGAGGAGGCCAGTACGACAAAAATAGAAATTTATAACGCCGCCGGGGTTCTGGTGAATACCCTCAGCGGTCCCGGTGCAAAAGGCAGCAACCTGACCATTTGGAACGGACTCGACAGCCAGGGCAACCCCGTCGGTTCCGGATTCTATACCTTCAAAGTCCAGGCGACGGATTCTTCAGGGAAACTCGTCGGCGCTGAGACGTTCACCACCGGTCTGGTAACGGACGTGTTGTTTGAGGAAGGCGAAGCGTTTGCCGTGGTCAACGGTCAGAAGCTGCCCGCTGAACAAATTACGAGAGTATCCATCAACTAAGAAGCAGGAGAACGGTTATGTCACTTATAGGCACACTCACAACGGGCGTTTCGGGAGTTTTAACCAATTCCCGTGCACTGAATATCATTGGGGACAACATCTCCAACGTCAATACCACGGGTTTCAAAAGCAGTAAGGCGGTGTTTGGAGACTTGTTCAGCACCTCGCTGGCCGGTGGCACCCTGACTTCACAGGTGGGCAAGGGCGCCCAGTTGCTGGGTTCCCTGCAATCGTTCGAGCAGGGCGCCTTCGAAAATTCCACCAGCGCTTTGGATCTCGCAGTCGACGGCAACGGATTTTTCATCGTCAACGACGGCACCGGCAACTTTTATACCCGCGCCGGACAATTCCGCATCAACGAAAACGGCCTGGTGGAAACCCTCACCGGTGAAAT
This sequence comes from Nitrospinaceae bacterium, assembly GCA_024644405.1. Classification (GTDB taxonomy): domain Bacteria; phylum Nitrospinota; class Nitrospinia; order Nitrospinales; family Nitrospinaceae; genus SZUA-226. The sequence goes on from JAHELC010000002.1 coordinate 226,370, forward strand.
CCTGCAGGGATTCCAGATTACCAATAATGTCGTGGGCACGACACTGACGGACGTCAGTCTGACCGGCCTGCAATCCTCGCCTCAGTCCACGACAATATTTACCCTGGGCGCGCAGTTGGACGGTTCGGAAGTCGCCGGGTTTACCTTCAACTCACCCATCCAGGTTTTCAACTCCGTGGGAACACAGGATATTTTGAACATCCAGTTCACCAAGCAGTCGTCTACCACCAATCGTTGGGACGTTTTGATTACCTCGCAGGAAGGAGTTGTCTCAGCGGCCACTGATTCAGGGTTTGTGGAGTTCGATACGTCGGGGCAACTGGTAGATGTGGATATCGGCGTCGCTGTTGCAGGGCTTAGTGTGTTGGATTGGGACATCGATGTTGATTATTCCGCAGCCTCACCTCCGGCCGCGGCTCAAACCATAACCTGGGACTTGGCCGATACTTCCGCCCCTGCCCTCACTAATGGTGATATAACCGGCTTTGCTACGAGTTCGAGCAACAACTCTGTCATTCAGGACGGATTCGGGTCCGGTATCCTGATCGGCGTGGCGGTCGATTTCGATGGCACGGTTGCCGGACTGTTCGACAACGGCCAATCGCAACCGCTGTTCCAGCTGGGTCTGGCCAACTTTTTGTCGCCGACCGGTTTGACGCGATTGGGACAAAACCTGTTCGGCGAGTCGCGATTGTCCGGCCAGCCGGTGATCTCCCTGCCGCAGACCGGGGCTTTCGGTTCCGTGCTGGGCAATACGCTGGAATTGTCAAACGTGGACCTGGCGGCAGAGTTCGTGCAATTGATCAAGACCCAGCAGGCCTTCCAGGCCAGCGCGCGAATCATCAGCACAACGGATGACTTGCTCACTGAAACGGTGAACCTGACGCGTTAATCGTCAACCTCACCGAGATTAAAACCCGGACCCCAGGGTCCGGGTTTTTTATTGGGACCTTTGTATTCAGGTTTCAATAACTTGCTTCCTTTTTAAAATGTGCTTAATGATTTTCTCTGACCATCAACGGTCAACCTGTTCGCCCTCCGGGGCGGCGAATCGCCGCTGATAATTTTTGATAATTTACAATTGCGGCCAGGATTTAACAATGGCTGATAACGGCTAGCCAGTTCCCTCTTCCGGTAGGGAGGAGGCGCAGCGGAACCCCTGCCAGATTTTGAAAATATCGGGGTGTTCGTTGAAGCGATACGTGGTGCGCATGTAGTAGGCTTTGTAATACCAGTTGCCGCCACGCAGGACTTTGCTGATTCCCGTTTCCGGGCCCTGCGGATCGTGTTCGGGCGAATGCTCGTAATAACTGTCCTCATACCAGTCCGCCACCCATTCCCACACGTTGCCCGCCATGTGATGCACACCGTAGGGAGATTGTCCCTGGGGCAGGGTATCGACCGGCTCCATGGCGTCGAATCCGACTTTGGAAAATTTTCGGCGAAACGTCACGAAATCATTGTGGGGAAACTGGTTGCCCCAGGGGAAAATTCTTTCATCGGTCCCGCGTGCGGCTTTTTCCCATTCGGCTTCGGTGGGCAGGCGTTGGCCCCGCGAACGACAGTAGGCATCGGCCCCATACCAGGACACCCGGTTGGCGGGATGCTTCTCCAATCCCGGACGCGCGCGATACCCGCCCTCTGCTTTTTCAATGGTGACAGCGGTTCCCATTTCGATGTAGCGCTCGGCGTCATCGGAATGCGCATTTAAAAATTCGGCAAAGTCCTGGGCGGTCACCTCATAACGATCGATATAATATTCGCTGAGAATAACTTCGTGAACCGGTTCTTCGTCGGTATCGCCCCACTCGTGTTCATTTTCGATAACCGCTCCCATGAGAAAGGGTCCGGCGGGAATTTGCACCTTGTTCTCACTCGCCGGCTGTGTCGAGGTGACGCCGTTACAACTCGAGCCCCAGAGACAGAGCGCACACAATATTAACAGTTTGCCGGATTCGATTGGATTCATTGGGACCCTGGACTTGCGGTTTATGCATCAATAGGGAAAAGATTGTAACAGGAAAGAAAGCGGGGAGAAATTATTTTTCGGGCGTCGCGGGTTGCGTGCCTTCTGTCGTGGTATTGGGGTCGGGATTGCGGGAGCTCAATAGAGAGCGCTCCTGAGGAAGAAAAACATCGAAACAGGTACCGCGGCCCGGTTCACTCTCCACTCCAATGTGGCCGGCAAAACGTTCCACAATCTGTTTGACCGTCGGCAGTCCCAATCCCACGCCTTCTTCGCGGGTGGTGAAAAAGGGATCGAAGATACTTTCCTGCTCTTCCGGGGGAATGCCCCGGCCCTGATCTTCAACGATGATCACCACGCCACGACGATTCGTTTCAAACTTCTTGTGTTTGTAGCCTTCCACTTTTTTAATGGTCATTGTCAGGTTGCCCGATTTATCCATGGCCTGGATCCCATTGATGCACAGGTTCCATATCATTTGTTTGATCTGGGCTTCTTCGCTCTGAATGATGATGTGGTCGGGCGGGGCCACCAGTTGGATGTTGATACTCGGGTCATATTCATTACTGTTTTTCATGAGAATGATGATGTCCTGCAGCAATTGCGTTAAATCGATCACCGTACTCTTGCTTTTACGCGGCTGGGCATAGGACAGAAAGTCGGTGACGATCTCGTTGACCCGCTCTGTCTCCTTGAGAACGATATTCATCAACTGCTGTTGTTGTGCGTCTGTCTTCAGGGTGCCTTGCAGGACCTGGATGGAACCGCTGAGGGAAGCCAGGGGATTGCGGATTTCATGGGCCAGACCCGCAGAGAATTTCCCTACCGCCGCCAATTGCTCCGACTGTTTCATTTTCTCTTCCATTTTATGGATCTCGGTCCGGTCTTCGAACACGCAGATATATCCCTCCAACTGCTGTTCGAGATTTTTTTTGGCATCCGCTTCCGGGCTCAACAGGTAGCTGATTTTCATGGAAATCAATATGGTTTCACCATCCCGCCGGGTGCATTCTCCCTCCATATGGTGGGGCATGGAAAATTCCTTATCTTTGTCCACGAATAAATCATTCAACTCTTTCATCGGCAACAACTGGTAACAATACTTGCCGATGCATTCGCCCTGAGAAAACCCGGTGATGCTTTCACAGGCCAGGTTGACGGCCGTGACGCGTCCTTCAAGATCGGTGGTCATCAAGCCATTGACCATATGCTGGACGACGTTCCGGTGAAACTCCTGAAGTTTTTTAAAGTCTATATTTTTGGTTTGAAGCTCATCTTTGATGAGTCTCAGTCGGTTGTTGAGAATACTGCTGAGATACGCCACGGCGAAAAAGGAAGCGATATTCAGGGCAATCGTGTAAAACAGGTAAGCCCCCTGATAGGACACCGTGGATTTGTGGAAAAAATAAATCGGATTGATCACATTGAAGTATTCCAGGTCCACCAGCAGTCCGTAAATGATACTGGCTCCGGAAGCGGTCAAATAACACGCGGCCCGGGGAAGCATGACGCTTGAGCCGACGATTACAAACAGGAATAAAAAGGATAGGGGGCTTTCTACTCCTCCGGTGGTGAATATAATGCCGCCGACCACGCACAGATCTCCCAGGACCTGGAACCAGGCGACGGACAGCAGATTCATTTGTATGCGCAGAAAAAGGGCGCTGGCCAGCGCTAGAAAGTAAGCGGCGCACAGAACTGCGCTCAGGGGAACAATGGGGGTTTCCTGGAGAGAGTTACGCTCAAAGGCGATGACCAGCAGAAGAAACCCGGTCAGGAAAACGATCCGCAAAACCATGATCGTTTTTACCCGCAGGAGAAGTTCCTTGTCCGGGTTTTCCCGCGTTGCATTCATAACGTTACCAGGCGGAATCAGAGCCATTTTTTGGCGGAGCCCTTCCAGCACTTGGGATAGGGAGGCTTAAACGGTTTCGCCCATTTTGAAGATCGGAAGATACATGGCCACCACGATAAAACCCACCACGATGCCCAGAAAAACCATCAGCATGGGTTCGAGAAGAGCCGTTAGACCTTCAACCGCGGTATCCACTTCTTCGTCGTAAAAATCGGCGATTTTGGACAACATGGCATCCAGGGCACCGGCCGACTCACCGACATCGATCATCTGGATCACCATCGGAGGGAAAACATTTTCACGGGCAAGCGGAGCGGCGATGGTTTCACCTTCCTTGATGGCTTCAATTGAATTCAAAATGGCAATCTCGACAATCTTGTTGCCCGCAGTCCGGGCACAAATGTCCATACCCTCAATCAGAGGCACACCGCTGGCGAGCAGGGTGCCCAGGGTCCGGGAAAACTTGGCCGTCGATACTTTACGAATGAGCATACCGAAAACGGGAAGCTTCAAGGCAAACCGATCGATTTCAATATTACCGCGTTCGGTGGCGTATACTTTTTTGAACAAAATGAAAAACAGAACGGGCCCGCCGAGAATGTAATACCATTGGTTCCTGAAAAAATCACTGATGTCCATGACCAGCGCGGTGGGCCCGGGCAATTCCGCACCGCCACCTGAAAACATGGTGGCAAACGTGGGAATGACGAATACCATCAGAAACGCAACAACCGTGACAGCAACGGTTATAATCGCTCCCGGGTAGACCATGGCGGATTTTACTTTCTTTTTCAGGGCCAGCGCTTTTTCAATGTAGTTGGCCAACCGTCCCAGGATGGTGTCCAGAATACCCCCGGCTTCTCCGGCTTCCACGAGGTTGGCATAGAGGGAATTGAACACCTTCGGATGTTTTCTCATGGCATCGGAAAGGTTGCTTCCGGATTCGATATCCGCTTTAACTTTCGTGATGACTTCGCCGAAGCTGGGGTTGTCGGCCTGCTTTCCCAGAATTTCCAGGCATTGCACCAGGGGAAGACCTGCGTCTACCATCGTGGAAAACTGGCGGGTGAAGATTACAATGTCCCGCTCAGTAATCGGCTTTTTATTGCTGAGGAAATCGCTTTCGAATTTCTTCTTGACGCGGGTAACGGCAATGTTCCTGGATTTCAGCTTCGCAAGGGCGCCTTGTTCGTCTTCGGCTTCAATCTCGCCGCTTTGAACCTTACCCTTGATCGTTGTTTTGTATTTATATGTCGGCATATCCTGTTAGAATCCTCAACCTAATGTTGCGATGAAAAGGAAGAAATAATACTACGCGTTTTTTCCAACTCCAGGCCGATCTTGGACAATTGGTCACTGGTATAGCGCAACCGGTCGACCAGGGCTTTGACAATAGCCCGCACATCCTCCGGAAGTTTGGATACAATATCTTCAAACTGTTCCCTTTCAATGACGCCTATGGTCACGTTGCCCACCGCTACCACACTGGCGCTTCTGACAGACTGGGAAATCAGACCCATTTCTCCAAATACTTCGCCTTTGCTCAAGGTATTGATCAGAATACTTTTCTTGTCCACCTTTTTAGTGATGCTTACTTTTCCCTCAAAAATGATGTAGGCGTTGTTGCTGACAATGCCTTCTGAAACAATAACGTCGCCATTGGCGTATCTTTGAATGTTTGGTGTTTCTTGAAATGACATGATTAAAGTTTGCCGAGAGCGGTCATGGTTTCTCTATAAACTTTGTAAAATGTATCATTGTCTCCAATCGATTTCTTCAATATAGTTTCCAGCTGGTCCATTTCCTTTTGATTGATGACCAGATTCACACTATAGGCCAGGGCTTCCATATTATCCAACGTTTTAAAATTGTCACCCACGAGGGCCACAAACGTCTTGCGCCGGGTATCCATGGTCATATCCCTGATATATTCATAGAGAGGGCTGGTTTCCAAAGTCGTGTCCCCGAATTTTTCATGAAACACAACCACATGATATTGATTGAATCTCAGTTTATGCACCGCATGTTCAGGGGATTTCGCCCTTTGAAGTTTATACTCCAATTCGGTTAAGGCGTTGGTCCAGAGTTCGTCGTTTTTCCTATCCAGGATAAGCGCGATCTTGTCGTGCTCGTCGTAGATTTCAATTTCTTCTTCATCTTCAAACTCTTCATCGACCACCATGGAGGAGGCGTCCAGGGATTCGGCAGGATGCGACGCCGCGGGTTTTAAATGCTGATCCACCCGCATCTTGGTCTTGCAGCTGGGACAGGTCAGACTGAACGCCTGTCCTTTGGGGATTTTATTGTCGGGTATATTGATTTCTTTGGCGCAACTGGAACATTCTACTTGCATGCCGATATCTCCAATAGGCGGGTTCGATCAGGCCCGCTTCTTCTTCAGTTTACCCTTCCCGGCGGTTTGCTTGGCATAGCTGTCATCCATGGAAAGACCTTCGATATCCGTGGTTTTCTCGCCTTTGCTGGCCTTGATGCTGTCTATCCCGCGGGCCACGATCGCTTTACGGGTGGCATAGCCTTTGGCGGTTTGCTCGGAAATCAAACCTTGCGAGTACAACTTGACAATGTGCTGATCGAAGGTCCACATGCCGTAGGCATCGCCATCTCGAACGATGTCATAAAAAGTCTTTTCGTCGGATTCACCATTCAGAATCGTATCTTTCACCCGCATGTTGTTGCTCATGATTTCGAGCAGGGCCACGCGTCCGCCGCCTTCTTTGGGCACCAGTCTTTGACTGATAACCCACCGCAAAGTATCGGCCAGTCGAATGCGGATCTGCTGCTCCTCTTCCTGTCCGAACATGCCGACAATCCGGTTGATGGTCTGGCCGGCGTCAACGGTATGCAAGGTGCTCATGACCAGGTGCCCGGTTTCGGCGGCGCTCATGCCGATTTCGACGGTTTCCCGGTCGCGCATTTCACCCACCAGAATGACCTTGGGGGCCTGACGCAAAGCCGCCCTGAGGCCCGTGGAAAAAGCGTCAAAGTCGCTCCCCAGTTCCCGCTGGTTGAACGTGGCCTTGTGATGGGGGTGTACAAATTCCACCGGGTCTTCCAGGGTAATGACGTGTACGGCCTTCTCATGATTGATCTTGTTGAGCAGGGCCGCCAGGGTGGTGGTTTTACCGCTACCGGTGGCGCCCGTTACCAGAATCAATCCGTTTTTCTCTTCCGAGGCCTTGGCAAACTGCGGCGGCAATTTTAATTCTTCAATCGTGGGAATCCGGGTTTCCAGTTTTCTTAAAACTATACTGTAATTGCCGCGCTGGGAAAAAATATTGACACGGAAGCGGGCTTTGCCCTGGATAAAGTACGAACAGTCGCAGGAACCGCTCCTGAGTATGATTTCCGTCAGCCGCCGGTCCGAGTTGATCAGATTCAAGGCGATCACCTCGGCCTGAAACGGGGTTATTTTCGGAACCGGAGGGTTGACTTTGACTTCTGTCAGCTTACCGTTGGATTCCACCTGAAAAGGCTGGCCGACCGTGATATTGAGGTCGGAGATATTCCCAAAAGACTCCAGCATGGTCGTCAAAATATAATCTACTTCTGCTTTTCTCATGGGCTACCTATAAAAATTCCGGGGGCTCTTTCAGAAACTGGACAAACCGCTCTTTGACGATGGCCTTGTCATAAGCGTCTTCCGGACTGATTTTCTTGGCCTGCAGCGATTCCAATATGGCGTCGTCCAAAGACTGCATCCCAAATTTTTTACCGGTCTGAATCACGGAAGGTATTTGAAACGTCTTTCCCTCACGAATCAGATTGGATGTCGCCGGAGTGACCACCAGAATTTCCAAAACCGCAATCCGGCCTTTCTTGTCAATCCGCTTGAACAGGTTCTGAGCCACCACCCCTTTTAAACTTTCGGACAGGGTGGTACGAATTTGCGCTTGCTGGTTTGCGGGAAATACGTCGATCACACGATCCACGGTTTTCGCGGCGCTCTGGGTATGCAAGGTGCCGAAGACCAGGTGACCGGTGGAAGCCGCTTCCAAAGCCAGCTCGATGGTTTCCAGATCCCGCATTTCGCCGACCAGAATGATGTCCGGATCCTCACGCAGAGCTCCCCGCAGCGCGGATTTAAAACTTTGCGTGTGCAATCCCACCTCGCGATGGTTGACCACACAGGACTGGCTTTTATGTACAAACTCGACGGGGTCTTCAACGGTGAGGATGTGCGATTTTTTGTTGCGGTTGACAAAATCAATCATCGCCGCCAACGTGGTGGACTTGCCACTGCCGGTGGGACCGGTGACCAGCACCATCCCCTTGTGCAACATCGCCAGCTTGTTGAGTACGGGCGGCAGACCCAATTGCTCCGCCGTCAGAATTTCGCTGGGGATTTCACGGAAGACCGCACCGATGCCCCACTTCTGCTGAAAGAAATTGCACCGGTAGCGGGCCAGATTCGGCACTTCGTAACCAAAATCAATGTCTCCGGTTTCTTCAAACACCTTGATTTTGTTTTCAGGACAAATCTCATAAAGTATGGACTTCAGTTCGTCATTCTCCATGAGTTTGTATTTGACCCGTTCCATTTCCCCGTGGACACGCAATATCGGCTGAGAACCTGAAACCAGGTGGAGGTCGGATGCCCCCTGATCATTCATCAATTTAAAAAATGCGTCAATTTTTGCCATAAAGAGTTAGTTCAGCTGTTCTGCGTTAACGGTTAAGTTGCGAATTACATTGTCCGGACTTTCCGGCAATTCCAACTGCTGGCCATTCAAGATCAACTGGGTGGCCCGCCGGTTGCCGATGGTCATCACAATCGCGTTTTTCGCCTGGATCGTTTTAATGCCATCCGGCGGCAAAATGAAATCCTGATCGCGCTGATCGTCGACCCTCAGGTTAAACCACGAATTCTCGTTCACCCGGATCACCAGCTTTAACGATGGATCGCCCAATGCGGCCTCAGTGGCGGGCTCCATCGACTCGGGAACTGATTGATCTTGAAGGTCTTTAATTATAACATCTTTTTCAGAAACTGTAACTGTATTTTTAATAGGCCGTTGGGCCTCAGGGGTCTGGGCGGTGGCGTCTCCAGGGTCCGCCTCTGCCGGGGTTTCCGAAGGCCCTGCGGAATCTGTCTGGATCGATTCGGGGTCCGGGCTTCCCGCTGTGTTGACCCCCTCTTCTGAGACTGTGGATTCGGCCTCGCCGGCAACTTCCGGCAAACTGTTATCGACCGTCAATGGAGTTGCCAGCCGGGTTTGCTGGGATTGGCCGCCATTTTCGCCCCTGTCGGAGGTGATCCAGTAAACTCCACCGAGAATGACCAATAACGCCAGCCCAAACCCGACAACCGCTTGCATCGGGAAGACGAATTGGGGTGGTTCTTCACTGGGTGGCGGGGGAGCCGTATCGGGGGTGACGGGGTCTTCGTGTTTGCTGCCGGATTCGTGGTAAGCCGCCAACAATTCATCCACATTCGACCCTATGGCCTGGCCATAAGACCGGATAAAGCCCTTGATGAACACGTCTCCCGGCAGATCCTCGAACCGGCTTTCCTCGAGTGCCCGCAGAAAACGGATACTGATTTTTGTGGATTGAGCGATATCGTCCAGCGGAACCCCACGCAGCTCTCTCTCATGTTTTAAATAGGATCCAAAATCTTCGGGCATATTATTGGTTTAAAGACAATGTATTTAAGATTTGCTGCGAAGCCTTGGCCTGTTCACTTAGAGGTTCCAAATGAATGACTTCACTAAAGTGTTTCCTGGCTTTACTGAATTTGTTGCGTTTGTAGTAAATCTCGGCCAAAGCGAAATGGGCGCTGGGCAACTTGGGATTCATCTCCAATGCCTTTATCAGAGAGGCTTGAGCCAGGTCCAGACGATTTTCTTCCTTGTAAATCAACGCCAGATTCAAACGAATCTTGTCGCTGTCATTAATGTCCAACGCCCTCAGCCAGGCCTTTTCCGCCTTGGTCAGATCCCCTTTCCGGTATTCGCTGTAGGCCAGCCAATTGTAAAGTTGAACGGGATTAACCACATTGGGTTGATTCAAAGCCAGCCTTAAATAATGAGTGGCGTCTTCCCACTGGCTCTTCTGCATATACAATCGGCCCAGCATGCGATAGGAGATCATGTATTCCGGTTGGACTTTAATAGCGCTCAGGTACATTTTTTCAGCTTTATCGAGCTTCCTGTCTTTAAAGTAGGCATCGCCCAGTCCCACACGATAGAGGGGTTCCTTCGGCGACAGCCGGATGGCTTCCATGATTTTTTGATACTTTTCTTTCTTCGAATTTCCGGGATTTTGAGACTCTTCATACTTCTTCTGAGCTAACAGCTTTTTTTCGGAGGTGCTGACGACGGTTGCACAACCTGCTGACCCCAGAAGCAGGCCTGCTAAAATTGAACACAGGAGCCAGGTGGTGAAAGTTGAAGGATGTTGGGAAGGCATGTTCATAGATTTCCTCATATTTGATATAAATAAATTACTCCAATTATATCAAATACTTAAAAACTATTCAATCAATTCAGGGTACAGGTTGTGGAAATGTAAATATGATCATAGATTAACCGAAAATCAAGAAGGGGGGAAATAAATTTCAAAGAAAATCCGGCGGTGGGTTTACCGGAAAGAAGATCCCTGCAAACAAAAAGCCCTCCCCGTTTTAAAGGGAGGGCTGGTGGTTCTTATCGACGGGAAAAAGGTGGTTTACGTCAGGACCGTCTTCGCGGAATAGATCATGTTCCTGAGCCCGTTGGTGGAATCCTCCACAGCGGTGGCCTCGTAACCGCAATGGGCGGTGCAGTCTTTGCATTTTTCATGATTGCGATGGCCATATTTTTCCCATTCCGTGTCTTCCATCAATTCCTGGAACGATTGCGCGTAGCCTTCATCCAGCAGGTAACAGGGCTTCTGCCACCCCAGCACCGAATAACTGGGATTGCCCCAGGGGGTGCAGTCGTAATCGCGTTTGCCTTCCAGAAATTCGAGGTAAAACGGGGAATGGTTGAAATTCCAGCGGCCGTTATTGTTTTTTGCCAGCAACTCCTTGAAAAATTCCTGGGTCCGTTGCCGGCCGAAAAAATTGTCCTGCGTCGGCGCATCCGGATATTGAAAAGCGGAGGCTACGGTCATCCCGTCGACGTCCAGAGGCTGAACATAGTCGAGAAACTTTTCGGCTTCTTCGACCGTCACTCCGTCAAAAAACGTGGTGTTGGTGGTGACGCGGAATCCTTTCTGCTTGGCCAGTTTGATGGCATCGATGGCTTTGTCGAACACTCCTTCTTCCGCGCAAATGTGATCGTGATGTTCCTGCAAACCATCCAGGTGAATCGAGAACGTCAGTCGCTGGGATTTGGGCATCTGGTCGATAAACCGATCCAGCAGCAGCGCATTGGTGCACAGGTACACGTAACGGCCCTGGTCGATCAGTCCCTTGACGATGCCTACAATTTCAGGATGAATCAGCGGTTCGCCGCCGGCAATCGAAACGATCGGGGCGCCGCACTCTTCCGCGGCTTTGGTGCAGTCCTCAACCGACAGATATTTTTTGAGTATCTCGTTGGGCTTCTGGATTTTTCCGCACCCGATGCATTCCAGGTTGCATCGGAACAACGGCTCCAACATCAACACCAGAGGATACTTTTTACGCCTTTTCAATTTTTGTTTGAACAGATAATATCCAACTTTCAGCGCTTGCCCTATAGGTATGGCCATAACGAATGACTTTCAATATATAGATTAGAATTCAATAATCTGATTTCAAAATGCCGACTGAAATCCTGTTTGATCACACACACTAAACTGTTAAAATTCAATCGGGTGAAACAGTATAAACTGAGTCTCCGAAACCCATCAACACCTTACACATTAAATAAAGTCGCAGCGGCGGGACACGGAAGAATCGTTAACCCTGGCAGGTTTACAATGCCCGGCGGCCGCAAGCCGAGGAATGATCCCTTGAGAAAATACGCCATCCTGGTCGGACTCGTCATTCTGGCTCTTATTATCGACGGAACAATGAGTTACGATATTTTCGATTCCCGCCCGGAAACCATTAAAATGTGGCTGGTGCTGGGCCTGATCGTCATCATCGGGCTGGTCATCGTAATCGCCGACAGCTCAAAAACCAACAATAATCAGGACAACTCCGAGTGATCTCAAGCACCCGCCCCGTGACCTCCGATTTCCCAGTAACCTCATCATATATAAACACTTAATGGGTTGGGTTTTCCAATATAACCTTCCGGCGGGAACGGGGCAAGGGGTATTTTATACCCCACTCAATTATTTTTTTGCCTCCAACGAAATGCACTGCTGCGGAGAGACTAACGGGACAGGGTCGATTCTGCTACAGGGTGGGTTACTCGACTCAATAGCGCGAAGGGTTCCACGCGACCGGGACTGGGAATCCACACGCACCCGTTGCCGCCGTGGGCGACGGAGACCGATTCTCCCTTCCTGTTTTCAATCGCTTCGATTTTGAAATAACGCTGGCCGCCGGGTGCAATGTATTCCACCTCGTCGCCCACCTCGATGCGGTTCTTGACCTCGACTTCCATCCACCCCCCGTCGCGCTCGCCCTTCACCTGCCCGGCGAACACCTGCGGCAACTGGTCTTCCTGCGGCGAATCGAACCGTTCGGTTTCGTGGTCGGCGTTGGGAATAAGGAACGCTGAAGTGAACCCCCGGTTGGCGGTTTTGTTGATTTCCTCGATCAATTGCGGATCGAACTTCATGCCTTTCGCCATGTCGTCAATCGCCCGCCGGTAATTGCGCACCACCACCGACAGATAATAAATCGTCTTGGAACGGCCTTCGATCTTGAACGAACACACCCCGGCGTCGCGCAACTGCCTGAGAAACTCGATGGCGCGAAGATCCTTCGAGTTCATGATGTAAGTGCCGTACTCATCTTCATCGATCGGCATCAGCTCGCCGGGACGCTGTTTCTCTTCTATATAATAGTCGCCTTTTATGAGTTCCGGGTTGTGGGTACTGCGCAGGGGTGCGGTCTCGTCCGCCTGGTTGAACAGGTCGTATTCCCAGCGGCAGCTGTTGGTGCAGGTGCCCTGGTTGGCGTCGCGGTGATTGAAATAATTGGACAATAGACAGCGTCCCGAATACGCGATACAGATCGCGCCGTGCACGAACGACTCCAACTCCATGTCCGGCACGTGCTGATGAATGTCCTCGATCTCCGTTAACGACAACTCGCGCGACAGGATGATGCGCTCGACTCCGAGGTCCTGCCAGAACTGCACCGACGGCCAGTTGATGGTGTTGGTCTGCACCGACAGATGCACCGGGATCTCCGGAAACTCCTGGCGCACGAAACGGATCATCCCCGGATCGGCCATGATAAAGGCGTCCGGTTTCGCCTCGGCGAAATACGCCAGCGATTTTTGAAACGATTCGATTTTGCGGTTGGGCGGCAGAATGTTGGCGGTGATGTAAATCTTCTTGCCCAGTTGATGCGCCTTGGTAATGGCACTTTTCAGCGTCGCGTCCTTAAACGGATTCTCCCGCGCGCGTAGGGAAAACTTCGGGATGCCCGCATACACCGCGTCCGCGCCGTAGGCGAAGGCATAATCCATTTTCTCCGGACTTCCCGCCGGAGCCAAAAGCTCGGGAGCCGGCCCCGGGGCCAATTTTTCAATTTTGCTCATTTATTACCGTGCCTGAAATTTGAGATGTTTTGATTATATAGAATCGTGAAGAATTGTAAAACCCATAAAAAAAGCCCCACACCTTCGGGTGTGGGGCTTTCAAGTATGAAGCGGGCGCCTGTCAGCGGGTCCCCGTAATTTGCCAGCCTTGACCCAGACAATCAAAAGTACTCCCCGTAAAATTAACACTGAAAGTTCCAGTCCAGTTATCAGGATCAGAGAACTGACCGATCAACAAGTAACTTTCGGTAGCTTCACCGGATACGGTCGCCGTCGCTTGAAACAATCCTGAGGGGTCAATGGTCCCGGACAGCGTCGGTCCGGACGGACCGCTAACCACCTGGATCGATGATCCTCCCAAGTCCACAATTGTAAACGTCTGGACATTTAAATTGAATAGACCTGAGGCGCATGCATAAGTGGCGGCAGGTTGGATGTTATAAATTCCTGTTCCAATGCACGCTCCCTCATCCGCTTGGCCGTCGCAATCGTCATCGATGCCGTTGCAGACTTCCAGGATGTCCGTAACCGTTTCTTCACAGACGCCGAACTGGCCGTTGGTGCAGGTTTGGGTGCCATTCACGCAAAGGTCCGAGTCGGGACCGTCGCAGGGCCGGATTTCCCCGTCAGGCGTTCCATCACTGCAAGCGGTAGGCAAGGTACAATCCGCCTGGCACCCGTCGCCATCAGTGTTGTTGCCGTCGTCGCATTGCTCATCGCCATCTACAATCCCGTCGCCACAAACCGAACAGACATTATCTTCATCCGTCAGGCCGTCGCAATTGTTGTCGAGTCCGTCGCAGATTTCCGTCGTCGGCCCGATTTCTCCCTGGCACTCCGACCAGAGTTGGTCCACACAGGTCTGGGTCCCGGCGGTGCATTCCCCCACGTCCGTGCCGCAAGCACGGATTTCTCCCGAAGTACACTCCGGGATAAAGGGAACGCCGAAGACCGCTTCCAGTTCTGCGGGACAATTATCGTTCAGGCATTGATTGTCGACAACGGTGGGTTCGCAGGAGTTGCTGAGCGCGCAACTGATCAGGTCGAACAATCCCTGCTGGCACGCGTCGGAGGCGCCGGTATCAGCGGGGCAGTTGCTTTGGCACAGGAAATTATTGCCACACGCTATGAAACACGCTTGGATGGCGTCCACTTCCGCATCGGTGCAGACCCGGTTGGTGCAGTTGTCATCCACCAAACCGTTACAATCGTTATCGATGCCGTTGCAGATCTCCAGCGCTCCGGGGAAAACCGTCGGATCGTTGTCGTTGCAGTCACCCGCATCTGTCGTGAAGCCGTCCTGGTCTTCATCGACACATACGCCACTCACACATTGACCGCCGGCACACACGTTGGAACAAGCACCGCAATTATTGGGATCGGTGTTGAAGTCAATGTTCTCGTCCGTCTGGCCGTCGCAGTTGTTGTCGAGGCCGTCACAAATCTCATCGGCGGTAGGATTAATGATATTGCTGGAGTCGTCGCAATCGACCGCAGTGAGGCATCCGGCCTGGGCGAAAAATCCGTCGTTGTCGGCATCGGTACAGGCTGAGCAACCCACCTCATCGGTTTCGCCATCACAGTCGTTATCGAACCCGTCGCAGACTTCCGCGGCTCCGGGGAAAATCAGCGCATTGTTGTCATTGCAATCCACCTCGACCGTAAAACCATCGTTGTCTTTGTCGGGACAGATTGCAACAACACCGAGATCGGTCACCTGGCCTTTGACAACCAGCACGGGCTGGGTGTCCTCCGGCTGATCCGGAATGCTCACTCTTAACGTGTAGGCGCCCTCGGGCACATAGCGCAATTTAAATATTCCACTCGCGCCTAAAACAGCCGAAAACGATTCGCCCACCAGATCCGCCACGGACCCGTTGGTCCCCTGGGGCCCGCAAAAATCTACCACACCCACGATCTCTCCCGAATTCCGGATGTCCTTGGGGGCGCGCACATCGGCCGCCGCGGAAAATGCCGCGCAGGAAAAAACCAGGGATGTCATCAGGATTATCGCTGTCGAAAAGATCGCCCGTTTCATGGTCCCCTCCTCAGGTAGCCAAAACTTTGCCGGGCTCCAAACCCTCCCTCTCCCAGGAAAGCTTGAAACCTCGCTCCTCATTGAAGGGCGGATCGCTGCAATTCAGAAGACCCGGTTGGATCGGTGGCGGGAAATAAGGCGGCGTCCCGGATCGACCCTTCAAAATGGTTGTTTTTGCGCATTATAGACCCGGTACCAGTTCTGTCAAATTGTTTCTATTTCCGCTTAAACGCGAAATAATACAGAGGTTTATATTTAGATTACATGGAATTTCATTACACTCTCTATAGGGTGAAACTGCCTGGGACAATCTTTGGCGGGGGAGAAGCCGCAACCTTAAATAACCCGCGCACCCAAAAGCGTGGGGGTTTTAAACCGAACTTATTCGGCTGTGAAATTGAAGTAGAGCCACCACCCCTGCGTTATCCCATCCGGGCCAATATCCCGTTCATCCAAACTGGTACAGTTATTAGTCCCACCGGGTAGAAGTTCACTCAGGGGTACGGAACCAACCGAAGGAGCATTGACTATAAATACATTTGCATCCGCTTCGCTAACAAATCCACGGAGCAATCCTTCGGTAAGATTGGTTGCCGGATCTCCCTCATAGGTGGCTGCAAATTGAACGTCCTGCAAGGGTAGCGGATCTCCAAGAATATCTAGCGTTGTGCTCAGGGATGCGCTCACGAAGCACGGAGCCAACGGTACCTCAAGCGCCGGAGTATATGTGGGATTGGTGGTTTCGGGTATGGCGTTCAGGCATTCCCCTGTATTTTGATTCGAATAATTTACTGTGTGCGTTACTTCCCCTGTTGGGAATATGCACGACGCGTCAAAAGCAGTGCACTGACCGGGGCCAAACTCCAATATTCCATCTGTAGCGCTCTGATCCAAAGATTCAAAAGCGATCAACAAACTGGAATCGAGAAAACCGTCGTGATCACTATCGCCATTCAGCAGGTTGTTGATGTTAGTATTCGTCTGATTCGTAACATCCGTGCAGAAAGTAGAAAATAATGAGACGAAAACATGTGGGTCACGTAGCGAAAGACTTGCGATTCTGAAAGGAGCTGCCTCATCAACCGATTCCAGCGTACAGGTAGAGCTACAGCCGTCACCACCAGTGGTATTCCCATCGTCGCATTCCTCGCCAGTGTCAGCTACACTATCTCCACAAAAAGGTAACGTGCAGGTGGTCCTGCAACTATCGGGTGTAGTGTCACTGTTTGCGGTACCATCGTCACATTCCTCTCCTGATTCAAGAACCCCGTTGCCGCACACTCCGGCTTCCGTCGTACAGATAGCGCTACAACCGTCGCCGTCGATGTTGTTGCCATCGTCGCATTCCTCGCCTGATTCAAGTACCCCGTTGCCGCACACTCCGGCTTCCGTCGTACAGATAGCGCTACAACCGTCGCCGTCGACATTATTGCCATCGTCACACGTTTCTCCCGCAGTGGTATCGACGACGCCGTCACTACACACCGGAATTCGGACGGCTTGGAAATTAAAGTAGAACCACCATCCCTGTGTCGTGCCATCCGGGCCGATATCCCGTACATCTAAAGTGGAATCAAAGCAGTTGCCAGTTCCTCCCGGCAGGAGCTGGCTCAGCGGTACGGTTCCAATAGATGGAGCATCCACTAAAAATGCGTCCGCATCCGCTTCACTGACAAAACCACGGAGTAATCCTTCAGCAAGATTGGTTGCCGGATCCCCCACATAGGTGGCCGCCAATTGAATACTCTGCAGCGGCAGTGGGATTCCCAGAAATTCCAGCGTGGTGTTCAGGAGGGAAGCGCTAACGAAGCAGGGAGCAACCGGCACCGCAATTCCTGGAGAAAATACTTCGGGATTGGTGGTGCCGGGTATGGCGTTCAGGCATTCACCTGCATTTTCATTCAAATAGGTTAGTGTGTTGGATGTTGCTTCCGTTGGGAACTCACACACCGAAAGAGAACTGCACTGACCGGGGCCAAACTCCAATATGCCATCTGCAACGCTCTGATCCAAAGATTCAAAAGCGATCAACGGGCTGAAATCGAGAAAACCATCAAAATCATCGTCTTGAAATAAAGTATGAAGAATTGCTGAATTGACATCACTCGTAATATCCTGACAAAGAAATAATGCTGGTATAAATAAATGTGGGTCCGCCAGTGAAAGTACGTTGATTCTAAATAGAGTTCTGCCACCAATAACCAGTTCCGTCGTACAGCTCGCACTGCAGCCGTCGCCGCTGGCGGTGTTGCCATCGTCACACTGCTCCCCGGAGTCGACCACACCATCGCCACAAACCGGGGTTTGGGTTCCTGCACATATAATACCGGACGCATCGAAGCCTACAACGAGCTGCCCTTCGGGACAAATCTGGCCAGCCAAAGCCTGGTTTCCGGAGACTCCCTGAGGCCCTGCCGGACCCGTCGCGCCGTCAGCTCCGGGGTTGCCATCCAAACCCGCCGGACCCGCCGGACCTGCCGGACCCGCTGGACCTGCCGGACCCGCTGGACCTGTCGGACCTGCCGGACCCGTTGGACCCGTCGGACCCGTCGGACCTGTGGGGCCTGCCGAACCCGTCGGACCTGTGGGGCCTGCCGGGCCTGTCGGTCCCGCCGGCCCGGTATCCCCCTTGGGACCCGGGGGACCCGCCAGCGGTTGAATGTTATCGATTTGTTGTTGTAAGTTTTCAAAAGGGGTGCCGGGAACAGTACCATCAGGCGTCAGGTTGATGTCGGCCGCCAAAGCGTTGCCGGAAAACAACCACACCATCATAAATCCTATGTCGATCAGCCAACGATTCCATTTCCTGTTCATATTCCCCCCTGCCGACACATTTGATTAACTGATGCCTCTTCCTTTCCGCCAAACTAAGAAGATGGGCTGTTAACAACAGTCCCGCACACCACGTTGCCGTCCGGCGAACTGAAACCGATAAGAAACTCGCCCGGTGGACACGTTCCAACCACACCCGCACCCGCTGGTCCCTGAGGACCGGGAGCACCACCCGTACCAGCAACACCATCAGTACCATTGGCTCCGGACGGACCCGTGGGACCTGCCGGTCCGGTCACACCCGCTGGACCTGTAGGACCCGCTGGACCCGCCGCGCCTGCCGGACCGGTCGCACCCGCTGGACCCGCCGCGCCTGCCGGACCGGTCGCACCTGTGGGGCCTGCCGGCCCTGCCGGACCGGGATTACCTGTCGGACCCTTCGGACCTTGCGGACCGGGCGTGGTCTCTATGGCTGTGATTTGATCTTGGAGTTGTTTAAAAGGTACTCCGGGAACTTTTCCCTCCGAAGTCAGAGGGATGCCAGGTCCGGCCGGCACTACAGCCGGTTGCCATGTTCCAAGGAATAAAAAGAAGAAAAGAATAAAAACCCAACTGAATGACTTTGTCATACCCTCTTCGCCCTCCTCCATGAAGAGTGGTTTGGTTGGGAAGACAGGTTGGAATTTCAGAGATGGTGAGAAAGGCGAGCAACCCGTCCAATCCCTCAAAGTGATTGTTTTCCGTAATTATAGGCCTCGGGCCATTTCAGTCAAATGATTTTTCTATGCCTGTTAATGACATAAATATCAGATATTTATATCTCAATTACAGAGTATTTCAATCATACTCCCTTAAGGGTGGGATTTATCGGGGGCAGTCTCCGGCGGGCTTAAAACCCAGTTCACGCGCCTGCTGGAGGCTGTGGAAGACGAGGGTATGGTGAGAGCGACGTAAGCGGTAATGTTTGCAGGCGGGCCAGCGCACGGTTTTGGTGCGGCGGTGGCCGACCATGCCGTAATGAAAAATGCGGTCGTAGTCGACCTGCCCGGCGGTCAACGGCATTTGTGGAATATGCGATTCGCGGCGGAACTCCCACGGCGGCAACGGTTCCGGCTCCACCCATAAGCCGAGCTTTTGAGTGAACGCATAATGCTCCAGCCTTTGCAGGCGTTCGTTCCGGATCGGATTCACCCGGTAATACCAGGCGAGGCCGGCATACACCAACTCCTCGTTCAGCACCCGGCCGTCTTCGGTGATCACTTCGCCGATGCGTCGCCCGTGCGTGTCGATCATCGAAACCTTCACCCACACGCGGCGTCCCAGAGCCAGGTGTTTCGTATATTCGCGCGCCTGCTTTCCGAACACCTGTCCCGGCTCCGGCGCATCGACCTCGGACAACCGTACCTTATATAAGGAACCGCCACTCTGCACGGTCAACGTGTCGCCATCGTGCACCGCCACCACCTGACCCGTCATCATATTCACAGGCGCGGCGGCGAGCCACAGGGATAAAAGATTGAGTGCCACAGGCGTAAGCATGTTTTCATTATAACAGAGCAAACGACTAAAGGAATCCACCCGGCTTCCTGAAACATCTTATAAATAAGGTATGCATTGAATCGCGCAAACGGAAACGAGGAGGTGTGTCATGGTCATCGAACGATGGATTCGAATTATTGCAGGATCTTTCATCCTGATCAGCCTGGCACTGGCCCACTGGGTCAGCCCGTGGTGGTTGCTGTTCACCGCGTTTGTCGGACTCAACCTGTTTCAATCCGGCATCACCCGCTGGTGCCTGATGGAAGACATTCTGCGTAAGGCCGGCATCAAGGAAACGCATCAAACCCAACCCGGAGGAAATTAGAAAATGGTGTCGCCCTTCGACAGGCTCAGGGTGACACCATTTCCTTATATAGTATGGTGTACAATACGTGAATGAACATCCTTCTATACGGTGCGGGGGCGGTGGGACTGGGCCTCGCCTCGTGTCTCTTGAAAAACGGGGAGCGGGTCGACCTGGTCGGCCGCGGGGATACGGTTACCGCCCTCCAACAAAACGGTCTGCAACGCACGGGGCTGTTCGGCGACTTCACCGCGGCGCCGGATGTGTTCGGTGCCTTCACTGCTTTAAGCGAACTCCCAAAAACTAATTACGACTTCCTGCTGGTCTGCACCAAATCGTTCGACACGCGCACCGCGGCGGAACAGATCGCGGCCATCCCTTTTTTAAAAAATTCTTCAACTCCCATCGTGCTGTGCCAGAACGGCTGGGGCAACGCCGAAATTTTTGCCGAACATTTTCCGAAAGAGCGCATCAAAAATGGGCGCGTCATTACCGGGTTCCGCCGCCCCGAAAAACATGAAGTCGATATCACCGTCCACGCCGACGCCATTCATTTGGGCTCGCTGTTCGATGGCGACGTGTCCGGCCTCGAAAGATTGAGCGCTGCCATTACTTCGGGGGGCATCCCGTGCGAGGTCACTCCAACCATCAGCAAAGACCTGTGGGCGAAGATGCTCTACAACTGTATGCTCAACGGACTCAGCACAATCCATGATGTGCCGTACGGCGTGCTGGGCGAGTCGCCGCACACCCGTGAGTTGATGGAGAACATCGCGCACGAAGTGTACGCGGTGATGAAGGCGGCGGGTTATGACACGCACTGGAAAAGCGCCGAAGATTACATCGATACTTTTTACAAACACCAACTGCCGCCGACCTACAGCCATGAGCCGTCGATGTTACAAGATGTCCGCGCCGGCAAACGCACCGAGATCGACGCCCTCAACGGCGCCGTCGTGCAACTCGGTCAACAGCACGGCATCGCCACCCCTCACAATCTCACAGTCACACGCATGATCCAGTTCATGGAAAAACAAGCCGACAAGTAGATTAACAGCCTGGCAGGACCCCTGAAACTCCTTGTAATTCGCCCACTTAAAAAATATTTTGTTTTCCATGTCAACCGATCTCTCCTCAGCGCGTTTTACTGGATAGTGGGCACAAAACCGTTACACTATTAACAACAGTTAAATGTGTTAAATAAGGAGAGGCAAATGTTGAAGAAATCGATTTCAGGAGTTTTCAGTCTTTTGATACTAATCCCCGCAACCACCGCTCTGGCCGATGGCCCCGGCGGGGTTATCCAGCAGCGGCTGGATCATCGAGGCGATGTCATCGACCAGCGGCTGGACCAGAGGGGTTCCAATATCAATGACCGGCTGGACCGCCGGGGTTCCAACATCAACGACCGGTTGGACCAGCGCGGTTCCAACATCAACGACCGGTTGGACCAGCGCGGTTCCAACGTCAACGACCGGCTGGACCGCCGGGGTTCCAACATCAACGACCGGTTGGACAAGAGATCCCAACAGGCGGCGGAAAACGGACGACCCGGTTTGGCCAAGCGGCTTGATCGTAAAGGCGACCGGATTGAAAAACGCCTGGACCGCCGGGGTGACCGCGTTGAAAGACGCCTGGACCGCCGGGGTGATCGTGTTGAACGGCGTCTGGACCGCCGGGGCGACCGCGTTGAAAGACGGATGGATCGCCGGGGCGACCGGATTGAAAAACGCCATGACCGCCGGGGCGACCGCATCAACAAACGCATGGACCGCAAAGGCAAGCGCATCCATCGAAGATCGCACCGCCGCGGACATTAAGCGGAAACAAATGCCGGCGGGGGTTTGACCTCCGCCGGATTTTTTTTACGTTAAACCTATTTTCAGGAAACGCATGGGGATGGAACGCCCGGCCATGGACGATTTTCTGGCATCTGTGGAACGCCAGGCCTTCCGCATGGCCGAGTTCGCCACCCGCAACGCCGACGAAGCATTGGACATCGTGCAGGATGCCATGATAAGTTTGGTGAAACACTATTCCACGAAACCGGATACGGAATGGCGGCCGCTGTTCTTCCAGATCGTGCAGAACCGCATCCGTGACTGGCACCGCAAAAAATCCGTCCGGGACCGTTGGAACGGGATGCGCCAATTATGGCAAAGCCGGGAAATTGATGACGACCCGATCCAAAACCTGGCCGACCCCAAAGGCAAGACTCCCGGCGAACAGACAGCCCTCAAGGATTCCACGGCGGCATTGGATTCCGCACTGCAAACTTTGCCCTGGCGCCAGCAACAGGCGTTTCTCCTGCGGGCCTGGGAAGAGATGAGCGTGGCGGAAACCGCCCGCGCCATGAAATGTTCCGAGGGCTCGGTAAAAACACATTACTCCAGGGCCTTGCACACCCTTCGCAATTTACTGGAAGATCATTGGCCATGAACAGACCCGACGAAAAACAATTTATCGCCAACGTCAAAAAAGCGTTGGACCTCGGCACCGAGAATCTCGATGCGGGCACGCAATCCAAGCTCACCCGCATCCGGCACAAGGCGTTGGACGCCGGCGAGCGCAAAGGGTTTGATATCCGGCAATGGTTCACCGTGCCGGTAGCCGGTTGGGCCACGGCCTGTCTCCTGGTGCTGGGGCTGGCGATTTATATGAATCAATCCAACGGGACGCTCCCCCCGTTGGAGGACATCGACCTGCTGGCCGCGGAAGACAACCTGGAGTTTTACGACGGTCTGGAATTCTATGCCTGGCTGACCGAGGAAGGCATCGATGCCGCCGGGTAAAGCGCATCTGTGGAGCACGGTACTTCTGCTGGGACTGCTCAATTCCCCGGGGTTGGCACAGGAACCGGGCCGGGAAGGAACCGAGGAGTCGGAAATGCCTTCGCTGGAACTCCTGGAATTTCTGGGAGATTGGGAAACGGAAGACGGCGAGTGGATCGATCCGGAAGAAATGGAACAGATCGCGATTGCCGATCAGGAACAAGAGGTTGAAGATGAACCACAAAAATAAATTGTTAGCAGGAACAATCCTGCTGTTGCTGATCAGCCTGCCGGGCAGCGGCTGGGCGCAGGCACCGGGAACGCCCTGGGGCCAGTTGAGCCCGGATGAACAAAAGGTGCTCAAACCGTTTGCCGGAAAGTGGGATCAACTACCGCCGGACAGACAGTCGCGGCTGAAAAAAGGCGCCAACCGATGGCGCTCCCTCACACCGGACCAGCGCCGCAACATGAAACAGCGAATGAAGACCTGGAAACGAATGACGCCGCAACAGCGCCAGCATATCCGTAAAAGATTTGATCGCTTCAGCAAACTGCCGCCGGAGAAACGCCGGGAATTGCGCCGCTCCCGGGAACGGTTTCAGAAGCTGCCGCCGGAACGCAGACGGCAGCTGCAAAAACGCTGGCAACGCCTGCCGCCGGATAAAAGAAAACGGTTCCTGGATCGGCAACAACGCAGACAGTCGAGGCAGGACCGATTTCGCAATCGGACACCGCAACAACGCCGGGAATTCCGCAAACACCGGCAGAACAGAAAATCCGACCAACGCCGCCAATTTCGTAAACGGATGCAACCCCGCCGCCATAGATAAATTCAAATTATCAATTGTGCCCGGCGAATATCGCTTGTCGGCCATGGTCAACCAGCTACCTCCCTTGTTAAAGGGAAAAACCCGCCTCCCGGAAGGGATGGCGGGTTTTTTGTATCTGGCTCCGGAGACAAGATTCGAACTTGTAACCCATCGGTTAACAGCCGATTGCTCTACCATTGAGCCACTCCGGAATGGTATTTGGATTCAGTTGGATTGGGGTCCAAGTTTCCCTAATTTAAGGAAAAATCCATCCCCGGTCAAGGGAAAACCTCCTCCCCGGAGGCCAGCGTGACGCTGGACCCGACTTTGTTCCTCTCTCTTGAAAAGGGAGGCTATCTGTGTGCATCTGTGGTTAATGATTTTCTGGGTCACGGTTCTATTTCCATGCGGCCTTCCATGGATTTCTTGAGCGTCACCGGATCGGCGTACTCGATATCCCCGCCGACCGGCAGGCCGCGCGCGATGCGCGTTATTTTCGCCTCGGCACCCTTGAGCATGCGAGCGATGTAGACGGCGGTCGATTCCCCCTCCATGTCCGGGTTGGTCGCCAGGATCACTTCGCGGATGCCGTTTTTCCCCACCTTGGCTTTCAAATCCTCGGTGGTCAAGTCCTGCGGCCCGATGCCGTCGAGCGGCGAGATTACACCCATCAGCACGTGGTACTCGCCCTTGTAGTCGCCCATGTTCTCCATCACGTACACGTCGTACGGTTCCTCCACCACGCAGATCTGATGATGGTCGCGTTTCGGGTCCTGGCAGATGTCGCACGGATCGATTTCGGTGATGCCGTGGCAGTTCGAGCAGAGGATAACCTTGTCCTTGATGTTGACAATGGCGCGCGCCAGCTTGTCCACCAGCTCCTTGTCGCCGCGCATCAGGTAAAACGACAGGCGCTCCGCCGTCTTCTGGCCGATGCCCGGCAGGCGTTTCAATTCTTCGATGAGTTCTTTAACCGCGGCGGGACGTTTCATATTTTCAATTTGTCACTTGCGAGTGATTATTAACTATTCTATCCACTACCGGGATAAGTCAGGTTGGCTGAGTCGATTTCTGCAGTAACTATGGAAAGAGTCCGGGAATTTTGAGGCCGCCGGTGAGTTTGGACATCTCTTCCTGCGCGAGGTCCTTCACCTTGCGGTGCACTTCGTTGATGGCGCCGGCGACCAGGTCTTCCAGAATGGCGCGGTCCTTCATGTTGATCAGTTCTTCGTCGATGTGGATGTGCAGAATTTCGTTGTTGCCGTTGGCGGTCACTTTCACCATGCCGCCGCCGGTGGAAGCCTCGACCTGTTGTTTGGCGAGCGCCTCCTGCATCTCGGCCATCTTTTCTTTCATCTGCGACGCCTGCTTGAGCATGTCGCCCATCCCTTTAAACATAATCCTCCTAACTCCATTTACCTTTGAACTTTATGCAACCGTGTCACCCTGAGCCTGTCTAAGGGCGGCACGGTGTCATACTTCGACAGGCTCAGCATGACACCTAATAACTGCTTCGCCGGGCTAGGAAATGACTTTTCCGCCGAATACGTCGAGCGCGTCTCTCATAATGTCATCTTCCGAGGCGGACGCCTTTTTACCCGGTGCCTTGCCTTTGGGTGAATCCGTGTCAGGCGGTTCCGGAACGCTTTCCACCGGTGCGGATGTGATTCCCAACTGCAATTTGATTTTCAGTTCCGGCTTGCCGCATACCTGAGCCACCGCTTCCTTTAATGCTTCAATATTTTCTTCCTTCTCCACCAGGCCCATCGTGTAGGGATCGGGAAAACTGAGGCGCATCTCTTTCGCATTCAGCGCGGTCAACCGGCAGTTGTCCAGATAGGTACCGAGCGGACGCTTGATGGCTCCCGCCGCGGCACGGATTTGCTGCCACATCTCCTCCGACGCCGGTCGACGGTCTCCCGGCATATTTGGTGGGTCCACCGGCTCGTCGCGTTTCGGAACGGATTGCGCGGGAGCGGGTGCAGCTTTTTTAACCGGCTCGCCTCTCGCCGGGAGAGGCGTGCTAGTCTTTGCCGGGGAGGGTCCCTCCATGCGGTTGATCTTATCGATCAGCGCGTCGATTTCCTGCAGGGGCCGCACATCCGTCAACCGCAGCACCGCCATCTCGAACAGGATCTGCGGCAGAGAACTGCGCTTCATTTCCATTTCCGCTTTCGACAACACCTGGAACATCTGCTGCAATTCATCCGTCTCGAACGAGACGGCCTGCTTCTTGAGCGTGTCCAGATGCGTGGTCTGCCCGGACAACAAGACTTCGGCATTGCCTGCCACTTTCATCAGCATCAGGTTGCGGATATATTCGATGAGGTCGCGGCAGAAATATCCGAGGTCCTTGCCGTGCGCGATCACTTCTGAAACTTGTTGCAGTAATCCCGCGGCGTCTCTTTGCTTGACACTATCGATAAAAGTTGCCAGTGCGTTCTGTCCGACGATGCCGAGCACCGACTCCACTGCTCCGGGATCGATTTCCTTGCCGCAGAATGCGATGACCTGGTCCAGAAGGCTTTGTGCGTCGCGCATACTGCCGGCGCCGTTCTTGGCGATCTCTTCCAGGCTGTGCGGATCGATTTGGATAGCGTCGTGTTCGCAGATGGCTTTCAGCTGGTCGATGATCTGCTGGTGCGTGAGCGGTTTGAATTCGAAACACTGGCAGCGCGACAAAATGGTTTCGGGAATTTTGGTCAACTCGGTGGTGGCGAAAATGAATATCACCTGCGGCGGCGGTTCTTCAAGCGTTTTCAACAATGCATTGAACGCCGCTTTCGAGAGCATGTGAATTTCGTCGATGATGTACACCTTGAAGCGGCAGGCCGATGTACTGTACTGAATGTTGTCGATCAGGTCGCGCACTTCGCCGACGCCGTTGTTGGACGCGCCGTCGATCTCCATCACGTCGACGCTGATCCCGTCACGGATTTCCTTGCAGAACGTGCACTGGTCGCAGGGTTCGGGCGTCGGGCCTTCGCTGCAGTTGAGCGCCTTGGCGAGCAGACGGGCGGTGGTGGTTTTGCCGACGCCGCGGGTGCCGGAAAACAGGTAGGCGTGGGCCACGCGGTCCATCCCGATGGCGTTGTGGAGGGTGCGGACGATATGCTCCTGTCCGATCAGCTCCGAAAACTTCTGGGGCCGCCACTTGCGGGCCGAAACCTGGAAATCCATATATAACAATCAGTTGTGGGGGGTAAAAGCAAAGGCAGAATTGTTGGGTATCTCACAGCACCCGGGGATACTTGCTACCGCTGCTTCCTTCCGGACCTGACGGGGTTCGCAAGGCCTCGTTGCGTGAGGCCCAACAAAACTGCCATTTCGTATGTCTGAGGACGATTGTATCTCACGGGCAAGGCCGGGGCAAGCGGCGAATCGCCCCCTCTAGCGAGGGAGGCAGATGGCTGACCGTTACCAGCAATCGATGATCTCTATGCGCAGTTGAAATTTTGCTCCAGGCCTTGCCCGGCCCCCCTCCTTTAAAGGAGGGGCTGGGGGTGGTTGATACTTCATTCCTTATTAAAATCTAAACACAGATTCTTCGTCACTACGCTCCTCAGAATGACAAAGAGACGATAATGGTCATTCTGGGTCCAGCGTCACGCTGGCCCCTCCGGGGAAGAGATTGAGGATTTTTCCTCGCCCAGCTGTGCCAGGTCCTTGCTGCGGAATCCGATGCGTTTCGCCTCTTTATGGTCCTTGCGTTTGGCCATGGTGGTGAGCATGACGTTGGTCTGGGTGACGTGCTGCATCAGCTTGACCGGTTGACCCGTGGGGGTGGCGCCGTAGAAGATGATCATGTCGTTGCCGTGGTAGCCGATGCCGCTGATGTAAAACGGCTTGTCTCCGAACGAGACCATGGACGCGCCGACTTCCTGGTCCGGATTGAGCACGCGCTCGAAATCGGCGATGTGCGCCATCAACTTCTTGAACATGCACTCCGCCGCCGACGGAATCCCCGGAATCGGGATGTCGCAGGCAACGGTCAAATTGGGACTGGGAACGGGAGGTTGTTGATCAGACATGGTGATACCTCATCGGGCAAGACCCGGGCGGCGTATCGCCGCTATATAAATTTATAAACATTCAATTGTGCTCAACAAATTTTGAGAGCTGTTAACGCTGAGCAAGTTTCCTCTCCTCGGTAGAGGAGGTGGCGGAGAGGGAGGGATTCGAACCCTCGGTAGGGTATAAGCCTACACACGCTTTCCAAGCGTGCGCCTTCAACCACTCGGCCACCTCTCCGTTTTGAATTTTTGGGACATTAAAGGAAGAAACAGGGAAAACCCAAATCCCCCAACCCCCTTCAAGAAGGGGGTGCATCAGGTCATCCTTCGACAAGCTCAGGATGACAATTGCCTCCCTTGGTAAGTGGAGAAACACGCTGAATTGTGCCAGACGACCGACGTATGCTGACAACGGTCAACACGTTACCCCTCCCCGTGAGGGGAGAGGAGAGAGTGGGATTCGAACCCACGGTACCCATAAGGTACAGCTGATTTCGAGTCAACCGCCTTCGACCACTCGGCCATCTCTCCATTTTCGACTGGGAGGACTTATTTCCAACTGCACCCCGGACCAATCGCTTGGCGGCAACGGTCAGGTGGCGTATCGCCACAGATAATATAAACCCCTGAACGGCGCCCAGCGATTCTCTATCGCCGTCAACGCTTGACGAAATTAGCTCCGGGCCTTGCCCGGGCGCCCTTGCTAGAGGGCCATCTCTCCGGAAAACTGGCGCGCCCAGGAGGACTCGAACCTCCGACCTACGGTTCCGCAAACCGTCGCTCTATCCAACTGAGCCATGGGCGCATGCGGCGAATCGCCGCGGATTAATTTTACAATATTTGCAGTTGCTCCATTCATGAAACACTCTTTTAAACTGCTCGATGAATCGAGCAACTGCAAAATCTTTGAAATATGTTACTCATACTCCCCTCCTTGGTAAGGGGAGGAATATTTTAACTTGCGCTCAACGATTGACGTACACCTTCAACCGTCAGCCAATTGCCTCCCTCGTTATAGAGTTAGCTTGTTGGCATGGGAATGAAATCCATCAATTGCAGACTGTACTGTTCGTGTTCAAACGCGTAAAGCCCGGGATACTTGGCGAACGTCCAGCCGTTGTACAATTCCTTGCCGTTTTCCGTGATCACCAGATGAATCGCCGGGTTGCCCAGGGTGTTGTCCATCGAGGTGTAACGGGCCTGATCCAACACGAAATTCGGAAAAAATTCACCGGCGCTGACGGTGATTCCGCTGTCGCCGAGTTGAAACGTCGAGCCCAGCTCCACGGTCTGCATGGCGCTGCGTTCGTCATCCGATTTGTCGCGGACGAGTATTTTAACCGCTTTCCATTTGCCTGCAACACTTTTCGGAACGATTATTTCGCGTTGCACGTTTTTCTGGTCTTCGGTAATGGGCGGGTGGTCGTCGATATCGGTCCCCGACCCCTCGGCCAGCTGTTGATCGGTCAGGGGCGGCGCGGCTTTCGTGGCGGAACCTTCCGGCGGACTTGCGGGCGGATTGCCCGCCTGGGACACATCGATCGCCCCTTCAATCTTGCGGTCGGACTCCTCGCCACATCCCAAAATCAGGAGCAGGGCCAAAACGGGGAGCGCGGTTTTCATCCATATCGGTTTCATAGCTTTTCCAATGGGTTTTATGATTGGTAAGGTGTCCTTTCTTTTATTACCATAATGCACGCCGGATTCGCAACTCCTCCCCGGCCCTCTAGCGAGGGAGGTAACTGGTTGATTGCCACCCTCCTCTGCCAATCGTTGGGCACAATTCCGGTCCTCTAATGCGTAGATAAAGAAAAACATGGATTCTTCGCTGTCGCTCAGAATGAAAGAGAGATATGTATTGTCATTCTGAGGAACCGTAAGCGACGAAGAATCTGTGTTTAGATTCGGATTCCAGTGGAATAGAGTTTAACACATTAAAATATATAGATTTAATCTATTATCGAACATGTTTGATATTTATATTGTGCCTGATCCCATTATGGGTTATATTATCGAACATGTTTGATAAATGAGGAAATATCATGTCCAAAAGCCGAATGACCCCCAAATCAATCCGTACCCGCCAGAGAATTCTGGATGCGGCGTTACGGCTATTTATTGAAAAAGGCTACGAAAAAGCCACCATGCGCCAGATCGCGGTGCAGGCCGATCTGGCGCCGGGATCGATTTACCACCATTTCCCGACCAAGGAACATATCGTCCAGAGTTTTTACGATGTGATCCACGAGGAACACGCGCAGGCCTGCGTGACCATTCTGCTGAGTGAAAGCAAGCTGGAACATCGACTGCGTGCCATCCTCCGCAAAAAAATCCAATTGGCGGAGCCCTTCAAAAAGGTTTCCGGCGTGCTGTTCCGGGTGGCTTCGGATCCCAAAAATCCGTTGTCCCCGTTCAGTACGCAATCCTCTCCGACGCGCGACAAGAGCCTGGCTCTGTTCCGGGAACTGGTGTCGGGTTCAAGCGCCAAGCTTCCGGAGGATGTGCGCGTCATACTGGCCGATTATCTGTGGTTGTACCAGATGGGGATCATCCTCTACTGGATTCACGACACCTCGGAAAATTCGCAGAAAACCTTTCGCCTCATCGACCGGTCGGTGAAGCTGATTCAATCTTTGGTCGAATATTCCAGTCTTCCCCTGATCGCCCCCTTCCGCAAAAAATTCACGAAACTTATGCTCGAATTCCTCCCCGGAAGGGGAACTGGCTGACCGTTATCGACTGCCGATGAACTTTGAGCGCAAATGTAAAAGTTGACGGAGAGAACTGATGCTCGAATTCCTCCCCGGAAACGGCGAACCGCCGCAGGTAATTTAAAACATTGAATTGCACTCAGGGATTTTCCCTTGGAGTTAAGGGTCAGCCAATTCTCCCTCCGGGGCCGCTCCGCGCGGGGCGAATTTTAAACTTGTCAATTGTGCGCAACGAGTGGTGAAAACAGTTAACCGTCAACCAGTTCCCCCTCTGGGGAAGAGGAGGTGACGCCGGGCAAGGCCCGCAGCTGACTTCAAACGCTCCTCATGGCTATCGTTTGCCGTAACCCGTCAGCCAGTTCCCCCTCCTCGTTAGAGGAGGTGGCGGAGAGGGAGGGATTCGAACCCTCGGTAGGGGATAAGCCTACACACACTTAGCAGGCGTGCGCCTTCAGCCAACTCGGCCACCTCTCCGTTTTAATCATTTTGATTGATAGTAATTGCGCCACACGAGTTTCACTGGCTCATACCTGTCAGCCAGCTCCCTCCCTCGGTAGAGGGTTGCGCCCAAGGAGTTTCGTTTGCCGTTAACCGTCAGCAAGTTTCCCCTCCCTGTCAAGGGAGTGGCGGAGGGAGTAGGATTCGAACCCACGGTACTTTCGTACAACGGTTTTCAAGACCGCCGCCTTAAACCACTCGGCCATCCCTCCCCGCTGGGGACCCTGGTGGACGCAGAAATCCATCACCCGAGGGTTGGGCCGAACGGTGATGCCACCGCCGACCGCAACCCGTGAGTGTTGCCTGGATTTGTGGGTGTCAATATAGCATGAAATTCAGATTTTGATACCGGAAGCTTTGGGGATACCCCAGGCGGTATAGACAGCCAAACCGACCCAAAGGAGATCGTAGGGGCTCATCATCAGAGACATATTATCCATAAACACCTGAATCGAATCTAAAGATAATATGGAATATTGTTCCAGCAATTCCGGCGTAACGCCTTCTTCGCCCATCATCCCTTCTTTGAAATAATAATAGAAAAATCCGTATTTACCGATCACGATCCCGAGAACGCTGGTGACCACCGCAACAAGCTGCAGAGGCATGCCCTTTTTGCCGCGGGAAAACAGGACAACGCCGAGGCCGCACATCAAACCGATGCCCCAGGCGAGGATCCCTAATTCGTAATTCGTACCTATGCCGATGCCTGCCCAGACGGCTCCGCCGATGACTGCCGCCAGCATACCTCCCAAAATGCCGGGAACCAGCACACCGCCGGAAAACTCTTCTTCAGCGGCGGTTTTTTTCAGTTGGAAAAAAATACGTTCCACGGACTGAGTGGCCTCCGATTCGGTCATTCCCGACTGGACCAGTCCCCGTACCACTTCCGTCCGGTTCTTGCCGCTCTCCAATTGTTGCGCGATCATGACTTCCAGATCTTCCTTCGTTTGCGTTGCCGCGTCTCCCTTGCGTTGCATCTCAACCCTCCTTAAAATTTAATCAAAACAGGCGCTTCGTTGCGTGTTTTTAGTATAAGGAGGGAACCGCAAAAAATCTAATTAGTATTTAGAATTGGTAGGTTACAGATGGTAAGCGATGCGGCGTTCCGGGTTGGACGGGGTTTTTCAACCGCTTTGCGGACAGATTTACCTTCACCCTCTAGCGAGGGTGGCAACGGGTTGACGGTTGACTGCAGGCATCGATCGTTGGACACAATTGGGAGTTTAACATTTGGCTCCGGGCCTTGCCCGGGCGGCGAATCGTCGCGGATAAATTGACCCCTTGCATCGTGCTCAAATGATCATCGTTTGCCGTTAACCGATAACAAGTTCCCCTCCCCGGAAGGGGGTGGTTGACAAACGCCAGAGGAATACCCATGTTTAGTGTAGAGACGTTTCTTGATCACTTGGGATTTCAACCCATATCCCTGAATGCGCGGGAAGAGAGACAGGGTTATTGTCTGCGCCATACTCGTGGGAAGGAGGCATGATCATGGATAAATATGATAAATGGTTTCAGGTGCTTGCGGATCGTCTTAAAAACGGGGAACGGTTTGGCCTTCGAATGAATGTGGAGGGCGAAGGAAAATTCAAGGATTTTCAGGGAGAGAACGAAATTCCGGCTCTCAAAACATTTATCGAAAACGCCCGGAAAGATCGTCTCGAAGACATCACGGTCCGCGATGAACATTCGGAAAGAAACGTAATAAGCGAATTCTGAGTGTTTTGAAAATCAACGCACGCTTGAGGACCTGGCGAATTCTGCCAGGTCCTTTGGCGTTGTGCTTAATTATCTCGATACCCGGCAGCGTTCAGCCCAGTTGAGTCTGACCGTTGAGGTAGAGTTGCAGGGGTTCGGGGATTTGGATACTGCCGTCGGCCTGCTGGTAGTTTTCGAGCACGGCGACAAACAATCGTCCGGCGGCCAGGCCGGAACCGTTCAGGGTGTGCACCAGTTCCGGTTTACCGCCGTCTTTGCCTTTGTACCGGATCATTGCACGCCGCGCCTGGTAGTCGGTGAAGTTGCTGCACGACGAGATTTCCCGGTACGTGTTCTGGCTGGGGAGCCAGACTTCGAGGTCGTACGTCTTGGCGGCGGAGAACCCAAGGTCGCCGGTACACAAATTGACCACGCGGTAATGCAGGTTCAACTTCTGCAAAATGGATTCGGCATCGGCGACGAGTTTTTCCAGTTCGTCGTACGAATGTTCCGGTTTCACGAATTTGACCAGCTCCACCTTGTCGAACTGGTGTTGGCGGATGATGCCCTGCGTGTCCTTGCCGTAAGAGCCGGCCTCGCGCCGGAAACAGAGTGTGTAAGCGGCATACTTGACCGGCAGCGATTCCTCCGGCAGAATTTCATCGCGGTGGTAATTGGTGACGGGCACTTCGGCTGTCGGGATGAGAAACAATTCGTCGTCGCGCAGTTTGAACAGATCTTCTTCAAACTTGGGGAGCTGGCCGGTGCCCATCAGACTGTCTTCGTTGACCAGCACCGGCGGGTACAACTCTTCGTAACCGTTGTCGCGGGTTTGCGTGTTGAGCATGAATTGGATGAGGGCGCGCAGCAGGGCGGCACCCTGACCTTTGAACACGGCAAACCGCGCACCGGAAATTTTGGCGGCGCGTTTCAGGTCGAGCAGACCCAGCGTCTCCCCCAGCTCCACATGATTTTTGGGTTTGAAGTCGAAGGACGGTTTCCCGCCCCATTGGCGCACTTCCTGGTTCTGGGATTCGTCGGCTCCGTCGGGAGTGGTTTCGCTGGGCAGGTTGGGAATTTTGAGGAGCGTGGAGCGCACCTGTTCATCCAGCGAGTTGGATTTGTCGTCCCACTCCTTGATCTGGACGTTGAGCTGCTTGACTTCCTCCATGGGGCCGGAAGCGTCCTGCCCCTTCTTTTTGAGGTTGCCCACTTCAGCGGAAAGGGTCTTCTTTTTATTCTTGAGGGTTTGGGACTGGTTGAGCGCGTCCCGGCGCTGCTTGTCGATCTCCAGCAACCGGTCCAGGTCCGCCGAAGTACCCGGGCCGCGCCGGTTCAGCTGGTTATGGACGGTTTCGCCCTGCTCTCGGATGAGTTTGATATCCAGCATCAACTTTTTCTTCGGTAGCGTCTGGGTATTTTGCGTTTGGTTTTGCCGCCTTTTTTGATGCGTCCCTCGATGCCTTCCAGTTTCATTTTCAACAACGCGGGATATTTGTAATCGCCTTCCAGGCTTTTGAAACGGTTGTAGGCCAGTTTCAATTTGCCTTCCTCTTCCAGGCAGGAGGCCATGACAAATTCCATTTCACCGGAAAAAGTGCTCTTCGGATAAAGCACCCGGAACTGGGAATATTTTTCCTTGGAATCCTTGCAGCGCTCCATGTTGTGAAGAATTTCAGTCATCCGCAGGTACGCTTCCTCGGACCACGGGTTCTTGGGATAACTTTCCACCAGGATATCGAACTCGACCAGCGCCTGTTCGTAATTGTGTTTTTTAAAGTAGATGGCGGCGATGCGGAACTGCTGCTCGGGGTGTTCTTCGGGCCGTTTGTATTCGTTGATCAGTTTCTGGTATTCGATGATAGCCTGGTCGAGGTCCCGGAAATTGAGTTCCACAATTTCGGCGATGTACTTTTGCGCTCCATAGGAAAACTCGCCACGCGGGCGCATGTTGACCACTTCCTGAAAATAACTGATCGCCTTGGTTGTTTCCCCCAACCCGAAATAATAAATCTCTCCCAGACGGTACAGGGATTCTTCGGCACGAGGCCCGGAGGGCGCAATCTCCAAAACGGCGTTGAACAATTCGATGGCGCTGTGATTGCGTCCTTGAACCCATTCCTGATTGGCTCTGAGCAGCAGGTTTTCGACCCGGTTGTCCCCGCAACCCAGTATAGTGAGGAGGAGAAGGAGTACTGCACTATGATAAACAATTCGGAATCTGAGTTTCAAAAACACGTTGTTATCCCTGCTCAAGAACCCCCTCGGCTCCACTATTTATAAAAGAGGAGAGAGTTCAATTGTGCTCAACGATCATCGTTTGCCCTCAACCGTCAACCAGCTCCCTCTGGGGAGGCGGCGGCAAACCGCTGCTGGCAACTTACAAACCTTACAATTGCGCCCGACAATTCACTCTAGCGGGCAACGGTCAGCCAATTCCCGCTCCCGGAGGGAGTTATTCGACAAACTTTTCTACGCCGACCACCCGGGTGTCCTCTTGCATGCGCGCGAGGCGAACCCCCTGGGTGTTCCTGCCAATCACCGATATTTCCTTGACCGCCATGCGAATGATGTTGCCTTTGGAGGTGACCATTAACAGCTCATCGTCATCCGTCACCCGCTCGATGCCCACCACGTGCCCGATCTTTTCGTTGCACCGAATGGTGATCACTCCAGTCCCGCCGCGGCCCTGCACCGGGTATTCCTCGAGCGGGGTGCGCTTGCCATAACCGTTGGCGGTTACCGTGAGGATCGTATTCCCGGCCTCCACGATTTCGGCGCCCACCAACCGGTCTTCTCCCTTGAACCGGATGCCCTGCACCCCGCGTCCCGTGCGGCCGATGGGCCGGACGTCGGTTTCCTTGAACCGGATCGACATGCCCGATTGCGTGGCCAGCAGGACATCCTGTTGGCCGTCGCTGATATTCGCGGAAATAACATGATCGTCTTCGTCGAGCGTCAGTCCAATGATGCCGCCCTGCCGCGCTTTGCTGTACGCCATCAACGACGTTTTCTTGACGACACCCTTTTCGGTGGCGCAGAGGACATACTTGTCTTCCTCAAAGGTTTTGACAGCGAGGATATTCGCGATCTTTTCATTGGGCTTCAACGCCAGCAGGTTGGCGATGGATTTGCCCTTGGCGGTGCGTCCCGCTTCCGGGATGTTGTACACCTTCAACCAGTGCACCTTGCCGATACTGGTGAATATGAGCAGGGTATCCAGGCTGGAGGCGACGAACAACTGGTGGACGACATCCTCCTCCACCACGCCCATTCCCTTGATGCCCTTGCCGCCCCGCCGTTGGGCGCGGTAGTTGCCGGTGCTCTGGCGCTTGATGTAACCGCCGCGTGAATAGGTGACGACCATGTCTTCGTCGGCGATCATGTCTTCGATATCGATCTCCGCTTCTTCCGTCTCGACGATTTCGGTCCTGCGGTCGTCGCCGTATTTGTTTTTTATTTCCGTCAGCTCGTCGCGGATGATTTTCATCTTGACGTCTTCGTTGGCGAGAATGTTTTCCAGCTCCTTGATTTCCTTCCGGATTGCTGCCAGGTCGTCGAGAATTTTCTGGCGTTCGAGACCGGTCAACCGCTGCAAACGCATTTCCAGAATGGCTTTCGCCTGAATCTCGGACAACCCGAACTGGCTCATCAATCCGTCGCGTGCTTCCGCCGGGTCCTTGGCGTTGCGGATCAACTGCACCACCTCGTCCAGATGGTCGAGGGCGATGCGGAGTCCGTCGAGTATGTGTTCCTTTTCGCGCGCTTTCTTGAGATCGAACTCGGTGCGGCGCGTAACGATTTCCCTGCGGAACAACACGAACTGGTGCAGGACCTCTTTCAGGTTCAGCACTTTCGGTTGACGGCCCACCACGGCCAGCATAATGATCCCGAACGTCTCCTGCATCTGGGTATTTTTGTAAAGGGTGTTCAACAGGACCTGAGAGTTGACGCCCTTCTTGAGTTCGATCACCACGCGAATGCCGTCGCGGTCCGATTCATCCCGAAGATCGCTGATTCCATCCAGTTTTTTGTCGCGGTGCATCTGGGCAATCTGCTTCACCAGCCGGGCCTTGTTGACCTGAAACGGCAGTTCCCGCACGATGATAAATTCACGGTCGCCTTTCGGATTGGTTTCAATTTCAACCCGGGCGCGCACTTTGATCTGTCCCCGGCCGCGGTGGTACGCCGCCCGCAGACCCGCTGTCCCGTATACCAGCCCGCTCGTCGGAAAATCTGGACCGGGGACCCGTTTGATGAGATCGTCAATCACGCAGTCCGGCTGGTCGATCAGATGAATCGTGGCATCGACGATTTCCTTCAGGTTGTGCGGGGGAATGTTGGTCGCCATGCCCACGGCAATACCGGAAGAACCGTTGACCAGCAGTTGGGGGAATGCCGCGGGCAAGACCGTGGGTTCTTCGAGTGATTCATCGTAGTTGGGGGTAAAACCGACGGTATCTTTGCCCAGGTCTTCCAGCAGGTTCTGGGTGACCTGTGACATGCGCACTTCGGTGTAACGCATGGCGGCGGCGGTGTCACCATCGACTGAACCGAAATTGCCCTTGCCGTCGACCAGGGGATAACGCAGGGAGAAATCCTGAGCCATGCGGACCAGCGCATCGTAGACGGCGGTATCCCCATGGGGATGAAACTTACCCAGCACTTCACCGACGATGGCGGCCGACTTTTTGCGCGGGCGGTTGAAGATGTTGTTCTGCCCGTGCATGGCGTATAAAATCCGGCGATGCACCGGCTTGAGGCCGTCACGCACGTCGGGCAGGGCGCGCCCGATAATGACGCTCATTGCGTAATCGAGATACGCGCTGCGCATCTCGTCTTCGATATTGATCAACTCAATGGAATCAGCCATAGTTTTAAAGTTTGGGCATTTTGCGAATCCCTTTTCCTATACCGCAGCCGTCCTGCGTGACGTTGGGGGGGCGAACCGCTGAGATAAATAGAATTCTTAAGCTGTGCTCAATGATTGACATATGCGGTCAACCGATAACAATTTAAATGTCCAGGTTCTTGGCATCCAGGGCGTTCTTTTGAATAAACTCGCGTCGGGGTTCCACGGCATCCCCCATGAGCGTGGAAAACAAGTCTTCCAGTTCGACTATGTCATCCGCCCGCACCTGCAGCAGAACGCGGGTATCGGGGTTCATGGTGGTTTCCCACAACTCCCCGGGGTCCATTTCTCCCAATCCCTTGTAACGCTGAATGGACAATCCGGATTTACCCGCTTCCATAATCGCGGCGAGCAATACTTCCTTGGATTCGATCTGAACGGACTCATCTTTATGGACCAGAGTGAACGGAGGCTGGTCCATGGATGCGATGGGCCGGTACAACTCAAACAATTTCTGAATCAACGGCGAGTCAATAAACTCGGCATTGAACTTGACATGGAAGTCGCGGCCCTGCTGATGGCCCGCCAGGGTGAATTTGTACAATTCTTTTTCGGGGTCATAATCGATCAGCAGCGCCATATCCTTGATGGATTGGCTGATCTCGATTTTCTCAAAGCCGTGGTCCGTTGTCGCTGTATAAATATTATCTTTGCCGTCCTCCATGACCACGCCAAATTGTTTGAAGGCGTTGACTTCATCCGCGCCTAATTTCTGACCGTTCTTCAAGATCAGCGGGATATTCTTCAGGCCTCCCCCGGTGCCATATTTTTCTTTTTCAGTATCGGTCAATAAATTATTCATTAAACGGGATATCAGGGACAATAACTGGTCGAGGGTCTTGAAATTATCCTGGCTGATTTGCATGTTCACCAGAGCGCTCAACAACTCGGTGGGGATGTTGTTTTTAGCCACCGTATTGCAATAGTCCCGGAACCGTATCAGGTGGTTGACGAAATCCACCAGCTTTTTCCCGGAGATGGCGGGACCCTTGTTCTCGATCAGCACTTCCTGTTTGTCCGTGCCCTGCTCCACCAGAACCTGCGACAGGCCTTTTTCGTCTTTCACGTAATTTTCCGACTTGCCTTTTTTAACTTTGAACAAGGGCGGCTGGGCAATATATAAATATCCCCTTTCAATCACTGCCGGCATCTGGCGAAAGAAAAACGTCAGCAACAGGGTACGGATGTGCGACCCATCGACGTCGGCGTCGGTCATAATAATTATTTTGTGGTACCGCAGTTTTTCGATACTGAAATCCGTCTTGCCAATTCCCGTACCCAAAGCGGTGATCAGGGCGCGGATTTCATCACTGCCGATCATTTTGTCGTATCGCGCTTTTTCGACATTGAGGATTTTCCCCTTGAGCGGCAGAATCGCCTGGTTCTGGCGATTCCGGCCCTGCTTGGCCGACCCGCCGGCGGAATCCCCCTCAACAATATACAACTCGGAAAGAGCAGGATCCTTCTCCGCACAATCGGCCAGCTTGCCGGGCAGAGAGCTGATTTCCAGAGCGTTTTTACGGCGCACCAGGTCCTTGGCCTTCTTGGCCGCTTCCCGCGCCTGTGCGGCGCTGATGGCTTTCGCGACGATGCCCTTGGCGATGGCGGGTTCTTCCTCGAACAGACGCCCCAGCTTTTCGTTGACGATCTGCTCGACCATCCCCTTCACTTCGCTGTTGCCCAGCCGTCCCTTGGTCTGTCCCTCAAATTGCGGTTCGGGAATTTTGACGCTCAACACGGCAACCAGCCCCTCGCGCACATCATCACCGGATAGACTGATTCCCAGGTTTTTCAAATAACCGTTCTGAACGGCATAACTGTTGATCGTCCGCGTCAACGCCGAGCGGTAGCCGCTGAGATGGGTCCCGCCGTCTTTGGTATTCACGTTATTGACGAAGGTAAATATTTCTTCGGTGTAACTGTCGTTGTATTGCATCGACAGTTCCAGGGTAAAATCATCCTTTTCCCGCGTGATGTAAATCGGAGTGGGGTGGATGACTTTTTTCTTTTTGTTGATATGATCGACAAACGAAACGATGCCGCCTTCATAGATAAAGTCGTGGCTTTTGCCTTCCCTTTCATCGTGGATGTGTATTCGGAGACCTTTGTTCAGGAAGGATAATTCGCGGAGCCGGTTGGACAACACATCAAAACTGAAATTCCTCTCCGGAAAAATATCTCCATCCGGCATGATCAATATCTTCGTGCCGGTGGTGTTGGTTTTGCCCACCACTTTCAAGGGTGTCACGGGTTTTCCGCGCTCGTATTTTTGCTGATACACCTGGCCGTCCCGTTTGATTTCCAGATCCAGGTTTTCCGACAAGGCATTCACCACTGAAACGCCGACCCCGTGCAATCCGGCTGAAACCTGGTACGTGTCCTTATCGAACTTGCCGCCGGCATGCAATACGGTGAGCACCACTTCGGCGGCGGAGATTTTCTTGTCGCTGTGAAGGTCCACTGGAATTCCGCGACCGTTGTCGGACACCATCACACTGCCGTCGATGTGGAGGATCACTTCGATTTCCGTGCAGAACCCTCCGATCGCCTCGTCCACACTGTTGTCGACCAGCTCGTAAATCAGGTGATGGAGGCCGTCCTGGCCGGTGCCGCCGATATACATGGCGGGGCGCTTCCGGACCGCTTCCAAGCCTTCCAGAATCTTGATATTTGAGGAGTCGTAAACTTTTTTTTGAGCGCTTTCCATCTAATCCAATTAAGAAAGATTTAAGAGTATAAATATAGTAGTTATAGTAGGGACTGTGTAAATGGGGGAAAACCAGCTAACTTATCGATTTTAAAGATAATTATTAATGAGTAAAAACCTCAGTTTCCGGCTTTCTCCGTGGACGGATGGGGATAGTTTTTAACCGAAATTATTATACCTTAATTTCGATGTTTTTATCATAGTTTTTGCACAGCTTTTTTACAGGTTATCCATTTTCAATCAGTTTGATTATCTCCTGGACCCTCTTTCCTATTTCCTTGTTTTCATTGATCATACCGGAAATTTTGCGGTAGGAGAAAATGACCGTGGTGTGGTCTTTGCCGCCAAACTGGCGGCCGATTTCGGGGAGCGATGCCTGGGTAAATTCACGACAGATATACATTGCAACCTGACGTGGTACGGAGATGTCCCGGGAGCGCTTTTTGGACTTCAAATCCGCGACTTTCAATTGGAAAAACTGGGCCACGGTTTTTTGAATATTGGGTATGGTGAAATGGCGGTTTTTGTCGATGGTGAAATCCTTTAAAACTTCCTGCGCCAACTCCAGGTTGATTTCTCTGCGCGTGAACGATCCGTAGGCGATGACCCGCAGCAGCAAACCTTCCAGTTCCCGGATATTGGATTTGATGTTGTTGGCCAGAAACATGGCTACATCCTGAGGCAGGTTCTTCTGGTGGATTTCGGCTTTTTGATAAAGGATGGCCATCTTCGTTTCCAGGTCCGGCGGCATGATGTCGGCAATCAACCCGCTTTCGAACCGGGACCGCAGGCGCTCCTCGATGTTCTGCATATCCTTGGGATAGCGGTCGCTGGAGATGACGATTTGCTTGTGGTACTCGTACAGGGTATTGAAGGTGTAAAAGAATTCCTCCTGCGTGCGTTCCTTCCCCGCGATAAATTGAATGTCATCCACCAGCAGAATATCCAGAGGCCGATAGCGTTCGCGAAATCCCTGCATCCGGTCTTTTTTAATGGACTCGATCAAATCCACCGTGAAACTTTCGGCGGAGATGTAACGCACCCGGGTCTGCGGATTTTCTTTAATGATGGCGTTGCCGATGGCGTGGAGCAGGTGCGTCTTGCCCAACCCTACCGCTCCGTACAAGAACAGGGGATTGTAATTATGGGCCGGGTTTCCGGCTACTGCCTGGCCTGCGGCATGGGCAAACTGGTTATTGGGTCCCACCACAAAATTTTCAAAAGCGTATTTCGGATTCAAGAACCCATTATTGAACAGCGGGGTAGGCGGGGGTATGTCCCTGGTCTTTTGCGCTTCCTGTGCTTCCGTTGGTGTCGGCGCCTTTCCTTTGAATTCACTATTCACCCTGAAGCGCACTTCCAATTTAGTATCAGAAACGGTTTCCAACGCTTTCTGAATTAATTCCAGATAGTTCTCGGTCAGGCACTTTTCATAAAAACGGTTGGGTACGGCGATGGTCAGGGCTTTGTCGTCTTTGAAGCAGGGGTAGGTCGGCGTAAACCATGTGTTGAAATTTTCAGGAAGAACTTGTTTCTCTATTTCTTCGAGACAATTGTTCCAAAGAACCTCCATAAAGGTCTCCGAGCACTTGGTTTTAAAATAAAATGTAACAGGTAGGAGGACGGCAATATATAAAACGGTTGGGGCGAAATCAACAAAAAAGAAATCCAAAAATACGCGAGGGTTCTAAGTAAAGCAATAACATGGCCTTCGAGTTCAAAACTTTTTTAAATTATGTCGTGCGACCTGCGATCAATTTTTATGCGTTGTGACCCCTTTATTTTTTGCAAGAGCAAACCATTTAAATCCATGAGTTTATCGCGCCATCCCCTTGCGTCGTTCTGCAACTAACAGAAACCCGCGACAGCAGGCGGCAACTTCAGGTAGGAGTTTGCTTCAGGGTTATCAACGAAACCTCGCGATATTAAAGAAATGTAAATCAAGTCATCGCCGTGGTGTAAATCAGACGCTCGCAGCGCTGTAAATTTTGTAACGTTCCCACCGGCTTCCGTGCGCAGGGAGCCTGCACCCTTCCTCCAGGGACGGACTGTTCGAACCGGTCCGTCCCAGCCCGCCTTTAACGGTTAACCCAAAAAATAATCGGAGAACACCATGCAATGGTTGAAAGGAAAAAAAACTTATATTATCGCCGGCCTGATGGTTTTGACGTCACTCGTTCATCTCTTGTCAGGTGAGATGAGTTTCGTGGAATTCTTCACCGGCGAGCATTTGAACACGCTTCTGGAAGGCATCGGACTGGGAACCCTCCGGGCCGGCATTTCGCAAACCTCGCGCTTCTGATTGGGGCCTGACTGTATCGGAGTCAATATCATGACGCTCAAACACATCATGCGGGCAGTCGGATCCGTGGCCATCTGCCTGTGGATCGTACCGGCGGCCCTGGCAGAGGAATTTCGGCAACCTTATTCTTTGGTTGCGTCCTTCCCGGGCCGCTGGTCGCTCAATCCCGCCGGACAGCTGCAATTGTGGTTTGATCCGCTGCACAACGGGCGCAGTGAATTCAAGGAGACCTACACCGTGGTGCTCAATGACCGTGCCCCCAAAATGTGCGGCGATCCGGATGGCACCGGCCGGCATACCTGGTTCTTCACCGATGCCCTGCTGATCGAAGTGGTGCCGGTGCGTTCACAGTCTACCCCGATCTACCCCCAGCGTGACGCTGGACCCAACTTGGCTGAACGTTGACTCCTGACGATGA
The DNA here is from genome assembly GCA_024644405.1 of Nitrospinaceae bacterium. Taxonomy (GTDB): domain Bacteria; phylum Nitrospinota; class Nitrospinia; order Nitrospinales; family Nitrospinaceae; genus SZUA-226. Next base: position 269,333 of record JAHELC010000002.1, read on the forward strand.
TCGTTGGGCGCAGTTCACAGCTTTCAAATAAGTAAGGAACTCCCGCAATGACTCTGGAAATCTTTCGGGCGGTGACGCCTTTTATCACGTTGTTGCTGATGATCGGGGTGTGGGTCATCGGCTGGCTGGTCAAACGGCTCATCGCCGAAAACTGTCAGCATTTTGCCGATCTCCAGAAAGAGCTGAAGCACAAGATCGATCAGCGCAGCTGGGAGTTGGAAAAACGCATGGACAAGCTGGAGCGCGACCTGGAAAAACTCGAGGCTTCGCGCCTGGTCGATCAGAAGTACCTGTACGAGCAGTTCGTGTCCAAGGAAGGGTTCTACCGTACTGTCGGCAAAACCGAAAGTTCCATCGGGCGCATCTTCAAACTCATCAACCAACTCAACCGCACCGTCCACCTCCTGCCCAGAGGGGGAGATGGTTGATTGTTGGCGGCAAACGCTGCTCGTTGAGCACAATTCGTGGTTTTAATATTGTCCCGCCGCTCCACTCCCAACGTGAATGAAAACCATCCAGATGCGGCTCTCCTGCAATTAATGGCGGAAATGGTGGCGGCCAAACAGGCGGTTCAGGAAGTCCTCAAAATATCGCCGGAAGATATCCAACTGCACCGCATTCACGGTATGTACACCGGCCACATCCTCGACATCCGCAAAACCATGATGCAGGAGCAGGCAGTCGACCGCGATCAATTGCTGATCGACGCGCTGAAAGGGGTGGTGAACTTCCTGCTCCAAAAGGGTGAGGCGGAATCGGCCCGGTTTATCGGCGACCACCTGGAAGAGATCGGAAGCAAGGTGAAAGAATTTTGGCAGGATTCCAAAGCATTTCAAAACTGGCCCGCGGCTACGACGCCATCCGCAAACTCATCGCCCGCGCCCTCACGCCGTTCGGCCCAACCACCCCCAAACAAAAAGAGCGGCGCAAAAAGCGCGCGCAAAAAGATTTAAAATTCTTCGCAGAAACTTACTTCCCGCACTACCTGACCGCCCCGCCGTCTGAAATGCACCTCTATTTTTACGAGCTGTTCCAAACGGCACTTGAACGGTCCAATAGGAAAAACTCCCCGTCCACGGGAGTGGACCGGATTGTGCAGGCGGCGCCGCGGGGTCACGCCAAGTCGACCCTCGCTTCTTTAATACTACCTTTGTGGTGCATCGTCGGCGAGAAACGAAAATTCATCGGGCTGATATCCGACACCACCGAGCAGGCGGCGGATTTCCTGGAATTCATTAAAGCTGAACTCGACGCCAACGAACGCCTTATCGAAGATTTCCCCGACGCCTGCGGCGAAGGTAGAATCTGGAAACAGGGCCAGGCCATCACCCGCAACAATGTCAAACTGAAATGCTGGGGCAAACGCAAAGCCATGCGCGGCGCGCGTCACGGCCATGTGCGGCCCGACCTGGTGGTGTGTGACGATCTCGAAGGCGATGAAAATATCGACTCGGCGCAACAGCGCGCGAAAGACCGAGAATGGTTTTTTAAAGCATTGATGAAAATCGGCAGTCGCAAGACGGTGACGGTGGTGGTCGGCACCATCCTGCATTACGATTCGTTACTGGCGCAACTGTTGAAACGTCCGGGATGGAGCGGGCGCAAATGGCAGGCCGTCCAACAATGGTCCGCCTCACCCCTCTGGGAAAAATGGGAAGCGGCCTACACGTCCCGCCGGGAAGACCAGGCCGACCGGTGCTTTCACAAGCACCGGAAACTTATGCTGGCCGATACGAAGGTCTTGTGGCCGGAGGTGGAGGATTATTACTACCTGATGAAGATGCGCGTGTCCGACGGGCCGGCGTTCTTCGATTCGGAAAAACAGAACGAGCCGGTGAATCCCGACGACTGTCTGTTCCGGGAAGAGTGGCTGACGTTTCTGGACGACGAGCGGGTTATGCGAAATTTGGAATGGAAATACTATCAGGGAATTTATTGCGCGGTCGACCCGTCACTCGGCAAGCAGTCGAAGGGCGCCGATCCTTCAGCCATCGTCGTCGCGGGAGTCGATACCGAGGGTTACGTCGATGTGCTGGAAGCGGATATCCGCAAACGGCCGCCCGACGCCATCATGGAAGATCTGTTCGCGCTCCATAAGAAATACCGCTTCATCCTGGTGGGGATCGAGGAGATCCAGTTTCAGGAATTGTTCAAGGATTGGGTCATCAAGGAAAGCGCGCAACGCGGACTCTACCTGCCGGTCGAGGGCATCCGCCCCAACAGCGACAAAATCCTGCGCATCTCGAAGATGCAGCCGCACATCAAGAACGGGATTATAAGATTCCGGCGCAACCAGACCCAACTCATCGAACAGCTGCGCTACTTCCCGAAAGCCGACCACGACGACGGTCCCGACGCCCTGGAGATGGTGTTCACCCTTATCACCCACCACACTACGTATGGCCCGCGGATTCGCAAACTATTGATGTAATCAGGCCTTTATCTTACAGTATTGCTCCTTCGGAGTTGCGAAATCCGTTGCTATCCCCACTTCCGGGTCTTAACCTGAGAAAAGAGATACAGCGTCACAACGATCAGGAGCCGGTCACTTGAGACCGGGAGAGAGACCATGAGATGAAAATCATAAATAAACTAATGGTCCTTTTGGCAGTCTCAATTGTAATATTCTACCTTTTTGTTTCGACTGGGGCGGGAATTTATAACCTGGTCATGACGTCTCCGTATATGGACGATGATTTTTTATCAAAGAATGAATTTTCCATTCCGGTAGGACAAATAGTTTCTTATGTGTTTTTCAGCACGATTTGTTTCTTTTTAAGAAAATACAAATTGGGCTTAATGATCAGTTTTGCTTATGTTTTCAGTTGGGGGTTTCTGCACGCCAGTGCAAACTTCGTAGATGATTTGGGTCAACCGACTCTGGGGTTATTTCTTTATCTGACTTCCGGGCTTATAATGTCTATTGTGGTCGTGGTGGGTTTCTTTCGTGAAGAATAATTATTACCAACCCTCCTATTGGCCGGCACCGTCAAATCATATTCCTGCGCATTCCCTGGAAACCCCCTTGCCCCTCCCGCCCCCGGGCAAAAGCCCGGGAGAGGAAAGAGGTGGGCCCATAGGGGGAGGGCCCAACGCTGGCAAAGATAATTACTTCACGCAGTCGCGGATGCGCACCACGATCAGGGCGGACCCGCTGTCCATCTCAACCCCGTTGACCATGACGTGCGTCCGCACCAGACTCCGGCGGGTCTTTTTGAAATAGCGCATCACGTTGGTGTCTTTCGGTTCGATCAACACCCGGTTGCCGTTGGACGCAACTTTCAGGAACTCCTGTTGATCCACACCGACGGCGAACTTGTTATTGAGATTCAGGTTGCGCACGTCGATTTCCCGTCGCTCGTTGAGGCACACGCCGATGGTGGTCTGGCTGTCCGCCAGGAACGTTTTGATATAGGCAATCACATCGTTAATCTGATTTTCGGTCAGGTTCCACGCCGGCATGGCGGTACCGGGAATACCATTCTTGATGGAGTGAGACATTGTCATGTCCGACAGCCGGCTCATGACTTTGAAGTCGGTGAAATCGCGCGGCCGGGGGGTCAGCCCCTCCGCCATAAACCCGTCGCCGCCACCCTGGAACCCGTGACAGATCGGACACCCCATTTCCTCGTAAATCAACTGGCCGTCGGATTCCGGCAATGGTTCCGGCAACACGTTGACGCCGCCCTTGGCCGTGGTCAGGGCGTGCGCCTCAATCGCAAAACACAAAACGAACATCAAACTCAACGATAGTTTTTTCATTTCAAACTTCCTCTTTCTGGATCATATTAAAAAAAGTCGCCCCTCAACGTGAGCTGCGGGACGACATGGGTCAAGCAGGTGTTCGCGGCGACCGAACCCCCATCCATATTGGGCCGAGGGTCGCGAGCGCTAAGTGTGCGATAAAGCACGTAATGTTCAGGGTAAAGGCGGGCGGTGGGATGTCAAGGACAAATAGCCCCCAAACGGGCGATACAAATTGAGCCGAAATATTCCCCCGAACCGCAAATGAATTCCGTTGAAAAAGGGGTCATAAACGAGGCTCCTTTTCTGCCTGCGCTATTGGCAATCTCTGGAATGAAAAAAGACTTGAGCCCAACGCTCCGCCGTCTCCGCCACCACTCTCTTGTAAAACCGTTTGCCCCTTCAGGATCCCGGCCTTAAGCTGAGAGAATGAATCGAATCCTCACAATCCCTGCGCCGCTTCCTGTCATCGAGACCGTACGCGACGCCTTTAAATTTGTCTGGGTAAACAAGTTTCGAATGCTGCGCGCTTTATTTATTCCTGCGGTAATTATATTTTGTTTGGAAGCGGTTCCGTATATTTCATCGATGATTTCCGAAACCTCTGATAACACTCAGGATGTCTTCAACCGGTATGATTTCGCCCTCCTGCTGGTTTCCATTCCCTTTTATGTCCTTTTTGCGATCACCTGTCATCGAATAGCCCTCATTGGAGACGACGACGTCGCTGCTTATGGTCACCTGGCCTGGAGCCCGAGAGAGACCCGTTTCCTCGGGTGGAGTGTGGTCATCCCTATGGTTTACCTGTTATTGATCATAATTGTTCCCATCACTTTAGGATTGTTGTACATGGCCATCCCTGATTTCAAAGAATTTGTATCCGATGTTGACGAATCATTTTGGCAGGGATTCCTCTATCTGTTGATTTTGCCATGCACCTATATTGTTGCCCGTTTCAGCCTGATCTTCCCGGCAATAGCATTGGACCGGAAGGTGGATACGACTTGGGCCTGGAATCTGTCGCACCACAATGGCTGGCGGCTGACAGTTGTGGTTGGAATTATGCCCTGGGTTTTCGCGTTTATTGAGGAATTGCTTTTAAGAGATGGGGCAACCTTGGCGGAAGAATTATTTGTTATATTAATCGGTTTGCTGCTTTTGACTGTGGAGATTGTCGCGCTCTCCTTCTCTTATAAACATCTGGCGAAAGCAGAGCCCTGACTTTTTTCACTCCCTCCACAACAACCTCGAAAGCCTTATACCCCTCACGTTCCCCGGGCAAAAGCCCGACAGAGGAACGAGGTAAGCCCATAAAGGAATGGCGGCTCCATGCTTCAGTCCGGTTTTATTTTATGCAATCGCTGATTCTGACCGCGATCAACGCGCTGAGCCGGGTTTGTCCGGGCCGGGTGACGGTGACATGACTGCGGATCACTTTCTTGCCGGTCTTTCTAAAATAAAGCATTACATCGGTTAATTTGGGTTCAATCAAAACCCGTTTGCCGGTTGTTGCGAACTTTAAAAATTCTTTTCGGTCAATATCAACTTTATGGGTTTCATCAAAATTCAAATTGCTCAGATCAATCGTCCGTTGCTCATTCAGGCAGATGTTAATCGTTGTCTGGCTGTCTGCCAGAAATGTTTTGATGTAGGAGATCACCGCAAAAATCTGTTTATCGGTCAATTTCCACGCCACCATTGCGGTATCCGGAATTCCATTCTTAATTGCATGAAACATGGACATATCCGAAATCCTGTTCATTTCTTCAAAATCCGTAAACTTTCTGGGTTTCGGATCCAACCCCCCGGCGAGGGGTCCATCGCCCCGTCCCTGGGATCCATGGCAAATAGCACACCCATTGGTTTCGAAAACCAGCTTCCCCGCGGATTCCGGTGACGGCTTGGGCAAGACGTTGACCCTCCCCTTGGCGGCGGTCAGGGCATGCACTTCCATTGCAAAAGACAACACGAACAACAAACTGAATAATGATTTCTTCATGGGAAGTATCCTCTTACTGAATCGCATTCTAAAAGTCACCAAGTCTAACACGGTTATCCTGTCCAACAAACCGCCGGGAAACCCCTTGCCCCCCCGTTTCTGGAAGTTAACCTGAGGGAACAGATAAAATTAACAGGACCGGCCTCTTTGATTTGGATCAGATAAAATGAACGACGTGAAGAAAAGCGCCCTGTGGGCTTTGATCAGTATTCCTATTTCTTTCTTAGGGTATTTAATCAGCTGGGGGTTAATTCATAACGGCGGCATCATACTGATTCTTTTTGCCCCCGGATTTATAACGATGCTAATTATGAGCGATGACACGGACGTCCCGGAATGGCTAGTGTGGATCCTTGCGCTCGTCGCTCAATATCTGGGTTATATTATTGTAATATTTATCCTGATAAAAACCTTCAAAATATTGCAAGCAACAAGAGCGGAAAATATTGTTAAAGAGGAATCTGAAAAGGACCCGCCCGGACCTTAAGCTGAGAGAATGGATCACGACACGACAATCCCCGCGCCACTTCCTGTCATCGAGACCGTACGCGATGCCTTAAAATTTGTCTGGGGAAACAAGTTGCGAATGATGCGCGCTTTATTTATTCCTGCGGTGATTATATTTTGTTTGGAGGCGGTTCCGTATATTTCATCGATGATTTCCGAAACCTCTGATAACACTCAAGATGTCTTCAACCGGTATGATTTCGTCCTCCTGCATATCCGCACCGCCGGCAAACGATCCAACCTGGTGGCCAGCCGGGTCGACGGCCATTCCATGGCACCCATGCTCCATCCCGGTGATATTGTCGTTATCGACCGGGATGATAAAATAATTGTCAGAAACAAGATGTTTGCCATATATCATGAAGGTGGGTTGACCGCCAAGTTTCTTGAGAAGAAAACCCATCTGCTCATCCTGCGGCCGGTCAACCCCAATGCCGAAATACAGATCATCGATTTGAACGAAAACCCGCAACCAATCGTTGGCAAAATTATTGGAGCCTGGAAGGATTTATAATGTCCACCCACTCATACAAAATTCTGCTGGTCGATGACAACCCGGTCAATCGGGATCTGGCCACCCGGCTGTTGGAAAAAAAAGGTCATGAGATCACCCCGGCTGAAAACGGCAAGCAGGCGGTGGACCTTTTTCTGGAGGGTGTGTTTGATGTCATTCTCATGGACCTGGAAATGCCGGATATCAGCGGGATCGAAGCCGCCCGTCAAATCAGGGCCAAGGAGAAGGCCTCATCGATAGAGACACCTGCATACACGCCTATCATCGCGATGACCGCGCACGATGAAGAAACCGAACGAACCGCCTGTCTGGTTGTTGGAATGGATGGTTTTATCACCAAACCCATCAACATTAAAACCCTCACTCAAACCATCCAGGACATCATTGAAAGTTCCCAATCCGGCCGCGCCTGATACCCGATTACAATTCAGCATCAGCGATGATATGACCGCCGACCCGTAAATCGGTGGTGGTCGTTAAACTGACTTCAATATTGGTCCCCATTTGACCCGTTCTTTGGGCAGTAGCCGTTTGGTTGACATTGGAGGCATCGGTCCACTTGCCGCTGGTCCCGTTTAAAGAATAAACCGTGACGCTGGGCACCGCCCGCATTTAGGCGCTCAGCTTTACCCGGGAAAGGCCCAGGGCGGTGGATCGTCGAGGTGGACGAATCGTTGGCCGTTTTTGCGTTTCTTCTGGTTTTCGAGAATGCGTTGCCACAGCGGGTGGTCCGGTGCGCTTGCCTGGGTTCGGATGAACAGTTTGGAGATGGGGTCCTGGTAGATTTTCACCCATCCCGGCAGGGTTTCCATAAAGGTATGGGGCGCCTCGTAAGTTTTGGTCAGCACCAACAGGCTGGGGTAATCCGTGAGCAACGCCATCCCTTCCGGCTTGCCGTAGGAAAAGGCCCGGTTCATTTCTATGATGTTTTCCGGATACACGGTGCGAAACCGGCCGTCGATCGATACCTTCGAGTCGGGCGACTTCCAGATCATGTATTCCCCCCAATTGAAGGGCACCACCAGATTACCCGCCAGATCGTTGGCTTCCATGAATTGGGCGGCATAGGCCGGATAGACCAGGTGATCCACCCTTATTTTGAAATCGTCCACCGCATATTTATTCAGTTGCACCCCTATCAAAAAAACCGCACACACTCCAACGACGCCCTGAACGGCCCAGTGAAAATCACGGGACAAACGATCGTAATAAGGTTTGAAGTCCCACTGCAACCAGCGCCCATAGTGCAATAAAAGGTAGGGTGCCAGAAGGATTGCGGTGAGGACGGTGTGGCGCTGGTGCCGGAAGCCGTAGACAATGGCCAGAGTAAGAATCAATATTTCCCAGACGCGTTTTTTATTTGGTAACAGAAAGGTTCCGAGAAACAGCAGGACCAGAACTTTATACTGCCAGTGAGAGAAATCGGTTAACGATACCGCACCCCATTCGCTGATGGATCGCGGCATGCCGAGGGAATGGAAAAAGAAGAGCCACAGGTTATACCCATAAGGATTGATCAGCACCACCAGGCAGGACAGCAGAAAATACTTTAACAGTACGATGCCCCGGCTCTCTCCCGTCTTGTAACATCGAACGGCCTCCACCGCGGTGATCATGCCGAAAATACCCAACCCGGCCACCACCCCGCCGTGACTGTTGACCCAGAGCAACATAATAACGAGCGTCCATTTGATGATCCGGAGATAGCCGTCAAAAAATTTCTGCAGAACGTAAACCAGAAGGGTCAGGTATAAAAAAGTGGCCAGATGCGGGCGGGTCATGAATCCCGGAGCCATCACGGGAATAATCAGGGCGCAGACAATCAAATACACGGTGACATTGCGGGACCGCGCAAAGTAAATCGAAGACAGCAGATGCACGATGAAGATTCCCAGGAAGGCTTTGAAAAACAGCAGACCGGTCGAGTCGAGGGTGTGGTAAATCAGATAAAAAGCCACCTCCATGAGCCATTCGTGGTTGATCCAACGATTGCCGTGTGCGGTATAAGAAAAGGGATCGGTGTCGTGCACCTGACCCTGCTCCCAGATGTCCTGCCCGAAGCGGAGATGACCCCATAAATCCGGGTCCGCCGTGACGTAGGAAAATTGGGTGAAGGCGAAGGCGTACACCAGGATGCGGATTACGATATAGAAGCCATCCCGGGTCACGTCTTTGGAAAGTGTATTTGAGTCGTCAACAGTCACTCTAAATAATTTATGGGACGAACCGTCAGGGAACAAGGAAAAAATGATGTTGCCTGTCTCATGAGAATAATGAGAGTTGAGGGTTTTCATTCATTGAGTGGAGTGCGATAATAGCCCTCATTTCAAAAATCCCGTTATTAAGGAGCCTTTGTGAAACTCATCGTCTGCGTGAAGCAGGTCATCGATACCGGAGCGGCGCTGACTCTTAAGGAGGGGCGGGTGGATACCGAGGGCTTGCCCCGGGTGCTCAACCCTTACGACGAGTTTGCAGTTGAGGAAGCGGTGCGCATTCGGGAGCAAGCTCCCGAGGATACCACGGTGACCCTGTTGACCCTGGGTCCGGACAATTTCAAGGATACGCTCCGCAAAGGTTTGGCCATGGGCGCAGACCAGGCGGTCCATCTGCTGGATCCCGCGTTCGAGGGCCTGGATGGTTTGGGTGTGGCCACCGCTTTATCCAAGGCGATCGGTACGCTCGAATACGATCTGATTTTATGCGGCCGTCAGGCGGTAGATGACGATATGGCCCAGGTCGGACCCGCGATCGGCGTGCTGCTGGGCATTCCTTTTGTGACGGTGGTGACGGATTTGAAACTTTCAGAGGATCGGCAAGGAGCCAAAGTGACCCGCCAGATTGAAGGCGGTTCCGAGATCATCGAAGCGCCGCTGCCGCTGCTGATCACTTGTCAGAAAGGTTTGAACGAGCCCCGGCTTCCTTCCCTCAAAGGCATCATGGCCGCGAAGAAAAAAGAAATCACCATTCTTGATGCCGCGTCGATTGGTTTTGATGCCCAGGCCAATGGTGCCGCCTCCAACCGGGTCCGGGAATCCGCCCTGGCACTGCCCGCGTCCAGAAAGAAAGGCATCATTCTGGAAGGCACACCGGAAGCGGCCTGCTCCCAATTGGTGCAGGCGCTTCGCAATGACGTCAAAGTGATTTGACGGGGGGTCAGAAAATAAAGCAAAAAAATCCCCTCCCTCCGGGCATGGAGAGAGGGGCAGTCACCTTCACAGGTTGAGTTGCGGGGAGAGAGTCGTTACCAGTACAAGCAGCTTTGGTCACACTCTTCCGCTGAAGCAGAAAGTTCAACCTCGGTTGCCTGACTTGTTTTTGAAAGTTTGGATTCTACATAGTCCCGGTAATCCTCGGGCACGTCGATACGCCCAATGGCTTGTCCGCCTACGGGTCCCCAGAGACCGGTATCCAGTTCAAACCAGTAATTTCCATCAGGAATGTCCTGATCGATATGATCTTCCAAGGCTAATTGCTCAAAAAATCCCAGCTTGTAGCCGTTGATAAAGACATCTTCATATTGAACTTCTTCCGCGGCCGCCACAGGCAGGGCGAATATCAGGAACAGTCCCAGGACACAGGTCAGAGACCCCATGATTTTAGATGCGCTCATTGATTTATTTTGTTTTTGGCTGTTTTGTATTGAAGTCTTTTGACTCATGGTTTCCCCCTGCCCAACCTGTTAATAAATGAGGCAAATGACCTCATTTGCATTGTTAGTAGGGGATATGCAGGTTATATGCCTTTTTTGTAACAATTTTGGAGAGAAATACTAACTATCTGAAATCAAAGACCTAGAAAATTTAAATATACCCCATGGGGCGTAGCATGCATTATAGAACTGTACCAAATATGGGATTTATTGACAATTTTCAGCTTCTGACCGTACCAGAATTGTAAATTTCTCACAATATACTGATTTATAAGACAGTAAATATTTATACAATTAATGACACCGGAGCGCCTGGCAGCGTACTCTTGTCAAAAATGGAAAATAAAACTAAACTGTTGATATTCCCCTTACTTGAGGAAATTTAATTGGCTCAAAAAATTCAATCAGTTCTGGTGATAGGGTTGGGAAAAGTCGGGAAACTGGTCGCGACCTTGCTGTTTGAGAACGGGTATCGGACCACCGGACTGGATTCCGGTTCTCATCGGGGCTATCCCTTCAAAATCCTCAAAGGGCGTGTCCAAAGCAAAAGCGTTTTGAAAAAAGCCATCAAGGATCACGATGCCGTGATCACCTGCCTGCCTTACGATCTCAATCTGGAAGTGGCCCGTGAAACCCATAGTGCCGGCAAGCATTATTTTGATTTGACCGAAGATGTCGCCACCACCGAAGCCATCAAAAAATTATCCAAAACCGCTAAAGGAGTCATGGCTCCCCAGTGCGGCCTGGCGCCGGGTTTCATTTGTATAGTGGGCGCCGACCTTGCCGGAAAATTTCGTAACCTGCGGAGTATTGAATTGCGAGTGGGTGCATTGCCCCAACATCCCCGCGGACTCCTGGGCTATGCCTTCAACTGGTCGCCGGAGGGTGTGGTCAACGAGTACTTGAATGATTGCGAAGTCATCAAGGAAGGCAAACGAGCCAAGGTGACATCGATGGAAGGCCTGGAAACCATCGTCATCGATGGCGTTCCTCTGGAAGCCTTCGCCACGTCCGGTGGGCTGGGCACCATGTGCGAAACCTATGAGGGCAAAGTGGAACACCTTAATTATAAGACTATCCGCTACCCCGGCCATTGCCAGTTGATGAAATTCTTCTTTAACGAATTGTTCATGCGCAAGGACCGCGAGCAGGCGGGTGAAATTCTTGTGAATGCCAAACCACCGGTGAACGATGACGTGGTGTTTGTTCACGCCGCGGTGGAAGGTCAGATGAATGGCAAACTGATGAGAGAGGAATTTGTGCGTAGCTATTATCCTCTCGAGATTGGTGGACAGGATTGGCGCGCCATCGCCTGGACGACTGCCGGATCCGTATGCGCGGTGGTGGACCTGGTGTCGCACGGCATTCTTCCGCAGAAAGGTTTTATCAGGCAGGAAGACATCCCACTCGACCAGTTTTTCAAAACACCTACCGGCCAGTATTTTCTTGCCTGAGTTGAGAGACCCAGCCCTCGATCAATCGTAGCCTTCCCATTTTATACACCCAAATTTGTTCCCGGTATTGTGGCGGCTTGAATGCGGGTCTTCGAATTCTTCCCTTCAAAAACATCAACTGTCCGAACTAAAATATTGTATTACGTTGAAAAAGGCCTGATTAAAAGAATAATGGTATTCCTATAAAATCAGATCAGTAATATTGCCTTATACTATTTTTATAGTGAATTTACATTTCAGGTCTAACAAGGCCGTTTAGATAATTACAACAAGGTGGTGGCGCGTGTTCAAATGGGGCTTGTTTGCAAAAGATGTGGTGGATGCGGATATTCCGGATGAAATAAAAAGCCAGATGAAATCCATTTATTCGAAATTTCCCGGCAGTGACCCGGTCGTGCTGGTTATGGATCAGTTGAGCAGGGTGATACAGGAGCAAAAACAGAAGATAGACAAAGGCCGGCAGAAGGCCGCGGCGCTGGAAAAGAGATTGGAGCAGGCCTATCAGGAAAAAAACTTTCAGGCCGATCTGTTGACCAGTATGTGCGATGAAATACAGGCCCCTATCCATACGATCAATCAGCTTGGAGATTGGTTGAACCAAACCCACCTGGATCCTAATCAAAAAGCCGGCTTTGACTTTTACCGCATCACCGGGAGAAAACTGAACGATCTTTTTAAAAATATTATTGATGTCGCCAGACTGCGGGAAGGTGTCTTTCAACTGGACCCCATTTCATTTCAGTTGAAGGAGGTTGTGGGCGAAATCATGCAAACCCTGAATCTCACTGCTCAGGAAAAGGGAATCTCCCTGCACATCAATATGGATCCCGATATTCCCCAATATCTTGTTGGTGACATGAAGCGGCTGGAACAGATTATGATCAGCCTGATCAATAATGCCATCAAGTTTACCTATGAAGGGGAGGTTCGGGTCGCTATTCAAATGGGCCAGAATGACGGCCCGGAATGCGTCATCAACTTTTTAGTGATGGATAGCGGGGTGGGCATTCCCGAGAATCAGTTGGAGACTATTTTTGATCGTTTGGCCCAGGGCGACCCAGACGTCGAAAGAAATTACGGCGGCACCGGGTTGGGTCTGTTTATCTGCAAATGCCTGGTGGAACAAATGGGCGGAACCATTTGGGCTGAAAACCGCAAAGAAGGAGGCGCGACGTTTGGATTTGGCATCCGGCTTGAAAAAGGATCCTGGGAAGAGGTTGAAGAAGAGCTGCTGTTCCTTCCGCAAGAAAGTGAAACTGCAGACTCCGAGCGTGACGCAGACATCCCGCAGGAAGATGCTCCTTTCGACGCGGATGCGGCTGATAACAACGGCAATCATCAAAATTTAAATATTCTGGTCGTGGATGATTGTAAGGATACCTGCCGGTTGATTGAAAGTATTTTAAAAAAGAATCACTATTCGGTCGACACTGTGTATGATGCCGAGACCGCCCTTGAAAAACATGAAACCGGTGCATATGACTTGATTCTGATGGATATTCATTTGCCGGGAATGGATGGTGTCAGCGCCACCATAGAAATCCGCAATAAAGAATCCGAGATGGCCTCCAAGACTCCTATTTTTGCTTTAGTGGGCGATGCCAGTCAGGCGGATGGATCTTATCTTGCGGCGGATTTCGACCGGTGCCTGATTAAACCGGTTTCCAGAGAAAAACTTTTGATTGCCATTACCTCCTTCAATATCACCGATAAAAAAATCGCTTAATAAAAGGGAATAATCCTTTTTCCCGCTTGTTCATCAAGGCATAATCTGGTATTTTCTAGTTCCGAAAAATTCCATTATTTATTCAATTACTAATTTTGAGTCTGGGAATATCGCCCGGCTCTTATTTATTTGAGAGGAACCATTATGCCCGCAAGAACATCCGAAGCTCGTTGGGAAGGAAATTTGAAAGAGGGAAAAGGAACCATGAAACTGGGAAGCGGTGCCTATCAGGGCGCCTATTCGTTTCCTTCCCGTTTTGAAGATGGTGCTGGAACCAATCCGGAAGAATTGATTGCCGCGGCACACGCCGGTTGCTATTCCATGGCGTTCTCTGCCGGCTTGGGAAAAGCCGGGTTTAATCCCACCAGCGTCGATACCAAAGCAACGGTGACTCTGGAGGCGGTTGAAGGCGGTTTTGGCATCACCAAAATTGATTTGGTATGTGAAGCCGTTATCCCGGATATAGACAATGCTAAATTCCAGGAACAGGCCGAAGCCGCTAAAAACGGATGTCCTGTATCCAAAGCCCTGGCTGGACCTAAAATCAGTTTAAAAGCCACCCTGAAAAAGTAATCGAACAACTTCAAGCGCACGAGCCTGGTACCGTTTGGCTCGTGCGATTTTCTCCAATCCAGGATCAGGCCGTCATTTTTATATAGGCCCATACGGGCTAATGGTATGTTGTGATGTCGGAACAAAAAGATATTTGGGTGGTCATAGAACATGCGGCTGGAGTGGTCAAGTCGGCCAGTCTGGAAGCGGTTCACGCCGCCCGCCAGTTGTGTTCCCAATCAGGCGGCCAGGTCAAGGCGGTTTACTGCGGTGCGCAGAGTAGTGAAGGAGTCAAGACCGTAGCTCGTTCGGGAGTGAGTCAGGTTCTTCTCATCGCCGATTCGGATCTGGAAAACTATACCAGCTCCCGCTATTTGACAGCGCTACTTAAATGCATGGGGGATGCTCCACCCTTTGCTATCCTGATGGCGGCAACGAATCATGGCAAGGAACTGGCCCCTGCCCTGGCGACGCACCTGGGTTCCGGTCTCGCTACGGATTGCATCGGCCTGGATTATAATGAATCCTCCGGTATCCTGGTTAAGAGACCGGTGTACGCCGGTAAAGCCTTATCCTCTCTGGAGTTTTCCGGACCTGAACCGGTGATTATTACCCTCCGCCCCAATGCATTTCGGGCAGATCCCGTTACCGACGCCAAAGAAGCTCCCATTATCGAACATTCCCCTGAATGGACCGAACATTCACGTCTTTTACACTTGAAGGAAATCGTCAAAGGCAGCGGCACCATTGATATTACAGAAGCCCGAATTGTGGTTTCCGGCGGATTGGGCATGCAGGCTCCTGAGAATTTCCATCTGTTGGAAGAGCTTGCGGAGGTACTGGGGGCTGCGGTTGGAGCCAGTCGACCGGTTGTGGACAATGGTTGGCGGGAATATTCCAACCAGGTGGGCCAAACCGGCCGTACAGTGGGCCCGGATTTGTATATTGCCTGCGGAATTTCCGGCGCGGTACAGCATCTTGCCGGAATGTCCTCTTCAAAATGCATTGTGGCGATCAATAAGGATCCGCATGCACCCATTTTTGATGTTGCTGACTATGGAATTGTTGGCGATGCCCTGGAGATTCTCCCAATACTGACCCGGGAATTTAAAAAAGCAGTTCAAGCTTAGATTTTCTTCCCTTTTGTCCTTGTATTATTTATATTCTTCGCATGAACTCTCTATCCAAAAAGCAAATTCTGTCGGTTCTTAACAATTCGAAGTTGGAATTGAGTGGAAACCAATTTTCTGATGAGGTGATTGAACGATTTCAGGAATTTTGTGCCCTGCTTCAGAAGTGGAATGACAAAATAAATTTGACCAGCGAGAAAAACGCAGTCTCGATTCTTGAAAAACACGTTTTCGATTCCCTGCAATACCTTCGCTGGCTGG
>JAHELC010000007.1 GCA_024644405.1 Nitrospinaceae bacterium
TTGCCGGGGTGTTGGCTTTGGGACTGCACAGTACGGCGGCGCTGGGCAAACTGTTTTCCGAACAGATTGAAAGTATCGACCCGGGACCGGTTGAAGCCATCACCGCTACCGGTGCCCGTCCGCTGCAAGTCGTATTGTATGGAGTTTTGCCGCAGGTGGTGCCGCAATTTCTGGCGTTGGGATTCTACCGGTGGGATATCAATGTACGCATGTCGACCATCATCGGGTTTGTCGGGGGTGGAGGTATCGGGTTTCTGCTCCAGCAATGGATCAATTTGCTCCAGTACCATCAGGCGGGAACGGCGTTGCTGGCGATTGCTCTCGTGGTGATATCACTGGACATGATCAGCGCCCGCCTGCGCGAAAAAATAACCGGCCCGCCAGCGTGACGGCGGCGAATCGCCGCGGATAAATCTAAAACCTTGAATTGCGCCCAACGACTCTCGGGAGCCGTAAACTGTCAGCACGTTCCCTCTCCAGGCAGGAGTTACCAGAGCGGGAGATTATATTCTTTTTCCGGTTTGGGTGCCGGCTCAGGCTCTACTTCCTGAGACAACGTGTTTTGAGCCACCACCTTGGGTTGAGGTTCAAAACCGTATTTTGGATCGTCCGTCCAGCCCATCCATTCTGAGCTCTCGTATTTGGGTTTTTCCGGCTGGGCGATCTGATTCATATAATTACTGAATTGCCGGGATGATTCGGGCAGGTGTTTCACTTTGCCGTCGATCATGATTTCTTCCGGAGTCAGTTTTGCATTGTAATGCGCTTCGTTGTAACTCACGTTCTGCTTGATAATGGTTCCTTTCAAAGACACTCCACCGAATAACCCCTTACTTCGGGAATACGAATACGTGTCTCCCTGCAATAAAATATCGATGCCCAACTCAGCATGGCGGCCCACCGGACCGGCTGTGACGGCAATATCTCCCCCCAACGTGAAGTTGTTATTCAAAAGACCCTTGATGCCTTTCTCGGTCATAACGATTAAAATCAGATCCACCGCCTGAGCTCCGAATTGAAAACCAAAACTGCCGCCCAGGGTGGTGATGAACGACGGCGGTCCCCATTGACCCGTTTTGGAGTTCCGTACCGTTGCCACTCCCTTGCCGTACCGGGCACCGATAAAGAACCCTCCTTTGAGCATAGAGGGAAAAACGATGATCGCTTGCGCCCGGGACATGAGACCGGAAGGAATCCCCAGATCCGGCGCACTTAAGATTTCTTCCACCACGGTCCTGGCGTCCTTCAATAATTCCTGCTGGGAGGTTTCATCAGCGGCATAAACGTTGGAAGTCCAGAAAAACGCTAATACCAGAAAGAATGAGAGGATTTTCATGAATGAGACTCCTTCGAATGAAATGGTTTGGGAGGCGGGTATTAACATATTGATTATTCGGGACTTATCACTAAAAATAACCGCAATAATCTTACAATGTTGAAAAACCAAATTCAATCGATTATTTTGATTTTTATTGATATAACTCTAATGACATCAATAATTTAAATAGGTTGCTTGCGACCTTTTGCTGAAAAACCCCTTTAAAAAGCCTCTTTGAAGGAATCGACCGGGCTTGGCGAGGCCTCTCTCACAAGAAATCCCCTATTAAAAAAAATATTTTCATCCAGCGAATCCGCGAGTTAAATATATCTTTACCCACCCCTGAATCCCACATACCATGCGAGGTTATGAATGTCGCCGATATCAAAACATATTTCGAAAGCGGCGGAGTCCTGTCGCAAAAACTGAATTCCTTTGAGTTCCGTCCCCAACAACTGGAAATGGCGCGTGAAGTGGCCGCATCCCTGGAGGAAGGCCATCACCTGATAGTCGAAGCCGGCACCGGGACCGGAAAAAGCCTGGCCTATCTGATCCCGGCGGTGTTGTGGGCACTGCAAAACGAAACCCGCGTCATCGTATCAACCTATACCAAAACCCTGCAGGAACAGATTGTGAATCAGGACATTCCCTTTCTACGCGATGTGCTGGGACTGCCGTTCAAATACTCGCTGTGCATGGGCAGCGAAAACTACCTGTCCCTGCGGCGGATGAAACGGGCCAGCCAGACCCACCTGTTCGGTAACGTGGAAGAAGACGAACAACTGAACGAAATTTTTCATTGGGCCGGTCGAACGGAATCCGGTTTCCGCAACGATCTGCCGTTCGAGCCTTCCCCGGCCGTATGGGAAGAAGTCGGGCGGCAGAAGGATTTGTGCATGGGCAAACAGTGCGAAACCTTCAATTCCTGCTTTTATTTTAAGGAAAGGCGCAAATGGTTCGGGGCGCATATCCTGATCGTCAACCACCATCTGTTCTTTGCCAATGTGGCCAACAGTGGCGCGGTGCTGCCCCGTTACGACGCGGTCATTTTCGATGAAGCACAGAACCTGGAAGAGGCCGCCACTTCTTTTCTGGGACTGGAAATTTCCAACTCCGGTTTGTACTATTTTCTCGACCGTCTCTACAACGCCAAAACGAAACGCGGCACGCTTGCGCGATTGCGAGAGGACTTGACCGTTGAAATCCGGCAAAAGATCAGTAAGGTGCGGATTGCCGTGGAAGGATTCTTTGAAAACCTGTTCGATGCATACGGAAGAAGGGAACGCACCCTGCGTTTTCACAGCCCACCCACCTTGAACAATACCCTGTTCATTCCTTTACAGGATTTGCACGAAGCGTTGAAATCCCTCGAGCACCGGGTCACTTCGGAAGAAGAACAACTGGAAGTCTCGGCTGCGGCCAATCGCGTGTTCGAATACAACAACACCATCTCCGCTTTGTTGAATCAGAACATGAAAGAGTATGTCTACTGGCTGGAGGTCACTCCAAAAAAACGGTTCACCCGCGCCACCCTGCGGGGAATGCCCATCAACATCAATGAAGAACTGCACGAACAGGTGTTCTCCAAAATTGACCGGACCGTTCTGACCTCCGCCACTTTAACCACCAACCGCAATTTCGAACACATTAAAGAACGCCTCGGTTACACGCCGAAGGAGGAGTCCACCCTGGATTCGCCGTTCGATTACACCCGCCAGGCTCTGCTGTACCTGCCGCAGGATATGCCGGAGCCGGGAGAGGATGTCGCCAAATACGTCACGGCCCTTGCCGACCGGACGTTGGAGCTCGTCCAGGCCACGGAAGGCAAAACTTTTGTACTGTTTACCAGTTATGACATTCTCAACCGCGTGCATCGAATACTTGATCCCAAACTCCATCAATATCAGATATTAAAGCAGGGCGACCTGGCACCCAGCCGGATGATCCAGCGCTTCAAGGAAAAACCTTCGGTCATTTTTGGAACCAGTTCGTTCTGGCAGGGAGTGGATATACCCGGGGATGCATTGTCGAGT
Organism: Nitrospinaceae bacterium; assembly: GCA_024644405.1. GTDB lineage: Bacteria > Nitrospinota > Nitrospinia > Nitrospinales > Nitrospinaceae > SZUA-226. Next base: position 3,352 of record JAHELC010000007.1, read on the forward strand.
GTGATCATTACCAAATTACCGTTCGACGTGCCCACCGAACCCCTGGTTGAAGCTCGCATCGAGGATATGAAAAAACGGTCGATCAATCCGTTCAAGCATTACCAGATACCGCGGGCGATCATTCAACTGCGGCAGGGATTCGGCCGACTGATCCGCAAACGTACGGACAAAGGAGTGGTGGCGATTCTCGATTCGCGCATGACCCAACGCAGTTACGGCAAACAGTTCTTAAGTTCGCTTCCCGAGTGCGCTCAAACCCAGAACCTGGAAGATGTAAAAAAATTTATTTCCCAACGAACCGTTGCGCCCAAAACGTGAAGAGTGCAGCGGTGGGATGATCATTTGAATTGAGATGAAGACATCGGCTGGATTTCCCCCTTCAGCATTTTCAGGACGGTCGGCCGGATGGCGTCATAGGTGGGAGTGATTTTGGCCTTCAGGAATCCAAAGGTTTTGTGGACCCTGCCGGGATAGTACCCGTCAAAGTGATACAGACGTTCACCTTCCTTGATATCTCCCAGTTCCTTTGAAATCTGATTGGTCTTTTCGTAACTGCCGAGGGAAACAAAAAATTCATCGCGGCCTTTGGAGTCGGTCACCACAAACCTATAAAACTGCATCCATTCGCCGGAAGGTTCGAAGAACTGGTACGCCAGAACCAGCCGGTCGTTCACTTTGAACTGCTCTCGGCAAAATAGCGGGGTTTGTTTTAATCGCGGATCGCGAGTCTGTTCCCGGAGCCGGAACAGGGCGGCCAGAGTTTCATCTCTCATTTTGATACGCCCGAGAGCCTGGTAGGTTTGAATCAGCTTGGGAACCACCTGCCAGTCGTCGGACCTGACATTCCGGTATCGCTTCCAGTAAGTGAGCGCCTTGGCATGCTGACCCGCCGCCGCCGAAGCCAGCCCCAGGTTCCACAGAATGTTTGAGCCTTCGGGGTAACGATTCAGCGCCTTTTCAAGATAGGTGATGGAATCCGCAAACTTCCCCTGCTCGTACAGAAGAATCCCTTTTTCGAACGGGTTTTCATCCTGAGGTGCCGTCCCCGACGCGGAAGAGGTCGCCAAAGCAAACACCAACGCCCATGCAACCAGAGGACTCATACACTTTCCTTTATTGGTCAAGGCACCGCGAAGACGGCGTTCCGGTACATTTCACAAGAAAACGAGGTTCAGGCAAATGACAGCAACAGGGTTTACGCATTGGCAGGCTTGCCTGCCTTGTCGGGAGATGGGGTGGGCGCGCTATCACTGGTGGGCATGACGATTTCTTTCTTAACCTCCTCCTGCACTGCTTTCGGTGATTCAGCAACAGGCACCAGGTTTTTAAACCATTTGGATTCGCGCACCGAGGCAAACAGGGATTCCTCATTGAGGACCTCCGCTTCGGGAAGCACGTGGTGTTCCTGGCACCTTTCCAGCCATTGACGGCACCCGGTTTCGTTGGCCAGTTGCGCCTGGAGTCTCGCCATGTTGTAACACCCGGCACCGGGATGGTATTCCTCGGCTTTTTGAAGCACTCCTTTCGCTTCGGCCAGCAAAGGATGCGCATCGATACCTCGTTTGTTTTTGGCTTGGGTGATCAACGCTTCTCCCATCATGTTGAGCGCTTCTGGATTGTTTTCCTGAATCTCGATAGACGCCTGAAAGGAATCGACCGCTTTATTGAGCAAGGGGCCTGCATTTTCCGGATCTCCCTTCTTGGCTCGTTTCAACAGGATCGAACCGAAATTACTCAAGGCGGTGGCATCGTTGGGATGGATTTTCAGGGCCTGCGTATATTTCTTCTCAGCCTGGTTGTAAAGATCCTCTCCCGTACCGTCCGACCTGAGTGTGGCCAACCGGAAAAGTGAATTGCCCCACAACATGATCGCCCGGCTGTAATCCGGCTTGATCTTAAGAGTATCCTGATATTTCTCAATAGAAGCTTGAATCAGATTCTCTGCTTCCTTGCCTTGTTTGAAATTGGAAATTTGAAAATAGATTTCACCGACCTGGGAGAGCACTTTATAATTTTTCGGCTGCAAATTGAGCAGATCATGGAAATGACTCACCGCCTGGGAATAGAGTGTCTCCGCATTGGAACCTTTGTGCTTGTTCCCCAACCCAAAATACACACGGCCCAGGCGATTCAGGATTTCAATGCTCTTAGGATTTCGCTGGAGTGCTTTTTTAAATTTTGCTGCCGCATCTTTGAGCAAACCGATCGCTTCGTCGCCGGATTTTTTCATCGCCATATTGTATTGCCCCACGGCCCAACGGAAATTCACGCGCGGCATATCCGGCTTGAGGCTCAATACTTCCTGATATTTTTCGAACGCTTTGTTGAACAACCGGTCGGAAGTCGCGTCATTTTTCAATGTGGCGCGTTCCATCATAACGTCGGCCCACCCGAACTGAGCCTCTGCCAGCGTGGCATCCAGTTGCACGGCCTGCTGGAATTTTTCTTCAGCCATCATCAGAAAACGATCGGTGTCTTCCCCTTTTTTGGTTTTGGAAAGAATAAAGAGCGACTGCCCCATTTCAACCATCGCTTCCTTTTTATCCGGGTTGCCGTGCAGGGCGATTTTGAACATTTCCACCGCCTGGGTGTATAGCTGTACGGCATCGGCGCCTTTCTTGCGGCGCCCTTGAGAAAACATCACGTGGCCGGCGCCAAAAGCGGCATCGGGATGATTGGGTTGAACGCGGAGACTCTCCTGGAATTGCCGGGCGGCGGATTCGAAAAACTGATCCGATTCCGGGTCGGTTTTGTTACCGGCCAACTCTGTCAGCACCATCCCCAAATCGTAATTGGCTTCATATAAATCAGGATTCAATTCGAGGGCCTTCTCGAACTGCTGTGCGGCCTGCTCGAGCAGATCGGTCGAGTCTTCATCGGATAGAATTTTGGCCTGCTCGACCAGCAACCGTCCCAGTTTGAAATAAGTGTGAGGAGCATCCGGCCTGATCTGAAGAGCCATTTCATAATGAGGCTGGGCCGCCTTGAGTTTTTCCAGGGCTTTGGGGCCGAACAGTTTATTGGCTTCCTCAACTGCGGCATCCCCTTCCACCTGGTAGGCCCAGTTCAATAGATGACCCAACTGAACCGATGGAGTTTCTTCAAATTGCCGGTGCTGCTCGATCACTTTTTTCGGATTCCCCGCCATCAAACCGGTACGCGCCGCCTGGATGGCTTTCAACAAATCCGGATCATCCACCCCGCCGGCCGCTTCTTCATCGTCTCCGATATCCCCGCCCCGCTCCGGATCTTCATATTGCTGGATTGCCGCTTTGGTCTGCTTGAGGGAAATGTCCGCTATGTTCAACCCGTCCTTTTGACCGGGTGCAGGGTAGGCGCCCACTTTATTCAACCACTGGCCCAAAAATGTAAACGGGTAACCGATGAGCTCGGGGATGCCGATCTTCATCATGCGAATCAGAGAAACCAGAAAGGTGTCCGGGTCTTCGGAAAAAGTGTAATGATTGTTTGGCTTGGAAAAAATCTGATCCTGAAGAAATCGTGCCGGCGGCTGGGTTCCCGAAAATACCCAGAGCAATCCTTTCGAGATGTTATCGAGCCAGGCGATCTGCTCGTAAACCGGATCTTTGGGATCGGGATTGTACCCCAGAACCAGCCAGGGACCGCTGCGTCCCACCCCGGAAAATATGCCCTCCAGAGAATCGGGCGTCGCACCCAGAACCTGGCCCTTCAAATGAATGATCGACTTGTGGGGTACCATATCTGGTTTGGTAATGGCCCCCACGGTACAGTCGTAAACGGTCGGGAACTCTCCCACCAGAGTACAGGCCCTCTCCAACAGGGGGTCGGGGCAGGTGGTGTACACCCGGCTCAAGAATCCCTCTTTCAACAACAGGGCGATGCATAAATGCGCCCAGCTGACTTTCGATTTGCGCAGATAAAAATTGAATATTTCAAATTTCTGGGTCGCCGTCAATTCCGCCGCGCAGTGCCGGAGATCTTTGGTCCGGGCGTGTTCGTAGGCCTGGGGATAACTTTTCTTGATCGCCGCCACCCACTCGGTTGCCGAAGGAATCCCGGAACGCAGGGTGCACTCGTAGCCCATCAACAGGATGGCCCCGTTTTTCTCCATCTTGGATTCAAACAGGCGGTCGACGAATTTGTTTATGGAACCGGAAGGTTGCATGTAACTCAACAAAGATTGAAAAGGTTAATCTGCTTGTCCTGAAACTCTTCAGGAAGTTGTGCGTTTTTTTGACGATCGGTCCCGGATTGGCGCACAGCATACCCATCCAAAATCCGAAGGGCGCATTCCAGCCATTCCCCCGTTCGGTGTTCGCAGGGAAAATCCGCCTGTTCATGCACTGTCAAAAAGCCCCTTACCGGGATTATTTACAATAACTTAGAATATTATTATGATAACAGGAAGGGGATGAATATCAAGCGGATATATAACCCTGGAGGGAAAGTAAACCCTTGGTAACATGGAGAAAAAAGGACCCGGAGACGGTTGATCCATAAAAGGCCCATGAATTCAGACACTCTGCCTATCTGGTCTCGAAGACCCTGCCCATGGCCCTGCTGAAAGCAGGAATTATCCCCGCTCCGATAGCCGATTTTTCAGGGGAATCCGGGGCTCCGGAAAAGATATCCCCGATTCCCTGTAACCGATCAGCTAAAAACTCATCAAAACTCTAGTGAGGAGCTGCAGGGCCGCACAGGGGGTTGCCTCTGGCCCGGGGGTCAGGGTAACAGGGGTGGCGTGCTCTGAGGTTTCAAGTATAATTGAAAATAACCATCCAGGCTCGGAGGGCCAACAGAATTGCCATGCCACAAGATAAAATTCTCAAACTCCTCGAATTGACCAAGTCCGCCAACGATGCCGAGGCCTTGAACGCCATCCGCAAGGCCAACGAGATCCGCGAGAAAGCCGGCCTGCAATGGGAGGAGATATTCGCCAAGGCCATCACCACTTACAAGCCCACCAACCTGCCGCCCATTTTCGGCATGCGCTCGCGGCAAACCAAGTTCCTGACCGTCGAAACCATGTTCAAGGAAATCCTGCGCCGCGATCTCAGTGACCTCCTGCGCTCCAAAATCGAACAGTTGAAATACGTCTACGAATGGACGCAGTCGCTCGACGGCGATGAAGTCAGCACCCTCATCAACACCTACAACCGCAACTGCGACTAAAAAGAACACCCTTCCCGCCCGTTTTGCCTTACCCTGAATAGAAGAATTCTTTACGGAGTTTTTCAATGGGATACGTGTTTCTCTGGCTGGAAGCGATGGCCTCGGCGTTGCTGATGGTGGCGGTGGTGTTTGCCTTTTCCGGACGGCTCAAAAAATGGCCGGCCCTGTGGCCCATCCTCATGTCCTTGCTACTCACCCTGCCAGCATTGGCTGCAACGGTTTTCGCAGGATATTTGTTTTTCGAGAACATCCATCCGCAATGGCTGTTCCCCTACATGTTCTCCTGGACTCTGCTTTATGTCACCGGGAGTTGGATACTGATTCGCTGGGGCCGCCGAATTTTCGGCGCTACCCCGGTGGCGTCCACCTGGCACCGCCTCCGGTTGTCAGGATTCCTGGTTATTGCTCTGGCCCTGCAATGGAGCACGATGACCACTCTCGACAACACCGCCAAACTGGAAGCGGTGGCCATCCAAACAATGGCCTTAACCAAAGCCCGAACCGTACTCCCATCTTCCCCTCCTTACGATCAAAACGCTGCAGAATTTTATGACCAAGCCGCCATAATGTCGAAACAAAACCAGGGTATGGAAGAAGACCAGGGAAAAGTTTTAGAAAACAGTACCAACCCGGCTTTTGATATTAATTCCGAACCAGCACAAAAGTTGTTAAGGGAAAATATAGAAAACATTGATTTAATCAAAAATGCGGCCCAAAAGCCCTATCTCTACCATCCTTATACTATAGATAACGAATCCATCGAATTTCCAAGTATCTATTTATTTAGAGAAGCAACCCAACTACTGGCGCTGAAAGCCCGCACCCATTCGCGAAATGGCCATACAGTTGATGCATTGGAAAATATATTCATAATTGACAGGATTGCACAACAAGTTTACCAAACCCCCCTCTTAGCTAATGTCTTGGTAGCAGGATCAATCCAAAATCGATCAAAAAGCGTATTGGAAATTATTCTGTCCGAAAAACCGGCCCACGTGAAAATCAAAATCCCATTACCGGTAAAAATCCACGATCATATTTTACAAGTTTTTAAAGACAGCATGGTGTTTGAGGAAGCTTTTATAACTTTTGGTTGGGCTAAAACGGTCATTGAGGACGAACCTTTGGAGTTATTAGATTTAGAATCAGTAGATCTCTTTGGCCCTGAGGATAGCCTGCGAACTAGAATGTCCGGTTACCTGTATCGAGCATTCTTATTCCAAGATGATCAAGTTGCGGAAAAAGCCTCTTGGGAAAAAATTCATGAATCCATCCAGAACACTTATTATGACTCTGGCATGGAATTAAAAGAATGGGAAGAAAACAAAAACGATCATATTGAGGTCGGTTTTTATACGTCTCGCCCCACTTTTACCGTTTCCAGTTACTTTGAACGGGTAACACAACAGCAAACACAATTCCTGTTAGGCAGACTGGGATTGGCGGCGGCGTCCTACCACTCCGACCATGGCAAATATCCGGCGACACTGGACGCGCTGGTGCCGAAATATATCACGGAAATTCCGATAGACCCGTTCAACGGCGAACCGATTAAAATGATCGCGGTGAAGGGTGGGTTGATCCTGTACAGTGTCGCACAGGATCTGAAAGACGACCACGGTGTAGCTTTTGACAGGGAGACAGATGAAGGCGACCTCGCTTTCTACCTCGGCTCCGCCTTTAAAAAGTACCGTTTGCAACCGGCTATCGAGGAAAGCACCAAGAGAGATTCAAAATGATGATAAGAACCATCAAATGTTTTCTTAAAGATTTTATGGTTATCGGTGTTTTCGGCCTGGCATTCCTGGTTCATGTACCCAATGCCTGGGCCGGCCCGCTCCATGAGGCGGCGCGAACCGGGAACCTCCAGAAAGTCGAGCAACTCATCTCACAGGGCGCCGACGTCAACTCCAGAAACCCGTTTGGAGAAACGCCTCTTTTTCTGGCCGTCCTCAAGAACCATTACGAGATTGTCCAATTACTGATTGAAAAGGGAGCCGACATCAATGTTAAAGATCAAAGAGGAGGTACACCCCTTTTCCTGGCGGCCTTTGGAGGCTACAACGAGATGGCTCAACTGCTGATCGAAAACAACTCCGACGTCAACGCCAAAAACCAGAGCAAACAAACGCCGCTTTTCCTTGCGGCTATCAAAGGCCATTATGAAATCGTTCAATTGCTGATCGAACAGGGTGCAAACGTGAATGCCAGGGACTTATGGGGAAAAACGCCGCTGGACCGGGCCATCGAGTTTGAAAACAAAACAGTGGCCGACCTCCTTAGAAAACACGGCGCCAAAGAATAGTACCTCCTGCCTTTGCTAATGCTGTGCTGGCCCTGTGTTCAAACTTTACAGAATGCTATAAACTGGGGGCATGGCACCCCAACTGGTTACAATCGCGACGTTCAACATGCCTTACCAGGCCCACCTCGCCAAAGCGCGCCTGGAGTCGGCGGATATACCGGTCTTTATCCGCGACGAACATCTCATCAGCATCAACCAGCTCTATTCCCCGGCGCTGGGCGGGGTCAAAGTCCAGGTGCCGCAGGATCGCCTGAAAGAAGCGCGGGACATTCTGGACTCGGTGCCCGAGGTCGAACTGCAGGATGAGGAAGCCCTGCAGGCGACGATGCCCGAAGAACCCGGCCCGAAACATCCACGGTCGATCGAATGCCCGCACTGCGGCAGTGAAGGCTTCGCCGAGGAACTGCACTATCCGGTCGAACGCTTTCTCAACGGATTGCTATTGGGATTGCCGTATTTGTGGATCGGACGCCCCCTTCACTGCCGCGCCTGCGACCACACCTTCCGGGCGCAGTAAACGCTCCCTTCACCCGCCACCCTTTTTGTCATACACTGACGGCATGGAAAACCGATTCGTCACCATCGCCAGCTATTACATGCCGCACGATGCCGAGATGGCCGCCTCCGTCCTGGAGGAAAAGGGCATCCCGACACTGATCCTGGACGACAACACCAATCCCATGGGCGGCGGTTACGTGGAAATCCGTTTGCAGGTTCCGGAAGAAAACGCCGACGACGCTATCGAAATTCTGGATACAATGACGGAGGAGGGGGTCGACGTTCTGGAAGATATAGAAGGAAGTTATGAAATGGAAACAACGGAGGACACCACGCCGTCCTGGAAAGACGTCCCTCCGGACACCCAAACGGTGGTCTGCCCGCGGTGTTTGAGTATCAACTCACACAAAACCCTGCCCGGTCCGGTGCCCGGATGGCTGAACGCGCTCCTGCTCGGCATCCCCGGCCTTCTCTTCCCCGCCCAACTGCAATGCCGCGGATGCGGGGCAATCTTCAAACAATAAAATTTAAGTGGTGTACTCGGCGTTGATGCGGACGTAGTCGTAGGAGAGGTCGCAGGTGTAGGTCTCGGCCTGGGCTTTGCCTATATGCAGGCCGATGGCGATGGCAATCTCTTTGCTTTTCATTTTTTTCCGAAGGGCGGACGCGGACACGCCTTTCACCTGCGCGCCGTTTTTGACCAGCGGTATACCGTTCAGCACGACTTCCAGTTTTTCCGGTTTGATCGGCACCCCGGCACTGCCGACGGCGGAGATGATCCGCCCCCAGTTCGGGTCCTCACCGAACAACGCGGTTTTCACCAACAGCGAATTCGCCAGCCGCTTGCCGATCTGTTCCGCCTGCTGTTTGGTTTTCGCGCCGCTTACTTTGAAGATGACGAACTTGGTCGCGCCTTCGCCGTCTTCCACAATTTTAAACGCCAGAGTTTTGCACACATGCGTCAACGCGCTCACAAAATCTCTATAGGCCTTCGATCCCGCCTTGACGGGTTTGTTGCCCGCCTGGCCGTTGGCCAGCAACAGCACCATGTCGTTGGTGCTGGTTTCGCCGTCGACGGTGATGCAGTTGAAGGTCGGGTCCACCGCCGCTTTCAGCGCCTTCTGCAATGTTCGTTTGTCGATCCGGATATTGCTGGCCAGGAACGCCAGCATGGTCGCCATGTTCGGCTGGATCATGCCCGAGCCTTTGGAGATGCCACCGACGATGATCTCTCCATATTGCACGGCGCAGGTTTTGGACACGAGGTCGGTGGTCATGATGCCTTCGGCGGCGTAGGTCCATCCCATCGGCGACAACTGGTTCACCAGCTTGGGAATGCCCGCTTCGATTTTAGCAACCGCCAGGGGAACGCTGATGACGCCGGTGGACGCGGTCAGGATTTCTTTCACCGGAATGTCCAGCGCCTTCGCGGTCGCCGCCACCACCGCTTTGCAATCCTTCACCCCCTGCGGTCCGGTGAAGGCGTTGGCGTTGCCGCTGTTGGCGATGATGGCGCGCATGGTCTTGGAAGCCTTGAGGGCTTTGCGGCTGATCGGCACCGTCGGCGACACCATCTGGTTTTGCGTGAACATCCCCGCCGCCGTCGCCGGCTCTTCGGAAACGATCAACGTAAGATCCTTGATGCCATTCTTCTTGAGACCGCACGCCATGCCCGCGGCGAGAAAACCGGGCACCTGAAACTGTTTCAATTCTTTCATTTTCATTTTGAATTATGGAAACAGGGGCGGTGCATCGAGTCCCGTGGTCTCGTCGATGCCCAGCATGAGGTTCATATTCTGGATCGCCTGGCTGGAAGCGCCCTTCATCAGGTTATCGATCGCGCTGGTGACGATCGCGCGCTGGTTGCGCGTGTCCACCTGCACGCCGATATCGCAGAAATTCGATCCGGCCACGTGCGCGGTGTTGGCATACTGCCCCGCTTCGAGCACCCGCACAAACCGCTCGTTCTTGTAAAATTTTGCAAAATGATCATGCAACGTCTGAAGGTCTATCGCATTCTTCAATGAGACGTAAGCGGTGGTAAGCAGACCCCGCGTCATCGGCATCAGGTGCGGCGAAAACGTTACGGTGAGTTGCTGTCCTGCCAGACCACTCAACTCCTGCTCGATTTCCGGCGTGTGGCGGTGATCCCCCAGGCCGTAAGCGGCGACCGATTCATTGGCTTCGCAGAATTGCGTCCCCTGGCTGAGTTTGCGCCCGGCACCCGACACACCGGATTTGGAATCGAGGATGATCGATGTGCTGTCCGCCCAGTCCTGTTGCACGAGCGGAGCCAGCGCCAGGATCGCGCCTGTCGGATAGCATCCCGGATTGGCCACCAGCTGGGCTTTTTTGATGGCCTTGCGGTGTAGCTCCGGCAATCCGTAAACCGCCTGACTCAGCAATTCCGGATTGAGGTGCGGCGTCTGGTACCAGTCGCCGTACACCCCGGCATCCTGCAGGCGGTAGTCGGCGCTGAGGTCAATGATTTTGCAGTCGCTTTGCAAAAGCTCCGGCACATGCTTCATCGAAGTGGTATGCGGCAGCGCCAGGAACAACACATCGCACTCCTGTGCGATTTGCGGCGACAGCTTGACCAGTGATTGGTCCACCCAACCCTTCAACGAAGGCGCCACGGCTGCGATATTTTTTCCGGCATGCGACTCGGCGGTGAGGGCGGCGATCTCCACCTCGGGATGTTTCACCAGGAGGCGGAGCAGTTCGATACCCGTGTACCCGGTCGCGCCTGCGATACTGATTTTTTTCATAACAGATCCTTATGCCATGAACTCCGATAAAAGAGAGTCACCCTTTCCGGCAAACATGAAAACTTTGCCGAAAATAACTAACGATTATACAGGGAGCGGAGTCCCTTCGCAGAGGATATTTAAAAATTTCTAGATGCGAAGATTACAGTTGGAATGCTCCGTAACGCTCCAGCCAAATTCCCTACAAGCGAAAGTTTGGTTAACGCTTGGAGAACTGGAAACGTTTACGGGCCCCGGCGCGTCCGTATTTTTTACGTTCGACTTCGCGGGGATCGCGGGTGAGGAACCCGGCTTTTTTCAAGGGCGGTCTGAGTTCGGGATTGGATACGATCAGGGCCCGGGAAATTCCCAACCGGAGCGCTCCGGCCTGGCCGGACAATCCGCCGCCCAAAACAGTGGCTTTGATGTCGAGAGATTTCAGAGTATCGGTGAGGACCAGTGGTTGATGTACGACCATGTCAGCGGTTTTTCGCCCGAAGTAGGCGCTGAGATCTTTGCCGTTGACGATGATGCTGCCTTCGCCGGCCTGAATCCAGACTTTGGCGGTCGCTTCTTTTCTTCTGCCGGTTGCGTAATATCTGTCTTCCACTGAGTCTGCTCCATGCCGGGGCTCACCCCGGTGCTTCTAAAAGGGTTACTTAAACGGAAACCACTTCGGGTTTTTGTCCGCTGTGAGGATGCTCTGCGTTATCGTAAATCCGGTAATTGTTTTTCAACGTCCGCCCCAGCCGCGTCTTCGGCAACATGCCGTTGATCGCTTTCGCAAGCAGTTCGCGCGGACTTTTTTCCATGATCTGCCTGGCGCTGGCGGATCGCAAATGCCCGATGTAACCGGTATGATGATGATAAATCTTGTTACCCAATTTATTGCCGGTCAATTTGACCTGGGCGGCGTTGATGATGATGACATTGTCGCCGGTGTCCACATGCGGGGTGTAAATGGCCTTGGTCTTGCCGCGGACAATCGCCGCTGCCTTGCTGGCGACCCGGCCCAGAGCCTGGTCGGCCGCATCGATCACGACCCATTTCTTGACGACGTCCTGCGTCTTGGCTGAAAACGTTTTCATAAGTAAAATCAGATAATTATGTGCGGGGTTAAAACCAGATATAATAAGAAATTAAGACCAACCTGTCAACAGGGAAAGCAGGCGCTTGATGACTATTTGTAAATTCCCGTTTCTTGATTATAATGAGTGAAGGCCGCTGATATTTCAAGCGTCTAGCAGGACCGTCACCCGTTCCCAGGACATCCCGGACCGGAACCACAGCCACCCGCACCGTTTTTCCAGGTGATTCATGCCCGAGCAGAAACCCGAAACCATTGAAAAACCAGCATCACCCCTGGGTTCCCCGGCACCCAAAGCCAGGGCGGAGTCGCCTTTGGATACGGCGGTTGACCGGGCGAAGGATTACCTGTTCTCCCTCCAGCATCCGGACGGCTACTGGGTGGCCGAACTGGAATCCAACGCCACCATGATCGCCGAATATATATTTTTCATGCATTTTATGGCGATCTGGAGCCCGGAGCGGGTGGAGAAGTCCCGGAATACCCTGCTGAAAACCCAGCAATCCGACGGAGGATGGCCCCTGTATTACGGCGAGACCAGCGACATCAGCACCACGGTGGAATGCTACGTCGCGCTCCGTATGGCGGGGATGGACCCCAACGCGCCGGAGATGGTCCGCGCCCTCAAATGCATCTTCACCCGGGGCGGGGTGCGCAAGGCCCGCGTCTTCACCAAAATCTTTCTGGCCATGCTGGGGCAAAGTTCGTGGGACGACGTGCCCGCCATGCCGGTCGAAATCATCCTGCTCCCCAAAAGTTTCTACTTCAACATTTACGAAATGTCGAGCTGGTCGCGTGGCACCGTGGTGCCGCTGACTATCATCGCCGCCCACAAACCGGTGTGGCCGCTGAAACCCGAACAGTCGGTGCGGGAGATGTTCACCAGCGCCGATCAGGACTTGACCGTCCGATCCAAAAAGAAAGGGCTCAACTGGCCGAACTTTTTCCTGTTCGTCGACAAGGTGCTCAAGTTTCTCGGCAAATCGCCGATCAAGCCGTTGCGCGGTTGGGCGCTGAAGCGCGCCCTGCAATGGACTCTCGACCATCAGGAACCGGAAGGCGACTTCGCCGGAATTCAGCCGGCCATGTTGAACTCGATGCTGGCGTTGAAACTGATGGGATACGAAAACGATGACCCGGTCCTGGTCAAAGGCTACGAAGCCATCGACCGTTTCATTATCGACCGTGGCGATCACCTTATTTTCCAGGCCTGCGTCTCGCCCCTGTGGGACACGTCGATCTCCTGCAACGCGTTGATGGACGCCGGCGTGCCGGGGGATCATCCCGATATCGTCAAGGCCGGGGAATGGATGCTGCGGAAGCAGGTGACCCGGCCCGGCGACTGGACGGTTAAAAATCCGAAGACTCCCCCCGGCGGCTGGGCGTTCGAGTTTTACAACGAGCCGTACCCGGACTGCGATGACACCGCGGAAATTCTTATGGCATTGGACCGCACCGCCATTCCCGACACGCAGTGTAAAGACAAGGAAATGCAACGCGCCCTCACCTGGCTGTTCAGCATGCAGAGCTCAAACGGAGGCTGGGCGGCTTTCGATCAGGACAACGACCACGCATTGTTCAATGAGATACCGTTCGCCGACCACGGCGCCATGCTCGACCCGCCGACGGTCGACGTGACGGGCCGCATCCTGTGGATGCTGGGGCGCATCAACCACGACGTCAAAGATCCGATGGTGCAACGCGCGCTGGCGTTCATCAAGAACGAACAGGAAGCCGACGGGTGCTGGTTCGGTCGATGGGGAGTGAATTATATTTACGGGACGTGGCTGGTGCTGACCGGTTTGCGGTCGATCGGCGAAGACCCGAGTCAGGCGTACATCCGCAAAGCCGCCGAGTGGTTGAAGGAGCATCAGAACGAAGACGGCGGCTGGGGTGAAACCTGCCGCAGTTATGAAATCCCCAACCTCCGCGGCAAGGGGACAAGCACCAACTCACAAACCGCCTGGGCGGTGATGGGACTGATCGAAGCCGACGCCGCCGAAAGCCCCGCCGTCCGGCGCGGTATCCAGTACCTCGTCAAATATCAGAAAAAGGATGGGAGCTGGTACGAAAACGAATTCACCGGCACCGGTTTTCCCCGGCACTTTTATATCAAGTACCACCTGTACCAGATCTTCTTCCCCCTCATGGCCCTCGCCCGGTATCGAAACAAGACCCAATAATTCGTCCAAGCTTTGACAGGCTCAACAAATCAACGGCGCAGTGCCGGCGGCAATTCCTCTGTGGTGAAATATTGGATCCAGCGTCACGCGGGTCAGTAATGCCGCAGGAGCTCGACGGCAGAACGGGTGCGGTGGAGTTGTTCGGAGGCGGAGGCGATGACTTCGCCGCTGGCGATATCCACCAGTGCGATGTGCACGTCGATGTTCGCGCCGATGTCCAGCAGTTTGCCCATCACCAGCGCCTGGGCGTTCATCGCCTTGCCGAGCCGCTGGATTTCATCACTGGTAAATTTGAAGGAATGTTTGAGGTCCAGCTGGTTCAGCGTGGCTTCGACCTCGCCGCGCTGTGCCACGCGGAAGGTCTTGTTGCGCGTCATGGCTTCCACCACCCGGTTCGACATGTACTGGCCGAGGATAGGCACCTTGTCCTTGTCGTCCACCAGATCCAGCACCACCACCTTGTTGATCTCGTACTCCTCCACATCGCGGGTGATGGTGTCCACCAGATCCTCGGACTTGTCCTGGTAATACTCGGTATCGGTTTCGGGCTTGAACCATTTGTCCCAGGTATGAGCGGGATCGAACTTAAGCTCACAACCGGCCAGGAGACTGACCGCCGCGCACAGGACAATCAACTGGATCGACTTGGATTTGAGAGTGGCCATACGCTGGAGGTTCCTTTTAAAGTATTGTTTTTTCTATGATTATGCAAAACCCATACCGGGGTTGTCAAGTTCCCTCTGGAACGCCGGGATAATCGTCCAACCTCTTATATCGAAAAGGGCCCGGGAATTCCGTCCCCATCCGTATTTGCCAGGTTCATGGGGAAAACTTTGCCCCGCCGACCGCCATTTTTACCGGATGCGGGTCGTTTTTCTTATCGGCGCGCAGGGGTGCGGACTGAACCCTTTTTCAGCTCTTTTGGAGTAAGCGGCAATGGCTGCGGCCGGGTCCAGCGGGTCTGGGAGTGGCGCGGGCCCGGCTTTTACTGTAAAATTGAAACATAATGAGACATTCGCTTTGGGACGGGGGGAACGTGTTTTCCGATTCAATCCGGAACCGTTCGTTTCCCTGGCTGAATGTGAATCGGTCGCCGGTCATCCCCGGCGGTCCTTAAAGCGAGGTATCATATGCGAATTTTTATCATGACCGCGATCTGTCTGGTGCTGACCGCACCGGTGTCTGCCGGGTTGTACAAGTGGGTGGACAAGGACGGTAAAGTTCATTTTACTGATGATCGCAGCCAAATTCCGTTGGATAACCGGAACAAAAAAGACATGAAGAAAATGGAGCCCGGCAAGGCAATCAAGCAAAGTCCCAAGCCGGCTGCTCCCTCTCCCGCACGGAAACATCTGGGAGCGAAAAAAAAGAGTACTCCGAGCAGGGACGCGGGAATCGACAAAAAAAAAGTGAAGGACCTGCAGAGACTCCTTCAAAAGAAACACTACAACCATTAACAAAATTTACAAGGACGGGAAAAAGGTTTTTATGTTGAAAACAGGGGGGTGTACAGGATTTGCTATATCAATTTTTTTATTATTGACCGCATGCGGTTCGGACCAGACAGCCGAAGAACCCCTGCGCCTGCCGGAACGGGAAAAAACCTGGGTCATAACCGAGCAGGTGGATATCACCAAAGACGCCGCTCTGGCGCCCAGAAGCGAAGCCGCGATTAACATCCCCATCAATGAAGATCTGCGTGAGAAACTGATGCGCACCAGCGGACCCGCTCCAAAATCCCCGATCAAAGATACTGCTTCCTGCATGGCCCTGCTCGAACCTCTGGACCAAACGCGTATGTTCGTTCAGCGGGAAGGCGGCGCCTGGAGCATGTTCGAGCGGTCGGCGCAGATCAAGCCCTATTCAGACAACGGGATGCAAATCGACAGCAACATGAACAAGCTGGTGTTCTCCCTCAGGCATTTGTGCCGGACCGCCCGGGGCGTGCCTCAGAATGATCTGGCCCTCAAGGTCAATGGGATCATCGATCAAATGGGAAAAGAAAAAGCGCGTGAACATTTCACCGAAGTGGTGGGCGAAGCGCCGGCGGATGTCGAACTGTGGCTGAAGCATGCCGAGTTTTCCCGCAAAAACGCGACTCGCCAGGTACCCTATTCTGAAATTCAGGAGCTGATCCTGAAAACCCAGCCGTTGATCGATCTCTACAAGGATTTATGGGACCGCAAAATAGACGCATCCAACAAGGACGCCTTCCTGTCCGACAGCATCACCCTGCTCACGGTCATCAAAGACCGCCTGGCCCGGGAACCGCGTGTGGTGATGGCCATGAAAGAAGATACCGAAGCGCCTCTTCCCTCCCGCTGGGAAATGTAGTCCTCTAGCGAGGACGGGCCACATGCTGACCGTTAACGGCTGGCGATGACCCCTGAGCGCACCTCTTAATTTTAATTTACCTGCGGAGATTCTCCGCCTCCTCCCCGGAGAGGGAATTTGTTGACCGTTAACAGCTTCCGATGATCTTCCGGCACATTTGCGAATTTTTAAATCAGCTCCAGGCCTTGCCCGGCCGGCGGTCCCATCGGCGGCGGCGGTGTCACAGGCGGCTGACATGCCGATAACCAGATGACCGCCCCTACCATAAACAAGATTTTCTTTATCTCTTCCATACTTGTTAGATACACCCACCGCACTTTTTATTCTTATTTTTTATTCCCGAATTCTTTCTGGTAGAGGGTCATGGAAGTCATGATGGTTTTGAGGGCTTCCATTTTGCTGAAGAAGTCTTCGACCACGACGTTTTTCTCTTCCAGTACCTTGTAATCCTCGAAGAATCGTTTCACCTCGGTCATGCGGTGGGGCGGCAGTTCGTCGATCGATTCGTAATGCTCATATTCCGGGTCGTCGGCGTGCACGGCGATAATCTTGTCGTCGGCCTCGCCGTGGTCGAGCATTTTCATCAGGCCGATGGGTTTGGCCCGCATGATGGACAGGGGCGCTACCGGTTCCTGACCGAGCACCAGCACGTCAAGCGGATCGTGGTCTTCGCAATAGGTGCGGGGGATAAAGCCGTAGTTGGCGGGATACTGCACGGAACTGTACAGGATGCGGTCGACGCGGATCATGCCGGTCGCCTTGTCCAGTTCGTACTTGGTCTTGGAGCCTTTGGGGACTTCGATAATGGCCGGGAATATCTCCGGCACCTCGCCGCCCAACTCCACATCGTGCCAGGGATTTAACATTTCAGAACTCTACGTTGTGTCATGCTGAGCCTGTCGAAGCATGACACGATATCGATGTCACCCTACGACAGGTTCAGGGTGACGCTGGGGAGGAATCCCCCCAGCCCCCTTTACAAGGGGGAGAAAACCGCCGTGGTCAATTAATTCAAATGGGAAACGGAGGGGCGGCGTGTGGTACTCGGTTTGCGCGGCTTTGTGGATTTTTTGGCGGCCTTTTTTGTTTTCTTGAAACTGAACTTCTTCTCGAAACTGTGTTTGATCACTTCGTCCATCGATTCCACGGCGATGAACTTGATTTTTTTGCGAACGTTTTCCGGAATTTCTGGGACATCTTTCTGGTTGTCTTTCGGGATGATAATGTTGGCGATCTTCACGCGATGCGCCGCCAGGGCTTTTTCTTTCAGGCCACCGATGGGTAATACCTTGCCGGTCAGGGTCACCTCACCCGTCATGGTAATATCCCGGCGCACCGGATTGCCCGTCAACGCGGAGATGATCGCCACCGCGATGGTGATGCCCGCCGAGGGGCCGTCTTTCGGGATCGCGCCTTCGGGGATGTGCAGGTGCAGGTCCACCTTCTGATAAAAGTTTTTGGGCAGACCAAACTCCGCCGACCGCTGACGCACATAGCTGAGCGCGGCCTGCGCCGACTCCTTCATGACGTCTCCCAGTTTACCGGTGAGTGACACCTTGCCGGTACCGGGGGTGGTGATGACTTCAATGTTGAGCAATTCGCCGCCGAACTCCGTCCACGCCAGGCCCGTGGCCACACCCACTTCCGATTTCATGCGTTCCGCATCCTTCGAAAACTTGGGGACGCCCAGGTACTTGTTCAGTCCGGCGGGTTTCAAATCGATGGACGTTTTCTTGCCTTTCTCGACCACCTGGGTCGCGGCTTTGCGGCAGAGCGTGCCGATTTCGCGCTCGAGACTGCGCACCCCGGCCTCCCGTGTGTACTGCTGGATGATCGCCTGAAGAATGGTTTTGCCGATCTTCAGGTTGCGGCTGGTGAGACCGTGTTCCTTCAGTTTTTTGGGCACCAGAAACTTGGTGGCGATGGACAGTTTTTCCTCCTCGGTGTAACCGAGCAGGCGGATGATCTCCATGCGATCCTGCAACGGCTGTGGGATGGTGTGCAGGACATTGGCGGTGCAAATGAACAGCACCTGCGACAGGTCGTAATCGACTTCCAGAAAATGATCGTTAAAGTTGGAATTCTGTTCCGGGTCGAGCACTTCCAGCAGCGCCGATGAGGGATCGCCGCGGAAGTCCATGCTCATCTTGTCCACTTCATCGAGCAGGAACACCGGGTTGAGCGTACCGGCTTTTTTCATGCCCTGGATGATTTTCCCGGGCAGAGCGCCGATGTAGGTGCGGCGGTGACCCCTGATCTCCGCTTCGTCGCGCACGCCGCCCAGGGAAATACGCACAAACTTGCGCCCGGTGGCGCCGGCGATGGATTTGCCGAGAGACGTTTTGCCCACACCGGGGGGGCCCACCAGACACAGAATGGGGCCTTTCATTTTTTTGACCAGTTTCATGACGGCCAAATGTTCGACGATGCGTTCTTTGACTTTTTCCAGACCGTAATGGTCGTCGTCCAGAACTTTTTGCGCCTGCTTCAGGTTGATCTTGTCGGACCCGGGACCCTTCTTCCAGGGCAGGTCAACCAGCCAGTCAATGTAATTGCGCACGACCGTTGCTTCAGCGGACATGGGTTGCATGCCTTCGAGTCGCCGCAATTCCTTGTCCGCCTTTTCATTGACCTCTTTCGGCATCCTGGCTTTTTTGATTTTCGCGGTCAGCTCGTCAATATCCGATTTGAATTCGTCGCGCTTGCCCAGTTCCTTCTGGATGGCTTTCATCTGCTCGTTCAGGTAAAACTCTTTCTGACTGCGCTCCATCTGCTTGCGCACCCGGCCGTGCACGCGCTTCTCGATCTTGAGAATTTCCATTTCAGATTTCAGGCTGGTGATGATTTTGTTCAGGCGGTCTTCGGGACTGAAAGTGTCCAGCAGATCCTGTTTTTCGCCGGTTTGAAATACCATGTAGGATGCAATGGTGTCGGCAAAGCGGTGCGGCTCGGTGATATTGGAGATGGCGGTGACGGATTCCAGAGGAATCTTCTGGTTGAGTTTGGCGTACTGCTCGAACTGACCCTCAATGCTGCGCATCAGCGCTTTAAGTTCCGGAGTGACCTGGGAATTCTCCTCGATGCGGGCGACTTCCACTTCATAGAAATTGGAATTGTCCTCGAACCCGATGATGCGCCCTCTCTGCATCCCTTCCACCAGCACCTTCATGGTGCCATCGGTGAGTTTCAAAATCTGCAGAATATTCGCAAAAGTTCCCGTTTCATAAATATCGCTGGGTTTGGGATCGTTGGTATTGGCATGGCGCTGGGCGGAAAGAAATACACTTTTCTGTTCCGCCATGGCTTTCTCCAGGGCACGGACGGATTTCTCCCGTCCGACAAACAGGGGAATCACCATGAATGGGAATACCACGATATCCCGGAGCGGGACGAGGGGAAGCACCAGGCGTTCTGCGCTCATAATCAGCTCGCCTGTTTCTGGTTTTCGTAGACCAGGAGGGGTTGTTCTCTCTTGTTGATCACTTCTTCGTTGATGACGACTTCCTCAACATCTTCACTTGAGGGTAGGTCGTACATGATATCCAGCATGATATCTTCGAGGATGGACCGGAGACCGCGCGCACCGGTTTTGCGCTTGAAGGCTTTTTCGGCGACCGCGCGGATGGCGCCGTCGGTGAACTTCAGCTTAACGTTTTCAAATTCGAACAGCTTTTTGTACTGCTTGACGAGCGCATTCTTCGGTTCGGTGAGAACTTTGACCAGGCCGTCCACGTCGAGCTCACTCAAGGTGGCGGTGATCGAAAGACGACCGACGAATTCCGGAATGAGTCCGTATTTAAGCAGATCTTCCGGCTCCACCTGCGCCAGAGTTTCGGATATATCCTTGGAATCCTTGGAAACCAGTTCCTGGCCGAACCCAAGCATCTTTTTGCCGATGCGGTTGCGGATGATCTTGTCGAGTCCCACGAAAGCGCCGCCGCAGACGAACAGGATGTTGGTGGTGTTAACTTGCAGGAATTCCTGATGCGGGTGCTTGCGGCCACCTTGCGGAGGCACGCTCGCCTGGGTGCCTTCGATGATCTTCAGTAAGGCTTGTTGCACGCCCTCGCCGGACACGTCGCGGGTGATCGACGGGTTTTCGGATTTGCGGCTGATCTTGTCCACTTCGTCGATATAGATGATGCCGCGCTCGGCCTTCTCGACATCGTAATCCGCCGCCTGCAGGAGTTTGAGAATGATGTTTTCGACATCCTCGCCCACGTAACCGGCTTCGGTCAGCGTGGTGGCGTCGACGATGGTGAACGGCACGTCGAGGATTTTGGCCAGGGTCTGCGCCATCAGTGTTTTTCCGGAACCGGTGGGACCGATCAACAGCACGTTGCTTTTCTGCAGTTCGACATCCTCTAGGTCCACATTGGAATCGACGCGCTTGAAATGATTGTGAACGGCAACGGACAGAATTTTTTTGCACCGCTCCTGGCTGATGATGTACTGATCGAGGTGCTTGAAAATTTCCCTGGGCTTGAGCAGGTGTTTGAAGTCTTCGCTCTTTTCCTGAGCCCACTCCTCCACCATGATCTCGTTACACAGCTCGATACACTCATCACAAATGTATACCGTGGGGCCAGCAATCAGCTTTTTAACTTCCTCCTGGCTTTTTCCACAGAAAGAACACCGGTAGTTTCCAGAAGCGGAACTTTTCTTTGCCATTCAGTCCTCCAATTGCGTTGGGATGTCCCGTTCAATCGGTTGATGGATTTTACTTTTTGTCTTTCTTGTCCTTGCCTTTGTGCGCTTCCAGGCGATTGACAATCACATTATCAATGATCCCGTATTCCTTGGCTTGTTCGCCGGTCATGAAATTATCCCGTTCCGTATCTTTGCGGACTGTGTCTTTGGACTGACCGGTATGCTTGGACAGAATGTCATCCAGTCTCTCTCGAATCAGTAAAATTTCCTTGGCCTGGATCTGGATATCGGTGCTTTGGCCCTGAAATCCGCCCGACGGCTGGTGAATCATGATCCGCGAATTGGGCAGGGCATAGCGCTTGCCTTTGGCTCCGGCGGCCAGCAACAGGGCGCCCATACTGGCGGCCTGTCCCAGGCAGATGGTCTGCACGTCCGGCTTGATATACTGCATGGTATCATAAATTGCCAGCCCGGAAGAAACGTGCCCGCCGGGGCTGTTGATGTACAGGTAAATGTCCTGGTCCGGTTCGTCGGATTCCAGAAACAGCAATTGCGCGATGATCAGGTTGGCCATGTGGTCTTCCACCTGCGTTCCTATGAAAATAATGCGGTCCTTCAGCAGACGGGAATAAATATCGTAAGAGCGTTCGCCGCGGCTGGTCTGCTCGACCACAATCGGCACCAGTTGATTTGTAATCGAATTGTAATGCTCGCTGCTTGTCATCAATTTGTCGCTTTCTGTAAAGGATGGTTGGATCAGATTGGGCCTGTTCAATATCCCGGCGCCACGCACCGGAAACAGGTGATATGGCAAGCCTATTGAGCCGGTCGAAAACTCGGTATCTTCTTTAATTATTGACTTCCAACTCACTTCTGTCAACCATTTCTTCGGTCACTTTGACCTGGTCGATCAGCTGGTCCAGGGTTTTCTCGCGGCGCATCCGGGAATGCAATCTCAGCAGGGCCCCGGACTCGGACCACTCCTTTTTCAGCTTCTTCACGTTGCTTCCCATAATCTGCGCAAAGCTCGTCATCTCCCGGTTGAGGTCCTCCTCGCTGACTTCGGTGTTGAAGTCGTCGGACAATTGCCCGATGACCAGTTCCTGCTGGAGAATTTTGATGGCGCCCTCGCGGTGCTTCTTCTCCTCTTCGGGAGTGATCGTGTCTGCGGTCCGGGCGCCTGCTGCCGAAGAGTCTACGGGTTGGCCGGTGGGCGCCTGGGTTTCCTTGTTCACCATGAAGGCAATCTGCTCCTTCACCAGCTTTTCCGGAATGTTAATGGGATTGGCCTCGCCCAGCTTCTCCTCCAGTTCCTTGCAGACTGATTTTTTGGCCTGGGTGCGCTCGTAGGCCAGCAAATCGTCGCGGATCCCCTGCTTCATCTCCTCGAGATTGTTGTAGACCTTTTTCGGGTCTGCGGTCTGGGCGAACTCGTCGTTCACTTCCGGCAATTCCTTGATCTGGATACCCTTCAACATCACCTTGAACTCAACTTCCTTACCGCCGATGGCGGGATTGGGATGGTCCTTCGGCATGGTGAGTTGAAAGGACCGTTCCTCGTCCAATTGCATGCCGGTGACCTGCTCGTCAAACCCCTCGACCAGATTACTGGCGCCGATCTGGATGATGTAATCCTTGGCGGAACCCTCTTCGATGGGCTTCCCGTCAACCAAACAATCGAAATCGATTTTGATGAGGTCGTCCTTCTGCGAGGCGCGGTCGGTGACCTGAACGGATTGCGCCTTCTGTTGGCGGTAGGCTTCGATCATCTTGTCGACATCTTCATCGGTGATTTTGGGGATTTTCAGATTGACTTCCAAATCCTTGTAATCCTTGATCTCGATGGGCGGCAGGACCTCCACATTGGCGGTCACGCTGATGTCCGTGCCCTCTTCGGCATTGATCTCGACAATGGACGGGTCGCCCATGGCCCGCAATTTGTTGTCCTGGATGCCCTGGGAGATGCTGTCCGAGACCATCTGCGTCAGCACTTCCTGTTTGACCTCCGGCCCGAACCGCTTTTCCATGATGGACGCCGGCACCTTGCCGGGGCGGAAGCCGGGAACCTTCACCTCGCGGCCCAGTTTCTGGTAATAGGCCTTAAGCTGGGACTGGTAATCGCCCAGCGGAATTTCGATCTTCAGCTTGCGGTTGCAGGCGTCGATTTCCTCAACTTCACATTTCATAACTATCTATTTTTTAAAGGGTTATATTGCTCATGCGAAGGGGGGGATTCGAACCCCCACGGTTGCCCACTGGATCCTAAATCCAGCGCGTCTGCCAGTTCCGCCACCCTCGCGCAAAGTGAGGCATCGATTAAATCACCTTTTATCAGGCGTGTCAAACCGTTAACCGGCGCGGAACGCTTTGAAAAAAGGCCTGATAAAATAGAGGGTTAAAATAGTCGTTGCCAAACGCGCGGGAATGCCCCACTATTCGATCGTCCTTCCAGATAGAGCTGTTTGTCCAATACCTTTAACTTGAATCAAGGGGGGTATTCTATGACCAACAAGTTCGTTTCATTCGTAATTCTATTAGGTTTTGTCCTGGGGTTGGCGGTCACGCCGGCGTGGTCCAGTGAAGACGAAGCCGTCGCCAATGAGCTCACCACACTGCTCAAGGCATCCCGCGCGGTTTTGGTCCAAAACAAACCACTGATCAAGAATCCTCAAAAAGCCGGTATCGACGTCAACAAATTCCTCTCCATCACTTACAAAAACTACGAAAAAGCTACCGGTAAAAAGTTCGAGAAAAGCGGTGGCAATGTGGGCAAGGCTCAGGAACAGCTGATCCAGGCGATCGAACAGGTGGTCGGTGACGTGGTCAGCGGCAAAGACACGGCACTGGACCCTCAGGGGCGCTTCTTACCGGCTATTTTTGCCCGGAAAGCGGCCTCCAAGTTTGGTGAGGTCTCAGGGGGTAAAATGACCCTGAAACTCACTACACGCGACGAATACCTGGTCAACGCTTCCAACAAAGCCGATGCCTGGGAAAAAAGCGTGATCGATGGGAAATTTCTGAAACAAAACTGGAAAAAAGGTCAATCGTATTCCGAGGTCTCCGAACACGGGGGCAAAAAAGCGTTTCGCCTAATATCGCCCGAGTATTACAAGAAAGGGTGCATGGGCTGTCATGGCGGCAAAAACGGCGCCAAGATTCACGCCAGTAAAATGCCCGGCCTGCAAGGCCAACTGGGCGGCGCCATCAGCGTATCGATTTACAAGTAAAACCACGAGAAAGAAAAATTTTTGGACGAACCACAGGTTGAACGCTCACGCCCTCAACACCCCCGGATCTCATCAACCTTGATCCCATCTGGAACGACCCTTTTGAAACCGGAGCCTTAAAACAAGGCTCCGGTATTTTTTTGAGTGGTTGAAAATGAGGGATCGGTAACGGATCAGGCAAGGGCCTTATTATTTTTTTGATTTGATTTTGCGGTCGGCGGGGGCGAGGCGGGTTTGCGGAGGATAATAGCCTTTGGGTACGGTGAAATTGGGATACACCCATGATTCTTTGCCGAGCAGCACGGCGGGCGAAAGCACGGCGTTGCACCCCACCTCCACGTAATCGCCCAGCACCGCACCGAACTTGGAACGTCCGGTGGCCACCTCCTTGCCATCCACCTCCATCCGAATGCGCGGGAACAACATGTCCCGTTTATCCGCCGGTGACCGGAACTCGAGGTTGGCGAGGCGCGACCCGGCGCCGAGGTTGACGTAACTGCCGATGATGCTGTCGCCGATATAATTGAAATGCCCGGCTTCGCTGTGGTTCATGAGGATGCTGTTCTTGATTTCGGTGTTGTGTCCGATGACACAATGGTCGCCCACCACCACATTGCCGCGCAGGTAGGCGCCCTGGCGAATCTCGCAGTCCTTGCCGATGAGGGCCGGCCCCTTGATGATCGCCGAAGGCTCCAGCACGGTGCCTTGATCCAGGAAAATTCCCAGCGGTTTCAGTAGCACCGGTTCCTCGATTTCCACCCATCGCTCGACGGTGCACGCCGGCTCGTTCAGCCGGGACAATGTGTCGTTCTGAGCCAGGAACAATCCGTCGAGAGACTGCACTTCCCGGATATCCGACAAACCGCCGACCTCTCCGCCCACGGATTGCTTGAGCGTATCCAGCGGTTGCCAGGGCGTTTCAATGCCTTCAAACCAATGCTTGTAGGTAAATTCATCGAGGTGATCGTAAAAGCTGTGAAGGTCCATTGATTTCAGACTGTGGGCGGTTTTTAAAATGCGGCGGCATTACTCCGGCGCACTGGTAATATACCACGATCCCAGCGGCGTCAGCCGCCATCCCTTGGCGGACGGTTGCACCAGTTTCTGTTTGGCCATCTCCCGCAAGACCTGCTGGGCGGAACCGGTCACTTGAGTTTCCTGCAGAGGCTGGGCGGCGATGCGGCTCAGGAGATCCAACTCCACTTGATAATGATGGCTGTTCTGGTTTTTAAGGGTGGTGAAGAGAATGCGCACCGCCTGTTCGCCGATCTCTTTTAACGAGGTGGCATCGCCTTTGGTTCCGCGCAGGTTGACGCTGATCTTGTTTTCGGTCCCGGAATTTCGGACAAAAATGCCTGCATCAGTTCCTTTCGGAGACCTCAAAGAAATATAAAGCATGTCCCTGTCCTCGCGGAACGGGATTACCCGGCCCCGGTAGCCGCGTTCGCGTCCAGCCTTCACAATACATCGGCGAACCTTTTGCCAGACAGCGGAATCGTTATAGAATTTTTCCTGATGAATGTAATAGGCATAGCGCGTGCCCTTGAACCCCGGGGAAAACGGCCGCTCCAGCCGCGCATAATATCTGGCCACTGGCTGGTCTGCCAGCAGAAACTGCGATGCCGCAAACGTATTGAGCGCACTTTTCAAACCATTGCCGCAGAATACGGGCATGCCCTCATCCTGCCCCCCATTCATCCAGCCCAGGGTGATGTTGTGGCCCGTCTCTTCACTTCCCACCGCGAAGGGGAGATCCTTGAATCCCCCATCACCAATGCGGGCCTGATCGATTTGCACCTCCAGTTTCTGCAGATCCGACACATCCAGCGCCTCGGATTGTTTCAATCGCGCCAGCTTTTTTTTCAGGGCCGCCGCTTTAGCGCCCTTGAAGCCTTTCAACCGCGTTTCAATAATCAACAGCGCAATGCGCAACAGCACCCATTTGTCGCCGACGGGAGACAACTGCGGTTTGAATCCCAGACGCTCTACCGCCCGCGAGGTATTGAGATCGCTTTCGACGGTATTGATATAAACTGTGCCTTTGTATCGAGCGGGATCGCGCTTCATCAGGTACTCGGCCTGCAAGTACGCCGTTTCGTCGCCGCTCAGCACCAGCAGGCAGTCCTTGTCAGGATGATAGTCCAGCCGGTAAAAACGGTCGCCGTCGGCATCAAACACCGCCCCGCTGAGGCGGAGTTTTCCCGAGCGCAAGGCGCTCTTATGCTTTCTGCCCAGCTCGAACAATTTCAGGAGGGCGGCGTGCCGGGCAAACAGGCCGGAACCTTTGACCGTCATATCGCGGGAGATGGTTTTATACCCTTCCAGGTCCGCCACGCCGCTGCGCAGGTTGACGTCTCCGTTCAGGCGGTTGTTGAGTTCGATCACTTTCCCGAAACCGGCCTTCCGGAACACTTCCGCGGCAATGCCGGTGAGCGACCCGCGTGCCGGGTCCACCACCAGGAGTATGTTCTGAAGGGATATGTCTTCGCACCATGAGTTTTCAGGATCCAGCGAAAAACGCCGCAACAAATCGAGCGCCTTTTTCCTTCTGTCGATGCGCTTGCCGGTTAAGAGTTTGTTGCGGATGGAGCCGAGAGACAAGAGGGTACGGGTCAGAATGATATCGTTTTCCGGCAAGAGTTTCATTCCCCGGTAAGCGAGGAAGATTTTAATCCCGTTCTGGTCCTTCGGATTGTGCGAGGCGGTGACCATGAACGCTCCCCCAGCCTGCTCGTACTGCATGACCATGGGCACCAGGGGGGTCGGCACCACGCCCAGCACCACGGCATTGATTCCGGCTTTGCGGATGCCCCGGATCACTGCCTCGGTGTGCTTTCCCCGGGTATCGCGGGGGTCCCAGCCCACCACCACCGAATCGCCCCGCTTGAGTTGCCGGTCGCGGAGCAGCGATATCACGTGAGCATAGGCGTAACGCTCCATGAATTCGTCGGTCATCACACCCTGCTCCAAAAACGCCTGGAGCGGCGACAGGCCTTTCAATAAAGGGTCGGCTGCCGCGCGCACTTCCCGGCGAATACCATCGGTGCCTTGCAAACGGAATCGACGGGGGAGTGAGGGCTTTAGGGGGGCCATGAATTTAAGTGCACGGTCAGGAAAATCAGGGAAGGATTAAGATCATCAATGCTGGGATTGTAACATAAAAGACCCGGACGGATAAACCGTCCGGGCCCTTCAGACAGGCAATACTCGCCGGCCTTTTATTCAGGAAGTCACCTTTTATTCTTGCGCCGGGGGGGTTGAAATCCCCTCGGCAAAACCTATATGTGAAACACCCGGCTGCTCAATTCTTGCAGAAGCCGTATGCTCGAATCAATTGCTTGGAAAGCACCCCCTGGGATAAATCCACATCCTTATTGACGTAAGGAACAGCGGCATCTTTTTCCAAAAACATCTCCATGGAATCTTCCGGAATGTCTTCCGCTTCTTCCAGTTTTTGAGGCTCGTCCAATAATTTCTCGACCAGCTTTTTGCCGTCGAGAATGTAGTCGTGCTGGCAAAGAAAATCCAGCATATCCATCTGCTTCAAAATCTTGAGACAATTGCGAACGCTGTTCGAATTGATGATAGCCCGGTTGATTTCCAACCATAAGAATTCTGCCAGTTCTTTTTTATTGCGCTCTTTCATTTCCCGCACCTCTTCTTCTCTTCCGAAATTCCAAATCGTGGTATACCTTTTCTCCTCGTATCAGAACCAGTCTAACTATTCGATATCACAGCAAAGTTATCGTTATGTCACAAAATTGAAACATTGGATAACGGATACATTGAAAATTCAAAGGTAACTGTAAATATAAAAATATTAACCGATTGTTTTCAGCCTTGTTAAAAAAATCACCATGCCCTGCACTCAATGATCCAAATTTCTCAAAAAACAGGAAAAGCGGAAGCCTGTTCTAGTGAAATTTTTTCTGCAACAATTCGACAGGGCTTTCATATTTATCGCAGGCAATCACCGCTTCCTGCGAGTTTAACCGGGACTTATTATTCACAGTTACGTTCTGGCTGCGTACAGGCTCCGCACCGCAACTTTTGATTTCATGCGTACAGAAATCACACATATTTAAGGTTTGCAAAATCTTTTCCATCCGATTTCCTTGATTACCATGACTGTAACTTGTATCTCAGAGTAAAGGCCCATTCCTCTTTTGTAAATCGCCAAAAACGTCTTTAGCGGACATCGGAAATCTGAAGTTTGTTAGCCACCAAAATTCAACCCTTAAGCCGGAGTTTGGCTGCGGACCAGGTTGAAATTTTTTTCATATTCCGCATCGAGGAAGGAGAGCCCGGCGAATGACGTGTCGTCGCTGTCGGGAACGGTTTGAAATAGAAAGTCATAGGGGGATTCTTTCAACGAAAAAGTTTGCAACGCGGCCAGATCGGGGCTGATCGGATCGCGCCGCAACAAAGACAGGGTCGCCGGATCGAGACCAAACTGTGTGCCAGCCTGTTCCAGAGCGGCCAGCGGCGCTTCTCCTTCGGCCATGCGCTCCTTAACAAAGTCTTCCACCAGCTGGACCCGCTCCATCAGCCGGGTATGGGAGAAATCGGGCTTGGACAGAATCATGAACTCCAGATGCGGCCAGTAGTTGTTGATGAAATCCTCAAAGTTCACCTCCACGGCCTGGCTCAACTGGATGTCCCGGGCATGTGCGGGATCCGCACTCAACAGCTCATTGTAGACCCTCACGATATTGCGGGTGGTGTCGTACAACACGGTCCAGTGATAGGTATTGCCCTTCTCATATGTGCGGAAGGAATCCATCGCCTTGATCAACAGGACCAGGAGGGAATGCATGTCCTCCATTGCCATGAATGACCCCGACCAGGGAAACTGCTGGCGGTACCATTCCGGGATATCGGAGGGATAATCCTCACGCATCGAGCCCTCGGGTTTCTGGTGGTCGTTGTCGATATAGTTCAGGATATCGTCCAGCTCCTTGTAGGCCAGGTCCAGTCCCGCCCGGATGACCGTATAGGGAAACAGCTTGCGCTGGTATTCCATGTACTCGCGCAACGCCTGGTTTTCCCCTTCCCGCTGGTTTTTATGGTCCCGTTCTGAAATATCCTTTGCAAATATCAGCATCCAGTTTTCCTTATCGATCCAGGTTTTTAAACATCTTGTCCACCTCGTGGGACAGCTTGACATAGGCGCGCAGAATGTCCGTGGAGGTGATCATGCCCACCAGCTTACCCTTCTTCACCACCGGCAGGCAGCCTATTTTACGTTTCGCCATGATAGCGGCGGCATCCGCCGCCTGTTCATCCGGACCGATGGTCGTCAATCCCCGGTTCATGATGGTGCGCACCCGCCGGGCATGCACGGTAAATTGAGTCCCGGACACTTTATCGGTGACCATTTTTTTACGGGGTCCCAGGATTTTTTTCAGATCCCGGTCAGAGAGCACCCCGACCACCTTGCCCTTGTCCACCACCGGCAAGTGCCGGATAGCCTCAAAGTTGAACAGAAAAAACACCTTATCCAGCATATCCTCCGGCTTGACCGTGAACAGCTTCTTCGACATCAGGTCTTTAACTTTCATTCCAGCCCCCTTTCAGCGGTGTGTCCATCTTTATTTACCTTTAGAAGGATTGGTAAACTGCGACATCATATTAAGAATGTTTTTCTTTTCCTCGTCACTCATGTTTGCGACACGTTTTTTTATATCGGCCAATTGCTCTGGAGTCATTTTGGCCATCGCTTCCCGGGCCTTAGCCGGCAGATCACCCAATCCCGGAAGCTTGCTCCACCAGGACGCATCACCGGAATCCTCCTGGGGAGCGGCCTGCTCCTTCGCTGATACCGCTTCCGCGGCTTTTTCCGGGGAGCGGAACACGATATAGTCCCCTTCCATCGCCCCGATAACATTCTCCGCCTTCAAATGGTCCAGAACGTCTGCCAGCGCGGTGTTGTTCTTCTTGCAACTGTCGTAAACCGGCTTGAACGGCAGGCGCACCACCTTCTCTGGAAATCCGTTTTTACGGATGGAATGATTGATACTGTCTGTCACCGGGTTCGATGCGCTCATGACCCCTTCTTGAAAGAGTTTCTATCCATGAAAATATTCCGGATTAATATTGATGGAGCTGATTCTAATATAAACATCAGACTCTCCCAAATGAAATCCGACCTTTAATAAGATTCAGTCCTCTCCCGCATTCCTGCAGAACGCCGGCATATGGCCCGCTGAATGGATTTATGCTAGAATCCGCTCATTCAATATAAATATAGGGTGTTTTATCGCTCAATCGCTAACTTTTCAAGGCCTGAGGCATCAGGCGGAGGCGGGATATGAAAAAGAAAATCGGAGTCGTGCTCTCCGGATGCGGCGTGTACGACGGCGCGGAAATTCATGAATCGGTCATCACCCTGCTGGCCATCGATCGGGCGGGTGCGGAAGCGGTCTGCATGGCACCCAATACGGATCAACTGCATGTCATCAACCATCTCACCGGCCAGGAGTCCAAAGGTGAAAAGCGCAACGTCCTGGTGGAATCGGCGCGCATCGCGCGTGGCAACATCAAGGACATCGCCGACGTCAAGGCGGACGATCTCGACGCCCTTATTTTCCCCGGCGGATTCGGCGCAGCCAAGAACCTGTGCGACTTTGCGGTGAAGGGAGAGAACTGCGAGGTGCATCCGGAAGTGAAACGGCTGGTCAAGGAATTTGAACAGAAGCAGAAACCGCAGGCGGTGTGTTGCATCGCGCCGGCGATGATGGCTAAAATCTACGAAGATTCGGAGGCTCACCCGACGCTGACCATCGGCAACGACGCCGACACCAGCTCAAAAATGGAAGCGATGGGAACCAAACACCAAAACGCCGCAGTGACCGAAATGGTGGTGGACGCGCCCAACCGGATCGTCAGCACGCCGGCCTACATGCTGGGGCAAAATATCGGCGAAGTGGCGGAAGGAATTGAAAAAACCGTCAAACAGCTGGTGAAGATGATTTAATCGGGGATCCAAAGCTTGATCGGATAATGAGATGACAACTGTCGCCCTTCGACAAGCTCAGGATGACAGATTACTTTTAAATTAATTTCCCCGGTTGGCTTCCAGGATTTTATCGACTGTGCTGGTGGTGGACAGGCCCTTGACGACCGGGATGAGCACCACCCGCGCGCCGTAGCCTTCGACGATTTCCCGCCCGACCACGTCTTCCAGTTTGTAGTCGTCGCCTTTCACTAAAACGTCGGGCCGGATTTCACGGATCAGGCTTTCGGGTGTCTCTTCATTGAAGATGGTGATGTAATCGACATCCTGCAAAGCCGACAGGATATTGGCCCGCTCTGCCTGGGATTTGATGGGCCGTCCGTCGCCCTTGATGGCGTGGACCGATTCGTCGCTATTGATTCCGAGGATCAGGATATCACCCTGCTTTTTGGCCTGCTGTAAAAATTCGATGTGCCCGCCGTGTATCAAATCGAAGCAACCGTTGGTGAAGACCACCGACTTGCCGACGCTTTTAGCCAGGCTCACGACTTGTTTGACTTCGTTCAGCTCCAGCACCGTACTGGAGGTCCGGAGCATTTCTTCTTTCAGGTACTCGTTGATCTCTTCCAGCGTGACCACGGCAGTTCCGATTTTACCGACGACGATGCCCGCCGACATGTTGGCCAGCCACGCGGCTTCTTCATAACTGAAATCGCTGAACAGCGACATGCCGAACACGCTGATGACGGTATCGCCCGCTCCGGTCACATCGTACACTTCCTTGGCCACCGTTGAGATTTCGAAGGGCTTGTCTTTTTTGTGATAAAAAATCATTCCGTCCTTGCCGCGCGTGACGAGAATGCCTTCCGACTTGGTCAGGGTGAGCAGGTATTCCGCCGCCCGGTCCAGATCTTCCCGGCTGTTGATCTTGATGGGCGCCACCCGTTCCACTTCGTTCTGGTTGGGGGTGATAACCGTGGCGCCATTGTACTTGTGGAAATCCGTTCCCTTGGGATCCACCACCACCTTCTTCTTCGATTTTTTGGCGCGGTGCATGATGGCGTTGGCGATCTTTTCCGACAGAATACCCTTGTGGTAGTCGGAGCAAATCACCCCGTCCATTTCCGGAATGATGGCGTTGATGTATTTGATGAATTTGTTTTCGGTTCCTTCAGTGATGGGCCGGTCGTCTTCCTTATCGATCCGCAGCACCTGCTGGTTGTTCGCGATGACGCGCACTTTGGAGGTGGTGGGACGATGCACGAACCGGTAGACGCCGTCGGTGTGAATGGAGCGGTTTTTGATGAGTTCGAGAAGCTTGTCCCCTTTTTCATCGCGCCCGATGCCGCCGGCAATGTACACGTCGCAACCGAGGGCCACCAGGTTGTTGGCGACGTTGGCGGCTCCACCCAGAGACAGGTTCTCCGATTTGGATTCCAGCACCGGCACCGGCGCTTCCGGTGAAATGCGGTTGACCGATCCCCAGATGTATTCGTCGAGAATCAGGTCGCCCACCACCAGGATCTTGGGACGCTTTTTATTGTCGAAGAAGTGCTTGAACTTGGCTTTCACTTAATCAAAATCCTCGTCGAGTATTTCGCAGATGATATGCCCGATGGTGATATGGGCTTCCTGAATGCGGGCCGTATCGTTGGATGGGACCACGATGGCCAGATCAACCTTATCCTTTAATTTTCCGCCCTGATGGCCCAAAAGTCC
This sequence comes from Nitrospinaceae bacterium, assembly GCA_024644405.1. Classification (GTDB taxonomy): domain Bacteria; phylum Nitrospinota; class Nitrospinia; order Nitrospinales; family Nitrospinaceae; genus SZUA-226. Next base: position 36,211 of record JAHELC010000007.1, read on the forward strand.
AATGGTTTGTGCGCCTATCTCCCGGGCCTTCTCGACCCCTTTGATCACGTTTTCCGAGTTGCCGCTGGTGCTGATGGCGATGACCACATCCTCCTTTTTGGCCAACCCTTCCACCTGACGCGAAAACACGGCATCGTACCCGTAATCGTTGCCGACACAGGTGAGAATTGAGGAATCTACCGTCAGCGCGATGGCGGCGACCGGCCGGCGTTCTTTTTTATAGCGGCCGATGAATTCGGCGGCGATGTGCTGGGCGTCGCCCGCGCTCCCTCCATTGCCCATGAGCAGCAGTTTGCCCCCTTTTTGAAGGCTGGTTCGCGCCACCTTGATGGCTTCCAGAATTTTACCCGCCAGGGTATCTGCGACGGCTTTTTTTACTTCGGCACTCTCGTAAAGAAATTCCTTGATTCGATCCATATTTAAATCATCCCTTCGTCGGCGAAACTGTAAAACTCCGTACCGCCGATTATGATGTGATCCAGCAATTTAATTCCGATAATGTCTCCGGCCTTGCTCACCCGGTGCGTGATTTCGATATCCGCCTGACTGGGGGACGGGTCACCGCTGGGATGGTTATGGACCAGAACGATCTTGGTGGCCGACTCCTTGATTGCGGGAATCATCACTTCCCGCGGATGCACAATACTGGAATTGACACTGCCTTCAGAAATAACAAAATCTTTGATGATTTTAAGTTTGTTGTCCAACAGAGCGACTTTGACAACTTCCTTTCTGAGGTTTTTCATGAAGGGCGCAAAATATTCCACGAACGCCCGGCTGGTGGTCATCTTTGTGGTGTTGCCGGACCGGGTGGAGGCCATCCGCTTGCCCACCTCCAACGCCGCCTTGATTTGAGTCGCCTTCGCCAACCCGATGCCTTTCACGCGGCACAGTTCATGCACCGAAGCCCGGTCCAGGTTACTCAGATTTTCAAACGCCTTGAGCAGATCCCGGCAGATATCCACGGCGCTTTTGTTGGCGCCGCTGGCCCCCGAACCGATCAGGATGGCCAGCAGTTGAGCATCGGAAAGGGCGTCTCCTCCAAACTTAACCAACCGTTCGCGAGGGCGTTCATCTTCGGGCCAATGCTTGATTGAAGAAGCGTCCTCTTTTCCCATAAGCTCACGGTTCGGCCGGGTGCGTGTCGATCTTTTTTCGGAAATAGTCCAAGGTGTCCCGCAATCCTTCTTCCAGCTTGACCTTCGGTTGCCATCCCAACAGTTTTCGCGCCAGGCTGATGTCCGGTTGTCTCACCTTGGGATCATCCTCGGGCAACGGCTTGAAGACGATTTTACTCCGGCTCCCGGTCACTTGCAAAATTTTCTCCGCCATCGTAAGCAGGCTCATTTCAATGGGATTCCCCAGATTAACCGGATCCGGGTGCCCGGATTTCAGAAGCCGGAGCATGCCTTCAATGAGATCGGACACATAGCAGAAACTGCGCGTCTGTGAGCCGTCGCCATATACGGTGAGGTCCTCGCCCTTTAACGCCTGATAGAGAAAATTGGGGATGGCGCGTCCGTCGTTGATCGCCATGCGCGGTCCATAGGTATTAAAAATGCGCACGATGCGGGTATCCACTCCGTGGGTGCGGCGGTAGGCCAGAGTCAGGGCTTCGGAAAATCGTTTGGGTTCGTCGTACACACTGCGCGGACCGATGGGATTGACGTTGCCCCAGTACGTTTCTTTCTGCGGATGCTCCAGCGGGTCGCCGTACACTTCCGAAGTGGACGCCATGAAAAACACCGCGCCTTTGTCGCGGGCCAACTCCAATGCATTATAAGTGCCGAACGATCCCACCTTGAGGGTTTCAACGGGATAGGCATAGTAGTCGACGGGGCTGGCGGGAGAGGCCAGATTCATGATGTTGTCCAGCGATCCTTCCACCGTGAAAGGTTGAGAAATATCCTGTTCAATAAAATGAAACCGGTCACTCTGGATATGGGCGATGTTGTCCCTGCTTCCGGTGATCAGGTTATCCATGCAAAACACTTCATGGCCCGCGTTCAGCAAAGCGTCGCACAAATGAGAACCCAGAAAGCCCGCGCCGCCTGTCACCAATGTTCTTTCCATAGTGTATTTCCTCTAAACGGAATCGCCGGAAACGTCAAACCGCTCGCCGGGTTCCACTGCATGGCCCTGCAGATAACTTTTGACGGTCATTCTCTTTTTACCTTCCGGTTGAAGTTCGGTCACGATGATCCGGTCTTTCAAGGTTCCGACTTCAATCCCATAGTCCGAAACACGCATCACCGTTCCCGGCGCATCTGTTTTCTCACCGGGGCCGATTTCCACTTTGCAGAAACGCAAACGCTTGCCCTTTAAAAACCCAAACGCTCCCGGCCAGGGTTCCATGCCCCGGACCCGGTTTCTGAGGGCTTCCGCCTCCTGGTCCCAATGCAGGCAACCATCTTCTTTTTTCAGTTTTGACGCATAAGTGGCCTCAGCATCATTTTGCGGAATGAACTGCAACCGGCCCTGTTCCAGCAGGTCCACCGTTTCCAGGGCCAACGCCCCTCCCGCTGCGGATAACTTGTCGTGCAGGTGTTGCGCGGTATCGTCGTTTTCAATGGCAACCTTTTTCATGAGCAGGATATCGCCGGTATCCAGCCCTTTGTCCATTTTCATGGTGGTGACACCGGATTCCTTATCGCCGTTGATGATGGCCCAGTTGATCGGCGCCGCCCCCCGGTATTTGGGCAGCAGGGACGCGTGGACGTTCATGCAAAAATGCCTGGGCAACGTTAAAAGATTTTCCCGCAGGATCTGACCGTAGGCAATTACCACGATCAGGTCGGGTTTCAACTCTGCAAGTTCCGCGACAAATGCGGGGGCGCTGGCCTTCTCGGGTTGAAACACCTTCAGCCCCTGCTCCAAAGCGTAACGCTTGACCGGGGAAGCCTGCATCTCCTGACCCCGCCCTTTGGGCCGGTCCGGTTGAGTGACCACCCCCAGAACGGAATGCCGGGAGGAGTGGAGCGTTTTTAGTGTCGGTACCGCAAAGTCCGGCGTACCCATGAAAACGAGATTCATTCCTGCATCTCTTTCAGTATTTTCTTGAACTTTCGTTTCAGCATGTCACGCTTGAGCCTGCCCAGCATATCCCAGAACAATTTTCCTTCGAGGTGGTCCATTTCATGTTGGAACGCGCGTGCCAGAAAACCTTCCGCCTCAAAGCGAATGTCCTTGCCGTTGAGATCCACCCCCTTGACTTCCACCTGTTGGAATCGTTTGACATCGGCATAGACCTCGGGAATGCTCAGGCATCCTTCCTGTCCGATTTGCTCTTCCTCTGAAGCGGTGATGACGGGGTTGACGATGATGAGAGGTTCATGCTTTTCTTCTTTAAACCCAAGATCAACGACGATCAATCGGGAAGCAATACCCACCTGGTTGGCGGCCAGACCCACACCCGTGGCGGCATACATGGTTTCGATCATGTCCTCGGACAGGGTCACGAGACTTTGATTGATATTCTGGATCAAGTCGCATTTTTTACGAAGGACGGGGTCGAGACAATTCTTGATGGTTAAAACAGACATGAAGATCCGGGGCGCTCTGATCGGATCCGGCTTCTCTCCACCGGCGCCCGGGAGACCGGGGCTTCCGCTGGATACTCTGCGGCGCGATCAATTAGTATTACTATAATTCTTCTATTATAAGGCATTTAGCGGTGGAGGTCAGCAAATAGGAGGGAAAATCTGGAAGATATCCGGTTTTTGTTTTTAACCGAGGATGGCGGCAGGCTTCTCTTGTTTGATCGGAAGCAAAACGGTGAAGGTCGACCCGTGGCCCGGCTGGCTGTCTACCAGAATTTCCCCGTTGTGTTTTTTGACAATGCCATAAGTCACGGAAAGCCCCAACCCAGTGCCCTTGACGCTGGGTTTGGTGGTAAAGAACGGGTCAAAGATATTCTTCATCACCTGCGGGGGTATACCGGATCCCGTATCCTTGATTTGAATCTGCACTTTCCCTTTCTCGGTAGAGGTGGCAACGGTCACCCTCCCGCCCCCCTCGGGGATTGCCTCTTCGGCATTTTGTAATATGTTTAAAATGACCTGCTTGAATTGATCCGGCACGGCTTCAATGTGTGGTATGTCTGACGTATACTCTCTGACCAGTTCGATATCACGCATTCTGAATTTCTTCTGGATCAAAAGAATCATATCGTCGATGGATTCATGAACATCGATCCACTCTTTTTCATCCGGGGACGGACTGTGAAAATCCAGAATTTTCCGGATCAGCAGGGTGATCCGGTCACACTCCTGTATCGCCAATTGGACAAAGCGTTGATTGCTGCCATCCATTTGGACCCGCCTCAATATTTTTTCAAGAACATTGCGTATGCCAAAAATGGGATTGTTGAATTCATGCGCTATGGAAGCGGCCATCTTGCCGGTGGCGGACAATTTTTCGGCGTGCAGCAGCTGCAAATGCGTCGATTCCAGGTCGGACGTTCTTTGCAGGACCAGTTCCTCGAGATGATGCCGGTGACGGGCCAGCTCTTCTTCCACCTGTTTGCGTTCGCTGATATCTATATCGCTGCCGACCATTCTCAAGGGTTTGCCATTTTCATCACGCGAGACGACTTGGCCTCGGTCAAGATTCCATCGATAGGTGCCTAATTTGGTCAGAAGCCGGTTTTCAAATTGGTAATAAGGCGTTTTCCCTTCAAGATGGGCGTTCAAAATTTCCTTTAATCTGGGCATGTCGTCGGGATGCACTAGCTTCTCCCACGTTTTAATATGCGGCTTCAGTTCACCGGGCTCGTAACCCAGCGAGCGAAACCATTGGGGACTGAAAATCACATGACCGGTTGTGATGTTCCAGTCCCACACCCCGTCGCTGGTGGCCTCCAGTGCGAGACTCAGCCGTTCTTCACTTACCTGCAACGCCCTTTCCGCCTGCTCGCGTTCGGTGATGTCCTGGACAACACCCACAAAAACCGGATAGATCTCGGCAAAAGACAAATGGATCCGTACTTCGATGGGATAAAACGTCCCATCTTTACGCCGGTGTGTGGTTTGAAAAGTCACCAGGTCTTTCGTTCCGTAGTGTAGCGGTTTAAGGAGCGTTTCAAATTCCTCTCGGGTGAAACCCGGCTTCAGGTCCAACGGGGTCAGGGACTGCAGTTCCTCCAGCGAATAACCCAAATTCTCCCGGGCTCCCCGGTTGACTTGAATGAACTTGAGAGTTTTCGCGTCGAACAGATAAATTTCATTGGAAGATTCGTCCAGCACTCGTCCCAACCGGACCGATTGCGTGTGCGCGTTGGCGGCTTCGGTTGTCGCTGCGGACAGTACCAGTGTCATGATCGCCAGAATTACCATGTACGTAGCCAACTGGGAAATCGATTCTTCCATAGACGCATGCACGAAGGGTCCGCGGCCCGCCATGGTTCCCCAGACCGCAATTGTGAAAAATATCAGAATCCCAATAAGGGCTCCGGGATGACCGAAACGATAAGCCGCCCAAACCAGGCAGGGGGCCAACAGGTAGACCAGGGGGTGATCACTCACTTGAAACCAGTTCCCAAACACCACCTGGCTGGTGATGTAGAATAGTAATAACAGGACACCGGCCTCGAGTCGGCGGGCGGGGGTCCATTTGATATTCAAAGGCCTGCGAAATACGAAAAACAAGGGAGTGACCATAAGAACCGCCATGACATCGCCCAGCCACCAGGAGACTCCTTCCTGAAGCAGTTTCTCGCTGGGCAACAGCCCAACCCCGCCAAGAACCCCCATGCTCAGAATGGGGCTGACGACATATCCCAATCCCCCCACAAGAAATATATAGGTCAGGGCATCTCTGGTCCGGTCCAAGGGATTGTGTGAACCGACAAACCGATTAAAAAGAAAAGTCCCCAGCAGCGCCTGGACGGTCACCGAAAAAGCGATTCCGAAACAGATCGTGGCAAGGATTGAACCCGGAATACTAGAAGCCGGAATCGTATTAGTCGTGAACCAGTAGGTGAACGCCAATTCACCCAGAAAAATTCCCGGCCATAGTCGATACCCGTAACAGATGAGCGCTCCCAACGCAACGCCGACCGCCGGATAGATGGGCAAGGCATAATCTTTCGGCAAACCCAGCTTGGTGACGCTCCAGGACATCACAAAATACGCCCCGGCCAGGGCCAATATTTTCAAAATCTGATGGTGAGCCGTCATTTTAAACTTTCCATATCGGAGAACACATATTACAGACAGATTTCCATGATTTCCATTGAGTATAAGGCCCACTCCGGCGCGACTCCAAACCTTTTTCCATGATTTTGAAAACCTTTGAATTACCCAGTTTTAGAGTGAGCGCGCCCGCAGTCTGCCTGCAATTCACCTGAAATCAATGGAATGCCATCAAACCTCGGAGAATCAAAGGTTTTAATTGCGGAATATGGACTGAAAATTTCCGGTTTCATTTATCAAAAGGCGCCCTTTGAGTTAGAATAGAAGGTCACCTTACCCATGTAATTTCAGTACTATAAAAGGATTTTTAAGGCATGCAGTTGGAGTCACTGGCTTGCCAGGCGCGCGAGCTATTAAAAAAAGGAGATTTTGTCGGGGTCTATGATGTGGCCTACAAAGCTCTCGAAGACCAGGGAAGTGCCGACCCGACTTTGGCTCATTTGGCTGTTCTCAGTCTGGCCAGAAGCGGCGCTACGACCCAGGCGGAACAGTTGTACCGGAAAGTCAAAGACATCCTGCCTCCCACCGAGGAAAACCTTTCGCTGGAAGCAAGATTGTATAAAGACCAATGTTTAAAAGCAAAGGATCCCGAAATCAAAACATCATTGGGGAAAAAAGCCCGGGACCTTTATCTCGAAGCGTATCGGATCAATCGGGATTACTACCCCGCCATTAATGCCGCGACTTTGTCATTGATCATTGGCGATAACAAATCCTGCCACCGTCTGGCCAGGGAAGTTTTGAAACTCTGCAATCAAAGTTCCTCCACTTACAACGGCGAGGATTACTATCTCGACGTGACGCGTGCCGAGGCGAATCTGCTGTTAGGAAACGAGGGTGCAATCGCCCCGATGTTGTCCCATGCCTACCGGGGCCATTCCCATGATTACGGGAAGCTGAGCACCACCTGGAAACAATTGTCTCTGATCTGCGAACAACGGGGAATCTCAACCGATTGCATCCAGGACATCCAGCCTCCCACGGTAATCGCGTTTATGGGCCAAACCATTCATGGCATGGGGAAGTCCCCCGGCATCGATCCCGCGGACGAGGAGACGCTCCGCAAGCAGATTCGAAACCTGCTGGAAAAGCATAACATCAAAATCGCGTTTGGGGCGCTGGCCTGCGGCGCGGATTTAATGGTTGCTGAGGAAATATTGAAGCAAAAGGGCGAATTGAACGTGATACTGCCGTTCTCTCGCGAGGAATTCAAACGCACCTCGGTCTCTCCGGCGGGTCCCGCCTGGGAGGAAAAATTTGACCGGGCGCTGGAACGCGCGGCCTCGGTGTATGAAATCGTGGAGGACGCTTATACCGGCTACGACCTGCTGTACGAGGCGTGTTCCCTGCAGATCATGGGACTGGCTTATCTGCGGTCACAAACCCTGGGATCCCAGGCCTTCCAGGTGGTGCTGTGGAACGGTCAACCGTCTGCCAGTCCCGGGGGCACCGCCGCTGCCATGCAGCAGTGGGAGACTTTGGGACAACAGAACCTGGTGATCCCGGTGCCGGAGCCCCGTTCCAAAGGAGTGACTCCGTTACCGGTTGCCGCATCCCAGAAAATAGAGCTGAAACGCCATATGAAGGCCATGATTTTTGCCGATGTCAAAGGCTACAGCAGTCTCAAGGAGAAACAACTGCCACAGTTTATTTCCAGATGGTTCCACCACCTGGAACAGGTTTTCAACAACCATTCCGGGGAAATCCTGTTCGCCAATACCTGGGGAGACGCGATTTATCTGGTCATGGATTCCGTGTCTTCCGCCGCCCGGGTTTCGCTGGAGCTGACCCGGATTTTCTCCGACCAGGAGCTGGCCGAGCTGGCTTTGCCCGAGGACCTGGGATTGCGGGTCGCAACGCATGTCGGACCGATATTTGAGGGGCACAATCCGCTCACCGGTAAAAAAGAGTATTTTGGGACGCATGTCAACAAAACCGCCCGGTTGGAGCCCTGCACTCCGGTGGGATCGGTTTACGTGACGGAACCCTTTGCAGCGCTGATTTCCATCGAGGCGGCCGGGGTATATCGGTGTGAGTACGTGGGCAACCATCCTCTGCCCAAAAATTTTGGAAGAATCCGCATGTATCACCTGGGAGAAAATTAACATGGCACAGCGGCGGTTGATCTATCTATGGGTACTGGCTTTGCTGTGGTGTGTGATAGGTCCGGGGACCGCGGTGGCCCAGCAACGAACGCCCATCCAGTTTCTTTCGGTGGCCCCGGATGCGGATACCCGGCTGGCCGACCAGAAACTTCTGGATTATTTGCGTCACAAAGTCGCCATTACATTTGAAAAACAGGAAATGGAATATGAGACGGCCATCAAAACCCTGGTGGACTGGGATTCGGGAAAACAAGGGCCCTTGTTGGCCCGGGTCACTCCTTACGCCTATGTCGTTGCGGAAATGCTGGGGGCGGATATGGAAATTGTGGGAACGTATTTAAACAAAAAATCCAACAGCGTGACCCATGGAACTTACTTCGTCGTCCACAAAGAATTCGGTTATGAAAAAACCGAAGCTCTGGAAGATTTTGCCCGCCATATGGGAAACCAGGAGGCTCAGACAAATGATTTCATAAAAATCCTCAAACAGAGGGAAACACCCGCGCGTTTCATCTATCACAGCAAGTTCAGTACCTCGAGCCATTTTCTGCCTTCTTTATATTTCAAGCAGCAGGGCATCTTTTCCCTGTTCACGCAACCTAAAGGCAAACAGAAATTCATCACGATTCACAGCCTGGTGCCGGATGGTATTGCGACCGCTTCCGATTTGATTCCCATCATCAAAGGCAGGCAGGCAGATTTCTCGGCAGTGCGCGAAAGCGTCAAGAACCAGTTCGACACCGATCCGGATCTCAAATTCATCCAACTGCCTTATTCGACTCCCAACGACCTCCTGGTGATGGTCAAACCGTTTAACAAACTCATCAGCCAGATCAAGGACCAGATACTCGAAACGATCCGGAAGATGGAAGCGACCGACATCAACGAGGGAGACATATTGAAATGGGAAGATTTCAATGCCAGCCCGAAGGCGCGAAAGTCACTGGCCAACCTGCGTCACATGGCCAAAACCACGCCCCATCCCGTGGTGGTCAACATTCGCAAATCTCAAAAGGAAAACTCGGGAATCGATGAAAAACACCTGGAGGCGGCCCGGCAGGCGGTGCGTTTTTCAGGAACGGAAATGATCCTCTTCGATGAAGACTACCACAGCGCGTTTGACGTCCTCTGGACGCTGGAAACCCGGCATGACCGCTCGATCCTGCTGACCAGCACGATCATGGATTCGGGCCTGACCCAGGAATTCTCCGTAAGCTACCGCAACGAAGATATGGAGAACCTGGCGTCGCGCATCAGCTGGGTGATCGATCATAAAATGCACCGCATCCGCTATGTCTGGCCGTTCGATGACGAATCCGCGCGGGTGCTGCGGGATGTTGATTTTCAGATTCCCGTGGGACAGCAACTGAAGGTTCAAAAAATCACGTGGACGGATTTCAACACCAACGAATACACGGTAGACACCCCCTTTGACGTGGAGGTCACACAATCGGATTTTCATTCTTTCCAGCTGAAGGGCAAGGGCTTCCCGCAAAAGGAGGACGGCAAGCTCGGGTTCGAGCCCCTGGGCAATGTGGCTTATCGGGTGTTTCTGGAGCGAACCCCCAATGCCGGGGACACCTACAAAATAACAACTAAAATTTTGATTGGGTTGCTTGGCCTGGCCGCCTTGTTCACTTTGGTCGAGGTGATCATCAAACCCAAAACGCCCGATCCTCTTAAAGAAAAATCATGAACCATCGTATTTTAAATAATCGCCTGGGATTGGTCTTCATTCTACTCGCGCTGTTCATCGTCAACTATATCCAGACCCAGATGGAGGTGAACCTGAAGACCCCGGCGCAGTATGAAACGGGTTACCAAATCGCCCAGGCGTTTATGGAATTGGAAGGGAATCTGGATTTCTCCCGATTTGAGGACCTCGGGGTAGGGGCCGCGGCCGCCCATTCCATTTCCTTTTACATTTTGTTCCCTGTGTTATTGCTGGCGGTGATTGCCGGTCTCCTGTTCCGCCGAGAGATCACTCCCTTCCGCGTGATGACCCTGGGACTCGCGATCAGTTATGTGATCTCCCTGGCCTTTTTTATCTTTTTCCCGGTTCCGGAACGATGGGCCCTCCCGCAGGCCAATGCCCTATTGCTGTCCGATCAGTGGTCTACCGGGTGGGTGGAATTTTACCGATCGTTCCGGGCGCTGGACAACTCTTTCCCCAGCCTGCCGGCCGCGTTTACCCTGGTCATGATATTTGTCTGTTACCGTTACCGGTTTAAATTCAAAAATCCAATTTGCCTGCTGGGAATCATGGTGATTCTTTCTTCATTCACCCTGGGGATTCACTGGATGCCGGATCTGGTCATGGGCGGATTTTTAGGCGTCTTCAGTGCATCCCTGGCCGTCCTGTGGGACCACCGCATCGTGGACAAGATTAAAAAGGTGCAACCCGAACTGGCCACCCAGGGCGCCACGGTCATGAGAATCAAACTGCCGGAGAAAAAAACGACCTTCATCAGTTATCGCAGGGAGACCGGTTCCATCATGGCGCGCATCGTTCAATCGGAATTGAAAAAAAGGGGACACCTTTCATTTCTGGATGTCGACGACCTCGGACCGAAACAGTTCGGTGAACGGTTGTTGCGGGAAATCGAATCGGTGCCCAATTTCGTGGTGGTGTTGTCGCCCGGTTCGATGGACCGCTGCGAGCAACATGACGACTGGTTGCGGCGGGAAATCTCCCACGCCATCACCACCCACCGGAACATCGTTCCCCTCATGGTGGATGAATTTCAATACCCTCCCAAGGAAAAGATCCCGGATGAGCTGGAGGAACTCCTGCATCACAATGGCGTCAATTATTCCCACGAATACTTCGCCGCCACCTTTGACAAGCTCTCCGACTTTCTCCAAAAGACATAGCGGCGAACCGCTAATCCTCGTTGATCTGGCAATCGTATTCGTTATCGTTGATCCAGTTGATTTTCATATAGGCGGGAAGTTTTGTGGTGGTATCGATGGTCGCGGAACGGAGTTGATCGCAAGTCAGGTTCTCCGCCCCACGCAGGTCGGCACCGATCAGGTTCGCGCCGGACAGGTCGGCCGCCTTCAGCTTGGCACCCTGCAGGTTGGTCCTGGATAAATCGGCTCCGGCAAATTTGGCATCCATCAGGATCGATCCGTGACCGATATCCGCGCCGGTGAAGGTGGCCCCTTCCGCGTTCACTTCGGTAAAATCCACCTTGGCCAGGTTGGCCTCTTTAAAAAGGGCGTTGCTCATATCCGCATCGTAAAAATTTGCGCCTCCCAGGTTGGCCCGGGTGAAATTGCCATCCATCAAATCCGCCTGAGTCAGCGTCGCGCCAATCAACAAGGCCTCTTCAAGGTTCGCGCCGCACAGATCGCAATAGGAGAGATCCGCGCCGCACAAATCCACGCGCGACAATTCCATATGAGCCATGGAAGGCAGACTGAGCTGATTCCTCGTCAACTTCAGGATACTTTCGCCTTTTTTGATAATGGTATCCGCTTCGGTCTGTTCCCTGTGGTCTTCCAGAAAAGCAACGAGCGCATCTTCAGAAAAATCATTCATCGGGGGTTTCCTTTTAATCGGGGATCCAGTTCGCCGCAAAGGGTATCAAAACCCGGGCCGGAATGGAACCGGCGAATCGCCGCCTCCTGCCCGGAGGGGGAGATTCGCCGGGTCAGGGAATCAGGTGCTTGCCGGGAATGAGGTAGTGGTTGACGTAATCACCAACCGCATCTTCCAGGGAGAGGGTGGGGCGTTCATATCCCACGGCCCGGATTTTACCCATCTCCGCGCAGGTGTGGTACTGATACTGATCCCGTATGGAATCGGGCATCTCGAAGTATTCGATCACCGGCTCCCGGCCCAGGGCACCGAAAATCGCCCCTGCCAGGTCGTTCCAGCATCGCGCCTGCCCGGACCCCACGTTGAACAGGCCGTTGATCTCCGGATGATCCTGGAAAAACAGGGTCATCGCCACCGCGTCTTGAACGTAAATAAAATCCCGCACCTGCTGCCCGTCGCCGTACTCCTTGCGATAGGACTTGAACAGGCGGATCTTGCCGGTATCGCGAATCTGCTCGTAGCCTTTCAACACCATGCTCCGCATGTCTTCCTTATGATATTCGTTGGGCCCGAAGACGTTAAAATACTTGAGTCCCACCATCCGGTCCAACACTCCTTCCTGCCGGGCCCACACATCAAAATCCTGCTTGCTCTGGCCGTAAGGGTTGAGGGGTTTTAAAATTTCCAATCGGGAGACGTCATCCGAATAGCCCTGCCCGCCATCGCCGTAGGTCGCGGCACTCGATGCGTAGATAAACCGGATGCCCCGATCCAGGCTGTACCGCGCCAAATGTTGGGTGAACTTAAAATTATTGCGGTGGAGAAAGTCGACGTCCGTTTCCGTGGTGGAAGAACAAGCCCCCAGATGGAACAAGGTGTCCACACCCAGCAGGGACCCGGCGAGCACCTGCTCCAGAAAGGCGTCCGGACTGACGAGACGCGAAATTTTCAACGGGGCCAGATTATTTTTCTTTTCCGGATGATCTTCAACGTCGACGACGCAAATATCGGTGCGGCCGCGCAGGTTGAGGGCATGGACGAGAGCGCTTCCTATAAAACCCGCACCGCCGGTAACGACGATCATGCATACTCCGAGTCAAAATTAGAAGATAAAACCGGACCCTTTAGAGTCCTTTGTTTCCCGGTACATGGTTTTCCAGTCAAAATCGGGAAGCAGAGGCTTGGGCTTCTGGTCAGAGCGCTTGGACAATTGGGTGAGGACTTTGACACGATCTTCGCCTGCAGGATGGGTGGAAAAATATTTCGCCCACTCCTGTATTTTTGAATCTTCACTATCTTCATTCTTACCGTTCGGAGTATTGTTCCTGAAATCCTTGTCGGGTGCTTTTTTTTGAGAGTCGCCTTCTTTTGGATCCGGTTCGCGCGATTTCTGTTGACGATGTTGTTCTTCTTCAAATTTTTCAAAGATTCGGATCATCCCCCTGGGATCGACCCGGGCGGCCAACACCATCTTCATTCCCTCCGCATCCGCCTGCGATTCCAACTTTCGGCTGTAACGCAGAAATTCCATCATGCCTCCCGCCTGCAGAATAACATTCATCATGGAATCACCGGAAACAACCGTTGCAAATATGTTGATCGCCTCAGACCGAATAATACCGCGCGTGGAGTGGCGTTTCAAGACGTGCTGAAACTCATGCGCCAACACTCCAGCCAGTTCTTCCGGTGTTTCCGTGATGTTGATGAGCCCCTGAAACACAATGATCGTTCCGCCCGGCAAAGCCATGGCGTTGACCAATTTGGACGGATGCACATAAATCCGAAAATGATAGGGTTGACCGGGTGCCGCCGTAAGCAATCGCTCGGAAATGGCATCCAACGCCTTTCGCACCTGAGGATCCGGCTCCTTGATGCTTTCTTTAAATATCGCCTGAAAATAATCCTGGCCCAACTTCTCTTCCCATTCCGTAGGAACCTGATCAGCGATCAAGTTGGTCATAGCCGGAATGCCATACACCCATAATGCAAAAATAAAGGGAGGTACGGTGATGCAAGCCAGGATCATTAATACATATCTTAACTTTCTCTTGTGAGGCTGATTCCAAATGGTACCCAGCGCTCCCGGCGCCAGTCGGTGGGCTTCATGGAGAAAATCCGGGTCTTCGATAACGACCGATTCAGGGACGGCCTCTTCGTTGGATGTGGGCCGTTCCAGGCGGACAGGTCCCGCCGTGCTGGTCTTGGTCATTTGAAGTTTGGAGTAGGGCCAGAAAACCCGGCGTCCGTCAGGGAACAGCAGTTCCACCTGAGCCTTGGTCAGGAGAAGCTTGACGGGATACGTATTGGCGCTTCTCCCATCATAAAAGGTACCCGAGAACTCGGGTTTAGTGGCTTTCATATTCTATTGGAAGGCAGGGGACCGAACGGGTTAGATTCCAATATCAATATCCATATCGAAACCATCGGCCGCTCCTTCACCCAGAGCACTGCTCTTTTGTGCTTCCTGGACAACCTGGGATAACTGCATGTTGCCGACCACTGCCAGGTGATCCGCCAAAAACCTGCGGGACCGGATCGTCGCCCAGGGTATGCCGAAGCCCAAAGTAAATACGATTATCAGCAGGTTGGTAAATTGCAAAGAGAGCCATTGCCAGCCCGTCGCATCGTAGTTGAATCTACCGCCGGCAAATTCGGTTTTGGACCAGTGATACCGAGCCAGGTAAACCGTATAATACAGAAAACCTACAATCAATGGAATCCACATGAGCGGGACCAGGATACTGACCAGCTTTTTGTCAATCCCCGGAAACAGGCTGGGCAACGCCAGCGGCACGGCCATGGTCACGATATACAATAAAATCATTAATAAGTAGGCTTTGAAAATATCCTGACCCTTGCCATCATATTGAAAAGAATGGCTGCCGAAATAAGCCTCACCCCTCCAGAATTTTTGCAATTTGGCATCAAAGTACGGCCAGTAAAAATAGAGGGTAAAAATCATCAACAGGTATCCCTTGATATACAGCCACAGCGCGCTTTTGCGCTTGCCCCGAAATGAAAACCGGATACCCCGCCAGGCTGTCCGTGACAGCCGGTAACGGAAAGCGCCGACCATGATCACCGGCAAAAGAAACATGATAAGGAAGAGCCCGGAGATTTCTGCAATGCCCTGAGCCTCCACACCCCAAACCTGGCCTACGGTATAAGTCCCAAGATTAAATAAACCAAACATCGCACCAAATATCATTGCTCCCCTGAACAATTCGCCGCCGGTGCCGTGATAATAAAACCGGTCGCCGGCAAAGGAAGATTGCTCGCACAAGTAGCGGCGCACTTTGGTTTTCCCCCAAAAAGAATAAATTCCCAGGGTGAGAATGGTCAGGATCCAGTTGATCAGCATGATTTTGAACAATCCGCCACCGGTCCCGTGAAAGCCAATGGGCATCTCCTGGGGCGAACCGCCGGTCTTCCTCGATCCTCCATTTCCGGGAGGTTTGAGATCAGTTCCCATCCCGGGGGTCTGGCCGGGCGGTCCGGCTTCCATTGCATCCTCGCCTCCTGGATATCCCTGCCCGGCTCCATCAGTTTGGGGTTCATCGGCCAAAGCTACGGATCCTGCGATCTGGTCCACCAACTCCTGCTGTCCGGATCGCTCCACTTGAAAACCAATGCGTTTCAGATAATTTTCAGCAACCGCAGCCTGCTGGTCGGAGACTTCTCTCGGAGTGCGCCACACATGGCCCTTCGCAACCTTCTCTATAATGGCATTGGCTTGCTGAGGCGCCATGCGAAACATCAAAGCCAGCTTTTTCGCCGCAACTTCCTGATCATCCCCCGCAAAGGAATTCAAAACAAGGAAACAACTCATAATCTCTCTCGTGCGTTAAAAATTGAAGACCAACTCCACAGTCACTGTAAAAAAGAGGGCTAACTTTTTTTCTTGAACAGGTTTTTGATCTTGCCGAAGAAACCCGGTTTGCTCTCGACAAAGCCTTCCATCGGCATACCCAGACCCATACCGTCATCCGCCATCACAGGAATGCGCTCCACGTCAAACCCCAGACTTCTCAGGTAGGGTTCCGCAACCTCGGATTGCCGGTCTGAAACCTGATGGTCGAACTGCCAGGGATTGCCGTTGGCCAGGTTATCGACCACCGCATCCGCTTCTTCCGGATCCATACGAAATACGCGGGCCATTTTTTCCGTGGCCTGCATTTGGTCTTCGCCGTCCCAATTATTAATCATCAAGAAACAGCTCATGATGCCTCCTAAAACTTACAATTATTGTTAATGTGTTGTGTCTAGACAGTATCCCTTATAACCTGCCAAATTTAAAGAAAAATTTTTAGCCCACAAGTGATTGTTTTATAAAGTAATACGAACGCAACAATGACCTGTTCCGTGGGCACGTGCTGCTGAGAGAAATCGGGAGGGATTGAAAACAGGAAGGATAGAGAAACTAATAAAAATCGTAGGCCACTTGTTGCTGAGTCCACCCGAGAAAACCGTCCTGCAGGGGATCCCCGGTAAATTTGTCGGCATTCTGGACCCAGGTCTCGGGAGCATCCCAATTATCACCAAAGTGATACAGAAACATCTTTTGCCGGACTTCCCGGGGCAGGGTCATCAATTCCTGGTAAGAGGCGTGCACTCCGCCTTGAAACAACTGGCAATCGTGAAACATCACTTCCGCTTCCTCGCTGAAGCGTTCGGGATATTCCCAGTCAAACATGGTATCCCCGGAAATCCACACCTTCCGGTTGATAAACACCCCCGAGCACCATTGGGATTCATCGACATTGAGGGCGCTGTCCGGGAAATGACGGGTGCGTACGATCACCAGCTCAATCGGTCCATATTGCATCACCCAGCATTTCCGGCCATAGGCCTCGATCGGATTGGGACGGAGAATATCAAAGAAATCAGTTAGTTGAAGGGACCGGCCTTGATCGACTTCACAATATTCCGCACCGCCCGACAAACTTTTACTCCACAACAGATCCTGGTAATCCCGTAGAATGATCAACTTCGGTAGCCGCGGGGGTTGGCTGTACCGGTTCATCAGCATGATTTCCTCAAAACCCCCGATATGGTCGGCGTGGCTGTGGGTCGGAAGATAACAATTCACATCCTGCACGCTCAGGCCCAGATCGTTAAGCGCCAAGGGCCCCTGGGTACCGCAATCGATCAGCACATGGTGGTCCCCCTGAATCACCAGGATGTTGGACTGACGCCGCCTTTTGGCAAACGCGGACCCCACGCCGATAAAAATCACACGTAAATGGCCATCCGTTTTTAAGGAAAGAGGTTTCCCCTGCTCGGATATTTTGTTAACTTCGTACATAGAGACACGGCCTGTCAAGAAGCTTGGCGGGTACCGGCTTCAGATGATTGGATGATTGATACTTCGAACCCTTGTTACAATTAGAAACGATTCAATTAAAATACGCTACAAAAAAAATCACTGTACTATAAGTCACGGGTAAACGGAACAGGAGGTTCTCTGAGTGCCTCTTAAAAAGCCATTGTAAAACCCACAATCCCGGAATAAGGAATGATCCCGTTGGTGTTTGACCCGACCCCAACGGGCAACAACCATTTTCTCTTGGACAGGAACCCATGATGCAAACTTCTGATCTATCCAGCAAAACCAAATCCGAATTGACAACGCTGGCACGGCGCAAAAAAATCCCGGTGACTTCCGGGATGCTCAAGGGGGATTTGATCAAAGCCATCAAAAAAGGTCTCCGGAAAATCGAAGCGCAAAAAAAATCAAAAACCGCCAAAAAGACCTCAAAAAAGAAGAGTTCCAGGACTAAAACCGCGCGGAAACCCAAGGCACCCTCCCGTAAAACCGCTGCCGGCAAAGGGAAACAAACTGCGGCAAAAAAGAAGACGCGTAAAAAAAGTCCTGCAAAACGCAAAGCCAAAAGAGCTCCGGTAAAAAAAGCCGCCCCGCGCAAAAAAGCAACCGTTCGCTCGCCCAAATCCGCTAAAAGCCTGACCGGCTCCAAGCCTGTGGAAATCGATCTGCCCGAACGCTATGGCGATCATCGTCTGGTGGTGCTGGCGCGCGATCCCAACTGGGCCTATGCCTATTGGGATTTGGAGACAACCCGGGTGCGGGACCTGTTGAAGAGAACGGGCCAATCCACGGCCGATGCCCGCTGGGTATTGCGGGTCTATTCCGCCGCGCTCCACCCGGTGGAGGAAAAAGGGCACTATTTTGACGTCGACATCGACGTCAAAACCGGCAGCTATTATCTCGACCTGTCGCGTCCGGGCGCGCGGTTCATCGTGGAGATCGGCGTGATGGATGCCTCCGGCATGTTCCGGGCCACCGCCCAATCGAATCCGGTTATTCTGCCCCTCGACCATCCGTCGGATACAACGGCGCCCGAGGGTATGACGTCTGCAGAAACACCGACCTCCCCTTACGGGGGCTCGTCTCCGGCAGGCAGCAGCTCTCCGGGTGGGGAACCGGAGAACATCACCTCCCCCGACAGCGGGTCCGGCTTCAGCAAACCCCCGCCCTCCCGGTCCGAATAATATGAACCAGGGTTATCTGTCACTGGTCCTGCACGCCCACCTGCCCTATGTCCGGCACCCGGAACACAAGGAGTTTCTCGAAGAGGACTGGTTGTTCCAGGCCATCACCGAAACCTATATTCCCCTGATCCAGGTGTTCGACGGACTGGAACAGGATGGCGTGCCCTTTAAAATTACCATGTCGTTGACGCCGCCCCTGTTATCCATGCTGAGCGACGACCTGCTGCAACGGCGTTACCTCCGGTTTCTCGACCGTTCGCTGGAGCTGGCGGAAAAGGAAATCCAACGCACCCGCAACCAACCGGACATGCATCCGCTGGCCCGGATGTACTGCGACAAGTTGAACGAAGCCCGGCACCTGTTCGTGGACCGCTACCACCACAACCTCATCCAGGCCTTCCGCAACTTCATGGAAGCGGGGCACCTGGAGATCATCACCTGTGGCGCCACGCACGGTTATCTGCCGCTGATGAATCTGGTGCCCAACGCGGTGCGCGCCCAGATCCAGGTCGCCGTGCAGACACACGAGCGTTTCCTGGGTGTGAAACCTTCCGGCATCTGGCTTCCGGAATGCGCTTACGAACCGGGCATCGAATCGTATCTGGCGGACGCGGGACTCGATCATTTCTTTCTGGACAGCCACGGACTGCTGTTCGCCCAGCCGCGACCCCGCCACGGCGTCTACACGCCCATCCTCTGTCCCAACGGCGTGGCTGCCTTCGGCCGCGACACGGAATCGTCCAAGCAGGTGTGGAGTTCGAAGGAAGGTTATCCCGGCGATTTCGACTACCGCGATTTTTACCGGGACATCGGTTACGATCTCGATCACGATTACATCCGGCCCTACATCGCCGTCACCGGCGAACGCAAGATGACCGGTTTCAAATATCACCGCATCACGGGAGCCACCGATCACAAGGAACCGTACCAGCCGCAACACGCGCGGAGCAAGGCCGCAGCCCATGCCGGCAACTTCCTGTTCAACCGCCAGCTCCAGATCAACCACCTGGCGGAAACGATGGACCGGCCCCCCATCGTGGTGGCGCCGTACGATGCGGAACTGTTCGGCCACTGGTGGTACGAGGGACCGGACTGGCTCAACTTCCTGATACGCAAAGTCGCTTTGGATCAGGAGGTGGTCGCTTTAACCACCCCCGCCGAATATCTGAAACGGCACCCGAAGAATCCCTGCGCCACCCCCGCCGCCTCCAGCTGGGGGCATAACGGGTATCACGAACACTGGCTGAGCGACAAGAACGACTGGGTCTACCGCCACCTGCACAAGGCGGCCGGGCGGATGGTGGAGCTGGCACAAACCTATCTGCACGCCTCCGGACTGCAGGAACGCGCCCTCAACCAGGCGGCGCGGGAACTGCTCCTAGCGCAGGCGAGCGACTGGGCGTTCATCATGTACGCCGGGACCATGGTGGAGTATGCCGTGAAACGCACCAGGGATCACCTCGTCCGCTTCACCTGCCTGTATAAGAATATTCGCAGGGGCAGGATCAACGAAGAATGGCTCGCCGATATCGAATCGAAGGACAACATTTTTCCTGACATTGATTACCGGGTGTACTCGTAGATTTCATAACCTGAAAATTAGTTGTCAGACTCCCATCCGAGCCTTAACCTGATAAGGAATAAACCATACAAAAACATTGTGGTGTCAAGAACAAGCATGGCCCCTTTTCTTTCAAGGATCAATAAATTGGGCGATTTATATTCATTTGAATCAAGATTTACTAATACATCAAAAGAAGATGGTTTGGATTATAATAAATTTCATTTCGATTTAATGAAGAACGGGGAAATATTTGATCCTGAACTAGATATTAAGGAAAGCGATCAATGCAAAAACAATCTGGTTAACCACTTTTACAATTCCTTTTGTAAGGCTATAAACTTTAGACAGAGTTCCGTTGTGGTCAAGCTTAGTTGGTTTGGTTATGACATTTCGGAATTAACCAAACAATATTGTCATGGAGGCAGTCAACAAATTAACCTGATAACAAACTATTTTCATTGGAAGGGTAAACCGCATTCCTCTACCAACGAAGGATTTATGATGCTGTTGGAGTGCAATAAAAACTTATTAAAAGATTTATTTAAAAAATACTGGTTTCAAGTTTTTGATGAAAAAAAAATGGAGATCATTGTTTTAGATAATCGACAAATCTCAAAAATATTGGAATTGAGCAGGAATTTCATTGATGAAATTTTTAACTCAGAGCTCATGTCTTTAGCTGATTATGTATTGGACAACTCACACTGCGGTTTTCATTTTTATGTAAAAACCAAGACAGCCCCCCCTGAAGATTTTCGAATAGCCTTTCAAAAGAAAATTAGATTAAAAAATTAGCGCTCGCAGTATCTCCAGTTTGGGGGCTGGCCCACACACCCTTTCGGTCTATCCGTGTTTATCTGTGTCTCCTTCACAAAGGGCGAGTCGTTTAAAAATATAAGGTTTTTCAAGCCTTTGGTCATGGAAAACCATCCAAATTGCGCTATAATTCCTAAAGCACCCCGTTCACAACCCTGAACCGCTCCTAAGGCTATGAAATATATAGTACTACTTTGCAATGGGCTGACCGATCAGCCGATTGCCGAAAAAGACAATCAGACGCCTCTGCAACTGGCGGATACGCCGAACCTGGACCGGTTGGCCAACCAGGGCCGCTGTGGATCGGTCCGGACCATCCCGGAGGACCTGCCGGCGGGCAACGAAATTTCGTATCTCTCCCTGCTGGGTTACGACCCGGCGGAGACCAATCTCGGCCCGGCGCTTTACGAGGCCCGGGCCCTGGGGGTAGAACTGAAAGACGACGAGGTGCCGTTGTGCTGTGATTTCATCATGCTGCAATCCAGCCACAACGACATGATCCTGAAGGATTTCACCGCCGGGCAGTTGTCGGCGGATAACGCTCAACTGCTGTTGGGCGCCCTGCAGGAGCAGATTCCGGACGCGGTGACCTTTCACCCCGGCGCCGGCTACCACAACCTGATGGTCATGAAGGACACGGCGTTGTCGGACCGCCTGATGCCGCCGCACGAATTGGTGGGCGAGGGCATCCGCAAGCACATGCCGCAGGGCGACGCGTCGCGGGAACTGGTCTACCTGATGAACCAGGCGCAGATTATTCTGCACAATCACCCGTTCAACCAGGCGCGCGCCAAGAACGGCGAGGACGTGATCAACAGCGTCTGGTTCTGGGGCAACGGCAACGGCAAGCGCGACCTGCCCCCGGCCTTTTCCGAACGGTTCGGCAAACAGGCGTCGGTCATCACCGCTTCCCTGTTGATGAAGGGCATCGCCCAGACCGCGGGAATGGACACACCCGAAGTGAAAGGCGCGACCGGGTTCCCGGATACCGATTACGCGGCCAAGGTGTCCGCCGCCCTGAACGCACTGGAGAACCACGACGTGGTGGTTCTACATGTCGCCGCCGCCGAGACGCCGTCACTGCTCGGCAGTATTGACGACAAGATTTTGGCGATTGAGGACATCGACCGCGAAGTGGTCGCCCCGCTGACGGAGGCGGTGGATCAACGCAAGGACGTTACCCTGCTGTTGGTGGAAAATCACATGACCTCGGTGAACCTGATGCGCTATGCCAAAGACCCGGTTCCGTTTGTGGTCTACCCCTCGACGCAGGGAGCGGACCGGGTGGAACAGTTCAACGAAGAAATTGTATTGGGCGGGTCGGATCATTTCAAATCCGGTGCGGATTTGATCGAATCGTTTCTGCAGGGAAAATTATGAGCAGTAATCTGATTGTACAAAAATACGGCGGCACCTCGGTGGGCACACTGGACCAGATCCGGAACGTCGCCAAGCGGGTCAAGAAAAGCCGCGATGCCGGCAAGGACGTGCTGGTGGTGGTCTCCGCCATGGCGGGGGAGACCGACAAGCTGTTGGAGATGGCCAACAAATTGTCCGATCTGCCGGAACGACGGGAGATCGACCTGCTGTTGTCCTCGGGCGAACGCATCTCCAGCGCCCTGTTGTCCATCGCCCTGCACGGCATGGGCTGTCCGGCGGTGGCGCTGACGGGGAGGCAAATGGGCCTGGTCACCGATGACACCCACACTCGCGCCCGGATCAAGGCCATCAATGCCGGCCGGGCGACCGACATCCTCAAGACCAATCACGTCGTGGTCTGCGCCGGGTTCCAGGGCGTCAACGATCTGGGGGATGTGACCACCCTCGGCCGGGGCGGATCCGACACCTCCGCGGTGGCTTTGGCGGTGGCTTTAAAGGCCGATGTGTGCGAAATTTATACCGACGTCAGGGGGGTCTACACCGCCGACCCGCGCATGGTGCCCAACGCCCGCAAACTGAATATGGTATCCTTTGAAGAGATGCTGGAAATGGCCAGCCTGGGCGCCAAGGTCCTGCAGATACGCTGTGTCGAGTTTGCCAATAATTTTAATATGCCAATCGTGGTCCGCTCCACTTTCGACGAGACGGATCAGGGGACCCGGATTGGCCAGGAGAATCCCGATATGGAACAGCCGGTCGTATCCGGAGTGATGTACGACAAGGATCAATCGAAGATCACCGTCAAGGGTGTGCCGGATCAACCGGGCATCGCCGCCAATATTTTTAACGCGCTGGCGGAGGCTGCCATTTCGGTGGACATGATCATCCAGAACGTGAGCGCGGAGGGCCATACCGACATTTCGTTCACTCTGCACACCACGAATTTGAAGGAAGCCATGTCGATCATGGAGAAGAAGGGCAAAGAGGTGAAGGCCGAAAGCGTTTCAGCCGATTCGAACATATCCAAAATCTCCGTGGTCGGCGCGGGCATGCGCAGTCATTCCGGCGTGGCGGCCCGGATTTTCAGTACGCTGTCGCGCGAAAGCATAAACATCATGATGATCAGCACCTCGGAAATCCGCGTGTCCTGTATCATCGATAAACAAAGCACCGAACAGGCAGTGCGCGCCTTGCATGGCGAATTCAAACTGGACGAGGAACCGAAGCGGGTATCGCAACCGGCCACCGACGCCTCGCCCGCAACCTGACCCGAAAACGCGTAGATGGATACGAAAACGATTAAAATATACGACACCACTTTACGGGACGGTTCCCAGGCGGAAGAAATCGCCTTCACCGTAGAGGATAAGCTGCGCATCGCCCACAAGCTGGACGACAACGGCATCCACTATATCGAAGGCGGCTGGCCGGGATCGAATCCCAAGGACGTGGAATTTTTCGAGAAGATTAAAAAGGAATCCTTCCAGCAGGCAAAGCTGGTTGCGTTCGGCAGTACCCGCTCGCCCAAACACAAGGCGGAAAACGATCCCAATCTGAAGTGCCTGCTGCAGGCGGAAACCCCGGTGGTCACCATCTTTGGAAAAAGCTGGGACATGCATGTCAAAGAGGCGCTGTCCACGAACCTCGACGAAAACCTGCGCATGGTGTCCGACAGCCTGTCCTTCCTGAAGAAATACGTCAAGGAAGTGATGTTCGACGCCGAGCATTTTTTTGACGGCTATAAAAAAAATCCGGAATACGCGCTCAAGGTATTGAAGGAAGCCGAATCGGCGGGGGCCGATTGGCTGGTATTGTGCGACACCAACGGCGGCACGATGCCCTGGGAAATCAAAACCATTTTCGAAGAAGTGCGCAAGGTTTGCAAGACCCCGCTCGGCATCCATACGCACAACGATTCCGAATTGGGCGTCGCCAACGCACTGACTGCGGTCGAAGCCGGAGCGGGACAGGTGCAGGGCACCATCAACGGTTACGGCGAGCGGTGCGGCAACTGTAATCTGGTTTCAGTCGTTCCCAATCTGAAATTGAAAATGGGAATGGACTGCATCTCCAACGCGCAGATGAAAGGGTTGAAGGATTTATCCGCCTTCGTGGACGAGCTGGCCAACAAGGCGCATTGGAACCATCAGCCCTATGTCGGGAAAAGTGCGTTCGCGCACAAAGGCGGCATCCACGTCAGCGCCATGCAGAAAAACCGCGAGACCTATGAGCACATCGACCCCTCA
The DNA here is from genome assembly GCA_024644405.1 of Nitrospinaceae bacterium. Classification (GTDB taxonomy): domain Bacteria; phylum Nitrospinota; class Nitrospinia; order Nitrospinales; family Nitrospinaceae; genus SZUA-226. Next base: position 60,567 of record JAHELC010000007.1, read on the forward strand.
CATGTGGGCAACCAGACGCGCATCCTGGTGTCCGACCTGTCGGGCAAAAGCAATATCCTGGAAAAGGCGAAAGAATTCGGCATGGACATCGACTCGAAGGATCCCAAAATCCAGGAAGTGCTGGACCAGCTGAAGGAATCGGAAAAACTGGGCTTCCAGTACGAAGGCGCCGAAGCCTCGTTTGAATTGTTGATGCGCGACGCGCTGGGCGAACGGGAACAGCATTTCGAGTTCATCGGCTTTCGCGTGATCGTGGAAAAGCGGCAGGAAGACGAAGCGCCGCTGGCGGAAGCCTCTGTGAAGATCCGCGTCAACGGCGTGCAGGAAGTAACCGCCGCCGAAGGGCACGGTCCCGTCAATGCCCTCGACAAAGCCATCCGCAAAGCGCTGACCAAGTTCTATCCGGAACTGGAAGAGGTGAGCCTGTTCGACTACAAGGTGCGCATCCTCGACGAGAAAAGCGGCACCACGGCGAAGATTCGCGTGCTGGTAGAATCGGGCGACCACGAATCCAAATGGGGCACCGTTGGCGTTTCCGAGGATATCATCGAAGCCAGCTGGCAGGCCCTGATCGACAGCATCCTCTACAAATTGAGTGCCGTTCCCAAAGACAAAACCACTCTGGCCTGACACCTCCCCCGAGGGAGACCGGGCAAGGCGCGGGGCAATTTTTTTAACTTGTCACCCTGAGCCTGTCGAAGGATGGTATCCTTCTGCAAAGATATCTTTGCTAAAGAGAAGTACGGAGCAGGATATCGAGATTTGCTTTGTAAAAATTCCGGACGTCCCGGGTGGTCTTCTTGTAATCCTCCATAAATGTCCCGGCCTCTTCCGGAGAATCCGCATAACCCAACAGTCTCGCCAGAACCGCCAATGCCTGCTCATCCTGCGGCAAATGGCTGGAATATTGTTCTGACATCAAGCGCAGGGCACACTCCACGTTTCTCAAAAAATGATAGTGCCGGCCCAGGTTCGCGGCCTGGCTGTGATCCAGTATTCCGTAATTCGATAACAGTTGAATGTTCTCGAACGTGTTGCCGCTTCTTAATTTTGGGTTTCGAAAACCGTGCATCAACTGTAACACCTGAACCGAAAACTCGATATCCGCCAACCCTCCGGCCCCCAGTTTCACGTCGATGCCTTTCCGGGATTCCTGCGCCAATTCGGTTTCCATGCGATCCCGCAGGCGCGAAATCTCGATCAACGAACCGTATTCCAGCTTGGGGCGGTAGGTGAAGTTGTGGGCCAGCTGGATGAATTTTTTCCCCACTTCCGGGGAACCGGCGATGAAGCGGGCGCGCGTCATGGCCTGTTGCTCCCATATTTTTCCCCGCGTTTCAAAGTAATCCTGATAACCCTTGAGTGACAACACCAGCGCTCCCCGGCTGCCCTCGGGGCGCAAATCGGTATCAATTTCGTAAGGCGGGGGCACCTCAGCCATGATTGAATTCAATTGAAAAATCTTTTGAGCGAGAGAAACGTAAGTGGAAATCAAATCCTCCGAATGCGACACTTGTTTCCCGTCAACCTCCTCCTGGTACACGAAAACCAGATCCAGGTCCGAACCGAAGTTGATTTCCTGCCCGCCCAGTTTACCCAGCCCGATAATGGCGAAGTGATCCGGTAGATCCTTATTACTGCCCGACGACCCTAATTCCCCGCTCGCCAGTTGATACACGGTTTGCAGATAAATATCGGCCAGGTGAGACAAATCCGCCAGTGTACCCGGCACATCCGTTTCATGAATGATGAACCTTAACCCGATGCGAAACTCTTCGCCCTGCTTGAATTTTCGGAGGCAGATATTTTTTTCAGAGTGTTCCGCAACCGCCGACAACCGGGTCTTCAACTCCTCCATCATCATCGCCGGAGTTTTATAAAGGTACAGCGACTCCTGGTTGGAAATGACATCGATCAGGTTCGGCTGTTTGATCAACAGGGTGGACAACACGCTGCTGGACCCGAAAAGAATCAGAAGAATTTCGAGAAATTTATGATTGTCCTGAAACACGGTCAAATAGGTTTCGCGGGCGTGGCTGGCCTCCATAAAGCGTACCAGGTAATCCACTGCGGCATCCGGGTCGGGAACCTTGCGGCACAGGTCCAGCAGTGTCGGCAAAACCGCATAAAAGGTTTGGATACTTTTTTCGCTGGCGTGGGACAGTTCCGGTCCATCGCGGAGCGTTTTTAAAAACTTGTAGGTGCGTTCGATATTCCTGAAAGGATAGTCTTTCAGGGTGTTTTCCGTAAACCGTCCTTCCAGCTCCTGTTGGGTGGCCCACTGCTGTGCGGTATCACCCGCCGCCTGCTGGTCTTCATCTTCGGTAAACAGGTTGGCGTACATATTCCCGACAAACTGCGTATGCCGCTCGAATTCCCGGTTCAACTGCTCCACCAACTGCGGGTAGGAGTCCCCCTGAAATCCCATTTTTCTTGCCAGGACCGCGAGGTTTTTTGCGTCTTTAGGAAGGTGATAGGTTTGCAGGCCAAAAGAAATCTGCACCCGGTTTTCCAGGTTGCGCAGGAAGATGTAGGCGTCGCGGAGATTTTCATATTCTTCATCCGTCAGAAATTCACGGTCGTTCAATTTTTTGATCAATGCCGAGGTATTGGGGTCGCGTAAACTCTGGTCACGGCCACCGAACAACAGTTGATAGGACTGCACAATGAATTCCACTTCGCGGATGCCGCCAAATCCCAGCTTGATGTGTCCTTTTTCTAATTGATTCTTCTTTAAGTTCAGATCCACTTTTTTCTTCAGCGACTTGACTTCCTCGATGGCGTTGAAGTCCAGACTTCTGCGGTATACAAACGGACGGATCATGGTTAAAAATTCCTTGCCCAGAGCCTGGCTGCCAGCGGAGACCCGCGCTTTGATGAGGGCCTGCCGCTCCCAGGTGCGTCCCCAGGATTCGTAATACGTCTCGCAACTGGTGAGAGAGTTGACCAGGTCTCCGCTTTTCCCATCCGGCCGGAGATCGAGATCGACCCGGAATACATTCCCTTCCGCGGTGATATCGTGAATGGTTTTGGTAATCAATTGTCCGAGCTTGGTGTGGAATTCATGATTACTGAGTTGGGTTTGCGACTCTCCCACCTGGGTCTCTCCCGCGCTGGAAGTGTAGATGTAGATCAAGTCGATGTCGGAGCTGTAGTTGAGTTCACGTCCGCCCAGCTTGCCCATGGACAGGATGGCGAACTCCGATTCACGGACCTGTCCGTCCGCGTCGGTAAACAGGGGCGTGCCGTATTTCTCTTTGAGGATTTTAATTGAATATTCGTAAGCCACCTGCAGACAGACATCGGCCAGGTCGGACAGGCCCTCGACGTTTTCACGCAAACTCACCAGGCCCATCAAATCGCGCAAACCCAGGCGGATGTACTCCCGTTTCTTGAATTTTCTCAGGAGGAACGCGGTTTGATCGGTCAATTCATCCGTACCCGACAGCTCGTAAAAATCCCGGTACAACATATCCCGGGTTTTCGATCTGGTCAGGGTGTCGGGATCGCTCAACCAATCCACATAAGAAGGGTTGCTGAGGAGGGCGTCGGTCAACATCTGGCTTCCGGAGAAAAGAACGGTCAACGCTTTCAACAGGGAGGGCGAGTTGGACAACAGGGAATACAGGTGGTCTTTATCCCGGATTTCTTCGGCCAGCCGCTCAAAATTATTGAGAGCAATATCCGCATTATAGGATTGAGACAGATGATTCAAAAAAGAAGAAAAAAACTGCGGATACAATTTGGAGAAATTGCTCTGCCGGCTTAACGCGAGGAGAATCCGCCAGGCATTGTCCGGCTGTTCAAAGCCACCCTCGGCCAGCGCGGCTTCGATTTCATCATTCCAGGGCTTGCTTTTGAACAGCCACGATTCCAATTTATTTGAATCATTCATTCAGGGCCATTGTTGAGAGTGCCGTCGTTTCGCCAATCTAACATAAAAAACCCCCTGGAAAAATCCAGGGGGTTTATCAATTGAAAAATTTAAATCATCAAACCTGGGGGATTCCCCGCAATCATTAAATATCGTAGTACAGGTAAAATTCATAGGGATGAGGCCGCAACCGCATTTCGTCGACTTCGTGCTCCCGCTTGTAGGAAATCCAGCGGTCGACCACATCCTGAGTGAACACATCCCCTTTCAGCAGGAATTGGTGATCCTCTTCCAAGGCGAGGAGGGCTTCGTCCAAGGACCCGGGGAGCCGGGGAATATTGGCCAGTTCCTCCGGTCCGAGAGCGTAAATATCCTTATCCAGAGGTTCACCCGGATCGATTTTATTTTCGATGCCGTCCAGGCCCGCCATCAACATGGCCGAGAAAGCGAGATAACCGTTGCTGGACGGATCCGGAAACCGGCATTCCAGGCGCTTGGCTTTCGGGCTGGCCGAGTACATGGGAATACGCACCGCGGCACTCCGGTTGCGGCTGGAATAGGCCAGGTTGACGGGCGCCTCAAAGCCGGGAACCAGCCGCTTGTAGGAGTTCAGGGTCGGCGCAACAAAAGCCGCCAGCGCCCGGGCATGTTTCAGAATACCGCCGATGTAATGCATCCCCATCTCACTGAAACCGGCATAACTGTTTCCGGCAAACAGCGGCTTGCCGCCCTTCCAGATACTTTGATGCACGTGCATTCCCGAACCGTTATCCCCAAAAATGGGTTTGGGCATGAAGGTGGCGGTTTTATTGTACCGGCGCGCAACGTTCTTAACGATGTATTTGTACCACATCAGATTGTCGGCACATCTCACCAGAGGGGCGAACCGCATGTCAATTTCACACTGCCCGCCGGAAGCCACTTCATGATGGTGACATTCCATCTGGATGCCGACTTTTTCCATCAACAAAGTCATCTCGGTTCGAATGTCATTCAAGCTGTCGCTGGGAGCCGCCGGGAAATACCCTTCCTTATAGCGCGGCTTGTAACCGAGGTTGGGGCCTTCATCACGCCCGGTGTTCCAGTTCCCCTCGCTCGAGTCCACATAATAAGCGGCGTGATTGATATCGGATTCATAGCGAACATCGTCAAATACAAAAAACTCCGGTTCGGGACCGAAATAAGCCGTGTCGCCGAGTCCCGTCGATTTGAGATAGGCTTCAGCCTTCATCGCGATGTTCCGCGGGTCGCGGGAGTATTTTTCCTTGGTGATGGGATCCACGATGTTACCGATCATGCTCAATGTCGGCTCTTTGGTGAAAGGATCCATAACACCGGTGTCAGAATTGGGAATGACCAGCATGTCACTGGCGTTGATGGCCTGCCATCCGCGGATACTGGATCCGTCAAACCCCAAGCCCTCTTCAAACATATGCTCTTCCAACTCGCTGATGGGAACGGTGAAATGCTGCCAGGTTCCCAGAAGATCCATGAATTTCAGGTCCACCATCACGGCACTGTTCTTCTTCGCTAAATCGATTACCTCTTTCGGTGTCATTAGGCTTGCTCCTCGCTTGACGAAAAATTTTAAAGATTAATTTATTAAATAGTCATTTATACAAAAAATGAAAAATTTGTCCGATGCGAAAAATCTAATTATTTATATGGCGTCCTCGCCGCGTTCTCCGGTTCTGATCCGGATGGTGTCTTCCAGATGGGTGACGAAAATTTTTCCATCCCCGATACGCCCGGTTTGAGCACTTTTAATTATTGCGTTCACAACCTCGTCCAACTGGTTATCAGCGATTACTATTTCCAATTTAATCTTGGGAAGAAAATCGACCACGTACTCGGCGCCACGGTACAACTCGGTATGCCCTTTTTGCCGGCCGAATCCTTTGACTTCGCTGACCGTAATTCCCTTAATACCGATTTCGTTCAACTTGTCCTTGACTTCATCAAGTTTGAACGGCTTAATCACGGCTTCCACTTTTTTCATTGGAAATCCTCTCAACTTTAAAATTTAATTATTTGTTGTCCGGATGCTTGCTTCCAATTCCCCTCTAATGCCCCGCCTGTACTCAATCCAGAAAAGGGCGCATCCTACTGAATTTTTTGCGATGAAGCAGGAACCTTAACGTATTTCCTGTTTAAGAGCCACAAAATTTTTTATTTCAAGCCGCCAGCATCGGACCGGGTCCCATAACAGTTACAATATTCATGCCAATCGAAGGATTCCTACCCGTCAACAGAGGCTCAAAATACCTGTTTAAAATCAAATAGTTATTGGTATTTTAAGAACGGATAAATAAATCCCTGGATGGGATGGAGGAAATACTGCTTCTTAAATAAACATCAGGGGAGGAAATGACTAAAAAATATGCACTTAGGACGGCTTACACGCTTCCGTAATCTGGTTCAGAAGAGCGGTCAACTCGTTCTGCTTTTGCCGAATGGTTTCCTTGTCCGCATCCCGAGGCACGTTCATAGGGGCACCGAAATTGACGGTCACTTTTGAGAATGGCAGGGGAAGGATAAACTTGTCCCAGCTGGAACACTCATATTTCAGGGAGGCGTCCCAGCTCAATGTATAGACCGGAGCGCCGGTGATGCGCGACAATTGCGCCGTTCCTGCCTGGGCCTGGTGGCGGGGTCCGCGGGAACCATCGGCAATGATCCCCACTTTTAAATTCTGCTTTAAGAGGCTGATGCATTCGCGGGTTCCGGGTACGGTTTTTTTGAAAGAAGAACCCCGGACCACTTTGTAACCGAATATTTTTCCAATATTGGCGATCAGATCGCCGTCTTTACTGGGGCTGACCAGAATATGGAGGTCATGCATTCCCCGAAACTGATACGTCAGGTAAAACAGGTGTGAATGCCATAACGTCAAAACGGCTTTCCCGCGTTGGTTCCGGATTTCATTATAGATCTCCGGATTTAAAATTTTTTTGCGGAGAGTCAGGCACCACAGGTGGAGAACACACCATAAAATGGGCGGCAGGATGGAATTGAACAACAATGCTTTCATTGGGAACCCGGAGAAAGGTTCATAAAATCGGCCATACTGCGGGCAATGCGCGCCACCACCCCCGGGGTTCCGAGGGATTGCCGAACTTTCTGCAGCCGGTTCCTCACCGCATGCGCTTGTTCCGGATCTTTTAACACCTTCAGAGCCTCGGCGGCGATCCTCTCCGGGGTCACCTGTTCGTTCAGAAGCTCAGGCACCACTTCCTCCCCCGCCACAATGTTGATCAGGCCGAAGTGGGTGATGTGCGTGATCAAGCGCGCGATAAAGTGGGTGAGGGGATGAATCCTGTAAATAATGACCATGGGAACGGTGAACAGTCCCGCCTCCAGCGTCGATGAACCGGAAGCCATGATGAGTGCGTCACTGCAATTCATCACGTCATAATTTCTGCCGGTCAGTGTCTTAATACCCAGAAGATTGTCGCCCAGTTTTTGCCGAATGAGTTTGGGGTCGATGCTGTCGGCCACCGGCAACAGAAACTGGCATTGCCCCAACTCTTCTTGAATAATCCGGGCGGCAGCGACCATATCGTCCAGCAGGTAATTGATCTCGCTCATGCGGCTTCCCGGAAGCAGACCCACGGTTTTGACGGCGGGATCCAATCCGAACTCCTGCAACGCCTCCTCCCGAGAAACCCGAGGCCGGACAATATCGATGAAGGGGTGACCCAGGTATTCGACGGGAACCCGGGCGTTGCGATAAATCGTTTCCTCGAAAGGCAGGATGACGTACATTTTGCTCACGGTTTCACGAATGGTATTCACCCGGCCTTTGCGCGAAGCCCACACCTGCGGGCTGATATAAAACAGCGCCGGGCAATTCCATTGCTTGCACACTTTGGCGAGCTTTAAATTGAAAAAAGGATAATTGATCAGGATGGCGGCGCGGTATTTCCCCTTGGCGATTTCGCGCGACAGTGTGCGGTAGACTTTCATGTGGTGCCACAGGCTGTTCACAAATTCGAACAGGCCCATTCCCCCCATGCGGCTGATATCATACAGCGTGCTGACGCCGGCTTCCTGCATGTGCTTGCCGCCAACGCCTTCAAACAGAAGTTGGGGATGCTGGGTCCTCAGCGCCTGGACCAGATGGCCGCCATGCAGATCGCCGGACGCTTCTCCGGCAACGATCAGAATTTGATCCGAATCTGAACTGACCAATGGGGTTCCTCAACGACTAAAGAGTTTTTTCAACGGAGGCTTTGGGGGACGGGCATCCACCCTGCTTCAGATGCACACAATGGATATGCCTGCCCGGTCGGCCTGCTCCACCACCCGATCGCGTTCCACGATCATGATTCTCCCGGCTTCCACCGCCACCACCGATGCTTTGCCCTGGACCATTCGCTCCAGGGTCTGGGGCCCGATACCGGGGCTGTCGAAGCGGTAATCCTGGTGGGTCCGGCTGACCTTGATCACCGTACAGCCTTCCTGGCCGAGGCTGCATCCCCGTTCAATGGTCTGATCCGTGCCTTCCACCGCTTCCACGGCGATGACCGTTTTATTCTTGACCACGATGGTTTGTCCGATTTCCTGATCCGCCATGTAGCGGGCGATGGGAAAACCAAATTCGATATCCGCCATTTCCTTTTCCGAGGGTTGCCGGCGGGTCAATACCCCCTTTTTCGGATAGAGCTCTTTCATATATTCCATCTGGTCGAGCACCTTGAAACCTCGACTCTCGATTTCTTCGATGATCTTCAACATCACGGTTTTGTCCTGGTGGGTCCGGAACGACATGGACGTCATAATTTTGAGTGTTTCCAGATCGAACAGCTGGGGCTTGAAGATCATTTTCTTTTCTACTTTGCCGATGATCAAAATATCCTTGATGTTTTCTTCTTCCAGGGTCTTGAAGATTTTTCCGCTTTTGGCGAGACCGATGGAATAATTTTTTTCGACGAAGGGTTTCAGGCGGGCGTCTATTTCATCGGTGAAGGCGACGGACACGATGCGGAGCCCGTCCTCATGGGCTTTTTTGGCGAAGTAAACGGGTATTTCACCGGCCCCGGCAATCAGGCCGATACGTTGAGCAGCCAGGGTGTTCATAAGATGAAATGTCCAGGAAAGAAATTCTTAAAAGAGTGCGGAGAGTTCAACCCCGTTTACTGTGTGCCCGGCCCGCAGGCGTGGAACGGGTCCATCGCACTTCCGTATTAATGGGGGATTCCGTTTTGCTTGTAGAATTGCTCCATAATTCCCAACGCGATTTCCAGGGAATACAATTCGTTGTCGACCGCCACTTTCCGTGGAGTTCCGTTTTTAACACAGTCGAGAAAATGCTGGATTTCCAGTTTCAGCGGATTGTCCTTGTGCACGAAAATTCGCTCGATCAGGGATTCCTGCTTGTAACGGAGAGAATCCTTGGTCAACATGTAATCCGACGAGGACTGCCGGTGAACGTAAATTTCCTGATCGGTGTAATCGAGAATGACGTAGGAATCCTTCTGGGTAATGGACAGGGTGCGCTCCTTGTTTTGAGAAGCGCGGCTGGCTAGAATAATGGCAATGCAGCCATTTTCAAATTCCAGCTGAACACTGACGACGTCGTCTTTTTCCGAAAAGATCGATCGGCCCATCACATTGATCCGGGCCACTTTTGAGTCGATAAGATTGAGGATAATATCGATATCGTGGATCATGGTGTCCAGCACCACGCTGTCATCCTTCATCCGCTCGACAAACGGCCCCATCCGTTTGCATTCGACCAGTATGGGATCATCCACCAGTTTGTGGAGTTCCTGAACGGCTCCGTTGAACCGCTCGACATGGCCGATATGCAAAATCAGGTTTTTGGAATCCGCCAGACTGAACAGTTCGCGGGCATGTTCGAGGTTGTCGGAGCAGGGTTTCTCCAACAGCACATGGACACCGGCATTCAGAACTTCCATTCCGATTTGATAGTGCAGTTTGGTGGGAACCGCGACCACCGCCACATCCACCTCTTTCAACATTTTATTTAAATCACTAAAATATGGAACCTCGTACCGTTCGCTGATGACGCGGCCGCGCTGTTCGCTGGCATCTGAAATACCCTTCAGGTCGACATCGCGGTTTTCTGACAGAACACCCACGTGATATTCGCCCATTTTACCGACGCCTAATACTCCTGCTTTAATCCGGCTCATTTATTTACTGAATCCTCTCTTTGAATTTCTTACAAAATCAGTAAGATATCGGATTTCATCGATCATTTCAATTTCGCTTTCAATTTTTTCAATGGCCTGGGTGGTATTCAACCCGGGGTTTTTGAGGATTTTAAAGGCATTTTTGATGGCCGTTCGCACTTTGGGGCCAAAATCGCGCCGCCGCAGACCCACCGAGTTGAGGCTCACCAGTTTTGCCGGCCAGCCGCCCACCAGCGCGTAGGGCAAAACATCCTGGCTGATGCCGCTCATTCCCTGAATCATGGAATGGGCACCGATGCGGGCGTATTGATGGATCGCCACAAAACCCGAGATAAATGCGTAATCTTCAACAATAATATGACCGGACAATCCGGTCGAATTCACCACAACCACATGATTGCCGAGTTCACAATCATGCGCCACATGCGCGTAATTCATCAGCATGCAATGGTCGCCGATTCTGGTGATGCCGTTCTCTTTGCCGGAACGTTGAACCGTGACAAACTCGCGAATAGTGGTGTTGCTGCCGATATGAACGAAAGAGGGGACATCCTCGAATCCGACAATCTGGGGATCGCCCCCCAATGAAGCCCCGTGATAGATCTTGCAGTTTTCCCCGATCACCGTCCCTTTGTCGATCAGGACGTTGGGCCCCACCACGGTTCCCTCCCCAATTTTAACACCCGGCCCGATGGTGGTGTAGGGTGCAACGGTAACATTGTCCCCCAAGACCGCAGAGGGGTCAATGGTGGCATTTTCTGAAATATTCACAAGACCCACCTGACAAGGATATTATTTCTGGAATCCATTTGCACAACAACGGGGAAGGCAAAAACCAGCAACGGGCCCTGCGCACAAGGCCTTACTTATTAATATTAAACGGGTTAGGGGAGAGATTTCAACTTTTTCCAAGTACCGCCTGAATGGTTCCCTGGGTCACCACCTGTTCTTCCACCAGGGCCTTTCCATCAAAACGAAACAGCTCCCCCCTTTGCTTGGTCTTGGTCAATTCCAGACGCAGCACATCCCCTGGGACCACGGGCTTCCGAAACTTGACGCCATCGATGCCCGTAAAAAATACGGAGGCACTCCCCTCTTTTTTCAACACCCGCATCGCCAAAATGCAGGCCACCTGCGCCATCGCCTCAACAATCAGGACACCGGGCATTACGGGGAAATCGGGGAAATGCCCCTGGAAAAACGGTTCGTTCATGGTGACGGATTTAATGCCCACAATATGGGAATCGTCATCGCACTCAATTATCTTATCGACCAGCAAAAAAGGATACCGATGAGGAATGATTTTTTTAATCTCATTAATGTCTAACATTAAAAACCCTCAACTGATGAATTGATAGTTTATCAGGGAAAGAATATCATGACGGCGGCTTGGGGCCTGCCAGACGGAATCATGGATACAGCTTGTCGTATGTTTTAGTCGCCAGGCTGGTCAAATCCAGGGAGGAATCGCTGTAAAAAACCGACTTCTTTTCGAGTACCATGGTCAATTTTTTTTGCTTGCCCAGTTGTTTCAACACTTTCAGCATTTTTTTAGAAATCTTGTCGAGCGCGAGTTTCTCCTTACGGGCAAATTCCTCTTCGCGATCCTGAACATACCGTTCAAAATCTTTTTTTTCTCTTAGAAAACTCTCCTCTTTCTTTTTTTTCAACGTGGGGTTGAGAACATTGGCCTGCTTGTTTAATTCCATGAGCATGCCTTCCACCTTTTTCTTGCGCGCGTCAATGATGCCTTTTTCCTTCTGGAGTTCCACGCGAAACTTCATTTGGGATTTTTTAAATTCCTTGGTCTCGGTAATCGCTGTTTGAATATCCACAAAGCCGATTTTAACAGACGCGGCAGTGGCTTCGGCGACGGCCGCCATCTGCCCGGACATCGCAAACAGGATGGCCCATGCCAGCACACGATACTCTTTCAAATTTTTCTTTAACGAAAACATGTCACCTCTTTATGTAGTTAAACCTTTAGAAAGCGTTGCCTGCTGAAAAATGAAACTCTCCGGCTGACTCCCCGGTTCTCTGGTCCAGCTTGAAACCATACGCCAGGGAAATTGGACCGAAAGGACTGAAGAAGCGTATTCCCCCACCCACACCTTCACGCATCTTGCTCAGATTGAAGCTGGTATCGGTGGAAGAGATATTGAATCCGGAACCGTATACGTTGCCCCGGTCATAAAACGCGAACAAACGGAAGCCTTCGGTGAGAGGATACTGAAGCTCAAAATTAAATAACAGCGACTGTTCTCCTCCCAGGGGATCTCCCAGGGAATCCAGGGGACCGACTTGGCGGATCGTAAACCCTCTCAGGGAATTGGCTCCGCCCATAAAATATCTTTCAAACGCGGGCAATTCCTCGTCACTGTATCCTTCTGCAAAATTGATGGCTCCATGAATGGCGCCCACCAGTTTGCCGATCAGCTTGCGGTAATAGGTGATCTCGTACCCGGTTTTGTAAAAATCCGCCCCGCCGAGAAAACTGCCGGCGAACTCTAATCGTACCACATGCCTCCAACCCTGTGTAGGGTTAATGAAGTTATCACGGGAATCATTGATAAACGTAGCTCCTATCCGGCTGGTATTGCGCGTCTCATTCTTGAGGGTCGTCGTGGGATTGACCACATCAGAAATTCTGACTTTGGAAAAACGGTAAAACACACCCCCCCAGTCGGTTTCCGAAAGATTTTTGCCAAGGTTCAGCCCGCCACCCTGAGAACGGGAATCAAAACTGAAGAAATTGGACCGGCTGTTGAAAATATTGACCCCTGCGGAGATGTCGCTGTCGAAAACACGGGGCTCGGTCAGTTGGATGTTGAAATTGGTTCGACGCGCGGAAATATTCGCGGAAATATTGGCCTTGCGACCGGTGCCAAACACATTATCCTGGGCAATGGAAGCATTGAAAATCAGCTTATCAACCGAGCTGAATCCGGCACCGAAGGAAATCGAGCCGGTCGGCCTTTCGGTTACCGTCGCATCGACATCGATCAGCCCCGGCGTGTCGCCGCGGTGGGTATCTATTTTAACGTTTTCAAAAAATCCCAGATTATTAATCCGTTGTTTGCTGCGCTTCAATTTTTTACTGTTGAATAATTCACCTTCCTTGAATCGAAACTCCCGCCGTACGACGTTGTCCCGGGTTCGGGTGTTTCCGATCACATTGATTTTACCGACATAAACCTTGCGACCGGGATCAATCTCAATTTTCAGATCGACCATTCTCGTTTGGTCGTCAATGGCGGCTTTGGGGTTAACGTCCGCATACGCAAAACCTTTTTCAGAAAATTTTTCAGTAATATTCAGCACGTCTTCCCGAAGCAGGGAAATATTGTACACCGCCCCCGGTTGCGATTTAAGACCTGCAAGCAGGCTCTGCCCTTTGAATTCTTCAACTTCCTGTACAGTGATTTTACCGAATTTGTATTGCAGGCCTTCCTCAATTTTTATTGTAATGTAAATTTCCTTATCTTCACGGTTCACCTCTATCTGCGGTTCGTTCACACGTACCCGGATATAACCGTTGTCCTGATAAAATGCTTCCAGCCTGAGGACATCCACTTTCAATACATCTTTTTTGTAAATTCCGGAATCATCGAGGAAGGAAAATAACCATTTTTCCTCCGTCTCCATGACATCTTTGAGATCGTCACCGTCGAAGGCCTTATTCCCGGTAAACCGGATTTCATCAATCTTGACCTTTTCCCCTTCTTTGATATTGATGGTGATGTCTCTCAGGCCACTGGCATTGACCGCCGTCTTCACATCGACTTTCACCAGAAAAAATGCTTTTTCGTGATAATGGGCTGTCAGTTTCTGAATGGTGTCGTTCACAAGATGTTCTTTGAATGTGACGCCGCGTTTAATGGAAATGACATCCCTCAAATCCGCCGTGTCGAGAGTATCGTTGCCCACGAAGGTGACCTCTCCCACGGAAGGAATTTCCTTGACCACAAAAATCACTTCCACGCCGCCGTTTTTGGCAGGCCGGGTATCCACCTGGATATCCGTAAACTGACCGAGGCTGTAGATTTGTTCGATGTCTTTTCGGATGAGGACCCGGGAAAGAGGTTTGCCCACTTCCGTTTTGATGTAATAGAAAATGGTGGAGGAATCGACCCGTTTGTTGCCCTGGATTCTGATCGCGCTGACGGTTGTCCCTTCTTGCTGGGCATGAAGGGGCGCAGCGAACAGTCCCACGAGAAAAAAGAAGAGAGGGTAAAGCAGGGCACGCCAACGCCTGAACGGCGCAGGAGCACACCAATCCTGTATTGAGAACGAGGCCAACAGGGGTTTTCTCCCGGAAAACAGTGAAATGGGGACAAAAAAAAAGTATTAAGCTTTACGGCAAACAATACCATAAAACTTAATACTTTTTCGAATGTAAATAACTAAAGAATGACCCGGAAATCCTTGCTTTTAGGGGACTGTATTGAGAGCCCCGGATTTCTCGGTAAACACAAGGTCATCGCCCACCAGGCCGACCTCGATCACCCCACCGGATTTGAACCGGCCTTTCAGCATTTCATCAGACAATACGTCCTCCAAATGCTTCTGAATGGCCCGTTTCAACGGCCGGGCGCCGAAATTCTTGTCATAACCCTTCTCGGCCAGCCAATTCTTGGCTTCTTCCGTCATATCCAGGGTCAATCCCTGCTGGATCAACTGCTCGTTGAGCAGATTCAACTGAATCTCGAGAATTTCAGTGACGTTCTCCAGTGTCAACGGCTTGAACACAATCATTTCGCTCAACCGATTTAAAAATTCAGGATTAAAGGATTTCCTCAGATCCTGCTTGAGATCCTTCTCCATTTTATCGAAACTCATGTCGGCGTCGCTGTCATGGAAACCCAACGACCCCTTGTCCAGCGCTTTCGAGCTGATATTGGAGGTCAGGATGATCACCGTATTCTTAAAATCGATGTTCCGGCCATAACTGTCCGTCAGCCGTCCGTCGTCCATGATCTGCAACAACAGATGGAACACATCGGGATTGGCCTTTTCAATTTCATCGAACAGCACCACCGAGTACGGTTTGCGGCGCACTTTCTCCGTCAACTGGCCGCCCTCTTCATACCCGACATAGCCGGGAGGCGCTCCGGTTAACCGGGACACATTGAATTTTTCCATATACTCGGACATATCCAGCCGGATCAACGCATCGCGATGACCGAACAGGAATTCCGCCAGCGCTCCGGCCAACTCGGTTTTACCGACACCCGTCGGACCCATGAACATAAAGGTTCCAATTGGACGCCGCATATCCTTGAGCCCGGACCGGGAACGGCGGATCGCCTTGGAGATCGCTTCCACCGCTTCCTTCTGCCCGACAATCTTCTGACCCAGCTCATCGGCCATATTGAGCAGGCGGGCAGACTCCTTCTCTTCGATCCGGTTGAGAGGAATCCCCGTCATGCTGGACACCACCTCGGCAATATCCTCTTCGGTGATGCTCGGCTCGTTGATGGAATTTTCCTGATCCCACTTATCCTTTTCGCCTTCCAGCTTGGAGCGCAATTCTTCTTCGTTGTCGCGCAACTCCACCGCTTTTTCGAACTCCTGATTTTCGATACGGACCTTCTTCTCGCGGACCAGCGCATCGATCTCGCGCTGGATCTCCTTCATTTCGGGAGACTGCGAAGATTTCCGCAACCGTACGCGGGAACCCGCCTCGTCGATCACGTCGATCGCCTTGTCCGGCAGGAACCGGTCGTTGATATAACGGTCGGCGAACCGGACGGCGGTGATAATCGCTTCATCGCTGATTTTCGCTTTATGGTGTACTTCGTAAGGCACCTTCAGTCCGCGAATGATCTCGATGGTTTCTTCAACCGTCGGCGGATTGACGATGATCGGTTGGAAGCGTCTTTCCAGCGCCCCGTTCTTTTCGATGTATTTGCGGTATTCTTCCAGGGTCGTTGCGCCGATACACTGGATTTCACCGCGCGACAAAGCCGGCTTCAGCATGTTCGAGGCGTCCACGGAACCTTCCGCCGCGCCCGCGCCGACCAGCGTGTGCAACTCGTCGATGAACAGAATGACACTTTCATTCTGAACGATTTCTTTCATGATGCCCTTCAACCGGGCTTCGAACTGACCGCGGTACTTGGTGCCGGCAATCAATGATCCGAGGTCGAGAGACACCACCCGCTTTTCAAACAGGGTGTCAGGAACTTCACGCTCAATGATCAACTGTGCCAGACCTTCAACGATCGCGGTCTTGCCCACACCGGGCTCACCGATCAATACCGGATTGTTCTTCGTTCTCCGGCTGAGAATTTGGATGACCCGCTCGATTTCCTTGCTGCGGCCGATGATCGGATCCAACTTGCCGGCCACCGCCATCGCTGTCAGGTCGCGGCTGAATTCGTCCAGAGTCGGGGTTTTGCCCGTTTCACGCGTCGATTCCGTCGGCTCCTTGAACATGTCGACGAGCTTCTCTTTGACATCGTCAAAGTAAGTTCCGAAACTATTCAATACCCGGCACGCCACGCCTTCCTTCTCCTTCAGCAAACCCAACAGGAGATGCTCGGTGCCGATATAGTTATGATTCAGGGAACGCGCTTCTTCGACGGCAAACTCAAGAACCTTCTTGGCGCGCGACGTAAATGGAATGTCGCCGATCACCAGGGAATTGGAACTCCGCGGAAGGTTCTTTTCAAGCTCGGCTTTGATCTGATTCAGGTCAGCGCCGGACTTCTGGAGAAGCGCAATCGCGATACCCCCTCCATCTTTAATGACCCCTTGCAATATATGCTCGGTGCCCAGGTACTCATGTCGATACAGCTCTGCTTCTTCCCGCGCCAGGATAATAACTCGTCTCGCTCTTTCAGTGAATCGCTTAAACATGATTTAAACTTTCGATAAGAGGGTGCATAGAAGGTGACTAACCTGTTGTTTTAACAAACTCTACGCCCTACGAGCACAGGCAGGCGGAAAGCTTCAAAATAATTCTGGTTCCACAACTAATCATTCTAGCAAACAGTACCTATAATACAAGCCTTTATTTGAATGGTTTAGACCCAGAATAACTAATTGTTTAATAGACTCCAATTTCATCCCGAAAAATAAAATTTGTCCTGATAGGCGTTATTTTATGAAGCTCGTTTAGCGTCTATTTTGCTTGATATTCTATGCTACCGAGTTTCGACCGGCAAAATCCACTCTTATTTTTTAATTGAAAAAACCCGGCTTAAAAATAGCCTGCATCCGGGTGAAAACACACCACCGCCGCCGTGGTGCTGGGCGGATCGAACTCATTTCCGGAGGTCAAAGTGATTCCCAAATCCTCGGTTTTCAATATATCGTAAATCACTCTATTATTAACCAAATCCTCCAGCGCCGGATACCCCGGACTGTAGCGCTGGCCCAGTTGCCCTTTTTTACGGCCGGTCCGTTGACCCATCAATCCGTGGATATACTCGGCAAAATCCTCCGCCACCCGGTCACCCAGCCCCTGCAGATACAGCGCCGACTCGGAGTCATGCTCGGTCTTGAACCCGGCGATGACCTCCTCCATTTTGCGACCCGCCGTGGTGATCTGCAAACCGACCACGTCCATGATCCCGGAAGCTTTGGTGTGAAAATATTGCGCGACGGAAAATACATCCTTGGTCCCGTTGTTGCCTTTACCGACCACCGCATTCCACTGGATACGGCCCAGCTCCTGCTCAAGGTTCTCCGGATTATAAATAATCAGCTCGTCCCCCTCCGACTGAGCCGGCAGGAGCGCAAACCGGGCCTTGGGAGTGATCCAGTGCTGGGAATCCGCCTTCTGCAGCCATTCTTCCCGCAGACGTTTCAACTTTTCCGGTGTCACCCCTTTCTTTTTCCAGGAGGACTGTTTGCCGTATTTCCAGTTCAGGGAAAACAGGCTTTTGGAATCAATCACGTTCTTCAGTTTGTCCAGCTTGAATTCCACCTTGTGAATGCCGTAACCGTTCTGCATCACTTCGTGTTTTTTGAAACTCACCTTGCGCCGGTCCAGGGTCGCCAGCAGTTTTTCCTTGTTTTCCGCCATCCCCTTGGCGCGCTCGTAATTGCGCTTCAGTTTCTCCCGGTTGGCGGCCAGCACCTCTTCCAGCTGATCACGATTCATCAGCGCGTTCATGGTGTTGACGCCGTCCATGCCGCTTTCGCAGTAAAACACATTGGACAGAATATGCGCGGTGTCGTCCTGCCCGAACATCGCCACATACCCGGCATGGCGGTCGTTGACGGGTGCGCCGCCGATCAATACCGGAATACTGTAGTCCTCTTCCTTCAGCATGCGCGCGATGGTGATCATGTGATTCGAGGTCTGCACCAGCAGGGCGCTCAGGCCGATGGCATCGGCGTTTTCCGCCCGTGCGGTTTCGATGAATTTTTCCAGCGGCACCTGCACGCCGAGGTCGATCGTCCGGTACCCGTAATTATCGAGCAGGGTTTTGGCGAGGTCCTTGCCGATGCTGTGCACGTCCTGATAGACGGTGCCGATGACCACCACGCCCTTGTAATCGATAGCCGCTCCCGGCTCGACGCCGCTGGTGTGGCGCATCCACGCCTCCAGGAATCCCATGACGTTACGCATGACGTCGGCGCTTTTCAGCAGATGCGGCAGGCTCACTTCGCCGCGCCCGAAGCCGTCACCCAATTCCCGCATGGTCTTCATCAGAAAGTTGCTGATGAAATCCAACGGTTCGTGTTTGTCCAGGGCTTTCGCGGCCTGCAGAACGATCTTGTCCCTGTATTCATAGGTCCAGCCGTCTTTTTCCAGCGTCCCGGTGGCCTTTTCCTTGTAACCGTCCATGATTTTGAGGCAGATGCTGTCTTCCAGCGACAGGTCGGCGTAGTTGTGTTTTTTGGCGACGGCACCGGTTTTCTTTTTGACGGCGACTTCTTCAAGACGTTCGAACGCGTCCATGTCGTGTTCCAAAATGATCTTGCGGCCCAGGTCGACATCTTCCGGCGGCAGGCTCTCCACCGGGACATAATGGTTGGGATTGAGAATGGCACAGTCCAGCCCCCTCTGCCGCGCCTCGTCGAGGAACACGCTGGTCAGCACTTTCCGCATGTACGGCTTCTGCCCGAGTCCCGCCGTCAGGTTGCCGACGCCAATGGACGTTTTCAAATCCGGATGAATGGCCTTGATGCGCGGCAGGCTGTCCAGCGCTTCTTTGCTGAAATTCATGCCTTCCTGAGACTCACTGCCGATGGGATAGGCATTGATGTCGATCAGAATCTGGTCGGGAGTCACCCCGTATTTCTCACCGGCCTGCTTGACGATCTCCGCCGCCAGCGTGTACTTCTCATCGGCGGTGATGGCGGGGCCCTCCGGTCCGTTGACCAGAGCAATGTAAATCGGGTGATGCTCCGCACTCATCTTCAGCACCGCGTCAAGCTTGCTGACACCGGGCGCGTATTCTTCCAGGCTGATGGAATTGACGATGGGCCGTCCGGGATAAACCTCCAGCCCTTTCTCCAAAGCCTCCACTGAAAACGAGTCGATGCACATCGTGCCTTTGAAGTCGCTGGTCACGCCGTGAATCACTTCCGGCAGAACTTTCTCGGTCTCGACGATGTTGCTGTCCAGGCACACGTCGATGACTTCGATGCCGAGATCGTCGACCTGCGCATGCGCTACTTCTTCCAGCACCTCCATGCGCACGCCGTCCTCGGTTTCCACCGCGTCGCGCACTTTTTTGCTGCCGCGCACGTTCAGCATTTCACCGATGCGGACCAATCCTTCCGAACTGTCCAGCGCCGCAACCTCCTGGGGTCCGGAGATGTAGATATGTGGATCGGTTTCCCGCTGGATGGGTTTGGCGTCCCTGAACTTGTCGCGCAGGACGCGGATATGATCCGGCCGTGTGCCGCAACAGCCGCCGACGATGGATACGCCGTATTCCTTCACGAACGGTTCCATGATGGCGCCCATCGCTTCCGGTTCCAACTTGTAACAGGTGACGCCGTCTTCGGAGACCGGTTGGCCGGCGTTGGGCACGATCGATATCGGATGCTTCGAGAAATGGCTGAGGTGCTTGACCGTGGTTTCCATTTCCGCCGGGCCGACGTTGCAGTTGATGCCGAACACGCTGATGCCCATGCCGGCGACGGCGGTGTAGGCGGCGTGAATGTCGGTGTTGAAGATCTGCATTTTGGAAAAGGCATCGACCGTCACCTGCGCGATGATCGGCAGGCGCTTGCCTTTTTTATCGAAGGCGCGGTTGGCGCCGATGATCGAAGCCTTGAGTTCCAGAATATCCTGCTGGGTTTCAAACAACAGCACGTCCGCCCCGCCGTCGATCAACCCTTCCACCTGCACCCGGTTGTTGTCGACGATCACATCGAACGTGGTTTTCTGGAGATTGGCCTGGGTGCTCGACAACACGTTGTTGGACGGGCCGATGGAACCGGCGACGAACAGGGGCCGTCCGTCATACTCCGGCAACGTTTTGTAACGCTCCACCGCTTGGCGCGCCAGACGGCAGCCTTCGACGTTCAAATGATAAGCAATGGTTTCCAGGTGGCCGCCCATCAGCGTCAACCCCTCGGGCACCGTGCGCATGTCCGAGGTATCGATCTTCGACCAGTCGAATTCTTTGAGACGCAACGGCGACGCTCCAAAGGTGTTGGTCTCGATAATGTTCGCACCCGCCTGCAGGTATTGAAAATGGATGTCCTCCAATTCCTCCGGCCGGGCGAACACGAGCAGATCGGTCAGCATGCGGAACAGCGACCCGCCGAAAGTGGCATCGGTCACGTTCTCCAAAGCCTGCACCATGGTGCCCATGGCGCCGTCCAATATAAGAATCTGGTTTTTTAAAGCGTCTTCAAAGTTCATCGATATTCAATTCAGGCCCGCGACCGCACCGCCAACGGGGATTTTCTTACCTTTGGATTCAACGATTTACGGGTAAGGAGCCTATCGGTAGGAATATTATTCTCGTGTCATGCGATCTATTATATAAAATATGCGGGGACAATGCATCTCGCACCCTCAAGAAATAACACGAAACCGGGGAGGATTCACCATGAACCTTGAGCGCCATCAAAATTCGAATTTTCGAAGCATCCCAGCCCGTCACCGGAGGGTCGTTCACCTCTTGTTGATTGGGATGCTTTTGTCGGCGCCGGGTTGCGGTTGGGCGGAAAAAGCATCCGATCTCAAACTGAACGTGCCGGACGGGGTCCAACTAACGGTGTTCGCGGATAACGTTCCCAAAGCCCGGCACATGGCGTTCGACGACCAGGCCATCCTGTTCCTGAGCCGGGCGCGTGACGGCGCCGTGGTCGCCCTGCCCGATGACAACAACGACGGCAAGGCCGACCGGGTGGTGTCCATCCTCGAGGGGCGCAGCGTGCCGCACGGCCTGGCGTTCGTGCAACTGGACTCCGGTTACTACCTGTACATCGCAGAACAGGACCAGGTGGTCCGCCTCAAACGCACCGCTAAGCCTTTCTCCTACGGCAAGCCCGAAGTGCTGGTTTCCGGCATCCCCACGGGCGGCCATTCCACCCGCACCATTAAAATAAAAGATAAGAAAATGTACGTTTCCATCGGCTCGTCCTGCAACGTGTGCATCGAGGACACCCCGTTACGCGCCGCCGTCTGGCGTTACGACCTCGACGGCAAAAACGGCGAGTTATTTGCGGCGGGACTGCGCAACTCCGTGGGCATCGAGTTCTCGCCTTACTCCGGCGAGCTGTGGGGCGTCAACAACGGCCGCGACTGGCTGGGGGACGATCACCCGAGAGAGGAACTCAACATCATTCGCGAGGGAAAGCATTACGGCTGGCCGTACTGCTGGGAAAACCGGACCGCCGACCCCGATTACGGGGACCAGTACGACTGCGCCAAAACCGAACATCCGGCCTACATGTTCACCGCACACCAGGCCCCGCTCGGTCTCGAGTTCTACCGGAAGGGCAACCTGCCTGCGAAGTATAACAACAGCCTGTTTATTTCCTTTCACGGATCATGGAACCGCTCCGTCCCCGCCGGGTACAAAGTCGTACGCGTCATCCTCAACGAAAATGGAGAGATCCAATCCGATGAAGACTTCATCACCGGCTGGCTCCTGCCGGGCGGCGACACACAAGGCCGCCCGGTGGATGTCCAACTCTCCCCCGACGGCGACCTCTACCTTTCCGACGATTCTTTAGGGGTGGTCTACAAAATCACGGGAAAATAACGGGGAGAACCAGATTCCGTTAAAATTTTGGTTTCAAAAACAATTTCCTTAACCCGAGCAAGTTTGTACTGTAAAATAAAGCTTTCTGTTAAGATGGATTGTAGATACTAACTTCATTGCCATTCCATGGTATCCCGGTTCATGAAATGCATCTGCCCCATTCTTGAAGAACCGACTCAGGTCATAGAAACCCCTTATTCCCAGGATCCCTGGCTCGTGGTCAAGTGCGTGAAAACCGGTTTGGTGTTCCTGGCCAATCCCCCCGACACGTCCCAACTGGAAAGCGATTATGGTTGGGAGAAAACAGCCGCAGCTGAAACAAAAAGACGCAAACAAGAGGAACCGGTAATCACCCGGATATCGGCTTTTGTTAAAGCGGTCAAAAGATTGCTGTTTTCGAAACGAAACATTATCTGCAGCCTTACGGAAAACTTCGTTCAAAACAAGGAGAAAGACCGGCCACTCCAATTCCTGGACGTGGGTTGCGGTTGGGGCCATCTTTTGGAAGAAATTCATCGTCGCTTCGCGCGCATGGGCCGAACCATGGTCCCCAACGGTATCGAAATTTCCAGGGAACTTGCGGAATATTCAAGGAAAAAAATCAGCCCGCTGGGCGGAAAACTAGTCTTTGCAAATGCCCTGGAAGGTTCGGACCAGTTTGCGGAGGGATCCATTGATGTGATCATCTTATCCTCCTTTCTGGAACATGAAAGCCAACCTCTGGCTTTAATGAAAAAACTGCATCCGATTCTGGCCCCGGACGGCGTGGTGATACTCAAGGTTCCGAATTATGACTCCTGGAATCGAATCTTGCGAGGACGCAAATGGTGTGGATTCCGATTTCCCGACCACGTGAATTATTTTACTCCGGATACCCTGCAAAAATTGGCTCAGGCAGCCCACTTTACGATTGCCCGGCAAAATCTTCTGGACCGATCACCTTTAAGCGACAGCATGTACGCCATCCTCAAGAAATCGGCCTGACCCGAGGATTCTCGTGACCATGTCTTTTGAGTTTCAAAATGGTTTCAGGTCTGTTTGCTTTCGCTTTCCCCAAACAACTGCTGATACAGGCTCGGCTTATCTTTCGCGCAGCGGAAGCCGACGTCGATGGTGTGGCGGATGGGGGACATCTTCTGGCGATATGACACGCGGGCTTTGAGGGCCATCACCTTCCTGTAGGACTTCTTCGGGAAATGACCGATGCCGAGGTACGACATGCCACGCACCACCACGCGTTTGCCGAGATAGTGTTCCGGCTGCCAGATGTTGCCGGGATACGGCTGGTAGTAATCCCACACCCATTCCCACACGTTGCCAACCATATCCTCCGCTCCATACGGACTGGCCCCTTCCGGGAACGATCCGACCGGTTGCAGTCCCTGACCCCGTTTGGCTGTTGGTGACCGGCTGAGGTTGGCCTTTGTAAAATCGAACTCGACTCCCCACGGATACCGGAAATCATTCGGCCCGCGCGCGGCCTTCTCCCATTCCTGCTCGGTCGGCAGGCGCTTGCCCATCCACTTTGCATAGGCGTTGGCGTCGAAAAACGTGACGTCGGAGACCGGCAGGTGGTCCCAGCCTTCGGGATATTTCGGCCCGCGCCACAAGCGCGGCGGCTGGTGATCGGTCGCCTGCGTGAAAATGTAGTACTGCTGATTGGTCACTTCATACTTGTCGATGTAGAAGTCGGGCAGGTGCAGGCGCCTCTGCGGCGACTCATCGGCGTACCACGGCTTGTCGAGTCCGAGGGCCAGCGCCTCGCCCTGATCATCAAATTCGTCCGTCCCCATGAGGAAATAGCCGGCGGGCACCAGCACCATACCCTCCGGCGGGGGCGGATCGCAGGCGTTGAACAACACAGCGCAAACCAAACAATTTAATGTGATAAATAATTTTTTCATGAGGATTAATAAGTGCTAGGGTGACCCATTAAATCCCTAAACTATACACGTTTCATGGCCGGAACATCCAAAAAACCAATCGAACATATTTTGCTGGCGGACATCGGGAAGGAAAACCTCACGCAATTCTCGATGGACCCGCCCCCCGACACGCTGGTAGAGTCGATCCGGGAACTGGGGATCACCCACCCGGTGCTACTGACCCCTGCGGACAAAGGATATCAAATTGTGTGCGGTCACCGTCGCGTCGAGTGCGCGCGCCTGCTGAATCTGGAAACCGTTCCCGCGTGGGTGCTGGAAGAGGCGCCCGCGCCTGCCGACATGCTGAAACGCAACCTCTTCGAGAATCGGGGTCACCGGACCTACAGCGATATCGAAAAGGGGTGGATTGTTCACAGGCTTAAAAACGCAGGCGTGCCGGAAGCGGAAATCATCAAAAACTATTTACCCCTGCTCGACCTGGAGCGCAGTAAAAAACTGTTTGCCGAACTCAACCAATGCGCCGCGTTTTCGGAAAGCCTGAGCGCTCTGCTGCATGGCCTGAAACTGCCGCTCCGTGTGTTTTTAATATTGTTGCGGTGGGATGAGGAGGCAAGGGCCGCCGCCACAACCCTGTTGGACGCCCTGCGCCCCGGCGCCAACAAGTGCCGCGAGCTTTTGGAGCTGACCGATGAGACGGCGGTGAAAGAGAACACCTCGCCGCATGAAATTTTGAACCGGGAAGCAATTCAAAAACCGCTTAACGACGCGGACCTTTCCCCACACGAAAAATATGATGCCATTCACAAGCAGTTACGCCTGTGGCGCTACCCGGTGCTGACCGACCTCCAGAAACAGGTCTACCGGGCCATCGACCAGCTGAAGCTCGACGGCCGGATCAAACTACGCACCCCGGAGAATTTCGAGAGCGATCAATTTAAAATCGAGTTGCAATTCAAAACCCGTCAGGAATTCGTCGCCCAGGTTGAAAAATTGTTTCGGGTCACTGATTCCGAAGCGCTCGACGAATTGATCCGTATTTTCAACAATTTAAAATGACTACGGCTGATTACAGCCCTGGGACCCAATATTTCCTACAATATGTGAGAAATTGCCCAAAATATACTTGCCATTGCCGCCATTCAAGTTCATAATGCGCCATCCCTTAAACACTCAATTCTAAATGGTTTACTGGTCCCGGAGGACCCCTTGGATCTGAAAGAGGCGCGTTCCTATCTCAACTACCTGCTGACCCTGAACATCCGCGGTGAGGAAGCGTTCGGCCCGATGGCTCTGGCCTTTATCAAGGACAACAACCTGGGCGGCATCGGCCTCGAACCGGAGGAACAGTTCGGCCTGTTGATGGCGACGGTGGCTTCGCTGGCGGACGAGCCGAAACGCTTCAGCCTGAAGCTGGAAATGCTCCAGAAGACCCGGGACCTGCTCTCCCAGACGCGCTACTCGAACACGGATCTTGCGCGCCAACTCGATTACGATATCAAGAAAACCGAATCGGAACTGAAGATTTACAACGATGCCATGCGCCCCGCGCCGCGTACCGATGCCCAGGAGGTTCAGCAACTCGTCGTGCAAACCGATATCCCGGATTATTTTCTCGACGTCGCCCAGAAACGTGCGTCGGAGTATTACCAGAACAAGTTCAGTCTCAGCAAGCAGGCCAAGACTGCGCAAAATTTCACCGGCGGACCGCGCAAGTTCGAACCCGACAACAAGGACGTGCACCGCGAGTTCCCCGGCGCCTGCGCGCCGTTCATGAACTCGCGCACCAACGCATTCCACATGATGCTGCCGTTCGATCTCAAGATCAGCAAAAAGCCGGACGATCCGCTGGACGCGGGCTCGCGCATCTTCTACACCAAGTTCGGCTACTCGTTCCCGCTGGCGTATGAGATGGACAAGCTGATCAGCTATCAGGACGGGCAGGCGCTGGAAATCGCGCTGGACGATCCCAACCTCCTGTTTGTGTCGTTCTCCCGCGTGAAGGAAAAGGATTTCAAATTTCAGGGCGACAAGCCGGAAGTGCCGCCGGAATACGCGTACCCGGCGACTGTGCTGGAACGGTTGGGCACGCTCGGCACTTATGTGCAGATCGTCTCGAATTTCAAAGTATGGTTCGATTCAACGCAGGTTTCCGTGTTGGTCACCGGCGCGCCGGATTTGTACGAGTACGGGCTGCAGGGCGGCTCCGGCCTGATGACCCGCAGTCACGCGTCCGACAAGATCCCCGCGTATGCCGAGTCGACCAAAGAACCCTGGCAGGAGGGACTCAGCTTCAACTTCGTGAATATTCACCTGACGCTCAGCCCCGGCACCGACACCGCCGTGGTTCCCTACAACACGCCGCTGTTCACCGTCTACCCCGTCCACAACCGGCAGAATTTTAAATTTATCGACAAGTACAAGATACCGAAATCAGGATGAATATCGATGAGTGATTGGAGAGAGTGATCATGTTTGGACCCAGATTTACAAAATTTTTCAATACTCCCTTAGTCACAGATGAAGTTCGCGCAACGTTTTATAAATTTTTATTTTCATCATTGATACTTGTAAACCTTGTTCTTTCAGGCCTGGCGATTGCAATACTGCTCAAAACTTTTCAAATGAATGGCTACGACGGTGACCTGGTCGTCTTGAGTGTGATTACGATTTCTTCGCCCATAATTCTGTGTATTCTATTGTTAGGCGAACTGATTCCCCGCTACAAACCCGGCGCGAGGCATGTCAGCCGATTTTTAATTTTGTTTTGCGTGCTTACGATGATTGCAAACAATATTACCCTGCATGTTTAAAACCCGTAATACCTTCAATTAATTGAACTTTCTCGCATCACCTGTCAATTTCCTCCAACAATTAAAATTTTCTGCCCTATATTATTAAAGTAGCGTTTTCGCGGGATCGTTGCAGAACATTCGATTCCTCCACTCAATCAGGAACACCATGGCGGCCATGAACAAACATCGTTTGCCTTTTGCCATCCAGGATCTGATCCGGATGCTGGAGGAGACGAAGGACCTCACCCCGCGCAAGGCGCGCGAACTTTTGCTTTCGGCCAACCTGCAGGCGGAAGACCTCGAACCCTGGTCGGAGCTCGAACACCCGATCCGCGACAGCTACGGACGCAAACTGGTGTTTGACGGCGGCTATTTCGAAATGATGGTCATGTCGTGGACGCCGGGGGATTTCTCCGCCATACACGATCACGGCTATACCGAGTGGGGCGCAGTGCAGGTGTTCGGTCCGGCGGAGCACTCGGTCTTCCTGGTGCAGGACGGCGACATCACCACCCTGTCGCGCGCCGAAGTGAAACCCGGAGAAGTGATGTCGGTGGGGCATCAACTGGTGCACCAGCTGGGCAATCCGTCCAACACCAATTTCATGAGCTTCCACATGTACGGCTGTTACGAAAAGTCCAAGGGCGGCATCACCGCCGACGCGCGCATCTTCGATCTCGAAGAAAACACCATACAACGCACCGACGGCGGGGTGTTCTTTGCCATGCCGGAGAACCAGATCAAGCGCCGCGAGCCGGGACCGCATCCCGATTACATCACCTGGCTGCGCAACGTCATCGAACTGAAAAACCGCATCGACCGGGTCCAGCGCCACATGGAGCTGCCGGCCGACCTGGAACAACGCGACGCCGGTGTTATTCAGAAACTGTGTGATACCTCCAACTGGCAACGATTTGTGAACGATCTGTTTCCGCACGTCGAACCCAATACCGGCCACATGAAGGACATGGGCTACTGGCGGCTGTTGCGCAACGAACTCATTGCCGCCGCCAAGGTGCAGAAGACCTTGTTGTTCCCGAACGACGAGGGCGATCCGTTTTACACCTACGCTGAGTTGTACGATGACGTCGTCGGCCAACCCTGCCTCGACGAATTCATCGCTGAATATTTAAAATTCGTTTTTGAAAAATACAAGATCGGGCGGGACACGGTGAAATTGCTCTCCATCGGTTGCGGTACGGGGATCGTGGAAGGTTACATGATTCAAAAACTCGGCCTGCCGGGCGATCGTTTGTTAGGCATCGACAAGTCGGAGGCCATGGTGCAGGTGGCGTCGCGCCGCATCACCGCCAAGGCGGAGGACATCCTGGCGCTGGGCGATCAAACGTGGGACGTCACTTACTGCGGACTCAACGTGTTTCAATATTTGTCGCCGGAGCAGTTGGACGAAGCGCTGGCGGTGACGGCACAGATCACCCAGCCCGGCGGATACTTTATCGGCGACTTCATCACGCCGGATCATATACGGACCTATCCGCACGTGATCCGGTCTAAGACCGGTAACGTCATCTCCCTTCGCAACCCGGTGCTGATCGAGGAAGGCAACTACACGTTTCAACAGAGCGAAATTTTAAACGTCAGTAAAAATAACGACCGGTTACTGATCACCAACGAAGGCAAACACCTGAGATTTCTGCCGCCGATGTGGCGCCTCCGGCAGGAATTTGAAAAAGCGTTCAAAGGCAAAGTGGATATTTATGATGCCGTGACGCTCCAACCCATCGGCGACAAAGCCGACACCTGCCCCTCCACCCGCTACCTCCTCGTCGCGCAAAAAAAGCCAGCGTGAGGCTGGACCCAATTTAAACCGTCACAGCTCTTGTGATTTTCTCGGCGAGGGGTTGGGTGATGCCGGGGAGTTTCTGCAGGTCTTCGAGGGTGGCGTTCTTGATGTTCTCGATACTGCCGAATTCTTTCAGCAGCATCAGCCGGCGTTTTTTGCCGATACCGGGGATACCTTCCAGTGGTGAGGACAGCGATCCCTTGCCCCGCAGCTTGCGGTGGTAGTCGATGGCGAAACGGTGCGCCTCGTCGCGCACGCGCTGCAGCAGGAAGCGCGACGGTGAACTTTCCCTGAACCCCACCGGGTTCTTCTTGCCCACCAGGAACACTTCGTCGGTTTCGACATTGCTGCGGAACTTGCCCTTGGCGATGCAGGCGAGATCGATGCGCCCTTCCAGCTCCAGACTTTCCAGCGCCTTGAAACCGGTATTGAGATGCCCCTTGCCGCCGTCGATTAATATCAGATCGGGTAACGGTTTGCCTTCATCGAGCAGGCGGGCGTAGCGTCGGATCATCACTTCGGTGATCATCGCGTAGTCATCGATCCCTTCCACCGTCTTGATTTTGAATCGGCGGTATTTTCCCTTTTCGGCTTTAGCATTCTCGAAGACCACCATGGAACCGACCGCGCTGGTGCCTGAGATGTTGGAAATGTCGAAGCCCTCGATCACACGCGGAAATTTTTTGAGTGATAACGTCTCCTGGAGTTCTTCCAGACTGCGCGTGGCCACGTCTTCCTTGTCCAGCTCGGTGCGCATGGCGAAGCGCGCGTTCTCTTCCGCCATTTTAACAAGATCGCGTTTTTTGCCTTTCTGCGGCACTTCGAGGCTCACTTTGCTCTGCTTCGTTTCGCTCAGCCATCCTGCGATCAACTCTGCGTCCTCGACGGCGTGAGACAACAGAATCTCCGACGGCAGGACCGACTCGTCGGCGTAATACTGTTTGAGAAACGACGCCAGCGTTTCGTTGTCGTCTTCCTGGTTGAGGTTTTTCAGCTTGTAGATTTTCTCGGCGATCATCTTGCCGCCGCGCACCGCCAGCAGTTGCACCATCGACCAGCCGCGGTCGCTGGTGCAGGCGATGACATCCTGGTTGACCTGCGAGGTGGAAATGATCTTCTGTTTGTCGACCACGGTTTTGATGGCGTCGATCTTGTCGCGGTACACCGCCGCTTCCTCGTACCGCTGATGCGTGGAAGCCTCGGCCATTTTTTCTTTCAGACTCTTCACCAGTTCGGTGTTCCTGCCTTTCAGAAACAGCACCACGTCGTTGACCACTTTGGAATAATCCTCCGGCGTCACCAGCCCGGCGCAGGGGGCGAGACAGCGCTTCATCTGGTAATTGAGGCAGGGCCGGCGCTTGGCGGTACCGTCCAGCTCGTCGTTGCTCTGCCGAAGCGGAAAAATTTTATAAATGAGGCGGATGGTATCGCGCACTTCCTTCACCATGGTATAGGGACCGAAATAGGTGGCGCCGTCTTTTTTGACGCGCCGTACCACTTCCAGCCGGGGGAAGGTCTCCTGCGTTGTCATGCGGATGTACGGATAATGTTTGTCATCCTTCAGCAATACGTTATAGCGCGGCTGGTGTTTCTTGATGAAATTGCTTTCGAGGATGAGCGCTTCCTGCTCGGTCTTTGTCGTGAGGAATTTGATGTCCTGCACCTTGCGCACGAAGATGCGCGTGCGCGGAGCGAGGTCGGCCGCCTCGGAAAAATACGACCGCACGCGGTGGAACAGCGACTTGGCCTTCCCGATATAAAGCATTTCCCCTTTCCCGTCTTTCATGATATAGATGCCGGGAAGTTTGGGTATTGGATCGAGAATTTTTTTCAGACGGTCTTTGGAGTTCACGTCAACTTTCCTCCGGCAGTTTTCCTGCCATGAATAATACGGCTGTCCTGATTATAGCGGAGTATCTCCGCAGCTCTTCCCCAGAGGGGGAATTTTCTGCCGGTTAATTGCAAGAGGCATCCCTGGACGCAATTTAGAATCTAAATCCAGCGTAACGCTGGTTGCCTGCTGAATCCCCTAACTTTCAATAGCTTGCCGGATTCCGGATTCCTCGTTATACTGGCAAACCATGACTGAACCGACCCACAAACGAGGACTCTGGGCTACCCGGATGGGTTTCATTATGGCCGCTTCCGGTTCTGCCGTCGGCCTGGGCAACGTCTGGAAGTTTCCCTACATCACCGGACAAAACGGCGGCGGGGCGTTTGTCCTGGTTTATCTGATCTGCATCGCCGTGGTGGGTTTGCCCATCATGCTGTCCGAGTTCACCCTCGGCAGAAAAACCAACCTCAATCCCGTCGGCGCGTTCCGGCAACTCAAACCCGGCACACCCTGGGTGGGGATCGGGTTTACGGGAGTGCTCGCGGGTTTCCTGATTTTGTCCTTTTACGGCGTAGTGGGGGGATGGACCCTCGCTTACGTGTATAAGGCCCTGACACATTCGCTGGACCAGTTCGCCAATCCCGCCGATGCCGGAAAATTCTTCGGTGGCTTCATCGCCAATACCGGTGAGGTGTTGTTCTACCATGCATTGTTCATGGGGGTGACCATTGCCATTGTCATCAAGGGCGTGCATGCGGGCATCGAAAAAGCCTGCGACATTCTGATGCCGACGCTGGTGGTGATGCTGGTGATTCTCATGATCCGGGCGTTGACGCTGGACGGCGCCATGGAGGGACTCAAATTTTACCTGTACCCCGACTTCAGCAAACTGAGCGGACATTCAATTTTAATGGCAATGGGCCAGGCGTTTTTCTCGCTCAGCCTCGGCATGGGCGCCATGATTACTTACGGAAGTTACCTGCCCGCCAAAGAGAACCTGACCTCTGCAACGCTCTACGTCGTTTTATTCGATACCCTGATCGCCCTGCTGATGGGCCTGGTGATTTTCCCCGCCGTGTTCGCCATGGGACTGAAACCGACCGAAGGGCCCGGCCTGGTGTTCAGTGTGCTCCCGGCCGTGTTTACCGGAATGCCTATGGGATGGGTGGTATCGATCATATTTTTCGTATTATTGGCCATTGCCGCGCTGACCTCCGCGATTTCCCTGCTGGAAGTGGTGGTGGCTTATTTCATCGACCAGAGGGGATGGGACCGCAAGAAGGCCGTGCTGACTATGGGCCTGATTATTTTTGCCATCGGTATCCCCTCCGGACTCTCCTTCGGCGTACTGGCAGATTTTAAACTGTTTGGAAGGCATTTTTTCGACAGTGTGGATAATCTCACCGCTAATTACCTGTTGCCCATCGGCGGCATGCTGACCGCCATTTTTGTCGGCTGGGTGTGGGGCACGAAAGAAGCCCACAAGGAGATCGAGCGGCACGAAACCACTTTCCACTGGGCGGCCTACTGGGAATTCGTGGTGCGGTATATCGCACCCGTGGCCGTGGCTATTGTGTTCTTTGCCAAGTATTTCCCTGCCAAGTAAAATATTCCCTATTCCGAATAAAATGTTCCTGAAACAGAAGCTCAAATAATATTATTGAAAATCCGGGCAATGGCTTATACTAATTTATACATTAACTCTAATTGTGAATTAAATATGCCGGATATATTTCCTGACGAATACGATAATTTTACGGAAAAACACTGGGAAGATATCATCATCCTGCTCACTTTAGTCAGTGTAGCGGCCATTCATTATTTGATA
Source organism: Nitrospinaceae bacterium (assembly GCA_024644405.1). Classification (GTDB taxonomy): domain Bacteria; phylum Nitrospinota; class Nitrospinia; order Nitrospinales; family Nitrospinaceae; genus SZUA-226. Next base: position 92,928 of record JAHELC010000007.1, read on the forward strand.
TATTCCAAAATCGCTTTCCTGGATTTTTTCTATCTCTTGATCGTACTCGCCGGTTACTATGTGGGCAGGCGGCTGGCCATACTGGGTGCGGTGTTTGCCATTATGATGGTTTTTATTTTTGTGATGGTCGACCGAAGCTCATATTTTGAGGCCGGAAGCTTTTTGGACGCCCATCTGGATCTCACCGTATGGGGAGGATTTTTGATTTTAGCCGCCTGGCTGATCGGTACCCTATCGGAAAAGAGGAAACATGAACTGAAAGAAAGCAACCGGCTCCGCCAGGAACTGGAATTATCCAACCAACGTTTGAATGAACGCAACCTCCAACTGGAAGAAGAATTAAAGAGCTCCCTGAAAACCTGAAGCTAGCTCCTCAGTCCTGAGTCAACCACGCCCAAAACAAGGGTAAGGGTCTTTCTCTCCCAGTCTTCCCCTAAAGACTTATTTTTCAATTATTTTTAATCAAACCCTTACCCGAATTAAGTTATAACCTGAATCAATTTTTTCCCAAAAATACCTGAAAAGTCATTTTTATCGGGAACTTATACCGTATAATAGTATTTACAATTATTTCAAATGTAATAAAGTGGACCCTCTCAAAAAATACCTACTCAAACATGTCCAGGATGCCATTGTCCTTTCCATATTGGCAGGGGCGATCTTCGTCAATTACTTTGTGTATTCCTCCAAAATCGCTTTCCTGGATTTCTTCTATCTTCTGGTCGTGTTGGCGGGGTACTACATCGGCAAGCGGTTCGCCGTGCTGGGAGCGTTTTTTGCCATCCTGATCGTCTGGGTCTTCATCCTGGCGGACAAAAACGAATACTACTCGGCCAGCACTGCCTCCCAGGCCAACCTCAATCTTACAGTCTGGGGAGGATTCCTGATCCTGGCGGCGTGGCTGATCGGCACCCTGTCTGAAAAACTGCGGCTCGAGTTGCAGCACACCAACCGGCTCCGGGAAGACCTGGACCACGAACGGGAGTTGTTAAGCATCTCCAACCGCCAGCTGCGAAATTACAGTGTCCGCCTGGAAGAACGCGTCGAGGAACGTACTCAGGAATTAAAACGCAGCAACCAGGAGCTGATGGATTTTGCCGCCGTCGCTTCGCATGACTTGCAGGAACCCTTGCGCAAAGTCGTGATGTTCGGTGACCGGCTGGAAGAACAAATTCCCAAAGGGGAAACCAAAAGCCGGGACTACCTGGATCGCCTGCGCAATTCTGCACGTCGAATGCAGGGATTTATCGAGGCCCTGCTGAAACTGTCCAGTGTGTCTTCCGGCGCAGAACCCTTCCAGCCCGTGGACCTGCACAAACTGACTCTGGAAGTGTTGGATGATCTGGAAGCCCGGATCACCCATACCAAGGCGCAGGTGAAAATCGATAAGCAGTTACCGACGCTGGAAGCGGATGCCACACAGATGCGGCAGTTGATTCAAAACCTGATCGGCAATGCTCTCAAATATCATCAGAAAGACATTCCCCCGGTGGTGGAGATCACCAGCCGTCCGTTGCGTGACGGGTTCTGGGAGATCATGGTCAAGGACAACGGCATCGGCATCGAAGACCACCAGATCAACCTGGTCTTTCATCCCTTCGAAAGAGCCAATAGCGGGACACTATTTGAAGGTACCGGTATGGGACTCGCCATCTGCAAAAAAATCGTGGACCGCCACGGCGGATCCATCCATGTGGTCAGCCAACCTGAAAAAGGCACTTCGTTCATCATCATTCTTCCAGAAAAGACCAAGGAAAGAAGAAAAAATCCCACCGAGCTCCCAGAATTCAGCGACATTCAACCCGGTTGATCCCTCCAGGTTTCATCAGGACTTTCGAAAATCCAACGCCGGAACGAACCGCTCCTGTCGTCCCAAGCAGATTCCAGGGCAACCAATAATTTATGAGATGAAATTCGATCCGGAGCTTTTCAGGTTCTTGGAGGGGATGAACACTTCCTTGCCGGTCCAGGGTTCCACCTGGCCGATACCATGGCAGGAGATGCCGTATTCCTTGCAGATATCATGGACCTGATCGGCATCGTTGGCATGGTCGACGATCACGCAGAAGCCGGTGCCCATGTTGAACACGGCGTACATTTCAGCATCGCTGATTCCACCGGCTTCTTGAATCAACTCGTAGACGGGGAGCAGGTCGGGCAGGGGATCGATCACGAAACGAATGTTGTCAGTTTGCACGCGCGTGAGGTTGGTGAGTCCGCCGCCGGTGATATGCACCATGGCCCGCATATCGATCCCCGCTTCCAGCATTTTCATGACCGGCTGAACATAGATACGGGTCGGCTCCAGCAGTTCCGCGCCGAGGGTACGGCCCAGCGAAGCGTCGTACTGGTTGACCTTTTCCTTTTGTTCTTCCGGCGTTTCGCCGAGCAACACTTTACGCGCCAGGGTCAGGCCGTTGGAATGCACCCCGCTGGCGGCAAGTCCCAGGATCAGGTTGCCGGGCTGGATATTCTGGCCGGTGTTGATTTGATCGAGTTTCACATGGCCGATGGCGGCGCCGATGAGGTCGATGCCGGTGATGATTTCCTTCACCTGCGAAATCTCCCCGCCGGAAATACTGATCTGCGCCTGTTTCGCGCCTTCGGCGAGGCCGCGACCCAGTTCCTCGAACACTTTCGGGTCGGTGTGCGAACAGCCGATGTAGTCCACCATGCTCACCGGCCGTGCGCCGACGCAGATGAGGTCGTTGACGTTCATCGCAATGCAGTCGATGCCGAGCGTGTCGTACTGGTGCATCAACTCGGCGACGATCACCTTGGTGCCCACGCCGTCGGTGCAGAACGCGATGCCCTCGCCGTTGCCCATATCGATGACGTTGGCGAAGTAACCGATATCGGCTTTCAGCGGGTAGCGCTCGCTGAACTGCCGCGTTGGCAGGATGTGCTTGAGGATGCCGTCCAGCGCCGATTCCGCGCCGCTCTGGCTGACGCCGCTTTGTTCGTACTGCGATGTTTTTCCGGTTGGGCTGGACATGACTCGGCTCGAGGACAGGATAAGGATTTCTGGCGCTACTATAGCATTATTGCAGTCAGGTTGGAATTTTTTGGAGACGGGCAAAACAGCGTTTACCCGAAGTTTACGGATATACGCCGCGGTCCTGGTAGCTGATGGCAATTTTTTCTATGGCGATGGCCATGGCGGCAATGCGGTAGGATTCAATTTTTTCGTGGGACCAGAAACGGTCGCGGATCTGTTGAAACGCCTCCCGCATGGAATCGTCCAGACCGGTACGGACAAAGTCCAGTTCGTTCGGCCCATTACACAGCTCCTCTGAAATTGCAGGAGGGATTTTATGACCGTTGGATTCCAAGACTTTGAGCAACAGATCGTTCTGGTTGACATCGTACCGCCGCGTGAGACGCCCGAAACGGATATGCGACAGATTCTTGATCCATTCAAAATAGGAGACAATCACCCCGCCGGCATTGAGATAAATATCGGGAATCATCACCACGCCTTTTTGTCTTAAAATAGCGTCGGCGCCAAAAGTAACCGGTCCGTTGGCCGCCTCGGCGATCAGTTTGGCTTTAATGCGCGGGGCGTTTTCCAAATGGATAACCCCTTCCAGAGCCGCAGGAACCAGAATATCGCATTCTTCCTCTAGAATCGCGTCACCGTTCTCAAAAAACTGGGCATCGGGAAATCCTTTCGCGACTCCATGCTCCTTTTTGTAAGTATTGATTGTTTCCACGCTGAGACCGTTGCGGTCCATCAACGCTCCATCGCTTTCGATGATGCCGATGATTTTGGCGCCGTCTTCGGATTCAAGTATTTTGGCTGTATGATAACCCACGTTGCCGAGGCCCTGGACAATAACGGTTTTGCCTTCGAGTGTGCCTTCGAGGCCGGCTAGCTTTTTATCTTCTGCATGACGGAAAAATTCGCGGATGCCATACACCACGCCACGGCCCGTGGCTTCCGTTCGACCGGGGATACCACTCAAACTGAGGGGTTTGCCGGTGACACAACCGAGACCATTGATATCATCCGTACGGTGCTGCATATAGGTGTCGGCGATCCACGCCATTTCCCGGGGACCGGTCCCCATGTCGGGCGCAGGAACATTAATTGCAGGATTGATGTAATTCTTCTTGATCAATTCAAAGGCAAAGCGCCGGGTAATGCGCTCCATGACGGCATCGTCATATTTCTTGGGATCGACAACCAACCCGCCCTTGGATCCGCCGTAGGGAACATCGACCAGCGCACACTTGTAAGTCATCAGCGCGGCCAGAGCCTCCACCTCATCCTGGGTCACCAGGGGTGAAAAACGGATGCCGCCTTTAGTGGGAAGCTTGTGCTCGCTGTGGACGGCGCGCCAGCCGATAAAACTTTCGATCTTGCCGTCGATTTTTACGGGGAATCGGACCTGGTAGACGTTATAAGCCCCTTTAAGGACGTACGCGAGCCCGCCGCTGATTTCAAGGGTCGCGGCGGCGATATCAAATACGAGGTTGACGTTTTCGCGAAAACTCTTTTCCTGATAAACCGTGGTTACCATGCATCACTCCGAATCCGTACCGCACCCATTGAATTTGCTTCACATACCCCTATGCTAAACCCAAACGAGGACGAGGGGTAGTATAAATTCAACAGCTTTCACGAATTTATACAGTTTTTTCAGCGGGTGATAGCTGGATTTTGAAGGTATTCCTATATATGATCGGTTCCATAGAAAGGGGAGAGGCATGAAACAGGCGACGCACGAGATATCCATCAAAACCCATGGGCGGGGGCTGATCAACATCAACGATGCTATCGTCTCCTGGGCACAGGGGCAGGGGATGTCCACGGGACTGCTCACGGTGTTCATCCGGCACACGTCGGCTTCGCTGGTGATTCAGGAGAATGCCGACCCGGATGTGCTGACCGACCTGAACGCGTTTTTGAACCGAATGGTGCCGGACGGCGACCCGCAATACCGGCACTCCGCCGAGGGAGACGACGACATGCCGGCGCATATCCGTTCGGCCCTCACCCAGACGCAGATTTCCGTACCATTGGTCAACGGGAAGCTCGCTCTTGGGACCTGGCAGGACATTTACCTGTTCGAGCACCGGACGGCCCCCCACCACCGGCAGGTGGTTCTGCATCTGTCCGGGGAATGAAGTGATTTAAAACCCAGATTCTTTGTCGCTATCGCTCCTCAGAATGACAATAAAACCTCATATTGTGTCATCCTGAACGAAGTGAAGGATCTCGGTTTTCATTCCTGTAGCTTTACAAACTTACCTCTCACTCCTAGAATAAAGAGATAACTCGTTTGACTGTGGAGAGAGCATGCCGCGCCCGGGAATCGACAAATACAAGGATATTTACCAGCCCGAGGACATCCCTTCGTCCAAGCCGCCGCCGGAACCTTCCCGCAACAAATTCTTCAGGGCGGGTGCCCTGGTGCTTCTCGCCGTCCTACTCATTGGAATCCCTGTATATTATTTCAGCGAGCGCGGAATCGGTGGATTTCAGGAGGATGAGGATTCCATTCAGGTTGAAAAGGGCAAGGAGATCATTGCCGTCCAGCAACTGGTGAAGGAGGGCAAACTGGTACGTGCGTTGGATGTGATTCAGCCCCAGTACAAACTGTATCCTGATAACGCGGAGTATGTATCGACCGGTGCCTGGGTCCATTTCAAGATGGAGAATTACCGGCGCGCGTTAAAACTATCGGAAGCGGCGATCAGGCTGGATCCCGGCAGAGCCCGGGACCATGCCATATTGGGAGCAACTCATCTTTTTTTCAAACAATACAAACCGGCCCTTGAGACATCGTTGCAAGCAATCCAACTCGACCCGGATCAATCGCTGGCCTATCTCACCATAGGAGAGATCTATTTAAAGGAGAACGACGCCGAGCGGGCCCTGCCCGCGCTCAAGCAGGCGGGACGCCTGGATCCGGACAATGCACGGGTGTGGACCCGGTTGAGTTCGGCCTTCATCAAACTCGAACAATGGGGCAAAGCGCAACTCTGTGCTGAAAGGGCGCTGGAGCTGTCGCCGGATGCACCCGGCGTGCATTTCAACCTGGCCATGATATATTACAAGCGGGAACAGGGACCGCAGGCCGTGGAGCATATGCAACGGGCGGAAGATTTGTATCAAAAGGCCGGTCAGTTTGAATGGGCAGGAAAGGCCCGGCAGAACAAGGAACTTATCATCCGGCAATTCAAACTGCGGCCTGAAGATATTATTCCCTGAAATAATATTTACCTTTCACATTTTCAATCGAAATCCGGACTGTCATGAGCGACAAAGAATTTGAACTCAGGTTAACATCCAAACCTCCCCCGACCGATCCGGCGGAAATCCATTTTAAAAAAGCCTGGCAACATCGAAAATTCAAACGGCACCAGGAAGCGGTCGACGAGTTTCTAAAATCCCTGGAATACAACCCGGATAAAGGCGCCACCCACTTCAACCTGGGCCTGGTTTACGATCAATTGGGCAAGGGAGGCCTGGCTCTGGCTCATGTTCAAAAAGCGCTGGCGCTGTTTGCAACGGAACAAAAACCCTCCAATAATGCCGCCGCCCAAAGTCTGCACAAAAGACTGCTCAAAAAATATCCCGATTCAGCCACGGACACTCAAAAAAAATAAAGCCCACACTAAGAGCCAATCACCCTCCTTCAAGCCCATCCGACACTGGTTGAGTCTTTGAAAATCCTTCGGTTATATAGGTTTACACCATCCGCCTTGAGGGGAGTGATGAATTCATTCTATTAAAAATACATTATTTGTAAATGTATTTTAACCCCATTAAGGGTATAATAATGGACTACATAAATAATGAAATCACGTCTTTGGTTTCCTGAAGAGTCCTTGGGGGAGGCAAGAATTAATGGAAAAGCTCAAGCGGTACGTATTCGACCATTTTGAAAGCCACTTCATCTTCACGATTTTGGTCAGCGTTATCCTGATCAACTTCTTCGTATATTCAAAAATCGCGTTTCTCAATTTTTACTATCTCCCCATTATGCTCGCGGGTTACTACCTGGGTCGTCGCACGGCGGTGCTGGGCGCGTTTTTCACGATTCTCATGGTCTGGGTATTTGTTCTGGCCGATCTGGATCACTATTACGCCCTTGAAGAAAAATCATTTCACTTGTACTTCCACCTTACGGTTTGGGCCGGATTTCTGATTCTGGCGGGGTGGATCATCGGCGGTTTAAAAGAAAAGCTCCGTTTCACCGACAAACTGCGGGAAGAATTGGCGCAGGAAAAACAGATGCTGGACATCACCAACAAGCGGTTGAATGAATACAGCAACCAACTGGAATCCAAAGTATCCGAAAGAACCCAGGAACTGGAGCGATCGCAGGGAAATGTCGAGTCTTTAAAAACCCGCGTGGAAGACACATTATTTTCGGTGATGGATTCCAAAGTGGCGCGGTTGATGATCGAAGGCAAACTGCGCAACGAAAAACGGCGGATCTCCGTTTTATTTTCAGACCTCAAGGACTTCACCGTATATTCTGACCAGAATCCGCCGGAGCAGGTGATCAACGAATTAAATTCGTATCTCGGTGAAATGGAAGATTGCATCACCCAGTTTTACGGTCATATCGACAAGTACATTGGTGACGGGATCATGGTGGAATTTGGCGCGCCGGTCAAATATAAAAACCATGCGGTGCTGGCGGTCCTTGCGGGACTCACCATGCAGGAGAGAATGAAAAAAACCCATACTCAGTGGAAAATGCGGGTGGGAATCGCTACCGGAGTGTCCGTGCTGGGTCTTTTGGGATCGAAACGCAAAAGTTACTCCTGTATTGGAAATACCGCCAACCTGGCTTCCCGCCTTGAAGAATTATGCGAGCCCGGCGAAGTTTTCATCGATCACAATACTTACATGATTGTTCAACAGTATTTTCACGTCAGCCGGATTCGTTCCGTGTATGGCAAGCGGGAAGCGGACAAAATTGTGGAGGCTGAAATCCTATCCCTTGAAAACCTTCTGAATCAAAATCCGAACGACCTGCAAATGCTGTATGCGCTGGGGCAGGCGTTCTACAAAAAGCGTGCTGCCAGCGCTGCTATGGAAGTCTTTCAAAAGATATTGAAAATCAACCCGGACCATGTAGAAGCCCGCGAGGCTTACGATGAAGCAGAGAAAAAGCAGGACGAGTTCGAAAAAATAGCCATCCGCGGGAAACAGGAGCGTGTGTCGATTTACCGGGTCATCGGACTCAAGGATCCTTTGATGGATCGCAATAAAATTCCCAGGTACTTCTACGACAAGTATGCAGCGGTCACTTCCAACATGAAATTGCCGTTGGAACTGATTCATGCCTCCGAGGCGGTCGATGGCACTCTGGGACACGGCAAAACTGTGGCGCTGCTTTCATATGCGCTGGCCGAAAAACTGGGTCTGTCTCACAAGGAAAAAGAAGAATTGTTGATCGCGGGATATCTGCATGATTTGGGAAAAATCATTATCCCCCATGAAATCCGGGGCACCGACCGGCCCTTGTCAAAATACGAGCAGGCATTGGTCTACCAGCACCCCCTGGAAAGCGTCCGGATGATCCAACAGCTCGGTTACACTTCGGAAATACTCCTCAAATATGTGAAGAGCCATCATGAACATTATGATGGGTCGGGTTATCCGGATAGATTAAAGGGAGAGCAAATTCCCCTGGGTGCGCGGATTTTGAGTATCGCGAACGATTTTGATGTCCTGACCAGCCACAGGAAAAATCAGGCAGGATTGAATTATCAAAACGCCATCAAGGAATTACAGAGGAAAACCAAGGCAGGTAAGTATGATCCGCAGTGTCTCGGAGCATTAGTCCAGTTGATGAATTTGCAAACCACGCCTTCCCGCTGGCTCGCCTTTCCGATGAAAACTTCATCCCGGCATTGAACCGTATTCAGGCAGGAGTCTCGCATTGCCACAACCGGTAAAACCTTAGGCTGCAGGTAGGGGGTTTATTCCTGCTCTCTGTGCTTGAATTGGAACCGGCGAACCATGACTGCGAAAACAATGACAGCCGCCATGCCCACGGACAGGATCAATCCATCAACGATCAGAACCAGGGATATCGGGGTATTGATGAGCAGCCATTCCATCACCTGGTGGAGACCCACCCAGGAATCCGGATGTTGCATCCAGGCTCCGAGCGCAGTGCCGTCAAACAGAAAAGTGAACACCATCATGAGGGGCATGGCGTTCCACACACCGTCCTGCAACCAAACTACGGTCTGGTATCCCAAAAGGCCAAAGCCCGAAAGGAATACCGTAAAACACAACAACAATCCCAGCAGACTGAGATTACCAAATACATAATCCACCACGGTAAACCGCTTGAATAAAAACTTCAGTTCCTTCCGGGTCGCCTCGTAGGCGGTAACCAATCCCTTTTCGAAAACAAAACGGCAGGTATGCAAAGCGTCCAAAATAAACAGACGGGCGGCTTCCATAGCCCCCAGCATTTCTCCAACGCGTTTGGATTCGTCATATGCTTTATCGTTCTGTACCATGAGGTCTCCTTCCCGGCTCTGAACCTATAATAACCCGTTCCACGAAACCGATGTCAAGCAGGGGTTTATTCCTCAGCCTACCGCCAGCGGTGAGGATAAGTCAAATATTCTCTCATCCTTGGGATGAGCCCGGGAGGGGGAAAGGTTCTTTAATCTTCGGGCGGGGTAAACGCCTGTAAATTAATCACATCGGGAGTTCACGATACGGGCCAAACGCAGCAGCTTGGAGCTGATCCGCAGATTTTCCCGCTGCGACGCTTCAATATTGACTTCAAACCGGACTTTGCCGCTTTTCAGGTAAAAATTGATGATCCCGCATTGCTCGGCAAAACCGGTGGTGTCCCCGATGGTAAGAATACCGGTGCCTTTGAGGGTACGGAGAATGGACCGCACGCGTCCATTTTCGGAGGGATTTACAAAAATAATATGGTACTGGTCAACCTTATTTAAATTGTGGACCCGGGAAACCTCGAGGTTTCTTTTCTGAGCATTTTTCCCATTCAAATCCATCAGGGGATTGTCGATGGGCCCGGTGCCCAGAATACCGATCCGCAAGGGGGAGTCCTCTGTTTCAAACGCCAGAAGGGGCCAATCGATAAATTGTGTGAAGTTGTGGATGAATGCCGCCTTGACTTCATATTCCACTGAAGCGGCATAGGCGGACTCCGCCGCCAGAACCTGGCCTGCCGGAGGCGCACACCAGCCCCAGAGGAGCAATCCCACCGCAATGAAATGTCGCAACCGTTTATTCATCCAACCACACCTTAATAAAAAACCTTCCCTTAATAACGCAAAGTAACTTTTCCATAGACACTGAGTGGCACCAGTGTCGGTTGAACACCACCCACCAAAACATTAAACTCCTGGTGTCTCCGTTCCAGTAAATTCTGGCCGGTCACGCTGAGCTCCACATGCTCCGACGCATGCCAGCCCAACCGCAGATCCAATCGAAAATATTCTTCAATACCCAAATCCGGCAGTTCATCCACATAATTGAGCGCCGCATCCAATTCCCAACCTTTCGACAAATCCAGATAGGACCTGAAGTTAGCCTGGAACTGGGGGCTGGCTCCATTGGCCGCGGTAGAAGTTGTATCCTGACTGGCAGGATCGAGAAACAGATCCAGCTCGAACCAGGTAAACGCCACCTTGATGCGCCAGAAATCAAACACGTCCCAGGTGGAAGCCACCTCGACACCCCAGGCTTCCCCCTCCATCAAATTCTGGTTTTGGGAAGTGATAAACGGGGGCAACGGATTAATCGGTTCTGCCGTCAGCAGGTCATTGTACACGTTGTAAAAAGTGGCAATATCCAGAAACAGCTTGTCAGTAACCTTCACCCGGTATCCCAATTCGTACGCCAACAGGTTTTCAGATTTTAATTCCGTATTGCCGATCAGTTGAAATGTGGGCCCACCGGGAGGAATGGTTAATGCATTCAGAGTGAAACTGTCTTCAGTCCGCGAAGGGGTCCGCACCGCTCGCGATGCCGAAGCCCATGCCGTGTGATTGTCGTTGGGGGTCCACAACACGCGGCCACTCGGTTGCACCTCCCAGCCGGAAAACGAGTTGTACCCCAGCTTGGCGCCCAAGGTGAATTGGAGATGTTTGGGAATCAACGTGATTTGATCCTGAACAAAACCGTTCACGAAATAATTGGTGTCCTGGTCGGGATTAAACGAGATGAGGAAAGTACTTTCGAGTTCGTCCACCATAAGCCTGCCGTTGACTCCCCAGACCACATCGTGTGCCGCGCCGACCGGCAACCGGTGCTGGACGTCCAGATCGAAAATATTGATATTCTGGCCAAAAATCTGGCCTTCCCGGTTCTCGCTGGTGTAATAGGCCTGCACCTTTAAATCCGAACGGTCCGAAAATTTCCGCGTCCACCGGGCCAGAAAATTTCCGCCGTTAACTGACTCTTTATCCAGAATGGTGGACATCACCCCCACAGCCACAGGACCGACCACCTGGACGTTGGATGTGCCGTCATATATATCTCCCTGGATCGTGATCTGGCTGGTCTCAGACATATCCCAGTCCATGCGGAAACCCCCGCGCACGGCGGTCCAGTCGTCATTGCCGTCCACTCCATTCAGACCATCGAAGGAATCGCGGTTGAACCATTTTCCGTAGACCCGGTAATGGGCGCTATCACCCATCCTGGCGCCGTACCGCATGCTGGCGAATCCCTGCTCCACATTACCTCCTCCCGCGGACACCAGGCCCCCGGTGCTGTTACCGGCATTCTTGGTAATAATATTGATCACGCCGTTCACCGCATTGACGCCCCACACCGTGGCTCCCGGACCGCGAATGACTTCAATGCGTTCGACATCTTCCAACAACGTGTCCTGGGTGTCCCAAAAGGTGCCCGAGAACAGGCCGGTATAGACACTGCGTCCATCGATCAGCACCAGCAGTTTCCGCGCAAAAATATCATTGAAACCCCGGATACTGACCGCCCATTGGTTGGCGGTCACACGCGCCACTTCCACGCCGGGCACCATGCGCAGAACTTCCGGGATATGAGTGGCACCGGAGCGGCGGATATCTTCCTGGGTAATCACAAAGACCGCCGCAGGAGCTTGCGCCGCCTTTTCCGGTTTCTTCGAAACCGAGGTGACTTCGATATCCATCAACTGTTCCAGCGACAGCTTGGTCAGATCCGCTGGCAGGCGCCGGACTTCTGAACTATTCGGGGAGCCCCTGGAAAATCCAGCCAGCAACAGCAGGCAAACCGACAGGCATAACCCGAAGTTCCATTTATTTTTTGTGAAATTTGTTCCAGTCAATATTATATTTACCTTTAATATTCTAAAACCACTTTGCCAAACACCGAACGCTCGACCAGATTGCGATCGTTCGTTTGAATACGGTCGTCGCCCCATTCCTGGTGCTGGCTATCCAGCAGGTTCTGGCCAACAAGACTGACTTCGACATTTTGGAAGGGGTGCCATCCCAGTCTCAAATCCAGCCGGAAATAGCTCTTTACCTGCTGGCTCTCCAGGGTATCGACGTAATACAACATCTGGTCAAACTCCCAGTGCGAGGGCAGGTCCATGTGCGAGCGGAGGTTCCATTGAAACTCGGGATCGTTGCCTTCGAAACCCAAGACATTCTGATCGGTACTGATCGGATCCTTTCGTAAATCCACTTGCAGCCAGGTAAAGGCACCGTTCAACCGCCACCAGTCCGCCACATCCCAGGTCGCCGCCAGTTCCACGCCGTAGGTTTCGCCATCGAGGCGGTTGCGGGACACGATGGGGAGTTCTACAAAAGTGGGGTTGACAATCGGTGCTTCCACTTCAAAACTGTGGCCGTCCCGGTAGATGTTGGCGAATGCGGCCACGTCAAAAAATAATTTTTCATGCGGTCGCACCCGGTATCCCACTTCCGTGGCCAGCAGGTTTTCAGATTCAAAATCCTTTTGCCCCTGAATCACGGCCACAGATGGACCGGGAGCCACCGCCGCATTGAAACGGCCTGAATCCCCGGAGCGGGACGGGGTACGCACCGCGCGGGAAACCGCCGCCCATACGGTGTGCCGATCGTTAGGCGTCCATGCCAGGCGTGCGTTGGGCTGAATTTCAAAACCGGTAAAGTTGTTGATGGAAAACTTGGATCCGATCGTAAAATAGAGTTCGTTCTCTATCAGGGCGATCTTGTCCTGGATAAAGGCATTGGAAATAAAATTAAGTTTGCTGTCCGGGAAGTAACTGATGCCAATGCTGTTTTCAAATGCATCTTGAATATAACGGTGCCCCAGGCCCCACAGGATTTCATTACGGTTTCCCCACTGGAAGCGATGTTGAAATTCGATATCGTAGGTATCAACCGCCAGTTCCTGTAACACCCGGCTGTTCCGGTGGTCACGGTTGTAATAAAATTGCAGGGCCATATCCGAGACGTCAGAAAAGCGGTGCTTCCATCGAGAGATGAAATTGGCGGTCCGGACCTGACCGTCCCCCACCAGATCCCCCATGGTGGGCGCAAACGACAGGGAGGTGACGGCGTCTGAAGTTTTACCGGCGAACTCTCCGACCATCACGTCGCCCTGGAAGGTGAAGGAGTTGGATTCCGAAGCGTCCCAGTCCAACCGCATACCGCCGCGACCCGTTTCGAATTCGTCCGGTGCCGGGTTCCCCTGCAAATCATCCAGGTTGTTGCGGTTGTAATATTTTCCCCAAACCCGGACCGCCGCGTTGTCGCCGATTCTTTCTCCATAACGGATCGAGCCGATGAAGCGGTCCAGATTGCCGCCACCGGCACTGACTTGTCCGCCTGTGGTTTTGTGCGCATTTTTGGTGATGATGTTGATGACACCGTTCACCGCGTTGACACCCCACAAGGCGCCGCCGGGACCACGGATCACTTCGATACGCTCGACGTCTTCCAGGACCATGTCCTGCTCATCCCAGAACACCCCGGCAAACACATGGGTATACACGGAACGGCCGTCGATCAGAACCAACAGCTTGTTGGCAAAACGGGAATTGAATCCACGTGCGGTAATCGCCCAGGTGCTGGAATCGATCTGGGCCACCTGCACTCCAGGCACCATGCGGAGGGCTTCGGGGATAGTGTTGGCGCCTGAGCGGCGAATATCTTCCTGGGTCAGGACAAAAATTGCAGAGGGAGCTTTGGAAAAATCTTCTTCGCCTTTGGAGACGGATGTCACCTGAATGTCCATCAACTCTTCAAGCGTCAACCGGCTCAGATCGGCAGGAACATCAGACAGACTTTCCGCATATGATAGAGCAGGAGCCAATAGGTGGAACAAAATTCCGTACAGAACCCCGAAAAAACACAACAGAGCTCCAGGCTCTTTAAAACGGTTTAAAGAGATCATTTGTACACCGTGAAATTATCTGATAAAAGCTTGAAATAGGCAGGTATAGCCCCTATATATTTTAGGATCAACGATATTTCTACAAAACTCAACTAAAATTGGAAATTATCGCAGGGTCATCTTTTTTTCATAAAATCACAGCTTATAATGCTTACTGCCGATCTCCGGAGCCCGCAGGGGGAGATCCAGAAAATCCGATGTCCAATTTCAAACTGGAGGTTCAGTGACACGATACCTTAATCTAATGCGTAACATTTCCAACTGGAGCCTTTACCTGGGAATCAAATTCGGGTTCACCCGGCCGGATCCCATTCATTTCACCACCCGGTCCGGCGTGGTGGTGGAGGTTCCCCGACGCCTGCTGCAAACCTTCAAGGAAGTTTTCATGGATGAGTGTTATATGAATGGACTCCAAAGAAGTATCCCAAATGGGGGATCGGTAATAGACATCGGGGCCAATGCCGGATTCTTTTCCCTGTTCGCCGCCGCCCGGTTCGACCACCCGCGTATTTTCAGCTATGAACCGATTCCGGTCAATTTCAAGCAACTGGAACAAAACCGTCAATTGAATGCCAGGTACGACATTCATCCCCACCAAAACGCGGTGGCCGGAAAAGCGGGAGAAATTACCCTGACCTTCGATCCCAGTGATTCCTTCACCACCAGCGCTTCGATGACGCGGCAACAGGAAGGCGAAGCAATCAAGGTCAACTGCGTCACCCTGCAGGATATTTTTGAGACCTACGGATTGGATCGGTGCGATTTCCTGAAAATGGATTGCGAAGGCGCGGAATACGATATCTTCTACAACTGCTCGGACGATATCATGTCGCGCATCGATCAAATCGCTATGGAAGTCCATAAAGGATCGGAACCAAAGCACGATATCGAATCACTGGAAGAGTTTTTTAAACATCATGGGTTCAAGACCCAGCGCCGTCCTGTCGACATGCTCTGGGCCTGGAAACCCAACTAACTTTTAAATATTCTTATGGTTCGATTGGAAGGCATCACCAAATCGTTTGGTCCCAAGACGGTGCTGGAGGATTGTTCCCTGGCGATCGAAGAAGGTGAGCGGTTTGTGCTCCTGGGTCAAAGCGGGTGCGGCAAGACCACTTTGCTCCGCCTGATCGCCGGCTTCGACCAACCCGACCGCGGCCGCATATTGATCGGCGGACAGGAGGTCGGCGCGCTTCCCGTCGAACAGCGTCCTGTGGGCTTCATCTTCCAGCGGCACGCGTTGTTCCCGCACATGAACGTTTACGACAATATCGCCGTCGGCCCCCGGGTGCGGGGCATCCCGGAAAACGAAATAGAACCCCAGATCGATGAGTTGCTGGAAGTCACCCGCCTCACCGGGTTGCGCCACGCGTGGCCGGGTCAACTGAGCGGCGGGGAATCGCAACGGGTGGCGCTGGCACGCGCCGTCATCAACAAACCCAAAGTACTTTTGCTGGACGAACCGTTGTCCGCGCTGGATGAAAGTCTGCGCCAGAACCTGCGCGAAGAATTAATAGACATGCAACGCGCCTTCGGCATCACGTTCCTGTTCGTCACCCACGACCAGGAAGAGGCGATGAGCCTGGCCGACCGCATGAGCATTCTGGAAGGCGGCAGTCTTCTGCAGGTGGACACGCCGCAGGTACTTTATGATTCACCGGCGGATCCTTTCACCGCCTCGTTTCTGGGAGAAATCAACCGGCTGGAAGGCACCGTACTCCGGCAAACGGGGAATCAGGTCACGCTTTCACTCCAGGAAGCGGGAACTATAACGGCATTATCCAATACCCCCTACACTAAAAATGAAAAGTTGAATTGTTACCTGCGGCCGGAACGTCTGCTATTGAAGGACCAGGGGGCGGGCGAAGCCGTCAACCGCCTCGAGGGCACCGTCATACAAAAACTGTTTTTCGGCAACCGGTTCCAATACCGGTTACAATTGACTAACGAAAGCGTCCTGAATGTGCAAGTGCCCTCCGGCGAAAGCGCCGTCTGGGAAAAAGGCGATTCCCTTTCGGTCACCTTCGCTTACCGGGACGTGTATTTGTTCACCCCATAACCGGAATTTTATTATGCTACATAACCCGCGCCTCTCCATTCAATCGTTTTTATTATTCCTGATCCTTCTGGTTCTGTTACCGGCCTGCGGTCCGGATTCCGGGAGCGTCCCCAAAAAAATAAAAGTCGCGACCGACGCCACCCTGGTTCCCATGTCGTTTATGAACGACCAGAACCAGATCGACGGATTCGACCGTGCGCTGATGGAAGCCATTGCCAAACAGGCCGGCCTCGAGCTGGAAATGGTCAACGTGGAATGGGCGGGTCTGCTGGGCGGACTGACCACCGGCAAGTACGACGCCGCCATCAGCTCCATCACTATTCTGGAAGAGCGCCAAAAGAAAATGGGGTTCAGTTCCCCTTACCTGAAAAGCGGCCTGGCCATTGTCGTGCGCAAAGAGACAAAAGGGGTGGCGACCATGGAGGACCTGCGAAACAAAAACATGCTGGTGGGGGCGCAACGCGGCACGACCGCCTATTTTTACCTGAAAGATCATCCCGCCATCCGCAACCTGGGTTACGAATCGTACGGGCATGCCGTACAGGATTTGATCAAGGGAGAACTCGACGCGGTACTGGGGGAGAGTACCGGTACGCTGTACTACAAACGCAAGGAGAAACCGGTGTTCGACAAGATCAAGATGGTGGGGGAAATCCTGACAAACGAATATTACGGGATCGCCGTGCGCAAGGACAACCCGGCGTTACTGGAAGCCCTCAACAAGGCGCTGAAAACCCTGTTGACCAACGGCACGGTGAAACGATTGCATCAGCAATGGGACCTCGGTCAGGCGGCGGTGATACCTGCACCCGGCGAAGCACCGCCAACAGGATGAATTGGGCAAGGCCCGGCCGGCGAAGCGCCGGAGCAAACTAATTCATAGACCTTCCCCTCTCTGGAATACTCCACTTGGATAAACCATGAAGACATCCAGCCACGCCAACGCAAAAACTCATTGGGGCTGGAACGCGGCGGTGTTACTCAGCTTCGTGTTCCTGATCTATCTACCCGCACAGGAAGTTTTTCTGGAACGGGAAGTCGAAGGCGGCTACCTGGCGCTTCTCAAACTCCTGCCGATGGGCATCGCCTACACCCTGGGCGTGACGCTGATGGGAAGCGCGGCGGCGATTGCCGTGGGCTTGCTGGTGGGACTCGCCAAACTGTCGCGCAACAGGGCGGTGCTGATGGCGGCGGACCTTTATACCGAGATTCTACGCGGCATTCCTTTACTGGTATTATTGTTTTATGTGTATTACGCCCTGGGAGAATTTTTCAGCATCCACAAACTGGCGGCAGCGGTGATGGGATTCGGGTTCTGTTACGGCGCCTATATGGCCGATGTGTTCCGCGCCGGCGTGGAGGCCATCCCGAAAGAGCAGGGCGAGGCGGCGCGCAGTCTCGGTATGAACGAACGCCAGGCCATGTTCCAGATCATCCTGCCGCAGGCGATGCGCACCATCGTCCCCGCCGTCGGCAACCAGACGCTGGGTATGTTAAAAGATACCAGTCTCGTGTCGGTGCTGGCGATTTCGGATATCCTGCGCGTCGCCAACGAATACGCCACCCGCCACTTCAATTATTTCGAAACCTATACCTATATCGCCCTGACCTACCTGGCACTCACTCTCCTGTTGGCCAAAGGCGTTGCGTGGCTTGAAAACCGCTCGCGGATTGTTTAAGCCGCCTGATCCATATGGACATCCATTTGCGGGAACGGAATGGAAACACCCTGGGCGTCAAAGTCCTGTTTGATTTTTTCGGTCAAATCCCATTTGACCGCCCAATAGTCATCGGTTTTGACCCAGGGACGCGCCACAAAATTCACACTGCTGTCCGCCAGTTCCGAGAGAGCCACCTTGGGTGCCGGATCCTTGAGTACTCGCTCATCGGACGTCATGGCTTCCATCAGGATATTCTTGGCTTTTTTAATGTCATCCCCGTATCCAATGCCAAATACCATATCGATTCTCCGCGTGTCCCGCGCCGAAATATTGGTGATGGTCCCGCCGTAGATCGTGCCGTTGGGAACAATAATTTCCCGGTTGTCCGCGGACAGGATGATGGTGTTGAAAATCGTGATTTTTTCGACTTTGCCGATGATGCCTCCGGCCTCGATGGTATCCCCCACATGGAAGGGGCGAAAGATAATCAACAGGACGCCAGAGGCAAAATTCTGCAGAGAACCCTGTAGCGCCAGACCCACCGCCAGTCCCGCGGCACCCAGCAGAGCGATCAGCGACGTGGTGTTGACGCCCAGCATATCCAACGCTGCGATCACGACGAAGAGCAGTAACATGGCTTTGGCAATCGAAGCAATGAATTCAATCAGCATAGCCTCTATTTTCGCGTTGACAAGCAACCTTTTTAGGACCTTGACCAGGACTTTGGTGATTAACCGCCCCACAATTACAATGGCGAGTGCCAGTCCGATATTTATGGACCAGGGAACCACATACATCGCTATAATATTTTCCATATCAATCCCTAAAAGCATTTTGACCTCCATTGGGTGATTTATAACTTCGCGCTTATTCTGGCTGAAAATAAGGGATAATCTACCATAAATGCTTTGCCAACGAAAAACCGGGGTTTTTTTATGGGGAATAAAATGTGCTACCCTCCGGTCATAGAATTATATTAAAAGTAAGGGGAGATTGAGTGACGACAACCGGGAAAGGGAGAATCAGTGATGTATAAATACTTGTATAACAACCAGATCCATTTTGCGTCCGGGTTCCAGGAGGCGAGGAAGCAATCGGGGCATGCCCTGCCGGAAGGCATCAACCCGATCAGTCATTTCATTGTTCGCATTTGGCAATGGGATGAAAACGAAAAGGACTACTCCATTGAAGTTTTCGATGCACCGGGACATCAGCTATTCCAGGAGTATGACGATGCCCTCGATTGTTTTAAGGTGCAGGCTATCCATTACCCCGAGGAAGCCGCAGAGGAGATCAAACTGGAGTTGGTCCAGTACCACCGGGGAAAAGTCACCACCTATTATTCTAAAATCCTGTTTCCGCCGGTGCTGGCAAGGGAAGCATAACTTGTTGTATTAAATAGTATAATTAGCGTGAGACTTTTCAACTTGCGCAGACTCTCCATTTTTATTACTATCCATGCGTTCAATCTGTATTCCGGGCCACGGGATGCACATCTTAGGGGGGGACCGCATGTACAAATATTCTTTCAGAGGACAGGTCCATTCGGCGCAGGATTTTTATGAAGCCCGCAACAAGGCTGGCTTGCCTTTGCCCGACACGTTCCAGTCTATCAGCCATTACGTGGTGCGCCTCTGGCAATGGGATGATGCGGAACGGGATTATGCGGTCGAAATCCTCAACACTCCCGGGCATCAAATCTTCAATGCCTATGACGAAGCACTGGTCTGCTACAACACGCTGACGGAATTTTTTCCGGATGAAATTGCGAATGATATCAAGCTGGAGTTGGTGCATTTTCATCTGGGTGAAATCTATGAACTGGAGTCCACGGTCCTTTGTCCTCCCGTCCACTCCTGGAGATGGTAGGCCCTGCCAACCCATAAACCCGCGTGCCTTAAAACTTCCCGCTGAATCCCCGGGGCCATCGGTTCCTGCCCCTGCCTTGTATCTTCCTCTTGATTGTAACAACACACACTGATAAAGTTCTTTTATCCGAATAAACACCTTCTGAACAGGCTCTATATAGACAAGAGGGATACAAGGGTTCATTCACCGGCCAACGGACAATTTTCGAATTGGCCTATCAACCAAGGAGGACACCATGTCCGACAGCGTCTACAAAGTCATTGAACTGGTAGGAACCAGCACCAAATCCTGGGAAGATGCCGCCCAACACGCGGTGGAAACCGCTTCCAAATCATTGGACGACCTCAGAGTCGCGGAGATCAGTAAACTGGACCTGAAAATGGAAAACGGCAAAATCACGGCCTACCGCGCCCGTGTCCACCTGTCGTTCAAATATAAAGGCTCTTAACTCTTTATTTTACTGTTAGTAACAGGTCTCCTGCCGTGACGTCGCCGGGTGGGACTTCATTGGAATTCGCCGGCGGGGATGTTATATTATAGATGGGTATTCCCACACACCTCACATTTGGGGGCGATCTGGATTCGACGGGAGTATTGAGATCAAAGTTGCATGCACGGGATGCCGTTGGCCCGTAAAAAAACGGCACTAACCATAATCGCCAACGATTATGATGTTGCAGTAGCCGCGTAAACTCGTTTTACCTGGTTACCGTTCTCTATTCTTTTGTTCGTGAGGTTTAGAAGAACGTCATTTTAGCGAACGAGCTTCGTGCCCAGCGTCTCGGGGGTACGCGGTGATCGAGAGACTGGTTCGGGTGAAATCCTGTTCGCTGGAGTAGCCCGAACGAGACCCAAAGAGCGAACTAAGCATGTAGACGCTTTGCGTTGACGACTTTCGGACGGGGGTTCGATTCCCCCCGCCTCCACCAAATTACATTTGGATGAAATTTTGCTGGAACCCGGTTGGCAAATTTAATCTTCTCTCGCCGACAGAGGTTCCAGTACAATTGGGTCCAATGCCACGCTGGGTAAACTCGACCTCCGCGTAAGAGCTGGAACCTGCTTGACTATATTAAAAGCTCTTCAGTAATCCGTTGGCTGTCTCTGGAACATGTCCCGTTGCTGGTCGAAATCGGTCTGGACGGATTCGTCCCGACACGAAATCCCCCGGTCCCGGACTTCGGCATTGACGGTTCTCCGGTCTTTGGGGGGCACCAGCAGTTTCCCCATCAATACTTCACACAGTTCCGCCGAAGACATTTTGGATGCGTCAGTGGGGCTGATCTTGGCGCAGCTCAACAACAGGCACAGGAGCATACCCACGATTACAAATCCAAGTAATTTCATGATTTTCCTCGATTCAAGGGGTTTGTTATACTGAAATATAACAGATTTCCTCCTGCCTGCGGACCTGAAATAATTCTTCTTAAATAAACCAAAATCATTCACAAACCGCCCTTTAATGCAGGATCCGGTAAATATCGAATTACGTGGAAGGATTATCGCCTACACTATTTATATGAAGTCTTCCATTAAAAAGGTAAAAATTGCGGCAGGCGTTGTGGGTCTCGTGTTGTTGCTGGCGTTGACGGTGACGCTGTATATCAAAGACTCCGAAACGGTGCAGGAAGCCATGAGGGTGCGTGCTTATGTCGTCAACTTTTGTATGGAAAACACCCGTTATCCTAAAAAGGAGGAGTTCGAAAAGCGCTTCCCCAGACTGGCCGCCGATCCCGACTGGTCCTACTCACCCGGCGAAGAACTACAAACCGGAACGTTCCAGTATCCGTTGAATCTGCCCGTTCCCTCCGCTCCGGGTTATTCCAAATTCTCGGTACACATACCCGTTGTTGATACCTACGCCGTAACCAATCCCTGCCAGGTATTCTCCAGAGAGCTTCTTTGAGGCGATTCAGATTATTAAGTTTTAACTATAAAACCGATCCTCGAATTCGGGGTCGGGCAAACGGCAAGTGTCGTATTTGCCGAACCATCGATAGCGGTTATTAGCAACGATGTCATAAATGAAGTCGCGGAGAAACCGGGGAATGATGAGGAAAATCATGCACAGCGGCCACGCTCTGTCCAGGTATTTTGAAATCCGGAGAATGGCAGTGGATTTCGCGGTCAACCGATCACCTTCCAGCAGCATGATGGAATCCATCGGATCGGAATTCTTGCCATACTTCTTTAATACGGCCTGGCCGTAATCCGACTGCAGAGGTGCCAGTTTCAACCGTTCTTTCCGGTCACGGCGTAAAATAAAATTCACACTTCCATTACAGAGCTTGCACACTCCGTCATACAGCACAACGGGATGAGAAGCCGTATCGTCTTTCTGTATATTGTCCTCAGACATGGTGTTATTATACTCTCATGCCCCCGTTGCAAAGCCACTGATTTGTATAAGTGACTGAAATAACGTTTCGATTGTAGAGGTGACAAATGGCCTACGATGAAGCATTGGCCGAACGGGTAAAGTTGATCTTAAAACGCAAACGGTCGGTCACGGAGAAGAAGATGTTCGGCGGTTTGTGCTTCATGGTCAACGGCAACATGGCCTGCGGCGTGGAAAAGAAGAAACTGGTGGTGCGCGTCGGCTCCGATGATTATGAGACTGCCCTCAAACGGAAGCACGTTCGCAAGATGGATTTTACCGGCAGGCCGCTCAAAGGATTTGTCTATGTCCTGCCGGAAGGCCTGAGCCGGGCCGATTCTCTAAACCTATGGGTGAACAAGGGAATCCAATACGCCCAATCCCTCCCCAAGAAATAAAACTCCTTACATATCCACTCTCTAACGAGAGCTATTCTCAATTTTTGTTTTATTTTTCAGATAAATACTTTAATCTTGAACTAGCATTTAACAGCAATGGCTGGAGAGCAGAGAACATGAAAAATAAAGTACAGGGAGTCGTCATGCTGGCGGCGGGAAGTGTGCTGCTGTTCTGGGGCTACAATATGACCCAATCGGTTTCCTCCAAAGTCAATCAGGCGCTGAGCGGCGCCCCACCCGACAAAGCCATGGTGATTCTGGTCCTCGGCGGGCTGTGCGCGGCTTTCGGATTCTTCAAATTGTTCAAACTGCGCTGAAAACTCTCCCCGTATATCAACCGCCTGAATCCTCTAACTACTCAATATTATTGAAAGATTTGAGTTCCCTGTTCATTTCTTCGGTCCTATTTCTTATTCTTTCCTAACACTCTCCTAACATTGGGCCGGTATTCTATTTACCGATAGAATATATTATTTAAAAAGGAGAAAAACTGATGTCCAAGAGGATACCATTCGTACTGGCGGGAATTTTAGGATTGTTAATCGCGTCTACCGGGTTTGCCGGTTCTAAAGCTTTAAGAGGAACTGTAAAGGTTGACGGGTCCAGTACTGTCTTCCCCATTACCGAAGCGGTGGCTGAAGAATTTGGAAAAGTAAGAGAACACCGAAGAGTGCGGGTTACCGTGGGCGTTTCCGGAACCGGCGGGGGATTCAAAAAATTCCTGGCAGGGGAAACGGATATCAACGACGCCTCCCGCCCCATCAAGCAAAAGGAAATCGATAAAGCCCGGAAGAACGGCGTGCAGTATATCGAACTGCCGGTGGCCTATGACGGTCTTTCGGTGGTCGTCAACAAAAAGAACACCTGGGTCGATTACCTGACCGTGGCAGAACTCCATAAAATCTGGAAACCGGGGAGCACGATCAAAACCTGGAAAGACATCCGCTCCAACTGGCCCGACCAGAAAATCCAGTTGTACGGACCGGGAACCGATTCGGGAACGTTCGATTACTTCACCGAAGTCATCAACGGCAAATCGCAAGTCAGCCGCTCGGATTTCACCAAGAGCGAAGACGACAACGTGCTGGTCAAAGGGGTAGCTGGAGACAAGGGTTCTCTGGGTTATTTTGGATTTGCCTATTACGTGGAAAACAAGGACAAGCTGAAAGTAGTGCCCATCAAGCAGGGAAACAAAAAGCCGGTCGCACCGACCATGACCACCATCAACAACGGGTCCTATGCACCGCTCTCCCGTCCCATTTTCATCTATGTCAATCTCAAGTCAGCGAAAAAACCTGAAGTCCGGGAGTTCATCCGCTTTTATCTGAAGAACGCCAAGGAACTGGCCAAGGAAGTGGGATATGTTCCTCTCCTGGATCAGGATTACCAGAAATATCTCGATAAATTTGAAACCGATTTTTTGAAATTAGCGCAACGTTAATAGCAGGCAATCATGCTCTCTCGCTGGATTGACCACACGGTGCACCTTTTACTGGCGCTCTGTGTGGTCATTACCATTTTAACGACCCTTGTGGTCATCGTGCTTTTGGGAAAGGAATCGATTCTTTTCTTCCAACAAGTGCCTCTGTGGGACTTTCTCCTGGGAACGCGCTGGGAACCGCTGCTCGAGCCGAAATCCTTCGGCGTGCTTCCCCTGGTGGTGGGCACTCTCAAGATCGTCTTCGGTTCTATTGTCATCGCACTGCCGTTGGGATTGCTGATCGCCACCTACCTGAGCGAATTCGCGTCCACCCGATTCCGTTCAACCGTCAAACCGGTATTGGAAATTCTGGCGGGCATTCCGACCGTGGTGTACGGTTATTTTGCCCTCACGTTTGTCACCCCGATCATTCGAACGCTGTTTCCCGACACTCAAATATTCAATGCCGCCAGCGCGGCGATTGTGGTCGGGATCATGATTCTTCCGATGATTTCATCCCTCTGTGATGATGCGTTTCAGGCTTTGCCCGGTTCTTTGCGCGAAGGGGCCTATGCGTTGGGCGCGACGCAATTTGAAGTGGCGGTACAGGTGATTCTTCCCTCCGCCGCAGCCCGCGTCGGCGCGGCGGTTATTTTAGCCTTGTCGCGCGCCATCGGGGAAACCATGGCGGTCACTCTCGCGGCCGGAGCGACTCCGCAGATATCTCTCGGATTTCTGGAAAGCATTCAAACCATGACCGCCTACATCGTGCAGGTCAGCCTCGGGGATATCCCCGCAGACGGTATCGAATACCTGACCTGTTATGCGGTGGGACTGCTTCTGTTTATCATGACTCTGATTATGAACATCATTGGCAACCATTTCATCACTCAAACCCGGAAACTCCACCTATGAAGCGGACGCAACGGAAACGCAAGGAGCAATTGTTCATTTGGATTTGCCGGGCAGCCACCTGGTCAGCCATTGCAATTCTGTTGACGCTGCTTTTCCATGTGATGCGTGAAGGTATCGAGTGGTTGGACCTTCAATTTCTCGACAGCTTTCCTTCCCGTAAACCGGAACGGGCAGGTATCAAATCTGCTTTGTGGGGTAGTGTCTGGCTGATTGGGTTAACGGCTATGATCTCAATTCCTCTAAGCATCGCCAGCGCCCTTTACCTGGAAGAATACGCACCGAAAAACAGGTGGACACGAATCATAGAGATCAACCTCGCTAACCTGGCGGCCATGCCATCTATTTTATACGGACTCTTGGGTCTGGCGATATTTGTCCGCTACTTCGATTTGGAAAGCAGTTTGTGGTCGGGCAGCCTGACTCTCAGCCTGCTGGTTTTACCCGTGGTTGTGATCGCCGCCAAAGGCTCCATACGATCGGTCCCGCTATCCATCCGGGAGGGAGCCTATGCCCTGGGCGCGCGACGGTGGCAGGTGGTATTTTATCAGGTTCTGCCCAGCGCCCTACCCGGCATCATGACGGGCATCATCCTGGCGTTATCGCGTGCCATGGGAGAAACCGCTCCGTTGATTATGGTGGGTGCATTGAGTTATATTGCTTTTCTTCCCGAGGGCCCTTCCGATCCCTTCACCGCTCTTCCGGTTCAAATTTACAATTGGGCATCGCGTCCACAAGACGAGTTTCACGGTCTGGCCGCAGGAGGCATCATCGTACTGCTGATTCTATTGTTGACGCTGAACGCCGGGGCGGTATTCATCAGAGAAAAATTACAAAGGTATAAATCGTGAATGACCGTCTAGTGGATAAACAAATCTCTCTCGAAGCCCGTGACCTTTCCATCAGTTATGGAGAAAAACAGGTGATTCAACAGGTGAATATGAAAATATCGAGCCACCAGGTCACCGCGGTCATCGGACCGTCCGGATGCGGAAAAAGCACATTGCTGAGAACGATAAACCGGATGAACGATTTCATCCCCACCTTTTCAATGGAGGGGGAAATTATCTTTCAGGGTAGAAATATCTATGGACCTTACAGCGATCCGGGAGTCATTCGCCAGAAAATCGGGATGGTGTTTCAACGTCCCAACCCCTTCCCGAAATCCATTTACAAAAACGTGATCTGGGGACCCAAAATCAATGGTTACACAGGAGATTTACAGGAACTGGCGGAGGATGCTTTAAAAAGGGCCGCACTTTGGGAAGAAGTGAAGGACCGGTTGAACGAATCGGCGCTTCGGTTGTCCGGAGGTCAGCAAC
This sequence comes from Nitrospinaceae bacterium, assembly GCA_024644405.1. Classification (GTDB taxonomy): domain Bacteria; phylum Nitrospinota; class Nitrospinia; order Nitrospinales; family Nitrospinaceae; genus SZUA-226. The sequence continues at coordinate 119,296 of JAHELC010000007.1, forward strand.
AGCGGCTCTGCATTGCCCGGGCCATCGCCATGAATCCTGATGTTATTCTGATGGACGAGCCCTGCTCCGCTCTGGACCCCAGCGCCACCGCCCGCATTGAGGACTTGATCAAGGAACTGCGAGACAACTACACCATTGTGATCGTAACTCATAATATGCAACAGGCCGCGCGCATTTCCGATCAGACGGCGTTTCTGTATGAAGGTGATCTTATAGAATACGGCGTAACCAAAAAAATCTTCACCCAGCCCGATAAGAAAAAAACTGAGGATTATATTACCGGCCGGTTTGGCTGAGAAAGAATGGACCTGTTATGACCAAACACTTCGAGAGAGAACTGGAATGGCTTAAAAAGGAACTGCTTGAGTTAAGTACCCTGGTAGAGGAAAATGTTTTAAAATCCATCCAATCCTTGAAAGACAGGAATGAGGCCCTGGCACGAGAGGTGATCGATAACGACGACGTTGTGGATCATTCAGAAGTGGCTCTGGAAGAACAATGTCTCAAAATTCTCGCCCTCCACCAACCGGTGGCAGGAGACCTTCGATTTATTGTTGCGGCTCTAAAAATCAATAATGAACTTGAACGTGTGGCCGATTTGGCGGTGAATATTGCCGAGCGTTCTCTGGTGATCATGCGGCAAAAGGCCATCGATGCCCCTTTCGATTTTACCCACATGGCGCAAAAATCACGCTCTATGCTGACCCGCTCTATTGATTCGTTGATTAAAATGGATACGGGTCTGGCACACGAAGTGTGCCATGCCGACGACGAGGTGGATGAACTCAACCGGAAAGTGTATCAGAGGGTGTATCAGTTGATAAAGGAACAACCCGATAACGTAGAGATTCTGATAAATTATGTCTCGGTATCCCGCCATTTGGAGCGCATCGCCGACTACGCCACCAATATCGCGGAAGACGTGATTTACCTTGTAGAAGGTAAAATCATCCGCCACCAACCCGACGATTCCTGATTCCCCGCCTTATTCGAATCTGCTATTATGGTCCCACTGTTTTCACAGATTTTAAATTAGCTCTGATTACCCTCATATTATTTCAAGGAAACGTCATGCCCGAATTTATTGAATCACCCACAATTATCGAAGCGCCGGGGAATATACCGAAAATTATCAAGGAGTTCATCGGCTGTGTGAACAGCAGTAACCGGGAAGTCAGCATTGCCAAAATGGAGAGTCCGGCAGGCTGGAAAGAACCTGGACAAACACCGGAGTTTGACGAATACACCGTAGTGCTCAAAGGTACCCTGTTCGCGGAAACAAAGGCAAAGACTTACAAGATCAATGCAGGGCAGGCAATCACGATTCAAAAAGGGGAATGGGTGCGCTACAGCACACCGGGCGGGGCAGAGTATATCGCGGTCTGCCTGCCGGCCTTTACGCCGGATACGGTTCACAGGGATGCGGAATAGAGTTACGTCCCAATAGGTTTTGTGTCACCCAGGGAATAACGAACCACGTCTGCAAAGTCGATCACCAGGGAAACTCCGTTCATCACCAATACTGCCAGCAACCAGTACAGGAAAGCCCCTTCAACATTTCCCTGGGCAATTACTTTGGCGTACCAGACCATCAACGGCGGCCAGGCAATCAGGTGCCCCAAACCCAGCAGTCGGACGAATCCTTTTTTGGCATAAATACCCCACATAATCAGGAACCCGAGTATCAATCCAGCCAAGGCTAACTGCCCCTCCGCAGTACGGATGTAAACCAGGCCGCCCACCATATTGACCATGCCCAGCGATCCCACCCACAGGTTCCAGGGAAACTTCATACCGAAAATCTTTTTATTGAACTCAACAAAGGATTTCATGGGTCCTCACACAATTTAGAAGCTTATCGGTTTAGTCTCCATCACAGCATTTATCTTACATGAATATCTTCCGTGACATTAAACTGATATCCGGATAAAATCGGGTTTTCATTAAAAACGACCGCTAAATATGAAAAAACGATGCAAATGGGTTGGCACAAAAAATCCCTTGATGGTGGCCTATCACGACCGGGAATGGGGAAAGCCCGTAAAAAAAGACAGGAAACTGTTTGAATTCCTTATTCTCGAGGGGGCACAGGCAGGGCTGTCCTGGGAAACCATCCTCAACCGGCGGGAAAACTACCGCAAAGTTTTCAAAGGATTCGAACCGGAAAAGCTGGCTCGGCTCAATGACAAACAATTGAAAACCATTTTGAAAAACCCGGGAATTATTCGTAACCGGCTCAAGGTGTACTCCGTGCGCACCAACGCCCGCGCTTATCTGGAAGTGCGGAAAGAATTCGGTACCTTCAGTAAATATCTCTGGGCTTTTGTCGGTGGCCAGCCCATTACGAACAAATGGAAAAAACTTTCCGAGATTCCCGCAAACACGCCCGCAAGCGACGCCATGAGTAAAGATTTGAAAAAACGGGGATTCAAGTTCGTCGGCAGTACTATCTGCTACGCCTTCATGCAGGCCACGGGAATGGTGAACGATCACACGGTGGATTGTTTTCGATACTCCATAAAATAGCCCTCCCTCTACCCATAATATTTTTTTAACCTTTGCCCCTTCACAAATGGCTTTTTCTTATTGTATTATATTGCCGAAAATTTGCCCAATACCGGGCTAACAATCACCGGCACATCATGCGGTCAATTTTACAAATATGCAGACCTATGAATCCTAATAAACAATTCAAATCATTCGGACGTTTTCTATTCACTCTCAGAGAAATCCTTTCAATAGTTATTATTATATTATGTTTTTCACTAATATCTTCCTGTGGAAGCAATGATGCTAAACTTGAGGTAAAAAAGTTTTGCTCCCGGGTTAAAATCGGGGAATCGGTTATGGGTATTGTCGCACGCGCGGAAAAAGTGGATTTCGACAAGTACTGGTTGGAAAAATTCGACAACGAACCTTCCAAGGGGGAGATCATCGGCATCATCCGCCCCCGGGACCTTGAAAAGAAAACTGAAAAATTGAAAAAATTAGAAGACCCAAAAACCTGGGATCACGGCCAGTTCAATGCCATGATTCAGGAATTCGGCTATTCCCGCCATGTCTGCTCGGTTGATTTTTCAAAGGACAAGGTTCTCAAAAAGAAGGTTATTTCCGTTGACGATTGATACTGCTAAATTATCAATTTAAAAGAAAAAAATGGATTACAGGAGTGCTCACGGGCCATCTGAGGCTTGTTGTTGCAGGAACAGACTTTATTCACTCGAAAATGGAGACCCAAATCACCCCTAAATTACCCTTTTTAAAGTGTTTTTAACCCATTTTCGCCAAAGATCCTAACCTTCACCCCCACTCTCTCTAACTAGCGTTAATTCAATACTTCTGAGACAGAGTCCCGGATCATTCCATAATCTATCAAATCCTCCGCTTTCCTGTAACATATCACCGATATAAACGTAATATTTTGGAAAATAAGGGTTTTCATTTTAAAATTGGGCATTAAAATGTAAGAGTATCCCAATAAAACATCGAGTTGTTCACAAACCTCTTTTTCTTCAGATGAGTATGAATACGACAGTAAATGGATTGCACCCAATTTTAATCGCTGAGGATGACGAAGACGATTACCTGTTGACTATGGAGGCGTTGAAAGAAGCCGGGGTCGACACGCAAATCAAGTGGGTGAAAGATGGTGAAGAACTCATGAATTATCTAGCTCCCATCGGCACCACAATAAAGCAATCCTGCCCCGAGTTTCCCAGTCTGATCCTGCTGGACTTGAATATGCCCCGCAAAGATGGGCGCGAAGTGTTGGACGAAATCAAGAAAAATATTGCGCTTCGCAAAATACCCGTTGTCGTTCTGACCACATCCAAAGCGGAAACGGACATCAATCATGCTTATGATCTGGGAGTTAACTCCTATATTCAAAAGCCGGTTCGGTTTAATGAGTTTGTAGAAGTCATCAAGGTTTTATCTCACTATTGGTTCCAAATCGTTAAACTTCCAGATTAAAATCGTGTCCCGGATCTATGAATAAAGAGGGCATTAAAATTCTTCTAGTTGAAGACGACGAGGACGATGCTTTCTTTATCAAAGATTTGATAGCCGAAAGAGAGCTCGATCCCCGACCGATCATCAAACATGCGCTGAACCCTCAATCTGCGCTGGATTTTCTCAACAATACTTATTTTGATGTTTGCCTGTTTGATTTCCGTTTAGGCGAAATGGATGGCATCGACCTGCTTCGAATGGTTCGCCAAAAGGATATCACGACTCCTATTATTTTCCTGACCAGTCAGGGTGATCAAGAAGTTGCCGTAGAAGCCATGAAAAGCGGCGCTACCGACTACCGTACCAAAGGAAGTCTGACATCCGAATCCCTCTTTCAATCTATACGATTCGCCATTCAGCTGAGAAAAGAGGAAGAGCGCCGCCAGCAGGCAGAAGAACAACTGAAAAAATACAACGAGGAGTTATCCCGGGCGAACAATGAATTGCAGGTTTCCATGAAGAAACTGCAAAACGCCCAGGATCAGATTCTGAGATCTGAAAAACTGGCCAGTATTGGACGTTTGGCGGCAGGAGTGTGCCACGAACTCCTCAACCCACTGAATATCATTTCGGGCCATGTGCAGGCCTTGCTGTTGGAGAGGGAACAGGACGAAGGCCTGAACAGTGACCTGGAATCGATCATGGAGGAAATAGGAAGGATCGAGAAAATTGTCGGCGGCCTTCTGAAGTTCTCCCGGAAAGAGGATATGGAGCTGACTCATGTTGATATCAATGAAGAATTGGAGTCTGTTCTATCTATTATGGAAAAGGATATGCAGATCGACAATGTCCAGGTGGTGCGTGATTTCTGCTCAACTCTACCGACGATCAAAGTTGACGCCAATCGCATGCGTCAGGTATTTTTGAATTTAACGAACAATGCTCGCCACGCCATGGAAAGAGGCGGCATTTTAACGGTGAGAACAGAAAAGTATATCAAGAAGCAAAAACAAAATCGGCGGAAAACGGACCTTAATACGCCTCCGGATGCGATACCTGTCATTCAGGAAAACTTTATTCGAATCAAATTTGCCGACACCGGAACGGGTATCAAAAAAGAAGATATGGTGAAACTGTTCGATCCATTCTTTACCACCAAGCCGGAGGATCAGGGAACCGGATTGGGGCTATCCGTTTGCTACACCATCATCGAAAAACATTCCGGCACCATTGAAGTGGAAAGCAAACAAGGGGAGGGTGCCACCTTCATTATTGACCTTCCCTGTGATACCCGCCGCGATAGCGATCGAACCTCCATGATGAGTAGCGCCCAGCACAGTTCGAGGTAGGCGTCTATTATCGCAGGAAATCCAATAAACTGGGCTGAAGAACCCGCGCAGAGGTGTTCAGGGTAGCCTCCAGAGCCAGTTGCAAAGCCGCGACATCGGATGCGTCTTTTACAAAGTCTGAGTCCTCCACTGCAGATAATTGGGCGGTTTCGCTCACTTCATCTGCGCCATGACCGATTTCGAGCGTGTCCATGGTCCGGGCCAGGGCGCCATATTCCGCCCGGCTTTGCAATACCGTATCCAACGCATCGTTGAGATTTGCAAAGGAAGCCGAAATCCCGCTGGTATCATTTCTCTCCAAGGCCTCTCTCAATGTATCCAGAGCTGTAAATACATTACCGCCGCCTATTCCCAGAAGGGAGGCTGTATCGCCTCCAGCAACTTCGCTGATGACGGCTGATGTCGTGAGATCGTTGGAAACGACTTGCAAGGCATTACCCTGGCTGTTGATACTGGCGGTGACGTTCACACCGGCACTATTGATTGCAATCAAAATATCATTCACCGTAACCGCTGCGCTCAAATCCACTGTCGCCGAGAGGGCACCGTTGACTATATCGATTTGCCCCAGCGTCAATCCATTGCCACCGGCTAAATCGGAGATTAAAGTGGTTGTTGCTAAAATGGGATTCAAATCACCACCCACGATATTCCCATCGTTGACCTTCAAAATACCGAGATCCCCCGCAGTGGTACCGCCTGATTCGGTAACGGTCAGGGACTGCAAAATCGTTCCGCTGGCATCCGTGAGCTGTAGACCCGTTTGACTGGCGTTCAAGGATGCCGTGACATTTATTCCGGCACCATTGACGGCCAGAATTACATCATTGACCGTAGTCGCCCCGCCAATATTGATGACCGCGGCATTGCCCCCTCGGTCGGTGATATTAAATGATCCCAGGGTCACACCGGACCCACCATTCAAATCCGATAGCAGTGTATTGACATTTACCGCTGGATTCATATCGGTGCCGAAGACATCGGACCCTGGGCGGGTAATGGGTATGGTCAGGGTTGATGCCACTTCCACCTCCAGGGTATCGGAATTGCCGGAATACAATGCTCCTAGCCCGGCTCCATTGGCCTGGTAAGGGGCGTTCAACAAATCCGTTCCACCAAAGATAAAATGTCCTTTCACCTGCGAGTTGGCCTCCTGGATCGCCTGGTCGAGGATGGATTGTACTTCCTGCGCAGTTAAGGCGCGCGTTTGTGCATCACTGGCTGGCCCCAGGCTGCCCTGGGCCAACTCGAGGGCGCGTGAAATGCCCAGACCCACAGAGTCCAGGGAAGAATCCGCAGTATTCAGAAAGAGGCGGTTATTATCTATATTTCTTCCGAATTGCTGAATCTGTGCGATTGAGCTACGGAGCGTCAACGTATCCTGGATCCCTAATGGATCATCGGAGGGTTTGTTGATTCTTTTTCCCGTAGCGACACGCTGATTGGCCGCAAACAAATCTTCTGTAATCCGGAAAATATTCTGGAGCGCGTTGCTCTGTTGAATCTGATTGGTGATTCGCATTACCATAACCATCTCCTGCTCTTTATTTTTAATTCTAAATAAACCTAAATCCTTTGCAAGACGTCAAACATCTCTTCAATGACGGTAATCATCCGGGCTGAAGCCGCATAGGCCTGCTGGAATTTAATTAAATTCACCATCTCCTCGTCTAACGAAACACCGGAAATGCTTTCCCGTTGGGAATTCAACTGGAGCATGACCCCCTCCTGCTGTGTCAGGATTGTTTGGGACGACCGGGATCCGGCTCCCAAGCCACTGACCATGGAATTATAAAAATCATCGAATGTCGCAGTCCCCGTTCCAGGGGTAAAGGCCCCCGAGCTGAATACCAGGCTGTTCTGAAGATTTGAAATATTAAGTGCGTTTTGACCGTCTCCGGCGCTGGACAACCCAGCCGCAATTTTATCGGTATTATTTAAAACAGTGCTGGAAAGAGTCATATTTAACGCTGCATCTTCTGAAATCGAAATATCGACTGTGTCGCCGGCGACGGGCACGCCCCCAGTTGTTATCGCCAGGCCGTTAGCGATGTTAATGGTTCCGCCTACCGCCAAGCCCGTGGAGACAGTCTGATTGGTCGTCAGATTGAATAAATCAAAAGTACCCGGCCCCGTAAAACGAATTTGATATTTGTCGACCGTGACAGTGGATGGACTGGCATTCACCGCAGTGACTGTGCCCGTTCCCAGGTTTTGGCTGCCGGTGATCACCGTGGGAGTCAATGTCTCAAAAAATAGATTTCCCGAACTGCTGTCAAGACCCAAACCCTGCAAATGAACACCGTTGACCTGTTCCATCAATCCCGCCGCAAGTCGATCCAACTGATCGATGAGACCCCGTGTTTCGACGTCTCTCATATCCAGCAGACCACGCATTTCGCCGCCTTGAATCTCTGAGGTTACATTGGTGGCACCACCTGTGCCATCATCCACCAGGATATCCTTGAAGCCCTTGTTATCCAGGTTGGCTGCTGTACTGAGTTGAAATACCGTGGTTCCAACCACCAAGGGAGTACCGCCGGCAAGCGTCAAGACCGTATTATTGTCATTGGTATCGATGAGCTGGACATCCACTTTTTCAGACAGCTGTTTGATCAATAGATCTCTTTGATCCCGCAAATCATTTGCGGGCGTATTACCATGCTCAATTTTTATAATGGACCGGTTCAATTCGGCAACCTCATTCAACATGCCATTGATTTCAGTCGCCTCTGCAGTCACAGCGTCATCCAGGTTCATTCGCTGTTGGAATAACGAAGTACCCAACTGGTTGAACACCGTCGTCAGTGTTCCCGCTGCTGAAAGCACCGCTGTGCGTGAGGAAAGATTAGTTGGATTTGAGGAAAGGTCGTCAAATGCGATAAAGAATTCACTCATTGCACTGTTCAGGCTGACTCCTGAACTTTCATTGATGATCGTTTCCAGCCTTTGAAAAAAAGTGTTGCGGATATCATAATTTCCCAGCGTACTGCTTTCACCTAAAATCTGGTTAAACAAAAACTGATCGAAATCCCGGGTAACGTTGGTTGCTCGAACTCCCGTACCTAAAAAGGCCAAACCCACCCGACGCGGACGATTCACCTCCAGAGTTACTTCCTGCCTGGAAAAACCTTCGGTCTGCACATTCGCGATGTTGTGACCCGTAATCTCAATCGCCGTCTGGTTAGTCTGCAACCCTAATTTTGCGGTATTCAATACACTGAAGATATTTGCTGTCATAATTCACACCATTTGATTAAAGGCTTTTAAATCTATATATCTGTATTTACAACCCGGCTTTCCATAGTCGGTTCACTTAACTGTCCATTGGAATAATAGGGCGTATAGGCCATATCCAACTCATATAACCATGACATGGACTTTTTCATCGTCTGTGATGTACGATTGATCAGTTGTTTATTTTCCGAATTCATTTCATTGATCGTGTTAATTTGCTCACGAATCTTTTCTCGACACGTGGCCATACGGTTTCCCCATGGATTATCTTTCAATTCGATAATAGTTTTAAGGGTCACCTCGCTTTGGATACGGCCAAGTTTTTGTGCAAATGCTTGTACGATGTCTTCTCTTTTATGATTCAACTCATGGACTCTAGCCAGCAATAACGATTTCAATTCCAGGATATTCTCCAGATTTTCCCGGGAGTATTCAGATATGCTGTTCCGTTCTTCTTTCATCACTTCTATAAGTTCATTGTACAATCCAATTTTTTGAACCAGGACTTTGTCCAAGGTACGGAATAGATCACTCATGTTGATAGACCCCCAAATGTTGATTAGATAATTGGACCGGAGGATTGGAATTCCCCTCCAAGCGGCTCAATTGGAAATACAAATTATCTGCAAGACCAATTCCTTTATGCTTTACCATTTCATTGGCAATTTCTTCGTCCATCATGGATTCATATTGTTGCAGTGAAAAGCTATTCAATAAATCCGATTTATGAACTGTTTTTCGCATGGCTTTCAGCATTTGATGAATTAATATGGCTTCAAACTTTTGAGCCACTTTCATCAACTCTTTATCTTTTTCAACGCGGGTGTTTGATGCCTCCTGTCCCGAACTCAATGGCTTCATCAACTGACTGACCTTATCCGCCAGACTCTTCAAAGGATAAGATTTGCTTTGATGAGCCAGAGAAGCGCCTAAATTTAATGTGGAAATGGGTTCCATAGAAACGACTCACTCCTGAACGGTGAAACTCTCCATACGAATTGCATTAAGTTTTGCAAGGGTGGTGCCAAACCGAGAGGTAAAATAGAGCCAGAAACCCTTTGTTTTATTGGGTTTTAGGAGGCTTTCATTTTATGCAAATGACTCGGAACATTCCAGGAGGGAAAAGCGGAAATTTTTGCCTAGTAGAGGGTAGACGCTTTCCTCCCGGCGATTTGATGAGGGGATACTGCCCGGGCTATATAATTTCCAGTTCCGCGTGCAGGGAACCGGATGCTTTGATGGCTTGTAGAATAGCTATTAAGTCCCGGGGGGTCACACCAATAGCATTCAAGGCATTGACCACTTCACCGATTCCAACGCCTTTAGGTACAATTAACAGCCGTTCCTCCTCTTCCTCGACGGTTATGTCGGTTCGTGGCACAATCGCTGTTTGTCCGCCTGAGAGGGGCGCCGGTTGCGACACTTCCGGGGTCTCCGTTATCTGCACAAACAGATTTCCATGTGCCACCGCTACCGTTGAAATGCGAACCTTCTCACCCATCACCACTGTTCCGGTTCTTTCATCGATGATGACTTTAGCGACGGAATCCGGTTCCACTTCCAGAGTTTCAATCTTCGTCACAAAACCGGAAACATTATTAATATAAAATTTAGGAACCTTCACACGGATAGTCCTGCCATCAATCGGTTCGGCAAAGACATCTTTCATCTTAAAATTGATAGCTTTGGCAATTCTTGACCCGGTAGTAAAATCTGTATTTTTTAAGGAGAGGGAGATTTCCTTCTTGCTATTGAAAAAATCGGGGAGTTCTTTTTCTACAATAGCTCCGCCAACAATCCTTCCCACATTGGGATGGTTTTTCTGTACCCCTTGTGATAACCCTTGAACTGAAAATCCACCAATGGAAACCGGACCCTGCGCTATCGCATAGGTAATGGAATCCGCTCCTTTCAATGGCGTCATTAATAAGGTTCCCCCTTGAAGACTGCGGGAATCACCCAATGAAGAGACAACAACGTCAATTCGGTCCCCCTGACGTGCAAAGGGAGGTAGCTCCGTTGTGACCATTACCGTGGCCGCGTTTCTAAATTGAAGCTGGTTGATCCGGTCCTCAGGTACAGTGACTCCCAGTTTCTGAAGCAAGTTAAACATTGTTTGAATAGAAAAGAATACATTGATAGCTTGATCACCGGTATTAGCTAAACCAATGACCAAGCCAAATCCGATCATTTTATTGGCCCGGACTCCATTGACATTGACCAGGTCTTTAATGCGCGCCGCCTCGGACGATGCCGTCCAAACCACAGCTGAAATAAAGAAAGTTATCAAAAAAATAAAAGAAATCTTGCGCATTCTGCTATCTCCAAAATATACGACAGGACCAATGACTTTAAAACGGCCAGACCCAGGCAAAGAATCGCATTAACCAGCCTACATTCTGCTCATCAGAGATCACTCCCTTGCCGGTATAGATTATGTTTGCGTTAGCGATATCATTTGAGGAAATGAGATTATCGAACCCAATATCCACCCGCCGGATTAAACCGGTAATCATCATCGTTTGGTCTTCATTGTTGATAGTGACTGCACGCCGGCCTTCTATTCGAAAAACTCCATTGGGCAATTCCTCCTTGATCACTGCCGCCAGGGTACCGGTCATACTCCCTCCGCGGGTCGTTGTTCCCGCGCCATTGGTGGATCTTGAGCTTTCGGCCTGCACAGTGGGATCAAAGGCATTCCCGAGTCCCAGGAAATTACTCATTCCATAATCATTGGGCATACCCAAGACATTGGTGACCCCCAGGTTGATTTCAGAATCCTTGGAAACTCCTGTAGTTGCGGAATTGGTAGACTCAAAGTTCTCTTCCAGCTGAATTGTCACGATATCACCTACATCTTTTGCCTTGGTATCGGCAAACAAAAGATTTTCAGAAGTCTCGCCCGGCCACAGGGAACCATCTAAGGGAACATATTTCTCAGTATCTTCAAATATGGGCTGGGTCAGCACTTCATCCGCCGAATTTCCAAAAATCCCGCCACCCCCGCAAGACACCAGTGAAACAGCAAATACACTATAACCCAAAGCCCATAATAAATATTTCATTAGTAAACTTTACCGATTAAAAGTTGATATGCACGGTCCGTGAATCTATAACCGTACCTAAAATAATTTTTCTACTGTGAATATTTTCAACTCTTACCGTATCATTCTTGAAACCATTCTGCCGAACCACTCCCGGTGCCGTTACGCGTAGAGAACCTTTTTGCGCCACGATAAGAATTCGGTCACCATTTTTGACCAAAGGCACTTTTTGAATCATATGAGCCAGAATGGTTTCACCTTCCGCAATATTTCTAATTAAGCGATGACCTATAATATCCGAATCATCGGAAACTAAATTTCTCAGTACCTGATCTGATTTTAATCGAGTCAGCTCAATATCTCCGGTCCGAATCACATGACCCATTTTTAATGATCGGATTGGACGGTAGACATCGTAGAAGACTTTGACATCTGCATAGAGGCGCAGTCTTTTTTTGATCTTTCCCTCCACTTTTACCAGACACAAAAAATGAACCCGGCCTACCCGTTTTTTTCCACCGGGTAATTTATAATCAAACGTAATATTACCCTGTGGAACCAGAATCTGCTTTCCTTCATAAACCACCTTTAACTCTAAACGATCTTTATCCCATTGGAGAGTATCTATAATAAATTCCTTACCGGTTTTCTCAATGGTCTCGACTTTCAATAGTTGACTTGCGGCCCAGACCGGCTCTCCCGTTAAACCGAAATTTAAAATAACAGCCATTATGAGCGGTATGGCCAAGGAGATAGACTTAACTGTCTTATTAGTTTTCATAAATTATCGCTTCAGGTTACTGGTAATTTGCAGCATTTCATCTGCGGTCTGAACTGTTCGTGAATTGATTTCGTATGCCCGTTGCGCGGTAATCAAATTGACCAACTCTTCAACTACACTGACGTTGGATAGTTCGAGAAATCCCTGCGTCAGTGTTCCCCGGTCTTGCAACCCCGGAATCCCTATAATGGGAGGACCCGAGGCCCCGGTTTGCAGAAATAGATTATTTCCGATAGCCTGCAAACCCGCTTGGTTTTGAAAGGTTGCAATTTGGAAAGTTCCAACAACGGCGGGAACCGTCGTTCCAGGCTGGGTGATGGATACCGTTCCCGTAGGCTCTATGGAAATGGTAATTGCGTTGTTTGGGATTGTTATCGTTGGCTGTATTAACTGGCCTTCTGAAGTCACCAGTCGTCCCAACCGATCTACTTTAAAAGTTCCAGCTCGCGTATAAGCAAAGTTCCCATTGGGTTGCAGAATTTGAAAAAACCCCTTACCTTCAATGGCTACATCCAACGGATTCTGGGTTTGTGCAAAATCCCCCTGTAAAAATATTTTTTGAATGGCGGCAGGCTTGACTCCCAAACCTACTTGAATTCCAGTGGGTATTTGGCTTCCTGCATTAGAAAGAGCACCTTGCAGTTTTAAATTTTGGTAAAGCAGATCTTCAAAATCTGCGCGACTTCTTTTAAATCCCGCTGTATTTACGTTTGCCAGGTTATTGGCAATTACGCTGACATTCAAATCCTGAGCACGCATTCCCGTGGATGCGATGTACATTGAACGAAGCATCTTTTTTCCTTTAGTAGTGTCTCTGATTGACCAGTTAAGCTACTCGTCCCAGACTGTTTACCGATTGATCATCTGCTTCATCAATCGACTGAATGATTTTCTGATACGCTTCCAACTGCCTTACCGTTTCAATCATTTTAGTCATTTCATGAATGGCATTTGCATTACTAATTTCTTCAAATCCCTGGAGTAACTTAACGTCATTCACCAGAATCTCTTTAACTGATGGGTCCGAAATTATATAGAATCCTTCACCTTCTTTTTTTAAGGCCTGAAGATTATTGAAATTTACAATTTTCAACTGACCCAATGCATCCTGATCAAATTCAGCACCGCCAAATATTGATCCATCCTGATTAATAGTTATTTGCTTTGTACCAAAAGGGATCAGAATAGGTTCATCACTTTGGGTCATTATTATATTGCCCTGCTTATCCACCAATTGCCCCAATCCATCCAGGTGAAAATTTCCATTCCGGGTATATCGAATTCCTGTGGGGGTATTAACAGCAAAAAACCCTTCACCTTCAATGGCTACATCCAGGGGACTATCGGTTTTGATCAGGGAACCTTGCGCAAAGTCTGTTAAGGATTGCGTAACCTGAACGTAAGAAACCGCTGGATCAGACCCGTGAAACGGATTAAGATTTATCGTATCGGAGCCATCCCAGGAAGTTTGCTGAAATGAAGGCCTCGCCTCCTCATAAAGCAACATATCCCTTTTAAATCCCTGGGTATTGATGTTCGCGATATTGTTACTTATTAAATCCAGCTTCTTCAGTTGCTTGGTTCCCCCGGAAGCCGCGATATATAATCCTTCGTTCATTGTGACCTTTTAATTGGTGGTTTGAATCAACTTTTGCATATTCCATACCAAATCTAATTAATTGTTTTTATTATATTTATCAAATTTTAACCCTTTAAGAATAAGGATTTAGGCGCATCCCCCCTACTGCCCCCCTTTGCCAGAAGCCATAGGTAATATCTTTCCAGGCAGAATTTACCCGGGTTCGGGCAATTGGAGCGTTTTTTTCCTATTCAGTTCCACGCCTTCCGGAAGGGGCAATCATGTTATAATTTCGAATCTTTTTTATTGCAGGAGAGGAATATCCATGGAAAAAATCAGCATTGATAAATTACATGATTTGGTTTCAGGCATGAGTGAGGACGAGTTGATTCTGGATGTACGCACCCCGGCTGAATTTTCAGAGGGCCATATCAAAGGAGCCAAAAACCAGGATCATGAGACCGCAGGCTCAATTGCCGATGAATTGAAAAATTACAAAACGGTTTATGTGCATTGCAAAATGGGGGGGAGGGCTCAGAAAGCCGCAGAGGATTTGGAGATGGCGGGCCTCACCAACATAGTCTGCGTCAGCCAGGGAGGAATGCACCGGTGGATGGAAATGGGCTGGGAAGTGGAATAAAGTTTTTTTTTAAAGCTCTGGACAAAGAAAAAACCCGGAAGGTGGTTTCCCACCAACCGGGTTTTATTTTTAAGAAACAGCTACAAGCTTAGTATTGCAGAGTTTGCCACTGCGTTACGGCTTTTTGACCATTTCTTTCTTTATTACCACCGTTCCAGATAGCAATAGCCATCGGAGTTTTGCTACCGGTGAACTGGGTATCATTGTTGTCCTTAGTTTTCAAAGCACGTTTGAAAACCACCGTCCAACGATTGTTGTTCCAGTTTCCATTACCATCAACGTCCTGATGAGCCTGAGTGGTCAGGGTGCTAAAACCCTCAGCATTCAGATCTTCAACTGGAGAGCGCCTCATGGTGTTGTCGGACAGGATGTTATGTGTAGCTCGGCCGGGGTTAAAAGTACCTTCGTTTTTACCCATACCGAAGTCCACCATACTGCCACGCTTGCCGATGTCCTGAACACCACCGGTATGGACATTGCCCTTACCGCGGGAGTCTTTGCTTCCGGTACGTCCGGAACCCAGTTCAGATTTCAACTGCAAGTGGCCATCCGGCTCATACATGTAATATCCACCGGAACCCATAGCCATGTAGTCGTAATGATCTTCCAAATCCTGCATCGCTTCATTACCGGCAGTTCCAGCACCCTCTTTATCCCAGGTGGCTTTCCACTGCCAGATATTGACGCGTTCGCCCTCTCCACCCATGGTGAAGGGAGGCTCTTCGCCGGATTGATTCACAGGAAACATAATGGCTGCTTGGTCCTTATATTGCTGGGACTGAACCATAATGTCATTACGAGTCGGATCTATCCACTCCAAATGAACGGCAATTTCCTTACCGTTGGTTGCGGCTTTCACAAACACATACTTCGTTTGCGGATTGGGCCACATTGGATTGGTGATCATTTGGGGATCCATATCGATAATCACGTGCTTCAGAGCCGTTGGGCCATAACGCTCGGACCAGAACAGGCTTGAAGAATCGGTAGGAATCGCCCCTTTAACTTTTACCGCTTTAATGGTAGCCGCGCCAGCTGTCATCGTCAAACCGAGAACGAATGCGACCACCATAGCGAAAATGATGCTTTTGTTGGTTTTCACAGTTTTCCTCCTGTTTAGCAGTTATCGGGTTTGTCAGATCTAACCCAAGTACATTCTAGCCAGGCGAACTGCACTCCGGAGCGGGAAACCCGCTCCGGAAGCACAGAATACGCTTAGGCTTAAATTGCGCCTGGATGTTCTTCAGGTCTGACGTAGAAGGGTTCCTCAACCGTAACACGGATGATTTCTTTACCCTTCCTGTTAAACCCGATGATCGTGTCATTGTACATCTCAAACTTCTTACCGTGAATGTTGGTCTCGAAAATTTTCGGACCGGGCTCACGTTTCCATTTGAAGATGATCCGCTGCGTCGTTCGGAACAACTGCAAGATACCCAGGAGATCACGATCAGGAACCATGTACTGGTCGATCGCATGATCCACGCCAGGACCAAACATTTGTTGCGAGTACGCACGTGGAACGTGACGCGACGGTACATAGTAACCGTTCGCTTCCGTACCAAACTGCGGATACAGCGGCAGAGCAACTTTCCGGTCCCGAATCAGATAGTACTGGGGGTTATCCGGATCATGCGCCCATTGGCCGTTAGAACCGATTTTCACCAGACCCTGCAGACGAATCTTACCAACACAGGCCGCCATACAGCGGGTTTCCATCTGGTCACCTTCGGTCAGGGGATCCAGTCCCTCGATCCGCGGGTAACACGCGATACATTTCTCGGAAATCCGAGTTGTACCACGGAACATCGGCTTTTTGTAAGGACACTGCTCAACGCATTTTTTGTAACCACGACACCGAGACTGATCGATCAGCACGATACCGTCCTCTTGGCGCTTGTAGATCGCCTTACGAGGACATGCTGCCAAACAACCCGGATACGTACAATGGTTACAAATCCGTTGTAGATAGAAAAACCAGATTTTATGCTCAGGCAACACAGACTTACAGCCGTTGTCGCCACCGAACGTACCTTCGCGAGACTGAGTAAACTCACGACCATGAGCGGTATCTTCACCAAAGTTCGGGAAGCGCCACTCTTCGTCGGTCGGAACATAGCCGATTGCCTGTTGGTTCAAACCAATCTTGGCAGGCGCTTCGAAGATGGTAACACCTTCATAAACACCGTGAATCGCTTTGTTCGACGTCTTACGAACGTTCCATACGTTTTGACCGGGATTGGATTGTTCCAGCATTTTCAGAATTTTCCAGTCCCAGAACTGAGGATATCCACCGTAAGGTTTCGTCTCAACGTTATTCCACCACATGTACTCCTGACCTTTGGAGAACGTCCAGGTGGATTTATGAGCCATCGTACACGTTTGACACGCGATACAACGGTTCGTATTGAAAACGAAGGTAAACTGCTCCTTCGGGTGCTTCTCCTCGTACACATAGGTCGCCATACGACCCAACTGCCAGTTATATACTTCAGGCATTTTTTAACCTCCGTTAAAACCGGAAACCCCAAGGGTACCGATTCTGGTTGCTAATATGTGTCAAGAAAAACCGCAATAGGTGCGCGGGTCCCGAAGGACCCGCGTTCCCAAACGCTTAGATCTTAACGCGAGTGTATTGCCCCGCGAGATACATCTCTGCAAAGCGGTCTTTCAACGGAGACTCAGGAGTGTAACCCGTTCGAACAGGTTCCCAAAGTCCCTTACCATGCAGACCACCGTCCTCCGCCTTGGAAAACTTAACCAAGGTTTCTTTCGGAACCGCGTTAACGGCGTGGTTGTCTGCCTCATACCCGTGCTTGAACTTCATCTTGGTTTTTGCTTTATGGAACAGACTGTCCGTCTGATGCATCGGCATCAACCAAGATCGCGTGATGGACTGCTGACCCCCGTACCGGAAGTTACTCTGGTAAGGAGTGGTCATGGACATCGCGCGTCCGTCCGGCCGTTCTTCGTGCGCTTTAACCGTACGCTCAGTACCGATCCACGTTGCATGTTTCATCATCGTGGTGTGATACGGATACGCAGGGTTGTACTTCGCGCGCAACATGAGGCGGCCAACCTTGTATCGAGGATCAGACGGTTTCCAACCCATGTACGGCCTGTCAGCCGGGTTGGCGTCACAATAAATGTAGTCACCGTCGTTGATACCAAGGTCTTTACACAGGAACGGGTTCATGTGTACTTGCCATTCACCAACGCCCGGAGATCGCTTATCCATGCGGTAAGGATCGCCGAAGTTGTTGTTCCAGATCATGTTCCAGTCAGTCGTCGCCCAGGACGAATGCGCGGTATGTCTGGATTTAGGCGTTACACAGTAGAACCGATACCCCTTCTCCCACAAGAAGTTCTTCGTCGTACGTACAGAGGACCAAGGCTTCTTGATGTTTCGAACGTGACGGAGATCCGGATCTTGCTCTTCTTCCGGAATACCGTAATCGTCAGGTCGGATGTAGGGGTTGGTGGATACGATAACGTTCGGCAGGTAAGGCGTTGCTTCCGGACCTTCCCTGTGAACAATAAAGTTTTCACCGTATTCGATCGCTTCCGGCTCGTCATTATAGAACTGGATTCGACCGTTCGGAGTGTAGTAAGGCTTGGACTCAGTGAACATCTCCCAGAACGGAGACCGCGGATAGGTTCTGAACAGCATCAAACAACATCCCGGCTCACCATACTTACCGTTGATGATGTCGTCGATGTTGTAACCCATACCGGTGGTCGACGTGGTGAACAGCCGGCGAATCATCGCCTTCGTTCGGTTGGGAGCTGCACCTTCGTACACTTTGTAAAAGTCCGCAAACCGTTTGTCACCGGTCACCTGAGACATTCTCTTGGCGAATTCCCGATGGATCAGGTTATCGTCGATCGTGTCAAAGATGGGTTTAATACCGGTACCACCCCAAATCTGGTGGAACGGATTGGAACATGCGGAAGTGATCTCGTAACTCTCGAATTCCGCCCAGGAGTTCGGGGCGAGAACGATATCGGAGTATTCACAAGAACCGGTGAACTCGATATCCTGAGCAACGATCATGTCTACGTTGTTGTTCGTGTTGAACACCAGCTCGTAGAACCACTTCGCATTATTGATAACGTTAACATTAACGTACCAAACAAGCTTGGTCGGAGTCGGCATATGAGTACGACCCGTGAAAACTTTTCGTCCATACCGTGGGGTATTAACGATCAAAGCTTTATCACGATGCGCCCAGTAGCTGACTTCCTCACCCTTCAGATAACCCTTAACGTTTTTCCAGTCAACGTTCTTGGCCGGATCCAGAATCGGGTTGAAGGGATCTTCCGCAACCATCGCCGCGAAACCAGGTCCGGACCAATGCGATCCTTGGTAGTTCCCAGCTTTGTAGTTACCCGCCCAGGTGTGGGAGCCGGAACCTTTCGGTCCAACGTTACCCGTCAGCATGAGGGGAACATACGATGCACGGTTGTGCATGGTTGCATGGAAGTAATGGTTGATACCTTCACCGTAGTGAATCTCAACCGGTTTGATGGTACCTATGTCGCGAGCGACACGAACGACCAAGTCCTTCGGAGCATGACTGATCTGATAAACGGTATCCAGGTCATAATCTTTCAGATGCACTTTGTACATTTCGTACAAAGGCATGACCGTGATGGTTTTACCGTTCACCAACTTGATGTCAAATACACCATCAAGTGCCGGATCAATCTTCTTCTTCAGCATCTTGGCGCCGATGTCTTCACGCGTAATAGCTACCGGCTTGTTGGTATTCATATCCCATACTGCAAAGTCAGGCATTTTGCTGCGATTGAAGTTCTTCATCCACTTGGTGGTGAAGCCGTCTTTCGGCAGCGACTGAACTTTGTAACCCGGAATATAATCATCCGGATGCAGACGGGTCAGATTGTCGGTTCTTACCAGAAGCGGCATATCGGTGTATTCCTTAACGTAAGGCACATCAACCAGACCTTCATCCATGATGATCTTAGCTGCACCTAGGAATACAGAAATGTCCGACAGACCGGCACGACAGGGAATCCAGTAGTCCGCTTTCGTTGAAGGCGGGTTGTACTCAGGACAAACGGTAACGAGTGTGCCACCGCGTTCCATGATTTCCGTGTACCAGTGAGCTTCCGGCATTTTGTTTTCAATGAGGTTTTTACCCCACTGAATGGTCAACTTTGCATACCGATGGTCAGCAAAGTCGATATCAGAAGTCTGCATACCATGCGTCCAGGAATGTCCCGGAGCCTGGTCACCATGCCAAGTGTAGTTGGACCAAGCGCGTCCACCTAATACCTGACCGGGGCCACGACCACGAATGATCGCGTCCAGCAAACCTACCATGTTGGCGAGGCGGTAAATACCATACTTACCAACAACACCCAACAGACCCATACCACCGCGATACTTAAAAGTACGGGGGCCGGATCCGCCCATCGCTTCGATCA
>JAHELC010000039.1 GCA_024644405.1 Nitrospinaceae bacterium
GGGTGATCGATGAGGGCGAGACGGAATCGGATGAGGATGTGTACGCCCTGTTGGATCTGGAGGATGACGATTTCACCCAGCTGGCCGGATTGGGTAATCATGATAATAACGGCCAGAACGGCTCCAGAATCAACTGGGACAGCGAATTTAAAGGAATCAACTAAAACAAATAAGACGCGTGGCTTCTAACCAGGCTTTTAGAGGATTTTAAATTTAAATCAAATTTCATAATTAAAAATAAATTTACTTTAACTTTACTTTTCTTTTTATAAAAAAATTAGCGCACTTCAATTTTCTTGACAATTTTGGAGAATTTGCTAATTTGTGTACCAATTCAATCCGTTATAAAGAGAAAGCTTATATTCAAGTTTAAGTTACCCCTTTTGGGGCGGAGTGTGGGTTTAGGAGAGTTCCTTGTCAATTTCAACAAGGTTCACCTTTAGCCTTTTTGAATAATTGCAGTCCCCTATTATTTTTAATGTGTTATTACATTTTTTGGGAGAAAACTTATGGCAGAGCAAAAAGCTCAGGCAGTAGCCGAGCAAAAAGGAAAGAGTGAACCGGGTAAAGCAAATACCATGTCGAACGAATTCTTAAATTCGCTGACACTGAAATGGGATGATTCGAAGATGCAGACCACATACGCAAACGTGGTAAACGCTTCGAGCACCCGGGAAGAGGTTTCAATTTTCTTTGGGACCAACCAGTCCTGGAATATTTCTGAAGATCGCGAATTGGCCATTCAGTTGACCGATCGCATGGTTCTCAACCCTTATGCCGCGAAACGTCTTCTGGTATTGTTGTCCCGGATCATCAAGGAATATGAAAACCGTTTCGGAACTTTGAAGTTGGACGGGGACACCCAATAAATTGAACCATCGAAACCATCTTTTTAAAAGATGGAGCATCGATTTTGTCATCCCCGCCCTTGGGCGGGGATTTTTTTTATAAAGAAAATATTAAACCCGTACGGCAAGGGAGCGGACGGCTTTTTCCAGAACTTGTTACCAGATAGTATTTTCGAACGGGATAGGGGCCAAACCTCAGGGACTTTTTGAGGATGAGAAGGTTTACGTTATGAAGTCGAAATTTAAATCGGGAGACAAATCCGAAAAAAACAACGGCCTGAATGATTCCGAGTTATGGAAGAATTTTTCCTGCGCCCAAACTTCCAGCGAGTTTGCCCTTCATTGGTTGAACCTGCAATGCCGTTACCTTCCCGGGATACAGCGCGGGGTCGTTGTGCTGGGAGATCCCAAGACCGATTCTTATGCTCCGGCCGCTTTCTGGCCCCAGGACTCCAATGGAAATATTAATTTGACCCGTGCAGCCGATTTTGCGATCGGTCAAAGAAAAGGCGTGCTGCATGAAGGGCATTCCAAAAACGGGAAAAAAGGTCGCAAAGGAGAGGAAAATTCTTTTATGGCCTATCCCTTTTTAATCGACGAGAACTTGTACGGAGTGGTTGCCGTGGAGGTCTACACCTCCAATGAGAAAGAAACACAACAATCCATGCGTCAGCTGCAATGGGGATCTTCCTGGATGGAAGTGATGATTCGCAGGCAGTTTAACCCGGAGGCTTTACCTGACCGAAAACGCCTGAGTACAGTTCTCGAACTAATCGCCAGCGGCCTGGAAAACGAACAATTTAAAAAAGCCGCCAACGCCGTAGTTACGGATATGGCCGTGCAGCTTGATTGCGAGCGTGTCAGCCTGGGATTTATCAAAGGAAAATTTGTAAAGGTAGCCGCATTATCCCACAGCGCTAAATACAACAAAAAGTCGAACTTGATCCGGGATATAGGCCTTGTCATGGATGAAGCCATCGACCAAAAGTCCATGATTATCTACCCCCCCATGGATAAGCAGACCCCATTAATCCATCGGTTGCATGCCGACTTAAATCAGGAACACGGGGGCGGAGGCGTTTGCACGGTGCCGTTGAGCACAGGGGACAAGATATTCGGTGCATTGACTTTTGAAAAATCCAAAAAAAGTCAATTCAGCGAACAGGATGTGCAGCTCTGTGAAACCGCCGCACAGATGGTCGGTCCCATATTACATATTAAGCGTAAAGAGGACCGGTGGATATTGACCAAGGTCTTACTATCCCTGAAGAATTTTTTGGGAAAACTTTTAGGGCCCCGGCATTTGGGCCGGAAAATGGTATTGATCGTTTTGGCGGCACTGGTGGCTTTCTTTTATTATGCCATGTGGGATTTTCGGATTGCGGCCGACACCAAAATTGAAGGGGCCGTCCAGCGAGTGGTTGTGGCTCCAATGGAAGGATATATCCAAAATTCGTTTGTCAGGCCGGGGGACCTGGTGAAAAGCGGCGACTTGATTTGTCAGCTTGAAGATAAAGACCTGGTTGTCGAAGCCGTTAAATGGGAAAGCCAGATTCATCAGTATCAGGGACAGTACCGGGATGCGTTGGCTAAATACAATCGGAGCGAAATAAAGATCTTGAAAGCTCAAATCAAGCAGGCGGAAGCCAAGCTGGAATTAATCCAGAAGCAATTGAACCGCACCCGTATTTATTCTCCCTTCGACGGGATTATCGTTTCGGGAGATTTGAGCCAATCATTGGGCGCGCCGGTAGAACGGGGCGAGGTGTTGTATCAATTGGCTCCACTGGATGAATACCGGGTGGTTCTGGAAGTGGATGAGAGGGATATTGCGGAAGTCCAAACCCAGATGAGGGGAGAACTGGTATTGACCGGGGCGGTCAAGGAGAACCTTCCCTTTATAGTGAAAAAAATTACACCCGTCTCGGAAAACCGGGAGGGAAACAACTTCTTCAGGGTGGAAGCCGAGTTGCTGGAGCATCGGGATTATCTGCGGCCAGGCATGGAGGGCGTAGGTAAAATCAATGCCGGCGAGCGCAAGTTGATCTGGATTTTGACTCGCGAAATGATGAACTGGTTCCGATTAAAAATCTGGACCTGGTGGCCTTAACCGAAAGGGTGTTTCATGTCTGTTGATTCGATGTTCAGCCCTTCCTGGTACCGGGTCGCTGGTCTGCAACCCCGCCTGCGCAGTCATACCCAAATTCACCGCCACTATTACCGCGGGAAAATATGGTTTGTTCTTCAGGACCACTCGAGCGGCAGTTACCACCGGTTCAGTCCGCCCGTTTATTATATTCTCTCGCAGATGGATGGCCAACGGACGTTTCAGGAGATCTGGGACCGGGCCGTTGAGCATTTGGGCGACGACGCTCCCACCCAGGACCAGATGATACGGTTGGCCAGCCAGCTGCATTCCAACGATACCCTGTTGTGTGATGTTCCGCCGGATACGTTCGAATTGTTTCAGCGTCATGAGACTCACCAGAAAATGAAATGGAAGCAGTGGTTCCTGAACCCTCTCTCCTTGCGGTTCCCCTTATTCGATCCCGAACGCCTGCTGAATCGGATGCTGCCCTGGGTTCGCCCGTTGTTCGGCTGGTTCGGAATCATACTATGGGGCCTGGTCGTTGGATACGCTTTGTATCTTTCCGGATTGCACTGGGATGCATTGACGGAAAATGTCAGCGACCGGATACTGACACCGGAAAACCTGTTACTGCTCTGGCTCGTATACCCCGTGGTCAAGCTGGTGCACGAGTTCGGACACGCCTTCGCCGCTAAAAATTGGGGTGGAGAGGTTCATGAAATTGGAATCATGCTGCTCGTGTTCATTCCGGTTCCCTATGTGGAGGCGTCCAGCGCTTCCGCCTTCCGGGAAAAACACCGGCGGATGATGGTGGATGCCGCAGGGATTGTTGTGGAGTTGCTGTTGGCGGCTATCGCCTTGCTGGTTTGGGTTCATGTGGAGCACGGGATTGTTCATGCCATTGCCTACAATGTAATTTTAATTGGCAGTGTGTCTACTCTATTTTTCAACGGCAACCCTCTATTACGGTTTGACGGTTATTATTTTCTTTCCGATGCCATTGAAGTCCCCAACCTTGGCTCCCGTTCAAACAATTATCTCGGGTACCTGATTCAACGCTACGGTTTTGGAGTGCGGAACGCGAAATCACCGGCAAACACATCCGGAGAACGTTTTTGGATGTTCACTTATGGAGTTTCCTCCTTCTTCTACAGGATGTTCATTGTTGCGGTGATTGCCCTGGTGGTCGCTGAAAAATTCTTTATTGTCGGAGTCCTTTTAGCCACCTGGGCGTTGACCACTATGATCGGAGTACCACTTTATAAGAGGCTTAAATTCCTGTTTGCAAGTCCTTCGATCAGCGGGCATCGATTCCGGGCAACCACACTGACCTCAATCTTTGTCGCATCGTTACTGGCTTTTATTATTCTGACACCGGTTCCCTACACCACCCGTGCGGAAGGGGTGATTTGGCCGCCGGAAGATTCTCTGGTGCGGGCCGGAACCAATGGGTTTTGCCGGAAAATTCTTGTGCAATCCGATCAATGGGTTCGAAGAGGGGACCCCCTCATAGTCAGCGAGGATCCTTTGTTGAAATCCGAAAAACGTGTTCTGGAAGCGCGATTGCAGGAATTGGAAGCCCGTTATCTGTCATTACGTTACACCGAGCGAGCCAAGGCGCTGATTCAAAAAGAGGAGATCGTTTCCGTTAAAAAGGAATTAAACCGCCTTCAGGAACTGGAACAGCAATTGACTATCCGAAGCGGCACGGACGGACAACTGATTCTTATCCGGTCGGAAGACATGAAGGACCGCTTCTTCCATAGGGGAGAACTGGTGGGTTATGTCGTAGACTTACCGCTGAACACCGTCCGGGTGGTTGTGCCTCAGGATCATATCGGATTGGTGAGGGAACAAACGGTCAAAGTTGAAATTCGCCTGGCAGAAAATATTGGAGAAATTTCGGAAGCGATGGTTTTGCGGGAGGTGCCGGCGGCTACAGAAAAATTGCCGAGTGTCGCCCTGGGTTTTGCAGGCGGCGGTGAAGTTCCGGTAGACCCCCGGGATGAGGAAGGGACGAAAGCCTTTGACTCGGTGTTTCAACTGGATCTGGTATTATCCGATCAAGTGAATATGCAAAGGATCGGAGAGCGCGTCTTTGTGCGTTTCGATCATGGCAAGGTGCCCCTGGCGGAGCAATGGTACTATTTCTTCCGCCAACTGTTTTTAAGGAGGTTCAGCGTTTAAATGTTTATTGCAGAATGGGAGCGCTCTGGAACCAACTTGGAGCTTTACCCGGAAAAACAGTGGGAAGAGCCTAATTGGCTGGAATGGCTTCTGTTAAAGGGCAGCCGGTTTTTCCGTAAGGCCCCTTCTCTCACCCAGATGTACAAATTTGCCCATAAGGTGGAGAAAGCGGAAAACCAGTTCCGTCACTTTTCTGAAAAACAGATTTCCCTTTATACAAATAAAATACGGTCCGATCTCCATCAAAACGGATTCACGTCACAATCCGTGGTCGAATGCTTTGCCCTGGTACGCGAAGTTTCCCGTCGTACTCTTGGAATGCAGCATTATCCGGTACAAATCATTGGCGGATGCGTCATGCTGAACGGTATGATCGCCGAAATGGAAACCGGGGAAGGAAAAACCCTCACGGCCACACTGCCTGCCTGCACTGCGGCCCTCGCCGGAATTCCCGTTCATCTGGTTACCGTCAATGATTACCTGGTTCAGCGTGATGCGGAGTGGATGGGCCCCATTTACAAGGCTCTTGGATTAAAGGTAGGCACCATTCTGGAAGGTATGGATTTGCCCACCCGCAAGGAAAGTTATGGTGCGGACATTACATATTGCACCAACAAACAGATCGCTTTTGATTATCTGAAAGACCGTTTGGTTTTCGGCAACA
This sequence comes from Nitrospinaceae bacterium, assembly GCA_024644405.1. GTDB lineage: Bacteria > Nitrospinota > Nitrospinia > Nitrospinales > Nitrospinaceae > SZUA-226. The sequence continues at coordinate 5,789 of JAHELC010000039.1, forward strand.
AGCGCGGCCGTCTCCGGATGAATATCGACCGGTTGAATGACGGGGCTTCGCGGATGGACAAACTTCTGCTGAGAGGCCTGCATTTCGGAATTGTCGATGAAGCGGACAGCGTTTTGATTGACGAAGCTCGAACCCCTCTGATCATTTCAAAGAATACCGACAACAGTATATCCGAGCAGATTTGCCATCAGGCCCTTCAAATATCGGAAACCATGATTTTTGGAAACGATTTTTTGATTTCAGAACGAGACCGTAAAATCGAGTTCACCGCGAGCGGAGAAAACCGCGTGCTGCAAGTGGCAAAAGGTTTTGGAGGCTTGTGGAAAGGACAGGCGCGTAGTTTGGAACTGGTGAGCCAGGCTCTCAACGCCCGCCATTTGTTTGTCAAGGACAAGCATTATCTCATCCAGGACGAGAAGATTCTCATCATTGATGAATTTACGGGTCGGGTCATGCCAGACCGGTCATGGGAACGGGGACTGCATCAAATGATTGAGGCTAAAGAAGACGTTCCTGTTACCGGCCTGAGAGATACTCTGGCCAAAATCAGCTATCAACAGTTTTTTCGAAGATACCTGGCTTTGGCGGGCATGACCGGGACTGCCAATGAAGCCTCACGGGAGTTGGAATCGGTCTATCAACTGAAGGTAATGAAAATACCCACCAATCGCAAACCACAAAGGGTTTTTCTTTCTACGAGAACTTTTTCAAGGGCAGCAGATAAATGGGCGGCCATCGCCACTCGAGCTGAACAAATTCATGCCTTAAAACGGCCGGTTTTAATCGGAACGCGGTCCGTTGCGGACTCCGAGTTGATCAGTTCTTTATTGTCAGAAAAAAAACTTCCACATCAGACTTTGAATGCGAGACAGGATACTGACGAAGCGAAAGTCGTCGCGCAGGCCGGGCAGGGGGAGCACATCACCGTAGCCACCAATATGGCCGGACGGGGAACCGATATCAAGCTGGCCCCGGGAATCGCCCAATTGGGAGGCCTTCATGTGATCGCCAGCGAGCCCCATGAAGCCCGTAGGATTGACCGGCAGTTGTTCGGCCGGTGTGGCAGGCAGGGAGACCCGGGAAGTTATGAGTTGTTCTTTTCGTTGGAGGATGAATTGGTGCAAAGCCATGGCCCAACGGCTTTGGTGCGCATGTTTCGTCCCTTCAGGATTAAGGAAAACTCCTGGATCGATAGAGTGATTTTATACTGGACTCAAAAATTTGCCGAACGCCATCACGCGAAGATTCGGAAACAACTGCTGAAAGTAGATCAACAAGTCAAAAAGATGTTGGCTTTTTCAGGACAAGCGGAGTGACTTCTATGGTTCGAATTCTTTTCTATTCGGTGAATACTGTATTTGTTTTTTTATGTTTGAGTATTCACGCATTTGCGGCAAAAAAATCTACCGATGATCTGGATTGCGTGATCGAGCCCTATATGACGGTGGAACTCAGCAGTCCCGTGCAGGGCGTTTTGGAAGAAGTTCTGGTCAAACGGGGGGATTCCGTTAAAAAGGGCCAGGTAGTGGCACGATTGAAATCCGGTGTCGAACAGGCGGGTGTTAATCTGGCAAAGGCGCGTGCGGAAAGTATAACGGAAATCAAGGTGAATACCGAAAAATACGAATTGAGCAAGCGCAGTCTCAAGCGCAGCGAAGAATTGTTTCAAAAACAGTTGATTGCCCCGAATGAACATGATGAGGCTTTAACGACTGTCGTCGTGGGAGAGCTGGAAGTTTTGCTGGCAACGGAAAGCAATCACATTGCGCAACTGGAATTGGAACGTGCCATTGAGGTATTAAAATTGCGGAGTATTATCAGCCCTATTGACGGTATCGTGGTTGAGCGTTATAAATCGCCCGGAGAATTTATCGAGGACCAGCCATTGCTAAAACTGGCGCAGGTGGATCCTTTAAACGTTGAAGTGATTATTCCTTTATATTGGTTGGGGACTATCAAAAAAGGAATGACCGTCCAGGTGTACCCCGAAAAACCCGTGAAAGGATCTTACCAGGCCAAAGTTGTCATTGTTGATTCCGTAGTGGATTCAGCCAGCGGCACGTTCGGAGTCCGTCTTGAACTTCCGAACAACAAAAACAGGATACCTGCGGGATTGACCTGTGATGTTAAATTTCCCGGAAAACGAAGAAAATAATACTGACTACATAAGGTATAACTTATTTAAAAACAATATTTTATGAGTTTCGCGAATGGATTTCCCAAGGCAAGGGATAAGGCTCTTTCAACCATTTTTCCCATCGCGATGACACAAAAATTAGGCGCAAGGCAGAGTCAAAATAAAAGGGGTGGAAGCGGACGGCTCCAACCCCTTTATTTAATTGGTGCGAGGGGCGGGAATCGAACCCGCACGAGGTTTCCCTCACAGGATTTTAAGTCCTGGGCGTCTACCAGTTCCGCCACCCTCGCATTTAATGTCCAACGGCCCGAACCCCCCTGCCAATGAGGTGAAAGAGTTCGCATAACCCCGGAAATGTAACAGGTTTTCGATGAAAAACCAATCCCGCCTGTCGAAGGAATTGAATCCATTGCACAGCAGCCCGCATCTAAACTCGGACAGTCCCAAATCCGACCTTTCCAGTACACCCCGGAATTGGTAAATCTATACATAATAAAGGCTTTAAAGGAAACCGATGGAAGCTCAGAAACGAAAATTCATGGTTGTGGCCACGGAACCGACTCCCAATCCTGCGGCTCTCAAGTTCAACCTCAACACCAAGGCGATCGCCCACGGCTACCGTTCCTTCAACAACGAATTTGAGGCGGAAGGCGACCCGTTTGCCGAAACCATGTTCAGTTTCGGAGTAGTCTCCGCCCTACTCATCCAGGACCGGTTCGTGTCAGTCACCCTCGTCTCTGCCGAAGAATGGGAACTGTTGATCGACCCGGTTATCCAGACCATCGAGGAGTCGCTGGTTTATTACGACAATGCGGAGGAAGCCGGCGAAAAGAAAAAAACCATTCTCGACGAAATCGACCTCAAGGATTTCGATACCTTCAGCGACCCCGTCAAGGCGGAAGTCATCGACGCCTACATGGAAGAAAATATCCGGCCCCTGCTGGCGGCGGACGGCGGCAATGTACTGGTCGAAGACCTCGAAAACAACGTCCTGCGTATCCGCTACCAGGGCGCCTGCGGCAGCTGCTCGAAAGCCGAGTCTGGCACCCTGGCGGCCATCCAGAGTATCCTGCGCAAGAACCTTTCCCCCGATCTATCCGTTCTTATCGAACGCGGTAGTATATAATCGTTCCGATCCGATCCTTTTTGGAATACAGGACTTTTCGTCTCGCCCGTAGACTGGTCCAGGGTGATACGGCGTCCCTCAACTTTCATTAGTATGCGCGACCCGAAACGTATTCTTAAAAAAATATTGAGCGAAGGCACCGACCTGACGCCGTTCGAGCAGTCGGGCGAACCACTCGACCTCCTCGTCGAAACCCTGCGCGAGGTGCACCGCATCCGCAAGGGGAGAGAGTGGCTGATTGAGCAGTCGGGGATCGATCCCGCCCTGCCGCCGGAAGCGTTTCATTCCCTGCTGGATCTGCCGGAGATCAATTACACGGAAGAGGCCGACCGCAACCTCGACGTGGTTCAGCATTCGATCAAGGACACGCGCCAGCCCGGCGACCCGGTGAGCATCGCCCACCTCAACACCTGCCTGCGCGAACTCTACAAAGACCTGTCGGGACTCAACGAACTCAAAAAAAAGGAACACGCACACTTGCACCTGGCGCCTACCATGACCGGCGACCTGGTGGACCGCGCCACGGATCATGTCAAACAATTGCGCCTGCTCGACTGGCGGGGTGTGGGGTATCTCTTGACCGGATGGCGGGCACAGTCGATCGAAAAAGATTTCAAAGCGTTGTTTCCCACAGCGACAGGAGTTCATCCGTTACGTCAGCACCTCAACGCCGTGCAATTGGAACTGGCTTTTTATCACCGGTGCCTGGAAGTCAATATCAAGTGGGCGGTGACGGGACTCGACCTGTTCCGCGTTCTGCGAGATGACTTGCTCAGCCAGACCATCGACAACCTGTCCGAGCTGGGCAACGGATTGTGGAACCTCGTCTACAACGGCACGCAGATCACCTCCACGCTCGAACTCGCCGGCATCCATTTTAACGATATCACCACCCTGTTCGATTCCGAACAAGTGCCCCTGACTGTCGTTTGAACTTAATCAATTAATACTAAGGAGGGGAGAGTACTTATTTTCCTGTAAGAGTGGACCAGGCCATGGAGCGGTTGGAGCCGCCGGCGTGGCCTTTTTTGCTCACGATCAACAGTCCGATGTCTTGTGAATCCTCGAACCAGCCGAGCACGGATTCCAACGCTTCCTGCGGCACGATGCCGCGTCCCAGCATTTCGTAGGTTCGGTAGGCGGTGAGATTCAGAGTAATGGACTCGCCATGACCGGTGGCGCACACTGCGCCGTGTTCTCCGGCGTACAAGCCGCAACCGATGAGAGGCACGTCCCCCACCCTGCCGGGACGCGACCCGCCGGTACCGCCGGTACTGAGCGCGGCTGCGAAATACTCTCCATTGAATACCACAGCGCCCACGGTATCGGTTCCGGGCGCTTCGGATTCCAAGCCGGTCATATCCACTTTTTCGAAACTGAGTTCGAGGGCGTATTGATGCGCGTCTTCCCCGGTCAATACCCGGTATTCGGAGTTGGCCACAGCGCGGGCGACTTGTATCGGATTTTTGATGTGCTGAATCGCCGACACCGCCCCGAATCGCTTGCCACTGTCCATGCAGGCGGCGTCCATGCGCACCGATCCGTCGCTGCGCTTGCGCGATCCCGTCCCGGCGTTAAAGCGGGAGTCGTTCTCCAGGATACTTACCGCATAGCAAGCCGCTTCCAAAACAGGCGTTTGAGACTGCAACAGCTCCAGGCCGATTTTGCAGGCGCGGTCGGTCCCATCCGAGTGGGCATTATTGGACCCGGCCCCACCGTGGGCCAGTATAATGAGCTGTTTTCCGGGCATCCGCTTCCTTTCCTCTTGGGCCGGGTGACTGGATGGGGTATGATATCCGCATCCATTCATCACCAGCCGGACTCGAAATTATGGTCAAATTTTGTCTGCAGTGCAAGAACGCATTCTGGGGAGGTCAGTTTTGCCCCAAATGCGAGGGCGAAGTGGAACTGCTCGACGCCGCCATGCCTGAAAACCAGAAATATTTGAGCGAGCTGAATATCGACGTCCGGCCCAAGTACTATGCCCGAAGCTCCATGCTGCTCACCTGCTTCGGGTTCATCATGGCCCTGCCGCTGGGAATGTTCATCTTTATAAGAGGGATGGGCGAAACCGGGAATGTCGGTCTGTGGGCCGGCATCGGCATCGGCACCATCGTTCTGATTTCCTGGGGTTCCTGGTTCCTCTCCGCCAAACTGTTCAACAAACAGATGGAAGTCGTCGAAGACGTCAAAGAACCGCAGTTGGACTGACTCCTACCGTACCAAAACATTGTTACACAGAACAAGTCTTGTTCAAGCAGTCCGCAGCCGCTTCCACAATTCCGCGGCGGCGGCGCCGAAACCTGCCGCAATTGCCAGGCTGGCGATAATCCCACCCACGAAGGGAACGAGGGCGATCATACCCAGGACGATAGCGCCTGCGATTCCCCAACCGACTCGGCCGGCGAGCTGGATGTTAACGGGGCTACGCCGCAAACGCCTGATGAGCAGTCCAATGCAATTGCTTACTGTCACCAGACCCAGCAGCCATACGACGGCGATCACTAAAGATAAGGCAACTCCGAGAGGGATGCCGAGGATCGAAGCAAACAGGAGGCCCGTCAGGGCGCCGGCGAGCAGGAAACCCGCGATGCCGCGCCCGAGGTTGGACCAGAGATTCGCCTGGAGTTGTCCGGCTGAAGAGGCCATGAGACCTGGAAACGCCAGTTGGACGATGACGATGAGTATGAGCATGGCAACCGCCCAGGAAAGTGTGATGAACAGGCCGATACCGAGAATACTGAAGCCAATCGCACTGAGATTGGACTTGTCGATCTCGATCCGGCGGATTTTTCCGCCGATCGTCGCTCCTTTGGCGATTTCGGGTTCAGCATCGCTGCGGTAAATCAGGTCGCCGGCGATAGCCGCGCCGGATGCAATGACAATCCGCTGTGCGAGCAAATCTGCCTTTCCGGAGATCTTGCCGGTGATAGTGATGCGGGCCGCGGCGGCACGCAGGTTTCCATCAATCCGCCCTTCCATGTCGATAGTTTCGGATGCAAAGCGGGCATCGCCACCGATCGTTCCTTCGGAAGAAACCCGGATCGACCGCGCAGCAGCGACAATATCGTCTTCAATAGTGCCGGCGATTTTGATGTTGGCTGCCGCAGCGATCATATCCGCCACCTTGCCACTGCGCAACTCGACATCATACCCGGCAACAATAGCGTTTTGGACCGTGGCAGAATCGAAGGTAACATCGCGACCCGCTGCGAAGACGTCGTCGGCGACGTTGGCGCTGATGCGTACCGATTGTCCGGCGAGAAACTGCATGTCGGTATGGCTACCCTTGAGAGTAACGTTCTCGCGCTCAAATGTCTTCGACTCTGCTGAAGCGTAGGGCGCGAGAATGCCGGACAGCAATATGCCAAGCCCGAGAACGCCCACCACATGTTTCACGTTACTCATATCCATCCCCTCAGTGTTGGAGGTTTGCCCAAAAGTCCCAATTTTAGAACCTTTAGCCCATCCAATGGCAAACCTCTGTTTTTCTCCTTACCTATATAAGATGAAATAAATCGACAGTTTATTCCTCTTATTATTGAAACGGAAGGAATACTCGGGAAGAATGAAGGTAAGGTACGGTTGATAATGGAAAAACTGACCAAGGATGGCGTCAAAACGATTCTCATGCCCTTTGGCTGGAAAGCCGTGTTTTATATTGGCTTTTTTCTGGCCGCGGGCCGGCTGGACATCCCCAGGGCATGGCTTTTTTTGGGTATCGATTATTTGGGCGTTGTGGTCGTTTCTGTGATCTTCTGGAAACTCGCGCCCGAGCTCGCCAATCAGCGGGCCACCATCAAGGAGGGAACCAAGCCCTGGGATAAAATCTTCCTGGCGGTCTATTTCACAATCTCGCTGATTGGATTTCCGATTGTCGCCGGGCTGGACGTGGGAAGATATCATTGGTCAGAGCTTCATATCAATTACGCCATCGCCGGCGTCATTCTTTTTGCCTTGTGCGTTACCCTTGGCTGTTGGGCAATTATGGTCAACAAGCATTTTGAATTAACCGTGCGCATCCAGGAAGACCGGGGGCATAAGGTCATTACCAGCGGTCCCTATGGTTTCGTCCGGCATCCAGGTTATCTGTCTATGATTCTCGGGGCTCTTTCCGCTTCCTTCATTATCGGTTCGCTGTACTCTCTGATTCCTGGCGGGCTTGGCATGATCGCCCTGCTGGTCCGGACCTATCTTGAAGACCGGACTTTACAAGAGGAACTCAATGGGTATCGGGAATATACCGCGCGTGTGCGTTGGAAACTGGTACCGGGTATTTGGTGATAATATCAGAGAGCTTTTTGGCCGATATCTGTACGGTAGTGAGCCCCCGGCCACTGGATTTTCCCAACCGCCTGGTACGCCGTTGCAATCGCTTTTTGCACAGTGCCGCCTAATGCAGTGACGCCCAACACCCTGCCGCCGCTGGTGACAATATGTTCTCCCTGCTGTTTCGTACCGGCATGAAACACGGTGACCCCGGATAGCGCGTTGGCCTGTTCCAAGCCCTGGATCGGTCGGCCTTTTTCATAAGCTCCGGGATAACCCTCCGACGCCATCACCACGCACACCGCCGCCTCCGGTTTCCATTCCAGCGAACACGTGTCCAGCGTGCCGTCGGCACAGGCTTCCAGTATGGGTACGATGTCGCTTTGCATCCGCATCATCAGCGGCTGAGTTTCCGGATCGCCAAACCGCGCGTTGAATTCCAGAGTCATCGGCCCCTTGTCAGTGATCATCAACCCCGCATACAAAACGCCTTGGTACGGAATACCCTCCGCCCGCATGCCGTTGACCGCCGGAACCAGGACCCGTTGGATCACCTCCTGCTTGAACTCGGGGGTAAAAATGAGTGCAGGGGAATACGCGCCCATGCCGCCGGTGTTGGGTCCGGTGTCGCCGTCGAATGCGGGTTTGTGATCCTGCGCGGCTTCCATTGGCAGCACTGAAATACCGTCTGTAAACGCCAGCAGGGACACCTCCTGCCCTTGCAGACGTTCCTCGATGATGATGCGATTGCCTGACTCGCCGAAAATTTTATCTTTCATGATCTGGCCGATGGCTTCAGCCGCTTCGGCTTCGTCGGCGCACACAAATACACCCTTGCCCGCCGCCAGTCCGTCGGCCTTCACCACCTGCGGACCTTTGCCTTTCAGATAAGCACGCGCTGCGTCTGCATTGTCAAAGGCAGCATATGCCGCAGTCGGGATGCCATACTTCTGCATTAAGTCTTTGGAAAACGCCTTACTGCCTTCCAGTTGCGCCGCCTTTGCGGAAGGACCGAACACTTTCAGGTCATTATCCTGAAACCAGTCGGCGAGGCCCAACACGAGGGGCTGTTCCGGGCCCACCACCGTCAGGTCGATGGATTGCTCCAGGGCGAAAACCAGCAGCCGATCGATATCGTCTGCGGGGATATCGAGGTTGATGGCTACCTGCGCCGTGCCGGGGTTGCCCGGGGCGCAGAACAGAGCGGTCACCTTCGGGCTTTGCGCGATTTTCCAGGCCAGGGCGTGCTCGCGTCCGCCTCCGCCAATGATTAGAATTTTCATGGTATTCTCCGGGCTGAGAGTCCTATCCGTCCGGTTAAAAAAGTTGACTGTATATAAAACCGGGGCGGGAAACAAGCTTAAACCGATTGATTTCTTGCAGCCAAAGCCGAGGGAAACATCCCCGATACCGGGGACCCGGAAATTTTTCTGAAATTATTAACTCCTTGCATTACAATTAATTATATAATTTGTTGGAGAATCTGGGGGAATTGCTCTCATCCTCCTTCATTCAAATCGAGTTCGTCGTTATTGGATTGTCTATGTCACTCATGGAAGGATCGACCATGAAAAAAATGTTTTTTCGAAATCGATGGTGGTTCATCGGTTTTTCGCTGGTGTTGATTTTGGGAGCCGGAAAAACGGTTCAGGCTTCGGGCATTACTGAAGGCCTCAAGGCCACCATCGATCAGGTGATCGGCGTGGTGACCGATCCGCAATACAAAAACGACCGGTCCACCCGCCGCGCCAAGATGAAGAACATCATCTTTCCCAAGTTCAATTTCCTGGAAATGGGCAAACGTTCTCTGGGAAAAACACGCTGGAAGGAAATTTCACCCGAAGAACGGAAAGCCTTTGTCGACGTGTTCGGCAAACTACTGGAAAATTCATACGCCAACAAACTCGAAAGTTACTCGGACGAAAAAATCAATTATGTCGACGAGATCATCAAGGGCAGATACGCCATGGTTAAAACCGAGGTGGTGCGCAAAAACGATTTGATCAATGTCGATTACAAATTGATTGAGAACTCGAACGAATGGCTGGTGTACGATATTGTGGTTGAAGGGGTAAGTCTGATCAAAAATTACCGATCCCAGTTCGGCAAAGTTATCCATAATGATTCCTTCAGTGTCTTGATGGATAAATTGAATGCCAAAGTAAAGAAACTGGAAGCCGGCGATGAAGACAACAAAAACGAAGACAAAAACGATAAAATCTGATCCGTTCCCACCCATCCCTTGAGTAAACATGATCCGAAGCTCGGCCCCCACTCGAATCGATCTGGCCGGCGGCACGCTGGACCTGTGGCCGCTCCATCTTTTTTTCGATAACCCCCCGACCCTGAACGCAGCGATCGATTTATACGCTACGGTGGAGTTATCCGCCCGTCGGGATAAAACTATCGTCGTCGAATCACGCGATCTTGGACGGAAAGCCAGATTCCGCAGCCTCGCCGCCCTGCCCGAACGGCATCCCCTGGCATTACTCATCAAGCTGATCCGGTTTTACCGACCGAATACCGGTTTGCATCTGGTGACGGACTGTCAGGCCCCGGCGGGGTCCGGCATCGGCGGTTCCTCGGCGTTGATGATTGCCCTGAACGGTGCGCTCAACCGTTTCACGAACCGGCGTTACACCCGCGAACAGATGATCGAAATCTCCCGGAATATTGAAACCCAGGTGATCGACGTGCCCGCCGGCACCCAGGATTATTATTCCGCCATGTACGGCGGGGTGCAGTCCATTCAACCGGGCATGGTGAAGACCGAACCGCAGCACCTGCCGATGGATCTTAAGGACCTCAACCGTCGGTTCGTCTTGTGTTACACCGGTCAGCCGCACCATTCCGGCATCAACAACTGGTCGGTATACAAGAAAACCATCGACGGCAACGCGAAAACGCTGAAAAGCCTGTCGCGCATCGCCGAGGTGGCACGCCGGATGGAAAAACAGTTGGCGCAAGGCCGGTTGACCCGGTTCGAGCACTGGTTCAACGAGGAATGGAAAGCCCGCAAAGCGCTGGCGCCGGGCATCAGCACCGCATCCATGGACCGCATGATTCTGGCCGCGAAAAAAAAAGGCGCCCTGGCGGCGAAAGTATGTGGAGCGGGCGGCGGTGGGTGCGTTGCCTTTTTTGTCCCACCCAACAAGCGGGAAGACATCACCCAAATTCTTCAGGATTGTGGCGGCAACGTGTTGAAATTCAGGTTTGTATCGAGAGGGTTGCGGGTCAATGGGCCTTGAATCACCCGAAGTCCGGGCGAATAGTTGGTCCCTCCGAAGCGGGCTGGGGTATAATTGAGTTGTCATTGAGGATGCGGCGATTTTCTGTTTTTCAATCAGTCCACTCCGGCCTTATGAAAAGATCCTGGAACAAGAAAAATGCCCTGCTTGCAATCGGCTTTGCGCTGTTGGTGGCCCTGCCGTTTCTGATTATCAAGGAAAAGCCGTTGTCGATGCTGACGGACAACTCCATCAATCCTTACCCGGAACCGGAGGATATTGCGGCTTCTTATATTCAAAAAGCCTCGGAAAATTATTTCTACCGGGAGTTCCCCCAGGCAGCGGACAATTACCATAAAGCCATTGCCATCTACGAACAGCGCAAGGATATACATCACGTCGCCACCACTTATAATGCGTTGGCCGACTTATATGTCTGGGCCCGTGAACCGGAAGAAGCGGAAAAACATTATCTGCTTGCCGCCCAGTATCATGCTCAGACTGAAAATTTACAGGGACAGGCCGATTCCATCAAGGAACTGGCCGATCTTCATATGAAACTGGAACATTTCCAGAAAGCCGAACAAAGATATTCCCAATCCCTGGACTTGCTGAAAAGCGGCAAACCCAACCGTGTTTTGGGGAGCATTCATGAGGGCATGGGGCACATGTACTGGAAGGCGAACCGGATTCCAAAAGCGATCGATTCCTTTACGCATGCGCGGGACACGTTCGCGGCCTTGCATTACAATCTGGGAGTGGAACATATGACGAGCGTTCTCAACCGTTTGAATAGGATACCGGACACTCAACACAAGCATGCCCTGCGCGGCTCTCCTGCTCCAAAAGACTATGCCATTCATTAACACCCGGCACCCATTGATCAATACACTTGTGACTCAGCGAATCCTACTTATCCTGTTGCTTCTGGCTGGACTCCCTGTGAGCGGGAGTGCTGCCGAGGTCAATGTGCCTTCCTATACCTTGAAGCTTGTTAAAAATCTGGTGGACCCGCAAACCGCAAGCGAGTTTGATTGCCGGGAACGGGTGTATCTGATGACCACCTGGTTCAAGGTATACGGCGAACATCGTATCACGGCGCGTTGGTTCAATCCCGAGGGAACTTTACAGGATCAGGGTCACCTGGATTTTGTAGGACAACAAAAGGAAACCGACGGATGGCTGGCTTTGGAATTTTTAAATGTGGAAACCCGGTCGGCGTCCACTCATCTCAACGCCGAGGTGGCAAAGTTTTACGGCAAGTGGAAGGTGCGGGTATTTCTGGACAACAACTTTCTGGAAGAACGGGAATTTTTTGTCCGCTGTAAATAAACGGCGATCAATCCGAATCCGGCTCGCTGAACGTATCCGAAAAACGGTCCTTCATTTTACCCAGGTCTTTTTTATTCCTTTGGACTTTTTTCAAAAGAGACCGCATCTCCTTCTCCGGAAACAATTCGTTGAGATCGGTCCCCTCTTCCGGAAACAAATGATTCAGGTCGATCTCTTCCTCCGCTTCGGCTGAGGAGGCTGTTTCCGGGCTTTCGGGAGCAGGGGTATCCGCCTTCAGGGATTCTTCAGGTGCGGGTTGGGGTGGGGTCGGTTCCTGTTCTGTCATCGCTAAACTCCTGGCTTCATATCAAGGGCATACTACTCAAAATCCAGCACCAACACAAGGCCCGCCCGCGTGACGCTGGACCCAACTTAGCCTAGGCGCTCACGGCCACCAAAGAGTAACTATCGCCACCCAAGGTTTTATATTTCCTCCGGGCGTGGCCCGGCTGCTAATATCGAGCGAGGTAGACGCCCATGAAAACGGCGAAAACAATGGCCGCCATGGTGAGTCCGCCCAAATACTTCATTTTCTCCAGCGTGGGACGCACCCATTCACGGTTTTCCGGACGCAGGTCCAGGTGCGCAATTTTGGAACGCAGTCCGAAGGTCTGGTACAGGCTCAACAAAAACGCCACCACCACAAAGATCAGTTTGATGCCGAGGATATTGTAATAGCCATCTTTCAAATTGACCTGTTCGGTGTAATTTTCCATCATGTAATAGACGCCGGACCCGATCAATAACAGCAGGCAGGTAAACACTGTCGGCGCCAACAGGTCGATTACTTTATAAGGAACGGAATGCTCGTCCAGGGCTTCGTCCTTGTTCGAACTGAAGATGCGGGGCCACAACAGAATCAGGCCGAAAACACTGCTTCCCGCCGCCACCACCGCGGCCATCAGGTGGACGAACATGATGATCGTATCGGTCATGAATCAAAGGTTTTTCAGGTAGTCGATGAGCAGGCGCACGCCGTAGGCGGACCCGCCCTTGGGAACGTACGGTTTTTCATTGGAGGTCCAGGCAGTCCCCGCGATATCGAGATGCACCCAGGGGAAGTCGCCGGTGAACGGTTTCAAAAACGCCGCGCCGGTAATCGTGCCTGCGCCCACATCTCTGGAAGTGATGTTTTTGAGGTCGGCAATGTCGCTCTTTGTGGCCTTTTCAAATTCCGGGTACATAGGCAATTCCCACAAACGTTCGCCGGTGGCGTCTCCGCTTGCGATCAATTTTTGAATCAGTTTCGGATCCGTGCCCACCACTGCCGCGGCCTGGTGCCCCAGCGCCATGATTACGGCACCGGTCAATGTAGCGAGATCGATCAGCGCTTTCGGTTTGTAGCGTTGCGCGTACACCAGCGCGTCGGCCAGAATCAACCGTCCTTCCGCGTCGGTGTTCAACACTTCGATGGTCTTTCCGTTAGACGCGGTGAGAATATCTCCCGGTTTGATCGCCGAACCTCCCGGCATGTTTTCGGTCAAAGGTACGAGTCCCACAACGTTGACCTTGAGTTTCAAGCTCGCCGCCGCCTGCAGGGTACCGATGGTGACCGCACCGCCGGACATGTCGAACTTCATCTCATCCATACCGGGACCGGGTTTGAGCGAAATGCCTCCGGTATCAAATGTAACGCCTTTGCCGACAATCACCACCGGCTTGTCTTTCGCTTTACCGCCTTTGTATTCCATGACGATGAACTTGGGCGGCTCGTGACTGCCCCGGGCCACGCCCAGCAGAGACCCCATCTTCAGTTTTTCCATGTCCTTTTTATCAAGGATCTTGCAGGCGATCTTGTGCTGGCGCGCCATCGTCTGCGCCGCCTTGGCAATGAACGTTGGCGTGGCGGTGTTGCTGGGATGGTGCATGAGATCGCGTGTCGCGATGACCGCCCCACATAATTTCTCGGCCTGATCCACGCCCTTCTGGTAATCCTTCACCTTGGATTTGGAAGGGGCAAGCACCGTGAACTCCTTGATGCGGGAAGGCGGGTCATCCTTGTCGACGGATTTGTAGGGATCGAAATGATACAACCCGAGTTGTGCCCCTTCCACCAAAGCCGCGGCCACCGGGCTGCCCGAAGCGGTTTTTTTGGATTTTGCGGGCTTCCCGGCATCTTTCTCATCCAGGAAAACTGATACTTTGTTGTGGCGAGATTTTTCGGCCGCCTTGGCACCGGTGCCGGATGCCTGGCGGATTTGTTCCTCTTTCACTTCTTTCGATTTGCCCAATCCAACAATAACAATGGAATCCGCGCCCATCAACCCGCGCACACTTTGCTGAAAAGTCTGGTTGGGTTTGCCCTCGAAGCGTTTGGACTTGAACGCAGCCGTCAGCGCGCCCTTCAGCAGACCGTCGATTTGTTTCAAAAGACCTGCTGGTTTGGTTTCCGGACTGAACAAAATCAGGCAATCAGTTTTATGTTTGAGAACGTCGTCAGCTTTAACGGAAGTTTTGATCATGGATGATTTCAGGGGTTAGGAGTTATCTTATGCAAAGTCCTAAAATTCTATTGGAATCCAACAGTGGACACAAGGACAAACTCATATCAATGGGAATTAAAGCCTAATTGGTGAAAAAAATCGGAGGGTCAAACAACCGGCGAGCCGAAGCGGGAGCGTAAGGGCGCGTTGCGGCTTGTCGAAAAATAGACATAAAGCAGGAGAGCGATGTCCCGCATCAGAAAACACATCACGGAAACAACGAATCCATAAGGATCTAAAACTTCACCACTTTCCGGACTGAATATCGCATGGGTAAAATCAGTCCCCAAGAACGAGAGGGGATCCTTTCCGTACACCCACTGTGCAATGATCAGACCGACCGCGGTGACCCAGGTCACGATCAAACCCACCAGCCAGCAAGGGACATAGAGTTCCAATAATCGTTCTGATAGAATTGATTCCACCTGGAGTCAGCCTTATTCCCTGCAAATAAAAATGGAAAAACGAACCAAATTTATACCTACTTTGGGTTAGTTATAATATAATGGAGAACACGAAATTGTTGATAACTAAAGGTTAACTCTGTGATAAAGCAGCGGCTCGGGAAATTGCGTTCTATTTTGTTGGTGGCTGGGTGCTACCTGTCGATATCTGCCAGCGTTTATGGGGAAGTTGTCCTGGAATACCATACTCCAACGCCAGACAGCAGCCCTGCGGATCTGGCTTTTGACGCTCAGGGTAACCTGTGGTTCACCGAATTGAATGCCAACCGGATCGGCAAGCTGGATCCGACTCAGGCAAAGTCTTTGACCACCCAAGGCATTACCGAATACGAACTGCCCCAGCCCAACAGCAAGCCTCATTTTCTCACGGTTGCTAAAAACGGCATCATCTGGTTCACGGAAGGAGCCAACCGCATTGGCAGTCTGGACCCGGAAGCAGGTACATTCAAAGAATATGAGATCCCTTCTCCCCACAGCGAACCCCATCAAATAGTAGAGGCTCCGGACGGCTCGATCTGGTTCGTTGAATTTCAGACTAATAAAGTGGGTCGACTGGACCCCATGACCGGCAAGATCACTGAATACCCTATAGGGCCCGGGAATCCTCATGCTTTGGTGTTTGCGAAAAACAAGCTTTGGTACACCCAGGGGGGCATGTTCTGGGTCAACACATTCTTTAATAAGTTGGGCTCGCTCGACCCGATAACCGGGGGAGTAGAAGAAATTATAATCCCTCCTGAAAAGTCCGTCCCGCATGGTATGACCGTGACCCGGGATGGAACCCTCTGGTTGACTCAGATGTTTGCCAGCAAACTGGCGAAACTGGATCTGAACCGGAAAAAACCGAAAATTGTGGAATACTTTCTAGGCAAGAGACGCAGTCCGCACGACGTCCATGTCGATGAGAAACGGGGATATGTCTGGTTCACTGCCGCCCGGCCCGATGCCATCGGCCGGCTCGATTTATCGCGGGCCAAACCGGGTACCCACAAAGGAGTGAGATACTACAAACTGCCCCATCCCGGCAGTCATCCGACGCAGATCACCCTGGACAAGGAAGGCAATATCTGGTTCACGGAGATGGGAAAGTACTTCCAGGGCAAATACAACAACAAGATCGGATTACTCGTCCCTTGATTTAAAGAGTCTTTTCCCCGAATCTTTTTGAAAAAACGGTCTTCAGCCGCCTTTTCTGCCATAACATGTGAAAGTCCCGGGCATTGCACAATCTGCCAGCAATTGCAGCTGGGAGAAACAGCCTCAGGCTGAGTATCTCATTATATTGCTTAAGTTTAGGGCGACCTGCTTGGGGTTAAAGAGTGGAGATTGAGGGAGTTTCAGAGCCGTATCCTTGAATTTCCCATCGAACCTTTCCTCCCGGCTTAACAGGGAGCGTATTTTCTTTCATTTCAACGATTAGGCTCTGGGACTATTCCAAACATCCTGGCCGGATTTTATGGAAATTTCTTGGAACCTGTGAGAATTTATATTATTATTTGCATCTTCCCGTTATCCCTCCCCTGGAGGGCTGGCGGCTATTAAGAAACCTAAATTCAATGATTATATAGAGTTCATAGGAGAAGGCCCATGGAAGCTGTGGCGGAACAAGCCAAAGCCTCGAGCACGAAAAAGGAAACGGTAAAAGTTACCGTATGCAAAAGCCTGAGTGGTATCGCAGAAGGCGCGGAAGAGGTCTACCAGGAATTCGAGAAGCAGATCGAAGAGCATAAGGCCGCCGCCGAAATCATGGAAAAAGGCGGTTGCTCCCTGGGCCAGGTCGGTTGCCGCGGTTATTGCAGTCGCGACGTTCTGGTGGACGTGTATGTTCCCGGCCAGCCGCGCGTCACCTATGAACGCGTCAAGCCCGACATGGTCGCCAAGATCATGAAGGACCACATCATCGGCGGCAAACCCGTCGCCAAGGGTGCGGCCAAACCGGATTATTACGAAAAGCTCGAGAAGCAGACGCGCGTAGCGTTGGCGCACGGCGGCAACATCGATCCCGAAAACATCGACGACTATATCCAGGTCGGTGGATACGAAGCGCTCAAGAAAGTGCTGACCACCATGAAACCGGCGGAAGTCATCGCCGAGATCAAGAAATCCAATCTGCGCGGCAAGGGCGGCGGCGGTTTTGTCACCGGTGAAAAATGGGAAAAAGCCGCCAACCAGAAATCGGAACGCCGTTTCATCATGGTCAACGGCGACGAAGGCAATCCCGCATCCTACATGGACCGCAGTGTGATGGAAGGCTCTCCCCATCAGGTGCTGGAAGGCTTGTTGATTGCCGCGTACGCCATCCAGGCGACTGAAGCAATCATCTATACCCGCTCTGATTACGGCATTGCGGTACGTCGTCTCAACATGGCGCTGGAGGCGGCGCGCGAACGCGGCTTCCTCGGCAACAACATCATGGGCACCGACTTCAGCATTGATTGCTATGTGCACGAAGGCATGGAAGCATTTATCGGCGGCGAGTCGACCGCGTTGATGGCTTCCGTTGAAGGCAAACGGCCGTTCCCGAAAGCCCAGCCCCCGCACTCTAGTGAAAAAGGATTGTTCGGGTACCCCACCAGTCTCAACAATGCGGAGACCTACGCGACAGTGCCCTTCATCATCAACAAAGGCGCCGACTGGTACCTCGGCATGGGTCCTGACAACGCACATGGCTGTAAAACCTGGGCGCTGGCGGGCAACATCAAGTACAGCGGCCTGATGGAATTTGACATGAACACCACCGTCCGCGAGATCATCGAAGATTACTGCGGTGGCATTCTCAAGAAAAAGGAATTGAAGGTCGTGCATATCGGCGGCGTCACCGGCGGATTTTTGCCTCCGGATAATATCGACGTCAAAACCGATTACGAAAGCCTGATCGAAGCCGGGTCCATCATGGGTCAGGCCAGTTTGTCCGCGTACGACAACTCGGCCTGCGTGATCGACCTCACGCGTTTTTCCATCGGCTTCAACGAAGCGGAAACCTGCGGCAAATGCACCCCCTGTCGCATCGGTCTCACCCTGATCAAAAACATGCTGGACGACATCGCCGAAGGCCGCGGTAAAATGGAGTACCTCGACAAACTGCAGGCCATGTGCGAAGAGATCAACGTGACCTCGCTATGCGGTCTGGGCGAAACTGCGGTCAAATCCGTGCTGAGCGGACTCAAGTATTTCCGCAAAGAATACGAACGGCACATTGTGGACCAGGTGTGCGACGCGGCCATGTGCACCGGCTTGTACAAATACGTGGTAAAAGAAGACGATTGTGTGGCCTGCGGTGCATGCATCAAACCGTGCCCCACCGGCGCGATTACCGGCGGCACCAAAAAGGTCGCGGCCCATATTGACATGGACCTGTGCATCAACTGCAACGCCTGCTATCAGGCCTGTAACTTCCTGGCGATTGCCTGACTCACCGCCGTAAAATTAATTAGCCCCCGCATACAAGATCCCCGGAATTTTCAGGTTCCGGGGATCTTTTTACTTGTATTTAGCCTAGTTCCGGCGGTTCCCCGGTTTTTTACGGATTTAACATCCCATATTTATAAGACTGCGATATAATAGAAATACACTTACACAAGAAATTACAACGCTTTTTCGAGGATTTGTATTGATGTTGAAGAAAGTCTTGCGCAATCTAGTGATCTTTACGATGGTCCTGTGGCTTCAAGCCGGCCTGGTCCTGGCAGGGGACAGTATACCCAAAACAGGGGACCCCGCTTGGGATACCTTGTCACAGGTCAAAAAGGATTGGATGCTGAAACTCTATGACATTGTCGTGGAGGACCGGCCGGAGTTGAAACCGGTGGCTGACGACAGTCTTGCATGGCATCTGAAAGAGATGGAATACGACACGAAAAAGTTTCAATACATGTCCGACAAACACCCGGATCTGATTGTCCGGGATAAAGGGTTGCACGCTTTTGCCAATCTGGACTGGTTCCCCGAATTTTCTGAAGAACTGTCCCGCAAGGATCCCGCATTTGCGGAGCTTGAAAAGAAAATAAAGGTGCTGAAGGAAGAGCTGTCCAAAAGAAAAAATATGAAAGCGTTGGAAGAGTTCATCAATAACTTGAGAAAAGACGAAAAGTACAAGGAAAAGGTCGAGCATTTCACTTCCGAACTGGCCAAGGTGCAAAAAATCCTGTCTTCAAATGCAGTCGAGATATCCCGCAAAAACCAGTAAGGCCCCGCTTTACTTCTGATCATCCAGTTTGCCTGTTTCAATCAGAATCGGAATTCTTCCAATGCCTTGAACTTCGGGGAATGGGTAAAGTGCACAAAAGTGTTGACGTTGAACCGATTGTTTCTGAGGTCCAACTTTTTAAGGCTGGTTAAGTGATCCGAATCGGCCAGGGCCTGAATGCCTTTGGGGCCGATCTGGTTGTTGCAGACTTTCAACTCAATCAACCGGGTCAAATAGGGGGAACCGGCAATAGCCCGCAAACCTTCGTCGCCGATATGAGTGTTCCACAAAAACAGGCGCTGAAGTTGAGTTAAACATTCGGAAGCGGCCAGAATGCGGGCGCCGCGATCACCGATATCGTTATGACTGATGTTCAGTTCTTCAAGAGCGGAAAGTTTTTTGGAAACCGCCAGGGCCAGTATTCCGGATGAAGTCAGTTCGGTCCGCTCCAGATTCAAACGCTGCAGTCCTTCAAACGAAGCCGACTCCACCATCCCCACCACTCCTTTATTGCCGATCGCGTTGTCCATCACATTCAGCACTTTCAGAGTTTTGAGGTGCGGGGAAGCCGCCAGAGCGATCAATCCTTGATGATCGAAATGGTTATTGCGCAGGGACAGCGTTTCCACCTTGGCAAGTTCCGGGCATCGGGCCAGAGCCTCCAGTCCGCTGTTGTTCAAACGCTTGCCGTTGATGCTGAGAGTCGTTCCTTCCAAATGCTTCCGGATCAATTGCCGGATATGCATATCGTTGAGCGCAACTTTTCCATCCTGATTGAAATCGTTGTCATACATAAACAATTCGCGGATGTTGGGAAGGTTTTTGGATTGCGCCAGAGCGTTCGCCCCCTCAGTGTTGACGTGATTCGAATTCAATAACAGCGTTTCCAGGCGGGTGATGGTCGGGGAGTGGGCCAGCAGTTTGGCACCCGCATCGTCAATCCGGTTCCATCCCAGGTTCAAATGCGTCAACGGCGCAAAGGCTCCCGTCTGCACCCAGTCTTCCAGAGTCCCACTGTTGATTTGATTGCTCCTCAAGTTCAGCCATTTCAGAGAAGCATTGGCCGCACCATCCGGAAACCGGCTTAAGCGGCTCGACCCCACCTGGTTGAGTTCCAATTCCAGAAATTCCAGCTTCGGCATTCGTGACGATTTGATCAGGGCTAAAGCGCCTGCGTCACTCACCCGATTGTTGGTCAGGTTGATCAACTTCACACGTCCCAGATACGCGGAATCCGCCAGCGCCTGGGCCCCGGCGTCGCCGATCCGGTTGGAGTCCACATGCAGGTGAGTCAGATGGGTCAGTGTCGGGCATGCCGCCAGAGCCTTCAATCCGGTATCCGAGATTTCGTTCCAGCTCAGGTTCAACAGCCGCACATGGGATAAGTCGCACTTCCGCGCGAGGAAAGTCACTCCCACATCTCCCAACCGGTCATAACTCAAATCCAGATTCGGCGATTGCCAGCCGAGTTTTTCCTGGATGGTTTGGAGAATGCGTTGATCGTCGTCTTGGGATTGCAGGGTATCAGTCATCTTCTTGAGGCGCGTCCGATTTAAATATTTCCAATTGCTTGAGGCGCGAAGAGGCCGCCAGTAATTCGAGTCCGTCGGGCTCCATCCGGTTGTAGGTCAGGTTCAGGGCGGTGAGGTTGCGCAGTCCAGAACATTCGGCCAATGCCGCCATGCCGGCCGCGCCGATGCCGTTGGCATCCAGATGCAGAACCTTGAGACGGTTCAGATGTTTGGATTGGGCCAGCGCCGCCGCCCCGGCATCGCCTACTTTGTTGAACGACAGGTCGAGCGTTTCCAGGCGGGACAGGTGCGGAGATTCCGCCAGCGCGACCGCTCCCTCAGGCCCGATCTTATTCGAATACAGGCTCAAATAACGCAGATTCTCGAACTTTTCCGATTCCGCCAAATACTGGGCGCCGTCGCTGCCGATGCTGTTCTCATACATCCAGAGCTCCTTCACGGGAGCAAACAGGTCGGACTCGGCCAGCTCTTCCATATAGGGATCCTTCAGCCAGCAACCGTGCATGTACAGGGTCTCGATTCCCGGAACCGCCATGCCTTCAGCCACTTCAATGGCAATTTGCAGATTGAAGCGGCGGTTGGACAAATCCAGGGTCTTTTTGTCCTTGCTCAGGCCCTTTTTGACCCAACGGCGAATCCACGTCAAATCCTCAAAATTTACTTTGGGTGCCATAACTGCTCGAAAATTGGGAAAGCGTTAATTCTATCGAGTCCCATGGAAAAGTAAAGCAATTAGTTCAATATCCCAAAACCCGGTTGGGGCCCGCCCAAGTCAATGATATCCTTGGGTCCGATGAAGACGACACTCCATATCGGCAAACCCCTCCTCCGCCTGGGATGGGCGGTTTTGGTCCTCGCAAGCCCTTTGTGGATAGCGGGGTGTTCCGGCGAACCCCCGGCGGCAGACAAGACCCTGCGCATCGCCGTGACCACCGAACCACCCACACTCGACTGGTCCCTGGCCACCGACGGCGTTTCCTTCAACGTGCTGACCAATATCATGGAAGGGCTGACCCAGTACAACGAACGGCTGGAACCCATCCCGGCCATCGCCGAACGTTGGGAATTTTCCGAAAACGGGAGGGTGATTACCTTTTATCTGCGTGACGATGTGAAATGGACCGACGGCCAGCCGGTGACCGCCGGGCAATTCGAATACGCCTGGAAACGTCTGCTCAATCCGAAGACCGCCGCGCAATACGCCTACTTTTTGTTCGATGTCGAAAACGCCTACGAATACAATGCCGGCAAAATCAAAGATACCGATCGAGTGGGCGTGAAGGCCCTGTCCCCAAACGTCCTGCAAGTACGCCTCAAGCGACCGGTCATTTATTTTCCCAGCCTCACCACCTTCATGGTCACCTTTCCGCAACGCCGGGATGTGATCGAACAACACGGCGACCGCTGGACCGACCCGCAGCATATCGTCACCAACGGTCCTTTCACCCTTGACCAGTGGCATCACGAATACAAACTGGTGCTCCAATCGAATCCGGATTATTATGACGTCCCGCCGGCGCTGAACCGGATCATCATGTACGTGGTGCGGGAACCGACCACGGAGTTGACCCTGTACGAAACGGGTGAACTGGATATGGTGGAACTTCCGCCGGTGGCGATTCCCCATTACCAGACCCACGCCGAGTATAAAAATCTTCCGCTGTTACGCGGTTACTATTACGGCTTTAACGTCACCAAACCCCCGTTCAAGGATGCACGGATAAGACGGGCGCTTTCCCACGCCATCGACCGGTCACAGATTCCCGTCATTCTGAAAGGCGGGCAACTGCCGACATCCTCCTGGATCCCCAGGGGCATGTTCGGGTACAACCCCAATATCGGCCCGGCATTCGATCTCGAAAAAGCCCGGGCCTTGCTTGCGGAAGCCGGGTACTCTGGCGAAAATAAATTTCCGCCGTTCAGCATCTCTTATAATACCGATCCCACTCACCGCCTCATCGCCCAGTTCGTACAGGAACAATGGAAAAAAAACCTGGGACTTGAGGTCAGCCTGGAAGACCAGGAGTGGAAGGTTTATTTGAAAAAACTCGATGTCGACCCGCCGCCGGTATTCCGGCTGGGCTGGGGTGCTGATTTTCCAGACCCCGACAATTTCATGAACCTGTTTATTTCCACCAGCGGAAACAACCGCCTCCAATGGAAAAATGATCGTTACGATCGTTTGATCGCCCGGGGAGCGGCCGAACAGGATCCTGCAACCCGGCAGGCCATTTACAATGAAGCTCAAATTTTGTTGACCGAGACAGACTCTGCTATCATTTCTCTTTTCGTCGCCGCCCAAAACGTACTGGTGAAACCTTATGTGCAGAACCTGGGACTCAACGCCATGGAATGGCTCTATTTGAAACGCGTCCGGTTCGCCGGACAAAGAACTTCTCCGATTGAAACCCTATGACCGATCTCAATCCAGCCCATTTGGAATTATCCATTATCGTGGTTACGTACAATTCGCGAAGGCACGTGCGCGACTGCCTGGAATCCCTCCAACGGACCGCCACGGGCATCCACCACGAGGTGGTCGTGGTGGACAATGCTTCGCAGGATGGCACGCAAGACATCATTCGCAACGAATTCCCAAAGGTTCGCCTGATCGCCAATGCGGAAAACCAGGGATTCGCTCGCAGCAACAACCAGGGGATCTCTCAATCACAGGGACGGTATATACTGCTGTTGAACCCGGATACGGTTGTCCTGCCGAAAGCCCTCGCCATTCTGATCAAGGAAATGAATCAGTCTCCCGAAACGGGACTGTTGGGGTGCCGGTTGTTGAATGCCGACCGCAGTCTTCAGCAGTCCTTTGGTTACAATGTGAGCTTTTGGAACGAAGCGGTCCGAAAAATTTTCTTCAACCTCTGGGAAAACCATCGCTTCCCTCCAGTCGGATGGGTGTTGCGTTCCCTGCATTCCTCCACCAGAGAGGTGGCCTGGGTGAAGGGGGCCTGCATGCTATCGCGCCGGCAGGCCCTATTGGATGCAAAGTTGATGGACGAAGCTTTTTTCCTGTATCTGGAAGATGCCGATCTGTGCCGGCGCATCCGGCAGTTGGGCTGGCAGGTGCGTTACACCCCCAAAGCGGAGGTGATCCATTTCGGCGGCGGTAGCGTCCGGTCCAATCCGGAACGCAGTGCGCTGGAATACCGCAGGAGCCAGCTCCATTACTTCAAGAAACATCTGGGAGAAAAAGAACTGAATATATTAAAAATTTATCTGGTTTTCAAAATGAGGAAAAATATTCTGATGGTGAACTTCAGACAGTGGGTTGGCTGGGGCGCTCCGGGCCCGCTGGCGGAACAGAAACAATTCTTCCGGGAAACTCTTTCTCTGGTACAGGGCTTCCAATAAAACCAGGCTTGGGAATCTTCGGAATTAACGCGGCTTGCAGCGCATCCCAAACCTCGGCCACCGAAATGGCTTGCAGGCACCGGTTGTCGTTGCAAGGCGGAAACTCTCCATACGAGTAACAGGGAGAACATTCGATCTTCTTGAAAAATGCGGTGTGGTGCGGCACCGGGTCGCCATAGCGTTTGGGACTGGTCGGGCCCCACAGAGAATACGTCGGTATACTCATTGCCGTGGCCATATGGATGGGAGCGCTGTCGTTGCCCACCAACAGGCGACACCGCCGCAGGATCGAGGCCTTTTCACCGAAACTCAAGGTGCGCGTATCTATGCACTGCGGGTACCGATCCAATATGGGTTGAATCACCGGATCATCGTCGGGACCGGCGATCAGCACGATGCGGTAAGGGCCCGCCTGCAGGAAATGGCCGATCAATTCCATATAACGGTCGACCGGCCAGAGACGCGTCAGCATGGTTTGTTTCAGGTTCCTGCCGCCGCCGGGGGCCAGTGCGATCAATTGGTCTTTAGCACCCAGCCGGTGTCCCTCGACAAACGTTGCCAGATAACGGTCTTCTGCTTCCGACAGGTGGTAGTGGCTTTTCTGGTAGTGGACCGAAATCCCGAAAATCCGCAATAAATTCAGATAGGCTTCCCGGTTATTTTGTTCCTGGCGAGGCCGCACCCCGTGCGTCAAAAACAGCCCTCCCCCTTTCCGTTTGAATCCCACGCGCACCGGTATACGACACAAAAACGCCAGCAAACTGAATTGCCAGGCCCAGTGCAAAACGAAAACCATGTCGAATCGTTCCTTCCGCAACAATGAAATCAAACGAAACACTTCTCGCAACCGTATCAACCAGCCGCCTTTATAAAGCGCATTGGAATCGGCAGGAATAAATTGATCGATATGGGGGTTTGCTTTTACCGTAGGAACCAGCTGGTCCGAAACCAGATGAGAAATGCGGGCTTGCGGGAAGTTCTGCCGTACCCCCTCAAAAAAAGAGGACGCCATAATCAGGTCGCCGACGGCCCCCACTTTGATCAGCAGGATTTTTTTAGCCGAAGGCACAGAAGATGAGAGCGCTTTATCCATCGTTTTCGGATTTCCAAATACTTTAAATGATTTTATTAAGGGAATTTAGCCCCTAGACTAAGGAACTTGATGCGTATTATCAACCAAATACGGAAGAAAAAGTGCATTTCCGTGAACCGCAGATTACTTATTTTTGGGTGGAAACGGGAGAGAGAACACTTGTGGAGAGTTTATAATCAATAATTGGTCATGGATGGGAGCTCTTTAGGAACCAGGTAACTCATTGAATTTTATTGATTTTTGTCTTTGGAGTGCCCGGTCTTCCGGGCGGAAGGGCCAAAGACCAAGGCAGGCGAGGTACCCAATATGTCTGCATCGGGATAGGCAGGGATACTTTCCGGGGTTAATTGTCTCCGGGATCCTGATCGAACATTTCGTTGTAATCTTCCGACGCTTCAATGCCCGACAAATCCGAACGACACCAGTCATCGCTGGGAGTGGTTTCGAGGTCCTCTTCGTCCAACTCAAAGGCCCCGGCTTCTTCTGCATCTTCGTAAAGCGTGGATTTGGAAATTTTTTGTATGTTGAAGCTTCCGCACCGGCAGGCGGTTTTGCCTTTTTCGAACGGGGTGTCCTTCGACAGACACATTATAAAACCGCAATCATCACACCGGTGTTCATTATGGGACTGGTCGAAATCAGGCTGTATCAACCGGGTGCGGCATTGGTTGCAAATCACCAACTGATCGGGGGAATAATCGGAAATTATATTCTCCACACCGCAATCCGCACATTCGATCAACAGATCGTGAGGATTTTCGATGGCCATACTGCATCTCTCAAAAACAAAAGGTTCTCGATTCAGGATTTGAAATGTTCGTCACCAAATGTGGACTTGGACATATCAAAACCCATCTCTTTCAACTCACCCTTGGAAAAAGGGCACTTGCCCGCCGCCAGTTTCTCGCCGCCGTTTTGAGGAGTGGACTCTTCTTTCTCCAGGTCTCCGGACTCCGCCATGATCATCCAGGACAAGGTGTCGATTTTCTGCTGCTTGTCGTCGGCATAGGCGGTCAACGTTTGCTTCGTTTCCTCATGTACCGCATTGTCCATGGCAATGATATATTGATCCAGGGCCTGTTGTTCAAGCTCAACAGCCTGCTTTAATGCTTCGATGGAACTGGGCATAAATAATAACCTCCTTATGATGACCGGGGAATAATATAAGTAAAATATATCAAAAAGCGAGTGTCGATGACAAGAAAAACGCCACCCGACGGAAATTCAGGGATATTCCCGCTGTCTCCCGCCGGGAAAGGAGGCCCGCCCTGGCGCCCTGACAACGGTTTACTTTCCTCCAAAACCGTTCTATAAAAGGATATTATGACCGACGACCCCAGATTAGCAGATATCATTCATCCCGGGCTGGAGGGGAACGTGGTCCTCCTGGGATTCCCGTGCGACGCAGGTGTGGAGATCAACGGGGGGCGGACCGGAGCCCGTCACGGACCCGAAAAATTTCGTGCCTGGATTAGGCGCTACGGCACCCCTGACAACCCGGAATTGGATATCGACCTGTCCGGCATCACCCTCGCCGATGCCGGGGACGTCCCAACCGGCCTGCCGCTGGACCCATCGCATACCGCTCTGACGAAACAAACAACCGCCATCATCCAAAAAGGCGGTATTCCCTTCGTCGTCGGGGGCGGCAACGATCAGTCCTACCCCAACGCCTGCGCCCTGCTCGACTCGAAACCGGACACCCCGGTCGGCGTGATCAATATCGACGCACACCTGGACGTGCGTCCCCTGAATGACGGCCAGGCCCATAGCGGGTCCCCCTTCCGCCTGCTGTTGGAAGATCCCCGCTTTTCTGGCTCGCAGTTCATTGAATTCGCCGCCCAGGGCAGCCAGGTCAGCCGCGAGCACGCACGCTTCGTAAAGGACAGGGACGGACACATTATCTGGTATTCGGAAGTGGCCCGTGGCGACGCCGCGGCCCAAGCGTTCCGCAATGCCCTGGGCCGCCTGGCCTGGCAATGCGATTCCCTGTTTGTCAGCTTCGACCTCGATTCGATCCGCGCCTCCGATGCCCCCGGCGTGTCCTGCCCGGGCATCATGGGCCTGCGCGCCAAGGAAGCCTTCGAAATGGCCTTCGCCGCCGGAGCCCACCCCAAGGTCGACCTGTTCGACCTGTCGGAATACAATCCTCTCATCGAAGAGGAACGCACCGGACGCCTCGCGGTCGGTATCTTCTACCATTTCTGTCTGGGGGTGGCTTCCCGCAAGGTGAAATCGTGAAAAAGCCCACGTCGACACGACCCATGGCCATGAACCGGCGTCCCAAAAAAGCGCCGCGCGCTTCCACTTCCCTGAAACGAAAGTGTTGCGACTGGGATACTGAAGCGGCCCTGCGCATGCTCCAGAACAATCTCGACGACCGCGTCGCGCTCGACTGGAAACAACTGATTGTCTATGGCGGCACCGGCCGTGCCGCCCGCAACTGGCAGGAGTACCACCGTATCGTCGCCGAACTCAAACGCCTGAAATCCGACCAGACTCTGTGCGTGCAATCCGGCAAGCCGGTGTACATCGCGCCGACGCACCCGGACGCGCCGCGCGTCATCATTGCCAATTCCAACCTGGTGCCCAGCCACGCCACGCAGGAACATTTCGACCACCTCGACCGGCTCGGACTCATGATGTACGGCCAGATGACGGCGGGCAGCTGGATCTACATCGGTACCCAGGGCATCCTGCAGGGCACCTACGAAACCTTCGGGGCCTGCGGGCAGATCGATTTCAAATCTCACAGCCTGGCGGGTAAATGGATTTATACCGCCGGTCTCGGCAATATGGGTAGCGCGCAACCGTTGGCAGGCACCATGAACGAGGCTTGCATTCTGGTGGCCGAGGTCAACCCGGCGCAGATCGAACGCCGACTCCGGGAAGGTTACCTCGACCGCTCGGCGGCTTCTCTACAAGAGGCACTGGACATCATTGACGAGCATTTGTCCAGCGGGCAAGCCGTCAGTGTCGGACTGCCGGCCAACGGCGCCACCGTCGCCCGGCAACTGCTCGACCTGAAACGCATCCCCGATATCGTGACCGATCAGACGCCCGCGCACAATCTCATGGACTACGTACCGGAAGGCGAGGACTACAAAACCCTCATGAAACTCAAGACACGCGACCCCGACGAATACCGCAAGCGGTCGCTCGCCACTACGGTCAAGCACACCCAGGCGATGATCGATCTGCAGGAAAAGGGTGCGGTGGTGTTCGATTACGGCAACAACCTGCGCGGACAGGCAGAACTCGGCGGCCTCAAAGTCCGCAAGCCGGACGGTTCGTTTATCTATCCCGGCTTTGTTCCGGCCTATGTCCGACCGTTGTTCTGCGAAGGACAGGGCCCCTTCCGCTGGGCATTGCTCTCCGGCAGGAAAAAGGATTTGTGGACCGTCGATCAGGCGGTGATCGACACCTTCCCGAAAAAAAAAGCGCTGCATCGCTGGATCGAAAAGGCGCAGGCGCAGGTACCGATCCTGGGACTGCCGACGCGGGTCTGCTGGCTGGGGTACGGCGAACGCGCGCAAATGGGACAGGTCATGAACGATCTCGTGAAGAAAAAGAAAGTGGCCGCGCCGATCGTGATCGGACGCGACCACCTCGACTGCGGCAGCGTCGCTTCCCCCAACCGCGAAACCGAAGCCATGAAAGACGGCAGTGACGCCGTGGCCGACTGGCCCCTGCTCAATTTTGCGGTCAACGCCGTGTCGGGCGCCAGCTGGGTCAGCTACCACCACGGCGGCGGCGTGGGTATCGGAAACTCACTGCATGCCGGGATGGTCATCGTCGCCGACGGTACAAAGAGGAAAGCGGAGCGGCTGGAACGGGTGCTCACCAACGATCCGGGACTGGGGGTTG
Source organism: Nitrospinaceae bacterium (assembly GCA_024644405.1). Lineage (GTDB taxonomy): Bacteria > Nitrospinota > Nitrospinia > Nitrospinales > Nitrospinaceae > SZUA-226. Next base: position 34,868 of record JAHELC010000039.1, read on the forward strand.
CCCGCCACGTCGATGCAGGGTACGATACCGCCAGATCAGTGGCGCGCAAGCGTAAGGTCCCTCTTCCCAAGCGATAAACGTTCATCCCAAAAGGGGCAACATGACCGACACTCTCTGTTTCCGCAACATCGGCCAACTGGTGCAGGCCGACGCCTCCACCCAGCCGGGCATCCGCCTCCGGAAACACTGCGCCCTGCTGGTCGAGGACGGGCGCGTCCACAAAATCCTGAAAGAATCTGAAATCAAATCCTCAAAAAGCTATGCCCGGGTGATCGACTGCCAGGGCCAGGCGGTGGTACCGGGTTTCGTCGACTGCCACACCCACCTCATTTACGCCGGCGAACGCAAAGATGAAATGGTCGACCGCATGCGCGGCGTCACTTACATGGAAATCCTCGACAACGGCGGCGGCATTCTGAACACCGTAAAAGCCACCAGCCGCGCCACGGAAAAAGATTTATTTGACGCCGCCAGGAAACGCATGAAGCGCATGATGGCGCTCGGCACCACGGCGTTCGAAATCAAGTCCGGCTATGGGCTCAATTTGAAATCCGAGATGAAAATGCTGACGGTCGGCAAAAAACTTCGGACATCCCTCAAGGTGCCGGTCACCCTCACCTACCTCGGCGCACACACTGTGCCGGCCGGCGAAAACCGGGAAGAATACCTGGAGGAGATCATTGAAAACCTGCCGCGTTTTCGTGATCTGGCGGATGGCGTCGACATTTTCTGCGAAAAAGATGTGTTCACCGTGGCGGACCTCAGACGCCTGTTCCTGCAGGCGAAACTGCTCGGGTTCGATTTGCGCGCGCACGTCGAGGAGTTTTCGCATCAGGGAGGATGCGCCGAAGCGGCCAAACTGGGGGCATTGTCTTGTGATCATCTCGAACACGCCACGCCGGTCGATATCCATGCCATGCGCAAGGCGAACACCACGGCGGTGCTCATGCCGGGCGTGACGCTGTTTCTCGGCGGCGAGAAACATCCGCTGGTGCATTCGATGCTCGACGCTGGGGTGACCCTGGCACTGGCGACCGATTGCAATCCCGGAAGCTCGCCCACCTACAATATGCAGACGGTATTGACCCTGGCGGCGTCGATGTACCGCCTCACACCCGAGCAGGCACTGGCGGCGGGAACGTATGGCGCGGCGAAAGCGTTGGGCGGGGAGAAGGATTACGGCGGCCTGCTGCCCAGGCAGCGTGCTGATTTTCTGATACTCAAGACCAATGACTACCGGGACATGTTCTATTACTTCGGCGAGAATTTCGTCGACGCCACCTACACCGCCGGCAAAAAATTCAAAGCCCCCAAGGACCCAGCGCTCTAGCGAGGGAAGCAACTGGCTAACGGTTAACGGCTACCGACAATCCCCGGGGCGCAATATAGAGTTTTTAGTAGACACCGAAACAGGCACCACGGCAGATGAATTGCTGTTGAAAATCAGGTATAGTTGTCTCATAATTTTTAAATGGAGGAGAGGACGATGCTCAAGAAATTGTTCACAAACAACCATCTATTCATCTGGTTCGGCCTGACGGCTTTCCTGACCCTGGGGGGTTGCGCGACTATATTTTCCGACGGTCAAGACACCATCACATTCAATTCCAATGTGCCAGGCACGAAGGTTTTTCTCGATGGTATCAAACTCGGGGTGACTCCCCTGACGATTCCCATCGAGCGGAAGACGGCCAATAGAAATTTGAAATTCACCAAAACCGGTTACCAGACCCAGGAATTGCCTCTGTCGCACAAGTTCAACATGAACTTTGCCATGCTTTTAGATATCAGCGGGACCGTTACCACCCTGACTCCCGGCGCGGTGGATGCCTTAACCGGGAACCTGATCAAGTACTCGCCGACGGAATACCACATCGAAATGGAACCGGAAAGAACCGGGAATCACAAATTGTTCCGCCAGCGGGTGACCTCGATGCGGTTTTCCGCGCTCAACTTTTCCGGCATTCAACGGGACCTGGTTACCGGAGAGGGAGAGTTTCTGGATGCCCTGAATACCAGCTTTCAAATACCCCCGGCACATAAGGAAGCTTTCGAAAAAATCCTGCAGGCGAATCTCGACGCCCTGGTCACCAGCGACAACGGCCTGGAATTCTGGAACCGCTTGAACCGGTTGGTTAAAGAACACCCCCAATTGAAAAATTACCATTTAGGTTAAGCCTTGTAAGAAAAAACATGAGGAGGAATCCCCCAGCCCCCTTTACAAGGGGGAGCAAAACATTTCTCCCTTGTTCCTTTTCTCCTTGCTCCAATGGTTATTTCTTGTGTTCGGGACCGAGGGGGCGGAATTGATAGATCAGGAGTGGAAGTAACAGCAGATCTCCCAGCAGGGCGAGAATCATCGCCAAACCCGTGAGCAAACCGAAATATATCGTCGGTATAAAGTTCGACAGGGTCAGGATGGAAAATCCTACGGTGATGGTAATAGACGTGTAGTAAATGGCGCGGCCGATACTGCCGTGACAGCGGATCACGCTGTTCCGGTAACTGGCGTCCTGGCTGAACTCGGTCTGGTAGCGGTGGATGTAGTGGATGGTGTCGTCGACCGCGATACCGATGGTGATGGCGGCGATGGTGATGGTCATCATGTCCAGCGGGATGTCCATCCATCCCATAAAACCCAGTATAAAGATTGCGGAAAAAATATTGGGGATGACGGCCAGCACCGCCAGGAATATCCGCCGGAACAAAATCATAAACATGATCAAGATCGCCACGAACACCAGCCCCAGTGTCGCAATCTGCGATGTATACAAACTCTGGAGCATGTTGTTGAACAACACCGCCATGCCCGTGATGTTGATACGTTCTTCGGCGATACCCATGTTATCGACAAGGTGTCGCTTGATTTTTTCAATCAGTTCACCGCGGTTGAGTCGTGGGTCGGTCTCCTCGATGCGGAGGACAATGCGCACCTCGTTGGCGTCCTTCGACAGGTACGGATCGAGAAAACTTTTTCTCGCGTTTTCAGGCAGCACTTTGCGGTAAATCGCGAGGTCGTAATCCTCCGGCACCTCATCTCCATTCAGGAAACGGACAATCTTGAGCGTCGTGCCCATGGAAAGCACCTTGCCGATTTCCGGGAGGCTTTCCAGGTAATCGTGGATCTTTTCCACTTCCAGCAGTTTGTTGGGGTGAAACCAGTAATTTTCCTCCTGCTTATCCTCGTGCGCGGTGAAAGGATCGGAGAACGGGTCGTCGTCGTCGAATTCATTTCCTTCTTTTTGCAGCATCTTCAGGTAATCGTAAAAATTCTGATCGGCGTCGATGAGAATCTCCAACGGCGTGGTGCCTCCCAGCTGGGTGTCGATGACACTCATGCCACGGTAGATTTCTGTGGTGTCTTTGAAGTAATCGATGAAGCGGTTGTCGACACCCACCCGGGTCAATCCCACGCAGGCGAACACCGCCAGCACGGCGAACACAGCGAGGATTTTATTTTTATGCTGAATGGCGATGAAGGCAATGCCGGTGGTCAGCCGCTTGGTGATATCGTGGGCGGAGACGGAGGGCTTCGGGGACATCATCTTCAAGAATGAGGGAAAAAATATGAAAGCGATCACAAACGCCAGGGAAATGCCGAGGGTCATGATCCACCCGAAATCGATGACCGGACGGATATCGCTGACCACCAGCGAACAAAACGCCACAATGGTGGTGATCGTCGTGAAAAAACAGGGCTGAAACATGAGACGCACGGTATTGCGTACCAGATCGGATTGATTGGCGTCGGGGTTCTCGGCGTACAACTCTCCGTAACGAACGGTCAAATGAATGGTCAGTGAAATAGTGATTATGATCAATATGGATACAAAGTTGGAGGAGATGACGGTCACCCGCCAGTCCAGCAAGCCGAGCGCACCGACCATCACCCACACCGCTATGGCGCAGGTGAGCATGGGGAGCAGGACCCATCGTTTGCTCCGGAAGAACAGCCACATGACCAGGACCATCAGAGCCGTGACCGCCATGCCGAAAATCGAAAGATCGTTTTCGATGTAGTCGATCATGTCGGTGGCGATCATCGGCACCCCGCCCAGAAAGATCTCGGCGCGATCACGGTAACGGTCCAGGATATCGCGCACCTGCTGGACTTCCCGGGCCTGCCGGTCCAGCACTTCCGCCAGGTACTGTTTGAACTCGAAAGATACTTTTTTCAAAGTGACGGCTTCTTCCGGGGTTAACTTGCCGTCCCATTTTTTCTCGCGCAGGTCGTTGCGCTTTTCCAGCAGGTTGAAATATTTGTCATCCCGTTTGTACAGGGCGAGGAGGGCGGTGGTTTTGCCGTCGGGGCTGGCGAGGAGTTTGCTGTAGATCGGGCTCTCAGTGAATTCGCGGGCGGCCAGTTTCTTGTCGAGGCCTTCGGTTTTGAGAGTGCGGACGTTGTCGCTCAATTCGGAAAGCGTGATGCGCGGACTGTTGAACAACGGCACGTCGAGAATGCTGATCACCTTTTCGATGCGGTCCACCTTCAAAAGGTCGTCTTTCAGGCTTTGCAGTCCGGAGAGGGAAGCATCGGACAGCAGATCCGTTTTCGGCGTCCAGGTGATGACGAGGAAATCGTCGGTGCCGTATGCCTTGTTGACCTTGCGGGAATACTTCAGGTCTGCGTCGTTTTCCAGCACGAGGGAGTCCGACGAGGCGTCAAGCTTGAAATTGGGAACGGTAAACCCGAATCCCAGCAGGGTAAGGGCGATCACTCCCAGCCAGACGCGGGGCTTTTCCAGCACCCATTGGTTGTACAGACGAATCAGAAAGGAACCCATGCGGTTTTTCAAAAATTTAAACAGGGAACTATTATTCAGAGACTTGGAGGTTGATCAGCATACTCATCTATAATAAGCGATAAATTCCAAAAATGAAGATTTCATTACCGGTCTCTTCCGGCAGAAACCTCCGGTTTTTTTCCACAAGTTTTCCTTTATAATGGTGATCGGTTCGCTTGAAAAAGGTCGATGGCGGGCTTCCTGCTTTTCCTCACATTCGCCGGCGTAGCTCAGTTGGTAGAGCAACTGATTTGTAATCAGTGGGTCGGGGGTTCAATTCCTCTCGCCGGCTCCATTTTTTTCTGTAAGTCCTGATTATTCCGTTTAAACTGTATTTGATATCGGTATGGCTTAAAACCCCGGGGGTTGAAGATAGATAAACACCCTGTCAGCCGGAATTGATGCAAACTCTTTATTTTGGGAGGTATCAGCTTATGGGCATCACGGAATTTATGGCTACGAATCAATTTGCCATTCCGGCAGGACAAGTGGTTTCTTACATGTTTTTCAGTACGTTTTGTTTCTTTTTCAGAAAATACAAATTGGGATTGATGATCAGCTTCGCTTACGTTTTCAATTGGGGGTTCCTGCACGGTACGGCAAACTTCGTCGATATGATGGGACGACCGACCATGGGATTATTTGTTTATCTGGGGTCCGGATTAACGATGGCCGTATTGGTTGTTATTGGTTTTTTTCGCGAAGAATAACCCTTCCTCAAAAAGCGAATCCATAAGTTTTGGTTTACCCAAAATTTAATTTTTTCTCGACATGCCCCAAGCCCCAGTCCCTCTCCCGCCATGAGGCAAATAGTCTTTAAAGAATCAATGAGTTATAGAAACCAATCGGTCCCAGAGGCGGCTAAACCGCCGGAAGTCATTTAAATACCTTGGGTTTCGGATTCTGTAGCCCTTGACAAACCTACTAATAAATTTACACTTAAGGTATATCTATATTATCAGGAGAAGCAGATATGTCACATCCTCCGGCAACAGAAAAAATTTCGAATTCCGAATTTGCAGCTGAGAATAATGTGGGTTCCAGGTTTTCAGACGAAAGATCAGCCGAGTTGATTTCACGGTTTCACAACTTCCTTCGGGTCAACAAAAGTGACATTTTTCTCCTAATTATTTTAATCAGTCTGTCTATTATCAACTTTTTCATTGAAGCCAAACTCATCTCCCTCAGTTTTTTCTACTTTGTGATTTTAGCTGCAGGCTACACAATGGGAGAAAGATTTGCTGTTCTGTCCGCCTTTCTAACCATCCTTATTGTGTGGTCATTTATTCTTGCCGACAAAAGCTCTTATTTAGTACACCACACCAACGAGGTGTTGAATTTTTATATGACTCTTTGGGGCGGTTTTCTGATATTGTCGGGGTGGCTCGGAAGCGCTTTTGCCAAATACACTAAAGGGGACATGGGAGAACCCTCCCAAGCCTGAAAGCTTCGAGGTTGTTTATTTGCCCCAAACCTTATCCCAGGAAGTTTGTTGAAGAAACCCTGGAGAGGTAACCGAGGAAGAAACTCTCCCACGGCTCCATTTCAATTTTCCCGAATCGCAAGACCCATTCCCGGCCAGGCCGGGAATGGGTCTTTTTTTTTGAGATCGGGCTTTGGGGAGGGCCAAAACCCTTAGAATCTCTCCTCAGGAAAGAGGCGTTTTTCGTCATAAAAAGGAAAATTTCTGTAAATGAAAATGTATTGAGTCCTCGTTCAATTTATTGTACCTTTAAAGATATATCGATTGAACCCAACGAGGAGGCTTTCCGTGAAAATTTCCACAACCCGTTTCGGGACCGTTCTGATATTAACTCTGTTTGCCTTCATGAATATTCATTGTGGCGGCGGAAAAACCATCGATCCCAACGCACCCCGGGAGCTCATGGAGTTCTCGGCTCAGGGGGAGTCCAGCACCAAGCAGACCGAAGATGAGCCTGGCAAAATTACCGTATCCGCCCAATGCACTGAGGACTATCCCATTCTTTTCCAATGTAAAAAGTGGTGGGCGGAAACAGGCACCGCCGGTGACGATCCCTTTAAAATGAAGGGACCGGATGGCGCCATTCAGAGCAAAACTGAAAACGCCTGCGTGTGCGAGGGTCGGCATGGCAGGAAATCCAAGGATTTTTTTGGCATCAACAACCATTACATCAAATGCGGGGTGACCGCCGTCTGCGCCAACAAATAGTTTCAGTTTCAAATTAATTTCATCCCCAGCGGCCCCTCCTCTGACGAAGGGTCGGTGGGGATTTTTTCTTCGACCCCTTTTCGTATACATCCCGGAATACCCCAATCCTCCTGTTGCGTCCTCTTTTTCCTGCCGGAAAAGCATTGCTAAAAATGGATTTTTCCGTAAAAATAAAGTATTGGTTTCCATGTTGATCAGGGAGAGTTTTCTTGGGAGGAAAGCGTGCTTTGAAAGCGGTGATCGATGCGTTCGATTTTACTACCGGACGAAAAATCGCGGGCAAATACGAGGTTCTCTCCCTGCTGGGTGCCGGCTGGGAGGGCGAAGTTTACAAGATCTGCGAAATTCGCACGGGCATCGAGCGGGCGGCGAAACTGTTTTTCCCGCAGAGAAACATCGGCAACAAAACCGCCAAATCCTACGCCCAGAAACTGCACAAGCTCCGCCAGGTGCCGATTCTGATTCAATACCACACCGAAGAAATCCTGCTGGTCCGGAAAATCCCCATCACCGTTTTGATTTCGGAATATGTGGAGGGGGATTTGTTATCGGAATTTTTGAAGAAATTCCCGGGAGAACGGCTCCACCCCTTCCAGGCACTTCACCTGCTTTATGCGTTGACCTGCGGGATTGAGGAAATCCACCTGCTGAACGAAATCCACGGCGATCTGCATACCGACAATATCATCGTCAACCGGTACGGGCTGGAATTCGAGGTCAAACTGCTGGACCTGTTCAACGGCCCCTTTCCGAAAAAGGAAACGCGGCAACAGGATATCTGTGAATTGATCCGGATATTTTATGACACGCTGGGGGGAGCCAAGAGGTATTCCAAAATGCCCGCCACCATCAAGGAAATATGTTGTGGGCTGAAGCGGTCGCTGATTCTGGATCGCTTTCGAACCATTTCCCATTTGCGGGAACACCTGGAGAGCCTGGACTGGTCGTCGGATATGTATTGATGGGGATGCCTTGACGATCTGCTGTAAAATGTTTTATAAAAAGTTTTTTCCCTTTTAATTCAGACAATCATATATCACTTGTCTGGATAAGCCTTTCCTTCTACAATTGTTCCGTACGCTTTCCGGTCCGTTTCCCGGACCACGCCCTCATTTTTGATCATGACTTCCACCATGGAAAACCAACGCGCTATTGAACACAACTGATGCTGTTTAATTCCTATCCTTTCATTATATTTTTCCTGCCCATCGCTTTGTTCGTTTTTTTCAGGATAGGCGCCTGGGGCCACCATCGCATTGCCATTTCCTGGCTGGTCGCTGCGTCCCTGTTTTTTTACGGATGGTGGAACCCGGCGTATCTGGGATTGCTGATCGGGTCGGTGCTGTTCAATTACAGCGTCGGCGTCGGCCTCGCTCTGGGGACTTCAGAATCCACCTTCGGGAAAAAGGGATTGCTGGCCGTTGGCATCGCGGGCAACCTGGCGGCCATAGGATATTTCAAGTATGCCAATTTCTTTGTGAATACCCTGAACCAGGGATTCGATACGGAATATTATCTCGCGCCCATCATCCTGCCGCTGGCGATTTCGTTTTTTACATTCCAGCAAATCGCCTATCTGGTGGATGTTTACCGGGGAGAAACCCGCGAGCACAATTTTCTTCAATATTGCCTGTTCGTCACTTTTTTCCCCCAGCTGATCGCGGGCCCCATCGTCCACCACAAGGAAATGCTTCACCAGTTCGCCCGGGATTCCCTTTACAAATTCAAGCATGAGAATTTTTCAATAGGCATCACTATTTTCTGTATCGGTCTGTTCAAGAAAGTCATGATTGCCGATACCGTCGCCCAGTTTTCAACGCCGGTGTTCAACGCCGCCGCCCAGGGAGCCGCGATTACTTTTTTTGAAGGCTGGGGGGCGGCGCTGGCGTACACCTTCCAGCTGTATTTTGATTTTTCAGGTTATTCCGATATGGCTATCGGGCTGGGACGCATGTTCGGGGTGCGCCTGCCACTCAATTTCAATTCGCCGTACAAAGCCACAAACATCATTGACTTCTGGCGGCGCTGGCACATGACGCTTTCCCGGTTCATGCTGGACTACCTGTACATCCCGCTGGGCGGCAACCAGAAAGGCCCGGCGCGCCAGTATATGAATCTGTTCATCACCATGCTGCTGGGAGGACTCTGGCACGGCGCGGGGTGGACCTTTGTGATCTGGGGAGGACTGCATGGCGCTTATCTTTTTCTCAACCATGCCTGGCGTGCCGCTCAAACTTTTCTTGGGTGGCAGTTTAAGGGAAGGGCTTATCGGTATGCGTCACGGTTGCTGACTTTTTTCGCGGTAGTCGCCGCGTGGGTGATCTTTCGCGCGGACAACCTGGACGCAGCGTCCCGGGTCTATGAAGGCATGCTGGGACAGAACGGTTTTCCCATCAACAAGGAATGGATGGCCAAAATGCACCGCCTCGGCCCCCTGCTTGCAGACTGGGGTGTGGAGACCGGAATCCTGGTGATCCATATCAAACGCGCATTCCTGTATTGGGCTATACCCCTGTTGCTGGCCTGCTGGATTCTGCCCAACACGCAACAAATCATGCGCAGGTTCGAACCGGCTATCAATTTTATTGATGACCCCAAGGAAACTTCTTTCATTGAATGGACGCCCAACCGCCGTTGGTCGCTGGCGGTATTGATCATGGCCATTGTGTGCCTGTTCAACATGACGGGACTCAGCGAATTTCTCTATTTTCAATTTTGATCCATGACTCATAAAAAATACAATTTGATTCTGTTTATTCCCCTGGGAGTCCTGTTCGCTGTTTTTATCGGCCTGGCCCTGTGGGTGGAACCTATCGAAGGCGATCTCACCCGGCTGGGCGGTTTTACGGAAAATGATTTTGGCTGGAACGAACCGCAACAACGGTTTTCTTCCATGCTCTACACTTTTGACAAAGGCCGGGATTACAAACAATATCACGACGTCGTGGTTCTGGGCGACTCGTTCTCCATCACCTTTCCAAAAACCCAGTGGCAGAACTATTTTGTCCGCGCAACGGGACTGAGCCTGGTCACTTACAAAGTCGACGACATTGACATTGAAGCGTTTGTCACCAGCGCCGCCTACAGGGATCACCCGCCCCGGATCGTGATCTATCAAACCGTGGAGCGTTCCTTCGTTGGCCGTGGGACCAAATGGAATAATGGCGCCTGTGAACCGGAATCCTTTACCAAGCTGCCATGGAAACCTCTACCCCTTCAACCCGGAAATCAACCCACCTCTCCCCATTCGAGAGACAACCGGTCCGGGCCGTTTCATCCCAACCTGTCATCCGGAGCCCATTTTCTGAAGCGCACCATTAAAAAAACATTCAACAAAAAATCTCACCGGACGATTAAATTGCCTTTGACCCGGGACGATCTTTTTTCAAACCGGCAAAGCGGTCAGCTTCTGGTGTATCGCAATGATTTTGAAAGATACCGGGTTTCACCGGAACAGTTGAAGCAGGCGATCTGCGGTTTTTCCCGCATCCAGACTGTCTTCCAAAAAAACAAGCAGACATTTTTCGTTGGAGTCGTGGCTCCCGACAAACTCACTTCGTACTTGGAATATATCCAGGACTACGATCGCGAGAAAATCCATTGGCTGGATGAAATCGCCCGGCACCCGCAACTTCACACGCCGAGGCTGGATGTGGCTTTGAGAGAAGAAATCGCCAGCGGCGTCAGAGATGTCTACCTCCCCAACGATACTCACTGGGGATCCAACGGACATCGAGCGGTCGCCAGGAATCTCCTGGAATATTTGATGGATCAGAAAATTTTGGTGCCCGGACCTTGAGCCATCCATGAAAACAAGTGTTGAATGGCAAAACTTAATTAGGTGTTGGATTAAAACGGGTTATTTCTGAACCTTGAGAGGATCTTTTTTATCGAGACAATGGCCGGCAATAAAATCAAACAAGAAGGTTTTCAACCGATCGTTATTCATATTGGGAAGGTTTTCATACAACCTTTCCATCTCTCTAGAGAAATCTTCCTGAGGCAGGTTGTTGGATTTCAAACTTTTAATTTTATTATGAACGGTGGGTAATACTTCTTCCCCTGAATCAATCAATTCTTCATAGAGTTTTTCACCGGGGCGGATACCGGTAATTTTTATTTCCATATTTTCATTGGGTGAATACCCCAAAAGCCGGATCATCTTTTCCGCCAGATCCATCAGCCGTACCGGGCTCCCCATCTCGAGAAGAAAAATTTCTCCTCCTTCTCCCAAAGCGGCGGATTGCAAAATCAGCTGAACGGCCTCCGGGATCAACATGAAGTATCGCTCCATCTCAGGATGGGTAACGGTAACCGGCCCTCCTTTTTCAATCTGTTTTTTGAACAAAGGCACCACGCTGCCATTGCTTCCCAGTACATTTCCAAACCGAACGGTCATAAACAGGGTTTGTGAATCGCGGCTTTTATATTGAATATATTTTTCTGCGATTTTCTTGGTCATCCCCATTACGCTGGTGGGACGTACTACTTTATCCGTCGAAACCAGAATAAATTTTTCGACTTGATATTTTTCAGCAATGTCTGCGGTCACCTGTGTGCCCTTCACATTGTTGTAAATTGCTTCCTCCACATTACTTTCCATCAACGGGACATGTTTGTGAGCGGCGGCATGAAATACCAGATGAGGCCGGTGCCTGTCAAAAATTGACTCCAATTTCGAGGGATGGGTCACCGACCCAAAATAATAGTGCCTTTGGGAGCTGGAGGGCTGGCTTGACAACTCCATGTTGAGATCGTAAAGATAATTTTCTCCCCGGTCCATCAGGATGAGGGATTCCGGTTCATACTCCAGCAACTGGCGGCACAGCTCGGAGCCGATGGAACCTCCGGCTCCGGTCACCAGAACCCGCTTGCCCAGGATCAGTTTTTTGATCAGGGATAAATCCAGGCTCACCGGTTCACGCCCCAGAAGATCTGTAATCTCAATATTGCGGATTTTCGAAATATGCGGTTGCTGAGTAGAAAGGTCAAATATCGAGGACACCGTCTTGCATTTGACATTGCAGGACTGACAGGTTTCCACAATCCGGCTAAGACCGGCCCCATCAATGCCATTGATGGCAATCAATATCTCCTGAACACCCAATTCCTTTTTGAGTTCAGGAATATCTTCCTGGCTTCCCAACACTTTAATGCCCAGGATGTGGCTATTGATTTTTTTCGGATCGTTGTCTATAAATCCCACGACCCAATAATGATTTGAAAAACTGCGCAAATGTCGGAATAAATGCATCCCGGTATATCCGGCCCCCATGATCAATACCGGAATTCGGTGATCGGCCTCGCTTTTGGGAACCCGGTATTCCCGCTCTTTAGCAAGACGCCAGATCAATCGCACCCCGCCCAGCACCAGCATAAGGGCAAACATATCGACAAATAGCACCGATCGCGGCACCATCGCCGCCCGGTTGAACATGAACGAGGCGAACAAAATCATCAAGGTTCCGGTAGCCACAGCTTTTACGATCTGCAGTAAATCTTCCAAGCTGGAATATTCCCAGAACCGGGCATACAAGCCAAAATAGATAAAAGCCGGAATTCGGCACACAAACAGAAAAGGCAGGAGATTATAAAAAGTGACCAGTTGGTCCTCAGGTATGGCACCGTCAAACCGCAGAAAAAAGGCAAGGTACATCGTCAGGACGCTGATCACGAGGTCCAGAACGATCAGAATAAACCATCTCATTTTGAGCCTTAAATCGGCCATGGATGATCCCGAATATTGGATTGAGGTTGGGTTATGTCAGCTCAAGGTGAAGCAAAAACTCACGCCGCATACCGCGCACGGCTGAAGGGTTGCAAGAACCGACTTCGTGAAGAATGTTTGCAACCTTCTTTGTTAAGAATATCTCATAAGTCTTTGTTTGGCAAATGATTTAGAAATTCCCTTTGTTTTAAAGTCCTTTCCATTATGTTAAAATTTTGAGCAGATTTTTAAGCCCCATCGTCACACTTTACCTCCCGACCCTTATGAGTTCCAAATCCCTATTACGCCACCTGGTGTCAGCCGGTTTGCTGGTCTCCGGCGGCATTCTGCTGGGCCGCCTCACCGGCTTTTTACGGGAAGTAGCAGTGGCTTCCAAATTCGGCGTCAGTCAGGATGCAGATATCGTATTATTTTCCCTGACTCTTCCGGACTTTTTAATCAATCTGCTGATGGGTGGAGCATTGGCCGCCGCCCTCATCCCAGAATTCAAACGCTCCACTTCAAAAACCTCCGATCAATTATTTCTACAATCCAGCCTGTTGGTGGGAGCAGGCTTCTGTTTGCTGGTGGCGGTACTGATTTGGAATGCCCATCATCTGGTCCACCTGTTCGCGCCAGGGTTTGATCTGGTTGCCGCCAAACATGCCGTGGATCTATTAACCCTAGTTTTATGGCTGATGCCCCTCACCGCACTGGCCGGCATCTCCATGAGCTACCTGCAGTCCAGAAATCACTTCGGGATCCCGGCTTTAGGCACGTTTATTTTTAATACAACCTTGATCATTGCTCTGTTTTTTTTCGTAACCGATGCCGGGGATTTTCGAATACTGGGTGGAGCCGTCCTCATCGGTGGGCTTCTGAGGTGGTCCTCCCAATTGATCTGTATGGGTGCCCACGGCATGCAGTGGACCCGACCGGGGGGTTGGCTCATTTCAAAAGATTTGTTTTGGCGCTATTTTCAAGCTCTGGCGGCTGGAAGTCTGATACTGGTTCTACCCGTTATCGCCCGGGCCTGGTCGTCTCTCGCGGGTCCGGGAGGTTTTGCTACCATGAACTACTCAATCAATCTCATGGAATTGCCCATGGGGGTTTGTCTGGGCGTATTGGCAACGGTGCTTTTTCCAAAACTCTCCGAATTTTTTGCACAGGACCGCGCCGAAGAAGGAGAGCAACTGGCGGCCGATGGGGTCCTTTGGGTCTTCATCATTGCCTATTCAGTGGTCTTGGTATTTACCTGCTTCGGTCAGCCCCTTACCCGCCTGGCTTTTCAGTGGGGGGTCATGCCTGCAGAGGGTATTCAGGGTATTGTTCTTCTGGTCACTATCGGCATCACCGCCTTGCCGGCACAGGGAATGCTCTTGTTGATGACGGCTCTGGCTAATGCCAAGCGAGACACCAAACTTCCATTTTATTGCAGTTTGGTTGGTGTTATTGTATTTGTACCCTTGGCTGGGCTTTTATTCCAACGGAATGGATTGCAAGGCATTATGATGGCCTTGGTCGCTTCCTACTGGATCATTATGGCCGCGCAGATTATTTTGCTCTACCAACGCCACCAATTGGCTATCATTAAATTGCCAACACTCATCGAAATGTCGAAAGCTCTTGTCACAGGTTTTCTCCTGCTTCTGCCGTTCATGTGGATCGTTCGCACTGTCCAGTTACCGCTGTTGGGTTCGCTGGGTCTGGCGGTGGGGGCGGGGATCCTGTTGGTAGCGGGTGAGTTTCTAGTAATCAAGCGCTACCGGGATTATATTATTCACCGTTTGGGATTTCGAACCCATGCTTAAGCTCATGTTGATCACCAACCAGCCGGATCTCGCGAAATCTGCAGTGAGTGCCGGGGTGGACCGTATTTTCATAGACCTTGAGATTCTGGGCAAAAAGGAACGACAGGGTCATCTCGATACCGTCATCAGCGCCCATTCTATAGACGACGTCCCGAAAGTACGGGCCGCTATTTCCGATTCGGAACTACTGGTGCGCCTCAACCCCCCGCACGATGCCATCGCGGAGGAAATTGAACAAGCCCTGGAATCGAAACCCGAATTTTTGATGCTCCCCATGTTCCATGAGACGGCAGAACTTGCGGAATTTTGCGAACGGGTCAAAGGACGAGCAGGAGTCATTCCTCTGGTGGAAACCCCGGAAGCAGCGAATTGTTTGGAGAAAATCGTCCAAATTAAAGGCCTGTCCGAAATTTATATCGGGCTGAACGATCTGCATCTCGGCCTCAAGCAGAATTTTATTTTTGAACCGCTGTCCAACGGCATGGTCGACCGTATGGTGAACACCATCAAACGTGCCGGGCTCCCATTCGGGTTCGGCGGTATCGCCCGCATTGGCGAGGGACAACTGCCGGGCGAGTTGGTCCTGGGGGAGCATTTGCGCCTGGGTTCGTCGTCCGTTATTCTGTCGCGTACGTTTCACCGGGGCATGATTTCCGGGGAGTTCGCTGATTTTGGAAAATTGAATTACGAAATTGCAAAGCTGAGGGAAAGCGAGGAATACCTGCTGCAGCGTTCGCCGGAGCAAATCGAACTGGACCGAAAGAAGGTCATTCAAATTGTCAACCTGCTGGCACAAGCCAAAAGCAACCGTTAGGCTCAAACGTGAAACGCATTTTTGATTTCATCGTCAGCCTGGTTTTTCTGATTTTGCTTTTCCCGTTTATCATTCTGATATCTCTCGCTATAATAATAGAATCGAAAGGCGGTGTTTTCTTTATGCAGGAACGAGTCGGTCAGCTTGCAAAACCCTTTCAAATGTACAAATTTAGAAGCATGGTTGCCGGCGCCGACCAAAAAGGACCCTATTTCACCGCCCAAGGGGATTCCCGTATTACAAGGGTAGGCGCCTTTTTACGCAAAACCAGCCTGGATGAACTTCCTCAACTGTTAAATGTACTGAAGGGAGACATGAGCCTGGTAGGCCCTCGCCCGGATGTATTTGCCCAACGATCCGAATACAGCGACGAACAATGGGAAAAACGGACTCGCGTTAAACCCGGTATTACAGGTTTGGCCCAGGCCACCATCCGGAATATCGGCAGCCCGGAGCAACGCACCACTCTCGACCTGGAATACGTTGATACAGCCTCTTTCTGGCTGGACCTGAAAATTCTCTTACTCACCGTTAAGCAGGTATTTTTCAAAGGCAGTCACTGAATGTGCGGAATCTTCGGATATTTTGACCACAATAAAAACACGATGGAGGAACCCATCCTCCAAGCCATGGGGCAGGTAATTGCACACCGAGGACCGGACGATCATGGAGTTTTTCATAAGCAGGGAGTGGCCCTGGGCAATCAGCGACTTTCCATCATCGATCTCGACCAAGGGCACCAACCGTTTATCTCCGAGGATGGCCAAATCGTGGTGGTGCAAAATGGCGAAATCTATAATTATATCGAGCTGGCCGAAGAACTGGCCAAAGAAGGCCGCCTCTGCAAAACGCACTCGGATACTGAAGTAATCCTGCACCTTTATGAGCGGCACGGCATCGATTTCATCCATAAACTGAACGGCATGTTTGCCATCGCCATTTACGATGGGCGCAAGGACGAATTGTTTCTGGTGCGGGACCGCATCGGCATCAAACCCCTGTTTCTGCACGAACAGAATGGACGGATCCTGTTTGCGTCCGAAATCAAATCCATTCTGGCGGCGGGCATCCCGCGCGAAATGGATCCGGAAGCGCTCTATCATTTTCTGACCTACAACTACGTTCCTCCTCCCTTCACGATGTTTAAAGATATCCGCCACCTGATGCCGGGAGAGGCCATGCGTATCGGAAAAGGGCAAGCAAAGACATTCAAGTGGTGGGACCTGGGACAAGTATCTACCGAAACCAAAAGCGAAACACTTTGGATCGAAGAATTCAACAGCGTTCTGGAAGACGCGGTGCGTCTGAGGCTGAGATCGGACGTTCCTTTCGGTGCCTTTCTTTCAGGCGGGGTCGATTCGAGTTCCGTGGTGGGTTACATGGCGCAAAATATGACGGAGCCGGTCAATACGTTCTGTATCGGTTTTCGTGAAAAAAAATTCGATGAATCTCCATTTGCGAAGGATGCTGCAGACCGGTTCCACACCCGCCACGTCATGGAAAAGGTGGATTCCAACATGATGGACCTGTGGCCAAAGGCAACTTACTTCTGCGATCAGCCGCATGGAGACGTTTCGTTCCTTCCGACTTACCGGGTGGCGGAACTGGCCGTCAAACATGTCAAAGTCGTACTCACCGGCGACGGAGGCGATGAATTATTCGCTGGATACACGAAGTACCGGGATTTCTTTGAAACCCCGGGAATCGCAAAAATGAATACAGAGGAGTGGCGACGGGCCTATTACCAAAACATCACTCTATTTGGGGACGAAGCCAAGGCACGACTTCTCACTTCCGCGTTCGCCAAAAAAGTGGTAGGAACCAATTCCTTTGGTGTGATCCAACCGTTTTACGAGCGGTCCTCGCATCAGGATCGTATCAATCAGGCACTGTTTATTGATATGATGCTGCTTTTGCCGGGCAATAACCTGGTGAAACCGGACCGTATGGGAATGGCCGTTTCGCTGGAGGCGCGGACTCCTTTTCTCGATTACCGAATGATGGAGCTGGCCTTCCGCATGCCGGGCGATTTAAAACTGCGCAACGGGGAAACCAAATACCTCTTCAAAAAAGCGGTGGCGCCACTGATCGGCGAGTCGCTGGCGTACCGGAAAAAACAGATGTTCACCGTACCCGTGGGGGAGTGGTTCAAAAACGAACTGGCGGATTTCTCGCGTGAACTGTTGACGTCCTCAAGATTTGTGGAACGCGGGCTGTTCAACCCGGAATACGTCTCCGGCATGCTGAACCAGCACCAAAGCGGAGAAGGCAACTTCACCCGTGAACTGAGAGCCCTGATCTCAATTGAAATGTGGCACAGGATATTTATTGACTCCGCTCATGATTGCCCACCAACCATGTCGGAATTGTTTGACGATCTAGGTTGTCTGCAAATGTTCAAATCATGAAAAAAAAGGTACTGTTTATAGCCTACGGCGGGGGACATGTAAATGCCTTAATTCCTATCATCCGAACTCTTTCCAAGGATTCTGGTTATAGTGTCGAGGTCCTTGGGCTCACTACCTCCGCGGCGACTTTGGAAAGGGAGGGGATTCCCTACTTTGGTTTTCGTCATATAATCACAGATGCGGATGAACTGGCTCATGAGTGGGGGGAAAAATTAGCCAAAGGGACTAGCCATCAGTCCGTCTCTTACGCGGAAACCGTAGCGTATCTGGGTCTTTCCTACCAGGACTTGATTGATCGGTTGGGAGAGGAAGAAGCGGCCCGCCGCTACAAAAATGAAGGCCGCCAGGCTTTTTGTCCCATAACGGTTTTGGGTCGTCTTTTAAAAAAGATAAAACCAGACTTGGTCTTCGCCACCAATGCACCTCGCGCTGAAAAAGCTGCCATTTTATGTGCTGGCCAGATGGGGGTTCCCGCCATTTGTCTGGTCGATTTATTTGGAATGCACGAAATGGAATGGATTGGCCAAGGGGGCTATGCCAACAAAGTTTGTGTATTATCAGATTTTGTTAAGGATTTGGTCACCCGGGGGGGGAGAGATCCGAATGATGTTGTGATTACCGGGAATCCTGCGTTTGACCGTTTGGCTGACGATGGGCTCCAGGAAAAAGCAAATAAGTTTCGTTTGCAGAAAAACTGGGAAAACGATCGATTGATATTATGGGCATCCCAGCCTGAATTCAAACAGCATCACTTTACGGGCGCCAAAGGGAATCCTGAATTGCCGAGACAAGTCGATCAGGTGTTGATTAAAGCTCTTAAAAATCATCCCGACTGGAGGTTGATAATCAGGCCTCATCCCAGTGAAGACCTGAAAAACCTAAAATGGCCAGAACGTGTAGAGCTGTGTGATTCGACTACTGACTTACCGGTTCTTTTGAAAGCATCGGATGTGGTCATCACATTAACTTCTACCCTGGGATTGGAAGCCGCTCTTCTAGGAAAACCTTTGATAACAATTGATCTGTCTATTTATACAGACGAAGTTCCTTTTACTAAAATGGGCATTTCCTTGAGCATCCGAAACTTGGATCATCTGGAAGATTCCATAGCAGAAACATTAAAGAAAAACTGGACGATTAAAACAAAGTTTCCTAAAATCGGATCAGCGACGAGCAATGTCGTTAAAGTTATTGAAGAAGTGCTGTCACCCAATTAAATTTACCGTATTTGGAGCCATCAATGAAGAAACCCGATATTATCAAAATGTACAATCTTCCAGAAAAAGTGGTCTTTTGCAAATCATGCACGGTATCCAACCAGAGGCCCCGAATCACCTTTAACGAAAAGGATATTTGTAGCGCTTGCACTTTTTCGGATTTCAAAAAAGATAAGATTGATTGGGAACACAGGGAAAAAGAATTGTCGATACTGTGCGACAAGTACAGAAAGAACAATGGGGAATTCGATGTCATCGTTCCCTGCAGTGGCGGCAAAGATGGCAGCTTCGTCGCCCACCAATTGAAGTACAAGTATGGGATGAATCCTTTGGCTGTAACCTGGGCACCTCTGCTTCCTACTCCTGTGGGCCGGAAAAATCTGGACAACTTCATCGACTCCGGTTTTGACCATATCCTGGGTACTTCTAACGGCAAAGCCGCGAGAAAGCTGGCGCGTTTGGCATTTATCTATTTGGGCGATCCTTTTCAACCTTTTATCTATGGTCAAGCAAACTTTCCGCTGCAAATGGCGGTCAAATATAATGTTTCATTAATCATGTACGGAGAATGCGGGGAAGTGGAATATGGTGGAGATATGGACAATGCCCTCACTCCTATCAGAAAAATCGAGAATCATGACCGGCATTATTTTTCCGGCCTTCCTCCTGAATTCTGGTTGCAGCACGGAGTGACTCAGAGCGAGATCAATCCTTTTTTAAGTCCGAAATACGAAGATATCATGAAGAATAAAACTGAGATCCATTTCCTCGGTTATTACAAATTTTGGGATCCACAGGAAAACTATTACTATTGCAAGGAAAACACAGGGTTCACACCCAACATGGAAAGATCGGAAGGCACCTATTCCAAGTATGCCAGCCTGGATGATAGAATTGATGGCTTTCATTATTACCTGGGCTTTATTAAATTTGGAATTGGTCGAGCAACCTCCGATGCCGCCCACGAAATCCGCGACGGGAAAATCGACAGGGAGGAAGGCGTGGCCCTGGTTAAAAAGTACGATTCTGAATTCCCGAATAAATACTATAAGGACTTTTTGGATTTTGTGAGCTTGGATGAGAGCCAATTCGAAGAAATTATTGACAACTGGCGATCCGATCATATTTGGCACAAAGAAAACAATGTTTGGAAGTTAAACCATGCCGTTTATGATGAATAGAGCGGGAATATTAAACTTTCAGGTTTAGCGTGCGCTTGATTTCTCGTGCATAAATTTATATTTGTTCAATCCGAACAAAATTCCCACAACCGGAATAGAAAAAACCTTGCTATCTTCAGTACCGATCCCTGAGGTTGTTCAACCGCTCCCTCATTATCTTATTGGTTCTTCGTAATCTGGAAAGTATTGCCCATCTATGAGTAATGTTCGCTTGATACCCAGACTGGATATCAAAGGTCCCAACCTGGTTAAAGGTATTCATCTGGAAGGACTACGGGTGATGGGTGACCCAAAGGATTTCGCAGTCAAATACTACAAAGACGGCGCAGACGAATTGATTTATATGGATATTGTTGCCAGTCTCTACGGTCGAAACAATCTGACCGATATTGTCAAACGCACTGTAGAGAATGTATTCATACCTCTCACGGTGGGAGGGGGCATTCGTTCGGTTGAGGACGCCAAACATATTCTACGGTCGGGAGCCGACAAGGTAGCCATCAATACCGCGGCCATCAAACGGCCCGAATTAATTCAGGAGGTCTCTAAAATATTTGGATCCCAATGTATGATCCTATCTGTCGAAGCTCAAAACATGGGACCCGGCAAGTGGGAAGCTTTTACTGACAACGGACGGGAAAAAACCGGCAAGGACGTTCTCGAGTGGGTGCGTCAGGGAGTGGAACTGGGCGCGGGTGAAATTCTGTTGACTTCGATAGACCGCGAAGGAACCCGACAAGGGTTTGATCTCGAATTGGTGAGAGCCGTCTCAGAGTCTGTTCCGGTTCCAGTGATCGCCAGTGGCGGAATGGGGCAGACACAGGATATGGTGGATGTAATCCAAAAAGGGAAAGCCGATGCCGTCGCCATGGCCGACGTCCTGCACTATCGACGCATGACGATCCAGGATATCCGTCAAGCCGGCTTGGATTCCAACATTCATGTGAGAAAATTATGACACCCAAGATTACCGTCATTGATTATGGTGCCAGTAATTTACTAAACGTTGTTCGGGCGTTGGAACACTGTGGCGCTGAGGTAGTTGTTGCCGATCAACCAGAGACCGTTATCAATGCCGATCGTTTGCTTTTGCCCGGGGTTGGCGCGTTCGCAGACGGCATGGCGGGTCTTAAAGAAAAAAAATTGATTGAACCTTTAAAAGGTTTTTGCCGAAAAGGTAATCCCTTTTTGGGGATTTGTCTTGGCATGCAGATGATGCTCGATTCCAGTGACGAATTCGGCCATCATGAAGGATTGGGATTGATCGCCGGCCAGGTGATCCAGATTCCAGCCCAGGGGACAAACGGGGAGCCGCACAAAATCCCTCATATCGGATGGAACGAACTAAGATATCCCGAGAAAGGGGGCAACTGGGACGGCACGCTTTTTTATAAGTTGAGTCCAGGAAACTCCATGTATTTTGTTCACTCCTTCATGGCGGTCCCCAGTAACGACCGTCATCGTATGGCGAACTGTGATTATGACGGCCAATCCATTTGCGCGGCGATTCGCTCCGAAAATATGACTGGATGCCAGTTTCACCCGGAAAAAAGCGGGGAGTTGGGCTTGACTATTATCAAGGAATTCATTCATATTCATTAGTGTGCTCGTGAACATGTAGCCCATTGACTTAAAAACGGAATCCAAATGAAAATCATCGCGGTCATTCCCGCCCGTGCCGGATCTAAACGACTGCCGGGAAAAAATATCAAGAAATTAGGTCCCTGGCCCTTGCTGGCCTGGTCCATCAAAATTGCATTGGCCAGCAAAGCATTTGACCGGGTAATCGTGTCAACGGAGGATGCCTCGATCGCTGATGTGGCACGTGACCACGGAGCCGAAATACCGCGCATGCGATCTACCCATTTAGCCACAGACGAGGCGAGCGCTGAAGATGTCCTTGTGGAAGTTCTCGATTGGGTCCAACAGGATGGAGCGTCATTCCCGGATGGTGTCATGTTGCTGCAACCCACCTCCCCCTTCCGCGGTAGCGATAGCATTCTCAAATCTATCGCTTTGTTCAAGGAATACGGTGAGAGCGTGGTTTCCGTCAGCCCCACCAAAATCCATCCCTTTTGGTGCAAAACCGTTTCCCCTGATGGTGAACTCCTTCCCTTTATCGAGGATGCTCCTCACATTCGCAGGACCCAAGACCTTCCTCCGGCATACCAGGTTAACGGGCTCATTTATTTGGTAAAACCCGAAACTCTTATCAACGGGAAAACTCTATATAGCGAACATACCCGGGCTTTGATTGTGGATAATCTTTTCGAAACCGTGGATATTGATACCCCATTAGATTGGATCATAGCCGAATCAATTCTAAAAAATCATAAAACACACATTTCAGAAATTATATGACTTGTTTTTATTCATCAGCTTATAAATACCATAGCGGAGCTCCAAAGGTCTTCTGCTGAACGACTAATTAAATAAATGCCTTGAAACACTTGTCATTGCTCTCCCATAAAACTTCTCATACATTGATTTCATTCGTTCCCGTCGGTCCACATTCTACTTTCAGGATTGGAAGATAATTGAATTGCTAGAGAACTGAGCTTATATTAAAATGTGTTTAAATTATACTCTTTAGTCCTAATTGTTATTTTTAATACGAGATAAACATGGCAACCCTTAAGGACTATTAACTCTCGATGGTAAGGTAAAATGGAGCCTCATGGAGTAATGTTTCATCACTTTCAGGATAACGACCGGCATCCAAAGGGACAAGGAGCCATTTCAGCGACAGAGTTATCCCAAATGATCGAGTTTCTAGGAAAGGACAGAATTCTTCCGGCAAAAGAATGGCTGAGGCGGGCCATAAGGGGAAATCTTCAAAAAGATCATATTTGCCTGACTTTCGACGATGCCCTGCGATGCCAATTTGATATAGCCGTCCCTGTGCTTGAGCACTATGGTATCACTGCTTTTTGGTTTGTTTATTCTTCAGTATTTCAAGGGGGGGTGGAACCTCTGGAGGTTTATCGTTATTTCCGAACCACTCAATTCAATGATGTGGATGATTTTTATTCTCAATTTGAAACAGCTCTTTACGATTCGTCCTATGCTGATGAGATAAAAATCAGTCTTGAAGGTTTTGTGCCATCGCGATATTTGGCGGGATTTAAATTTTATTCGGATCGGGACCGCTGGTTTCGATATATACGTGATCGAATTCTGGGGCCGGCCCGGTATGGGAAAATTATGGATAGAATGCTTTCGGATTCGTCCATTGATGTAGGTAATTTACCTGGATTATTATGGATGAATGATCAGTGCCTCCAATACCTTAGCTCCAGGGATCATGTGGTCGGCCTTCATTCCTATTCACACCCCACCCTGATTGAAAAGTTTTCCAGAGAAGATCAGCTCAAGGAATACACTTTAAATAAAACTCATCTGGTGGAAACCTTAAACAAGGATCCTCTCTCTATGTCTCATCCCTGCAATTCTTACAATAGAACCACACTTGAAGTGCTTCGGGAATGTGGCATCAAAATAGGGTTTAGGGCTAATATGGAGAAGAGCGGCGAGTCCAAATTTGAATATCCCCGTGAGGATCATACCAATATTCTGAAAGCCATGGAGTATCAATGAAAATTGGTGTTTTCACAAGCAACCAGCCCCGCCATTTATCCCTGATCCGCGAGTTGGCAGGAATTGCCGATGAAGTATTCGCTATAGTGGAATGCAATACGCTTTTCCCTGGGAAAATAGAGGATTTCTACAAGAAAACTCCGGTCATGCAGGAATATTTTTCGCATGTCATTCAGGCCGAGCAAGAGGTATTCGGGGAGACGGGATTCTTGCCAGAAAATACCCGTCCCATGCTTCTCAAAATGGGGGATTTGAATCACCTCAAGCTTAAAGTACTTGAACCGGTATTTTCAGCAGATATTTGCGTTGTATTTGGGGCCAGCTATATTAAGGGACACCTGTGCGAGAAATTGATTGATAGAGGAGCTGTGAACATTCATATGGGAGTTTCTCCCTACTATCGAGGAAGCTCTTGTAATTTTTGGGCGCTTTATGATAAGAAGCCGGAAATGGTTGGTGCCACCATTCACTGGTTGGGTAAAGGATTGGATTCGGGGGACATGCTCTTTCATGCATTCCCCAACCCGGCATCCGTGGATCCTTTTGTCTATGGAATGCTTTCAGTAAAAGCCGCTCATAAGGCCTTGGTAGGGAAAATAGTCAGCCGGGAAATTTTCGACATGACCTCAATCAAACAGGATAAATCCAAAGAAATTCGTTACTCTAGATACAAGGATTTTAATGATGAGGTTGCCGCAGAATATTTGCAAAATAGGATGACACCGGAAGAACTGCTTTCAACCTTGAAAAATCGCGACCAGAAATTATTTCTTCGGCCTGTTTTTGTTTGAATTCAATTTTCTTTCGGGATTTTCTCATCCAAATTCTGTATTGAATTATGCCATTGAGCGACCCCGAACGACTTTGTAATCTTGAAAAATTCAGGCTTGAAAATTAACATAACTATTTTTAAATTCATACTCAACGACCTATATGCCCTTGTGCGTTTTTGAATTCTTTTATCTATCTTACGGGCGAGCAGGAAATTGTAGTAACCATACGAACAGCGGAAGTCCGTTTAAAAAATACCAAGGATTAATAGTTTTCTATTTCAAAAAATGGGTCGCTCAATATAGACAACCTTCTATGAATTTTTTTATTCATAAGAGATATCTCGAACATGGTTAAAATTATTAAATTTTTTGTTAATTTGCTGGGCATCAGGAAGCTTCTGGGCCGGCTCGGTCTTGAGATAACCATAAAACAAAATCAGGATTTTTCCGTCTACGACGATTACCCACCCGAAAGCCTGAAGAATAAGCGATTCTATAATATAGGAGCAGGATCATTTAGACACCCTTATTGGTCTAATGTGGATTTTCAGACAGACCATTACAAAAAAGTTCAGACCAACGGAATGATTGATTACAATTTGATGGAGTTGGCTCCTTTGCCTATTGAGTCTGGCTTGGCTGAAATAGTTTACTCCTCCCACACTATAGAGCATATTAGTGATGAAGCCATCCAAAATATGCTGAACGAATCCTATCGGATTTTGAAGCCTGGAGGCTGCGTTCGATTGACAACAGATGACGCCACATTGAATTTTAAAAATTACCGAAGAGGAGATTTAAAATTTTGGTATTGGATAGATTATTACAGCCAGGCAGGTACATGGGAACAGAACTATACAATACCATTATCAAAGGCGTCGATCCATCAAGTGTTTCTCCACACCTTTGCTAGTCAGCTGTGCGAAATACAAATTAGTGAGAGCCCTACAAAAAAATATACTGATTCTGAAATTATTGAAGTATTTTCAAGTCAATCAATGGAAAAGGGTTTAGACTTTTTTACAAAGCAGTGTGTTTTTAATCCTGAATATCCAGGAAATCATATGAATTGGTTAACCCACGAGAAAATATTCGCCTTTTTGGAAAAAGCCGGATTTTCAGAAATGTATTCGTCAGGGTACGGTCAAAGCTTGTTTGCCCCTCTACGAAATACTAGTTTGTTTGACAATACACACCCCAAAATTTCCTTGTATGTCGAGGCAATAAAATCTTTAACAGAAGGAGTTGAATGATGTCATCAATAATGAAGGGTAATTACGATCTAAATAAAAAAGTTGAGGGAAAAAAGGAAGAACCTGAAAAACTTGAGGATAAATTCGAGAAAGAGGCCCTGAAACATTTTGGAGGAAGCATGGCATTTGTAAAAAAGAAAAAAGTTGAATGGAACCTAAAAAAATAATCTGCAATTCTAATTCTTAAGGTCACTCGCAAGCATTCAACTCAAACTGATTAATCATATGACAGGATTATAAAATCCCAGAGACTTCTTTATAATTAACCTACAGACTCCACCTCATTATGGATTCAAGCGAATTTTCGAAATTTCCCATTCAAGCGGGTCAAGATGCCAAAGAAATAATGTCCAACATGGACAAAATTACTTGGGATCGTATCGGGAGCTTGAGCCTTGAAAATACCCGTCGTAACCAGCAATACCTCCACCATGGAAAATCTCTGGCTAATTTACATGGTCAACCCATTGGGGAAGAAGACACTGCACTTATTGTGGCTTCAGGTCCCAGCATCAAAATACAGAATCCCGCCCCCATAATTTCATCCTTTGGCTATAAGGGAGCTATTCTCTGTACAGAAAGCGCCATTCGTTATCTCTTGATCCACGATATCATACCTGATCTCGTTGTCACTGTAGACCCTCATCCCCACCGAATTGTCCGATGGTTGGGTGATCCTTCACTTACCAAGGAAAAACTGACTGAAGACGATTATTTTCGACGCCAGGATATGGATACCTCATTTGCTCAGGAGATAAGCACAAATACCAAGATTATTGAGCTTTTACAAGAATACGGAAAGCAAATCAAAATTGCCATGTCCACCACTTCAAGCCAAGCGGTTGTCGAAAGGGTTATTGAGATAGGAATGGAAATCTACTGGTGGAACCCAATGCTGGACGATCCAGACGACGAAAACAGTATGACTCGTGAACTTCACGATATCAACGGGCTGCCTTGCGTCAATGCCGGAGGCAACGTGGGAGCGGCAGCGTTTATGATGGCGGATGCGGTTCTCGAAAAAAAACATGTGGGTCTACTGGGAATGGACTATTCATATTTTGATGGAACACCTTATCGCAATACCCAACATTATGAAGCTATGGTACAATTGAAGAAAGACGAGGATATGGATGCGTTTTTCTTTCGTATCCACAATCCTTATGTGAACAAATGGTTTATTGCTGATCCGGCTTACATGTGGTACCGGGAATCGTTTATGGAAATCGCACAGGATGCAGATTGCATGATTTATAATTGCACCGAAGGTGGTATATTGTTCGAAGACCCGATCGAATTTATTACGATCCAAAAATTTATGGAAAAGTTTTCATCCTGAGGAGTTATGGCTAAAGTTCTGATCATCAATCCCGTGGTTCGTGAAGAAGATGTTCCACGTCATGTTCCGTACGGCCTGGCCTTGCTGGCCTCAATCGCTATCGAACGCGGCCACCAGGTCCAGGTGTACGACGAAAACGCCTGGCGTCAGGGCGAGGAAACCCTGCGCGAAGTCTTAAAGGCGGATCAATGGGACGCCCTGGCCCTCGGCGGCATCACCACCGCTTACGGCTCTATCAAAAAAATTGTGAAGCTGGCCCGCGAGGTCTGCCCGAAAACCACCATCGTGCTGGGAGGCGGGGTGCTGACCTCACTACCGCGGGAAATCATGACCTTCCTGCCACAAGTGAACGTCGGTTGCGTGGGTGAAGGATTTGACACCTTTCCGGAAATTCTGGATGCCATCGATCAGGGCAAACAAAACTGGGCCGATATTCCGGGAACCATCTCCAGAAATAATAACGGTGAATTCGTTCTTTCACCCGAACGCGATTTGTTGATGGACCTCGATTCTCTGCCCTATCCGGCATGGGACCTGTTTCCTCTGGAAGAAGTCTATTTCAAAAACAGCGAAGCCCTGTTCTCCGAAGAGGGCATGCTGGCCAAACGGCGACTGGACATCAATGCCAGTTACGGCTGCTCATTGATTTGCCGATACTGCTACCACTTGGGGCTCTCCGGGGACATGCGGTACAAGGATGACAGCGAAGGCAATCCCAATGTGGAGTTCGATGAACCGGGCAACTACACTCGTATCATCCGCTATCACAGTCCTGAATACATTGTGAAGATGATCAAGCACATTTACGACAAATACCAGGTCGATTTTGTCAGCTTCCTCGATGAAAACCTGATGACCATGAATACATCCTCTGGCGGGACCTGGATGAAGCAAATTTGCGATCTCATGAAAGAAAACGGTTTGGCTCCCGAACCACAATATGATGAGAGCGGAGAACTTACCGGCTGGAAGGGCATTCACTGGAGCGGTACCAGTCATGCTTCCTTGTGCAATCCCGAAATACTCAAGACCATGCGCGAAGCAGGGTGCTCCCACCTGGTCTACGGTTACGAATCATTTGCTCCACATGTGATGAAAACCGTTGGCAAAGGGGCCACCGTAAAAAACAACTACCGCAGTTTTTTCTGGACGCTTGAATCTGGCATTCGCCCCATCCCCAACATCATTATAGGGTTTCCGAACGAAGATTTTGATTCCATACGCGATAATATGCTGGCCTGGGATGAGTTGGGTATCGTAGTCAAGCCCCATTTTGCGACTCCCTATCCCGGTTCTGAATGGTTTACTGTTTATCGCAAATCCATCGAAGAACAATATGGTGGAGACTTGGAAGCGTTTATACTCGATCTCGGGGATGCCAGCCAAATTTCGGCCATCATCAGTCATAATTTTAATACCGTTGAACTGGTGGGCCTGCGCGAAATGATGCTGACCCGCAACACCCGGTTGATCGATAATTATGAAAAAATCTGGAGAAACAACCATAAGATTCCAAAAGAACAGCCCTCCACCCTATTCCTCAAACAAACTCCAACTGGAGTATTGCTCGATCAACCCGTTCAGGGTTAAACTAACTCACGGTTTTCTTACCATTTTTTTCCAACCAAACAGGAAATTCAATTAATGAGTTGTTTCGTCATCGCCGAGGCGGGCGTGAATCATAACGGATCGGAAGACCTGGCACTGCAATTGATCGAGACCGCAGCCCAGGCTGGAGCGGATGCCGTCAAGTTTCAAACCTTCCGGGCGGAATCCCTGGTCGCCCCCGGAGCTGAAAAAGCCGCATACCAGAAAACCAATACTCAGGAAGGTGATCAGTTCTCCATGATCCGAAAACTGGAACTTTCCCGGGACCTTCACCGCACTCTTAAGAGCCGTTGCGATGAACAAGGCATCGAATTCATGTCCACTGCGTTTGACCCGGCTTCAGCGGACTTTCTGGTGGACTTGGGTATCCAGCGTATCAAAATCCCTTCCGGTGAACTGACCAACCTGCCCTTCATCGCCTACCTTGCGGAAAAGGGGCTCCCTGTTATAATGTCCACGGGTATGGCCACGCTGGAGGAGGTAATCGACGCGGTCGATGTGATTCGAAAAACGCGGCAACGCAAAAATTTTCCCGAGCCCCTGGAAGAACGGTTGACCTTGCTCCATTGCACCTCCAATTATCCAGCCAAGACAAAGGATATTAATCTGAGCGCCATGCTGACCCTGAAAGATGAAACCGGGTTAACCGTCGGATATTCCGACCACAGCGAGGGCATTCTTGTGGCTCCTTTAGCCGTGGGCTTAGGCGCAACGGTCATCGAAAAACATTTCACCATGGACCGCAAACTTCTTGGGCCGGATCATGCGGCTTCCCTGGAACCGGATGAACTGCAACAGATGATCCACAACATCCGAACTGTGGAGCAGGTGATGGGATCGCCCGTCAAAGCACCCACGTCTTCCGAACTGCCGGTAAGGGATGCCGCGCGACGAAGCCTGACCCTGACCCGGAGTATTTCCCCTAACGAAACTCTATCTGAAAAGGATTTGGCGCTATTGCGGCCGGGGAACGGCATCCCTCCCAAAGAACTCAAAAAAGTGGTGGGCTGTAAGGTCAAAACCGATCTGCCTCAGTGGCATACTCTGCAATGGTCTGACATCCAACAATGAGAAAAATTGTTTACGTTTCCGGCACCCGTGCTGATTTCGGCCTGATGGAGTCCACATTACAATTGGCCGCAAACAATCCTGAACTGGATGTTTCCATTTGCGTAACCGGCATGCACCTGTCTCCTCGTTTTGGCGAAACGGCAAAGGAAATCGAACATAGTGGTTTGCGTATCTGCGGTCGAATCCCTGTGGATTTCGAAAATACTTCCGGCGCTTCCATGGCTCGGGCCATTGGCATGGAATTGAGCGCTATGGTGGATGTGTTTGAAAAGGAACAGCCAGACCTGGTTCTGGTGCTGGGAGACCGCGGAGAACAGCTTGCGGGTGCTTTAGCTGCGATCCATTTGAATATTCCCGTCGCTCACCTGCATGGCGGCGAACGTTCCGGAACCGTGGACGAACCCATCCGCCATGCTATTTCCAAACTGGCGCATTACCATTGGGTCGCGACTGAAGGTTCTAAAGAAAGATTGATCCGCATGGGAGAACAGCAAGAGCATATTTTCGTTACCGGCGCCCCGGGTCTGGATGGATTGAAAGAGATGGCACAACGGTCCCGGAAGGAACTGTGCCAAGAGCATGATTTTAACCCGGATCAACCTGTAGCCCTGGTCATTTTTCACCCGGTTCTTCAGGAAGCCGATCAAGCCGGATACCAAACGGAGCAGTTGATGGAAGCCTTAATGGACTGTTCCTTGCAAGTGATGGCATTGATGCCGAATGCCGATGCTGGAGGAAACTGCATTCGTGAAACCTTGGGAAAATACCGCAATCGACCGGGAATACGACTGGTCATCCATATGCCCCGGCCCGATTTCGTTTCCTGGATGGCCGCCGCCAATGTCATGGTCGGTAATTCCAGTAGCGGAATCATAGAAGCGGGAACGTTCGGTCTGCCGGTGATCAATGTCGGCTGTCGTCAGAGCGGACGGGAACGGAGCGGTAATGTCCGTGATGTCCCCGCCGATCGCTCGGCCATCTCCCAGGCGCTGGGCGAAGTCATTAAAACAGGCAAAAATCCTGTGAAAAATGTCTATGGCGATGGTCAAACCGGAAAACGTATTGTAGACTTGCTGTTGACGTTGCCTCTGACCGATGATTTGCTTCGAAAATCGAATGCGTATTGAATTCCCTGAAACACACCTTAATAAAATTAATATATGAGTTCACTTTTAATACTGGGAGCCGGAGGACACGGCAAGGTGGTGGCAGACACCGCCACTGCAACCGGTCAATGGAAAAAAGTTGCCTTGCTGGATGACCGGCACCCCTCTCTCAAAGCGGTACTCGGCTGGCCGGTACTTGGCCGCATGGAAGACGCAAAAAAGTTTTTACCTGAGTATGACAGCTTCTGTGTTGCCATCGGCAATAATAACTTAAGAACAAAGTTACTCCAATTGTATTTGGATCAGGGTTTCTCGGCTCCCAGCCTGGTGCATCCCACCGCTTACATCAGCCCTTCCGCCTCCTTAGGCCCGGGATGCGTCGTGTTTGCTCAAGGCGTGGTGAACCCCGGAACTCAAGTCGGTGGCGGCAGCATTATCAATACCGGGGCGAGTGTCGACCATGATTGCACTTTGGGTGTAGGGGTGCATTTATGTCCGGGGGTGAGATTGGCCGGAGAGGTCAGCGTGGGCCAGCAAACAACCCTGGGCACCGGTGCAGCGGTTATTCCACAAATCAACATTGGCAGCCATGTGATGGTCGGTGCCGGTTCGGTGGTCGTCACCGACATCCCGGATCATTCCACTGCGGCGGGTGTTCCTGCGAAACTCATAAAGAATCATGAGTGATCATTCCAAAAAAATTTATTTATCTCCTCCCCACATGAGCGGGCAGGAAATAGAATTTGTCAAAGAGGCGTTCACCAGCAACTGGGTCGCTCCCTGCGGACCCAACCAAGAGGCATTTGAGCAGGAAATGGCTGAATATGTTGGTGTGAAAGGCGCGGTCGCTGTCAGTTCCGGCACCGCCGCTATTCACCTGGCACTTCGGCTCTGTGGGGTGGGACCTGGCGACGTAGTTTTCTGTTCTTCGCTTACGTTTATCGGTTCCGCTACACCCATTTTATTTCTCGGTGCAACACCCGTGTTTATAGATTCGGACCCCGCCTCCTGGAATATGTCACCCCCGGCTCTGGAGACGGCTTTTGCCAAAGCGAAGTCCAAAGGAAAACTGCCCAAGGCCGTCATTGTTGTCAATCTGTACGGCCAATGCGCGGATTATGATTCCTTAAAACCGATATGCGACCGCTATCAGGTGCCCCTGATCGAAGACGCGGCGGAATCTTTAGGCGCCACATACCGGGGAAAAGCCAGTGGAACATTGGGCAAATTCGGGGTTTTATCCTTCAACGGCAATAAAATCATCACCACCTCCGGCGGGGGGATGCTTTTGGCGGACGATCTAGATGCGCTTAACAAGGCCCGTTATTGGGCGACCCAGGCGCGCGACCCGGCTTTACATTATGAACATAGCGAATTGGGGTACAATTACCGAATGAGCAACGTGCTGGCGGGAATCGGCCGGGGGCAATTAAAAGTTCTGGAGGACCGAGTTAAAACGCGTCGGGAAATATTTGACCGGTATTACCAGGCCCTTAATGGAATTGTTGGGGTTGAGTTCATGCCCGAGCCTTCTTACGGACAATCGAACCGATGGCTTACCGTTCTGACTCTGGAAAAAAACTGCAAGGCCAGCCCGCTGACAGTCATAAACCGATTGGATGCTGAAGACATTGAAGCCCGCCCGGTATGGAAACCGTTACACCTGCAACCGGTGTTCAAAGGATACCAGTACTATCCACACCAACTTGAAAGCAGTTTCTCTGATAAAGTTTTTCAATATGGACTTTGTCTGCCATCCGGCACTAATTTACAAGTTACAGATCAAAATAGAATCGTAAGCATTATTCTGGATATCCTTTGAGGTTTGCAATTAATTTTAATTATCCTTAATTTCTTGCTCCAGCACACGCTTATCGTCAATCCAGAATCACTATTTTTTTAAATGACCTCATGAAACAAATTATCGTCGACATAGGTTGTGGCTCCAGAAAGATTGAGGGGGCAATAGGTATTGATGGGATCCACCAACCAGGGGTTAATATTGTCTGTAATTTCGAACAGGCTCTTCCATTAAAAACAAATTCGGTGGACATTCTCCATGCCAGTCATTTATTGGAGCACATTCAGAATCTTGTTCAACTCATGGAAGAGGTTTACAGGGTCTGCAAACCCAAGGGACAGGTTCATATCACCGTCCCATATTTCACCTCACGTGGGGCCTTTCGAGATCCGACTCATGTCCGATACCTTTCGGAAGAGACCTTCATATACTTCCAGAATCCCACACCGTATAAAATAAGAACCGATTTTCAAATCCAGAATATTCACTATAAATACAGAACGTTTTTCCGTTATTTTCCAGAATTCATCCGAAAAATTTTCCGAAGGCATTTGTGGAATGTAGTCGATGAAATTACCGTTTCCTTAAAGGTTGGGGAAAGCCTCTTCACTAATTACTAGTATCAAGAACTCCTCTTCGACGACATCAAAATTTGCTTGGAATAATTTTAATTTAATGACAAACCAACCTTCCTCGAAGTTCATCAGTATTGATCCAGCGATCAACAAATTGTCGGCTGCCTGTTTTTTATTGTTTGCCTTGGCCTGCAACTTCTCAATCAGCCTGACTCAGGTAGGGGCCTATATGGGTATCTCCCTTTGGCTGATTCAAACCTACCGGTCCGGAACCTGGAAAAACACTCAAACTGTATTGCTCTGGCCCTTTGTTCTTTATTTAATAGCTATCATTATCTCCATCGCTTGTGCCGTGGATCCTGGAACCAGTGCCTCCCAACTGAAAAAATTTGCTCTAGTGCTAATTTTCTTTTGGACCATAAATATGCTGGGTAAATCCGATCTCATGGGTTTTGTTAACTGGCTGGGAAATGCCCTCGGAACTGCCAAATTTTTTAACAACCCGGTTCAAAGAAAAACATCGTTTTCCTCGGGCACATCAGTTGAAATCCTGGTAACCGTGATTTTTATTTCTGCCTCTCTTTCGGCGTTTTATGGGCTATTCCAAGCATTCTCCTACGGCGGTGAGCTTGCTGACAGAATTCAAATTCGCGGAACCATGGGGCATGTGTTTACTTTTTCTGTATTATTAATGATGATCGGATTACTGGTTTTAAGTCGTCAATTGTTTGGCCAGACTCGGGGAAAGTGGATTTACCCGGCTCTTTTGATCATCCTGGTTTGCCTAGTTTTAACAATGGCACGCCAAGTCTGGTTGAGCTTGTTTATCGCTGTTTCTTTTCTACTGTTTTTTAAAAGAAAACTTTTTGTCATCATTCCCATTCTGCTGGTTATTTTTATATTTTTATTTTCCCCAGAGGTTATCCACCGCCGGATTGCCAGTATTGTAGACTTTGAACAGTATTCCAACAACGTTCGGTTTCTGATGTGGCAGGGCGGGATTGATGTCGTTAAAGACTACCCCTTGACCGGGTGCGGGTATAAATGCCTTTATTTGATCCATAACCAATATCCACAACATCCGGTTCTGCAGGAATTCTATTACAACTTGCATAACAATTTAGTTCAAATAGCGGTGGATACCGGTTTGTTGGGTTTGGGTACCTGGCTGGGGATATGGGTGAGTTACTTTGTGATATTAATAAAACGATATAAAAATGAATCTTCTCCCGCCCCGCCGCGCTGGGTTATTTTGGGGAGCGGTGCGGCGGTGTTGTCATTTCTGGTTGCCGGATTATTTGAAACGAATTTCTATGATTCGGAGGTGGTCATGGTTTTGTATTTTATCATGGCCCTGCCGTTCGTATCCCCCAACACGTCCCAATCCGTCCCTTCCGGTACTGCCGCACCTATCCATAATGACTTTCAAGGAAGAGACGCTTCCGCTAACTGAAAAACTTCCTGATGGCCTGGGTCACGCGCTCCACTTCATTGTCCTCCATCCCGTAAAACAGCGGAAGGCGGATCAATCGCTGGCTGATGTCATTCGTTACGTTCATATTCCCCAACTTTCTTCCATACTTTATACCCGCTTTTGAAGAATGGAGTGGGACGTAATGCGGAATAACGTTTATATTCTGGTCATTCAATTGTTGCATCAACCGCCGGCATTCTTCCGCCTTCGAAGCCACGATAAAAAAGATATGTCCATTGCCATCCGTTCCCTCCTGCAGGCAGGGCAGCCGAATACATCCTTTGTCCTGGAGATCTTTTAATCCTTCATAATAATTAAAAAACACCTTGGAGCGTTTTGAAATGATAAACGCCGCCTTTTCCAACTGCGCATAGAGAAAGGCGCTGACCAGTTCGCTGGGAAGATAGGAAGACCCGATGTCCTGCCAGGAGTATTTATCCACTTCTCCGCGCAGGAACTGGCTCCGGTCGGTGCCTTTTTCCCAGATGATTTCAGCCCGCTCCATCAACCGCTCGTCGTTGATCAACAGGGCTCCCCCCTCCCCGCTGATAATATTTTTGGTCTCGTGAAAACTCAAACAGCCCAGATGGCCCAGGGTTCCCAGGGACCGGCCTTTGTATCGAGACAAATAAGCCTGCGCGGCATCTTCGATCACCCACAATTTGTTGTTCTCGGCGATCTCCAGGATTTCATCGATCGCGCAGGGAATACCCGCGTAATGCACCGGCACGACAGCCCTGGTTTTGGAGGTCAGGGCGGACTCGAGCAGACGTTCGTCCAGGTTCAGGGTATCGGCACGGATATCGACAAATACCGGCACCCCTCCCCGCAGAACAAAAGCATTGGCTGTGGAAACAAAGGTGAAGGAAGGCATGATCACTTCGTCCCCGGGCTGGATATCGCACAATATCGCAGCCATCTCCAGTGCCGCCGTACAAGAATGGGTGAGCAGTGCTTTGGGGCAACCCAGGTTTTGTTCCAGCCACGTCTGGCATTTTTTGGTGAACGGACCATTGCCTGAAATATGACCGTGCTCCATCACCGCCTGCGAAATATACTCCAGCTCCTTGCCGACGATAAAAGGCCGATTGTATGGAATCCTGCTGTCTTTACTCATAGTTTCCGTTTTTTCCCGACACAAAGCAGGGAACCCCCGCCTGGAAAACCCAGGCCCGCCTGAATAAAAATTCGCTCCATATCCATTATTTTTTCCAAGGCCCGATTGACAAATTTCGGCAAAGACCACTCCCGCATCGGGTCAAAATCCTGCCTGGATACTTTTTTCAAACGCGACAACAACATCATCGGCAACAGGAAAGATACAAAGGAAACTGTTTCTACAATTTCGAAACCGGCCTTTTTCATTTTGGCAACCAACTCTTTCCTAGTGTACCGCCGCTTGTGACAGGAAAAGGCATCGACTTCACTCCACAGCCAGGGATGCTGAGGTACGGTGATCACCACACCCCCTCCCGGCTTGCACGCCTCATAAATCTGAGCTAACACCTTTTCATCTTCTTCGATATGCTCGATCACATCAAAAGCACCGATCACATCAAATTCTTCCTTAAATGGAATTTGCCGGGCATCCATTTGAAAAATGTCGGCGCCGGGCGCTTTTTGACGCACGAATGGAAGACCGGCGGAGTCGATTTCGCTGGCGCTCAAGCGCACTTCGGGAAAAGCGGAAGCCACCCCGGATAAGACAAACCCGGTTCCACATCCAATTTCCAGAAAATTCTCCATAGTTTGGAAATGTCGTTTCAGAATCCAGAGAACCAACTTGTTCCTGGAACGGAACCAGAAATTATCGGACTCATGCCGTGCCAGCACAGGATATCTTTCAGGAGGAAAACCCTGGTACTCGGCCACCAGGTCGGGGGCAAACAACACTAACCCATCTTCTAGGTGAGGCCGGTACTGGCACGAGGCACATTGCCAGTTTTCGGGCACGGGCCCCTGGCAACACTTCAGGCAAATCCTCATCCCTGACTGCTCAAGGCGATACCGCCCATGATCAATAAAACACCCACTGTCTTCTGCCAGTTCATGGGTTCTTCAAAGAAAAATCCGCTCAATATCAGAACCAGTATAAAAGTTAAACCCATAAATGGATAGGCGTAAGACAGGTGGAGTTTGGTCATGGCGGCCATCCAGGCCACCCCTGCCAGCAGGGCGGCGGCCATACTGCTGACCACCCAGGGATTGATCAACAGTTTGCTCAGGAATACCGTCTTTTCCCAGCCGGACGCAGGAAAGGCACCCGCCAGGCTGACCTGCCACTTCACCACCAGTTGTCCGTAGACCGTTAAGATAATGGTAATCAGAATATAAACGTAATGCATGCCCGACCTCGTTCCGATTAAAGGTTTTGCTCGAGAACCGCCAGCCCGAATCCCGTTTTCCCGTACGCATTTCCATTATAGAGCATGTATCGCCGTCCCTTGTGATCAAAGATGAACGGGTATTCCACCGTTTCGCTGTCCCATCCCTCGGAAGAGACATCGATACCCGCGAGTTCGTCCTTGCGGGACCATTGGAGTCCGTCGGACGATTCGGCGTAACCGATTCGGTACGCCTCTCCTCGATACGAATACCACATTTTGTAAACGCCGCTCTCCTTGATGACAAAGGGCCGGGACATGGCGTATTCCTGATCATTTTTAAAATCGAGCGCAATCTTTCCTTCGCGCTTCCAGGAAATCCCATCGATCGATTCGGCATATTTAATCACATGCGCCATATCCTTCTGCTCTTTCCCCCAGGACAGGTTGGACCCGTACCACATCCGGTACACACTGCCGTCTTTCATGACGAAAGGGTACGAGATCGAATAGGGATCGACTTCATTCCGGTCGAGCAACGGCGCCTTGCCATATTTTTCATACTCTGCCGACTGCTCATTGTAAACCGCCAGGCCGATGCTGTTGCGCCAGGGAACCGTCACCCCCAGATTCCATCCCAGGTAATACATGAATTTTTTTTCATTCACCTGAGTGATGCACGAAAGGGAGACCCCGCTGTCATCAAACAATCCGGCTTCCCCCCGGGCCAGTACCGGCTTATCGGAAATTCCGGCAATTTCAAACGGCGGATTGATATTCACATCCATGGATCCGATGCTGGATTGGTTCTTCGCGTCCCGGCAACTGAAATAAACCCGGAACAAATCATCCCTCAGAGGCTCGGCAACGGTGTTGGCGGCATGGGTTTGCATCCAGGGATGGTGGTTATCGGGAACAAACACCCGGCCCAGTTTCTTCCATCTCATTCTTGTTGTCTCTGCTTGATTTTTTGATATTGATTTTTTCTCCATTCACTGACGCTGGAAGGAACCTGACTGTCATAACCCAGCAATCGGTTGAGAAAAGGGTCTTCACTGTGCTTTCCCTTCAACATGGCGGGAAAATCGTATTGCTGCTTCATGATGGGAACGGAAAAAATATGATTCACACCACGGCGGACCTGGTCCGATGAGTTATACCCCGCCCGGTGAAGAACCATCGAATCAAAAATCACCACCGAACCCGCGGGACAATTGAGGATCACCTTATGCCGGTTTATAAAATCATTCGAAGGCAGGGTTTCCATTTTATGAGTGTAGGGAATCAGTTCGGTGCCGCCGGTTTCCGGGGAAAAATCGTCAATGCAAAAAAACGCATTGACGGCTATGGGCCGGGAAATAACGAAATTCTGATAGGGCAGGTCACGATGCCAGGAAGATTGGTGATGCTCCTCCTTGGGAAGACTGATGATACCGTTTTGCAGATTCAATATGAAATACTCGCCCAGAAACAACTGAACCATTTTTTGAACGGTTTCATGAACAATCAATTTTAAAAAGCAGTCGTCATAAGCCAGTAATGCCCGCGCCACGTTCAATTCGTTGATCCCGGCCAGGTAATCGTGTCCCAATTCCTCTTCCTGGAGACGATAGACCCGGTCGATCCGGTCACTGAATGTTTTTAATTCTTTTTGAGGAATGATATTTTCAAGAACGGAAAAACCCAGTATTCGAACCTCTTCAGCGCACCGGTCAATCTCATCGCTGATCGCAGTCTGTTGAATTTTTCCATAAAACTTTTCCGTGGGACCCATGATTGCGCCTTATAAGTTTTTCAGCCGGTTGCTGGGAACTCTGGAAGGCTTGGAAGCCTCGCCGACATACACTTCTCTTGCCTGGGTGTCCTTGGTAATCAGGCACCCCGCGCCAATGACACATTCCTGCGCGATGGTCACATGGTCCCGGATAGTGGAATTCACTCCCAGAAAACAATAAGGCTCGACCACCACTCCGCCCGAAACAACCACATGCGAGGTGAGAAAACAGTGGTCCTCAATCCGGGTATGATGCCCGATATGATTCCCACTCCAGGCCACCACATTGTTTCCTATCTGGCAGAAAGGTTGTAAAGTATTGTCCTCAAGAATAAAACAATTGTCTCCAATGGTGACATTGTCAAAAATATTGGCCCTGGAACTTATGTAACTGGCCAGGGAATATCCTTTACCTTTAGCCTGGGTATACTTTTCCTCTCTCGCCTTGTTGACCCGCTTGTACCCCACCGCGACAAACATCTGGTGATCCTCCGGAGGATAGAGGTTCTGCACCTCCTCAAAATCGACTACAGGCAGGCCTTTGAAAGTGCTGTCCTGGATATATTCCTTATCCACCGTAAAAGCCACCACTTCATGATCCGAATCCGTGGTGAAATAATAATGCGTCAACTCAGCGATTTCCCCGGTTCCGAATACAATTATTTTTGCCATAAAAAAATTCCAGATTGAAAAATGGTTAACGCTTCACTCTACCGATACCCAGCAAGGTCAACCCCAGACCGGTATTGTAAAAAAGACGTTGTAAAATAAATAACGGGTAAAGAGTTACGCGGTTCAGGATAATCTTAAAAAAAGATGGGAACACCGTCTTGAAAGGAACTTCCCGGATACCGCTGGTTTCCGTCTGTTGACGGGATGACCAATCCAGCTTTTTTCTGTCATCACTTCTTTTGATAAGAAAATTTCCAATGCCATGCAATACGTTCACTACCGGAACTCCTACCGATCGGACTTCCACCTCGTTCAATCCACCCCTTCCCATAACCCGCCTCAAATCATCGGTGTTGTAACGCCTGAGATGCCCCACCGTTTCGTCCTCGTAACCCCAATGGTCTTTTCTGCCGGGAACCGCAAGCAGGCAATAACCTCCGGGTTTTACCAATCGCAACAGGTTCGCCAGAAAACGGTCTTCATCCTTGATATGCTCCATGACCATCATGCTGAATACCAGGTCGGCCCGGTGAGTCCATTCATCCAATCCGCTCCCCTCCATAAAATCCGCTTGCAGCAATTGATATTGCCCCGACGCAACAAACGGACTCAGATTCTCCTTAGCCGCGTCAATGGCTTGATTCGAAAAATCAATCCCCACGCCTCGCAAGCCCTTTTCACATAGAATTCTGGACAACCCCCCGCCACCACACCCGACTTCTATAAAATGAAGATCAGAATCCCAATCACCCAACTTCTGTTTCAGAAGATCCAACACCGCTTGATTAAAACAAAAGGTTCCTGGCGGATCAATTTTTACGAATTTCATGGGCAATCCAAAATTTATACAAGCCTGAAAACAGAGACTTCCCATCCGGAAAGATTGAGA
This sequence comes from Nitrospinaceae bacterium, assembly GCA_024644405.1. Lineage (GTDB taxonomy): Bacteria > Nitrospinota > Nitrospinia > Nitrospinales > Nitrospinaceae > SZUA-226. The sequence continues at coordinate 75,237 of JAHELC010000039.1, forward strand.
TACTACAACGGACCTTCATTCAATCCATATAGTTTTCTGATCACGGTGTAAGGTCGATGCTTGGATTCGATAAAAATTTTGGATAAATAAATCCCAATCACCCCCAGCACAAAAATAATCAACCCGCCAAAAAAGAAAATCGAGACGATCACCGATGTCCACCCCTCCAGCCCGACACCATACACGCCTCTGTCAATTAACAACTTGATCACGAATATGGAAGAACCCAGCGTAATCACCAGCCCCAGATAAAAAATAATCCATAACGGCCTGATGGTGGAAGAGGTGATGGCATTCACCAGAATGGCGAATTTTTTGAGAAACGTATAATTGCTGGGATTGCGGTCCTCTTTATCGACCACTATCGCCTTTTTCTGAAACCCGGTCAGCTCGGTTATTGTGCTGAAATTGATTTCGCGTTCCCGGCAACGGACCAGGTTTTGCGTGAATCTTCCGGTCATCAAGCGGACGGTCAGGAAATTCCTTTGGATTTTTACTTCACTGAGTAAATTGATAATTCCGTAAAATAAAAAACCTGAAAATCTTTCAAACCAGCCGCCTTTCCTTTTATCCTGAATTCCAAAAATGGAATCGAGGTTTTTGGAAGATTGGAGTTCTTTCCAAAATACGCCAAGCGTTTCCGGGGGCTCTTCCAGGTCACTGTCAATCAAAAACACGTAGTCGGACCGCGCGTACGAAAGTCCTGTGATGATCGCCTTATGATGTCCAAAGTTTCGGGACAGGTCGATGACCTTGACACGGGGATCCTTATCATGCAGGGATAACGCCAATTCGAGAGAATTGTCCGGGGATCCGTCATTGACCAGGATCAACTCGTAGTCGTGAGTGATTTCCTGAGCGCACTTTGTCATTCGCTCGTAAAATTCCAGCAAATGCGGCTCTGTATTATATAAGGTCGCTACAATGGAAAGCAGCATGACTCCACCTCAAAACGGTTCCCCCTGGCCCCTATGAATAAAAAAACCCGATTACTTCGACTCATAAATTTTCCTGATGACCGTGTAAGGGCGTTGTTTGGACTCGATAAAAATTTTCGATAAATAGATCCCGATGATGCCCAAAACAAAAATATTCAGTCCACCAATCAGGAAAATCGAAACCATGATGGACGTCCATCCTTCCACCACTTCCATCCCGTAAATCATCCGGTTGACCAGCAACTGGACGACATAAATCAATGACACCAGGGTAATTGCCAATCCCAGATAAAAAACGATCCACAACGGCCGGTTGGTGGAGGATGTGACTGCATTGACAAAATAATAGAATTTGCTGCCCAGGGAATAGGTGGTCGGGCTGGTGGCCGATTTATCGACCTCAATACTTTTTTTCTTGAACCCCACCAGTTCCGTCAAGACCCCGAATTCCATTTCTCTCTCCTGGTATTTAACCAGGTTCTGCGTATATTTTTGGGTCATCAACCGTACCGTCAAAAAATTTTCAGGGATCTTCACGTCACCCAGAAAATTCATCACCTTGTAAAAAACAGCTCCCGACACCCTTTCGAACCAGCCGCCCTTTCTTTTTCCCTGAACCCCAAAAACCACGTCGAGGTCACGATGCCTTTGCATTTCATCCCAAAACGTCCGCAAGGTCTCAGGTGGCTCCTCAAGGTCGCAGTCGATCAAAAAGACATATTCCCCCCGTACATGCTCCAATCCCGTCATCATGGCCTTGTGGTGTCCAAAATTCCTGGACAGATCGATCACCCGGACCCGGTTGTCTTTCTCAAATAATTCCAGGGCCACATCCAGAGATGCATCGGGCGACCCGTCATGAACCAGGATCATTTCGTATTCATGGGTGATTTGCTGGGCACATTGCACCAGGCGCTCATAAAATTCGAGGAGGTGGGGGGCGGAATTGTATAATGTCGTTACCAGGGAAAGACGCATGATCGTAATCAAAAACTTTTCATAAAGGTTTTCGCATCGGGGCCTTCATTGAATATCAGGTCCAGAACTGACACGCCATGCTCGAACGGGGGAAACATTTGCCGGTATTCCGGATACCCCGAATAATCCATCCATTCCACTTCGATCCCTTCCTGCCTGAAAAGAGACTCATCGATGTAACTCTGAGCCGCGGGTCCCGACAACAATTGGGTAGCCTCGACTGCCTGGCACATGGCAAGCAACCGCTCGTTTTTGCCTTCCGGCAATTTAAAATCACTCGACCAGAAAATACGGGCATTGATGCCCAATATCCGGTTGATCGCTTCGAGAAAACGGAAGTTCACCTGGCTTAAAAATTCTTCATCACAAGTGAGGTACAATTCCTCAAATAATTCCCGGTAATCCTTAAAGTAGGTCGTCTTGGAATAACTGTGCCGAATGGTTTCCCAATGTTTTCCGGCCCAGCGCTTATCGCTGATTCGGGTATCTTTTATTTTCTGGGTAAATTTTCCCTTCACTTCAACCGGAATGGTCAACCACTTCAACCCCCCCTGGGTTTTAATCCGATTGCGATTCCGCCAATCCCGCATGGTGAATTGAGCGTCATCGTAAAGCACAAACTCATCCACCGAATGAACGAGGTCAAAATATCCCTTCCACGGAATATAGTTGGATTGAAGAATTCCAATAGTTTTAGACACGCGCTTCGATCCACATCACCCTACCCCGATGATTCATTCGCCGGGCAGGCAATCACTATCCGAGGTTGCACAAGAGATGCCATTCAAGCCTGAAATGCGCGGGACGTTCAGTCGGCGGTTTTTTATTGTCCGATCCGGCGCAATCTCCATTATAACAACATGTTAACCCTTTATCAATTCAAAGCTGGGGCGTCCGCCAGGAGGGAAATGGGTAGGGGCCTGCCTCTTTGGTGTCGGATGGAGCGTTCAAACAATTCTTATTGTTTTAGAAACTCGTCGAAGAGGACGAAGAAGCGGTCGATTTCGTCTTCGGTGTTGTAAAAATGCGGGGACAGGCGCACGAAGTTGTCCCGCACGGAAACGATGACCTTGCGCTCCCTTAAATACGGTGCCAGTTTTTTGTAATCCAGGTTTCCGGCGAAGCAGACACTGCCGGACCGTTCACCCGGCTCGGTGGAACTGAGGATTTTCAGCTTGCGTTGTTGCAGGTGGTCGATGATATGGTCTCCCAGACCGATGACACGCTGTTCGATGTGATCAATCCCCTCCTCTTCCAGAAGCGCCAGCGCGGCGCCGAAAGCATAAATGCTCAGCGTGTTGAACGAGCCTTCCTCAAAGCGGCTGGCGTCGGGCTTCAGCGTAAAATCATAATTGCCGTAATCGGCGGAATTGATGACACTGTCCCATCCCACCACGGCGGGATGAATATCGTCCAGCACCCGTTTGGAAATGTAAAACCCTCCCAGCCCCTCGACACTCAGCATCCACTTGTGACCGTCGGCGGCGAGGAAGTCGATATTGAATGCCTTCACGTCCATGGGGATCACGCCGAGCGACTGGATGGCGTCGACGCAGAAATAAATGTTTTTCTCTTTACAGAATTCGCCGATGCGCTGGAGATCGTTGCGGAAGCCGCTGTTAAACTCAACCGAACTGATGGAGAGAACGCGCGTCCTCCCGTTCACCTGTGCGGTGATCTGTTCGAACGGAACACGGCCGCGCACAGCTTTCACGAAACGCACTTCAACGCCCCGGCGTTTCAGGTTCATCCACGGATAGACGTTGGCGGGAAACTCGATGTCCGGGATCACCACGTTATCGCCTTCTTTCCAGTCGATACCGTTGGCGACTATGGAGAGCCCTTCCGACGTGTTCTTGACGAACGCCACTTCCCCCGGCTCGGCGTTGATGAGTCGGGCGAAGCGGGCGCGGACGATCTCCGCCTCCTTCAGCCATTCGGGGTAATGCGCCGTGCCCTGCTCGCACGCCTCCTCCGCAAACGCGGTGATGGCCGCCTGCACCGGCCGCGGCAGGGGCGCCACGCGGGCGTGATCCATGAACAGCCGATGCTCTGTCACCGGAAACTCTTTGCGTATTTTTTCAATATCCATGATTAATCGATGACACTGGATCCTCTCAAAATAGAACGAAAACCGTATTTGTCGCGGATGCGGTCGATGCCCTGATACAGTTTCTGCCTCTGCTTCGCATCCAGGTTCTCGAACAGTTCCATCTGCGGCGGCACGCCGGAAGTGAGCGACGTAAGCGCCACGCCGACCAGCCGGACACGCGTCCCTCGCGTGAACAGTTTGCGGAACAGGCCCGCCACCGTATCAAAAATGACGTGGTCTTCGCAAGTGGCTTCAGTCAGCGTGTGTGAACGCGTCACCGTCTTGAAATTCGAGTCCCGCAATTTCAGCGAGATGCACCGGGCACGAATTCCCTCCTCGCGCAGTTGCGATGCCGCCTTCTCCACCAGCCAGCTGAGCGTCGATTCTACAAATGCCGCATCGTTGGAATCTTTATCCAACGTGGTTTCGCGGCTGATCGAGCGAGTGTCGTCGCGCTTCATCACCGGCGACCGGGAAATCCCGCGCGCTTTTTCGTAAAGGCGGTGTCCCCACTCGCCATGCACTTCCTCCAATAACTCCAGCGGCAGCGCCGCCAGATCGCGCACGGTACGAATGCCCATGCGCTTGAACTCCTCTACACTTTTGGGTCCGATCCCCGGGATACGCCCGATGGGAAGCGGCGCCAGGAATGCCGCTTCGTGGCCCGGAAGGATGCGCAGGAGTCCGTTGGGCTTCGCCATGCCGGAAGCGATCTTCGCCATCAGCTTGTTGGTCGCCATGCCGATCGAAGCGTTGATGCCAACCTTTGTTTTGATTTCGTTATGTATCCGCACCGCCGTTTCGATGGTCGGACCGTGCAGGCGCTCGCATCCGGTCAAGTCGACATACCCTTCGTCGAGGGACATCGGCTCGACCAGCGGAGAGTAGCGGTCGAGAATGTCGAAAATTCGCGCCGAGAATTTACTGTAGAGCCCCTGCGTGCCGCGCAGGAAAATGGCGTGCGGACACAACCGTTTGGCACGGGTAATGGGTTGGGCGGAATGGATGCCGTACTTGCGCGCTTCATAGGATGCCGCCGCGACCACGCCGCGTCCTCCGTCCGGGTCGCCGCCGACGATCACTGGCTTTCCTTTGAGGGACGGATCGCGCACCTCCTCCACCGAAACAAAAAACGCGTCCATGTCGATATGCAAAATACTTCTAACCATAAAATCCTTTAACCACAGATGAAGCGGCGAACCGCCGCAGGCCATTTTTAAAACCTCGGCTGGCGAAAGTAGTTCTTTGATTCAACTCCAACATCCCTTTCTTAATTAATCCCGGCGATTTGCCGGTTAGAATTTACGGAGGACGCCGATAACCACACCCTGGATAGTGATGTCGCCTTCCTTAACGATGATGGGTTTCATATCCGCATTGGCGGGTTGCAGGCGGATGTGGTCCTGCTCCCGGTAGAACCGCTTCAGGGTGGCCGATTCGTTGTCGAGCAGGGCGACGACGGTCTCCCCGTTTTCGGCCTGGTCGCGGCGCTCGACGATGACGTAATCGCCGTCCTGGATATGGTCGTCGATCATCGACCGGCCCTTGACCTGCAGCACGAAAATGTCCTTTCCCGACGGGTCGGGCATGAGTGACATCATCTCGCGCGCCTCGATCACCTCGATCGGTTTGCCGGCCATGATGTGGCCGAGCAGTTGAAACTCCGGCAAAGGCGCCGCGGTCTCCTCCACCAGCTCAATGGCGCGGCTCAGGTTCTGCTCGCGGCGGATGAGCCCTTTCTCCTCGATATGGCTGAGGTGCTTGTGCACCGTGGCAGGCGACGACAGGTTGAACTTCGCGCAGATCTCCATGATGCTCGGCGCGTAGCCCATCGACTGGATATGCTCCTTCAGATACTGGTAAATCTCTTTCTGGCGTTTGGTCAGATACACAGGCCCTCCGCGGGCGGCGAAAACTGAGATTTGATCTCGGGAAGTCGTCCGCCGATAAAAGGTTGTTAGAATTGTCAGCTCATCAAAGGCGAGTCCTGCGCGGACGGCGAGCCTTCCGCAGGCGGCGAATACTAGGATCGCTTATACTTTCGCAGTCACTTGCCTGATTCTGGATCAATTCAATTGCGGTTATCATAGGCGAAAATAAATCGAAAATCAAGCATCAAACCTCTTCTCTTAAGCCTTATGCTACACTTGGCAGGTTATGGCCGAAAAATTGAAAATATTGTTTTTATGCACGGGGAATTCCTGCCGCAGTCAGATGGCGGAGGGCTGGGCGCAGACGTTGAAAGGCGACCTGATCGAGCCGCATTCGGCGGGCACCGACCCGCACGGTATGAACGCCCGCGCCATCCAGGTCATGGCCGAGGCGGGGGTGGATATTTCGAAGCACACCTCCAAGCACGTAGATGACGTGATGTATGTGCCGTTCGATTACGTGGTCACCGTGTGCGGTCACGCCGACCAGACTTGCCCGGTGTTTCCCGGCCAGACGCGCGTGGTGCATGTCGGCTTCGACGATCCGCCGAAACTGGCGCAGGGTGCCGCCACAGAAGAGGAAGCCTTGTCCCATTACCGCCGGGTGCGCGACGAGATCCAGGCTTTCGTATCGGGACTACCCGACAACCTGGAACCGGAGACGGCGGCATGATCCAGAAAATTTTTATATGGACCAGCCCCCTGCCCCTGCTGTTGTTCTGGCTGGTGAGTATTTACCTCAAACAATTCGAGAGCTGGGGACGAGCGGCGGGAGCCGTACTTTTTATGGGTCCCCTGCTACTCAGCCTGCTGATGGGCGTGACAGGCGTGGTATTGATCGTGCAGGCCCGCAAACAAAAAGCGCCGGTCGGCAACCTGTGGTTCAGCACCCTGATGGCGGGATCACTGTTCCTGTATGCTCTGGTGATGATCACCGTTCAGGAACTGATCAAAAGTTTCGGATAACTGTTGCTGCTGGATTTATCCGCATCCACGGCGCAGTCCCCATCCCCGCGCACTTGCGAAACTTTTCCTAAAACAAAAACCGTCCGTTGAACGCGATAATGTTTTCGGAGAAATCCACCACGGGAAAATTGGAGAGACTTTCGATATGCTGGAAGTCCGCCCTGAACTCAAGAGATTTCAGGAACATGCGGGTCCAGGCGATCTGGAACGTATGGCGCTGGTCCCACCTTTCGGCTCCGATGCTGGGGGTGATGTTCTTGAAGTTCTTGTGAAGATACGTGTAACGTAACTTCAATTTTCCTTCGTACCGCGTGGGAACTTTGACGGCGAAGGTCAGGGTATTGCCGGCATAATCGAAGCTGTCACCATCGGTGATCTCATCAATATACCGGTAGCTGATCTGAAGATGTTTTTTGCCGTCCGCCGTAAACAGAAAATGATCGACACCGAGATGATTGTCCAGTCCGTCACGCGGGTTGTTGACGGATTGCAAAAAGTTGCGAGGCTGAATCATGTAACTGAAGCGCGTGTAATTCCGTGAATTCCAGGTCACGCCTGCACTTCCAATAAAACTGTGGGTCAACAGAAAGGAATCTCCTCCCAGCAAATTGTAGTTGAACAGGTAATCCAGCCCCAGGTCCCAGGGTCCTTTCGTTTTGTTGGCTGAGAGACCCAGGGAATGCGACTGCAGGTTGAACTCGTCAAGATCGAAGTAGGTGCTCTGGTAGACATCGTAAGTTGCTTCCAAATAGAATTGCCGTTTCTCTACGAGGCGGTACCCGCCTCCCAGTTCAAAGTTGAAGGCGGCATCGCCATCGCTGGAAATTACATCCTGCGCCGAGCTGGTGACGTTGTCGTCGTAAAACCATCCCATGCCCACCTGGTACCAGAATTTTTTTTCCTGGCGCTTTGAGGTGTGGAACGCATCGAGATAATCCCGGGACGCCTTCGCCATCGGCGAGTCGGGATCGCTGGCAGCGGATTTACGAAACACCGTACGCGCCTCCGGCAGTTTTCCCTGCCGGAAATAATTGATGGCAATGTAATACTGGGATTGTTGTTTGAATTCAGTATCCAGCTGGGCGGCTTTTTCAAAGGCCTCGTTGGAGGCGGGGTATTGACGCAATTCCTGACGGACGCGTCCCAGAAAAAAGTACACCGTCGCGTTGTCCGGTTCTTCTTTACGGGCTGCTTCCAACTCGGGCAGGGCCTGCTCATGCAAACCCAGTTTGTAATAGACCAGTCCCAGACTGAGGCTGAGGCCCGGCAGGGAAGGGTTCAGTTTTCGGGCGTTTTGAAAGGAAGTTAACGCGTCTCTGGGGAGATCCAGGCGGTTGTAGGTCAATCCAAGATAGTAATGAGCAATGCCATTGCGGGGGTCTGTCCGAAGAGATTCCAGCAGTGAATTTTTGGCGCGTTCATAATCCTTCGCTCGAAAAGCCTGGACCCCTTCCTTGAAAGGGGTACTCTCCGCCGCCCAGGCCGAAGGGGTAAACGGACCGGCAAGAATCAAACCCAAAATAAACAGCCAAATGAAATTCGAGGCGACCCTCATCCAGCGCTCAGCTTCTGCTCCATACTGACGGGACCGGGGAGGTTGACCGGGGGCTGTCGCCTTCCCTACGGAACAGGCTTTTGCAGGATCCCGAATCATTTATTTGGTTTTCTTTTTACCCCGCCCCTGACCTCCGCCACGAAGGTTGGTTTTTATTTCATTCCGCGCTTCACGCACGGAATTCTTGGCAACGGCTTTAGCCTCGGACCTTGATGTCTGCCGGACTTCCGCGCGAGCTTCCCGCCGGGCCTGGCGTGCCAGATCCCGCGTCAGAGCGCGGGTTTCATTCCTGATATCGGACTTGATCATGGAATTGTCAAACCGGTCAACCTTGGAAAGAAACTTGATCTTCGAACGTTCCGCCTTGTCCAGGAAAAATTCCTTGCCGGTCCGCTCATAATGACTTAAGAATTTGGCTTCGCTTTCCAGGGCCTTGGTGAGCGCGATAATCTGGTCATTGTTGTAATTGTTGTCCAGGGCCAGATCCAGCAGGTCCCAGTTTTCCGGATCGGTGAAGTCGACCCTCCAGGGGGTGTGACGGGCGTTGTTCAGACTTTCATTGAAAACAAAGACCTGCTCTTCCGAAAGACCGCCCACCCAGTTATCGACTTTGGTGGTGATTTCCTGTTTCTCCTGGTCGGTGAGGTCTTTGGCATCCAAACCGGTAATCATCGTATCGAACAGCAATTCCCGGCTGTCAAAATTGTCCGCCACGGCCCACGACACGGGGGTCAAAACCAGAATCATTATTGCCAGCACATATTTCAAAGCATTCATCAACCAACCCTCCAGAATTGAAAATCGCTTATTTGATAAAACTTTATTTGTAAATTGACAGCAATTAAAGTTAGGATTTTAATAGATTTGACAAGCATATACCCCAATTGGAGAGCATTGCAAGCCAAAATATGAAAGCTAAAATAATTCACCGGCGAGCTCAAACCCATAAATCGAAAAAAATCAATGATTCACTTTAAACCTGTCCTACGGAGGCGAATAGCCTGATGAATTTTTCAGTCTGTTCCATCAAAAAACTGAGCGGTGTTGGGACCCTCCTTTTGGTGTTGTTCCTGATGACGCTTCCTGCTCACGGCCATGAAACGGAATCGATCAGGGTTGTGGTGGTGGGTGATACGGGAATCGGGGAACGTGCCTTTCATCCGGGATTCGAGGCAGTGCAGGAGGCGATGCGAAAGGAACAGGCGGAAGCGATTCTGCATCTTGGCGATTTTGTCTACCAGCCGGAAAAATTTCCCGAAAACTGTCCCGGGAAGTATGTCCGGGAGATTAAAGAGACATTGGTTCAGCCCTACGCCATTCGCATTTTCGTCGCGGGGGATAACGATCTTCCACCCAAAAAATGGAAACCGAAAGCCTCCGGCTGCTGGGACCAAATCGCGCCGATGGCCACGCCGTTCGACAGGCCCGCCGTACAGGGTCCCAGGCCCCGAATACGGGAAGGCGTCATGCACCTGGAAACGGCTTTGTTTGTGGTGCTGGAGGTCTATGATTGGCAGGATCCGACTCCCTGGCTGAAACCGGTCATGAACGAAGCACGGCGGAATGGGCTGTGGGTGATTTTCGCGTTGCACGAACCGGCGCTGACCACCGCCTGGTATCGAGAAAAACGCCAGACCGTTTTAAAACAGATCAATCAGTTGGGTCCCGATCTGGTGTTGGCCGGCAATCAGCACTCCTATGAACGGTTTTATCCGATGGGTCTTCCCAAAGATGACGGCAGCCTGCCGGTGATCAAGCAATCAAAATACGTGAAAGGAGCCGGTGTCACGCATGTGGTGTCGGGTGGCGGCGGCGCGACATTCAAACCGTTTGCCGATCAGCAGGACCACCCCAAACGCTCCGCACCGGATGCCGTGTTGGATGCCCTCGCGAAACGCGCCCTCATGTTTCATTACGTCACGCTGGAAATTGCACATGATGTCCTGACGGCCACCACCCACCGCGTGTGCCCTCCCCCACCGGCAGAAGGTGAAAAACAAAATCCGCGCTGGCACGCCGACGATAATATTTGGGAAAATATTGTGCTGGAATGCGAGGGCAAGGAAGCGGGCGTAACGGTATTCGATCAGGTTGAAATCCGAAACAAAACAGAAGACTCCGGGAGTCCGGTGATGGAATGAATTTTTGTTTTATTCCGTAGGCAACGCTTCCCAACCCAGGTAGGCGTTCTGAGACTTGAAAAACTCATCGATAAAAGCTTCGCCCTTTTGAATTTCCTGTTCGCTGGCTTTGCGGAGTTTACTGGAAAATCCCCATTGCGTTTCGCCATCCGATGTTTCTATATCCCAGGGACTGGCATAATTGCCTCCCATTTCTTCCGAATAATCCTCACCGAAACCGTAGCTTTCGACCTTTTCACCGTTTTGAAAAAAATCATAGATCATCCAGCCAGAGGCATCCCCAAACCCAAAATATATGGCGTCCGCAGCCAGTTCGGCTGAAAGTTTTCGGGCAACATCCCCATTCCCCGCCAGCACCGTCCAGGCACTGTCTTGCAGCTGTTTGCAATCCTGACGTCCCAGATTTACCTTTACCGCATCTGCGCTGGACTGCACCAGAACGGCGTCAAAGTTTCCTCCAAACTCGTCAATATCAAACCCTGTTTTTTCGCTCATCGTGGGCCCTCAATAGGTTCTATTATCTATCTAGGCTAACAGGGCGAAATTATTTTTCAACCCACATTAAAGCTTACGGGTTGACTGGCGAGGGGAGTTCCATACGCAGGAAACGAATGGACGCAAAGGTAACAATGTTGTATTCGATTGGGTTGAATTTGTGCGGCAGGAAAAATGGAGTGGGAGGTCTATCCTTCTTCTTTCAGGAAGGCGTCGACTTCGTCGATCATCACTTTTACATCGGTGGCGGATTTGTCGAGCGCTTTTTTTTCGTCCGGGGACAGGTTCAGTTCGATGATCTTGTCGATGCCCAGCGCCCCCAGCTCCACCGGCACCCCGAAGAAAATACCACTCCAGCCATATTCCCCTTCAAGGTAGGCGGTGCACGGCAGAATTCTTCGTTTGTCCAATAGAATGGCTTCGATCATTTTGAATACCGAAGCGCCAGGGGCAGAAAAAGCACTGCCGTTTTTCAGGAGACCGACAATTTCCGCACCTCCTTTGCGCGTGCGTTCCACCAGCCGCTCGATTTGCTCCTGCGTCAACAGATCGGTGATGGCAATACCGGAGACGGTGGTGTAGCGCGGCAACGGCACCATGGAATCGCCATGCCCGCCCAGAACCATGGCATCGACATCCACCAGGGAACAGGATAATTCCAACGATACAAAAGTACGGAACCGTGCGGAGTCCAGAACACCCGCCATGCCGAGCACATGATTTCTCGACAGGCCGGAAACCTGTTTGGCGAGATACACCATGGCATCAAGCGGATTCGACACCACAATGATGATGGGGTTTTTTGAATGCTGCATGACCTGCTCGGTCACGCTCTTGACAATTTTGGCATTGGTGCGGAGCAAAGCAGACCGGTCCTGTCCCGGTTTCCGGGGCAGGCCCGCGGTGATCACCACGATATCCGAATTGGCCGTATCCTTATAGTCGTTGGTGCCAATGATGATACTGTCGAAAGCCTGCAAACATCCGGCCTGCTGCAGATCGAGGGCTTTGCCCTGCGGCACCCCTTCAACAATATCCACCAGCACAACGTTACCCAGATTATTGTATGCCACCAGTTGGGCCACCGTGGTACCCACCTGTCCGGCGCCAACTACGGTGATCTTGTTTCGCATTGGCAGCATAAGTCCCATTTCTAACCTCGTACAGTAAATATCAAATAGAAAAGATAAGTTATTCGCACAGTTTAAGTTCTTATTTAAATATTGACTTGCGTAGACCGTCTGGCACAACTATCTCAACAAAACGCTACAAAATATTTGGATACTTACAATGATGCAATTCGGCAATCAAACCGGTAAGAGTTTCTGTGATAATGAACTGTGAGAAGATGTAACCTATAAGATTAACCCCCGTTTTGTCAAGGAAATTTGGCCGGATTCGATCCGGTGAGCAGGGAAATGGCCGTCTTCGAAACATGATCCGACTTCCGGTTTCAACCCGGTTAATTTGACCTTTCATATTCCTTTGTTTCCCTTACAATACATGCTTCAATTACCAGAACCCGATGCGCACCCATAAACCGTCTTATTTGAGATTCCATCAGCAACCATGAATTCCAGTACCCCCTCCCATCAATTCGACCTCGATTTCTCTTCGGTCCGGCAGATTCCGGAGGATCCCAAGGTGCGTCTGGACTATTTTCGCAGGTTCAAGGAACTGATTCAGCAGGATCACGCCAAAATAAAAGATTGGCACCGGGCCGGGGCCGGTGGAAGAGAAGTCATCCAGGCATTAACCGGGTTGATGGATGAAGTGATCCGGCATGTGGTCACGACACTCTCCGAATTGGAAGAGCATCGAAACAAAAATTTAACGGACAAGTTCGCGCTGGTAGCAGTCGGGGGATACGGCCGGGGAGAACTCAACCCCGGCTCCGATATCGACTTGCTGTTTCTTTTGCAGAAAAAAATGGATAAGCCCCTGGACCGGTTTATTCAGGATATTATTTCCGTGCTGTGGGGCATCGGATTGGAAATCGGACAGAGTTGCCGGACGATCAAGGAATGCCAACTGTTGGCGTTGGACGATCCCACCATCCGCACGTCCATGGTCGAAACCCGGTTCCTGACGGGAAATTACCCGCTCTACCAGAAGCTATGGAACTCGGTCCGCAAAAACGTTCTCAAGAAAAAAGCCAAGGAGTTTCTCAACGAAAACCTGAAAACGGTCTTTGAATCTTCGAAAACCGGCCAGGGCGTGACCAGCCATCCGGAACCGGATATTAAAAACGGTCCCGGAGGGTTGCGGGATTACCACGCGGCGCTGTGGGCGGTGGCGATCTCCCTCGACGGCATCTCTATTCAGGAAATCAAACGGGAGGATGTGGTAACCCCGAAGGAACTGAATCAACTGGGAGAGTCGGTGGATTTTCTGCTCAGGGTTCGCAACGAGGTGCATTACCGGAAAAACAAAAAATTCGATGTGTTGAAAATGGGAATGCAAAAGAAACTGGCGGCCAACCTGGGCTACCCCGGGGAAGACGGCACCGGTGACGCTGAATCCTTCATGCGCGATTATTTCATGCACGCCACCCGTATACGGCATATCAGCTCGGATATATTCTACCGGTGCATCGAAGTCAAACCAACGCTTCGAAACATACTGACGCAATTGCAAAAGACCCATCTGAAAAACGGATTTATTATCAAAAAAAATAAACTGTCCTCGGAGGATATGAACGAGGACCTGTTTAAAAACGACCTGTCATTATTTCTTAAAGTATTCCAACTGTGCCAGCAGTATGAACTGGAACCGGACACGCAACTGAACCGCCTGATTCGTCAAAACGCAGACCTGATAGATTCCCACTACATTACCAGCCCCAAGGTGGCAAATTTTCTATTGGATATTCTGGATCACCCGCACTCGGAAATCGTGTTGCGCCTGTTGCACGAGGCCAACCTGCTGGCCCGGCTGATACCCGAATTCGGTCAATCACAGTACCGGATCAGTTACGATTTTTATCACCGCTACACCGCGGACGAACATGCCCTGCGGATGGTCCATTTTCTGGAAAACCTGGCGGAACAATCCGACAAGGGCCTCAAAATATTTCGGGAGTTGTACGAGGAAACGGAGCACCGGGGGGTTCTCAAACTGGCGTGCCTCCTGCATTCTCTTGAAAAGGAGGGAGAGGCTTTGCCGGCCTCACAAGTCCGGGAATCGCTATCCCGCGTGTTCGAGGATTTATCATTGACCCCCGAACAACGTGAGCTTTTGATTTTTCTGATCAGCAGGCTGCACACCCTGAAAGAAATCGCCTTTCATGAGGACATTCACGACCCGACGATCATCCGCAAGCTGGGTCATATCACCGAAACACCGCAGAAACTGGATCTCTTGCTGTTGATGAGCTACGCCGAGCTGAACGCAGTGGCACCGGGGACCTGGACCTCCTGGAAAAAAGTTCTGCTGACCGGGGTGTACCAGCACACCCGGGAATATCTGGAGCGGCCGGAATCGTTAAAAGAAAAACCCCATACCACACGCCAGGAGGTTTATGCCCAACTGGCCGATCAACTTCCTGAAAAAGTCATCGACCGACATCTGGAGACCATGCCGGACGATTACCTGCATGCGGCGAAGTCGCACGAAATCGTGGAGCATATCCGGCTGGTGGAACAAAAGGGCGACCGCGATTTTGCCATTCAATTCGTCGATCATCCCTCTGAAGAATTTTTCGACTTGATCCTGTGCGGACAAAGCAATATCGGCCTGTTCAAGGATCTGGTGGGCACCCTGACCGCGCGGGCGTTGAACATCCTGTCCGCGCAGATTTTTTCCAGGCAGGATGGACTCGTCATCATCGTTCTTCAAGTGGGCAGCCAGCAGGCAATTAATATTTTCGGCAGTGTCGAGAAAGTATGGAAAGAAATTGAAAACAATCTCAAAAATGTTTTGGACCAGACCAAAACCCTGAGGGCTTTGCTCAAGGAACGGACCCGGTTGTTGAACGAAACACCCGGCGAGGCGGCCATCGAACCTAAAATCCAGGTCGAAAACTACCCGGAAAATCCCTTTACGCTGATCCGCATCGAAGCGCGCGACCATCCCGGCATGCTGTACAAAATCGCCCACACCTTCCGGAGCTTCGGCATCCGACCCCACCGCGCCCAAATCAGTACCCGTGGCGGGCGAGGCATAGATGTATTTTCTGTTTCACTGGATGGCCGCAAACTGAATTTCCCTCCGCTGATCCAGCGGGTGAAAGAAAGCCTGATCCATACCCTCCTGGTCAAAAAACTGGAAGATTTGGAGTGATTGGCCTGAAAATACAAAAATCAGGCGGTTTTTCAGGCTCGTTCTCCGGTAAAAACCCAAAAATTTGATGAGTTTTGCTTTCACTTGGGATATATTATGCGCAATTTAGAAAACTGAATTTAGCTTTTTTCTGTGAATTCGACTGCCGGCAGGGGGCTCTTGATGGAAGTGTTGAGCTATCCGATAAATCCGGGAAACTGTATCCCGCACGGCTTTGTCATAAGTCAGCCTGATTGATTAATACAATTGTATATTCTTGAGTAATTTTTCACTTATAGAGGAAAAAACCATGTCAGAACAACCCGATATCATTTATACGAAAGTTGACGAAGCACCTGAACTTGCCAGTGGATCTTTTCTGCCGATCATACAATCGTTCACACAAGTGGCAGATATTAATGTGGGCACCAAGGATATTTCACTTGCGGGCCGCATCATTTCGCAATTTCCAGAACGGTTGACACCGGAACAACAGCAGCCGGACGACCTGGCGTTGCTGGGTGAAATCGTCATGAAGCCGGACGCCAACATCATCAAGTTGCCCAATATCAGCGCTTCGATTCCGCAGATTCAGGCGGCGGTCAAGGAACTTCAAGAGCAGGGTTATAATATTCCCGATTACCCGGAAGATCCTAAAAACGATGAAGAGCAGGATATCAAAGCCCGCTTCGATAAGGTCAAGGGAAGCGCGGTCAACCCGGTTTTGCGACAGGGCAACTCTGACCGCCGGGCGGCTGTTTCGGTCAAGAATTACGCCAAGAGCAATCCGCACAGAATGGGCAAATGGTCGAAAGACTCCAAAACCAATGTCGCGACCATGAAAAGCGGAGACTTTCGCTCCAACGAAAAGTCGGCAACCATCACCGACAAACAGGCCGGTAAAGGCAAAATTGAATTTGTCGGCGCGGACGGCAAGACCCAGGTGTTGACCGACAAATTGAAACTCGACGCCGGCGAAGTCCTTGACGCGACCGCAATGAGCCGCAAAGCCTTACGCCAATTCATCAAGGAACAGATTGCCGAAGCCAAAAAACAGGGCGTCCTGTTTTCCCTGCACATGAAGGCGACGATGATGAAGGTTTCCGATCCGATCATTTTCGGCCATACCGTTGAGGTGTTTTTTGAGGATGTGTTCACCAAACACGAAAAAACCTTTAAAGACCTGGGTGTCAACGCCAATAACGGCATCGGCGATGTGTATGCAAAAATCGGCAAATTGCCGGCCGCGCAACAGGATGAAATCAAGGCCGACATCGACACCTGCATCAAGAACGGACCGGATCTGGCGATGGTGGATTCCGACAAAGGCATCACCAACCTGCACGTGCCGAGCGACATCATCATTGATGCCTCGCTGGCGGCGGCGATCCGCATCGGCGGCAAGATGTGGGGACCGGACGGAAATGAACACGATACTCTGGCCCTGGTCCCGGACAGCAGTTATGCCGGGATTTACCAGTCGTCCATCGATTTCTGCCGGGAGAATGGCGAGTTCGACCCGACCACCATGGGAACGGTTCCCAACGTCGGGCTGATGGCACAAAAAGCGGAGGAATACGGCTCTCACGACAAAACCTTTGAAGCACCTGGCAAAGGCTCCATCCGCGTGATCGACGGCGCCGGCAACCCCGTTCACGAAATCGCCGTAGAAGAAGGCGATATTTTCCGTGCGTGTCAGGTCAAGGACATTCCGATTCAAGACTGGGTCAAGCTGGCAGTCAACCGGTCCCGGTTGTCCAACACCCCTGTGGTGTTCTGGCTGAACAAGGACCGGGCGCATGATGCACAACTGATTGAAAAAGTAAATCGCTACTTGAAGGATCACGACACCAAAGGGCTGGACATCCAGATCATGGCACCGGTGGATGCCATGAATCATTCGCTGAAACGCGCCAAAGCAGGGAAGGATACGATCTCTGCGACCGGCAACGTGCTGCGGGATTACCTGACCGATCTCTTCCCGATCCTGGAATTGGGCACCAGCGCCAAAATGCTGTCCATAGTACCGCTGATTGCGGGCGGCGGACTGTTTGAAACCGGCGCCGGCGGTTCGGCTCCCAAGCATGTTCAGCAGTTTGTCAAAGAAGGACATTTGCGATGGGAGTCTCTGGGTGAGTTTCTGGCGCTTTCGGAATCGCTGGCGCATCTGGCCCGGACCCGCAACAACCCCAAAGCTCAAGTCCTGGCGGACACCCTGGAACGGGCTTGCGGCAAGTTGATGGAAAACAAAAAGTCTCCCGGACGCGAGGTCGGGCAGTTGGATAATGCCGGAACCCATGTTTACCTGGCGTTGTATTGGGCTCAGGAACTGGCCGCGCAGAGTGACGATTCCGCTCTCAAAGATCACTTCACTCCGGTCGCCAAAGACCTGGAGACAAAATTGGATACGATTCTTGGAGAGCTGACCGCCGCCAAAGGCAAGCCGGTGGATCTGGGAGGTTATTATCGTCCGGATGCGAAAAAGGTGGCGGCAGGGATGCGTCCCAGTGCGACACTCAACTCCATATTGGGCACCTTGACGCCCGTCGCTTGATCGCTGATATAGATTAAATTTAAAGCCCCATGCCAAAAGGCGTGGGGCTTTTTTTCGTCCAAAGAAAAATAAAAAAATCAGTCTCCTGCGGCTGTCCACACACCGCGCCACCCGCCATCATTTTTCCAGACGTCGTTGTTGCCGCCTCCCCCTTTCCCCAGGAATCAATAGAGTAGAAGCCCCAGCACAACAACTGCCGTTAACAGTTTGTAAAATTTAGGTGTAGCGGGATCAAGGACAAAATAAACCGCGACCGCCGACAGACCCACATCAAAAGTGAACCCAGATGTGCAGTCGTTTTGATGGGTCGGATGGAGGCATACCCCAGGTATAGCCCTATTTCCATTAAATTTTTACTACCCTCTTGGGCCCGGTCCCTTTATCCTAATAAGGAATTTCAATATCGCCTACTCCGATACCATCCCGGGATTTACCATGATCGATACAATAAATAAAAAAGAATTTTTGGATCAATGCGACTTTCCTAAAGAGTGGCTGGAATGGAATATGCTGCCCGATTCAATGCTGAAAAAACTCTACGAATCTTATAAATTAAACACCGAAGAGGATAGCCTGGAAGGGGGGTACCGGAATTTCAGGCTGGATGCCTTTTTTTACTGGCTGGATGGCGATTTGACCGAAAATCAGATTAGAAATTTGTTTCGATTGTCGTCCTTTGAAAAATCCGGAAAATACATGAGAAGTTCGATCAACCGGCACAAGGACTGTACGGAACCCATCAGAAAGGAACTCTTCGGCTACACCAAAGATGAAATCCCCAAATTCATCAAAACCCAGCTCGCCGAAATATTGGGATTTCCGAAGGAATGGCTGGCATGGCGAATGTATCCGGATGACTTGTTTTTGAAACATCGAAAACTGTTCCAGCCGGGAAACGAATCCGACTCCGAAAATGAAAGGTGCGAAGCGTTCCATCATTGGTTGTCCCGGGAACTCAAAGAAGACCAACTCCTCAAACTGACCCAGTTGGCCCAACTCGACCCGGACCCCCTCATGGCAATGAATATCCAGTCCCATATCCGGAAACATAAAAACTGCACACCCAAAGTTAAAAAATTATTAGAGCAATAAGGGAGAACTGAAACCCTGCATTCTCTGCGGTGAAACGGGTCCTGTCTGCTCTGTAACCCCGTCAAAAGCCTGGATTCTTCGTCACTGACGTTCCTCAGGATGACAATTGAGCTCGGTATGTCATCCTGAACGAAGTGAAGGATCTCGGTTTTATCCGTGTGTATCTGTGTTCATCTGCGGCTAATCAAGATTTAGGTATTCAATTTCTTACCGAGTTTGGCTTCGACCGAGGCCATTTTGGATTCCAACCGGCCGCTCTTCCCCTTGCGGTAATCGATCTTGATGGCACAGGTAATGCGGTTACAGTCCGAGCTCATTTTTTCATAACACTGTTTGATAACGCCCATGACCTCGTCCCATTCCCCTTCCAGGCAGGTGCCCATGGGACCCAGGCGGTAAGGCACGCCGCTGTTCGAGATGATATCCAACGACCGGCTGACGTACGGGCTGACGCTTTCGCCCTTGTCCATCGGAGACATGCTGAATTCCAGAAGAATCATGATTTTCCCCTCATAAAGTTTAAAAACAAGCGGTTGGCTTCAATTTAATGCTTGCATTCTAGGGCCATACTATGGAATGATCAACCCTATCCATTGAAAACCTAACGGTTTTTCGGAAATCCACTGAAAGGGCGGTACCTTCAGCATTGCCAAAAATTGATGAGATTCGCGACCAGATCGACAAGATAGACGAGAAATTACTGCAACTGTTCAACCGTCGCGCCAAGCTGGCCATCCAGATCGGCCAGGAAAAATCCAAACAAAACGACTCGAACCATTTCCACGTTCCGCATCGCGAACGGGATATAATCGAGCGCATGAAGCAGGCCAATCCGGGTCCCCTGCCCGAAGAGGCGGTGGAAACCATTTTCCGTGAGATTTTCTCCGCCACCCTGGCCCTGGAAAAACCGCTCAACATCGCTTACCTCGGTCCCGAAACCACCTTCTCGCATCAGGCGGCGATCAAGCAATTCGGCCATTCCGCCGTTTTCGTTCCCACCGGCGGCATCGAAAATATTTTCCACGAAGTCGAGCAGGGCCATGCCGATTACGGTGTGGTGCCGATTGAAAACAGCACCGAGGGCGTGGTCAACCTGACGCTGGATTGTTTCGTCGATTCACCACTGGTGATTTGTGATGAAGTGAAGCTGGGGATCTCCCTCTGCTATTTATCCAAGTCCGGCGACCCCGCCAAAGTCCGCCAGATTTATTCGCATCCGCAACCGTTCGCCCAAAGCCGCAGCTGGCTCAACCAGCATGCGGCAGGCATCGAGCAGGTGACCACTTCCAGCACGGCGGTGGCGGCGGAAATGGCCAGCAAAGACGACACCGCGGCGGCCGTGGCCGGCAAACTGGCGGCAGAGTGCTACGACCTGAAAATCATCGCCGAAAAAATCGAAGACCGTGCAAAAAATACTACCCGCTTTCTGGTCATCAGCCGGGAAAAAGCGAAGAGAGCCAAACGCAACAAAACATCGGTCATGTTCTCCATCGAGGACGAAGCCGGTTCGCTGCTGAAAGTCCTGCAGTTGTTCGCGCGCAACCAGATCAACCTGACCAAAATTCAATCCCGGCCGTTGAGAAACCGGTCGTGGGAATATCTGTTCTTTGTAGATTTCGAGGGCCATATCGACGACCCTCATATTGATAAAGTGATCCGCTCGGTGGGCAAACGCTGCATTTTCCTGCGGGTGCTGGGATCGTATCCCAACCACGATTAGACACTATGAAACCGTTCAAACAAATGACCATCCTGGGGGTTGGGCTGATCGGCGCGTCGCTGGCGCAGTCCTGCCGGCAACGCCAGCTGGTGAAAACGATTGTCGGGTTCGGCAGAAACGCCGCCAACCTGAAAAAAGCGCAGGCCATGAACGTTATCGATTCCGGGTCGACGGATTTGAAGACCGCCGTTACCGGTTCCGATCTCATCGTCCTGTGCACACCGGTCGGTGTTCTGGCGGATCGTGTCCGGGAAATGTTACCGTTTCTGCAACCGGGATGCATCATTACCGATGCCGGATCGGTCAAGGGTCCGCTGGTCGAGGAGATCGATGCCCTGATGCCCGATTCCATTGATTACGTCGGGGCGCACCCGATCGCCGGCGGAGAGCAATCGGGCCTGGAGGCCGCCAGCGTGGATTTGCTGACCGGCGCGAAATGCATCATTACGCCCACGGCCAACACCCGGGCCGAAGCGTTGCAGCGGGTGACCGAATTCTGGACCGGGGTGGGGATGCAAACCCTGACGATGGACTCTCATGAGCATGACACGATCTTCGGCGCGCTCAGCCATTTGCCGCATGTCGTCGCGTATGCCCTCATGAACACGGTGGCAGGTGTCAAAACCGACAATCACGGCGAAATTCTGTCGATGTCGGGGGGCGGCTTGAAGGACATTACCCGCATCGCTTCCAGCGATCCGGTGATGTGGCGCGATATTTGCCTGAAAAACAAACGTCCAGTTGTTACACTGATTAATCAATTTCAGGAAACGCTGACAAATATTAAAACCCTGATCGAACAGGATCAGGGTGACGCCCTGCAGGAAACCTTCGCCAACGCGAACGTGCACCGGGGCAAGCTGGTGGAAACCAATACATGATCATTGCCATTGACGGACCGGCGGGGAGCGGCAAAAGCACCGTCGCCCAGCTCATCGCCTCGCGCCTGAATTTCAAATATATTGAAACCGGGTCGATGTACCGCGCGGTGGCGTGGAAGGCCCTCCAGGCGAAAATTAATCCGGAAGAGCAAGAGCGGATCGCCGAAGTGGCCCGTACGATTTCCATCGAGTTTCAACCCGGAAACGAGCGCCAAAAGGTGATCGTCGACGGTGAGGATTTGACTCCGGTTTTGAAGACGGAAACCATCGGGCGGCTGGCCGCTGTCGTCGCAGCGAACAAAGCGGTGCGCGAAGTTTTGGTCGCGCAACAACAGGATATGGGACGCAACGGCAACGTGGTGATGGACGGCCGGGATATCGGGACGGTGGTCTTTCCCGACGCCGATAAAAAATTTTTTCTGGTCGCCGACCAGAAAGAGCGGGCCCAACGGCGCCACCAGGAAATCAGGGCCAAGTCCCCTGAAGTGACGTTTGAAAAAATTTATGAGCAATTGCAACAACGGGATTTTGAAGATGAGAATCGGGAAGTGTCGCCCCTGGTACCGGCGAAAGACTCGATTCGGCTGGACACCACCCAAATGAACATCGAGGACGTGGTGGCTCAAATGATCGAAATGATCGGTCCGGTCCATTCACCGTAAATTTTATTTATTAACCTTAACCTGAAACATGAAGGAGAAGTAACGTGGTAAAAGCAGTTTTTGATTTTGACGACTCAATGGAAATGGAAGAGGAATTAACGGCGGAAGAAAAATCAGCGCATGCGGAAATGGAGGCCTATTTCGACAAGAGCCTCAAAAATTTCCGGGAAGGCGAAATCATCATAGGCAAGGTGTTGGGGCTGTCCAAGGGATTGGTCACCGTCGACGTCGGCTTCAAATCCGAAGGCATGATCAGCCACAGCGAGTTCCCCGAAGCGGAAAAAGATCTGAGCGTGGGTGATGAAATTGAAGTCTTTCTCGAGCGCGTGGAAGACAACAACGGGATTGTCGTTCTGTCCAAGGAGAAAGCCAACAAGATCAAAATCTGGGAAAAGCTGGTCACCGCTTTCGAAGCGGAGGAAATCATCGAAGGCATCGTGGTCGCCAAAGCCAAAGGCGGCTTGACGGTCGATATCGGACTCAAGTCCTTCCTGCCCGGTTCGCAAATCGATCTGCGCCCGGTGCGCAACCTGGAAAAACTGATCGGCGAAAAGTTCCAGATGAAAATCATCAAGATGAACAAAAAACGCGGCAACATCGTGCTTTCGCGCCGGATCCTGCTCGAGGAAGAACGCAAACAGGCCCGCGCCGGTACTTTGACCAAGATGGAAGAAGGCAACCAGGTGGAAGGTATCGTCAAGAACATCACCGATTATGGAGTGTTCATCGACCTGGGCGGCATCGACGGCCTGCTTCACATCACCGACATGTCGTGGGGACGCGTCAACCATCCCTCTGAAATGTTCGCTATCGGCGACAAGGTGACGGTCATGGTCCTCAAATACGACAAGGAAAAAGAGCGCGTCTCCCTGGGCCTCAAACAAATCACCCCGGACCCGTGGGTGGACGTGGACAACAAATATCCGGTCAAAACCCGCATCTCCGGCAAAGTGGTGAGCATCACCGACTACGGCGCTTTCGTGGAACTGGAAAAAGGCATCGAAGGCCTGGTGCATGTTTCCGAAATGTCATGGAGCCGCCATGTCAAACATCCCAGCAAAATGGTGAGCATCGGCGATACCGTGGAAGCGGTGGTGCTGACTCTGGACAAAGAGAAGAAACGGATTTCCCTGGGCATGAAACAGATCGAGCCCAACCCGTGGGACAGCATCGAGCAGAAATATCCCATCGGTACTGAGGTCGAAGGGCTGGTTCGCAACCTGACCGATTTCGGTGCTTTTATCGAGCTGGAAGACGGAGTGGACGGATTGATCCATATCTCCGATTTGTCCTGGAACAAGAAAATCAAGCATCCCTCTGAAGTACTCAAGAAGAAGGATAAAGTCACCGCCGCAGTGCTGAATATCGATAAGGAAGCCTGCCGCATTTCCCTGGGCATCAAGCAACTTGAAGCCGATCCCTGGGAAAATATTCCCGACCAGTATCCTATTGGGAAAGAGGTCACCGGCACTATTATCAAGGTCACCGGATTCGGAGCCTTCGCGGAGTTCGACGACGGCCTGGAAGGCCTGATTCACGTGTCTCAACTGAGTTCCGAGAAAGTGACGCATCCGGAAAAAGTGGTCGCTGTAGGAGACGAAATCACGGCCAAGGTGATCAAGGTCGACACCACCAGCAAAAAGATCGGCCTCAGCATCAAGGCTTCGAAAGAGAACCTGGATCCTTCACAGATCGACCTGGAAGAGGTACAATTGGATATCCCTTCTGAGGACGAGGAGGAGACTAAAACCGAAGAATAAGAGGTTCTGAATGCAACCCATACCACCCATAGAAAAACCGAAAAAATCGTTTGGCCGTACCTTGCTTTATTTCATATTAGGTCTGGTCGCCCTGGTGGTTTTATCCTCAGTATTCGGCCGTTATCTTTCGGACGGAGGATTGGACGAGGGCAAGGAAAAGATCGCTTTGGTGGAAATCAGCGGACAGATTTTTGATTCGAGGGATATCGTTCGCCAGATTTCCAAATACCGCCGCGACACTGATATCAAGGCCATCCTTTTGAGGATTGATTCCCCGGGAGGCGCCGTGGGTCCCTCGCAGGAAATCTATGACGAGGTCCTCAGGGTCCGGGCGGATAACAAGAAAATCTACGCGTCCATGGGCAGTCTCGCCGCCTCCGGAGGCTATTACATCGCGGTTGCCGCCGACCGGATTTTTGCCAACCCCGGGACCCTGACCGGCAGTATCGGGGTGATCATGGCATTCGGCAACGCTGAAAAATTGATGGAAAAAATCGGGTTGGAACCGCAGGTGGTCAAAAGCGGCAAGTACAAGGATGTCGGCTCACCCGCCCGCAAAATGACTGCGGAAGAACGGATCTACCTGCAACGCGTGGTGAACGATGTCCACCAGCAGTTCATTGATGCCGTCGCTCAAGGCCGTAACATGACCCCCAAGGAAGCCCGGAAGCTGGCCGATGGCCGGGTATTTACCGGACGACAGGCCCTCAAGTTGAAGATGGTCGATGAAATGGGCGGGCTCGAAGACGTGATAGCCAAATTGGGGGAAGCGGCGGGCATCGAGGGCCGACCGAAAGTGGTCTGGGAAGAAACCCCCAAAGGCTTTATGGATTGGCTCATGCAGGGTTCTCTCTCGAAAGAGTTCAAGACCCACTGGATGCCGTCGCAGTTTCCTTCCCTGCAATATCTTTGGTTGCCAGGTTAGACCATTTTTTTAAAATAAAATCCCCTTGCCGATAAGTTTGCAGCTGAGTGGATAAGTTTGAAAGCCTCCGCCGTATTGTTCAGAGTTCCATAAACCTTAAAAATTCAAAAAATTATGGCAGATCGCCGCCGATCCGGCCTCGCCTTGCCGCCTCCCAGCCAGCCATAATTTTGCTCTCATAAATCCTCAAAACGCTTGACTTGCATAGAGTTAATGATATACTCGCCCAAACTTTTCTAAGGGGGAGACTCACTTAAATGACCAAAGCGGAATTGGTAGAAAAGGTCGCGGGGCAGATCAACCTGACCAAAAAGCAGACTGAGGTTGTGGTCAATACTGTCTTTCAAAGTATTACCGAGTCTCTGGCGCAGGGGAAGAAGGTTGAATTGAGGGGGTTTGGCAGTTTTCGAGTCCGAAGCAGAAACGCCCGCATCGGGAGGAACCCGAAATCCGGAGATCGGGTGGATGTCCCCGCCAAAAGGGTGCCCTTTTTCAAAGCGGGCAAGGAACTGCGGGAATTGGTGGACGGCGAACTGGAAATCTCCGCCGATGCCGAGTAAAACCCTTTTCAAATAAAGGTTTTTCTCGGTTTTTCCGGACATTCCGAAGCGCCAGACAAGCAGGGTTTCCCCTGCTTTTTTTATTTCCGGACCCATTCATAACCGGTTGATTCTATTCCCTTCCCGCCGGTTGGTGAACGTCTTCGTTTACATTCCTTAAATCAAAATATCGTCATGCCCGGCAACTCATTTGGACAATTATTCAGAATCACCACCTGGGGCGAATCGCATGGCCCCGGCATCGGTGTCGTGGTGGACGGCTGTCCCGCCGGTCTGCCGCTGTCCGAAAAAGATATTCAAATCGAACTCGACCGCCGCCGCACGGGGCAGAGCAAAGTCACCACCACCCGCAAGGAGCCGGACCAAATTCGATTCCTGTCCGGAATCTTCAACGGCAAAACCACCGGCACCCCGCTGGCGATGATGGTGGAAAACAGTGACGCCGATTCCTCCAAATACGAATTGATCAAACACCTGTACCGCCCCGGTCACGCCGATTTCACTTATGACCAGAAATACGGCTTCCGCGACTATCGCGGGGGCGGACGCTCCAGTGCGCGCGAAACTGTGGGCCGTGTGGCCGCCGGGGCCGTCGCCAAAAAGCTTCTGGCCCGGCACAAAATCAAAATCTTCGCCTTCACGCGGCAGATCGGCGAACTCGTCGCGCAAACTTTCAGCCAAAAAGAAATTGAAAAAAACATCGTCCGCTGTCCGGATAAAAAAGTGGCGGAGCAGATGGTGGAAGCCATCATGCAGGCCAGGAAGGAAGGCGATTCGCTGGGCGGCGTGATCGAAGTGGTGGCGCAGGGGGTTCCGCCCGGACTCGGCGAACCGGTGTTCGACCGGCTGGACGCGGACCTCGCCAAGGCCCTGATGTGCCTGCCCGCCGTCAAGGGTGTGGAAGTCGGCATCGGCTTCGATGCCGCGCGACTGAAAGGCTCGGAATGCAACGACGTCTTCATCGCCAAAGGCAACAAGATCACCACGAAAACCAACAATGCCGGCGGCATCCTCGGCGGCATTTCGAACGGCAACGATATCGTGGTGCGTATGGTGGTGAAACCCACCTCCTCCATCAATCGCGAACAGGACACCGTCACCCAGAAAGGCAAGAAAGCCCGGATCCGGGTCGAAGGTCGACACGATCCCTGTGTCGCGCCCCGGGCCGTGCCCATGGCCGAAGCCATGGTGGCGCTGGTTTTGATCGATCACCTGCTCCGCCACCAGACCTCCCGTCTCTGACCAAAAACCTCTTCACCACAGAGGGCACAGAGAAAAAAAGTAGTTGCCCCATTCACGGGGCGCTTTTAAAGGGCTCGATAAATCGAGCAACTACAAAACAGGAAAACCCAGATTCTTTCCTTCGGCAGGCTCAGGACAGGCTTGCCAAGCCTCCTCAGAATGACAATAATTATCAATTGTCATTCTGAGCGTCAGCGAAGGATCCAGGTTTTTTCCTGTTATTCGATCCTTCGGGGAGTTGGTGTTCATCACCGATTTGGGAGGACCTGTCTAAATCATTTTGCCTTAGAATTCTGTTGTACAATAAGCCATGTCATCCAATATCAAAGTAGGTTTTGTCCAGAGTAATCCCGAATTCGGTGCCGTGAAAACGAACCGTATCCATACACAAAAACTCTGGGGAGAACACAAGGCCGACCTGCTGGTCCTCCCGGAGTTGTTCAATACCGGTTACCAGTTTAAATCCCCGGAAGAAGCGCGGAAGCTCTCCGAACCCATCCCCGACGGACCCACCACCCGGTTTCTGATCGACTGGTCCCGAAATTCAGGGATGACAATTGTCGCCGGCCTGGCGGAACGGGAGGGCGAGATTCTCTACAATTCAGCAGTGATCGTCAGCCCGAAAGGCTACATCGGAAAATTCCGGAAGGCGCACATTTTCGATACCGAAACCGATTTCTTTCAACCGGGGGATCTGCCGTTTACGGTGTTCGATGCCGGGTTCGCGAAGATCGGGATCATGATCTGCTTCGACTGGCGGTTCCCGGAAACAGCGCGCACGCTGGCCCTGCAGGGGGCGGATATCATCGCCCACCCGGCCAACCTGGTGCTCCCGCATTGCCCGCAGGCGATGATCACCCGGTGCCTGGAAAACCGGGTGTACGCCGTGACCGCCGACCGTGTGGGCACTGAGCAACGCATCCCCGGCGAGGCCCTGAAATTTATCGGCCAAAGCCAGGGGGTCGACCCGGACGGCACGGTTCTGGTCCGCGCCTCCGAGGACCGGGAGGAAGCCCAGGTGGTGGAAATCGACCTCGAAAAGGCCCGAAACAAACGGATCAACGGCCACAACGACCTGTTTGCCGACCGGCGGGAAGACCTTTACAGAACCAGCGGGAAAGGTTAAGATAACCCTCTTCAATCCTATTAAAAATATCCGTCCGGCAAAGTCAGTCCGCCGGGCGTTTTGTTATTGCAAGTGAGACGATCATGGAAAAACCCAAATCACGTTTTATCAAAACCGACGACAACACCATTTACGATTCGCTGACCAGCCTCATGTGGATGGCTCACGATTCCCGCCTGGATCTGGACAAGGAATTGTCCTGGGATGAAGCCCAAGAATACGCCAGGGAAATGAACGAAAAAAAATTCGCAGGGCATTCAGACTGGCGTCTGCCAACCATCCACGAAGCGTCTTCCCTTTACGACGAGGAAAAACTGAACAAGGATTTCAAGGGGGGAGATATCAAGACGGATTCGGTGTTTCCACCGGGAGCGGGCAACTGTTCCTGGACCAGTGAAGAACGCGGCACCGAAGCCCAGATCGTGTTTTATCTCAACGGTTGCCCCTACTGGTACGACAAGAACGATAAAACCATTTCCCACGCCGTCCGCCTCGTCCGACGGGGATAATGGAATTCAGGCAGTCCGGTAGGGAAGCCGTCAATCTTTCAGTCCCCGCTGGACCAGTTTGCCAATGGTCAGCCCCTGCACGAGGATGGAAAACACGACCACCACATAGGTCATCATCAATATCAGTTCGCGTTCGGCCGAAGGGGGCAGGGAGAGCGCCAGCGCCACGGAAATTCCGCCCCGCAACCCGCCCCAGGTCAATACCTTGATGGCGTTCGGACTGAACTCGCGTTTGAATTTCCTCAGCCAGATGGGCAGGCATACTCCGATGAACCGGGCCAACAGGACGACGGGGATCGCGATCAAACCCGCCTTGAAACTGGACAGGTCGAACGTCACGATCAGCAGTTCGAATCCCAGCAAGACAAATAAAATCCCATTCAAAATTTCATCCACTAATTCCCAGAACAGGTCGACATGCTCGATGGTTTTCTCGGACATGGCCAGGGCGCGGCCGTGGTTGCCGATCAGCAGGCCCGCCGCCACTGCCGCAATCGGTGCTGAGATGTGCAGCGCCTCCGCGGCAGCATAACTGGCAAACACCAGCGCCAGGGTGATCAAGATCTCGACCTGATAATTATCCACCGTGCGCAACAGACGGTACGCCCCGTAACCCGCCGCCAGACCGAACAACGCGCCGCCCACTGCCTCTTTGAAAAACAACAATGTGATGGAAAGAACCGACGGCTCGTTGTGTCCGGTGGCAATATCCAGGATCACGATAAAAATCACCACCGCCACGCCGTCGTTGAACAACGACTCGCCGGCGATTTTCGTTTCCAAAGCCTTGGGAGCGCCGACGTTTTTTAAAATGGCGAGGACCGCAATGGGATCGGTTGGCGAAATCAACGCCCCGAACAACAGACAATAGATAAAAGGAATGCCGATGCCCAGCCAGTCCAATACAAAGTACATCAATCCGCTGACAATCGTCGTCGACAACACCACGCCGACAGAAGCCAGCAAAGTGATGATCCATTTCTGCTTCGCCAGGTCTTCGAGATTGATATGCAGGGAGCCGGCAAACAACAGGGCCCCCAGAATCCCGTGCAGAACCAGTTGGTTGAAGTCGATGGATTCCAATATCGCCCGGGCGGAGTCCTCCAGCCCGGGAAGCCATTTCAATTCCCCCAGCGCCAGCAGGATCATCGAAAACACGAGGGCGATGGCCATCAACCCGATACTGGTGGGAAATTTGAGGAAGCGATGGTTGAGGTAACTGAACCCGGCGGTGACGAACATCAGCCAGGCTATGAGATCGAGAGTGGTCATCCGGTTATTTCAAGAGAGTGGGGTTGGGGAGCCTGAAAACATCGGTTCTAAAATAGATTTACAGTTCCATCATACCAAGCGATTCGATGTTGTCATCCAAAAAGGCGAGGAGGTCTCACTCTTAATCCAGGATGTGTCGGGAATACAGGTGTAATCGGATTGACCCCTGAAGCATAACCGTTACACTACTTATAGGGAATTGATCCCACTTTAATAGGACGAGCGATTATGAAATGGCGAGTGATCTTCCTGACGGGCGTGTTGCTCAGTGTCGGTGCCTACTATGTTCTGAATCTGGAAGACCCGAAAATGACGCATATTGTTTTCCGGATCGCAGATTCCAAAGTCGGGAACATGTATTTCCGGCCGGAGACCAAGAAATTATGGCTGGTGGGCAATACCCACATGCGAATGGAGGAGGAATTGGACCCGGAGGCCAATACCCACAATCTCCATATTGTTGTGGAACCGGACATGTACCGGATCAACCGGATCGACAATACCGCCCAGCATAGGATCGATTCGGACCCTTCCAGCCAGATCCATGTCCCCGTCCTGACCCCCAATTTCCGTCAGGGATATCATGAACTGGAATTTGGGAGAGAGTTGGAATTTTTCAAGGAAAGAAATGCCCACCAAAGAGCACTGACCCGGGGAGGAACCCATCATTATCAGGAATTCATACTGAAAAAGGGAAACACCGTACTCACTCTTCTTATCGATGAGTCCACCGGGAATCCATTTGAAATTTCTTTTAAGCGAGGCAAGGACTTTCTGGTCATCCAGTACGATACCTACGAATCCGGCCTGGAACCGGACTTGAAACTCTTCGAGGTTCCCGCCGACGTGAAGATCACCTGAACGATACGTCCATCCGCGCCCTTCAAACCACAAACAGTCAAGCTGTCAATTCCTATGCCCTTGTTCCCCTGGCGGGTGAGGCACACTTCACTCTTGTACTTTCTTCGCGTTTTTGGGACGGCTCCCGAAGTAAGGCACGGTTTCATCCTGCACCGAAAATTTGCGGTACAGGGCGTGAAACTCCTCATCGCCCAACGCAGGATCCATCAACTGCCTGACCTGCTCCTCCGTCACCAACTGCTGGGACGGCTCATCAAATGTCGTGGTGCCGATACCGATCCAGTGCGTGTGCAGAAACGTCTGGTTGACGAGGCTCTCGATACCGCTGGTGTACTTCAGCGCCGTGGCCATCACGTGCCGGGCAATATACGCCGGAACGCACCGCCCGATGCCGATCACCTTGGCGGTCTGTCCCATGGGAAACGGGCGGATCGCTGTGCGGGTGTGACCCATTTCCTTAAACTCCTTGATGATCGCCCGCTTCTGCCGCTTGAACTTTTTCGAGATATACCCCTCGACCTTGACCCCCTTCGTCTCCAGCGGCGCGCAGGGCTTGGGCGCTTCCGCCGCCTGCGCGGTCCCGGCCATCCATAACATCAGGCCGACGGTCATCGCTCTCTTTAATCCAAAATGATACGTCACTAGGTTTCCTTTCCTGGCTCTCTCTATCCGCACTCGGCGCTCCGAGCCGCTCCCGGCGCTTTGGATTCGCTCCCGGCGTTCCGGGCCCCAACCGGGTCTGCCTGCGGGTTATGGTACAATACGGGTAAATGAGGGGCTTTATGTACCGAACTTATACCGTGCTGTGCCATTTCCGGTATTCTTCGGCGCATTTTTCACTGCAGAAAAAATGGTCCCTGCCGCCGATGGTGGCCCGGATCGCTTCCGTCACCGGAATGTAGATCTCGCAATTGGGGTCCATGACCATATCGGTGGACGTAGGCTCATCGCCTTTTTCTTTAGGGAGTTTCTGATACCACCGGTACAATAAAATCGCCGCTATCAGGAGTATTATAATTAGATCGATACGCATGCCGCCATTGTACTTGGTATAAGATCCGCATTCAACGGTTCCTATTCCCTCAAATGACAGGGCGGAACCGGCCCATTGGTCAAGTGATTGATTATGAACGAGCCTTTAAAACATAAGCCGGAATTCGAGGAAGACGAGGACCCCTATTCCGAGGACGGGGAGGAGAAATCCCTTCCGCTGGAACCGGAGGTGGTGGACGACGACTCCGACGACGAGAGCGACGAGGCGGAAGATCAGCGTCCCCTGCCCGTCCTGCGCGGATCGGACGCGCTGGCGCCGCTCGACCCGCTGACGGCCTACATCAACGAAATCCGGCAATACGGCGAGCTGTCCGAGGAGGAGGAAAAGGAACTCGCGCTCCACTACCAGGAAACCGGCGACACCCAGGCCGCCTACAAACTCATCACCAACAACCTCACGCTGGTCGTGAAAATCGCCATGACCTTTCGGCGTGAATGGCAGAACGTGATGGACCTCATCCAGGAGGGTAACGTCGGCCTCATGAAAGCCGTCAAGAACTTCGACCCGTTCCGCGGCGTGCGCCTGCCCGCCTACGCCAGCTGGTGGATCAAGGCCTATATCCTGAAATACATCCTCGATAACTGGCGCCTGGTGCGCGTCGGTACCACCAACGCCCGCCGCAAACTGCTCTATAATCTGCAAAAAGAAAAAGCCAAACTGGAGGAGGCGGGATTCACCGCTTCGCCTAAAAAACTCGCCGAACACTTCGGCGTTTCGGAAAAAGACGTGATCGACGTGCAGGCCAGCCTCGGCGCCTACGACGTCTCGATGGACACCCCGGTCCACCCGGACAGCGAGTACACTCCCGAAAAATCCCTGTCCGACGGCAAAAACCCGGCGCAGGCCATCGAAAAAAGCCAGTTCCACGAGGCCCTCCACGAAAAAATCGAGGCCTTCCTCGAAGACCTGAAACCTATTGAAAAAGAACTGTTTGCCACCCGCATCCTGGCCGAGGACCCGACCTCATTGAAAGAAATCGGGGAACACTATAATATTACCCGCGAAGCCGTCCGCCAGACCGAACAACGCTTGCTCAAAAAATTCAAAACATATATAAAAGAGCACCTGCCGGAAGCGGAAGACTATTTCATGAAATAACCGGGCAAGGCCCGGAGCTAATTTTTACCAGTGAATGATCTTAATTTTATCGGTGTTTATCTGTGTTCATGTGTGGTTAATATACAGATTCTAATTATTCAATTTCATCGTTTAGAGGGGAGGAACTATGAAATACCGGATGGAATCGGACAGCATGGGGGAAATCAAGGTTCCCGCCGATAAATACTACGGCGCACAGACGGCGCGGTCGCTGATCAATTTTAACATCGGCTGGGAAATCATGCCGCGCGAGATCATCCGGGCGATGGGCATCCTCAAAAAAGCCGCCGCCATCGTCAATGCCGAACTGCACGTCCTGCCCGCCGACAAAAAAGACCTCATCGTCCAGGCGGCGGACGAAGTGATCGCCGGCACCCTCGATCTGCATTTCCCCCTGCACGTGTGGCAGACCGGCTCCGGCACCCAGACCAACATGAACACCAACGAAGTCATCGCCAACCGCGCCATCGAAATCGCCGGCGGCACACTCGGAAGCAAGGACCCCATCCATCCCAACGACGACGTCAACAAGGGCCAGTCGTCGAACGACACCTTCCCCACGGCCATGCACATCGCGGCGGTCGAACAGATTCACAACCGGCTCGTCCCCGACGTCTCCGCCCTGCGCGACACGCTGAAAAAGAAATCGGTGGAATTCAAGAACATCATCAAGATCGGCCGCACGCACCTGATGGACGCCACTCCGCTGACGCTGGGGCAGGAGTTCAGCGGCTACGCCGCGCAACTCGACAACGCCATCCAGCGCATCGACGGCTGCCTGCCGCGACTGTACCAGATCGCCCTCGGCGGCACCGCCGTCGGTACCGGCATCAACACGCACAAGGAGTTCCCGGTGAAGGTGGCGAAAGTGATCGCCGACCTCACCAAGCACCCGTTCATCACCGCGCCCAACAAGTTCGAGGCGCTGGCGGCGCACGACGCCATCGTCGAGGCCAGCGGCGTCATGAAAACCATCGCCTGCTCGCTGATGAAAATCGCCAACGACGTGCGCTGGCTGGGATCAGGTCCCCGCTGCGGCATCGGCGAACTCGCCCTGCCCGCCAACGAACCCGGCAGTTCCATCATGCCCGGCAAAGTCAACCCGACGCAGTCGGAAGCGCTCACCATGGTGGCGGCGCAGGTGATCGGCAACGACACCGCCGTCAACGTCGGCGGCGCGTCCGGCAACTTCGAGCTCAACGTGTTCAAGCCGGTGATGATCTACAACCTTCTGCAATCCATCCGCCTGCTCGCCGATTCCTGCCGCTCGTTCAACGACCACTGCGCCGTCGGCATCCAACCGAATAAAGACAAGATTGAAAAGAACCTCAACAACTCGCTCATGCTGGTCACCGCGCTCAACCCGCACATCGGCTACGACAACGCCGCCAAAGTCGCCAAGAAAGCCTTCGACGACAACAGCACACTCAAAGAAGCCGCCGTGGCCCTCGGCCTGCTCACCGCCGAAGAATTCGATAAGAAAGTCCAACCCAAAAACATGATCGGGCCTAAGTGATTACGCTCAAGTCAAATCCATGAAGGGGTTCCAAGCCACTTCCCACAGGTGGCTGTCGGGATCGGCGAAGTAACCCGAGTAGCCGCCCCAGAACACGTCCTGCGGTTGTTTGATCAGCTTGGCTCCCGCGTTGACGGCTTGTTCGACGACGGCGCCCACTTCTTCTTTCGTTCCCACGTTATGGGCTAAAGTCACGCCGCCCAGAATCCCCCCGACCCCCTTTACAAGGGGGAGGTTTAAATCTTCCGCCAGTTTGTCTTTGGGATACAGGGCCAGCCAGGTGCCCTCCAGTTTGAAGAACACGATCCCGGCGTCGTCCTTGTAGTCGTGCGTCGGGAACCCCAGCCCGTCGCGGTAGAATTTCAGCGACCGTTTCAGGTCGGTCACGCCTAAGGTAATGAGACCTATTTTTGGTTTCATAAGTATTTCCTTTACGCGGTACTGGGTCTAAATGCATCGAGCAATTGCAATTCGCTGGAGAAACAGCGGCGGGCGGCGAGGAGGGTGACGATCATGCACGTCAGGCTCGCTGTGCCGGCGATCATGAACACGATGGCCAGCTGATACTTCACCGCTTCCAGGGGCGAGCCGCCGGCGATGATGAAGCCGGTCATGATCCCCGGCAGGTGCACGAGACCGATGATCTTCATGCTGTCGATCACCGGGATGAGCGCCGACCGCACCGACTGCCGCACCGCCCACTCGGACGCCTGCCGCGCGTTCGCGCCGAGCGCCAGTAACGTCTCGATGCGTTTCCGCTGATGCCCCAGTTCGCCGATCAGCCGGTTCATGGAGAGCGACGACGCGTTCATCGAGTTGCCGATGATCATCCCGCCCAGCGGGATGATGTACTTGGCCTCGGGCCCGATCACCCCCGCCCCCGCCAGCACCGCGAAGGTGATGACCGACCCGATCAGTATCCCCGTGAACGCGATGCCGGTGGCGTGCGGGATCTGTTCGCCGCGCTTGCCGGAGATGGCGGCGGCAATGGCGGTCATCGCCAGCAGGATCAATGCCAGATACACATAGTTGTCGATCTTCAAAATCATTTCCAGCAGGAATCCCATGATCACCAACTGCACCGTGGCGCGCAGGGAGGCGACCACGACTTCCTTCTCCAGCGTCAGCCGGTTGTGCCAGGAAATGAACAACGCGATGGCGATCAGCCCGTAGGCGATCAATAACGATTCAATGGTCATACGATTCTCCTTGTCCGCCCCTTACCAGGGGAGGGAAATGGCTGACAGTAACGCCCTGACAATATCACTCGAGCGCAATTCAAGGTTCTATAGTTTGCTCCGGCGCTTCGTCGGCCGGGCCTTGCCCGGGCGGAGTACCTCCGCTGGTAATTTTTAAAACTCCGATTCTTCATCGCCAGTATCTTTGTTCGGTGTCAGTTCCCCTTTAAAAAAATTCTGCAATGTGGCGTTAGCCGTATTGTTCACCAGGTCCTGTATGTTGCCGCGCGCGAGGACGGCGCCGTCGACCATCACCAGCGTATCCGTGTTGAAGCGCAGGGCCTGCGGGATGTCATGCGTCACCAGCACCGTCGCGGTGTGCAGACGCGAATGAATATCCTTGATGAGGTTTTCGATGGTCAGCGCCGCTGTCGGGTCGAGCGCTGAGGTCGGTTCGTCCAATAATAAAACATCTGGCTTATTGGCCAGCACCTGCGCGAACGCCACGCGCTGTTGCTCACCGACCGAGAGTGTCTCCACCTGCCGGGCCATGAAGTCGGAATTCAATCCCACCTGCTTCAACAGCTCCTGCACTGCGTTGTCGCTCACCGTCTCGTGGCGCAGGAAGGGTCCGAGGGCCACGTTCGCCTGTACTGTGTCCGGGATCAATGCCGGCGACTGGAACACCATGCCCATGCGGCGGCGCAGGTCCAGAATGTCGAGCGACCGCACCTCGGTGCCGTTGAGGAACACCTCACCGGAGTCGGCGGGGTTGAGGCGGTTGAGGCAACGCAGGAGCGACGACTTGCCCGCGCCGGACGGACCCAGCACGGTCAGCATCTCTCCCGGTTGGACCTCGAACGAGAGATCTTTAAGGATAGGCTTGTCTTTGGTCAAGGATAGATGGGATACACGCAACATGAATTTTCCGCTTTCATAAAAGAAAGGAAGAGTTATCAACCACCCCTAATCCCTCCTTTATAGGAGGGGGACTCAAACCTCCTGCCCTTCCCAAGGGGAGACTGGGAGGGGTTGATAATATTTCCTTTGTTCCCTGAGCCTGTCGAAGGGCGGCAGGTTTTTCCAGCTAATCCTATCATCCTGTGATTCGTTCCTCCAGGGTGTTGATAGTTATCACCTGATTGGGAGAACCTGTCTGCCCTTGTTTTCTCTGTGCCTGGCAAGGTCCGGGCGGAGTACCTCTCTACCTCGTTTGGCGAAGATAACTATTCCAGCGCCTCCTACGCCTCTGCCAGATTTTCCACCGGCGGCTCGCCGGCGCTTTATCAAGCGCTTCATAAATCCAATAAAAATTAGAGGACGTTCAGGAAGAGGTTTTTTCGGTGAATTCGAACATGCGTTCGACACAACGGAGCGCATTCTGCCGGACTTCTGGGGATAGCTCAACGATCTGGTCCGGACGCGGATGCTCCAATGCCTGTAAAACATCCTGCAGGGAATTGGACTTCATGTATTTGCACAGGGTGCAGGAACCCACGAACCGTTTTTCGGGAAACTCGGATTGCAAAATACCGGTCAACCCGCATTCGGTGAGCAGGAAAAACGTATCGCCACTGGATTCACGAACATGATTGAGCATGTTGGTGGTGCTTCCCACGTAATCCGCTTTCCGGACCACTGCGGGTTGGCATTCCGGATGTGCCAGCACATCGACTCCCGGGTTGTTGTTCCGGACAACATCGATCGCCTCCGGCGCGTATTCCTCGTGAACGTAACAGGTGCCGTCGTACCAGGAAATATCTTTTTCAACTCCCTTTGCCTGCAAATGATCGACCACATTCTTCGCCATCAACTTGTCGGGCAGAAAATAGATGTGGTCATTATCGATGGCTTCCATAATATGATACACGTTGGAGGAGGTCACGCACACGTCGCATAGCGCCTTCACTTCAGCGGTGGTGTTGATATAACAGACAAAGGTATGATCGGGAAATTCCTTCCGCAGGCGCCGGACGTCGGCGGCGGTAATGCCGTCCGCCAGGGAACAACCACCGTCAGGATTGGGATCGAGGACCGTTTTATCCGGATTTAAAATTTTCGCGGTCTCCGCCATGAACCGCACGGCGGGAAAAACGATCACATCCGCATCCGAATCGCGGGCGATTTTGGCCAGGCCGTAGGAATCGCCGGAATGGTCAGCGACACCATACAGGATTTCCGGCGCGACATAATTGTGCGCCAGTATGATGGCGTTCTTTTCCCACTTGAGCTCTTCGATGCGGGAGATCACAGGGTGAATTCGCTGGCAATGCTCGAGCGTGAACTCGCACAGTGGACTGCCGACCTTGATCGGCTTCAGTTTTTCATACAACTGTTCGACTGTGATCATAGGTTCAACCGGGAGGCCACTTCATGGGCCTGCCGCCCAACAAATGAAAATGAATATGAAACACCGACTGTCCGGCGCCCGATCCGCAATTCAGAACCAAACGGAAACCCGATACTTCCAGATCGTTTTCCTGGGCCAGAGATTTCGCCAGGGTAAACACCGATCCCATCAGCTCCTTGTCCGAAACCTCAATATTCATGAGGGTGCTAATGTGTTTTTTGGGAATGATCAACAGATGCGTTGGGGCTTGCGGATTGATGTCCTTGATGGCCATCAATTGCTCATCACTGTAGATCATTTCAGCATCGATTTCCCCACCGGCAATTTTACAAAACAGACAATTGTCCAAAACAACCTCTCCCTGCAATATGAGTTAAAAATAGCTCCCGTTGGCTTTAATATACTCCAGCCTCACAACGAAGCCAACCCAAAATCCACTGCGTGAATCAATGCCCTGCGAGACAAATTATTGCTGTGCAGCAAGGGTAAAATCAATCCGATAGTTGTTTTCAGCCGAAATAATTTTTACCGTCGAAGGGATCCTGCAAGTCCATACTGCGCAGGTAATCTTGAATTTCTTTTTTGTAGGAGACAAAGGGATCCAACATGAGGAAGGGTTCTTCTTTATTCAGTCGGAACCCAATCCAGTCGATCAGGTAACCGGTTTGGCATTCCAACAACGTTTTCACCAATTCGCCGCGTCCGTCGGCGCGGGTACCCTTGGGTGCGTTGGACTGAGAAAACAGGATGGCTTCATCGGAAGTTTTGCGATGGGCGTCTCCATTCTCTTCCAGTCCCCAATAGAGACCATGCGATTTATTGAGGTTATGAAACTCCAGGTCGAGACTTTTAATCCAGGGATCCTGCCATCCCACATTTTCCGATTTCATGAATTCGGTGAGCATCCAGTATTTGCTGGCCCAGTCCACCCGCCCGATGAGTGCTTCCGGACCTTTGGGCATATCGGTTAGCACGGATTCCCAGGCTTCCAACACCCAATCGGTGTCACTGGAAGATCCCGCCAGATATTTTTTACCGGCCTGCATCATTTCCCACTGCACCTCGAGAGCCGTGGTCTGGTTGCCGTCCCGTAAAGTGATTGCCCATTTGAACTCCGGGTCGCGGGAAATATCCCGCATGGCATTCACGGAATCAGAGAGAATCCAGGCCGGGTCGGCCACGCCCAACTCGATCAACTCCATCATCAGGGACGTGCTGCCCATCTTGAGGGCGCAGGCGAATTCGCTCATGTTGGAGTCGCCGACCAGCAAATGAATGCGCCGGTACTTGCTGGGATCGGACAACGGTTCGTCGCGGGTGTTGACGATGGCGCGATTGTATTGCACCCACCGGTAAAATTCGTTGGGAATGTGATCCGCGCGCTGGGAAATCTGAAAATTGACTTCTTCGGTGTCTTTCCGCGTCTGATGAATATCATCCCAATCGCGGAACGGTTGCGGGTTGCAGGCTCCGGTCCGTCCGGTGCCGGCATAAATCTGCCGGGTCACCAGAAACGACGCCAGCAGACGCAGGTTTTCGCGGTTATCGAACTGGAACGCGCGGCTGACCAGATAATTCTCATGGCACCCGAAGGTGGCGTTGGTTTCGAGATCCACATTGTTCTTGATGAACGCCACCTGGTCCGCCCAACCCAATTCCTCCAGCGCTTTTTGCACAATCTCGTCGCCGGCGCGGTCGAACGTGACCAGATCCACCAGGTTGGAGCATTCGGGCGAAGCGTATTCGAGATGGCCCATGTCCAGGTAAATACGGCCGCCGTTGGCGAGGAACCCGCCGTTGCCGGGCGGTTCGTCGTTGGCTCGGTAATGCAAGTCGAGCACACCCTGCTTCTGATCGAAAATATGATTCTTGATGCGAACCGCAACATCGATCGGCCCGTATTTGAAATCATCCTCTTTGATCAGGAGGCCGTACTCCGTTTCAATGCCGAATATTCTGCGTTTCATATTTATTTCGCCGCCGATTTTAAAGGTTCGATTTCATCCGGAGCCAACACCCGGTACAGGGCTTTACGATCCGTTTCGGTGGAGAGCACCGCCGCTTCCAGCGTCCACCGGTCGAACGCCTCGGCCAAGGTCATCGGTTGTTCCTCGGCGTCGCCGGATTCGGGCGCACCTTGTTTCTTGCCCTCTTCCCACAGGCGGCACGCTTCTTTCAACGCCTGTTTAAGTGAAAGCGAGGCAAAGTCGGTCTGCTCGATTTGTTTTTGAATCCACTCCGTTTCCTTGTCATTCCCGGAGATCACCGCGCCCTTTTTGAACATTTCCCAGTGCCCGTCGTAATTGAGCCGGAAGAACAACGGCCGGTTGTCAAAATCGATTTCAGCGAACAGCAGTTTGACCAGATACGGCGCCCGCATCACTTCTTCGAAATTCTGTTTCATGGCGGGAGCGATACCGAACTGGAGGAGCCGGGCAATGGTCACATCTTTGTCCGACCGGTTGAATCCTTCCACGTGCGCCATGTCCAACAGAGTCATGCGCAAACGCTCGACGTCGGCGGGATGCCCGAGACTGCCCAGCGCGATGCGGTCGTACACTTCAAAAATTTTCCCGGGCTGGGCGGTGAATCCCATCAACAGCGAGCCGCCCTGGTAGGGCACGGCAAGCACCGGCTGGCCTTTTTTCAGTTTCTCCTGGACGTAACTGTGGCGGGTGGAAATGGCCTCCATCCAGCGAAACGGTTCATCAAACATGGTTATTTCCTTTTAGTGGATTCCTGAAACAGTGCCGCCAGTTCTTCTTCCGGCATGAACTGGTAACCTTCCCCGGTGATGCTGGCGATAACCGGATAAATTTTGTCTTCGGGACGGGCCTGCCCGGTAGCGCTGTCGAACTGCCCGGCTGTCTGCAACAGCCGTATGGCCAGTTTGGCGGCTTGCTTCAAATCCCTTTGCGCCAGTTTTTTGTCTCCCCAGAGATCTTCGTACTCGAGGATACCGCGAATCACCGGCGACCCGGAACCGGTGGCGGTGTGGGTCTGGATTTCAAACTGCGCTCCCAGAATATCGTAAAAATAAAGATAGGGTTTGCCTTCTTTTTTGTCGAAAGAAGCAAAGATGGGGCTGACTGCGCCGACCCCCTGCATGGCCAGTCCCATGTTGTCCTTCAACAATTTGGACAGGGCGCGGATTTTGCCTTCGGTGCTCAGGGGTTGCAGTTGCGACCGGCGGTAATATTCGAAGTTGTGCGAAAGGATGCGGGCCATTTCGAACGCCGTGGCGGGTACTCCGGCGATGGCCATCAGGGAAAAGTCGTCGATGGGAATCACCTTGTCGCACCGCTCGTACATGATGGAATTGCCAGCGGTAGCACGGCGGTCTCCGGCTACAATCAGGCCGTCCTTGAAATGAAAAGCCAGCACGGTGGTGCCCTGGGGCAGGCTGGCTTTGTCGATGGCGGTCAAACCGGCAATCGCTTTGGGCCAGGAATATCCCGACCGCTCCAGAAGATCGATAAAATCTCCCGGGCCATTAAAGTTCTCCGGTTTATCGCTCATTGACCCGTTCGCTGTTTGTATTTTTCAGATTGCTTGGGGTCGACTTTTTTCATTCGCTTGAGGAGATCATCGCGTCCCGGCCGATTCACATCGGGTTTGGAAGGACCACTGTCCTTCCGGTCCGGCGTGGACTCTTTCTTCTCTTCCCGTCGCAGGGGATCATTCATTTCCATGCAAACTGCTCCTTGTTTGAATCCAGGACCTGAAGGACATCTTCCTTGGTGATGAGTCCGGACAGATCCAAATACTCACCATTGTTGAATTCGATTCCCGTCCAATGGATGTTTTTAATATGGTCACGCTCCTGATCGACCGCCTGCCCGCGAATTCGCGCCCGTGTATCCTGCGGGGCCCGGTGAACAGCGTCGTCAACTTTGCTTTGCTCGATCAACCCGATAACACTTCCCTGGTCGCGCAGTCCGTAATAAAGACCGCGTTGCGGGTTAAGGTTATGATACTCCAAATCGAGACTTTGTAAAATCGGGTCTTCCCAGTGCAGGCCTTCCGCTGCCATAAAATCGCTGAAAAGGCTTTGCTTGATCGCCCAGTCGATACGATCGGCCAGGTTTTCCGGGTGATGCTTCAGGTCGTCCAACGTCCGGCCCCACTCCCGGGTGACCCAGTTCCATTCTTCCTTATCGCCGGCAAGACCGGTTTGCTTGAGCGCCTGTTCCAGATACCATTCCTGAATTTCCAGCGGCGTAACCGTTTTCCCCGATTGCAGTTTCAGGAGCACCGTGCCGGTGGTATCCCGCGACACGCGCTGAACATCCTTCACCGGGTCGGTCAGCTCGAACGGCGCGTCCAGTTTCTGGGCACCAATCAAGGTTAACACCAGCCGGGTGGTCCCGACTTTCAACGCTGTTGCGTAAGCCGACATATTGGCGTCGCCCAATATCAAATGCAGACGCCGGTAATCCTGTGTAGCGTGCGGCTCATCGCGCGTGTTGATGATGGGCCGCTGGGTCATGGTCTCGATACTGAGCACACTGTCGATAAAATCGGAGCGTTGCGCCAGTTGCAACCCCGAAAACCCGTCTTCGTTTTTGCGTTCCGCGCCGACTTTCCCCGCCCCGGCATACAACTGACGCGTCACCAGAAACGGCACCAGATGCCGGACCCAGACATCGAACGGCAGTTTTCGCGGAATCAGATAATTGTCATGCGTGCCGTAACTGTGCCCGCTATAGTCGGTATTGTTTTTAAACAACTGAAGAACGTCGCCGCCCAGATCCAGATTGCGGAGCCGGACACATTCGCCGACGATTTGTTCTCCGGCCAAATCGTGCGCCACCAGATCGAACACGGTGCGGCATTCCGGCGTGCTGTATTCCGGATGCGTATGATCATTGTAAAAACGCGCGCCGTTGGTCAGCACCCGGTCGCTTTTCATTTCC
Organism: Nitrospinaceae bacterium; assembly: GCA_024644405.1. Lineage (GTDB taxonomy): Bacteria > Nitrospinota > Nitrospinia > Nitrospinales > Nitrospinaceae > SZUA-226. The sequence goes on from JAHELC010000039.1 coordinate 117,869, forward strand.
CAGTACGAATAAGGCCGTTTGCGGTCCTCTTCGCAGAATTCGTCTTCCTCTTCATCCTGCGCCAGGCGTGACACCTGAAACCCGCGCATATCGAGATGCGTGCGCTCGCGGTTATACGCCCAGGCCTTGAAAACGCTTTTCGTTTCACAACGGGCCAGCAGGCGCATCGACTCTTCGACCGGGTCGGATTCTTCCTGGTCCTCGCGAACGATGCCGTATTCCGTTTCGATCCCCAGCAGAGGGACAATTTCGCTCATATGATCGACCGGCTGAGGGTATCGGATGCAGCCTGATCGGAATCGTTGGGCCGCCGTACCCGCGCCACGTTCTTCGGATCAAAGTCGAGCAGCTGGAGCCAGTCTTCCATATTGGAGTCGGCCGGCAAAACACTGTTCTCGTTGAACTCGTTTTCAAGGGCCTGCGTCAGGTCGTCTTTTCTGATTTTCAACTCTTCTCCGGCAATGGCCCTCTCGATGGCGCGCTCCTTGGCGCGCAGGACGATGCCCTCCAGAATGGCGCCGGAGACAAAATCTTTCCAATAGAGTTTCTTGAACTCGCCGCTTTTGAGGGTCAGAACCAGCGCTTCCTGTTCCACAGATTTTTTGAATAAATGATCGAGGAACGGGTGGATCAGGTCTTTCATCCGGTCGCCATCGATCGGCAGTTCCGGCTTGAGGTACACCTGCAAAATGTCTTCGCAATCCTTCCGGCTGGGCCGTCCCACTTTAATTTTGCGGTCGATGCGTCCCGGTCGCAATATTGCGGGGTCGATCAGATCGGGCCGGTTGGTCGCCAGGATCACTACCATTTCGCGCACCGACTGAATACCGTCCATCTCCGCGCAGAACATCGGAACCAGCGTATTGGAAATGTTGTTGACCCGCATGGCCTGCCGGGTGCCCAGTACCGATTCAGCTTCATCGATGAAGATGAACGGAAGCTTGCCTTTTTCTTTATACTCGCGCGCCCGTTTGAAGATTTCGCGGACCTTGCGTTCCGATTCGCCCAGCCACATGTTTAATATTTCCGGTCCCTTGACATGGATGAACCGGCCTTCCAGGTCCTTACTGCCTTCATCCTTGGATTTGAGCTGGTCCACCACGTCGGACAGGATCGCTTTGCCGATCAGTGTTTTACCGCAACCGGGCGGGCCGTAAAACAGGAATCCCTTGGGCATACGGTATTCCATCTTACTGAGAATCTCTTCGTGCAGAATCGGGTACTCAATGACCTTGCGGACTTCTTCGATGACTTTATCCTGCCCTCCAACCTGCTGCCAGGTAACGGGAACGTAATCGTCCTCCACCAGCGACTTGGACTGGCGTTTGGGGAGGCGCTTCATGATGACTTTCTGTGTGGGATCGAGAACTACCTCATCCCCTTCCTTGAAGGTTTCCTGTTCCAACTCGGTGCAGGGTATCACCATGGATTCGGAAGTGTTGGCGCCGCCCCCGACCAGCCAATGCCCGTCGTCCAGACGGGACACGATACGGGAGATCGGGCCTCTTTCGGGCCGGGGAAGTTTGGCGATGGCGACAAATCCTTCGTTAACCGCAACCTGGTCACCGACCTGCAGTTCTCCGTCTTCAAGAATCTCGGGAGAGACCGCCGCCTGGTATTCGGTGCCGCCGACATTCAGGCGGTACAAATCATCTTGCCCCTTGCCGAGAATGGTCCCGATACGATGCGCCGGCAGTTTGAGCTGGCGAATGGTTTCTTCCAGCGTTTTGATTTTGAGATTATACTGTTGAGCCGACTGCTGGGCCTGCAGAAGAGCATCGCGCAGATCGAATATTTTTTCCTGAAGGTCAGGCCTGTCCGCCGTTTCCTCCAGCATTTGATCGATCAATTCTATAATATGGGTGGGGTCTCCCATGGGGCACCTTATTGAAGGGTATTTATCAATTGTATGAATAATAAACTCAATAAATCAAGTCATTTCGCAGGGTTGGGAGGTCGGTGGACGGGCCGAAACACATGCATTTAAAAGCTTTTCGAAAGAAAGTTCCCTGGGGCCACCAAGACCCCCCGGTGGCCACCCAAGTAACCCCTTGATTTCAAACAAAAATTTATGGCATTAGGATTAGTTTTTTAATTACAATAACTTAAAAGGTTCCATTTTTATCAGGGAGAACTCTCGGCGGGTCTCGCTCAAGGGACACACTTGCGGGCCCACCGAAACAAGCCATGTTCCGAATCAACAACAAACCCATCATCGACAAATGCATCGTCAGCTTCAGCCACAACTGTTTTGAAAGCCGCAGCCTGGCGGACAAATTCGCCCTGGAAAAAGCGCGGCGGGAAATTGCTCAGAAGAAAAAGGGCGTGAGCCACCTGATCCTGCGGGCTGAGGGGGAAGAAATCGACCGGCTGAAATTTCTGTTTCTGGTCCGGGGAATCCCCATCATGTGTTACGCCCTCGGCAATCTGCTGATGTCGAGTTTGAAAGAAATCGTGGTGGTGGGTTCGACCGAGGTGAAGATCATTCTGGAACATTTTCTGGATGTGATCGACACCCGCGGCAAGCAGGTGACGTTTGTCCATGAAGACCCGGACAACCTGATGCTGATCAACACCATGATTCTCGGGCGCAACCAACTCTCCCTCGCCGCCAATGAACTGGTATTGTTCCAACCGGGTGATCTGCCTTTCATGTACGACATTGAAGCCGTCCTGCGGGATAAAGACCTCAAACACCACAATCTGATTCTCTGGCTGAATTCCCGCCAGGCCATGTTCCCGCAATTCAAGGAAAACCCTGAAAGCGAATTCGTGGTGCGCAACTACCATTACCGGGTCATTGCCGAAAAAGCCAGGCAGTTGCACGATGTCAAGGAACCCAACGTCTACCCCATCAATCTGTCGGCCATTGAAGAAGATATTATCGAGCTCCTGCACCAAACCCGCAAGGACGGGAAAATCCTCAATGCGGGACTGAGCAAGGCGTTCCGGTCTCCGGCCCGAATGCTGATGCTGTTGCCGGTTCTGGCGAAACACTACCGGCACTTCGATTCCGATATGAAGAAATTCCGTCTGGACGATGATTTCAAGTTCGGGGCGCACCTCAAGAATTTCAACCAGGGGGCCTCGATTCTTCTGGACACCCCGTTCCTCGCCAAGTTCAACGACGACCCGGCATTCGTTTCGGATGTGGATGCGCTGGAGGATTGGGAGGATTTCGAATCATTGGTGCATACTGCGGAGGAGCGGCACGGCGGAAACGGACTCGCGGCCATCCACCCCTTCGGCAAAGAATTGTTGAGGTTCAAGGAGCAGACCATGCCCAGGCTGAAAAAACTCATCCCGATGTACGCCGATTTTGAGGGTTACCTCAACCGGATGTATCGTTCGATGGAAATGCAGTATGTGCCCTTCGATGAAACGGGGCGCTACGACACCCCCAACCTGCACACCCCGCAGATTGAAACGGCGTACCACTGGTACGCCGACAAAACCCGCCAGCGTGCCGCTGGATCCAGTGTGGCCTAGCCGGCTAAAAGCCGGAGCTAATTTCGCTGGGGCGTCCGATGACAATCCATGATTTATTTTCGCCTCTGACTTTAGTTAAGCCGTCTAATTTCAATTCCTTTCCGAGTTCGGGAACTTGGCGGAGTTTTTAATTGCCACCGGTGGGAAGGATGCTATACAGTGGAGAGAGGGCAATGCGGCCCTATTTTTTTAGACGTCAGGATGCAGAAGATGAGGGACCCGCATTCGCGGGGCAAGGGTGTTGAGGGTATGTCGATGGATCGTCTTGAAATTCACGAATCTCCGCGGTTGAAGTGGTTTGTGCTCATTTCTCTGGGGCTGCACATCACGGTCATGGTGGCCCAGGGGTTGATGCCCGACGAAAAAAGAACCACGAAAAAATTTCCCGCCGTGAAGGTCAAATACCTGCCGCCGGAAGAAAAGGCCCCGCCTCAAAAAGTTCCGACTTTTGCGGACGTTCCTAAACCGCGCAAGCTTGAAACGCCTGAAAGTTCCGAACTGATTGCCCGTTACGACAGCCGGGCACATTCCAATCGAAGCACCAACAAGGGCCTGCGTTATCAGAACAAAAAAACGGTGGTCCCCAAAACCAAAAAGTCTGTTTCTAAAAAATCGCAGCCCACTCCCAAAAAGAAAACGGTATCGAAACCCACTCCCAAAACAATCAAAAAACCTTTTCGTCCCTATGACAAGGGATTTGCTCTACCCAAAAACAAGGGGGAAGTGGCCAACACCACACCGCCGAAACAAATTACCGGTGGAACGCTGGCGCTCCTGGATGGGTTCGATCCGGAAAAATACGCCGCCATGAATACGGAATCCGATACCGTCGAAGATGATGAAGAAGCGATTTCCCTGGGGACGCGGGAATCCAAGTATGCCTCTTATTTTGCGCGTATCAAGCGGCAGATCGAACTGGCATGGAACTACCCGAACGAAGCCCAGCGCAAGGGAATTACCGGACAACTGACACTCCGTTTTCAGATTTCCAGGGACGGCAACCTGATGAACGTCAGGTTGATCAATGGTTCCGGGTACAACATTCTGGATGAGGCGGCGCTCCAGGCAGTTAAATCCGCCGCACCGTACTATCCTTTTCCGGTCACCATCGACCGGGAAACTCTGCCGATTCTAGCCAACTTTATCTACAGTCCCAGCCCACGCGCAAAGTATTTCCCGCGCCCTTAAGCGTTCCCTCAGGATGATGGGAACAAACCTCACGACGAGCCTGTGGAAACTCCGGCATATTAAAGGGGTGGATACAAAGTGTTTTAATAAGTGGAAGAGGAGGCGTGCAGCAGACTGGAAAAATGCTTTCGGATGTCCATCCGATCCTGCTCTCCAAAGTGCAGGAAGGTGGCACCCACATCATAAGAAGAACCGGTCGGCTGCGAGCGGGTCACCCGCCCTACCAGCACCAAGGGTTTGTCCCGGGAAGAGAGCGGCACCTCTACCTGAATACGGCTTCCACTTTCCAGGGGTTTCGGTGATTCAAACAACACTCCCGAAAGACTGAGATCCTTGATGCGGCCCAGCGAGGGCAATTGACTGGTTTTCATTCCAAGTTCCTGGACCTTGATGGGACCGATCAAACCCATTCGATAGTTGTGGCGTTTGTCTTCTGAAAACAGCGCGATCTGGTTCCGTCCCTGATGTTTGGCCCGATACAAGGCCCGGTCGGCGCATTCCACCAATTCCGTTGCCACATCGGTGTCCAACGGGAATGTGGCGATACCTCCGGTCACCGTCACTTCAATCCGCTCCCCTTCGAAATTCAAATTCATATATTCGATCTTATGGCGGATACGCTCGGCAAGAATCAATGCATTGTATTTTTGAGTTTCGGGGAGCATCAGGATGATTTCCTCACCGCCAAAACGGAACGCAATGTCCTCGACCCTTTTTTCCGTTTGAATCAGCTTAGCAACAGATTTTAAAACCTTGTCACCGGCCTGGTGCCCCAAGGTGTCGTTGATCCTTTTGAAATGATCGAGATCAAAAAAGACCAGTGAGAATTCGGTTTGATAGCGTTTGCAGCGCGACGCTTCGCTCTTGAGAGCCTCTTCAAAATAGGATCGGTTGTAAAGGCCGGTCAGGCTGTCGCATTTGCTATAGTGGCTGGTTTCTTCAAACAGATTCAACTCCACCACCTTGGGATGGATCAACTCTCTGCGAACGGTCAGCATATAATCGCAAATGGCGGTGGTGAGGTTCACCGAACGGGCCATGGATTCCATCATCTCTTGTCGATGCCGAACCATGTCCTGCCAGATCGACCGGGCTTCGTCATCCTTAAAATCCAACTGGCTGAAGATATTCAGAAGAACGGGATAAACTTTTTCACCCTGGATTCCTGCCAGAGTATCCACATGGCGCAAAAATTCATCCTCGTTTTCTGAATAAGCACTGAGTTGTTGAATTAACGAAGCCCTTAAGGGTTCTCTAGAGTGATCCTGTAACACATCCATGGCTGGAAGTTGTCCTCCGGCAGTTGACAATTGGTTGCCCCTTAAAATGAAAGCAAAATAAATGCCAAACGGAGTCGAGCCAAACTCATAAATCCATTAAAATCAATGTTTTATTACGTTTACGGGATTAATGCCGGGGGGTTCCTGAAGTTTGTGAGGGGTTGCCAAGGGTCAAAGAGTCAAAAAACTTGGGCACCCTGACGGAGTATTTGACGAATACCGGTACAAATGGTTAGCGGGTTATTGAAATAAAAAGGATCTCAAACCGGCAGGATTCAGGTTGCGGGCATCACCTTGAGAAAGGAACTCAATTCCCGGCGGTCTGCCCCCTGCAACTGAACAAAGCTGACTCCGATCTCGTAGTGTTTCTCGAAGATTTCCACGCGCACCACGGTTCCGACCAGAATAATCGGGTTGCCATTACTGGGGATGGGAACTTCAAGTTGAATCTTGGTGCCAATTTCCATCGGATTTTCGGATTCGAACAATATGCCTGAAAGACTGAGATCCCTGCCCTTGGCAAAAACCTGGCCCTGGCCCACCCATTTTCCCAAGCGCTGAACCTTGATGTCACCGGCGAAATCGATGCGCACGTACTGGCGTTTGTCAATGGAGTACAAACAAATCCGATTTTTTCCTTCCGACTTGGCGCGGTACAAAGCCTGGTCGGCGCATTGGATCAGTTTGTTGGCTTCTGCCGCATCCTGGGGGAAAGTAGCGATTCCGCCACTCACGGATATTTTAATTTTCTTGCCGTCATAAACGAGTGGCATATCCTGAATTTTCTTGCGTATCCGCTCAGCCTTGATGATCGTGTTGACCTTGTTGGTTTCGGGCAGGATGACCACCAATTCCTCGCCCCCGTAGCGGGCGACCACGTCCTCTTCCCGCTTCTCATTGATGATGAGGTTCGATACCTTCTTGAGGACAAAATCCCCGGCGAGATGCCCCAAGGAGTCATTCACATTTTTGAAATCATCCAAATCCAGAAACAGAATGGAAAACTCCGTATCGTAACGCCGTGCCCGGGAAATTTCGCCACTCAGCGAATCTTCAAAGTATCCCCGGTTGTACAGGCCGGTTAATGAATCGCATTTGGAAAAATGGTTGGCGTCCTCAAATACCTTGAGCTCGACCACTTTGGGGTAATTGAAGGATTTTTTAATGGTCAAAAAATAATCGCAAATGGCGGTCAACAGATTGACCTGGCGCTTGAAGGACTCGCTCATTTCTTTGCGATGCTTCAATATGCCTACCCAGATTTCCTTGGCCTCCCCCTGGCTGAAGTCCAGCTGAGTGAAAACGTTCAGCAGCACCGGGTAGATTAAATCTCCTTCCGAATCTGCAATGTGCTCCAGTTCGTTCAAAAATTTTTCTTCGTCTTCGCCATGGTTTTTCATGAACCCAATAATGGATTCACGCAAGGGTTGAATGCTTTCGAAGTTCTGAACTGTTTTATCCATCATGAGGAAAAATGGGAAAGGAGATTTCTGAAAAAATATCTGCCTGGTTTAAAAGATTTTATTGATCCATTCAGGCCGGGTTTAAATCCTGGAGATCCAAAAAAAACGCCGTGAGCAGGTGTCCTGATTGCCGTGATACGCCATGCTCTTGGATGACCACCACCTCAATCAGGGGTGATGGTCTTGGAGTATATAGAATAAAGTACCCAATAATAAATACCCCAAACGGAGTATAATTTACACTAACTCAAGGGTCTGTAATTTAGGTAAATTTTCAGAATACCGCAGTGAATCTTCTCCAGCGGCTGTCAGCTTGTTTCCAATTACATTGAGAAAGGCCAAGTTAGTTAAAATTTTTGAATCGGCCAGATATTTCGCCCCCTCGTCACCGATCTGATTCAAACCCAGAACCAGAGTCTGCAGGCTGGCCAAGGCGGTGGATTCCGCAATGGCCTTTGCTCCCTGGGCGTGGATCCAGTTGTCCTGCTCCAGATGCAGTTCCTCCATCTGCGTCAGGGTCTCGCTGCGGGCAAGCGCCTCCACTCCCTGGTCGGCAATGTTGTTATCGTTCAAACGCAGGTATTTGAGGCGGGAAAGGTAGGGGCTTTGGGCCAGGGCCTCGGCACCCTCTGCGTTCAGTTTATTTTCACCGAGATCGAGCCGCTCCAGGTGCCGGCTGTTTTCCGATTGCGCCAGCGCGGCCGTGCCCTCGGCCCTGAGGTCGTTGTTGTTGAGGTCCAGTGCAATGAGCCGGGTCAGTGTTTTTGATTGCGCCATGGACAGTGCACTGTCTGTCGTCAGTCCGTTGCATTTCAGATTCAGCGTTACCAGCTGAGTCCCGAGGTTGGATTCGGCCAGAGCATAGACCCCGTCGTCGCCCACATGATTGCTGTCGAGGTTGAGGTTCTTTAAATTGGGGAAGACTTCGGAACGCGCCAACGCTTCCAGCCCCTGGTCCGTCAGGTGATTGTCCGACAGGTTCAGGGTTTCCAGTTGCGGCATCGGCGCCCCTTCGGCGATTTTCTGGAGGCCCTCGTCGCCGATTCCGGTATCGGTCAGATTCAATCCTTTCAATCGCGATCCCAGGCCTGACCCGGCCAGCGCCTTGATCCCGATCGCCTCCACCCGGTTGTAGGACACGTCCAGATACTCCAGCCCGGTCAACGTCTTGCTGAGGGCCAGCGCTTTCATGCCCACAGGACCGATCTCGTTGCTGGCAACACTCAATTTCTTGAGGTCGCTGAATGTCGGAACCTTGGAGATGAAAAACAACCCGTCGTCATCCACGTTGTTGTTGTCGATGATGAACTCGTCGAGGCCGGTCAGGTGAGGTGACATGCATAAATGTTGCAGGCCTGCCGTTGTGAGGCTGGTTTCCCTTAAATTGAGCACCTTCAATTGCGCCAGTGGGGCCAGGTCGGCCAACAACTTGCAATCGTCTTCCGACAATTCGTGACGGATCAGGTCCAGCGCATCGGAGTTCTGCTCCATCTTGTGCTGAACCACGCTCAACAGGTCTTCCGACTCCGTGTATTTTTCGAAATACCGGAGAAAATCCAGACTGTCGTTGATGTCTTTCGCCTCGGCCATGGCCTCACCAGAATACGATAGGGATGAGGCGCATTATAGCATTGTCTGGAGTGGAGGGAACCGGATATGTCCGGGAGGGATAGGAATCTCAGGGAAGAGATTCACCCGGAGAATCGGCAAAGGGCTGGATTATTTTCTGGTAAGGTCCGCCCCATTGCTCTTCATCGTATGGAGTTTGGCTAAATAATTTATCCATATCGGAATTTTCAATAAACTTGATAAGGTTTTCTGAGGAATCGGTAATATAAATTTCGTTATCTTTTATATCTTTGATCTCTCCCTGAAGGACTCCATCCTCAATTCCTTGGGCAACTTCATCGGGCGACAAAAGCTGAATATAAAGTTTATCGTTATCGACGATTTCGTATTTCGCCAATATGTAGGATGGTGTATCTCCCATTCGAGCCATCCCGAGATTGATGATATTAATATTCATATATCTCTGGGACTCAAGAGGAGTCGTAAAAACCTTAAAAACGGCATAACTCATCTTATCCTGCCGATCATAACCCACCGCGACCATATCACTCCAGCCATCCTTTTCTGCAGAAAAATGGAAATAACGCTCTATTGCATCTGCCTTAAACAGCCAAATTCCAACCAGCCTATGATCGGGTTCATATTCACCGGGTTGCGAAAGAGGAAATTTTGATAAAGGGGTGCATCCGAAAACGAAAAGACAGGATAGTAACGAACAACAAAGAACTCTTATTCGCATGATGGGAACCCCCGGTTGCATTAGGGATTATAGATTGAAAAAGATTACCGCGTCAGGCAGCCTGGTTCAAGTGGACGGAGACGACTTTGGAGACGCCGCGTTCTTCCATGGTCACGCCGTACAGGGTGTCGGCGAACGACATGGTTTTCTGGTTGTGGGTGATGAGGATGAACTGGGTTTTGTCGGACATCTCTTTCAGCATTTCCTGGAAGCGGACGACGTTGGCCTCGTCCAAGGGCGCGTCGACTTCGTCCAGCAGGCAGAACGGGCTGGGCCGGACTTTGAGGATGGCGAACATGAGGGCGATGGCGGTCATCGTTTTTTCGCCGCCGGAAAGCAGACTGATGTTGTGCATGCTTTTTCCCAGCGGGCTGGCGGTAATATCGATCCCCGATTCCAGAATATCTTCCGGGTCGGTCAGGGTCAATTCCGCCTTGCCGCCCAGGAACAGCCGCGTAAAGTTGTCCTTGAAATGCTCGTTTACCTGCTCGAAGGTTTCCTTGAACAGCTTGCGTGTGGTCTGGTCGATTTTCTCGATCGTCTCGTGCAGGGCGCGAATGGAATCCGCCAGGTCTTCCTGCTGTTTCTGTAAAAAGGTAAACCGCTCGCTGGCCTGTTGATACTCGGACAGCGCCGCCAGGTTCACTTCTCCCAGCTTCGCGACTTTTTCTTTCAGGTGATTCAATTCCTCGGTGACCGCCTCTTCATCGACTTCGCCATCGTATTGATTCAGCATTTCCTGCAGGCTGACGTTGAAATCCTCAAAGGCTTTTTCTTCGATATGGCTGATCTGGATTTTCACTTCAGAACGCTTCAGCTCCACGGCGGAAACCTCCTCAGTCATCTCCTGAATCCGGTGACCCAGCTCGCGGCTTTCGCGATCCCTGGATTCCTGCGCCTCCTCTTTTGCCCGCAGGCCTTCTTCCTCAACAACCACTTCGCCGGAGTAACGGTCCTTCTCCCTCACCTTGTCGAGGATGCCCTGTTCGATCTCCGCAATCGCTTTTTGATTTTCGCTGATCTTCCCGGAATTGATCCGGCTGTCTTCACTGCGCTGCGCAATGCGCTGGTTGAGATTCTCTTCCTGCAGGTCCAGGCGTTTGATTTCCAGCCGGACGTTGTCGCGCCGGCCTTTCATGGAAGCGATTTTGACATTCACTTCATTGATCCATCCGGCCATCACTTCGATTTCCTGGCGCTGATCCCGGAGGGTCACGCGAAGCTCTTCGACCACCGCATCCGCCTGCTGTTTTTCATCTTCACCGGCGCGAATGTCGTGGGTCAGCGTGTCGAATTCCCGCGTTAACTCTTCCAGCTCGCGCCCACCGGAAGACAATTCGTGTTCGAGGTGAGATTTTTTTTGCTCCAAGCGTTCCAATTCCTTGCGGGCCTGCTCCAGATCGTTTCTGCATTGCGTTTGCTCGATGTCCACCTGATGCACGGACACCCCGGCGGCCCGGTGATTTTCCTCGACCGACGCCAGATCATTCTCCGCGTTACGGTTGGCTTCCTCAACTTGTTCCAGATCCTGCTGGAGCTTTGCCACCTGCTCACCCAACTCTTCCATTTCGCGGGTCTGCGAGAGCAACCCGCCGGGGTCCTGCCCGTTCCGGCCGCCGGTGACCAGCCCCTGTGCATCGATCACCTCGCCGTCGAGGGTCACCACCGTTCCCTGAAACTCGTCCTGCCCATGCAGTTTGAGGGCGGTTTCCAGATCGCGCACCAGCACCACGTTGTTCAAGAGATGCTCGAAAACGGATTTGTACTCTTCGCGGGTTTCCACCAGATCGGCCAGTTTGCCGACGACGCCCGTGTCGCCGTTCAGATACACCGGCTTGAGGGGAATGGATTTCGGATTCAGCGGGATGAACGAACCGCGCCCGGATTTATGCTCGTTCAGGTAACGGATGACGTCCAAGGTGTCCGAGTAGGAATTGACGATCATGCTCTGCAGTTTTTCGCCCAGCACCGCTTCCACCGCTTTTTCATACTCGGCGGGCGCCTGAATGACGTCCACCACCACTTCGCGCAACCCGTCGGGGCGGGAGTTCTGGCTCATCAGCGAGCGGACGCCCTGCCCGAAACCTTCATACTGGTTGCGCAATTCCTTGAGGGAACTCAACAGCGAGGCCTTGGACAGGTAAGCCTCCTTGGCGGCCCGCGCCTGCTCTTCGCCTTCTTTGAGTTGCTCTTTACACTCGCTCAACCGTTCCTGAAGCCGGAGGTGTTCCTGCCTGCGAGCCTCCAGCTCCTGCTCTTTTTGATCGTATAGGGATTGGGCTTCGCCGACGGCAGTTTGGGCGGACTCCATCTGGCCACGGGTTTCCGCCAGTTCGCGGGCCAGTTTTTCCCCCTGGTCATTCAGGAACTTTCGCCGGGCTTCCAATTCCGTCAGTGAATTTCTTTTCCGGGACAGCTGGTGCAATAATTCGAGAACCTGGTTTTCGCGGTCCTGAAGCTCCTTTTCCAACTCCCGCATCAACCCCCGGCTGTGCTCGCATTCCCGGGTTTTTTCCTCGCATTCCAGTTCCTGCACACGGATTTTTGCATCCGACGATTCCAACTCACTGCGATGCGTTTCCCGCTCCGCGCTGTGGGACCCGATTTCGTCCTGCATCTGTTTGATTTCCCGCGCCGCCGCTTCCATATCCGATTGCGCCTGCTGGATCTGGGAATTCCTCAATTCGATATTGTGCTCACTGCGGCTGATCTCCGCCGTCAGCCCATGGAGGGTTTCGCGCTTGTGGTTGAGGGCGGCGGTCAACTCGTCGATTTCAACTTTCATCCGGCTGATATCATTTTCCAGAGTGGACGACCGGGCGGCCCATTGCGTTTTCTGCTCCACTTTTTCCTGGTAAGCTTTTTCCAATTCGTCGAACTCGATTTTAAGACTGCGGATTTTTTTCGAAAACAGGCCGAGCGACAATTCCTTGATCTCTCCCTGGAACTTTTTATAACGCTCCGCCTTGTTGGCCTGGCGCTTCAGGGAATCCACCTGGCGCTCCAACTCATGCACGATGTCGGATATCCGGTCCAGGTTCTGGCCGGAGTAGTCCAGCTTGCGCAGGGCTTCCGCCTTACGGACCTTGAACTTCAACACACCAGCGGCTTCTTCAATCCAGATGCGGCGCTCCTCCGGCTTGGAGCTGATCATGTCCTGGATGTGGCCCTGCTCGATGACCGTCAGCACCTTGGGGCTGATGCCGATGTCGAGAAACAGGTCGGTGATGTCTTTCAGGCGGCAGGGAATCTTGTTGATGTAAAATTCGCTGTCGCCGGAACGGTGGTAACAGCGGGTGACTTTGATCTCGTCCGACAGGTTGGGGACACTGGCGACGCGCAGGCCCTCCGGCACCTCACTCAGGGTCAGGGAAATTTCCGTGCGGTTGACCGGCTTGCGGGCCGAGGAACCGTTGAAGATCAGGTCGGTGATGCGGTTGCCGCGCAGGGCTTTGGAACTCTGCTCGCCGATGATCCAGCGGATGGCGTCCGAGATATTGCTTTTGCCGCACCCGTTGGGGCCGACGACGGCGGTGAATCCGTTGGTGAAATCGAGGCGGGTGGTATCGACGAAGGATTTGAAACCGGCGAGCTCGAGCTGTTTGAGAATCATGAAATCTCCAATAGGCCTTTAAAAAAGAACAGTTTATAGCAAACCCACAATTCCACGCAGATTATAACATCCCGAATGGGATGTAAAGCAATTTTTATACAATTTATGGGGTAAACCTGATTTAAATCCACTACATATTGTGGTGCAATGGAAACACTGCTCATAATTCACAATGGTTCCCTATTATAAAACCCGCGTTGGATTTTGCGTTGCTAAACTTTTTACATACTATGATAATTCCCCAAAACGCAGCAACCTCATTGACGGAGCAATCAACGATGAAATTCTATGGATACAACAAATGTGGCACGTGCAGAAAAGCGCAGAAGTTTCTGGACGGTAAAAAGGTCAAGTATCAGTCCATCGACATCACGGAAACGCCGCCGCCCAAGACGGTGCTGAAAAAGGCGCTGAAGTCGCGCGAGCTCAAAAAACTGTTCAACACCAGCGGTGTGCAGTACAAGGAACTCAACATCAAGGACAAGCTGAAGGGGATGACCGAGGCGCAGGCGCTCGACCTTTTGGCTTCCAACGGGCGGCTGGTGAAGCGTCCCATTGCAGTCGATGGCGACCGCGTCACTGTCGGGTTCGATGAAGGTGAATACAAACAGGTGTGGGGCCCGGGCAAGGCCCGGAGCTGATTTTGCCTGAAGGAATATTTTATTACGTTAATCTGCATGGATCTCATTGAAAGACCTCAATAATGGATCTCAACTTACTTGCGCACCAATTGAGAACCGAGTACCCGGTACCGGAAACCCTGAAACCGGACAATTCGCAATCCTCAGCGGTGCTGGTGATTCTCTACACCCGCCACCGTCAGCCTTATGTGTTGTTGAGCCAGCGGTCGGAGGATCTGCGCCGGCACGCCGGGGAGATTTCCTTTCCCGGTGGCACCTATGAAAAACAGGATGGCACCCTGCTGACCACGGCGCTGCGCGAAACCCGGGAGGAACTGGACCTGGATATCCCGGCGGCGCAAGTACTGGCGCTCCTGCCCACGGTCACCACCCTGACCGGATTTGTAATCGCCCCCTTCATCACGATTCTCGGGCAACTGCCGCGCTACCGGGAGAATCCCGACGAAGTGCAAAAAGTGTTGGAAATTCCCCTGCTACCCCTGCTCTCCACGCACCACCCGGAAATGGGCTATCCCCCACAAAAACAAATGGTTGCCTATTGGTACCTGGAGCACCGTATTTGGGGGGCCACCGCCAAAATCCTCCACCAAATCAAACGCCTGGATTCGATGCTTTAACCCCCTTTTCCATTGAAACGAAATCCATTGAAAGTCGGCCCCTAAAAACCATCGTGTTAGGTCGGGGTTTACAATTCTTCTGACGGGATTTATCATTAATTAAATTCACATTACTTTCTATGAAAATCTTACCCAATACTTTTGTATGAGGAGACGAGGTATGAAAAGGCCCCTGGCTTGGATCGCAAGCATTATTTTCGTCCTGGGCATCGTTGGAAATGCTACCGCTGTAAATCTGAACGCCCTGATGTCAAAGAACCATGTGGTGTCCGCGGACGCTGCATCAACCTACAACAAGGGTGTCCAGCAGGCGCGGGAAGGGAATTACCAGAGAGCTCAACAATTGTTCGAGCGGGCGGTACGTCAAGACCCCAAACACGTGGGTGCTCTCAGTTATCTGGGCGTGGTCTATGCCAATAACGGGCAGTACAGCAGCGCCATCAAAACCGCTAAAAAAGCGTTGAGCCTGGATTCCACCAATGAAGAGGCGAACCAGACCCTGGTGCGGATTTATGAAACCCGGGGTTCCTGGAAACAGATGATTGCCCCTTTGAACAGCCTGACCCAGAATTACGGGCACAACACCCGATACTATGCCAAACTGGGCGAAGCGCATTACCGGCTCAAACACTATGAAGACGCGTTGAATCCCCTGCAGCAGGCGGTCAATTTGAATTCCATGGACTACCTGTCCGCTTACCGTCTCGGCGAAGTCCAGGCCCGCCTGGGAAATTATGAGAGTGCCGTCGGTTACCTGGAGCAGTCCATGAGTTCCGCGCCTTCGCGGACCGTGAAATATTACAACATGGGCGTGGTTTACGGTTACCTGAAGCGTCATGACGAAGCCATCCGTTATTTCGAGATGGCCCTCAATGAAAAGCCGGGGCTTGCTTCGGCTTACTATAATATCGGCGCCATGTACCAGAATTCCGAGCAGGTGGATTCGGCCATGGAGAATTATGAGAAGGCTCTGAGGTTTGATTCGAACCTGAAAATGGCTTCCAGCAATCTGGAATATCTGAAGGGTTACCTGGAACGCCAGAAAAAACAACAGGAAGCAGCCAGAGAAATGACTCTGGAGAAAACCTCTCCGGCAGCCCCTGAAAATATTTTCGAGGCCCCGGAAGCAGAAACCCCGGCTATCGAGGAAACCCCGGTAGAGGAAGCTCCGGCAGTCGATTCTTTCGACGCGGCTGAAGAAGCTCCGATGGATTCGTTTGATGCGGTTCAAGAGGAAGCCCCTGCTGTCGATTCTTTCGACGCGGCTGAGGAAGCCCCCGCTTTCGATTCTTTTGACACGGCTGAAGAAGCTCCCATGGAGTCCTTTGATGCGGTTCAAGAGGACGCTCCGGATGAAGAAACCGTGATGGAAGCGGCTGAAGAAGAAACCCCCGCTGTCGATTCTTTCGATACGGCTGAGGAAACCCCTGCTGTGGATTCCTTCGACACCGCTGAGGAAACCCCTGCGGAACAGCCGTTCGGTATGGATGAAGAGGCTCCGGCTGAAGACTCCACTATGGAAACGGCAGAAGAAACTCCGTTTCAGGATTCCTTTGATACCGCCGGGGAATCTGGTGTAGAATCATCAGACGATTCGGAATCTCCTGAAGTGACCCCGGTGGGCACCTCGGAGGAAAATCCGGAAGTCACTCCGATCGGCACGTCTGAGGATTCTTTTGAAACCAATACCGGCGATGACTCCGGCAGCGAAGCCATGGTTGAAGAACCGGCTGCCGAGGAAACACCGGTAGAAGGGTTCGAAGATGCTGTCGATGCCAACGACTATTCGTTCAGAAACTTCTGATGATTAATACATGACTGGTCTCAAAGACCCAAAATCCCGCCTCATCTTTGCCTTGGACGTTCCAGGTATGGATGAGGCGGTTTCTTTTGTCCAAAAGCTGGGCGGTTCCGTGGGCATGTTCAAGGTGGGACTGGAGCTGTTTATCAAGGAAGGTCCCGCAGTTCTGACTGCCATCAAAGACCACAGCGATGCCGAAATTTTTCTCGACCTCAAACTGCACGACATTTCCATAACGGTCGAACGTTCTGTCAAATCACTACTCGAACATCCGGTGCGTTTCCTGACGGTGCATTGCAGCGGTGGAGAAACCATGTTGCAGGCCGCCGTCCAGGGTGCCGGCAACTCCGCTTTGCAGATTCTGGGAGTCACTGTGCTCACCAGTCTCGGACCCGACGACCATCGACAAGAACTGGGTTACCGGAAAGATTTGACCCTGACCGACCTGGCGGTTACCCGCGCCGGGATGGCCGAAAAAGCGGGATGCACCGGGGTGGTCTGTTCCGGGCTCGAAGTTTCTGCCATCCGGAAAAATTTTCAAAACCTCAAGACCGTGGTCCCCGGCATCCGCCCGGTTGCAAATGACCTGGGCGGCAACGATCAGAAACGGGTGATGACACCCAAACAGGCCATCCAGTCCGGTGCCGATTATCTGGTGGTGGGGCGTCCCATTCGCGATGCGGCCGATCCCAAGGCGGCGGCGGATCAAATCGTTCAGGAAATTTCAGAAGCCCTCTCCGGCACAAAATAAATCTACCCCCTCCCGCCATCCTTCGTTTATGATGGGCCGCCATGGTGACCTTGATCCATTTCATACATTTGCTCAGTCTGGTGGTATGGATAGGGAGTATTATTTTTTTCTCCTTCTTCACCGCGCCGGCGGTGTTTCGCCTGCTCGACCGGAAACAGGCCGGGGAAGTGGTGGGCGCGATTTTTCCGAAATACTATGCCATCGGATACATCTGCAGTGTACTCGCCGCCGCCACGCTGATGCTGAGCCCGCGGGGCATGGAAGGTCCGCCGCTCATCTTTCTTACCATCATGGCGGCCTGCACGTATTATGCAGGTCTGGTCATCAACCCGCAGGCGCGTGTCCTGAAGCAACAGATGCAGGATCAACCGGAACAACGCGAAGCCCTGGAACCGCGATTCCAATCCCTGCATGGATGGTCGGTCCGTTTGAACGCCACCGTATTGATCTTCGGGCTGGGCCTGCTGTGGACCACCGCCATGCGTTTCACGTAAACCCCTGCCGATGAAGACGGCTCCGCCAGTCCGACCGTTTTACGCCCGCACCCGGTTCCTCCTGTTGATACTGGTGGCAGGGGTCATCTACACCTACGGCTGGAAAGTCACCCAGATCCAACCCGGCAACCTGATCCGCGATTTTCATCTGGTAAAACCCTTGATTTACGCCTTGTTACAGCCGGACCTGATCACCCGCGCCACCGAATCCTCCACCACCGAAGCCACGTTTCAACTGGCCGAGTCCCCGGGCCCGGAAACCCCCCCCGTCCCTCCGGCAGATCCCTCACCCACTCTGCAATTGTCCCGCACTGCGGGAGGTATCGGGGATACCGTCACCGTTGAAGGATTCCATCTGCACCCGAACCGGCAGGGGCAATTGTACTGGGTGAATTCCATCGAGCAGGAATTCCCTCTGGGTGAGATGGCCACTGATGCCTCCGGCCGATTCTACAAAGAAATCACCGTCCCCCCGACGGCTCGCGGTGACTTGCAATTTGTGAGAGCCGTGTTGACCTGGGAGACAGGCGGCTGGCGTTTCAGCCATACTTTGAAACTGACAGCGGATAAAATCGTCGAGACTCTTTTCCTGGGATTGATGGCCACCACCCTGGCGATAATTCTGGCGGGTCCCTTGAGTTTCCTCGGCGCGCGCAATCTGATGACGCACAACAAAGTGGGCACCTCCGTTTATTACGCGACCCGGACTTTATTTAATGTCCTGCGCTCTATCGAACCTTTGATCATGGCGATCCTGTTCGCCGTCTGGGTGGGCATCGGTCCGTTTGCCGGGGTGTTGGCTTTGGGACTGCACAGTACGGCGGCGCTGGGCAAACTGTTTTCCGAACAGATTGAAAGTATCGACCCGGGACCGGTTGAAGCCATCACCGCTACCGGTGCCCGTCC
>JAHELC010000030.1 GCA_024644405.1 Nitrospinaceae bacterium
TGGGTCAATTGGGGGACAAGGAAAAATATCTACATGAAAAACTGGTTCCTTTGGCCGAAAAACATGAGTTCGAGGAAATTTTAGCTATTTTAGAAAAAGTCCGGATCCTGGGCAAGAGCCAGGATTAACAACAAGATCCTGCGGAAGAGTTAATGCTGTACATTCCTGATATTATCGACCCCCCCCCTCCTGCCCTCCTGGCATTGCGTCATGTTCGGATGTACGCCCCGGCCCTGAAACAATCAGTAAAATTTTAAGGCTGCCACTGAGCAGCATGGACACTCTGGCCTACGGATTTCAAATCGGAATCCTTTAATAAACAATGCTTTATAAATACACTTCATCACAACGATGAAATTGAGTCTCGATCAAAATGACTTTCTTTCTCTCAGCCTTAAAATCCTATATAGTATAGTATTCCATCATGACTCGATTCCTGCTTTCCATTCCAGTTGTTCTGATGCTGGGGCTTCCCAACTCATCCCTTGCGACGAACGGTAACGAGGCCCCAACCCACGACCTCGAAGTGTTGGGACGATGGCACGGGGGGCCCGTCTATGCCAGTGCCGTCTCCAGCGGCCATGTATTTTTCGGCTCCGGCGGTACTATACGTGTGCTCAATATCAAGGAAGACGCCTCCTGGCAGGAGGTCGCCTCAACCACAATCTCCGGTGTTGTCCGGGATCTCCATGTTTCCGAAAACCACCTCTATGTCGCCGACCAGAGTGGTGCGCTGAGAATTATTGACATCTCAACGCCCGGGAATCTCAAGGAAATCGGTCACGTCATACTCCCGACATCGGTCAAGGCGGTCACGGTCCGCGGTCCCTACGCCTACCTGGCAGCCGGATGGTCTGGACTCGTCGTCGTTGATGTGTCGGATCCGAAGCACCCGCGAGTTATTCACGTGCACAAAACACCAGGTCTTGCCGTTGGCGTCCATGTTACAGGCTCGCTGGCCCTGGTGGCCAACAGCCAGCGCGGCCTCAGACTCATCGACGTGTCCAATCCCCTGCAGCCGCGGGAAGTGGGGCACCACGACATACCGGGCTACACCTATGGTGTCGCTGCCACGACAGAGTATGCCTATGTTGTGGGTATCGAACAGCAGCCGGGTGACGAGGTAGGACTCACGATACTCAAGATTTCCGATCCAACGGCTCCGGTCCGAACGGGATTCCATAAGATGGTGTACGGTGCCGAGCGCATCTGGATCGAGGACACGATTGCGTATCTGGCCGGAGTGGCCAACGATGCCGGCCTGATTGTCATCGATGTGTCGGACCCGACCGCACCACGATGGCTTGGACGGTATCACGATCCGACATGCTCCGAATCTGTGGCCGTTGCAGGCTCCCATGCCTATCTGGCCCACGGGGACAAGGGACTCGAGATCATCGACATCTCCCGTCCGAAGACTCCTCTCGTCGTGAACCACCGGGACGCTGCGGGTCTATCGCGTGGAGTCCAGGTGGCCGGCTCCCATGCCTATCTGGCCAATGGATATACAGGCCTGCGGATCCTGGATGTCTCCAATCCTTCCGCCCCGCAAGAAATCGGGCATCACCAAACCTACCGCGCCTTGGATGTCCATGTGTCCGGATCGCATGTATATGTTGCTGATGACTGGGCGGGGATACGAATCATTGACATCTCGAACCCCTCATCGCTTCGCGAGGTCGGACACCGCGATACCCCCGGTACGGCAACTGGAATAACGGTCGCCGGCACTGTAGCGTACGTGGCCGATGGACCCGCCGGATTGCGCGTGATCGATGTCTCGCAGGCCGGCACCCCCCGGGATATATCGGCCTACGATACGCCCGGCTACGCCTACAGTGTGCGCGTTGCGGGTGATTATGCCTACGTAGCGGACGGAGATGCGGGACTGCGGATCATCGATGTGTCCAACCCGGAGGCACCGAAAGAAATCGGACGTTACATGCCGCACAAAGGGGACGTCAGAGGCATCGAAGTTGCCGGCTCCTATGCCTATTTGGCGGCGGGCTACACGGCGGGCTTACATGTCGTAAATATCTCAGACCCGACGAACCCACGAGCAGTGGGACACTACGATACCCCGCGCAGCGCTCGGAAGGTTTTTGTGACCGGCGCGTATGTCTATGTCGGGGATCTCGAATGGTTGCGAGTGATTGACGTGTCAACACCCTCAGCTCCCCGGGAAGTAGCGGCCTACAAAACGCCGAGTTATGCGGACGACATCTGGGTTTCGGATGAGACTGCCTATGTTGCAGCACATGACTCGGGCCTCATTATTCTGGGATCGCCGCGCAAGGGAAACAAACTGTCTGCGACAAAAGCAAGTGTCAGACAAACAAACGTGTCAGGAACCCTTGCGGGTCAGTAGCCCGATCCCCGGCACTCTCGCACGTCCTCGACTGGAACGGTCTTAGCTATCAATAAACCCTCCACTATTCAATCAGTTAGATAAACCATTAGAAACACACCCCCTGTAAGGTTGACAGTTTTGTCTAAATGGGTACTATTTGTTGAATTCAGCTTTAATTTGGGGAGGTTACGGTTTAATTTTCTCTTACGGGATCAGAGTACCTTATTAGTTAATCGAAACGTAGATAGAGGGGGCGGGTATGTCAAAGTTACGCGTTGTTCCGGTTTTATGTTTATTGAGCATTCTATTTTTCCCGGTATGGGTTCAGGCTGACGTTGCGCTAAGTGCAGAGGGAAAGGTTCCAGGAAAGCCTTTCCAGGATTTGCAGGATCAAATCAATAATATTGAGTTGATACCCGGCCCGCAAGGTCCGCAGGGGAAACTTGGCCCGCAGGGCAATCAGGGACCGCAGGGAAAAATTGGTCCGCAAGGTGATCAAGGCCCCCAGGGGAAGATTGGTCCACAGGGCGATCAGGGTCCTCAAGGGAAAATTGGCCCGCAAGGCGTGCAGGGGAAACTTGGCCCACAGGGCGATCAGGGTCCTCAAGGGAAAATTGGACCGCAGGGCGATCAGGGTCCGCAGGGAAAGATTGGTCCGCAAGGGGATCAGGGACCGCAAGGGAAAATTGGCCCGCAAGGCGTGCAGGGGAAACTTGGCCCGCAGGGCGATCAGGGTCCCCAGGGGAAAATTGGACCGCAGGGCGATCAGGGTCCCCAGGGAAAAATTGGACCGCAAGGTGATCAAGGCGTACAAGGGAAACTTGGTCCGGAAGGTCCACAAGGCCCGGAAGGTCCTCAAGGACCAAAAGGTCAAAATGGCGGCGTCATTCAATACATAGGCGGCATGCCTGTCGAGGTGAATGATATTCAAAAGCTAACGACAGATTGCACTGGAGGAACGTTCACTCTGGCCTTGAAAGATGGTACTCAAACGCTCAACATTGATGCCGACGGGGGAACGTTCACCCTGGCTCTCGGAGGAACGGTTACGCCCTCCTTGGTATACAATATCTCAACCGCGGATCTGCAAACGGAGCTTCAGACTCTCGTTGTCGCCGAGCTTGGAGTTGACGGCACCGATGCGGATGTGGAAGTCAACGGCTTTTCAGGCTTTTTTTACAGTATCTCGTTTGTGGATGAGCTGGCCGATCAGGAAGTCGACCTGCTGACGGTTGATGGTTCCGGTTTGACTAAAACCGGCAATACCGCTGTGGCTACTGTGGCTTTTGGTGAACAAGTGACCGCCAACTTACCGTGCGGTATCCTTGCATTTAATCTGCAATTGGAGCTCCAGACTCTCCTTGGGAACGTGTTTATGTTGATGAATGGTGATCCGGATGTGGAAGTCACCCTGGAGGAAGATATCTACCGTATCTTGTTTGTGGATGAGCTGGCCGATCAAGCAGTTGACCTGCTGATGGTTGATGATGCCCTTTTGACCGGCGGCTTGGCCACCGCCACTGTGGAATTCGGTGGGGAAATCAAATTGGCTAAGGGGCTCGCTTCAGGGCATTTGCTGGAGTGGGATGGTTTCAACTGGATCTCAATGCCACCCAGATTAGTCGATCTTCCAGCGCAGAATATTGTGCAACCCTCGCTGGGTATCAATTACATTATTGCGCTGCAGGGCGTTTTCCCGTCCCGAAACCAGTCTGACCCTTTCATTGCAGAAATTGTAATGTTTGGCGGCAACTTTGCACCGCGCGGCTGGGCTTTTTGTGATGGGCAATTATTACCCATAGCGCAAAACACGGCGTTATTTTCCCTGTTAGGAACCACCTTTGGCGGCGATGGCAGAACCAATTTTGCCTTGCCGGATTTGCGCGGCAGAGTTCCTGTCGGTCCCCGCCAAGGGCCCGGCCTGTCCAATCGCCTTTTGGGACAAAAATTTGGCGCAGAAACAGTTAATCCGCTTCCACAATAAGCTGTTTTTGATATTCTTAAAATTAACGAAGAAGCCTGCTTTTTAAAAGCAGGCTTCTTTTTTTCTTAATTTGGTTTAATACCGCATGCTTATGATGAAACGTATGACCGTGATGGCCCTCTGGTTCGGGATCTCCCTTTTTGGCGCGGGGGCCGTGTACAGCCAACCTGCGCCGGATGGAGATTGGTATCTCCGTCAGTTGAACATTCCGCAAAACCGAGCACCGGCAACCGGCAAAAAGGAGGTCGTCATTGCCATCGTGGATGACGGGGTCCGGACCACTCACCACGATATAAAGGATTTTATCTGGACGAATCCGAAGGAAATCCCCCGGAACCATA
>JAHELC010000011.1 GCA_024644405.1 Nitrospinaceae bacterium
TTAAAACTCTTCAAAAAAGTATCCCCCGCACCCCAACTGATTTTCTTCGACGGACAGGGGATAGCCCATCCCCGCAACCTGGGTCTGGCTTCGCACATGGGACTGTTTCTGGATTGCCCCACCATCGGCTGTGCCAAAAGCCGGTTGACGGGCACTTCCCGGGAACCGGGATTAAAGAAGGGATGTCGGGCCCTTTTGAAAGACAAGGAAAGCAAAACCATCGGATCCGTTCTCCGGACGCGTGAGAACTGTAAACCGATATTTGTTTCGGTGGGGCATCATATCGATTTGGAAACAGCGGTTCGCTGGACACTGAAATGCACGACGCGCTACCGGATTCCCGAGCCGACCCGCCTGGCCCATATCCGGGTCAACGACTTCAGGAAAAGTCATTCTTAAAAAGATTACCGTTTTCTTCCGACCACAAGAAATCCGCTGCCGCCATACACGGTTTCGGTGTGTTCGATGGCAAATCCCGCCTGCGCAACTGCATCGCGCAGCTCTTCCGGCTGATAGCCATGCCAATATCCGGACTTCAATTGCTTCTCGATATGTTTCAATCCCAGGTGAAGCGTCAACGGGTAAACCAGAAATTTTTTCATCCACCAGGACCGTTTCTTATTTTTTAAACTTTCCAGACTCGCGCGGATAATTTGCTGCGCATCATAGGACAGAGTCGGGTTGGCGGTAACCAATAATCCACCCGGCTTCAGGACTCTTTCAAATTCCTGAAACGCGTGCTTTCGATCATTCTCTTCCGGAAGCGTGTAAACCGAGAAGTGCGCGGCCACACAGGAAACGGAGGCGTCTCTCAGGGGCAAGGGTTTGGAAAGATCCGCCTGCACTCCAGATACGGATCTATTCAGGTCCATTCGGTTCGCTCTTGCTTTCAGGGCTGCGTGACCGGCGGGTAGAGTATCCATGCCCAGGTATTGCCCACCCCTGGCCAACCGATCCGTGAGCAGGGGCAGCAATAATCCCGAACCGCAGCCCGCGTCCAGAACCCGTTCTCCCTCTGTCAGCCTCAGTAAGTCCGCCACACGCCGGAGAGATTCAAGATAAGCCTCAGGGGACAGCCCATCATAGAGACGGGTTTTGAACCCGATCTGCCAGTATTTTTTATAGGTAGATGATAAAATATTCGATTCTCCGCCTTGTCCAGTACCTCCAAAGTCCATATAATAGGACCAAACCCTGCCCAACTGGGAGATTAATTTTGGCGAAAAAACCCTTTATCAACAAATACGGATTTGTCGAATACCCTTTCCTGCATGACACTCGGAAGGGCCAAAACTGGTGGTTTTTCAATTTACTGGAAGATCACCTCAAGCGGCGGTGCAGGCAAAAACTGGGTCCCGACTACACCAAACAGGATATGCATGACGACATGCTGACTTTTCTGCACGACACCAAACTGAAATTTTATGTCCTGCTGCCTGTCGGCATGGGAATGGAATTCAAACTGATCGGCAAATACGAAACCAAGGAACTGGTCCACCTCGAAGACCCGGTACCCTACATCACTGATAAATACGGCGGCGGCAAATTCAAAGTCAACATCTACCACGAAGGTACCTTTGCCGGCACTGAAAATTATAAAACCCACGGTGATCCCAAATGGGTCGAAATTCCGGACGACGATCTGACCTGATGGCATTCTATCACTAAGAGAGGTATCCATTTCACCCTCTTGCTTCCCTAGGGTCAAGATGCCTAAACACATCCCAGTATTGTCCCTTTTTTTTCTTTTGATGTCCGCCTGCAGTACCACGGAGCCCATACCTGATCTAGGCAATCTGTACAATGAGCTCGCGATGCAGGAAGATCCTTATCGCAATCCCGTCATCGTGATCCCCGGACTCTTGGGATCAAAACTGGTTGACCATGATACCGGGGAAATGGTTTGGGGAACTTTCGGATTGGGCCAGGTGGACCCCAATACGCCTACAGGCGCACGACAGTTTGCCCTCCCGATGGAGAAGGGGAAAAAACTGGAGGAACTGCGTGATAACGTAAAACCTGCCGGTGCGTTGGATCGGGTGGTTATCAATTTCCTGGGGATTCCTCTTGAGCTCAACGCCTACTATAATATTCTGCAAACCCTGGGCGTAGGGGGCTACCGGGATGAAGAGTTGGGACTGGCAGGCGCTGTCGACTACGGGGAAGACCATTACACCTGTTTTCAATTCGCTTATGACTGGCGCCGGGATATTGTCGAAAGCGCCAGGCAATTGGACCATTTCATCAAAACACGGGCGCAATATGTCCAGAAGGAAACCGAAAAACGTTTCGGTGTAAAAATGGTAAAGGTGAAATTCGACCTGGTGGCCCATTCGATGGGAGGATTGGTCGCCCGTTATTATCTCCGGTACGGTGCGGCGGACCTTCCTGAAGACGGCAGTCTTCCGAAGCTCACCTGGGCCGGGGCCGAGTACGTGGACCATCTTGTGATCATAGGTACTCCCAATGCCGGAGCCATGACTTCCCTGGAGGATCTGATTCACGGGGCCAGTGTCGATTCCCTGTTTCCACGCTATTCTGCCGCCGTGTTGAGCACCATGCCCGCCATGTATGAACTGCTCCCCCGCGGTCGCCATGCTCCCCTGCTTCGGGCAGACGGCGAACCGGTGACCGATCTTTTTGATCCGGAACTTTGGAAAAGTCATCAATGGGGATTGGCGGACCCAGAACAGGATCCATTTCTCAAGCTCCTTCTGCCAGAAGTCGAAAGCCGGGAACAAAGACTGGAGATCGCACTGGACCACCAGGCCAAAGCCTTGCGCCGCGCCCGGCAATTCACCTCGGCTCTGGACCTTCCGGCCAAACCGCCGAACTCGCTCAAGTTATTATTGATTGCCGGGGACGCCGAGGAAACCAAAATGACCGCTCAAATTAATCCCGGAAGGGGAATCAAAATAATTAAAAACGGTCCAGGGGATGGCACCGTGCTGCGCAGTAGCGCGCTAATGGACGAACGCAAGGCCGACAATCTCAACCACCGGCTGATTTCACCGATTTACTGGAGCCAGGTGCACTTTATTTTTTCCGATCATCTGGGGTTGACCAAAACACCCGCCTTCACCGACAATGTCCTCTACTTTTTGCTGGAGAGTCCCCGGGATTAGTGTGGGCCTGACCGCATTAAGTGAAATTGTAGGCGAAACACCCGCTGGTGCAGCGCACCATATAATGCGGACAGCTTTTGCAGGGTTCTTTCGGTTGCGTGTCCTCAAACACATGTCCGAGGAATTTGGTGTGCATTTTCTTCACAGCGATATCGTTTACTTCCTTGAAGTCCTGAACATTCCCCAATTTAAAACCATGAAACGGGAAACAATTGAAACAGTCGCCTTTGGGGTCGACGTCCATCGGGCTGTCGTCGGCACATCCGAGGTATAAATCCTGATCCTTCCACTCCGTGATATTGGGAACCGGCTGGTTGGCGTGATAAAAAAACCGCTCCACCAGGGGATATTCTTCCTCCGAAATGTTATCTAACAAGCAGGGCGGAAACGAACAGTCAAACCGGAACGTCAACTGCGGAAACTCCTTGAGCAGGTCGATCATCTTGCGACCCATCCGGGGATAATCTTTGATCGGCAAGGTCACATTCTCTTCCTCCCCGACAATGGGAAAGGCGGGGCTGACCCGGATTTTGTAACTCTGTCCTTCCGGCAAACCCATGTCCTGATAAATAGCGTCGATTTCGCGGCACTGGGTTTCAAGGTCCTGCTCCACCGAATACAAATTGAGGCTGAACATGAGGCTGTAACCGTTTTCTCCGAGAATCGCTTCCGCCACCTCCCGGCAGCGCTGATGATTGCGCTCGCTGATGTTCTCCATGGTCTGCCAGTTGAGGAGGACCGAGAACTGGATATTGCGCTCGATACTGCCCCCCGGCCCGACCGTCTTCAGCAACAGGTCGAGAGTTTTCTCCGGCATCAATCCATTGGTGAAAACCCCGAGATAGGTGAACGGTTGCATGGTCTGCAGGGTGCTGGAAAGAATATCGTTGAACCGAGGGTGCAGGGTCGGTTCCCCGCCCATGAAATTGATGAGGGTGACGTTTTTAACCCGTGGCAGCATTTCCCCGGTGAAAAATTCGTAATCCATGGACTTCCCGGGGGTCTTCACGTTCTCTTCCATGTACTCATCGGCGAAGCAGTAATTACACTTCAAATTACAATAACTATTCAATATTATGTTCATTGAATAAGGACTCCACTGGCGCAACGCCAATATCAAAATGCAGGATACACTCTGCGTGACATCTTCCTGAACACCATTGTTTACCCTGCCAAAAGCCTATTCGCTCGGTCCGGCTTTATAGTTCAATCGTTTTTTTACAGGGATTACCGGTGGCTTGCATTATATAGGAAATCTCCTATAATTGATCTGAATTTCACCGATACGCATTTATATATAGAGAACAGAGTGGATCCCCCATCAGGAATCCTTAAGCCTCTGAAATATCATGCTAGCGTTTGCCAAAGACATCACCCAAAGCCAACCGAGCCATCGCGAAGAGGACAAAAATCCTGAGTTGAAGAATTACATGAACTATCAGCGGAAACTGAATCACGTCCGCCTGGTCTATTACTCCCTCAAACACGCCAAAAACGACCTCCAGGAAAACCTCCAGCAACTCAGGAAGAGCGGCGAAAGCGCGGAATCTTATCTCGAACAGGCGTTTCCGTTATCGCATCATTTCGCAGATGACAAGGTGCTCACGTTGATGCTGAAAAAACTGGTCGGTGGACACAATGAAGCCAAGCAATGGTACCGGATGAATTCCTATTACTACGCTCTGGCTTACGATTGCATGGACCGGTTCATCAGGCATTACAACCAGATGGTGCGCGACTCCGACGAAGAAGCCCGCGAATTCACCTTTGCGGGCGGCGGAGAAATCGATTTCGGCGATTGGGTCTATTTATACTTTCCGCACCTGGATTTTCTGATCGGCACCCCCTTGGATCAAACCCAATACCCCTTCGCCAAGCGCAACAAAACCATCGAGGAGGAAATCGACAAGAAAACTCATGACGGGGAGACGCTGGAAGCAACCCTGAATTCACTCAAGGAAAAGTATGAGATCGATGACGTCGCCATCAAGGTGCTCCTGCACAAACCTGTCAGCCATGACGACCTGGAGTTGTTTCACACGTCCATCAAAACTCCCATTTACGAATTGCTGACTCACAAGCAGGCGGGAAGCTGGGAGGCCATGGATGGCGAAACCCTGATGGACCAGGCCTATAATTTCGGCTCGCAATTGAAGATATGGACCTGGGGTAAGAAAAAGAAGAAAGTAAAAGTGGAAGAATCGTCTTAAGATTTGCTTAAAGCGTTTCGTCGGGGTTTATCGGTTTCTGGATGGTGGGGATTTTGAATTTGAGGGTTTCCGGTGGTTTGTGGGAGCCCTTGCCGATCGCCTTTTTTTCCCACCCTTCCTCTTTGACTTCGAGGCCGATCCGAATCTTTCCCTTGTGCAGGCGCACCGGGTAGATTTTGGTTTTCATGAAGGGATTCTGCCGGCAGTAGCCGGTTTCCAGATCATACCGCCATTCGTGGTTGGGACAGATAATCACGCCTTCCTCGATCCTCCCTTCCCCCAGAGGCGAGCCCTTGTGCAGGCACTTGTTGGCAATGGCAAAATACTTGCCCTTGTAATTGAACAGGGCGATTTCGTCCTCCCCCGCGGAGATGATGGCGGACTTGCCGGGCGGCAACTCCTCCTCATCCATGACCTTGACAAATTTCAGCATGACAACCTTTTATACACCTTACGATCCACCTGGGATCGGACGTATTTTTATTGTTGAGTGGACTCCTGCGATTTCTTTTCCTTGTCCAATTCCTTTTTCATATCCGCTTCCGACAGGTATTCAAATTCGCAGTGCGAGAAAATCAGATTCAGCGCCTTCTGGCCCAGGATGCGGTTACTGGTCTGCGTCATATAATCCTGGTTCGAGAACAGGGATTGCTTCACCTCATCCACCGATTTTTTGGTTTCCTGCGCCAGACGTTTGTACTCTTCCTCCATGTCCGACTGCGCCACATGGATGTTCTCGGCCTTGGCGATACCCTCCAGAATGACATAACCCTTGGTATTGAACTCCGCCCGCTCGCGCCATTCATGCTCCGCCTGCTCCGGATCGAATCCCGAATCCTCAAGCTTCATACCCGACTGCTCGATCTGAAACTTCATCCCTTCGATCATGAATTTCAATTCCTGCTTGACCAGAGACTCCGGAGGATCGACCTCATGTTCCTTCACCAGGTAATTGAAAATGTCCTGCTTGATACGGACCTCCTCGGCATTCTCCTTCATCCCCTGGATGCCTGACTTGACCTTTCGACGAAAAGCCTCGACCGACTCCTCCCCCTGCTGCTGAACGAACTCATCGGTCAACTCCGGCAGGTTCCGCTTTTTGATTTCCTTGATGCGCACATGAAACGTCGCCAGGTCATCCGCTTCTTTTTGCTCCGCGCCGGGAATCGGCATGCTGACCCGCCGCAACTTCTTGTTCCAGTCGAGCGGAAGAGTGACCTTGACTTCGAACTCCTCACCGACCTTATGACCGATCAACTGATCTTCAAACCCGGCGATCATTTTTTTCTCGCCCACGCACACCGGATAATCATTCGCCGTTCCATTTTCCAGCGGCTCGTTGTCGAGAACACCTTCGAAGTCCATGATCAGATGATCCCCCAACTGCACCTCATGACCCTCCCGGTAAATCTCGAAAGTCCCGAACGGTTCCAGGTGATTTTGAATGGAGGCTTCCACCTCGGCATCGGTCACCTCAAACAGCGTCTTTTTAAATTTCAGTCCCTTGTAATTCTTGAATTTGACATCGGGTTTGATGTCCAGCATCACTGAAAACGAGAACGGTTTATCCCGTTTGATTTCATTGATCGCGGAATGATCGATTTCCGGCGGCCCGGCGGGAATGATCCCGGTTTCCATGAGCGCCTTGTCGTAATACTCCTGCATCAGCTCCTGCCACAACTGGGACATCGATTCCAGCGGTACCTGTTTTTCGAGGATGTGTTGCGGGATTTTGCCCGGACGGAACCCCGGCATCTTGACCTGCTTGTTGATTTCCTTGTAGGCGTGGGTGATCCTTTGCGCCACCACGTTCCCCGGTATTTCGATGTCCAGCTTGCGCCGGACCCCTTCCAGTTCTTCTACTTTGAATTCCATGAATCGTCTCTAAATAACAAATTAATCGGGGACCACCTGCGCGCCATGTTTCTCTTCGATCAGCTTGTCGAGTTCTTCCCTGAGCTTCGCCAGAATTTCATCGTAGCTGAACGCGCCGACCGCCTCCGTTCCCTTTTTGAGATTGACGTGGGCCGGGCCGCACCAGAGACCGAGATCGGCGTCGTCGGTTTCACCGGGGCCGTTCACCCGGCATCCCATGACCGCGATGGTGATCTTGTATTTCTCGGCGTATTCGGTCATTTTACGCACATCCTGCGCTAAATCCACAAATTTTCCATTCTCGACCCGGGAGCAGCTGGGGCAGGCGATGATGTTCAGACCCTCCAGAAAGTTCTTCGGAACGGACCTAAACCTCCCATCCTCAATATCTTGGAGTATGGAGCGCCCTACGACGATTTCCTCGCCTTTGTCGTCGTCAGGAACAGTCAGGGATACCCGGATGGTATCGCCGATTCCAGCCGGAATCAATTGCTCAAACGCGACCCGGGTCTTGATGACTCCTTCCGGCGGCATCCCGGCCTCGGTGACTCCCAGATGCAAGGGCACATCCGGCCGCTCCGCGGCGAAACGCTTGTTGGCCTCGATCACTTCCTTGTAGTCCGAATTTTTGAGAGAAACACAATAGTTCTCGAACCCCAGATTGTCCAGCAATTCGCAATGATCTACTGCGCACCGCACCATGGCCTGAAGGGGATCGTCCGGGTACTGGGCTTTGTAATCGGGGTCCACCGACCCGCTATTCACTCCGATCCGGATGGCACAATCGTTTTCCCGGGCGGCTTTTACAATGAATTCGACCTTTTCCGGAATGCTCAGGTGCTTGTCGAGATGGTACAGGTGGCCGGGGTTATACCGGATTTTATTCACATGAGGGGCCACCAGCGGCGCCAGCCGGTAATTTTCCTGGATGTCCACGGAAAATACCGCCTTGGAGGCCTGCCTGAGAATTTTCAGGGCCTCGACGTCTTCCTTGCTGTCGACGGCGATGCGGATGATATCGGCCCCGGCCTTTTCAAGAATCTGGATTTGCCGGGCGGTGGCGTCGATATCCACGGTCCGGGTGGCGGTCATGCTTTGTACCGCTATCGGAGAATCGCCTCCAATGGTCAAGGAGCCGATCCGGATTTTTCGGGTTTTACGGGGTTGGATTTGGGAATTCACAACGCGGGTTCTTTCTTCAAAGGGTTGGTGTGGGATGGTCAAGTAATATCAAAAGGTTATCAGAAACGGACCGGGTTCTCAATCGAATCCTTGAGTTTGCAAAGTTCCTCAACCCATTTTACCTCAAGTTGCTGCCTTGGAATCCTAAAGCTTTTGATTTATAGTTGACTACTGGCAATGGCGGTTTGAATTCCGGACATCACCTGTATATCCTTCAATCGGCTCCCGGTCATCATCGGGACGGTGGAATCATCCTAAAGGCAAATTCATGAAAAAACACTTTTTGCTCCTGGTCCTTCTGCTGGGATTCGTTTTACTTTATGCCCCTTCCTCCTTAGCGGAAAAAGCCTCACACGGGCTGTCTTTGTATGGCCCGCAGGACCTCAAATACAAACCCGGCGAACCCTATCGTTACGGCAATCCCAAAGCACCCAAGGGAGGACACCTGGTCCTCAATGCCTTTGGAGCATTTACCAAGCTGAATCCCAATTCCTTAAAAGGGGTGGCAGGCGCCCTGATCAACCAACTGGTTTTTCAAACCCCGATGGACAGTTCGGCGGATGACGACGAACCTTTTTCCCAGTACGGCAACCTGGTGGAAAAAGCGGAGCTGGCCGATGACCGCCTGTCCCTGATTTATCATATCAACAAAAACGCAGAATTTTCCGATGGACATGCGGTCACGGCAGACGACTTTGTCTTTTCCTTTGATCTTCTCAAGGACCCCGAGTATCACCCGCTTTACAAACAGTACTTTGCTGCAATTAAAAGTGCGGAAAAGCTGGATACCCATCGCGTCAAATACACCTTCGCTTACTACAATCAGGAACTCCCGCTCATCACCGGTCAAATGCTGATTTTTCCCAAGCACATTTACGGTGAGAAAGGGAAAAAATTCGGATCGGATTTCGATACCAAGGCCGTGGGCAGTGGTCCGTATACCATTAAAAAATACGAGTTCGGTAAATACATCACCTACAAACGCAACCCTAAATGGTGGGGGAAAAAACTGGCGATCAACAAAGGCCGTTACAATTTTGATGAAATCACCGTCAAGGTATACCTGGATCCGGTCGCCATGCGCGAAGCCTTCAAGGGCGGGGAATACGATATGGATCTGGTCAGCAGTTCGCGCGACTGGGCATTGGACTATCAGGGTGACTTCGTCAAGAAGGGTTACTACCTGCGAAGGGAGATTCCCCACACTCGTGTATCCGGCATGCAGGGATTCGCCATGAATATGAGAAAACCCATATTCAAATCGCGCAAGGTGCGTGCCGCCATCTCCATGGTGATGGATTTCGACTGGAGCAACCGCAATCTTTTCTACAACCAGTACACGCGCAGTGATTGCTATTTCGACAACAACCCGGAATTAAAACCCCAGGGTCTGCCCCAGGGCGAGGTCAGGATGATGTTGCTGAACCTCAGAAAAAAACACGGCAAGGAGTTTGTTCCAAAAACGGTGTTCACCAAGCCGGTCGGCGCGCTGGGCCAGGGCATCCCCATCGAAAAAAATATTTCGTTTGCCAATAAATTACTAAACTCGGAAGGATGGAAACGCGGGGCGGACGGATTTCGGAGAAAAAACAACAAAATTCTGCAGATCGAATTCTTATACTTCAATCAACTCTGGGAACGCATCATCGAACCGTATAAGAATAATTTGAATAAGATTGGCGTTAAAATGAAATTCAAGAGGGTCCAGGCCGCTCAATATGAGGAACGGTTGCGCGAGTTTAAATATGACATGATCCTGGTTAGTTTTTTCGCCGGCCGCTCGCCCGGGAACGAGCAACGCAACATGTGGACCACCGAAGCAGTGAAAGTACCCGGTTCCCAAAACTATATTGGGATCCAGAATCCGGCCATCGACGAACTGGTCGATACCCTGGTCAAAGCCAAAACAAGGCGCGAGCTGGTCAATACCGTGCAAGCCCTGGACCGCATTCTGACCCATCAGTTTTACGTGGTGCCGCACTGGTTTATCAGTTACGACCGGATTGTGTACTGGAACAAATTTTCGCATCCCGAGGTTCTGCCTTCCGCATCGAACCGTTTCAATCATTTTCTGGAGTGGTGGTGGTGGGATGAAGCCAAAGCCCACAAACTGCGAATGGCACGGGAAGCGGGTCTGCCGGTGACGGAGTGAACCGGATGATTATCAATCCATTATTGTCCTAAGCGGTTTTAAGATTGAAATACTTCCAGAAAGAGTGATATTTACCCGAACGGCGCACCTGCAATCTGCCGGAATCCAGGATTTGTAAACCGATGCCGATAATTCTATGACCACTTATATCATCCGCAGACTGCTGTTGATGTTTCCCACCCTGATCGGGATTCTTACGGTTACGTTTATTATCATCCAATTCGTTCCCGGCGGGCCGATCGATCAAATGAGAACCCTGCTTCGGGGGCACGAGGGGGTAACGGGCGAAGCCGGCGGCGGCTCTCAAATGGGAGCCATGAGTCTCAAGGCTCAGGAGATGGATCCCAAGTTTCTCGAAGCGCTAAAAAAAACCTATCACCTCGACCGGCCTCTCTGGGAACGCTATCTGCGCACCTTCGCCTGGTACTCGCCCAAGGATATGGAGCAGCCGTTCACCGAACGATTTTTCAACCGGGACAACTGGGAGGGATTTCTGATATTCAAGTTCGGCCATTCGTTTTACCGCAACAAGTCAGTGCTGGAATTGATCAAGGAAAAACTGCCGGTCTCCGCCTCCCTCGGCATCATCAGTTTTTTTATGACCTATATCATCTGCATTGCCCTGGGCATCGCCAAGGCCGTGAGAAGCGATTCTCGTTTCGACACAGTCTCCAGCGTTATCGTGCTGATCGGTTACAGCACACCGGGTTTTGTTCTGGGATTACTGCTGATCGTATTCTTTGGGCCGGGGGACCGGGCCATCGCCCATCTCATACCTATCGCCGGTCTTACCTCGATGGGTATACCCGGATATGAAGATTGGAGTTTCTGGCAGAAATTCACCGATTACCTGCATCACCTGATGGCACCGCTGATCTGTTACGTCATCGGCGGATTCGCAACGCTTACGATGTTGACCAAGAACGCGATCATCGAAGAAATGCGCAAACAATATGTACTCACCGCCCGCGCCAAGGGTTTGACCGAGAACACCATCCTCTACAAGCATATTCTGAAAAATTCACTGATCCCGCTCATTACCGGATTCCCCATCGCCTTTCTAACCATGTTTTTTTCCGGCTCATTGCTGATCGAACAGATTTTCACATTGGACGGCCTGGGCCTGTTGTCCTACCAGGCCGTGATCCAGAGGGATTATCCGATTGTGCTGGGCAGTCTGTTTATTTTCACATTGTTATATCTGATTGGACAGTTGTTGACAGACATTTCTTACGTGATTATCGACCGCCGGATTTCATTTGAGGAATCGCAAGGATAGTGGCAATGAAACTGAATCGGGATCTTAAAGTCAAATTTCAAAAATTCAACAGCGACAAACGTGCGCGCTACAGCCTGATCGCCCTGATGGCGGTTTTTTTTCTCACCCTGCCCGCCGAGTTTTTGTGTAACGTCCGCCCCCTCCTGCTGGTCGTCGACGGCAAACCGTATTTCCCGATACTGCTCACCTACAGCGAGCAGGATTTCGACGGCCCCCTCTCCTCGGAACCCGATTACAAGTCGGAACGATTTCAAAGGATACTCAAGGGGGAACCGCCGGACGCCTCAACCGATACCGGCTTGAGCGAATTTGAGAAAAGAAATAGTGGGGGTCTCTCTCTGAGCCTGGAGGACTTTGAAGAAGGAGAAGATGAAGTTTTATATGCGCCTCTGACTATGACCCTGGACGATTTTGAAGAAGATGATTCCAAAACATCGGTCCCGGAAAATAAAAAAGAAGTCATCCCAGAGGTCCCTGCTATACCTTTAAAGACCCATGACTACTGGATGCTCTGGCCTCCGGTGCGTTATGACTACCAATACATCCCAAGCTACAGCGAAACCGGCCGGGTTGCCCTGGCGGCACCTTACGAAACGTCTTCTGCCGATAAAAAGAGAATCATTCCCTCCTCCTGGCAGGACGGGCATTATCTGGGCACCGACGATCGCGGCCGGGACGTGCTGGCGCGTTTGATTTACGGGTTTCGCATTTCAA
Organism: Nitrospinaceae bacterium; assembly: GCA_024644405.1. Taxonomy (GTDB): domain Bacteria; phylum Nitrospinota; class Nitrospinia; order Nitrospinales; family Nitrospinaceae; genus SZUA-226. Next base: position 12,538 of record JAHELC010000011.1, read on the forward strand.
TGATTTTCGGATTGTCCCTGGCGGTAACCGGAACGCTTCTGGGATGTCTGCTGGGTGGCATTCAGGGATTTTTCGGGGGATGGATCGATTTGGTCGGGCAACGATTGACTGAAATCTGGGGTTCCATCCCGCGTCTTTATATTCTCATTATACTGAGCGCCATGCTGTCTCCTTCCATCCTGCTCCTGTTTGCAATTCTGAACCTGACTGCGTGGCTGGGAATGGCCGCTTACATCCGGGCTGAATTTTTAAAGGGACGCGGTCTCGAATACGTCAAAGCGGCTAAAGCCCTGGGGGTTTCCAGTTTCCGAATCATGGGGAAACACATCCTGCCCAATTCGCTGACACCGGTCATCACATTCTTTCCATTTGAGGTGACGGCAGGCATTCTGGCTTTAGTGAGTCTCGATTTTCTGAACCTCGGCGTTCCCAGTCCCGCACCAAGCATCGGTGAACTGTTGTCGCAGGGCAAAACCAATCTGCAGGCCATCTGGATATTAATTCCCACCTTTGTAGTGCTGACCGGGGCGCTCACATTGTTGACTTTTGTCGGCGACGGCATCCGCAACGCTTTTGACCCCAGAAAGGCGGCCAACTGAATGTTGCTCGAAGTCGACAATCTGAAAACCTATTTCCGGGTGGGCCTGACGCAGGTGGCGCAGGCGGTGGACGGCGTTTCCTTTCAATTGGACCAGGGTAAAACCCTTGCTCTCGTAGGCGAATCGGGTTCCGGCAAATCACAAACCGCCTTTTCCCTCATCCGCCTGATTGCTGAAAACGGATATCACCCCTCCGGCAAGATCCTGTTCGACCGGGAAAACCTGTCCGAAAAATCGGAAGAAGAGATGCGCCAAATACGTGGCAACGATATTGCCATGATCTTCCAGGAACCGATGACTTCACTCAACCCTCTGTACCCGATCGGCAATCAGCTGGAGGAACCACTTCGCATGCACCGCAAGTTGCAAAAAGGACCCGCACGCCGGCGAGCGATCGAGCTGCTGGAACATGTCGGTATCCCCGACCCCCACAAGCGCATCGACAATTATCCTCATGAACTATCCGGGGGCATGAAGCAGAGGGTGATGATCGCCATGGCGCTGGCCTGCGAACCCAAGCTGCTGATCGCTGATGAACCGACGACGGCACTGGATGTGACGATTCAAGCCCAGGTCTTGCGGTTGATGGCGGATTTGCAAAAAGAAACAAGCATGGCGATCCTGCTCATCACGCACGATATGGGAATTGTCAACCAGATGGCGGACGATGTCTGTGTCATGTATGCCGGACGCATCGTGGAGCACGGCAGCCGTGAACAGGTTTTCAATCATATGATGCATCCTTATACGCGGCGGCTGTTTGAATCCATTCCCAAACCCGGCGATGAATCGTATGAACTGAAAACCATCCCGGGACTGGTACCGCCGGCAACCGATTACGGGGAAGGATGCCTGTTTGCCGACCGATGCTCGCACACCATGGATGTATGCCGTCAACACGACAGCAATATATACAAGGTAGGTCAGGGCCATACCGTCCGCTGTCATTTGTTTGAAGAGGGCGCCAGTCCAACCGCCTTACAGGAAGAACCTAGAATTCCAGCTCCCAAAAAACAGATGGGACACGAGCCTTTGGTCACCGTTGAGGCTTTAAAAACCTGGTTCCCGGTGCGCAAAGGCGTGTTTCGAAGAATCGCCAACCATGTCAAGGCCGTCGATCACGTGGACCTGGAACTGATCAAGGGATCCACGGTCGCCCTGGTAGGGGAATCCGGGTGCGGCAAAACCACATTGGGGGAATCGATACTGCGACTGAACCGGGAGGTTCAGGGTATAGTCCGGTTTCAACAAACCAACGTGATGCGTTTATCATCCAACCAGCTCAAGCAAATCCGTCGACACATGCAAATCATATTTCAGGATCCCTTCGGTTCCCTGTCGCCGCGACTGCGGGTTCGGGAAATCATTGGGGAAGGCCTGCAGGTTCATTTCCCGGAACTGAATCCGGATGAAACCCAGGAAAAAATTTCCAAGGCGCTGAGCGAAGTCGGGATGGACCCTTCCGTTGCCGAGCGATACCCGCATGAGTTTTCCGGAGGTCAGCGGCAACGTATCAGCATCGCCCGGGCATTGATTCTGGAACCCGAGTTTCTGGTGCTGGACGAACCGACCAGCGCGCTGGATGTTTCTGTGCAGGCACAGGTGCTCAACCTGTTGAGGGAGCTGCAGGCCCGGCACAATCTGACCTACCTGTTCATCACCCACAATCTGAATGTGGTGCAATATATTGCCGATGAAGTGGCCATCATGTATCTCGGGCGCATTGTGGAATATGCGACGGCGAAGGAACTGTTCAAAAACCCGAAGCACCCGTATACCCAATCCCTGCTCAAAGCGGTACCCTCGCTGGGAGAACGCAAACCGTTTGAAACGGTGGTGGGTGATGTGCCGTCGCCGCTCGACCCCCCTGCGGGATGTCATTTTCATCCGCGGTGTCCCATCTACCGGAACGAGCCGGAAGGATCGCCTCTACGAAAAAAATGCCGGGCGGAGTACCCGGAAAAGAAAGCCGCCGGCAATGCTTTTGTCAGGTGTCATGCTGTGGAATAGTCATACAATTCTAGTAACGCGGAGAGGGTTCAGTCGGCCTTATGACTGCTTATCAGGTAGAAGAGCAGCGTGAAAGCGGCGAGAAATCCCAAGGCGATAAAAATAAGACACTGTAAACTCATAACACTCCTCTAAACGGAAAAATCCAAGGGGAAAGTCTATACCATCCCGGTAAACCAATCCAAGGTAAAATATCCGGTGGTAATCTAAACTTTTGCCCCATCCTTCCGAATCGTATATATTATATAAGTATCAGAATTTTATTAGGTTTTTCGCCATTGTACCATGTCTTTCAGGCTCAGGAACGGGTCGCCTGCACACCATTGTCCGGGATCATACACGATGCGTATTCTCTATCCATTCGCCAAACGGTTTATCGCCGGAGAAGATCGGGCAACAGCGCTCAAGAATATCAAATCCCTGTACGATCAGGGGTTCCTCTGCACGGTGGATGTCCTGGGTGAAAGCGTGCACACCGAGGACCAGGCAACCGCGGCGAAAAACGAATACCTGGCTCTGCTGAAGGACATCGAAACCTATCATCGTCCCGTCGACATTTCGGCCAAGGTCAGCGCGCTGGGCATGGACATCAGCTATGATTTCTGCAAAAAAAACGTGGAGGAACTGATTGACGCGGTGCAACATCACACCATCCGTTTTGACATGGAAGGTTCGGATTTAACCGAACGAACCCTGAAGTTGGGCCTCGAACTTCAGAAGTCCCATCCGAATCTGGGTGTGGTTCTGCAGGCCTATTTACGCCGAACCCATCAGGACATTCAATCGGTCATCGAGCAAGGAGTTTCCACCCGGCTGTGCAAGGGGGCCTACAAGGAGTCGGAGACCATCGCTTATCAATCGATGGACGAAATCCGTGAAAACTTTTTACAGCAGGCTTGCCGCCTTTTGAAAGAAGGAAACCTGCCCGCCATAGCCACCCACGACGAAATCCTGATCGAGCAAATCAGCGAATTCATCGAAAGGGAAAACATACCCCGTGATTCCTTCTATTTTGAATTGCTTTATGGAGTGCGGCGGGATATCCAACAGGCGCTTCTGAACAAGGGATATCAGGTGCGAATCTATGTTCCCTACGGCCAAGCCTGGCTTCCTTACACCTTGAGACGGCTGGCGGAAAGAAAAGAGAATATTATTTTTGTCGTAAAAAACCTCATCAAGGAAACCCTGGGCTTGAGCAAAATCAAATAGCCCTCGACTACACGGCGTCCACCCGTAACCATGACACTCAAAGTATTGACCATTTACTACAAGCACCGGCGGGGTGGATTCTGCAAACGATTCCGCCTGAAGATCGAGACTTATCTGAAGGCAGGCTGGCAGGTGCACTACATCGCGGTGGAGCCTTACCCCTATCAGGACGAAAACCTGATTCCTCATATACTCCCCTGCCCTTTTCACAAGCATTCGGGAGTATTCTTCTGGGTCTGGTTTTTCGTCATGGCGCCCCTGCATGCGCTGGTTTTAGGGCTACGCCACAAATTTCATCTTATCTCTGCAGCCACTCCGGTTTATGCCTGGATCAGTGGACCGGTTAAGTGGTTGCGCAAAATCCCCATGGTGACTCTTTTATGGACCAAGCCCCAGTTCACCACCGATTGCCATGAGGACTACCAATCCCTCAACAAACTGGAGAATGTGCTGGAGCGATGGGGGGTCCGGTGGTCCGACCGGATGATCGCCAATTCCGAGGCCTGCCGCACCGCCTGGATTCAACGCTACCGGCTGGAGGCCGAAAAGGTTGAGGTCCATCCGAATCATGTCGATCTCCTCTCATTCAAAAAGGAAGAGCAACGCCAAAAACTGATCCAGCAATTGAAACTGGCGGAGGATGCTTTCATCATCGTTAGTACCAGTATTTTTGAACCGCATAAAAACCTGGAATTTTTGATCGCCGCGTTTTCCCATGTGGATTCCGAACGGGCGGTTTTGGTGTTGATCGGAGCCGGCGAGCAACGCACGCACCTGAAAAAGGTCGCACGGGCATTAGGCATTGCAGAGCGTGTGATATTCACCGGGTGGAGGGAGAATGCGCGGGAACTGCTCCAGGGATCGGATTTGTTTGTGTTCCCCTCTTTGCGGGAAGGGATGTCCGAAGCACTTTTGGAAGCTACCACCTGCAAGATGCCTTGCCTGGTGAGCGCCATCCCTGAAAACATGGAAGTGATCCGCAATCCCGAGCAACACTTCAGCCCTCATGAAACGCACGAGCTGATCCAGAAAATAAACCGCTGTATTGCGGACAAAAAATACTATACCGATTTACAAAAGCAAACTGAAGTGGAAGGTCACCGGTATAATTTTGATTGGGGTAAAGGCTGGATGGAGCACATCCAGCAGATGATAAATCCCGGTAGTTAAATTATTCCCGCAGCACCGGCTTGTTGGTCCGCCTGGAACGAACTGCGAACCAATGGACCGGATTCCACATGATCAAATCCCATGTGTTCGCCGATCAGCTTGTATTCGGAAAAAACATCCGGATGGACATATTCCCTGACTTCGAGATGGGATCGTGAGGGCTGAAGGTACTGACCGAGGGACAACACCCGGCAACCCGCTTCCCGGAGATCCGTCATGGTTTGAACCACTTCCTGCCGGGTTTCGCCATGACCCAGCATCATACTGCTTTTGGTAATCATTCCAAATTGTCGGGCCGCCACGGACAGGGCTTTCAGGGACCAATCATAACGGCATTGGGGGCGGACACGTTTCTGCAGCGATTCCACCGTCTCGATATTGTGCGCATACACATCGGGTTGAGCGAGACATACCGTTTCTATTAACGATACCTCGGCCTTGAAATCCGGCACCAGAGCCTCTACACCCAGGTCAGGGCACAGTTCACGAATCTGCCGAAGGGTTTCGGCCCAGTGGCTGGCTCCCGCGTCCGGCAGATCGTCCCGATCCACAGAAGTGACGACAACATAATTCAAATTCAAATGTGAAAGCATTTCAGCGACATGCCGGGGCTCATTGTCATCGGGAGGCAACATCTGACCGGAGGGAACATCGCAAAACCGGCAGGCGCGCGAACAATGATCACCCAGGATCATCAAGGTCAACGTTCCATTACCCCAACATTCACCAATATTGGGACAAGATGCGGATTCGCATACGGTATGCAGTTGATACTTTCGAACCAAAGAGCGCAAGTCAAAAAATTTTTCGCCGGACGGTAAAGACGTTTTCAACCAGGCGGGGAGACGACTGCGTGTATTAAGGGAGATCGTGGACTTCTTCAACACCATTTTCCTGAACAGAGTCGGTGGATAAATAGTATAATGATGTGATAAACCGTCTCGAGAGACTTAAGGACTTCCGCCCAGGGAAACGCGGAGGTCCCAACTACCGGGGATTCTACCAGCATTCATGAAAATCATCCACCGCTATATTTTCACAGAAACCCTTAAAATATTCGCCCTGAGCACCATGTTTCTGACCGTGGTCATGTTTCTTGACAAGGCGATGTTCATGACAGACCTGATCCTCAATCGCGGGATGACGATTTTTGAGGTGGGTCGAATGGTTCTCTATATATCACCCATATTTCTATCCATCACCATTCCAATCAGCGTGCTTGTTGCGGCAGTAGTAGCCTTCAACCAGTTTTCAGCTGACAACGAACTTGTCGTCATGAAATCCAGTGGCTGGAGTTTTTTGTATCTTCTCCGCCCTGTTCTTCTTTTTTCCTTCCTGGCTTACATTGCGACCAATATTATTATTTTTTATGCACTTCCCGTAGGCAATCAGGCCTTGAAACAGATGATATTTGATATTGTAAAAACCCGCGCCAACATCGACATCAAACCCAACGTATTCAACCGCGATTTTGACAACATGGTCCTGATGGTTAAAGAAAAAAAGGGGCCGAACAGTTACAATGGAGTTTTCATTGCGGACAGTTCGTATGAAGGCTCCACGAAAATCATTCTCTCCGAGCAGGGGTTCATTCTCACCGACCCGGCCAACCTCAGAATCCAATTGCAGCTGAGAAATGGATCCATCCATGACCTGGCCAAACAGGGTGAAGATTATCAAATAATGAAGTTTGATCGATACGATTTGACCCTGGATATTCCCGGAACCGACCAACTCAAGAAAAAACAAATCCTGAAACCCAGAGAGATGTCTGTTTCCGAACTGAGAAAACGAATTGAGCATAATGAAAAAATCAACTGGCAGGACGATGTGGAAAAGGTTGAATTGAGTAAACGGTTCTCTATTCCGCTGACCTGTATTCTTTTTGGAATTATAGGGGCACCTCTGGGCATCACTTCCCGGCGATCCGGAAAGTCCGGAGGATTTGTTTTTGCAATTCTCATTATCCTGATGTATTACGTCAGCCTGGTCGTTTTGCAGAATTTCGGCCGTAGCGGAATGATCAATCCCTATTTTTCGGTGTGGATACCCAACATCATCCTATTGATGTTCACAATTTATGTTGGTTACAAAACCCAGAAAGAAATGCCTTTTAGAACCTTTAATAAAATTAACGAATATATCGCCATGCTTTGGGAGTTTCTGTTGAAAAAATTCGGACACGCCCCAACTCATTCAGAAACAAACAACCATTCCAGAAATCCAGATTGAGGTCTTCAATGATTACAGCCAAAGAGATTATGACCGAGAAAGTGATTACCGTCACAAAAGATACTTCCATTAAGGAATTATCGGATTTATTCATCAAACACAAGGTAAATGGATTCCCGGTAGTGGACGGCAAGGGCGAATTGATCGGAATCGTCACTGAAAAAAACCTGATCGAAAAAAGCAAAAACCTTCATATCCCCACAGTGATCGCTTTGTTCGATGCCGTTATTTATCTGGAGAGCGGCAAAAAATTCGAGGAGGAAGTGAAACGGTTTAACGCGACCCAGGTTGAAGATATTTACACTTCCCATGTGGTCACTGTTGCACCAGACGCCGGCATCCATGAAATAGCTTCACTGATGGCCGAAAAAAGTATTCACTCGATCCCAGTGGTGGATGGCAAAAAAATACTGGGAATCGTCGGCAAGCTGGACATCATCAAGGGTTTGGCCCAGGGTTAGCTTGCACAAGAAAAAATTAAGACTGTCATTTTCAAAAAAAATCGGGTATAAGAAAATCATAGGCGCATTTAAGAAATCTCCATTGAGAAGCCAGGGAGGAGTCGCCATGCTCAAGCTCAAATCCTCTTTCGTTTATCTGGTCTGCTTATTCATTTTAATCATCCTCCTCTCTCCGGCCAACTCTGCGGCCCAACCCCCACTAAAACAAAAAACCATATCTGCCCATCGCGCAGCCGATTATATTCATGCTGTCATTGAAACCGACCGGACTATATATTCGCAATACATTGTCGAACGTCTGGGCGAAACGGTATCACTGAAGGCTTCTGAAAATTGGGACAAAACAAATGCTCTTCCCCTACCCGCCCAGTTTTTGATGATGTCGTCAAAAATTGTAAATTCGAAAAACCTGGGAATCAAGTACCGCTTGATGAGCTTGTGGCCGATCAATAAAAAAAACGCGTCCAGGACCAAAGAAGAGAAAGTAGGGCTGAAAAAGGTAGCACTCAACCCTAATCAACCTTATGTCTGGACGGTCAGGAAGAACGGGCAGGTACTTTTCAACGCAGTGTATCCGGATTTGGCGGTTACCAAAAGTTGTGTTCAGTGCCACAACAGCCACCCCAGGAGCCCGAAAAGGGATTTCAAACGAAACGATGTCATGGGAGGAATTTATATATCTTTTCCCATTTCAAATATGAAAAAGGAAACCGCGCAGAACAACCTAGCCGTAGTCCCCGAGGTGGTGGCAGACTATGTACACGCGATTCTGGAGGCGGATCGCACCGTTTATGCCAAACACATCGTCAATCGCCTGCAAAAGAAAAACATTATTTATGCTTCTGAAAATTGGTGGGAGGAAAATACACTTTTGCTCCCGGCACAGTTTTTACTCAACGCTTCCGATCTGATCAAGAATATGCGATTGGGTTTGGATTACAAATTAATCAGCCTTTGGCCTATCAACCAGCACAATGGCCCCGCCAACAGGTTTGAACGTATCGGATTGGAGACGGTCGCATCTCGACCCTTCCGCCCTTATATCGGCACCACTCAAATAGGGAACCGGTCATATTTTCAGGCGGTCTATCCCGATATCGCAGTGACTCCGGCCTGTATCACCTGTCACAATGCGCATCCTAAAAGCCCCAAACATGATTTTAAATTATACGACGTGATCGGCGGAATTGTGGTCAGCGTTCCGACAGGAACGGATTAACGGGATGTGCGATGTTGGAGGGAATGGGAGATAAATTCGCGGAATAGCGGATGAGGGTCCATCGGGGATGATTTGAATTCAGGATGGAATTGCCCGGCCAGGAACCAGGGGTGGTCGGCTAATTCGATGATTTCAACCAGGTTGCCGCTGGGCGATATTCCACTGATCTTCATTCCCGCTTCTTCCAATTGAAACCTGTATTTGTTGTTGAATTCGTAACGATGACGGTGGCGTTCATTGATTTCCCGGTCTCCGTAAGCGGCAAAAGCGATGGAACCCTTCCGCAGCTGGCAGGGGTATTCACCCAGCCGCATGGTTCCGCCCTTGTTGCCATTCACCTCCTGATCGTTCATCAAGTCGATGATAGGATGAGGAGTGTCCGGTTTGAATTCCGCGCTGTCCGCATCCTGGAGCTTCGCCACGCTACGGGCAAAATCGACGACCGCCGAGTGCATGCCCAGACAGATCCCCAGGTAGGGAACTTTATTTTCACGCGCAAATCCCGCCGCTTTGACCTTGCCTTCAAAACCGCGATCGCCAAATCCTCCCGGCACAAGTATTCCATCACATCCTCTTAAAAGTTCGGTCCCACCCTCCTTCTCCAAATCTTCAGCCGACACCCACTTCATATTGATCTTGATTCGATTGCTGACTCCGCCATGCACCAGAGCTTCCATCAGGCTTTTGTAAGATTCCTTAAGCTCGATGTACTTCCCGACAATGGCAATATCCACTTCGCCTTCCGGTCTCTCCAGATATTTATTGATTGTTTCCCATTGGCTGAGGTCGGGTTGCACTCCCGGCATGCCCAGCTTTTCAAGTATGATGCGGCTCAACCCTTCGTGATGCAAATTCAGCGGCACCTGATAGATCGACTTGGCATCCAGGGCAGTGATAACGGAATCCACTTCCACATTACAAAACAGCGCAATCTTCCTTTTGATGTCCTTAGAAACGTGTTGTTCGGAGCGGCAGAGAAGAACATCCGGTTGGATACCGATCTCCCTCAATTTCTGAACGCTATGCTGGGTCGGCTTGGTTTTCAGTTCATCCGCAGTTTTGATATAAGGCAGGAGGGTCAGGTGAACGTAGATCACATTCTTGGGATTGTTATCGAATCGGAACTGGCGGATCGCCTCTAGAAAAGGCAGACTTTCGATATCACCTACCGTGCCCCCGATTTCACAAATCACGACATCAACGCCATCGCTCACCGCCCGAATTCGCGATTTGATCTCGTCCGTGATATGCGGGATGACCTGCACCGTCGATCCCAGAAACTCACCTCGTCGTTCCTTTTCGATCACGTCATAATAGATTCGACCGGCAGTCACATTATTGATCTTGCCCATACGCGCATGGGTGAACCGCTCATAGTGGCCGAGATCCAGATCGGTTTCAGCACCATCATCGGTCACATAAACCTCCCCGTGCTGAAACGGGTTCATCGTACCCGGATCGACGTTAATATACGGATCGAGCTTGAGCAATGTGATTTTCAAGCCGGAGCATTCCAGCAGACTGCCCAGTGAGGCTGCGGCAATTCCCTTCCCCAGGGAGGACAAAACTCCTCCGGTGACAAAAATGTATTTTACTTTTTTATCGCTGTATTTTTTTGCCAAATCGGAACCTCATCCGTATCGTAGAAAAACTATTTTGAACCCTGCTTGTCGAGAAATCTTTCAATTTTATCCAAATCTTCAATCCGGTCAACGCCCATGGATATTTTCTCGGTAATCTCCACTTGGATAGGATAGCCATGCTCGAGAATCCGGAGTTGTTCCAGCTTCTCTAATTGCTCCAGAGGGGTGGGAGGCATTCGGGTAAAATCCAACAGGAACGACCGGCGATAGGCGTAAAGTCCAACATGTTTAAAAACCCGGCTCATCCCCGCTTCTTTGGATTTGGAAATGTTTTCCGGCCACCCGTTTTTCCATTCATCACGGTGAAAGGGGATCGCCGATCGGGAAAAAAAGAGCGCTCTCCCCTTTTGATTCGTAACTACCTTGACTACATTGGGGTCGATGATTTCATCCGATTCGTGAACAGCCATCATCAACGTTGCTACATTCAAAGCAGGATCCTTGTCGAGACAGTCGATCACCTGTTCAATATTTTCCGGAGGAATGAGAGGCTCATCCCCCTGAATATTGACTACAATATCACAATTCAGCCCGGATGCCACCTCCGCAATACGGTCTGACCCGGTGGTATGGTCCTGAGAAGTCTTAACCGCCTTGCCACCAAACGCGGTCACGGCATCCAGAATCCGGTCATCATCCGTCGCCACAATAACTTCCGCTATCCGGGAAACTTTTTGAGCCTGCTCCACCACCCATTGAATCATGGGTTTCTTTTTGATTTGGGCCAGAGGTTTGCCGGGAAAACGGGTCGATGCCCACCGGGCGGGAATAATGGCGACTACCCCGGACTCAGTAGGCATGCCGGTTGATCAATCCATTCCAGAGGGTTTTGATTATAATCTTGATGTCAAAAAGCAGGGACCAGTGTTTGATATAATACAGATCGTGCTCGATCCGTTTTTCCAGGCTGGTATTGCCGCGCCAGCCATTGACCTGGGCCCAACCGGTAATACCCGCTTTCATCTTGAGACGCAACATGTAATGGGGAACCGACTTTTTAAAATCCTCTACAAATACCGGTCGTTCCGGCCGGGGACCCACCATACTCATGTCTCCAAAAAGCACGTTCAGGAACTGCGGCAATTCATCCAGGCTGGTTTTACGAAGCAGAACTCCCAGGCGGGTGCGGCGGTCATCATTTTCCCGGGTCCATACCGGACCGGATTGCGATTCTGCGTCCACTTCCATGGAGCGGAATTTATACATTTTAAACGCTTTTCGATCCAAACCGACACGCTCCTGAATAAAAAACACCGGCCCGCGGGATTGCAACTTGATTAAGAGAGCAATTAAAATCATCAAGGGGCTGGTAATAACGATCGCTAAAGAAGAAATCACAATATCGGTGGCACGCTTGAAAACGAGATTCCAGCCGTATAGGGGAGATTCCGTCAAATTGACTATGGGCAGGCCGTCGAAATTGTCCACGCCCCCGCTCAGGCTCATGTACTGCAATAAATCCGGAACCACTTTGATATCCACCGATTCTTCGCCAAGGTTGAACAACACCCTCTCGAAATGGTCCTGGGATCTCATGGACAGGGTAATAAACAGTTTGTCCACCCCTTGCTCCTTGATGTGCCTGGAAACGTCGTCGAGCAGTCCCAACACCGGATAGCCCTGAATACGCGTTCCGATTTTTTTCTTTTGGGTGGTCAGAAACCCGACTATTTTGAATCCCATTTCCGGATGCAGGTCGATGCGTTCCGCCACCTCCCGCCCCAGATCACCCGAGCCTGCAATCAGGACATAACGCAGGTTTTTTCCCCGCCGCCGAAGTATCATTAAAAAATTTCGAACAATCATGTGGGACGCCACCAGGGAAAAAGTGGCGGTCAACCAGAATATTCCCACCACGATGCGGGAGTAGCTTTCTTCCCGGTAAAAGAAAAGCAGTGAGGAGAGAATCAATACTGATATGGTGTTGGCTTTAATGACATTGTAATAATCCACCCACACGGATTTGCCCCGTAAGGGCTGGTACACCCCGACTACTTTGAAATTGAATAAAAAAAGGATCAAAACGGGAATCAGTAAAGCCTGATACTGCTCGACGGGGGGAATTCCATTGTAAAGGGGTATCCAGCCGGCATGGAATCGAATGTAATAGGCGCCGATCCAGGAGGCCAGGATCACCAGGCTGTCGGAAATGACGAGGGCAGATAGAAATAGCTGACTATATTTTTTCAGCATCGGATTTCTTCAAGTATTCTTGAATAAACATTCGGATTCGGTATTGGAACTGATCCCGATCAAATCTCAGGGCATGTTCCCGAATTTCATGGGCATCGAATCCGGTTTCAACAGTGTCAAAGTGTTCGATCGCCCGACAAAGACTTTTCCTTTCCGTTGTATAAAAAAACAACCCTGTGGGCTTCCGGGTTTTTTCCTCAGGGATGCCGGTCTGTGGTTTCCATGAACCGGGTTCAGGGATCACCGTTTCCAGCGCCCCGCCTTGTCCGAGGGCAATGACCGGGCAACCCATGGCCTGAGCCTCCAGCGGGACAACCCCGAAGTCCTCTTCCCCGGGAAACACCAACGCCCGGCAACGGGCATAATGTGAGCGAACCTGCTCGTCCGCAAGCCACCCCAAAAACTGAATATTCGAGGCGGCAATCGAGCGGAGGTAACGCATTTCCGGACCTGTCCCAATAATCTTGAGAGGATATCCTAAATCATTAAAGGCTTCAACTGCTAAATCCACACGTTTATAAGGAGATAGAGCCCCAACTATAAGAAAATAATCTTCACGGGGCTCGTTGATGGGCGAATAAAAAAGGGTATTCACCGGTGGCGTGATAACGGTCGATTCTCTTTGATAATAATTCTCAATTTTTTTCTGAATATGCCGGGATATGGCAATGAACTGGTGAACGCCACGATTGGAGCGGACATCCCAATTTTTGAGGAACGGACGCAGAAGACGCATGAAGAAGGATTGAACCCACCGGCCCCTGTCGGAAAAATAAATATCGAACTGGTCCCAAATATATCGCATTGGCGTAAAACAATAACAGATATGGGTGCCCCCGCCGGTAATGCGAACTCCCTTGGCAACACAGTGGCTGCTGCTCAGGATCAGATCATAGCCCTTGAGATTTAAAGCACCGATGGCCCAGGGCATCAGTGGCAGGGTATAGCGATAATATTTTTCAACACCCGGAAGGTTTTGCAAAAAAGAGGTATGAATCCGCATGGATTCAATTCGGGGGGATACGCTGCCGGGAATATGCAAGAGGGTAAAAAGATCGGCATCCGGGAATACTTCGCAGAAAACCTCGAGACACCGCTCACCTCCCCGCATACCGGTCAACCAATCGTGAACCAGCGCCACTTTCATGGAGAGTTCAAAACCTGTTGGCTTTCAAGCCTAGGGTTGGAAAGTAAAGGATTCAGAAATCGAAGCTATTTGATTTCCATCAACTGCTTTTCAATCTTCTGACGGACCTCGGAGGGAGGGTTGCTTTTCAACGCCACTTCCAGAGCATCCAGGGCTCTTCCGGTATCGCCTTTTTTCTGATAGCTGACTCCCAACATGTAACGTGCATCGTGGACCTTATTGCCGTCAGGATACTGAGTCAGCACGGTTTGAAATTGCTTGATGGCATCATCATACATATCCAGTTTCAAATAATTACTGCCCATCCAGAAAACGATATTATCTTTGAGATTTTGAGGTGGGTTGCCCAGACTCATTTCCTGAAACAACAGAATCGACTCATCGTATCTGCCGGCCCTATACGCGGCCAATGCCTCATTGTATTCCCTGGGTGTTTTGGTATGCGTAAGGTGCCGTCTCATCGGCCGGGTTTTTTGAATCAACTTGGCCTGCTTGGAAGGAACAGGGGTCTTTTTAATAGTCGCTATTTCATTTTTCAGCCTGACGATTTCCGATTTCAGGGATTCGATTTCAGCATTGACGGTGTGTGACCCCGACCCCGCGGACAGCGAAGCATCCACCCGCTCCTGCGTTGCGGTCAACCGCGGTTCCAGATTATTCACAATCTTCTGAAGCTCCTGCACTCTGAACATCAATTCTTCCTGCTGACTGTGCAGGGTGGCGACATCCGTCTTTAATTCTTCCTTGTCGGTTTTTTGATCCACACTGACGAAACCGCCTCCATCACTGATCACACCGCTACCCTGTTCAATTTTTTCTGCCGGCTGTGACTGCGGTTGGGGTGCGGGTCTGGGAGCGGGTTGAGCCTTCGGCTCATCATCAAAAAAGAAATCCTCTTCGTCGGGAGAGACAGGCACGGATCGGGGCTGAGGTTCCCCGGCCGGCTGGGATTGAGCCAGCGCGTTGTCATCTTTGAAAAAGTCTTCTTCCTTGTCATTTTTGGCGGGAGTCTTATCATCAACCTCAGCTTCAAATTCGCTTCCGAAATCTTCTTCAAAAAATAAATCTTCATCGTCTTCATCGCTGCTCCACGGCAATGAACTGCACCCCGTTAGGGCTAACGAAACAATGAAAATGGTTACCGAGATAAATTTGAAACTATTTTTAACGAATAACATGACTTCCCCCAGTAAATGAAAACAGGCTTCCCAAAGACCCCATCCGAAAATAAATCTGTTGCGCTCGTCGGCAAATCCTTCGAAATTGTAACAATTTATACAGAGTTATACAATCACTTGGGGACGGCCCCGGCAGAAAACCCGGTTTTTGAACGAATTTCTAGAACCGCTTTCTCCAAGGCATCAGACACACGTGTCATGTCCTCCGTTTGGTTTCCCCGGCCCAGGCTGATTCTAATGGTTTGAACCATTTCGCTTTCCGGAACCGCCATGGCTCCCAGCACTTCAGAGGGCAGTATCGAACCCGAACTGCAAGCGGTCCCGGTGGAAACAAAAATACCCGACAGGTCCAGATGAATCATCAATGTCTGCCCCTCTACCCCGTCAAATCCCAAATAGAGGGTGTTGGGAAGACAAAATTCTGGATGACCGTAAAACCGGGCACCGGGGATCCGTGATTCAATTTGCCGGCGCAGGTCGTTACGGAGTTCGGAAACTCGAGACTGGTCCGACTCCAGACGGGACTGGGCGATTTCGGCCGCCTTTCCCAAACCTACGATCCCGGGCACATTCTCTGTTCCTCCCCTTCTTTTTTTCTCCTGACCGCCACCGGAAATCAGAGGAGACAACGGGGGAGTTCCCCTCCGGATATAAAGAGCTCCCACTCCCTTGGGGCCGTACATTTTGTGGGCAGAAAGGGACAGCAGATCCACCGGCAGAATTTGAGTGTCCACCGCGATTTTACTCACCGTCTGAACGGCATCGGTGTGAAACAATACGCCCCGGGCTCGGGCCAGCTCCCCGATTTTCTCGATGGGCTGCAGCGTTCCCACTTCACTGTTGCCATGTTGAAGGGTGATCAACGTGGTCTCGTCCGTGATCAGGTCGGCCAGTGCGGAACAATCGATTCGTCCATGGGAGTCGACTGGAACATAACCGATGTCAAAACCCTCCTTCCGCAATTCTTCACAGGTGTTCAAAACCGCCGGATGTTCCACGCGGCTGGTGATGATGTGGTTGCCCTTATTTTTGAGAGCACGGGCCGTCCCGGTGATGGCCAGATTATCCGACTCCGTGCCGCCGCTGGTGAAGGTGATTTCTACGGGATGCGCGCCGATCAATGCGGCCACCTGTTCGCGAGCCTGGTCCAGACATACACGGGCCGCCCGGCCTCGGGCATGAGCACTGGAAGGATTGCCGAAAGCGTCCCGGAATAAAGGAAGCATGGCTTCCAAAACTTCTTTGTCGACGGGAGTGGTGGCATTGTGATCCAGGTATATCTGCTGCATATTTCTTATCAAAAAAAGGTTATTTAAAACCGGAAAGGAATGAGGATCAGCTGTCGTTCGAGGCTTTTTTCATACCGGTCTTTTTGAGAGGAACCGGTTCAGGAGGTGGGGACGTAGCCTCATCCGTAGATTCCAATTCCACCGCGTCCTTGAGCAAACGTATATCTTTCTCCATTTGAGGGAGGCGGTCCAGCACCACTTCGATGGCTTGCGCCATAGGATCGGAGAAAGTCTCTTCCAGATCTTCAAAGTCAGCTGAAATACCGGAAAAGACCACGCGTCCCGGAACGCCGATGACCGTGGAATATTCGGGAACCGATTGCACCACCACCGACCCGGAACCGATCTTACTGTTGTTGCCGACAGTCACCGGACCCAGCACCTGCGCGCCCGCGCCAATGACGACGTTGTCGCAGATGGTGGGGTGGCGCTTGCCCTTTTTCATACTGAGTCCGCCCAGGGTGGCGCCATGATACATAAAAACGTTATCGCCAATTTCCGACGTCTCCCCGATCACCACGCCCATGCCGTGGTCGATGAAAAATCTCCGGCCGATTTTCGCGGCAGGATGGATTTCAATGCCGGTCAGCCATCGAACCAGATAAGAGAACAGACGGGCGATCAGTTTGATATTGTGATTCCAGAGCCAATGATTGAATCGGTAGGCGATCAAGGCATGCACGCCTGGATAACAGATCAATACCTCCCAGAAATGCCGGGCTGCCGGATCTTTCTTCATGGCTTCTTGAATATCTTCGTTGAGTTGCGTAAACATCTCTATAAAGTCTCGATTAATCAGGAAATGCTTGTAGAATTGTATTATATCCCCCCCGCCGGGGCAATGGGCAATAAAAAACCCCAGAAAGCACTTTCTGGGGTAATGGTTATTCTGCCAAATCCTTGAACTGGAAGAATCCTCAACTGATCACATTATGGCCCCGGTTGATCATGCAATTCCGGTAGGCATGAACGAAACGCTGATCGGCGTTCATACCCTGGCTCACACCCCCGGTAATCCCGCCAGCGGTCGCACCCAGCATTGCTCCCTGCACCGGACGTCCCGAGAGACTTCCCAACAGGGCTCCCCCCAGCATTCCAATGCCGCCGCCGACGATGGCGCCCTTGGCGGATTCCTCTCCCACCCGGCTGGCCTGGTGGGCCAGAGCTTCACATTCATACATGTCCTGGCCGATACGATCGGCTCGCGGATCGCCATAAGGGTCTACCGTAGGGCGATAACCACCATGGGAAGCACACCCGGAAAAAATCAAAGTCACTAATAACAGAAATGCAAACCTCTGAGCCAACATAATGGAATCCTCGACGATTATGAAATTCATACGACTCCTTCAGTCTATTCAAACCACTGCGGTAAAGTCAAACTTCTATGCTAAAAAAGAAATGGACGAAAACGGGGTATATTCGGGGAAAAATTCGGCTGGACCCTTTGGAAAGGGTTATTCAAAGGGTTTCGGGATTCAGTTCGGGATCCACTTCTGAGTTGATGTAATCCTTGAGGGCCTCTTCCTGGGTCTCACGGTCGGCGGTGCGGTAGACGCGAATGGTCTCGAATTGACTCCCCTGTTGCACGCGAATGAGGGACATGCGCATCAACTCCAGGAGGGCCAGAAAAGTCACAATGACTTCCTGCTTGGACTCGTTACTGACAAACAGGGATTCAAAGGTGACGCTTTCATGCTCGTTCAGAGTATCCAACACCCGGTTGATGTGCTCCGAAACGGAAAGCGTGGTGATTTTTATTTCATAATCTTCCTTAAATGTCCTTTTACTCAGAACCTCTTTAAAAGCGCTGAACAAATCGAACACCGTGGCGTCGACGATGACTTCCTCTTCCCCCTCCTCGACCTGAATTTCGCTGCCCCGTGAAAACAGTTGTTGCCGGTCGTATTCCAGCTGACGCAGGTCCCCGGCGGCGTGTTTGTATCTCTGGTATTCCATTAGCCGGCGGGTCAACTCGGCCCTGGGATCGGTGCCATCTTCGCCGTCTTCGTCCTCGCCGTGGGAAGGCAGGAGCATTTTCGACTTGAGCCGGGTGAGTTCGGCGGCCATCACCAGGTATTCGCCGGCGACTTCCAGGTTCAGTTCCGTCATCAGTTCCAGATATTTTAAATACTGCCGGGAAATTTCCGCCACAGGGATGTCGTGAATTTCCATCTTCTGCTCCTTGATCAGGTGCAGAAGCAGATCGAGCGGCCCTTCGAAGATGTCGAGTTTGAGCTGATAGGTCATAGGTGAGGTTCCAAACGGAGAGTTTCACAAACGATGCTTCGGTCAATGTACCACCAATTCCCCAACGCGCCAACCCTATTATAAGTCGCCCCAGCGGTGCTGGAGGAGAGACAGGATGACCAGCGATGCGGAATCGGCTTTTAACAGGCGCGGACCCAGAGTTACGGTTTGAAACCCTTCTTGCTTGAGAAATTCAATCTCCTCTGCCGCCCAGCCGCCTTCCGGTCCGGCCAGAAAAGCGATGGAAGAGACAGAGTCCGGTGTCACAACATCCTGCAAGCGGGTTTGTTGTTCTCCCTCCCAGAAAACCAGTTTCAAATCAGACTCGGACGATTGCCGGCAAAACTCCTCAATCGACAACACCGTAGAATGGATTTCGGGCACCCGGGACCGCCCGCATTGCTTGGCGGCTTCTTCGGCGATGCGTTGCCAGCGTTGAGTGCGGTTCGGTTCCGACACCTTCGCCAGACGGGCCACACAACGTTGTGTTTTCAGCGGAACAATCTCGACCACACCCAGTTCGGTCGCCTTTCTGATTAGAAGATCAAACGCATTGCCCTTGATCAGGGCCTGCCCCATCCGAATAGTTACGGGGGATTCGGTCTGCAGGGCAATTTTCGACAGGATTTCACCTTGAACATGATCCCGATCCACAACCCCCAAAACAATCTCGTACCGAATCCCCTGGTGGTCGATGACTTCAATCCGGTCACCCGGTTTCATTCGGAGAACCGTACGAATGTGGTTCACATCAGAACCCTTAATCGTTACCGTATTTTCGGAAAACCCTTCGGGAGAGACAAAGAAGCGGTGCATGGCGGGTCAGGAGTTGGCAAAAAGCGTTAATAGTTCCGTCGCGGATTTGATTTCGTAATCGGGAGTCACGTCCGGGGGCAATTCTTTTCCATCTCGATTCAACCAGGCGGTGGGCATACCCACACTTTGAGCTCCGACGACATCCGCTTTCAAATTATCTCCGACAAATAATACTTCCGACGGTTCCAGCTTCAATCGCGCCAGGGCCAGCTGAAAAATGGAAGGATGCGGTTTTCGGTACGGGACTTCCGAGGAATAGACCGAAAACTCAAAGTAAGGGTCCAGCCCCAATAACGTTTGCTCATAATCTTTCATATAGCCGGGATTGGTCGTGTTGGAAATGATGCCCATGCGTATCCCGGCTTTCTGCAATGCGACGAGAGTTTTGATCATCTCTGGATAAACCTTGCGGTGGGAATAAATTTCATCGTAATAAATTTTCAACAAATCCTCGAAACGGACTTTTCCATTCAAATGGATATTGTTTTGCATCAGGAGAAAATTGAGGACGTGATCAAATCGGGCCTCCCGGTGGGTGGGACGGGAAATCTCGATCATTCCGAAGAACAGGCGGTGGTACGTGTCATACCATTGCTGAAAACCGGGAAGCGCGAACCCATTTGTTTCCAGATGATCATACACCCGCCGTAAAGCCGTCCGGTCTTCTTCATTGACCAGATCGACCAGGGTATAGGCCCAGTCAAACAACACCGCTTTATAGGGAAAATTCATTGAGTCAAAACTTTGTTTTTATCCACAACATTTACATTGAACTCCTGATAAAAAACATTAATAAATGCCTTGATATTTAGCAACTAAATAATGACCTTGTCGGGAAGTCCTTTACTCCCCCCCGGCTATACTTTAATCTGATAACCTTATGAGCTTAATTTATGCCGTTTTAGGTGCCGGAAGACAGGGAGTCGCCGCCGCATACGATCTCGCACGCTTGGGGGATGCGAAAGAAATCCGTTTGTTCGATCTCGACGCCGAAGCCGCGATGCAAGGTGCCGAGAAGGTCAACAAACTCCTCCAGACCCAAACCGTTCAGGGCAAGGCATTGAACGTCGAACACCCTTCCGTCCTCGTTCCCGCTCTTAAGGGTGTCCATTCCACGATCAGCGCCGTTCCCTACATGTTCAATCTACAGATTACCGAAGCGGCGATTGAAGCGCGCTCCAATATTTGCGATTTGGGCGGACACACCGAAACCGTTCGCCAGCAATTGGCCTTGGGAGATAAGGCAAAAGCGGCGGGGATCACCATCACCCCGGATTGCGGCATGGGACCCGGTCTCAACATCAACATGGGGATCCGGGCCATGGATTATCTGGACGAGCCGGAGGACGTGTATATCTGGGACGGAGGCTTGCCACAAAACCCGCAACAGCCCTGGAACTACGATCTCACTTTTAACTTCAATGGACTCATCAACGAATATTACGGCGACGCCTGGTTTATCCGCGGCGGACAACCGACCCCGGTTCCCTGCCTGACGGAAATCGAGACCCTAGACTTTCCTCAGCCTTTCGGGTTTCTGGAAGCGGCGGTGACCTCCGGCGGCCTTTCCACCGCGCCCTGGTCTTTCAAGGACAAACTCCGCCGACTGGAGAATAAAACCCTGCGCTATCCGGGCCACTGGGACCAGTTCAAAGCGTTCCAGAGCCTGGGACTGTTTGATCTGGAAAGAACAATCATCAATGGCAATTCTTTTGTACCCCGGGAATTGCTCAAGGCCATGCTGGCCCCCAGAATTACACCGGAACCCCCGGTCTATGATGTTTGCCTCATCCGCGCCCAGGCCACCGGCCGGCTCAACGGATCGCACTCCTCATGCACGCTCGACTTTTTGGAAACCTACGACATAAAAACCGGCTTCACCGCGATGGAACAAATCACCGGCTGGCACGCCTCGATCATCGCCATCATTGCCGCCCAAGACAAGCTTCCCAAGGGGGCCGTGCCGGTGGAATTGGCGCTGAGAGGAAAGATGTTTGATCAGGAAATCACCCGCCGCGGATGGGAATTGAAACGCGAAATCTTTACGAGCCCGGTTTCTCCATAGCCTTACGTAATTCCTTAAGTTCATTACCTGAAATACCTAAAAAATAAAGAATTAATTCAAGATTGTAGACGCTGATCGAAGCCTGCGCGTGTTGCTGGACGATGGGTTTGGCGTTGAAGGCGATGCCCAGTCCGGCCTTGGCCAGCATGTGGATGTCGTTGGCGCCATCCCCTACCGCCACCACCTGCTGCAGGGAAAACCTTTCACGTGCGGCCAGGGCGTC
Source organism: Nitrospinaceae bacterium (assembly GCA_024644405.1). Classification (GTDB taxonomy): domain Bacteria; phylum Nitrospinota; class Nitrospinia; order Nitrospinales; family Nitrospinaceae; genus SZUA-226. The sequence continues at coordinate 34,242 of JAHELC010000011.1, forward strand.
CAGGATCTTTGCTTTGGACTCCCCGTCAATGATTTCACCTTCCACCTCACCAGTGACTTTGCCCTCCTGAATCTGCAACTGGTTGGCAAAACCGTAATCCAACTTGTACTTTTCTTTCAGTTTCGTGATAAAGAACTGGAACCCGCCACTGACAATGGCGATCTTGTAGTTCAGGTGTTGTAGAATGCGCACCAGCTCGGCCGCGCCCGGAGTGAGCGGCAGGTAGTCGTAAATCTGCTCCAGCTGGGAAACGGTGAGTCCCTTCAACAGCGCCACCCGTTGCTTGAGGGCGGTGGTGAAATCGATTTCCCCCTGCATGGCCTTTTCGGTAATCCCTGCCAACTGCTCCCCCACTCCCGCCAGCTTGCCCAACTCATCGATCACTTCGCATTGCAGGAAGGTCATATCGGCGTCCAACACGATCAACCGTTTGTTGCGGCGGAACAGGGTGTCCTCCTGCACGGCAATATCGATATCAAAATTCTCTTTGAATTGCAGTAAGGCGGTCAGAATATCAACATTGGTCATTACCTGCTTGGCGCCAATGACGATTTCGATCACATGGTGGTCGGCATAATCCAACTGCTCGATGCGGATGATGTTGATATCCAGGTCGGCGAGGGTGCGGGTGAGTTCCTGCAGGAGGATGGGACCGAGTTTTTGTCCCAGGACGGTGACCACCAGGCGGTGCTTGTAAGGCGCTTCGGGACGATGCTCGGAATCCCAGGGATAAGCAACGACTTTCATGCCGGTTTGCGTCCCATAGGCATTCAGGGATTTACGGAGGTCCGCCAAGGCCTGCGGTTGTTTGCTCTCCAGCAAAATGGACAGGTTCAACATGCCATTAAAAACAAACTGCTTGATGTCGACCACCAGGCATTCGTGACGCACAATCGCTTCCAGCGCTTCGGCAAGGATGCCGGGCCGATCAGAACCGGAAATATGAATATGGATTTGTTCGGTGGATTGAGGAGAGCCCATGAATCAGAAGTTCCTCCCTACCAAGGAGGGCTAAGCATCAGTAATAAGTATGGTCGTTTAATTATTTCCCCTCCTTACGAAGGAGGGGATACAGGGGAGGTTATGATACCCTTTTCCTTGTTTTTAAGTTAATTAGTTATCTCGTCAAAAGCTACCCCACCCAGCCCTTTTTAAAAAGAGGGGGCTTTATGCGTCCCGCGCGGAGCGGAGCTGGGGATTGTAGCGCCAGCCTTCGCGTTTTTTGCAGGTCCAGCCCTCGTTGACCTGAAACGTGGTGAGCCCATCCAGCATTTGCGACTCGAACAAGGCGATAACTCCCGGACCTTCTATGGGATTGCCTTTCAGGTGCAGGCGTTTCAGTTTGGGCAGGCACTTCGACAGAGCCAGCTTCTGCAGCCCGGCATCAGTGATGCAGTTCTTATTGAGGTTTAAATATTGGACATTTTCCAAGTGGACGCATTTTGCCAACTCCCCGAGTCCGGCATCGCCCAGTTGGTTGTCATCCAGATCCAGCCAGCTGACTTCTTTCATGCGCGGAGCCTGCCAGAGCAGCCGGGCTTCTTCCGCCGTCAGGCCGAGACCGCTCAACATGGCCTGATTGCCCCGCAACCTGCCCTCGAAAATCGATTCAACGTCCTTAAATTGTGTTCTCTGCGCCATTTTCAGTTTTCTTAAACTCAAATGAGTGCTGCAAAACGGTGGATTGTATCAATTATCATTGAACTTTTGGCAGAATATTTTTTTACAAGGTCAGCTCTTTGTTCCCACCAACACTTTACTATTACGAATTCACTATCACTCTTTCTTAAAGTAATTTGGACATCTAAAATGAATAAAGAGGAGCCTGGAAGATATCAAAGGCATCTGGTCCGATACCTGACTTTGAGTCCTCTTTGAGTGTCAGCTCAATAGATTTCCGCTTATGGGCACAATCAGGGATTCTAATTGAATCAAGAGAGGGATGATCATCGGGACAATTTGTACGTCTTTTATACGGGACATTAACCAAACAGAGCCCTTAAACCCAGTTAAAAATAGATAAAATCAGCAAAATCAATGGTAAATTATACCCCATTTGGGGTATATATTATTGATACCCTTACATCTACACTAACCATTGTAAATAAGTACATTCTTGTATGCGGGCAGGGTATAACATTTACATTTCCAGGGTTAAATGTAGTCCATGAAAGCAGAAAATAAAAATTCAGAACGCCGGTACACAATCACCAATCAAGAGGGTTTTACCCTTATGGAGTTGGTCATTGCCGCAGCCGTTGTCGGGATAGTGGCGGCTGTGGCTGTGCCTCAGTACTCTGCGTATAAAGAACGGGCCTATGATACGACGGCCCAGGCCGACCTGCGCACTGCATTTCAAGCCTGCCAGGAGTTTTGGACCTTTAACAGCAGCAACAGTCCCTGTTTGTTAAACGCAGCTTCCAATACTGCATCCCATAGCGAATTCAGGTCTGCTCCGACCGATTCCATAGAAATTAAGATTGACAGTGACGTCAACAATACCGAATATGATTTTATCGCCACCGCCCGCCATCCCTCGTCCTCCAATTCATTCGTGATTGATCACCGGGGAATCGTAAGCAAGCTCAAGGGATGCAGTGCAGTAGCACATAATGACCCCAATGACCTTGGACATAACGCCAAGGGAGGCTGCGGCACCGCCCCCACTGACTCTACCCCTGAAACCAGCCTTGACTCTACCCCTGAAACCAGCCTTGACTCTACCCCTGAAACCAGCCCTGTCTCTAAAGGGAAATCCAAGGCTGGTTCCAAGTTTAAGGCTTCCAATTTAAAGGCCAAACTTTTGAGTTTCTTTAATTAACTCTTGGATATCCGGCACAAGTCTACTGTCTGTATCAACTATTTGCCGTCCCGGGGCAGATATTTTTTACCCTTCAATTCTTCGGGAAGGTAGTCCTGCTCCACCCTCCCGCCGGGGTAATTGTGGGGATATTTGTAGTCGGCGCCGTAGCCGTATTTTTTGGCGTCCTTATAATGCGCATCCCTGAGGTGGTTGGGAACGGGAAACGACTGGCCTTTTTTCTCGACGTCGCTCAGAGCAGAGTCGATAGCCTTGATGGCGGTATTGTCTTTCGGCGCCCGCGCGACATAGATAACCGCCTGCGCCAGCGGGATTCTCGCTTCGGGCAGGCCAATACGCTCGACCACATCGAAGGCCGCATTGGCGAGTACCAGCGCCATGGGATCGGCCAGCCCCACATCCTCCGCCGCCGTGACCACCAGGCGTCGCGCGATGAACCGGGGGTCCTCGCCGCCGGCGATCATTTTGGCCAGCCAGTAAATTGCCGCGTCGGCATCCGATCCCCGCATACTTTTCTGAAAGGCGGAGGCGTGATCGTAATGCTCGGTGCCATCCTTGTCATACAGCACGGCGGTGCGCTGGATGATGCCTTCAATCACCGACCGCCCCACTGGCGGGGGATTCTCCAATTCCTTTGAGTACATCGCCGCCGCTTCCAGCACGTTCAACGCCCGGCGCGCGTCGCCATTGGCATGGCTGATGATCAAATCCACCGCCGTCTCGTCGAAAGCAATCGGGATATCCCCCAGACCGCGAATCTTGTCCTTCAAAGCCCGTTCAATAATATGACGGATCTGATCGGCGGTGAGGTATCCCAGACGGAACACCTGGCAGCGGGAACGCAATGCGGGGATGACTTCGAACGACGGGTTTTCGGTGGTGGAGCCGATGAGACGGATGGTTCCGTTCTCGACATAAGGCAATACCGCGTCCTGCTGGGATTTGTTGAAACGGTGGATTTCGTCGATGAACAAAACCGTGCGGCGTTGGGATTGCGTCCAGTTGCTTTTGGCGCGTTCGATGATTTTGCGGAGGTCGGCAACACCGGCATTGACCGCGCTGATTTCATGGAATTCGCTTTGGGTGACGCGGGCCACGATGCGGGCGATGGTGGTTTTGCCGGCTCCGGGCGGCCCCCATAAAATAAAGGACAGCCCGGCATCCTTTTCAATCAACCGCCGGAGCGGGCTTTTGTCTCCAATGAGGTGTTCATGGCCGAGCAGGTCTTCCCAGGATTCAGGCCGCATGCGGTCGGCCAGCGGAGGCGGCGGTCCATCGGTTGATTTTTCATAGTCCGGGAATAACTCCATCATCTCTTTTTTATATCAAAGAATGGCGAAATTCCCAAGAATTCTAAAAGTCCCTTAACTTGAGAGCGCGGATACCCCGCCGCATGGGTGCGATGGCCACATAAAATGAAAGCGCAATGATGAGAGCATAAAAACCGATGGGCTCCCAACCGGACACTCCCCCCACATACATTTGCTTGAAGTGGACATACATGGGGCGGGCGCCCAAAACCAGCACGACTCCAACATATATCAGGCAGGAGATTATAAACAGAATGCCACCGGTCCCGCTGGAAATTTCCGAAATGTTTTCATAATCAAACTTGGGATACATGGCACCCATACCCACGGCCATGCCCACCACACCGATCGTTATGAAGACCACCCCTATGATCGATACCCGCATGACATAGGCGTCGACCTGAAGCAGAATATTGGAAACAATCACCAGGAATTCCCCGATGAGCAGGAGCGGAGGAAAATACATTATAAATTTGCCCAGCAAAAAGTTTTCCATCTTTAACGGGGAAGTGTAAACGGCCCACATCTTTTTCCCCTCCAGACTGGTGGTGGAAAACACGAACCGGGATGCGAGGGCCGCAAGCACAAACCCGATCAACCCCACATTCAACACAGAGACAATATTTTTCAATACTATGTTTTCGAGAGGCAGGTTGACGATATTGAAGATATAAACCACCACCAACGCTGCCAGAATAAACAACTGTGACCAATAGGACGGGTCCCGTGAGAAGACTATCAGATCCTTCATGAACAATCCTTTTTGACCGGATGAAAAAGGCATAACACTCAACCAACCCGGCTTGTGGGTTCCCCGCTTTTGGGCTTTATCCTTGGGAGCGCTTTTAACTTCCTGATAGGAACGCCAGCTGGCAAAATAGATTTTCCGGCTGATCCACCAGAACACTCCACCCAGAACCACGGCGGTTGCATACAGGTAACCCAATTGCCACAACGCGGTGCCGGTTTGTTGCTCGGTCCAGCTGGACACTCCAATCGTCATCCAACTGCTGGGGTGAAACCCGAATTCCGGCATCTTGAGGCTTTCCACAAAGGCGATGATCGCTTCGTCGGAGACTTTTTTGTCAAAAAACTTTTCCGGAGAAAGAAAACGGAAAAATATAATCATCCCCGCCAGAAAAAACAAACCCATGAAAGATAAGAACTGATAGGCCTTGTCCGTAGGAAAACACCACATCAGGACCATGATCCCGATGACACCCAGCAAAGTGGGAATCACCACAAAGGGCGGCAGGCTTGTCAGAAGAAATAGATAATATCCCCAGTTCACATCAAAGTAATACCCGTACGCCAGAAAGATGGGAAAGGCAAAGATCAGCACCACCCAGGACGCGTTGACGAGAGTCTGAAAGAAACGCACGCGGATAATGGAGCCTTTGCTTACCGGTTGTGAGTGCAGGAAATCCAGGTCTGAAGATATATAGAAAATGGACAACGATGCGATGATGGCGGAAAACAGAACCATCACGAACAGGGTGAGAAATATCACGTTCAGCAGTTGGAAAATCAACTCCTCCCCGACCTTGAAAGGCAATTCATCCAGATACCGGATCATCCGGAAAAAGAAAGCATAATTGGCAGCGAAGAAGAGACTTCCGAGGATCCCGATCAATCCCCAGCGGCTCCACTTGTCGGGGGCCGGATGCACAAAATTGTTCTTTAGAAACAACCATCGGACCCGGAAAAGCTTGTAGGTATCGGACATCGCCGGCATAGAATCGACCCTCAAGAAATGTGGACAGGTTTTTTGAGTGTTAAGACTGTTTATTCAGGATAAAGGGTTTTCGCCCATTGCACACAAATAAAATCCATCCAGCGGCGATCGTCTAAGGAGTTCCGGGAACGGGAGATATAACCCATATGGCCGCCAAACTCAGGATTCATAAAGTCTATCTGCTGGCTCATCCGTACACTCTGAAAAATTTCCGCGGGGATAAAGGGGTCGTCCTGAGAACAGAGAATGGTGGTGGGAACCGTAATCGGTTCCAGAAACTGCTTTGCACTGCATTCTTCATAATAAGCTTCCACACGGGGATAACCGAACGCGGGAGCCGTGTATTCCACGTCAAACTCCCAGATGGTGTTGGGCGTGACAGCGGGTCGAAAAGCCTCCGGATGGCATTCCACCATGGCCTCCACCTGCCGGTTCATCAGACCGAGATAATATTTGTTGAACGTGTTGGACCAGGGCCCTTCCGATATTTGCTGGCTGGCTACTTTGAGATCGATGGGAGGGTTCACCGCCAGAGCGGAATGGACATTGGAGGGGATTTGCCTGCCCTCCCCCAGGTACTTCAGAAGAATATTGCCCGTCAATGAAAACCCGATCACAAGAAGTTTCCGGGCGGGATACAGATCCACTATGAATTGGATGATTCGCGCCAGATCCTCGCTCGAGCCACCATTCCAGAGCCGGTCGCATAAACCGATTCCGACACCACTGCCCCGTTGATTCATCATAAAAACGCCGAAACCCTCCCGGAACAGTTTGGCGGCTATCCGGCGCATATAACCGGATTCACTGCAGCCCCCCATGCCGTGACCGATGAGCACGAGGGGAGCCGATTCCTCCGCCGCTTTCAATTCATACATCAATAGCAAATTTTTCTCGTCCAACCGAATCCGATGTTGGATCCTTCGCGGCAGTTGGGGATCGCCCGTGAACTGGGAACCGAAAATGGTCTGCGCAATCGGCCCGCGCACCAGCGGATGTGGATTAAAACTGTAATCAAACCCAGCCATACAAATTCCCATCCAGCCGGGGTCAACCCGGCTGGATATATTCAAAACTAAATTTAAACGCGGCGGAATGAAATAAATATTCCATCCAGCGTATCTATAACAGGAATATTACTTTATATTGCAGGTTAATCGTATTTGCGGTTTATTGGGTAGAAAAAATGATTATGACCCATATTTTAAAGGCTCTTGACGGGTACCGGCCTACTTGATAGATTGACTTCATCATGCGCTTTTCTTTTACAAATATAAGGTGGATCGCCCTGGCAGCGGCTATTGGGGCTGTAGGGATTGCGGTAAGCGCCACAACACACTCCTTTGCCGGGACATCCGAAGAGGCACTTCACAGGGCAAAAATTCTAAGCCAGAAGGGAGACTGGAACGGGGCCATTCTTGAATTCGAAAAAGCCTTGCAGGAAAAACCCGACGACGCCGTAGCCCAAGCCAATCTGGGAGTGGCGCTCAGCCGGGTCGACCGTCACAGGGAGGCCCTTCTCTCTTTCCAGAAAGCGCTAGAGATGGGTTATGACAATGCCAACTTCCGGTATTTCCGCGGCCTGTCTCTCGCCAAGCTCAGTTTTCTGGAAGAGGCCGCCCAGGAAATCGAAATCGCTCTCCAGAAAGATTCACGCATGGTTCATGCGGATTACGACCTGGGCTTGATTTACCATCAATTGGGATGGGACGAAAAGGCGCGGAATCAGGTCGCCAAACTTTACAAGAGAAATTACAAGCTGGCTCAGCAACTCCATGACCAGGTTCCGCTCGATTACAAAATCAGTTCAGTCGACCAGGGAGGAACACTGACGGGCCGGGTCAACCTGGTGGGTCTGGTACCCAAAGCACGGGCGTTCCATCTGATTCACGCTCCCAATATCGAATTCTGCTCGCGCATGTCCGACGGCAAAGGCCACCGGATTCTTTATGATTTTACCGTTTCAAAGAAAGGCGGACTCCAGGACACGGTTATTGCCATCCAGGGGATCAAAAAAGGAAAATCCTTCCCACGCAAAATGCAAACCCTGGAACTCAAGCGATGCCACGCGAACAAGTATGTGATCGGTATCAAGAACGGGGAGAATATCCTGATTGAAAACACGGATCCTATCAAACACGAAATCGCCACCTATGAAATTTACGGGGCGCACCGGAACCAGACCAGCAACAAAAGCGTGTTACCGGTCAATTCGCAGGTCCGTTCCGCTTTCATCAAACCCGGCGCGCCGGAGTTTATTCTGAAATGCAACCTGCACCCTTTTCTCCAGACCCGGGGCTATATCGTTGACAACCCCTATTTTGCGATCAGTAACGCCGAAGGAAACTTCAATATCGAAAATATCCCGCCCGGAACTTACGATGTGACCGCCTGGCATCCTTTCGTGCCCACGCAAAGTGGGACGATCACCATCGAATCCGGAAAATCCGCGCAATTGAATTTCACGTTCAAGGGAGAGGACGCGCGGCGGAAACTGTACCACGACGACACCGAGGGCTACCGTTTCAACACCTGGTTTGACAGCAAGGAAACATTTTATGGTGACATCAGGAAAGACGACCCGGTGGAAGTTCTACAACACTTCGATAATTCGGAACGCTACATTGGGGATTTGAAGCCCTTCTGATTTGCTCCTTACGATCGAACCATTCTCTTTACAGTTTACTTGGAAGATTTAAGGACGATGGTCTTCAGTTTGTGAAGGCGTTGCGCTTTTTGGGCGGCGGCGCGGGCATTGGCTTCAGTCTGGTATTTCCCGAGAAACACCCGATACCAGATTCCCTTGGTTTTGGACACCTCCACGCTCTTCACAAAAGCGGAATATCCTTTTTGCTTTAACTTGGACTCCAGGGAACGGGCGTGGCTCAGCTTTTTGAAGGAACTGACTTGAACCATGTATGGTGTGAGCGCCGGGGTGGGCGGTGCTGTCGGGCGGGTTGAGCCAGATGAAGTCGCAGCAGGAGATTTACGCTTGACCGAACTCGGCGAAGCTGTTGGGGGTGCCGCTTTCTTCTCCGGTTTCTCCTTCATCAGATCGTCCAGCTTGTTGATGATATCCTCATAGGAAGAAGAGGGTTTTTCTGCTCCGTCATCCGGCTCCTTGTAGGAAGCCAGGAGGATACGTGGCTCATGGATGACTTTCCCCACTTCATCCACCCAGGAGTGCACGGTTTTCTTCATGACCTTAACCTTGCCGTCCAGATCGACATACCGTTCCAGATCCACGTCTTCCAGAGTTTCAAAAAAAGTGTAGTCGTATTTCTTAACCGGAGCGGGCATCACGTCTTTCACATTCTCGAAAAAAGATTTGGGTTTGACCGCGCGATCTTTCTTGACCACCTGGACCTGCTCCCCGGATTTACTGGTCAGAAACGAGAACAGGTTGTTCTGGCCGGCAGAGTAAATACCCCATCCTGCTAAACCCAACAATCCCAATAAAAATATTTTTTTCAGAAATCCCATGGCTTCACCCGCATTGAAATCAAATGTGACCCCTCGAACCGATAAGGGAAAAAATAGCAATGAAATTATACCAAATTTTTCAATGGTTTATAGGATTTTTTTTGGGGGGGTCGAGCGGCCGGAACATTCGGGTAAAAGGTGAATTTTGCTACATTTTCTCCGGGGCGGACACGCCGAGGATGGCGAGGCCGCTGGCGATGACATTTCTCAGGCAATCCAGGAGCAACAGGCGAGCCAGCGTCAGTTCCCGGTTCTCGGTCACAATGCGATGCTGTTTGTAATAGCTGTGAAAAATGGAGACCAGTTCCTGCAGATAAAAGGCGATCCGGTGGATCTCCAGCGACAGGGCACTTTTTTCAATACATGCCGGGTAGGCCAGAATCTTTTTGATCAACGCAAACTCTTCAACTTCTTTCAGTAAAGAAAGATCGGCGGAGGCCACATCCGGCGCGGGAACCTTCTGCTCGCCGGCGGTCCGGAACACACTGCAGATCCGGGCATGGGCGTATTGGATATAGTACACGGGGTTTTCCGGCGACTCTTTCTTGGCCAGATCCAGATCGAAATCGAGATGACTGTCTGAACTCCGCATCAGGAAAAAAAAGCGGGTGGCATCGACCCCCACTTCCGCAACGACGTCGGCCAGCGTTTCAAACTCGCCCGACCGGGTGGACATCGAAACCTTCTGGCCTCCGCGTTTCAGGGACACGAACTGCACCAGCAGAACCTTGAAGACTTTCTCGTCGTAACCCATGGCCTGCAACACCGACTGCATGCGCGGGACATAGCCATGATGATCCGCACCCCACAAATCCAAAATGAGATCGTACCCACGATCCACCTTGTTCTTGTGGTAGGCGATGTCCGAGCAAAAGTAAGTTCGTTCACCACCCTGCTTGATGATTACCCGGTCGGCATCATCCTTGAACTGGGAAGTCTTGATCCAGGTGGCGCCATCCTTTTCATAGACAAAACCTTTATCCCTCAGCCAATCGATCGCCTTGTTGACCGAATCGTCGTCATCCAGACTCTCCTCGCTGAACCAGCGATCGAATTCCACCCTGAATTCTTTAAGATCGTTGCGTATGCCTTCGAGAATGGAGTCCTTGGAAAACTTGCGGAAAAAAGTCAGCGCATCTTCGTCCGGTTTATCGAGGTGACTGGAACCGTCCTGGTCAATAACCGCCTGAGCCACATCCTTGATGTAGTCCCCTTTGTATCCGTCTTCGGGAAATTCCACCTTCTTATTCAATAATTCCTGGTACCGCAGCCAGGTCGAACGGCCCAAGTTATTCATCTGGTTGCCGACGTCGTTGATGTAATACTCGGTCGAAACATCGAAACCGGCCTTTTCCATGAGACAGGACAGCGCATGCCCGACAGCGGCACCCCGGCCATGCCCGACGTGGAGCGGACCGGTAGGGTTGGCACTGACGAATTCCAGAAGGACTTTTTTCTTTTGGCCGACATCGGATTGGCCGAACTCACGGCCTTGAAGAATTGCCTCCTGCAGGCGGCTTCGGAAAAAATCTCCCGACATTTTGATATTGATAAAACCCGGTCCCGCCACCTCGGCCGATTCGATCGAATCCTTGCCCTCATTTAATAACCCGCATATCATCTCGGCGATCACCTTCGGATTTTTCTTTTCCGAGCGTGCCAGCTGCATCGCCAGAGTCGTCGCAAAATCCCCCAGTTTTTCATCCTTGGGCTCTTCGATGATGATTTCAGGCATTTCCGGCAAAACCAGATCGCCGTTTTCTTTCGCACGGGTCAATGCGTCCGCGATATGATTTTTAACAGTTTCCTTCATGGGTCCGATCAATCATCCAAAAGATCAATATCATTATTTCCAACTAAATTTAAATCGAGTGAGGGGCTGAGAATAGTTAAATTAAAAGAAAGGATTATGGGGATGGCTTGCGGACGGCCTCGACTTGAGATTCCAGTTCTTTTTCCAACTGCTCTTTTTCTTCCACAAATTCCTGTTTCAACTTTTCCGATTCCATTTCCAGCTGTTCCGGCGGGGTCCGTTCTGCAAGGTGATTCAACTTGTGCTGAAGGGTGACGTCCTTATCCGCGATTCTGGCTTTGAATTCCTTGCGAATTTCGGCAATGCGCTCTTTCTGCCTGGCAGTCAGCTTTTTTTGTTTTTTCACCTCGGGAACCAGTTTGTCGGATTTTTCCATACTGATTTCCCAGGCGCTTTTCAAACCGGACATCATAGTTCTCCAATTGTTTGAAGTGATTATAAACGAACCCCTAAACTCAGACAAACCAAAATATGGCTGCTTTTTCCGTTTCCAACTCCTATATTCGCCATTTCCGTTTCAACGCGGGATTGGTATACTCAGGGTCCTTTGAACCTTTATAGGTGCAACTCCTGACTAATTCTCCGAATACCGGATAAATTGGTAGTTTATCGTTTATTTTCAAATAGTTATAAGGGATTGACAGAATAACATCATCCGTTATTCTATATGACATGGTACCTGATACGGAACGCGCACTCTTACTGCAGCAGCTGAAAAACTACCTGGTGTTTCTCAGAGAATCAGGTCACACCCATGCTCCCCTGAACAGCGAGTTGAGTGAATTGCCTGTAATCGCCACCCCCTCCGGAACGTTTCACGACAGTTCCCCGCAACCTTTGGAATCCCAAATGACCCCTAATTCACCTTTCCCGGAATCGGGGGATAACCGCGATCTATCCGCCGGACTGACCGATGTGCGTGAAGAATTGGGTGACTGCCAGCGTTGCAAATTATGTGAAGCCCGGCAGACCATTGTCTTTGGATCGGGTAATCCCAATGCCGACCTGGTATTTGTCGGTGAAGGCCCCGGAGCCGACGAGGATGCACAAGGACTTCCGTTTGTCGGTCGCGCCGGCAAGAAACTGACGGAAATCATCGAAAAGGGAATGTTGCTCGACCGGGGGAAAGACACTTACATTTGCAATATCGTCAAATGCCGTCCTCCCGGCAACCGCGATCCCGAAAAGGATGAAGTGGAGGCTTGCAAACCATTTCTCATCAAACAACTGAAAGCCATTCGTCCCAAAGTGATTGTCGCCCTGGGCAAACCCGCCGCCAGCACCTTGCTGGGCCGGACCGTTCCCATCACCAAGGAACGCGGTACCTGGCATGAGTTCGAGGGCATGAAACTGATGCTGACTTATCACCCGGCTTACCTCCTTCGCGCCTACACCAAGGAAAACCGGCAGGCGGTGTACGATGATATGCAAAAGGTCCTGGAGGTTCTGAAAGCATGACTCAAGCTCAAGACGCCATCGAGCGGCTTAAAAGTAATATCGGGTCCGTCATCGTAGGCAAACCTGAAGTCATCGAACAGGCGATTATCGCCTTGATCGCCAAAGGCCATCTGTTGATCGAGGATGTTCCGGGTGTCGGCAAAAGCTCATTGGCTTATTGCCTGGCGCATTCCGTCAATCTCGATTTCAGGCGCATCCAGTTCACCAACGACATCCTGCCTTCGGATATCGTCGGAGTCTCCATCTACAACCAGAAAGAAGGCACCTTCCATTTCAACAAAGGCCCCATTTTTGCAAATTTGGTGTTGGCGGATGAAATCAACCGCTCCTCGCCGCGTACTCAGAGCGCCCTGTTGGAGGCCATGAATGAAAAACAGGTGACGGTGGATAACCAGACCTATCCACTGGAAGATCCCTTTATGGTGATCGCCACACAGAATCCGATCGAAAGTCACGGCGCGCACCCTCTACCCGAATCGCAACTCGATCGTTTCATGATGTACATCTCCATGGGTTATCCTGAACCCGATGATGAACGTAAATTGCTTACCGAGGTGTCGCCCATTCAAAATATTCGGGACATAAAGGCGGTGCTTGAAAAAGACGACATTCTGACGCTTCAACGTAAAGCGGAAACCGTAACCATCGAACCCATCCTGACCGATTATATTTTGAACGTGGTCACCGCTACCCGGGAATCCTCGCATCTGGCGCTGGGCGTCAGCCCGCGGGGAGGTATCATTTTACAGCAGGCGGCCCGGGCGCGAGCGCTGGCGTACGGTCGCGACTACTGTATTCCCGATGACATCAAACAACTGGCCGTGCCCGTATTGTGTCATCGGGTTATCCCGGAATCGCGTCACGGAACTCACAAGCGAACTGTGGACGACACCTCTGCCATAATCACTGACATTGTCGAGCGCATGGAAATCCCCGTTTAGTTTTTAATTTCTCACTCATCACCGGACAGGGGCGCCTTGAAAAAGAAACTCAATTACAAACCGATATTCACCCTTTCCTATTTCAACCGGACCCTGCAGATAACCCGCGAGGGAGGCGGCTTTATTTTTCTATTGTTCGGAGTGGGCATTGGCGCCATCAACACCGGAAACAATCTGCTGTATCTGGTTCTTGCCATGTGCTGCAGTTTTATTGCCGTATCGGGAATTTTATCCGAACAGACCTTGAAGGGAGTATCCGTCCAGGCAACTTTGCCTAAAACGGTTTACCTGGAAGACTCCTATCCGTTGCACTTGAAGATTTCCAATGTCAAAAAAACGATTCCTTCCTATTCCCTGTATGTAGAATTTCCCCTGGACCCGATGGGGCGTTACCGCATCGAACAAACGGCCTATACGTATCAAGTTCGTCCCCAGTCTTCCGTGGACAAGAACCTGATGTTTGTGGGCCTCAAGCGGGGGCCGGTCCACTTGAAATCCGTCGATTTGAAAACCAGTTTTCCGTTTGGGTTTTTCGTTAAAACCAAAACGCTGCCTATAGCAGTGGAGACTCTGGTTTTCCCCGAAATCAAAAACGTTGCCCTTCCCTCTCCCACCGAATATTCCGAAGAGGGAGAAGGCACCATCGGCCTTGCCGGGGACGATTTGTATTCGATCCGGGAATATCAGCCCGGAGACCCCATGGCGGCGGTCCACTGGAAATCGAGCGCCAAAACAGGAACCCTGCGGGTCAAGGAATTTTCCAAAGGCGGATTTCACAACTACACGTTGTTCCTCAATATCATCGACCCCCAAACCAATGTCATGGTCGGACCGGAAACACTCGAAATCCGGGTGACAGAAACGGCCTCGCTGGCGTATCATCTGATTCGGCGGGGAGATGAGGTGAGTTTAAAAACTCCCGAGATGCAAACCCCCTCTGGCAATACCGAACCTCACCTGGAACACATCCTGAAATACCTCGCCAGGGTCGGGTACGACAACCCAAGATAATCCGCAGAGGCCAATGCCAAACAACAGACCCCGGGTCGGGGTGATTGGATCGGGAACTGAAAAATATCCGCAACTCAGCGAACCTTTGGGGCGTTGGCTGGCCGGACAGAATTGTGATTTGATTAACGGAGGTGGCGGGGGCGTTATGGCGGCCGTGTCCCAGGCCTTTGCAGAGGTTCCGGACCGGAAAGGCAGCGTCATCGGAGTCATCCCAGCTTCCGGTCCCTGCGACTCGCCGCAAGCGCGCTCGGCATACGCACCTCTCCAGGGCTATCCCAACTCATGGGTCGATATTCCCATCTATACCCATCTCCCCTTGTCGGGAGCTTCAGGAAAGGACATCGCCAGCCGCAACCACATCATCATTCTATCCGCCGACGCGATCGTGGCTTTCCCCGGGAGTGAGGGAACACGTTCCGAAATCCAGCTGGCGCTGGAATACGGCAAACCCCTGCTGATTCTGAATCCCGATCATGAATGGGATGAATTCAATAGTGCCACCATAGCTATGGTGAACAATTCGGAAGAAGCCATCCAGTGGCTGGCAAAAAATATTCTTCAAACAGAATAGAACCGTTTTCAGGAAGCGATCTTGCCTTCGGCATTGACCTTGAGTACCTTGTCCCCTTCGATGTGCTTGCCGGTGGCTTTAAAACCGGTTTTGGTACCGTCCACGATCTCAATGGTCATGCCTTCCAGTTTCTTAAATTCATATTCTTTGATCATCAAATCGAGCTCACAGGGTCCAGCTGTTCTTTGTATTCCGGTCGCCTTGGAAACCATTCTTTGCGCCATCCCATTAGCCCAATGGCGGTTGCATGCCCTGTGCAGATCTTTTAAATTGCCTTCGGCCTTGAGATTGTAATAATCCGCTTTAAACGGGCTGGTGCCCGGATAAGCCAGGTAGCCGATCACCGCCACGACAATCACAATCCACACCACCGCTTTTCCACTTTCATTTTCTAAAGATTTCTTACGTATTTTCATAAACGCCCCTTAACGTAAATTAATTGATTTCATCAGGAAACTTTTTTGCCATCCGCGTTGATTTCCACTACGTCAGTCCCCTCTTTATGCTTTGCGGTGGCGGAGAATCCGCTTTGTGTTCCATCCCTGATTTCAATGACAACATTATTATCGTGCGGGAAATCATAGGGAGAGAGAACCGCCGTTGCCAGATCGCATTCCGTTGCAGAGTTTTTTTTGCCTTTGTTTGCCAACGATGTGGCGTGCTGTCCGCCGGCGGCCCACACCAGTTTACAGCTGTCGTACAATTGCGTTAACTGGGTTTCCGCCTTGAAATTGTAATAATGTTCCGCAAACGGGCTGGTCCTGGGATGGAGTAAAAGCGCGAGGACGGCCATGCTCACAAAAAAAATGACCGCTGTTTTCCCCTGTTCATTGTTGACTGACTGAAACGCTCTCGACATCATACGCCTCCTCACCACTGCAATGAGTGATTGATCCTTTCATTCAGTATAAAGGCAAAAAAACCACCTGAAAGAAATTAATTACTTCAAAAAACCGGGAATTTCAGCGTTTTAAAATGCGCTGGGAAAAGTATTTGGCGGGAATATCGACATCGAACTTGATTTCGTCGAACATGTAGGTGGTTTTGGTGTTTTCCTTGAGCATATCGCGGAAGACCATCTTCCGGGGAAACAAACGGTCACCGATCCTCCGGTATTCCTTGAAGTGAATCAGCTTGAGCAGTTTTCCGCTTTTGGCATACGCTTCTTCCTGGAGCACGGTGTTCTTAACCGGATCGACCCAGATTTTAAGGGTCTGGTAGGTTTTGGTTTTCTTTTTGGCTTTAAGCGTCATGACCAGCGTTGGCACACCCTCCACCTTTTCCTCACCGTCAATGGTTCCGACATAGGCTTCGCTGATTTTTTCATCTTCCATCATGTCTTCATAAGAAAGGTCGCTTCCCATCATCGATTGCCGCAACAGATGCCCGGCGATTAGAATTTTGCGGTCGGTATGAGGTGTGTACATCCATAATTTTTTTTCCAGTTTCAGCATTTTGGTGCCACGCTCTCGCGCGGGCGCCTTGTAATAGCTGTAGGACTTGGTGACGCCCTCCATCCAGCTTTCCATCGAAAGCGTTCTGACACGCCGGCCGTTGTCGATGATCAACCGTCCGTCGATGTACTTGGTGCTGGCCCAGAGGTTT
Organism: Nitrospinaceae bacterium; assembly: GCA_024644405.1. Classification (GTDB taxonomy): domain Bacteria; phylum Nitrospinota; class Nitrospinia; order Nitrospinales; family Nitrospinaceae; genus SZUA-226. The sequence continues at coordinate 50,990 of JAHELC010000011.1, forward strand.
TTGTCCACTTCCACCAACAGACGTTGAGCCCGGTCGTCTTCCGCCCTGCCCACATCCGGCATCAACAAACTCGAGAGCACGACGAAGGACAGTAAGCCGTACCATATGTTTTTAAAATATAATTTCATTATCCGGCCTCCAGTTCGCGGAACAGGTTGGCTTCCGAGCGTTGAAAAATGGCGAGGTTGGCGATCAGGTTGCCCACCACGCTGGCGGTGACACCCGGGATCACCGCAAACACGAAGGCATCCAGGCTGACCCGGGCACGAATGATGTCACTCATCATGAGTCCCGATGTCTCGAAGATCCCATGGGTGCTGATACCCACTTCCTGCAGGTAATACACCAGACCCCCGCCAATAAGACAACCGGCGGCAGAACCCAGGATACCGACCATCAAGGCTTCCAGCGCCATGAGGGCAATCAATTTTTTATGGGTTTCGCCCAGGGCAAGCAGTAACCCCATTTCGCCGTAACGGTGCACCCCGTTGAGGAGCCCTGCATTCCAGAGCACCAGGACCATCAAAAAGGTGAACACGCCGATCACGACATCATCGACCAACTCAAATTTTATGGACAACTCCCGCAGGTTTCTTTGATCGAGAACGGATAAGATCAGGGGTTCGTCATCCGAAGCCCAGGCCCCGGGTGGGTTTTGCTTCAATGCCGGAAGATGGTCCATCAGGTTCTGTTTAAGGGAGTCGTACTTTTTATACCCCACATGCATCGGCAAAAATCCCAGGAAATCGGTGACCATATCCTCCATGTAAAATGTCTGCTGGGCATCGGCCAGATCGATCAATGCCATTTTCTTGTCCATGGCCGCCAGACCAAACCGCACCAGACCGACCACCCGGTAATTGTCCGTGGCCATTCCGCCATCGAAGTTCTGGCCCAACAGGGTAACGGTATCCCCCAACCGCAATCCCAGAGCATCGGCCAGCTTGTACCCCACCAGCATTTCCTTGGGCTGGGAGGGAATCACCCCTTCAATCACGGATTTTTCCAAATCCAACCGTTCGCGCTCGGGAGAATTTTTGTCCGACAGGTTGATCGCCATGCCCACCACAGGCGTCTGCGATTTCGTTTCTCCATTCTCATCGGGAACATCCATGATGGCCCCCCACCGGATCCGAGGCGACCACTCAATTTTCGGGTCGCCGTTTTTCTCCAGCCATTGCAGAGTCTCCTTTTGTCCGGCCAGTGCGCGATCAAGGGGAACCAGGTGCTCTTCATCGTAAAACGGTTTGTTGACAAACCTCAGGTGACCGGTATCCAGGTGAGCGGTCATGTCAATCATTCCGGCAAAGGTACCCTCCATGAATCCCAACAGATAAATCAACAGCGTCACCCCCACGGTGATCACCAGAAAAGGGAACAGCGACCGGGTTTTGTCACGCCAAATGCCTTTTAATAGCCATCGGATCATGTGATCGCCCTCCCCCGGAGCGCCTGGGTCGGTTCCACTTTCGAGATTTTCCGTACCGGCGCCCAGGCGACCAAAATCATAATGGCGACAATAACCAGCATGGAGATAATCACTTCCACCGGATCAATCTTGAGAAAAATATTTTCACGAATGGGAATCTGGGATTCCGAAAGATGGGACACATCCAGCCCCACACTCTGGAACCAGGCAAAAATAATCGTTCCCAGAACCAAAGCCACGATAACCGCCGCCAGCGCCGCCAGGCTTCCCTCCATGGTAAACAGCCGGACCACCCGGCCGGGCGGCATGCCAAAGGCCATGAGTGTACCGATTTCCCGCTGACGTTTGAAAATATTCAGGAATTGGGTGTTGAACACACTGATGCCTCCGAGAAAAATCAGTATGACCCAAATGATGACGGCATATTTCCGGTCCTGCCGGATAAGCTCGAGAATATCCTTGAGAAGGAATTCCGGCTCTTGAAATAGGGTTTCGACGACGGGTCCCTGAAATTTTTCTACCGCCACCCAGGTGACTTCACCCTCGCGATGGGTGATCTGGCGCAGGTGATCGAGGCGCATCCACACCACGCCTTCGTCAATGCGGGGATTGATCAGAGGCACCACGTCAACCACCCGGGCGTCCAGCGCATCGACCGCCCCGAAGCGGTCCCGCCATCTCAGGACCACGCCGTCTCCAATGTGGAGATGGGATTTCCCGGCCATTTGATTGCCTATGATGATGGGGATGACATCATCAACCGGTGTTTTCCATTCCTCCAATTTGTTCAAAGGAAGATCGAGCAGCGTTTGCTGCATTTCCATGCCGCGCAATTGCACCGGAAACAATCGGCGGTTGGGGAAAATCTGCCCCTGAAGCACCAGCACCTCGGCTTTATCTGAAGACGGCAGTCGGGAAAGGGCATCAGGAGTTGCGAAAGTCTCGTCCTCCCATTCCATGGGAGCGAGAATATCGAAATCGGGGGTTCGGTAATGGCCGCCGGCGACATCGGTCGACACCATGTTGCGTACCGCCTGATCCTGGAACCCGTTGTAAAATGAAAGATTGAAGACCACCGCCACCATGGCGAGCGCGGTCACCAGCACGTTCAAAAAAGATCGCATCCCCTGTCGCAGAAAATTTTTGAGCGCAATCTGGAAGATCATATCAATTTTCCATCGGGTTGTTTGGTCTTGTCCCATTGCACATAACCGTCGTCCAGGCGCACTTCCCGTCGAATGTATTTGGTCACCTTTTCGTCATGCGTGCAGAATACAAAGGCGGCCTTGAAATCGCGGTTGAGTTTCAGCATGAGTTCCAGAATATGATAGGAATTTTCGGCATCGAGGTTGGCGGTCGGTTCGTCCGCCAGAACCAGCGCGGGGTCTTTGATCAAGGCGCGGGCGATCGCCACCCGCTGGCACTGGCCGCCGGACAACTCTGTCGGTTTCTTTTTTATTTCAGGAGTCAGGCCTACCAGATCGACCAGGGATCTGACTTTCTCACGAACGTCCGATTCTTTGGCATCGTTGAGTAATAGCGGGAACAGGACATTCTCGTAAACCGTATAGACTGGAAGCAGGTTGTAGGATTGAAAAATAAAACCGACATTTTCTCTCCGGAAGGCGGCCAACTCATCGCGGTCCATTTGGCTCAAAGGGCGACCCTGGAAGAGAATTTCGCCGGAGGTGGGTTGATCCAATCCTCCCATCAAATTCAAGATTGTCGTTTTTCCGGAACCCGACGGACCGACAAACGACATGAACGCCCCTTCATCGATTTCGAGGCTGATATCATGAAGCGCGGTGAAATCCTGGCCGCCCACCCGGTACACTTTGGATACATGATCGATCGTTACCATATTGCTCATCAGAAAAATGCGATTAGAGTGAGGCCGGCACGCGACTCGGTTCCCGTAAAAACAAATGGGGATTCACGGAACAAACGGCCGGACCGGTTGTTGCCGTCAACACTGCCTCCGACCTGTGCTTGCACATACAAGTACAACTGTTTCCAAATGTTGTATTCGATTTGCGGAGCGAATTGAAAACTCTGGTCACTCAAGTCGAAAAAGAAAAACGCCCGCCAGACAATATCGATACCTACCGGCTGGTCCAACTGCAAGCCCAACACCTGGATCGTCCGGTCCTGTTTAGGATCGATATTGGTAAAACCCGGCTCCTGCGTCCTGAGAAAATATTCCAGCAAAACATGAAGGCCCTGCCCTACATCAAAAGTGTAATCGACACCGAAGACCGTATCAAATCTTAATGGGTCGCCAGGCTGGTCCTGCTGAATATCCAACCGGCTTTCGTTCCAGTAACCCACCCCATACTCACCTTTGAGGTGATACCCCACCTGAACCATTTCAAGATTAAAGTCGGCTAAAAAGGGAAGATCGGTTTTGGGATGGTATTGCACAACCGCGCCGGCTTCGATCGGGCCGAAGTTCGCTTCACCCCGCAATCCGGTGATGACCCGGTTCCCGGTCTTCGCTGGCACTGCCCAGCCCTGAACTGAAGAGGTACTGCTCAGGAAATAGGTCGACCGCAATCCATCGACACCTCGGGTGAGGGGGATAATTCCTGAAATAACTCGGGTATCGAAGAAACCGAGTGGACGAAACAAGGTACTCGCCCCGAAAAGTATCTGCTGGCGACCGCCACGGATTTTAAAATTGTCCTTTTCATACCGGATCCAGCCACGGAACAGCTCAGCGTCGTATTCCTCCACCGCACCTATTTCTTCACGAATGCCGCCGGTATAAAGCAGATCACCGACCACTTCATAATCGAAAATGTGTCCGTCTTTTTCAAACAGCGTGCCCACCAGGCCGTTTCTCAATTCGACTTCGTGATCGAATCGGGTGAGGTCCGCTGGAGGCGGATCGAACAGCATCTGCGAGCTGGCACGGAAGCGCCCTTCGTAATGCCAGTCGAACGCCCACACCTGCGCAGGCACCCCTACCAGCAAAAGCCCGGAGAGATAGAGGAAAGTTTTCATTTTGAAGAAATCAATTCCTCAACTGCATTCTCGATTTTTTTGCAAATGGCCTCCCAGCTGTAATGCGTTTGTACCGCCCGGTAACCGTTGTCTCCCAGAGTTTTCATTTTGTGAGGATCAGCGAGTAAATCCTTTATCGGCTTTTCCCAATCCTGCGGATGCATGGATTGGACCATCACTCCGATTTCTTGCTCACGAAATAGATTATCCAGCCCACCCACGGGGTTGGTGATGATGGGCCGCCCACAAGCCATATACTCAAATATTTTCAAGGGAGAAATTCCGGTCTCGTTCAATCCTTCCTCAAAGTAAGGCGCCAGGCAAATATCCCCGGCATTGATATAGACGGGAACTTGTTCAAAGGGAACCCGCCCTGCGAGGATAATATTCCGGCTCATCCGTTTTTGGTCGATCCACTGTTTCAGATCATCCTTCTTTTCACCGTCGCCGACGATCAACAGATGGAGGCCCGGGTTGTCTTCAACCAGGGCGGGCATCAGGGGAACCAGCCGGTCAATACCATGCCAGCGTTTCAAAGAACCCACGAACACCAGATAATTCCCATCCGGCGGCAATCCCAACTGATTCCGGCATTCGGTCTTATCCATCGGCCGGGAAAATTCCGGATTGGCGCCGTTGCTGACCACCAAGATGGAATCTTCCTTCACTCCATAATTCCGACACAAATAATCGCGAATCAATATCGAGGGCACCACCACTTGATCCGACAGCTTATAAATGATGCACTCCATAACAGTGACGAAGGCAATCCAAACCTTTGACACGTTATTGATTTTCATTTCCACAGGGGCCAGTCCGTTGACCTCGACCACATACTTGAACCGGAACACATATTTCAGGAGGGTGGCTATCCATTCCAGGGATTGCAGGCGGGCATACAGGACATCCGGCCGGGATTTTAAACAGTGCCATGAAAGAACAAAAAACAGGCTCAGATAAAAGGAAAAAAAAGTAAACCAGGACTTTCTGAAACCCACCGGCACATGGACGAACCGGACTCCCGCGAGTTCCCGTCTTTCACCCAGATCCGGGACAAACAGAGTCACCTCGTGTCCCATCCGCGCAAATTGCCGGCAAAACTCAAAAACGTGACGGGTGCTGGCGTCTTCGGTGGCCGTATTGATCCTGGCGAGATAAAAAACTTTCATGGATTCCCGAAGAAAACTTTGGCAAGGACAAAAGGACATACGGCGTTCTCAACCGCGTCTTTGTCATTCTTTAACAACCTGGGATGAAGCCTAGAGTAATTTCTTGAGATAGGGAACCAGTTGATCGGCTCCGACCGAAGGGCTTCGGGCTCTGAGAACCCCTTTGGAATCGATTATCAAAACAGTGGGCATATCCCTTTGGGTATAGGCCTTGTGCACGGTCTGGTTGGGATCCAGCAAGTATGGGAAATGGACCGGCTGGGGAAATCCCGCAAGGTAATCCTGGACCGCTTTTTTAGAATCACCACTGGTATTGATTCCCAGGATAACCAGGTTGTCTGTGTTCAACGCCTTTCGGACTTTTTCGAACTCCATCGCCTGATTCATGCAGGGCACGCAAATATGAAACATACCCACGAGAACGACCTTGCCTTTCAAGTCGCTCAAGGTATGTTGTCCACCGGTGATGGCATTCAAAGAAAAATCAGGAGCGGAATCTCCCGCCTGTGGGCTGGCTGCCCAAGCTGGGTGAGCCAAAAATAGGATATTCAGGAGAATAAGGATAATTTTTCTCATTCTGGGCCTCTTTGGGGGAATAAAACCTCAATTTCCAAGGTCTAAAAGATGGTAAGTCTGGTTTATTTTAAGATAGGCGGATAGGTTTGGAAAGCTAAATATACTCATCGCATGATTAACTTTTTTTCATGTCCCGTTAATCAGGAATTCACCAGAGAGGACTACTATAAAGTTATTTCAACCTGTCCAATAGGGTTAGAGATCAAGGATCGAAAAGTGCATTTTAACCGTTTAAGTCTCACTTGAACTTGCAACCGGTTTGATATATGATTTCGCTAAAATCTCTAAACCTTTTAATTTTTAAGATGTTTAAAACTATTTTTGCTACATTTTCGCTTCTGATTCTGGCCTCTCCGATGCACGCAGCAACCATCAAAGGAGAGATCAAATACCTGGGGAAAGTCCCGTCCCCGGTCACTCACAAAACGGGAAAGTTTAAAAAAGTGTGTGGTTCTGAGATACTGGAGGAGTCGTTAATCCTTCAAAATCAAAAAGTTAAGAATGTTGTGGTTTGGCTGGAAGGGAAACAAGCTAAAAAATTAAAAAACAAGCCCGGAACTTATACGCTCGACCAGAAGAAATGCGCTTATTCGCCGCGAATTCTGGCCATGCCCCAGGGCTCCGTATTGAAGATTTTGACCAGTGATCCGATCAATCACAATATCCATACCTACTCCTTTGAAAACGATCCGATTAATATCATGTTTTTACCAAATCAGGATTATACTCAGGAGATGGAGGAACCGGAGGTCATCAAAGTTTCCTGCGACCTTCATAGCTGGATGGAGGCTTACATCGTGGTTACGCCGCATTCCTACTTTGCAGTCACCCAGAGCAATGGCACCTTTGAAATCCCAAATGTTCCTCCGGGAAAATACACACTCAAAGTATGGCACGAGTTGCTGGGTGAGGAGTCGCGGAAAATTGAAGTCGGAAAAAATGTGACTCAGGTCAATTTAAATTTCACGGAATTGGCGACTCAAATAACTCGAAAATAGGTAATCGCACCACTTTTAAAGGTGACAGTTTCATAGATGAGGGAGCAATAATATGAAAAAGCCCAAGCTGTTTATCCGATTGGCCCTGACTTTCTTCGCATGTATCCTGAGTACACAGGTTTGGGCCTATCAGGAGATTGAAGTTAAAAATGGAGGAACCATTCAGGGGAAAACCACTTTGATAGGGGGAGTTCCCCAGCCCCGGGTGTTCCATCTCGTTTTGTTTCCAAACCTCGACATGTGCGCCGAAGTGGATACGGATGACGAAATGAACCGAGTACTCTTTGACTTTATCACCGACGAGCAACGCGGACTGAAGGACGTGGTGATTACCCTGGATCACGTGGAAGCCGGCAAATCTTTTCCCAACAAACCAATCAATATTCTCTCGGAAAATTGCAAATTCCTGCCGACCGTTAACGTCATCCCGCAGGGAGGAACGTTCTTTGTCGACAACCAGGATGCGGTCATGCACAACAGCCAAGTTTACCAAAGTGAGCGGGGTAAAATCATCCTGAACATCCCGATACCCGCCGAAGAGATTTCCGAAGGTAAAGTGCAGTTCAAAAAGCATTATAAAATTTTCCAGATGATCTGCGGAATGCACGAGTTCATGCAAACCTGGGGCTACCGGGTGCAAAATCCTTATTACCATCTAACCCAAGTCGACGGTAATTATAAAATCGACAACATCCCTGCCGGGGAATACAAAATCACCGCCTGGCATTTTTTGATGAAAAAGCAGTCCAAGAAAATCAAAATTTCTGAGGGCGAAACGATTAATCTGGATTTTGAATTCGACGGCGATAAGGTCATTCGCCCCTTTTATGAAACCATCAAATCCGGACGGATCAAAAAAGATGCACGGGTTCCGGGAAGTATCCATTAATCACCATTTGACCTCGTGCGGAT
>JAHELC010000012.1:0-41182 GCA_024644405.1 Nitrospinaceae bacterium
GTTTGCGGTAACCGCCGGTGGTGCCCTTCGAGGAGCGGCGGTGAAAAGGAAGCTTGCTTAAAAAGGAAGGTACGTATCCCTCGGTGGCAGGCGGTGTGCGGGTGTCAAATTGCGCGAACGGAAAAGCCACGGGTCCCCCTTAAAGTGTCATAACGACATTGCTGGCAATTGAACTATTTTTATTGGAGCAACGACTGCTACCAGATTGAATGTACTTTGTCGGGAAATATAGCATTTACGAATGGGCTGTCAATACAATTACAATATCAATAATAATTGTAAATCTTTAGTTTTTTACTTGATTTAGGGTATCTAACTTAGAGTGACGGGTAAGTATTTGTTATAGCTGATTTTGAATCCTTAGATCTGAAGTGAGAAAGGTGGCTGAGGTGAACGGCGGATGTTATGTACCCCTTAAATACCCCATTTGCAAAGTTTTTTGGAAAATACGCCGAATTGACAAACCGGGGTGGGGTGTCATAATTGGTTTTCAGTTTTCAAACCAGTAATCTCACCAGAGAGGGTCATCTCTCCTAACCGAAATGCTTTTTGTAATCAAAAAGCTATCGAGCTTAAAGCACAGGACATCCTTTTGGCTGGGGATTTTTCTTATATGGGTTTTGCTCTTTCATCTACAGGCAGCCATCGCCGGTGCTGTTGAAAAATCCGTCGAGGTCAATTCCAAGGTCCCGCCTCATCGCTGGTCGGCGATTCAACTGTCCAACGTGAACCAGGGCGCCACTTTAGAAGTCAAGTTGTACCTGGATGGTCAAGCCACGGTCATTCTGGTGAGCGAATCCCAGCTGAAAAATTATCCAAACGTAGCCCGGCCGTTGTTTCGCACGGTAACCCGCAGTCGCGCTATGTTCTCCATCGTCGCACCGAGGAGTGGTAACTATTTTCTGATCGTCGACAACCGCAAGGGCGCCACCAAACGAAAATATTCCCTGTCGATCACAGCCCGGCTGGATCTTTCCGGGAATCGATCGTTGGGTGCGGGCAGGTTGACCGGCCACAACTCTTTAAAGTTGTTGAGCCAGGCGATTCAAAAAGCGTTTGAGGGCGATCCCCTGAAATTCAAACTGACCACCTGTGAGTCCTCCAATACCATAACCCGCGGGGTTACCATTTACCTGTGCCAGGAGTATTTAAAAAGAATCAATGAACGGTTCAAGGAGAAGCAGGACATCAACGCCATCGTTTTATACGAATTGATGAAGGAAGCGGGATACGCGTTATTACGCCGTTGGCATTACCCACTGATCAACAGCCCGAAGGTGAAGGACGAATTTGCCACGACGTTGTTGCTGATGTTCGGCCGCGAGGATGCGGTGGAAGCTCAGGTGAAGTATTCAACGGTATTGGAACCCGAGAAGGAGGAACGTTCCGAAACTATAAAGAAGTGGTTGGACGATCCAAGATTGGTCAAAAAGTGGCAGCCCTACCTGATTCCCAAAATGCAAACCAGTTATTTACGTTTTCTAAAAAAAGAAAGGCCCTCCTGGGCCTCCCGTAAACTCATAAACCGGGAACTCATCCGCAGGCAATAAAATTCGCTTCTCCCAAGCCTGTGTTCAAACCCTATCGCAGAAATTCTTGAGGACTGATCGGAGTGATCCTTTGCCGATACGAAACCTGGTGGGCGATGATTCCGGATGAATTACAGGGGAAATTCTTTATCCATGAGTTGATAATATTTCAATGGGTTAGCGTCTTGAGGGGCAGGTCGGATGGGGAGTCCCTTGTAAATGAAGCGGTCGGGCGATATCCTGTTAACTTGCGGGGGCAAAAATGGAGGAGGTTATGAACCAGGAGCAAAGGAAAAACGAAATTGGCAGCGCACTCCAGTGGAGAGTCAGCGCTTTTTTATTGCTTATATTATTTACATTTTCAATATTTGTAAATCAAAGTGACGCTGGATGGATTCATACCGAGGGCGAAGATCTGGCCGTGAAATTCATTCATACGCTTCAACAGGGAGACCTGGCGGCGGTCAACAAGTATCTGGACCCTGTGCTGCTGAGCGAGGCAAATCAGAAAGAGGTCCAAAAGGCGATGGACGCATTTCCCAAAGGCGCCATCAGGGAGATTACCCGCACCCAGATCAACGTGAATTACAACCTCGGATCCGAGGGCAAGCAGGAAATATTAGAATTTTATATCGAACTGGACAACATGGCCCTGTTGATGGAAGAAGTGCTCCAGCAAAGGGGCGATCAATTTGTGATTCAGGGGTTTCACTTCAATCAAGCGCCGATGAACCTGATGAACCAATTTCCATTCACTACGATCCAGTGGATTCAACCCAAAAATGTTTTCTTGGCTGCCGGGGTGTTCAATGTCGTTTTCATGATCGTGGTGCTGGTGTTGTGGTTCATCAAACCCATCAAAATGAAAATCCTGTGGTTACCGGTCATTTTTGCCGGAATCATGGAGGCTTCCGCGCAGTGGGTGGATGACGGTCCCTGGGCGTTCAATCTTCTTGCCTTGAGATTCCCCCCGGTATGGATCGAGTCCGCCGGACAGGACCCCTGGAGCATTGTCGTCGCCCTGCCGCTGGGTGCTGTGGTGGTTTTGTTTCTGGCCTTAACCGCAACCCCGGAACCGGAGGAATTAACAACCTCCATCCGACCGCAAAATGGAATGCCGCGGCGAACTCAGGTCCAGCCGAGGAAACGGCCTCAGCCGACACGGGTTGGAAAATAACGCGACGGAGTTTTAATATGCGTGCGCAAAAAAAGAGGCAGCTCCCGTTGGGGAACCGCCTACTTTATAATATTAATTTACTGTATTAATCCGGAGCGCCAATTGCCTTGGCCGGGTTTAAGTCTTCAATCAAGTGTTGGATCAAACACCAATCACTCCTACCGGAGTGGGAAAAGGATTCAACCCTTGGGCAACACGTTGTAGGCCTGGGGTCCTTTATCCCCAACATTCATTTCATATTCAACGGCCTGGCCCTGTTTCAACGTCTTGAAACCATCCTGCTGAATCTGAGAGAAATGAACAAACACATCTTTGCCTTCATCCGTTTCAATAAAACCATACCCTTTACTATTGTTGAACCACTTCACTTTTCCCTCTGCCATAGCGAAATCTCCCCCAAAATGTAAATTGAAAGGCACATCCTACCACAAGTCGGTTTTTTTTCCAGTAGGGACCCGACAAAAAAGGGTGGAATTTTTTCAGGCTTTAAATATACGCAACTCAATATACATAATCTATTGAATTTAATAGCAGTACGTATTTTATGAAGACTTGAGCAGGCGGCAAATTTCGTTTGATTCAAATCTTATTGTGCTCTGTGCAGGGTTGCGGGTTGATGCTCAATCCGGAAATTGATTCCTCCGCCGCCGGTTGTTTCCTTATATAATTTGCGGGTACTGTCTCGCTAAGGTTTCCCTCTTTGGTCATAGGAGTGAGTTCGCATGACTCTCCAACTGGGTGCTCAAAACTATTCCGCGCAACGCATTTTCTGTATCGGCAAGAATTATGCGGAGCATGTCAAAGAACTGGGCGGCCGTGCCCCCGGTCAGCCGGTCGTGTTCATGAAACCTGCAACCTGCCTGGTGTCTCCCGGAGAGACGATTCGAATGCCGGCTCATGGCAACAACCTGCACCACGAGGCGGAAGTGGTCGTGTTGATCGGGACGCCGGGAAAAGATATTGCCGAGTCCGACGCCGCATCGCATATTGCCGGGCTGACTCTGGGACTGGATCTGACCCTGCGCGATGTGCAGTCGGATCTGAAGAAGAAAGGCTGGCCGTGGGAAATATCCAAGGCTTTTGACCAGAGCGCCCCGCTTGGAACACTGACACCCTATGGCGATACACTTCCGCTCGATAACATACCGTTTCAATGTTCGGTCAATGGCGCCGTGCGTCAAACCGGCAACAGTGGAGAGATGTTATTTGCGATCCCCTATTTGATCCACTTCCTGAGCGGGATCTGGGAACTCAAGGAAGGGGATTTGATATTCACCGGAACACCGTCGGGAGTCGGGCCTTTAGAGATGCGCGACCGCGTCACCCTGCACAGCGACCTGTTGGGGACTTTCGAATGGACCTTGGCTTGAACCCGGCCCTCTTCCGCGGTCCTCCTGGCCTTACCCTCAAAAAGGGTTCTAAATTATTGAAATTCAATCTCCTGGCTTTAAGGAGGTCAGGAAATATTGAGGATGGACGTTGGGAGTGTTGGGTTTTCCCTTGATATGCCTGCCGCAGGGGAGCATATTTAGAAGGAAACAAAGGGGGATAATAATTATGAAAAAGCTTTTAATCGTTTTGGCGGGTTGCTTGTTTTTTGTGGGGTCGATTTCCATGTCCTGGGCGCATGGTCCGAAGGGCAGTGGCTCCGGTTATCGGAGTCTCGGTTCCACGAAGCCATACTTCACGAGATCTCCCCGATCCGGTATAGGCCACCGGCACCTCGGAAAATCGAATATACGCTCACGTCGCAATTTCGGGCGGCGACCTTTGTCACGCCGGGGAGTATCCCCGCAATCGCGTCGATTGCCGCGGATCGAGCGCGGAGTCATCCTCAGCAAACCCAGTCCCCTGCAGAAAAAGTTCTTTTACAGTCCGGTGGCAAAATCCTATGAACGGGGTTTCGGCGTCAGTCCGTTCAGGAAATCTTTGGAAAGACAACGACCGTTGCGGATCCCGCGGCACTCACATGCGCCTCGTCCATCCTATTTCAATAACAATCCTGACCCCTGGTTCCTGTATGGCAAGGGCAAAGAGTTCCGGCAGATGGGTTTGCTCCCACCGCTTCCACAAACTTCTCGAAAATTGAGATAATCCCTTCGAACCGGTTGACGGGCCGCCGGCATTTCCTGCAACGGACATTCGCAAAGTGTTGCCCAGGCCCTTCAGCGCTGGCGTATCCCCAAATCAACTCCCAGCCTCATTAACTTCCGAATTACAAGAATTCACAACAACTGACAAAAATCGTCATTTTGTTCCCTAATTATATACATCATTGGGTCACTCCATTTAAGGGCTGATAATTGAACAATTTTCACCGATTTATGGAGCAAATATACGGATTTTCATATAAGGATTTGTTTCAATTGACCAAGATTTCGTACAGTTACACTCGTTGAAAATTTTTGAGGATTTTTAAAACGCTGTTAACAAAGGGTTTAGGGGAATGTTAAATTCACCATCTAAATGGCACAGGGATTGCTTTATTAATAACATCCATTAAGTAAAAGATTTACCGGGTTTTCGAGAGAACCCTTCTTTGCTTTCCCCCCAACTATAAGAGGGGTTTTCTCGGACCGGTTTAATGACAGCGTACTGAAATTAAACGAGCAACCTGAGGAGGTAAGGCATGTTTTACCAAGTTCGCATCAAAAGAGCAGATGGAACCGTAAAAAAGGTAGTTTCCGAAAAAAAGTTAAACCGTATGCACTGGGAAAATTTCCAGAAGAGTGAAGAGGAAATCGGATTGGTAACCGCTTCCAAACAACAGGTTCCGACCTGGGTCAAGCAGAAGCTGGATGTGGAGTATCCGGAAACCTATTCGGATCTACTGAACTATAACGGTTAATTGCAGTTTATTTGATGATGTAGAAAGCCCGCGCCTTGCCTCAACGCAATTGGGCCCAGCTTGATTAAGAACCCCTTAGGTTTTTAATTTAGAAAATCCCCGGAAACGGGGATTTTTTTGGTTTGAGCACCGAATCACGGTGCCGGAATCTCAATAAATCCCCCTGCCCACTAAATTTGTATCCAACCTCTCTATTTTAAGTTATTATTGGTGGTAATACACCAGTTCAACAGCCTCCGGTTTTGCTCGAAGGAGGACCTGTGTTTTCATCTATTGTTTTGGATCGAGGGAGCCATGTCAAAAATCAATAAATGTCTGATTTTCGTGAGTGTTTTATTTTTAGGGCTGAATTTAAATCCCGCCTATGCCGGGAATGAGGATCCAGTCTTCCCTGCCCGGAAAGTGGATTCATATCTGGTGATGCAGGATCTTTTAGGGATGAAACCGCACATAGCCGTACGCGGTACTCTTGCCGCTACTGACAGTGCAAGGTCAAAGGATCCGTTTGAGACGATCCCTGTCCTGAATCGGATCAGGCATACTTTTACGCGGGATTTGAATAAATTCGGACCTCTCTTAACGGATCTGGGACTGGATAAAATCAAAGGATTTCCTGATAATAAACGTCCCCGCTAACATCTTCGTTATCCATACTGAAAGTAACCCATGACTGATCAGCGAGCGGATGACACCATAAAATCTCTTAAAGAGGTCGCTGAAAAAAATCCCAAGGACATTCAGGCTCACCTGAATTTAGGCAATGCCTGTCTCCAGGAGCTGAACGGCACCGAAGCCCTGGACGCCTTTCAAAATGCGGCACGTCTGCAACCGGACAGTGCCGAGGCCTATTTTGGCCTGGCCAAATCTTTCGATGCGCTCCAGCGGTATGAAGAGATGCTGGACGCTTTCAAGGAAGCCTGCTGGCTTAAACCCGATTGGCCGGAAGCTCATTACAATCTGGGATTGGGGTACATGGTGGTGGGTCAGTACGAAGACGCCCTGGAACCTCTCAAGGAAGCCGTCAAAGTGAAACCGGACTATGCCGAGGCCCATCGCGTTCTCAGTCTGGTGTTCAAGCTGACCGGTTTTACCGAGCAATCGGAATTTCATAAAAAAGAAGCTGGTCGCCTCAATCCTGATTTTGCGGGATAAAAAAACCGGTCCCTCCTCCCCCCGGAAGGAACCGGCACCCTTTCTTTTTCAAAACATTCACCGTTAAACAATCACGTTACGGCCCATGGCCGCTTCAATCGGTTCGCGCGCCATGTCCAAAGCCGCTTTATGCGGAAATGTCTTTTCTTCGCGAACCCGCCGGAGAACTTCCTTTGTGTTGCGCCCGATGGTTTCGCGAATGGCGGCAAAGGCATCATCCGCCGTCAGGCCCTGGTACTCCGTGGCGGCGCAAATCACTCCACCGGAGTTGGCGATGATATCGGGAATGATCCAGACACCCCGGTTATGAAGTTTTTCAGCCGCTTCACGGGTGATCGGAATATTCGCTCCCTCCAGTACCAATTGGGTGTTCAACAAATGTTGATTCAACTCCGTGAACACGTCCGGCCGTGCGGCGGGAATGAAGAGTTCCGATTCCATGGCCAGCAGGGCATCCCGCTCCATCGATTCACCCAACCGGGAGTCCGCGACTTTCCCTCCCGTTGCAACGAATTTAATCAGGGAAGGAATGTCAATTCCTGCGGAATCGTGAAGCGTTCCCTGGGAATCATTAACGGCAATCACCTTGACGCCCCGCTCCAGCAGGAATTTTGCCGCAGCTTTACCGACATTGCCAAATCCCTGGATGACCGCACGCGCATCTTTGAGCGATAAACCGATGGCATCGCTGGCGACATCCGCCGCCACCGCGACGCCGTAGCCGGTCATACCCAACTCATCCAGCGGCAGGCCCCCGAGCATTCGCGGCAGGCCGACGGCGCGTCCGATTTCTTCATGCACCCAGGCCATGCTCTGCTCGTCGGTTCCCATGTCGGGACCCGGGATGTAACTCTTGAGTTCCCGAATGGCCCGTGCAAAAGCCCGCACCAGCGTCTCCTTCTCGGGGGATCGCGGGTCCGCCAGGATGCCGGACTTGGCGCCGCCGTGCTTCAGACCGTTCACGGCATTCTTCAGCGTCATGGCGCGTGCCAGACGGAACACCTCGCGCGTGCTGACGTCCGTTGCCATACGGGTACCGCCGATAGCGGGACCCAGAGCCAGGTTATCGATCGCGACAATGGCCCGTAACTGGGTCTTGGGATCGTAAATGTGAATAATTTGTTCCGGGCCGAATTCATCGGCGAAGTTGTCTATGTATTGCGTGAACATGTCCTCACCCCTTTTCATGAATTAGGAACCTGAGTGATTTTGGCATCCAGAACCACCAGTTCCTTTTCGTAAAGCCGGACTGGATTGAAATCCAGCGACAGGATATCGGATTCGGAGATCATCCAGTGCGCGGCCCATTTCAAAAAGGCCAACAGTTTTTGGGAGTCCAGTTGGGGTTTTCCGCGAAACCCCTGAACGATGTTCCATACTTTCGTTCCCCGGACGGCTCTCAGAATTTCTTCATCCGTAGCGGGAAGGACCCGCCGCACGATGTCCTGATACAGTTCGACGTAACTGCCGCCGGTTCCGAACAGGAGTACCGGGCCGAACTGCGGATCGCGGTGGGCGCCCACCATTAAGTCCAGGCCGGGCGGCATTTGCTGTTCCGCCCACACCTTCCCCGGCCAATCCGCGTAAAAAGCCTCCCACTCGCGGAGTAGATTTTTCTCGTCATTCAGATCGAGTCGTATCCCTTTCATCTCGGTTTTGTGTTGGATGTCCGGTCCCACTGCCTTCAACGTCAGAGGAAACCCGATACATTCAGCCGCCCAGTGAATGTCTTCTTCACTATTCACATGGATATGTTGCGGAACCGAAATATTGCACCGGCTCAACAGGTTTTTAATTTGCATTTCGTGCGGATTTCGGTCCACGGACCGCAGCCAGTGCAGAGCCGGCGAAGTGTCAAATGGAATCTGGGGTTCCGTGGCGGTTGCAGGAGATTCACGCATCCACCGCGATTGCTGGACCAACAGTTCCAAACCGTGCGCCGCACGTTCACCGGTGGGGAACACCGGAATGCCGCTTTCCTGCAAACCCGAACCCAGCGAGTCGAACAAAGAACCGTAGGCGCCGACCGCGACCGGCAGATTTTCCGGCAACCGGGATTTCAGCAGCGGGCCGATGTCCGCAGTGATGCCTTCCGTGCCCGGCATCAACACCAGGAGCAGTGCGTCGTGCTCTCCGGTCTTCAGCAGATATTCCACGATAGAGACGCATTGCTCGTTGGTGCCGGAACCGGTCAGGTCAATGGGATTGCGGAACGAATAATAAGAGGGATACTGTCCCTTCAGGATGGATTGGTATTTCGGTGAAGGTTCAGGGATCCGGAGTCCTGCCTGTTCGCACAGATCGGTCAACAATACTCCCATGCCCCCGCCGTTGGAGACCACCAGAACGCGGTCTCCCCGGGCTTTCGGTTGCCCGCTGAACAGTTGCAGGGCATCGACCATTTGTTCCAGGCCGTTCACTTCGATCATCCCGGTCTGTTCGCAAGCCGCCTTGAAGACGGAATACGATCCCGCCAGCGAAGCGGAATGGGCGAGGGCGGCCTGCCGGCCCCTTTCGGCTTTACCTCCCTTGAAGACCACAACCGGTTTTCGGCGGGCAACGGCGCGCGCCGTTTCCATAAACCGGGGACCGTCCTGCACGCTTTCCAGGTACAGTCCAATGACACGTACCTGTGGATCCCGTGCGAACTCTGCGAGTAATTCGCATTCACCGATGTCGATGCGGTTGCCGAAATTGACCGCGCGATGCACGCCGACTCCGCGTTCCCCGAGATCACTCAGCATGTGCATCAGGAAGGCTCCGCTCTGGGAGATGAAAGCGACCGAACCCGGATGCGGCAAGGTCAGCTCTTCCGGTTTCAAAAAGAAACTGTTGAATCGATCCAGCGCGCTGAACACCCCCATCCCATTGGGACCGATGATGCGAATGCCCAGGTGTTGTGCTTCTTCCTGAATTTGATGTTGCAGAATTTCTCCCGCTTCACCCGTTTCCGAAAATCCCCCGCTGATGATGATCAGGTGGTGGATCCCTTTGGCCGCCAGCGGTTTCAGAAGAGGTAAGACTTTTGAGGACGAAACCGCAACGATCGCGAGATCCACCGTTTTGGGTAAACCTTTAATATCTTTCACCACCGGGCAATCAGACACGGCGCTCCCTGTGGGATGAACTGTTGTAACCGTTCCGCCGTATTTTTGGTGCAACAGGCTTTGAACGATGTATTTTCCCAGGTTCCCTTGTTTGGGCGAAGCGCCGATGACCGCCACCGACCGGGGAGCAAAAAAAGGACGCAAATCCAATTGTTCATCCCTGATCTCAGGGTGAGGGTGTTCATGGGTTTCTTTAACAAGAAGTTCACTCATCGTACTGCTCCCAGTAAGCATCCACGTTGCTCTGGATCTGCGCGATGATGTCGTCGCGCCGTTTTGGAGCAAACAGGTGATGGAACCGTTTTTGCCGTTCCAGATATTTTTCCACCGGCAGGCGTTTGTGCGGCCGTTTCGTATGAGTGACTTTGCCGTCCACAAACTCCTTGATCGGAAAGATACCGGTATCCACCGCCAGTTTGGCGATGAGGTGCGTGTCTTTCGGATCGAATCCCCAACCGGTCGGGCAGGGGGACAGGCAGATGAACAGCCGCGGCCCTTTCATGGCCTTTGCCTTTTTAAATTTGTTGGACAGGTCGATCGGCTCGCGCGGCGATACCGTGGCGATGTATGGCGGATTGTGCGCCATCCAGATGCCGAACAGATCTTTCTTGGTCCGCTCGGAACCCGCCGGATGTTCCGGCGTGTCCGGACTGGTCATCGTGTGACTGCCCAGAGGCGACGCGCCGGATTGCTGGAACCCGGTGTTGCCGTACGCCTCGTTGTCATAGCAAAAGTAAATGAAATCGAGGTTGCGGTGAATCGCCGCTGAAGTGGGGCTGAGGCCCATATCGTTCGTCGAGCCGTCTCCCGCGACCACGATAACCTGCAGGTCTTCCTTTTCAGGCAGTCCGTGTTTGTGCATGCGGATGTCCAGGGCATCGCGCACCCCCTGGGCCGCCGGCACCGGACCGCTCATGGTGGTATACAGCCACGATCCCTTCAGCGGCGTAAACGGGTAGACGGAGATCAGTGTGAAGCACCCCGCCGCGTTACACGTCAACGTGTTTTCGCCCAGGACTTTCATGGCGAGACGCATCCCTTCCAGACCGCCGCACCCGGCACACAGGGCGGAACCCGGTGCGATTTCCTCTTCAGGGTTCAAGTCGGTAACTTTTTTATATTTGGATTCCTCAAGGGAATCGGGAATGGTGGCCGTCATTGGACGCGAGCCTCCCTGGAAAATCCGGCAATTTGCCGGAGTTGATCGAATTGTTTAAGATCCTTTTCATCAAACAGGAACAGCGGATCGTCGCCGGGTTCCTCATCCAGTCGCTGCAGGATATTCATGAAATCTCCTGCCCGAATATCCCGGCCGCCCAAACCGCCGATCACCGAAAGCAGATGCTGTGGACGGTCCTCCCGCCGGTAGACCGCTTTCAAAATTTCCGGATAGAGGATGCCGCCCATACCCGGCGCCAGGTTCTGATCGATCACTGCGACTTTGGGCCTCTGCGCCAGGGCCTCCGCAATGATCTGGGACGGGAACGGACGCAGGAGGCTCAGTTTGAGCAGGCCGGCTTTGATGCCGTTCTTGCGCAGATGCTGTACCGCGGCCTTGCCCTTGGTGGCAAAAGAGTTGCTCATGACGAAAACATATTCCGCGTCATCCAGCCGGTAGCGCTCCACGGCATCGTAAAAGCGTCCGAACCGGTCGCTGAATTCCTGAGTGATCTTCCGGTAAATGTTCACCACGTTTTGTGCGGCCAGGTGATGCTGAATTTTGAAGTAGGAATAATTGCCGCCCCCGAATACCGCCGAAGCACGTGCCATGGGCTCCGAGGCCTGGAACACCGGCTGCGACGGTTTGAACAGCGGCAGAAATTCTCTCACTTCCGCTTCATCCGGTATCACCACCGGTTCGCGGGTGAAGGACAGGTAGAACCCGTCCAGGTTGACCAGCACCGGCAGGCACACCTCGGGATCTTCCGCGATGCGGTAGGCCATCAGGATATAATCGAATACTTCCTGGGCGGTTTCCGCGTGCAATTGAATGATGCCGGTGTCGCGCAGACTCAACACGTCATTGTGATCCGGTTCCAGCGTAATCGGCGTCGCCAGCGCGCGTGACACATTGACCAGAACCAGCGGCACACGCCAACCGGCGATGGTGTGCAGGGCTTCCAATCCATACAAAATTCCCTGACTGGAGGAAGCGGTGAACACGCGCACACCGGAAGCGGCCGCCGCACCTGCCGCCATGAACATCGAATGTTCGGAATCCATGTTGGTGTACTTGCCGTGCATGTGGCCATCGGCAAACCATTGCGACAGGGTTTCGACGATTTCGGTTTGCGGGGTGATGGGAAATGCCGGCACATAATCAACTCCTGCCAGCCGCGCACCCCAGGCCGCCGCTTTATTCCCCGTTAACATGATTTGTTTTTTGCCGGTCAGTTCCATGATTCCACCTCTCGTATAATTTCAATGGCGTGCTTGGGACACTCCTCCACACAAATCAGGCACCCTTTGCAGTGATCGTAATCGATCACCGGTTTATCGTTGGCATCCATCCGGATATCCCCTTCCGGGCACCGGGCGTAACAGATGCCGCACCCGTTGCATTGTTCGTTGTGGACGACCGGACGGTGAGTCCGCCAGTTGCCGGTTTTGCGTTGGGCCATGTTGCCCGTGGCAAAAATGAGCGGAGCCGAATCGACCGGAGGCCGGCGCTCCAGGATAACCAACCGGCTGGCCGAGAATCCGTTGTCGGATTCGCTGAATTCCAAATCAAACGAAGGCGCTTTTTGAAAGACCTCCTCGGCCAGTGTCAGGTTGGCGGCAATTTTTTCGGGGTTGATGCGTCCCTGCCCCAACTCCTCCCGAATCGCCTGAAGCAGATGATGCAGATCGATATGGCCCATCAAACGCACACCTACGGCCGCAAGCGCCGTGCTGAGAATCATCGGTTTCTGGATGTATTTCTGGCACAGCTCGGAAATGTCCAACTGAACCGGAAGCGACTCTAAGTGGTAATGTTTTTTGAGATCCTGCGACGTGTGCCGGGAATTGATAAAGATAAGAGTGGACGCGTCGGTGCCCTGGGTGACTGCGGCCATGGGGTCGGACAACAAAGTTTCATCGCCAATCAAAAGAATATCCGGCTGGGCGACGGGACCCCGCTCCAACACAATATTTTTGCTGAACCGCGCATAAGCGACAATGGGGGCTCCCCGACGTTCCGCACCGTACAAAGGAAAATCCTGGGCCTGAAATCCGGCCAGGTGTGCCGCCGTACCCAGAATCTGGCTGGCAGTTTTGATCCCCTGTCCGCCGCGACCATGTAATCTTATCCGAAGCATGTGATCCTACTTTCTTTAGTTTTTAACTCCTGGGCCGGGTTATTCAGCTTTCCAGTCCAGGAAATGAAGCTTTTAAAATCAATTGTTTAATTAAAAAACCGCAAAGTTTCAAAACAACTGCCTATTTATAATATGAAACCGTAGAAGAGATTTTTCCATCAATTCGGATACGGGAAAAGTGCCAATTTTGGGAGATAAAAAGGGGAAAATCAGGAGTTCGAGAGGGGACCCATATATAAATTAGCCAATTTCAGACCTTTTGGTTGGGAAATGTTTTGCTTTAAACCCAGCCTTCGGGGCTCTTGAGGGATTCGAAATCCAGGATTGCCTGAACTGAGAAACTCAATATTTTTGAAGCAATTAAAGAAGTTGACTCCTCAGTAATATGCGTTAAAATTTTTTTATACCTGTTTGTATAAGAGTAGAATCTAGGGAAAGTGCGTTGAGATTTCATCGCTTATATACCCGTCTTGGGGTATACTAATTAATTCTGTCTCCCTATAGTGAAATCAACGGTTTTTTTTTCGAGCCCCTGTATTCATAAACAGGAGGGGGGCCGCTTGACCCACTCAATTTTTGTTTTCGGATCAAATTAATGGCCAACGCTCCATCCAAAGGTATTGCCCAAACGCTCCAAGATGTTCTGAACAACCTTCAAAAGCAGGTGAAGGAGAAGACCCAGGCGTTGGACGCGGCGAACAAGAAAGTTGCGGCCCTGTCCGGTGGCAAGGGAGGGGATTTTACCGTCGAACTGGACGAGGAGAAGGAGAAACGAACCGAGGCCGAAAAACTTTTCAAAGAAGCCAAAGCTGAAATTTCCAAATTAAAAAAACAATTGAGCGAGGGTTCCTCAAACGGTAAAGGCGCTTCTTCCGCCGAGTTGACTCAGGAGATAGAAAAGCGGACTAAAGTAGAAAAAGACCTGGCGGGGCGGACGGCTGAACTGCTCGAGGTCAATAAAAAGCTGCTGGCCGAAACCCAGGCCCGACGGGAAGTGGAGTCTGAACTTAACAAAGCCGGCCAGGCCGGGGGCGGCATATCCGAAGCCGAACATCAAAAAGAGATTGCCCGGCGTGAAAAGGCGGAGGCGGCTCTCAAGGAGTTGCAATCGAAGCTGGAAGCATCTCAGTCCAAACTGAAGGAAGCGGAAGGCAAGCAAGGACTGGGTTCCAGCGATATGGAGATGTTGGAAAAGGAAATGGTCTCTCTTCTGCAATCCCAGGAATTGCTCCAGCAGGAAAAAGCGAGTCTCGAAACTCAGGTGAAAGAAACTCAGTCTCAGTTGTCAGAGCTACAGAATCAACAGGGTCAGGTGGGCGCTGAAACCAAGAGCCTGCAAAAAGAGCTGGATGAAGTCAAAAAAACCCGTGACAAACTGGAGGATACAAAAACCCACCTGGAAGAGGATAAGGCTCACCTCGAAACACGGGTCAAGGAACTGCAATCCCAACTGTCAGAGGCCAAAAAAGCCTCCGAGGACCCGGCAGCGGTGAATGCCCTCAAGGCAGAGCTGAACGAGATCCGCAAGTCCAAGCAGGCCTTAAAGACCGAAAAATCAAAACTTGAAGCGCAGGTCAGGGATCTGGAAGCGAAATTGTCATCTGTTCCGAACGCCACTGCGGCTTCAACGGCAAGTAGCCCGGCGGCACCCGCAAAGGACAAAGGCGCCGCTCCGCCACCTCCCAGGGCGGTTACCGCTCAGGATAAGGAAATCGAAAAGTTGCGGCAGGTCATCGCAAAAAATCCAAAGGATGTCAAAAGCATGATCCAGATGGCGCAGGTGGCATTCGAAGCCAGCCGTCCTCAGGATGCCATTGAAGCTTTGACGAAAGCGATCAAACTCCAGCCGAAAGACGCGGAACTCTATTTCATGCTGGGGGAAGCGCATTACAAGGCCCAGCATTATCATGATGCCCTGACTCCCTTCAACCAGGCCATCCGGGTCAATCCCAAAATGGCCAAGGCGCATTACAATTTGTGTCTGATCAATGAACTGGTGGGCAATGAGGATGCCGCACAAAAACATTATCAACTGGCCATCAAAATCGATCCGCAAATCGAACAGAAAATGAGCTGACTGACGGCTCCAGCCCGACCATTCCCCATTTCCAACCGTTACTCAATATTCCTCTATTTCGTGAACCATTCTGACCGCCTTTACGGTGGCGTAGACTTGCATTCCGGGTTTCAATTTCAAGTGGGCCAGTGATTTGCGGGTGATAGTGGCGAGTATCGGTTCCCCGACGTCCAGCTTGAGATTCACCGAGCTTCCCCTGGAATCGGTCGGTCCGATTTCCAGAACGGTGGCGGGGAGCCGGTTCAACACGCTGGTCGGTGTCTCGGGTTTCCCCAGCGTGATGCTGATGTCCTGTGCCAGCAAATGCACGCGCAACGAACTGCCCACCGCAAGCGGTTGCTCGGGAATGTACAACGACTGGTCCCGGTACTGCACGCGCGTGAGACCGTACTCGCTTTCATGGTCGGCAACGGTGGTCGTCAACACCGATCCCAATGTTGAAGGCCCGGTTTTTCCCGCCAGATCCAGACGCGACAAGACTTCGCTGGCGGAACCTGATGCAACACTCTTGCCTTCCTGCAGTAAAATAAGCGTGTCGACCAGTTGCAGGACTTCGCCCAGGGAGTGGGTGACGTAAACGATGGGCAGTTTCATTTCCCGGCGCAGGCGGATCAGGAACGGCAGAATGTCCTGCTTGCGTTGCGCATCGAGGTTGGCCAGCGGTTCATCCATCAGCAACAATTGCGGGCTGGTCAAGAGCGCCCGTCCGATCGCCACGCGTTGCTGTTCACCGCCGGAAAGTTTCTGCGGCCGCCGATCCAAGAGAGGATGCAGGTCCATCAAATCGGCCACCTGATTGAATGTGATTTTTCTATGCTCGGGAGCGATCCGCCGGTATCCATAATTCAGGTTGTCCCGCACGGTTAAATGAGGAAACAACCGGGCTTCCTGGAAAACCATTCCGATGGGCCGATGGTGCACCGGAACGAACAGGTTGTGCGATGCGTCCTGCCACACGTGGTCACCGAATTTCAGGTAGCCGGTGGGCGATCGTTCCAGTCCGGCCAGACAACGCAGGAAGGTGGTTTTACCGGACCCGGATCGACCGAAGACCACGGTGACCCCTTCATCCGGAAACTCCAGTTCGGTGTCCAATAGAAATTGCTGGTATTGAACCCGGAACCGGGATTGGATCGTACTCATGAGACGTGCACCGGCAGACGGCGGTTGAACGCGTACACCATCACCAACACCGCAAATGAAAACAGCAACAGACCACCCGAGAGCCAATGCGCCTGCGAGTATTCAAGACTTTCGACGTGATCGTAAATGGCGATGGACACCACCTTGGTTTTGCCGGGAATGTTGCCGCCCACCATCAACACCACTCCAAATTCACCCAGCGTATGGGCAAAGCCCAAAACGATCGCGGTGAGATAACCCCGTACCGCCATGGGCGAGGCGACACTGAGAAACGCATCCCACTTCGACGCACGCAGGGACCAGGCGGCTTCCAGATAGGTTTTGCCGGACGCTTCAAAGGCACCCTGCAACGGTTGCACAACAAACGGAAACGAATAGAGGGTGGAGGCGATCACCAGGCCGGCAAAAGAAAACGCGAGGGACGCACCGGTCATGGATTGAAACGGTCCGCCGATCACGCCGTTGGCGCCGAGGGCGATCAGCAGATAGAATCCCAGCACCGTCGGCGGCAACACGAGCGGCAGGGCGACCACCGCTTCCACCCAGACCCGTGCGCGCGAGGGCGTATGCGCCAGCCACCAGGCAACCGGCGTTCCGATCAACAGCAAAACGCTGACCGTAGTAGCTGCCAGCTTCAGCGTGATCCAGATCGGTTGCCAGTCCATGATTGAAGCGTCCATCGTAAAGTTCCTTAATCTATTTCAGGCCGTAGCCGTAGGATTGAATTATGTTTCGTGCCGGTTCCGATTTTAAGAATTGCAGGAGCGCCCGCGCCGCCGGCCGCGATTGACCCCGCTTTAACAACACGGCGTCCTGGTCGATGGCGTCGTAAAGATGCTCCGGCACGATCCACCGGCTGCCCTGAATCTTCATGCCGGGATCCATCAACTGGGACAGGGCGACAAACCCGACCTCCGCGTTGCCGGTGGCGATGAACTGGAACGTCTGGCTGATGTTTTCACCCTGAACAAGGACGGGCGCTATCGATTCCCACAGGTTCAATCGGTTCAACGTCGTGTAAGCGGCTTTGCCGTAGGGCGCGGTTTTGGGATTGGCCAGGGCGAGGTGCTTGAAATTCCGGCGATGTAAAGTGCTTGTGCCATCGCCGATGATGCGCCCTGGATCGGCGCTCCATAAAACAATTTTACCCCGGGCATAGGTAAACCGCGTTGCGGGTACCGCCTGTCCGCTTTGTTCCAGAATCCGGGGACGTTCGCTGTCCGCCGCCAGCAAAACATCGAACGGAGCACCGTGTGTAATCTGAGCGTACAGTTTTCCGGTGGACCCGGACACCGTGCGCACGCGATGCCCGCTCTGCTTTTGAAAAACCGGGATCAACTGTTTGAAGGGGCTTAGAAAATTCGAAGCCACCGCCACCGTCACCTCCCCGGCAAACGCGGAAGACGCGGCACCGATCAGGAAGGCGAAGGCCGATCCCAGTAGCCATCGTTTTAACATTGAAACCGTCATGCTTTTTGTTTCCGAACAAGATTCGTGTGGAAGCGGTGCTGTGCATCGATATATACCATAAAACATATCGATGGGTCAAATCCAAATAAACGGGGAGGGGTGGTTTTAAAATCGCTCGATGAATCGAGCAACTACAAAAAAAGGAAAGGAGTATCAACCACCCCCAGCCCCTCCTTTGGAAGGAGGGGAGTGACCTATGAAAAGGTTTCCTTGAAAAGGATGGGAGCCGCAGGACATTGGACCCATTTTTAAATTGCGCCCAGAGACCACCGGTAGTCGTCAAATGTAAGCCAGTTGCCTCCAGGCGCCAGCCTGGGGAAAATTCGTTGCAAAGGGATTTTTGGGGAGCTACCCTGTTAGTCATGGAGAAAAATTTCGAACCCTTGAAAGACCGGTTGCGCATCATCTGCGACCGGCTGGATCCTGAGGAGCAGGCGTCTTTCCGTCCGTTGATCGACAACTTTACCGGGGCGACCTCGGAGTTTCAGAGAATCATGCGCGATCTCGGGAAATTCGGCGGGAAAATCGGTGAGGGCTCGACCTTCGGTATCTACCGGGAGGTGCAAAACCTGTTCGATCAGGCCAACCGCGGGGAGTGATTCTTCATGAGTGATGCCGCGGCGGTACACTTAATTGTCCACGGTCGCGTTCAGGGTGTGTTTTTCCGGGCCAGCACGCAAAAAATCGCGGAAGGTCTGGGGCTGACCGGGTGGGTGCGAAACTCACGCGACGGATCGGTCGAGATTCACGCCGAAGGCGACAAGGAACAATTGGAAGCGTTGATTGTGTGGTGCCGGCAGGGACCCCCGATGGCTTCGGTTTCCAATGTTGATCAGAGCTGGATCGAGGCCGAGGGCTTAAGCTCTTTTGATATTCGTTAGAAAGGGAGTCATGTTACATATTCAAAATCTGGTCAAAAGTTATCAGGATCTGGAGGCCGTGAAGGGCGTGAACCTGACAGTGCTTAGGGGCGAGCTCTTCGGGTTTCTGGGACCCAACGGCGCCGGCAAAACCACCACCATCAAAATGATCGTGGGACTGCTCAAGCCCACCTCCGGAACCATTTCCATCGGCGGGTTTGATATCGGCCGTCAATCCACCGAGGCCAAATCCATCCTGGGATACATCCCGGACCGCCCGTTCATTTACGAAAAGCTGACCGGGCGCGAATACCTGGCGTTCATCGCCGATTTGTATGACATGGATGCCGCCGACGCCACTGAAAAGGCCCAGAAGTACCTGGATTTTTTCGATCTCACCGAGGCCGGGGACAAACTGGTGGAGGGCTACTCACACGGGATGAAACAGAAGCTGATCATCTCCGGCGCCCTGCTTCACGATCCGAAACTGGTGGTGGTCGATGAACCCATGGTGGGACTGGACCCCAAGGGCGCGCGGCAGGTCAAGCAGTTATTCCGCGACCTGTGCCAAAAAGGGACTTCCGTTTTTATGTCCACCCATTCTCTCGGTATCGCGCAGGCGATGTGCGATCGGATCGGCATCATTCAAAAAGGCGAGGTCATCGCTCTGGGGACGCTCGACGAATTACGGCAACAGGCGGATCACGAACATCTGGAAGATATTTTCCTGGAGCTGACCGGCGACACACATCTCGAACAATTAAGCGGCATGATGGCCGCGGCTTCACCCTCCCCATAAGTGGAAAGTATTTAAGAAACCCTACTCCAATAACTCACAAGAAAATTATGAATTTTAAGTGGGTTCTCTATTTGATTTTTTTGTGTGTTGTTTTATTAGTCTTGGGAGGATGTCCGCGCCAGTATTATGTTCATATGAAAGATTCATCCGATTTAATGCGTCCAGTTTTTTGTGTCACAGAAAACTCTATTTGGTGTGGAAGCTCTGGAATTCAAAGAAGTAGTTTTCATGTTGACGAATTAAGCGAGGATGGAAGCATTATCAATAGTATATGGATGATTCAACATGAGAGCGGTCCGGGAAAAATAAATGAAATTAAGTATGGAGAAACTCCCGAGGGATATCGAGTAGTTTATAAAGCAAAAGAGTTTAAGTTAGATACTTTTTATTTGATTGGTAACCTTTCTGTATATAAGTTATTTAAAGATGAAAGTAGCAATAAACTTGAATTTGTTTTTATGAGTTATTCGGATTTTTACTCAATGTTGCGAAAAAAAGGTTTTAAGTAGAATCAAATTAAGGAGAAAAGGGCTTTAGATCTCTTCCAGCTACTATTTGGTTTTTGGGGTTTCCTGTAATACTCCCGATACCTCTTGTTCGGAATTGCCGCGCTGGATTTTGAGGCGCACCGTGTCTCCCAATTGATGCTTTTGCAGTCGCGTGGCCAGGTCTTCCACGTCACTCAGCTCGTTGCCATCCAGCGCTATTAGCACGTCGTCTTTTTGCAGGTTCATTCTCTCGGCGTTGGAATCCTTTTCCACTTTCAGGACCTTGAGCCCGTTCTCCAACTCTTCCAGATAAACCCCGAGCCGGATACGGTTGGGCGGCGGGACGATGTAGTTTACCTTCCAACCGAAGTCGGAGGCGTACAGGGGAATCGAGACGCTTTTCATTTTCATTTCACGGTTCTTCAATTCTTTGGGAATTTCCGTGACCGCGGGCAGGATGATCGAATAGGCATGCGGCACGCGCCGGAAGGCACGCTTGGGAATGCCGTAACCGTATTGCACATGAAACCCCCCGGCCAGCACGATCAGTTTGCGGTCCCGGTTGGCCTCATTCTTTAAAAAGTTTGCCACGGTTTCAGCCATCGATTCCTCCCACAGCAGGAGCATCTGATAGGGTTTGGAGACCACTTCGGTATGCGTGTCGTTGCCGCCGAACAGGGACATCGAATAGGCCCGGTGATAATCGTCCCCCGTATCGATTTCCGGCATTCCTTCCTGGTCGGGTCCGCCGTCGCGGAATTGTTGCTCCAGGTCGCGCGAGGATTTCAATCCGATCAGCGGGATGGAGTTTTCCTTTAAGTACTCGAAGATGGGCTGGTACAGTCCGTAGCCCCGGCCCCAGTTCTTGCGGAACAGTTTACGGAAATGTTTATCCGTCAGGTTGCCCCGGTGCCAGCGGTCGAGATCGTCCTGGGCAGAGCGGCGGAACATTTCCATGCCGACGGAAATCCGGCCGGGAAATTTTTCCTGCAGGCGGCGGATGATTTCCAGCTGAATCCGGTGCGCTTCGAGGTTGTCGTGGGTTTCCCCGACATAGATGACGCGCGACCCGGAAACGGTATCGATCATCTGCTCTACCGAAACCGTCAGTCCGGTCGGCAGGTGCAGAATTTCTCCTTCCTTCAATTCGCCCAAATCCTTATAGGGAGAGCCCAGATTGGGGACGGCGTAGTCCTCCGCCCCGGCGGTGAGAGCAAAGCTTCCGGCCCAGAGGACCAGAAAAATGCCTGTCAGGGATATCGTTTTCATGGGGTTTCAGCTCAGCCTCCGGAATAGAACAGGTATTCAGGGTATTAAATCATAGTACCAAAGGTTTAGGGAGAACTCCTCCGCTTGGGAAAAGGCGTCTTGACATCAATTCGGACATGGTCAATAATACCAGATTCGTGCCAAATCCCAATGTGTTGTCCTTTATAAAAGAGGGTTTCATGAGGGATTTCATTTTAAACGCTCTTGAAAGGGGTTGTTTTACTTTTGGAAGTTACCGTACATCAAAACCAGGTTGATAAAGCACTCAAAGCGCTCAAGCGGCAAATGACCAAGGAAGGCTTGTTGAAGGAATTAAAGCGCCGCCGGTTTTACGAAAAACCTTCGGTTAAAAAGAAGCGCAAACAGAAAGAAGCCAAAAAGAAAAGAAAATCGGCCATGCGCCGCAGTTTTTCTTAACTTGCAATCCGGCTGAATGATTCAACGGCAGAGGGTTTCCCTCCGCCGTTTTTTTTATGGTTTCGAGTGCGAACCGCCCGCCGCCCGTTGCTTGTGTATTTCGTAGAACACGATGGCCGCAGCGTTCGATGCGTTTAACGAACCCAGCTCCCCGGCCATCGGAATGGACACGGTGAAGTCGCAGGTTTTTTTCAGTATCGGCCGCACCCCTTTTTCTTCGCCACCGATGATCAGGGTGACCGGGGTGTTGAAATCAAATTCATAACAGGCGCGGTCCCCTTCCATATCCACTCCGACGATCCAGAAACCTTTTTCTTTTAAAGTTTCCGCTGCCTGTTTCAGGTTGGACACACAGGCGATGGGCAGCGATTCGATCGCGCCGGCGGAGCATTTGGCGACGGTTTCGTTGAGCGGCGCCGACCGGTGTCTGGGCAGTACCAGTCCCTGCAATCCCAGCACCCACGCCGAGCGGATCAGGGCACCCAGGTTTTGCGGGTCCTGAATTTCGTCTGCCAGCACCAGCGCCGGGTGGGAACAGGACTGATAGGCCTGTTCGATCAATGTCTCCAGCTCAAGGGTTGGGAGGGGAGAAAAATAACCGACGACGCCCTGATGATTGAGCTTTCCATATTTTTTGCGGAAAGCTTCAGGCGGCAGGGTCTCCCTGCGGGCCCCATGGGTTTCCGCCAAATCCAGGAGAGACGCCAGCCGGGCCGGCGGTTTGCCTTGTTCCAGGATGATTTTGTAGCATTCCCGCTTTCCCCGTGTCAGAGCCTGCTGGAGCGGGTGAACGCCGTAAACCATTTCCTGCTTGTTTTTTGCACTCATGGGGTTCGAAAGCCGGTGGATTGATTTCTTGCGCGGTACCCCAAACAGGTTTGCAAGCCATTAAACCTTAATGATATAGTTGAAGTTAACAAAATCCTCGCGCAACAGGGCTTGCCGTTCGATAAGAAATTACCACAATCCTTCCACAATGTGGTCTTCTAACTGAGAGATTTAAAGGGTTTTGAAGCGTGTAACCCCGGTTTTCCATAAACTACATGGCCATTTCCAAAAGAAAACTGATTTATCCGATATTTGTCACCCTGGTACTTCTGAGCCTGATGGTGATCGCGGTGGGTTACGTCCAGTTTAAGGATTTTGAAACTCTGCGCAATGCGGTGGCTGAGGAAATCCACGCGGAAACCCAACGGGAGGTACTGATCGGCAAGGCGCGACTGGATTTTACGGAAGGCATCGGAGTAGAGTTGGGGGAGTTGACGCTCAAGGGTTCCACCGCACAACAGCCTGATTTTACCTGCAAACAGGTTCTGGTGCTGTTGCATTGGCTTCCCCTGTTGAAAGGGGAAGTCAAAATCCGCAAGGTCATTTTTGAAGGCCTGATCGTACAAGTCACCCGCGACGACCAGGGAACTTTTAGTTTTGGTGATCTTTCCGCCGTAGAGGCAACCGGTTCCGGGGCCACCTTGACCGGTTTGGTCCGGGCGGCGCTGTTGCACAGTGTGTCGGTTCGGGAGAGTGAGTTGTGGCTGGTCGATCATTCGATTGCTTCCGGTTCCAAGCCTTTGGTCACCAAGATCAAAAACCTCTCCCTTTCACTCAACAAACATTTTATGAAGTCGTCGCTCCGGGTACATCTGGATGGGGATGTGCCGTTTGCGAAACAGGAAAGCGGAAGAGTTAAAGTGGACGGTAAACTGCAAATGCCTGAGGACTGGTCCCAAAACCTTTCCCAGGTGAGCCTGGAAGGAACTCTGCAGTTCAAGGATGTGGGAACGGAACCGTTTCAGCCCTATCTGGCAAAGGTGTTCGAGCAACATCCGGGCGAACATCTCGTGACTCTCGACACCCAGTTTGCAGGCACGCTGGACGGCCACGTCCAGTTGTCCGGCTCTCTGAAGCATACGCCACGGGCGCCGACCCTTCAATCCGGTCTTCCCAGAACATCTTTGCCTGCTCCCGGAAGCCTCGACTATAACTTTGTTTTCAGCCGGGACACCGTGGAGTTCAAACAATTGGATTACCGGTCAGAGGATTTTTTGTTGATGATCAATGGAACCTACGCCAGTTTTCTTTCCGACAAGGCCTGGTTGACGGTTACCCTGAAATCGGCTCCCTTCAAAATTGAAAACAGCACAGAATATCTTCCCTTGAAAGTCTTCAGCCGGGAGATTCACGATCGATTGCACGGCTTTTTAAAAAAGGGTGATATGGAGTTCGTCTCCCTGCATATTGAAGGACCCCGGACAATTTTTGAAGGCAGGCCCAGTGCGGAAATTGAAGCCTATGATTCGGGATCGATTCACCTGAACCAGGTGGAACTGGGTGAGGAAGCGTTGCCGCTGGAAGACGTGACCGGGGATATCCAGTTTAAGGACGGGGTGGTGAAAGTAAAGGTTCAGGACGCCCATTATGAGCATATCGCAATCAAAAATTTAGAGGGCACGGTAACGCACCCGTTGACAGATCCCTGGGTTGCGGGAAGCCTGGAAGCTGAGGGGGCATTGGCGCCGCTGGCACTTTTGATCGAAAAGAAATGGACTCTGCCTGAGGGATTGGCCTTTCTAAAAGATTTCAAACGCATTCAAGGAGTCGGTTACGGCAAACTCGTTGTCCTGGGGCCGTTGCATCAAATGGAAAAACTCAAGTGGTCGGGAAACGTTATCCTCGAGCGTGCCGGCTTTGTCACCAGGAGATGGCCGGCTCCGGTGCGCAATATCAATGGAAAAATTCTGTTCTCCCGGATGACCGGACCGACTGGCAAATCGATAAAAAATGTAAAACCGCAACCCGTTTGGAGTCTCTGGTTTGAAAAATTCAGTGGAGAGCTGGGAAGCCACACCTTCCGGGAAATCCACGGGAAGTCAATTGTCGTGAAGGGTGTCCCGATAAAGGAGGTGCAGGGTAAAATTCAGCTGGGCGAGTTGAAGGCCGAGCAGGTGATTGCCGCGCCGTTTGAAGGCAAATACGAATCATTTTTCAAGCCTGTTCTGGTGGAAAGCGGGGAGGTGGGTTTCAAGTTTCAAAATACAGGACCCGGGCCGGGGAGAAAACAGTCTCATAACAAAGGTTCTTTGAAAATCAGAAAATTGTTTATGAAGCATTCCAAAGGATTTCGTCCACTGAAAAACCTGAGCGCCACCGTGTTGTTTGATGACCACAACATTAACCTGGAGACCACCGGTGGCTGGTATGGCGACTCTCCCCTCAAGCTCAAGGGCCATTTCAAAAACTATTCCGAAGCCGATCCGGAGCTGGTTGTAACCGCCCGTTCCACGGGTTTTTTGAGACAGGATTTTGCCGGTTTTCCTTTTTTGGAAACTCTGGAGTACCAGGGGCCTGCAAAAGTGGATTTGAAATTCCACTACACCGACCAGTTCATGAAGCTGGATAAGAAAGTGGACTTGACCCGGGTTTCGTACCGGTACAAAAATTTCCTGATCAAACCCGAAAACGTTGCAAACTCAATCGAAGCTTCCGCCACGCTGGATCCTGAAGGGAGAGTTGAATTTAATAAAGTGATCTTCGAGTTGGAGGGCAGCAGGGTAAACGGAAAAGGGAAACTGAAAAGCTTTGACGACCCCCAGTTTTCCATCCAGTTGGGATCGGACCATTTCAAAACCTGGCCCGCTTCGCAATACATTCGCCCGCTTCAAGGATCTTTGGGAGGCGATGCTCATTTTCATATATCGGCGCAAGGCAACTTCAGAAACCTGGCAGAGGCAGTGCTTCAGGGAAGTGTCCAGTTGAAAGGAATCGAATACAAACCCGATGATTTTCTCGTGCCCATCAAATTCAACGCGGATATGAAATTCAAGAACAAGCATTTTCAAATTCATAATGGGAAGCTTGAGGCGAAAGGTTCCAAGATTTTTTTCGATGGGGATTATCAGGGGGGAGAGGCCCCTCATGTGCATCTCCAGCTGGTCGGACCCGGCTTGGATTTGAATCAGATGGTTTCCCAGGAAGGCAAACCCTCGAAAGGATTTTTGCACTGGTTGGGTGAAACCCGCGTGTTTTCCAAGGGGTCGGGGGAAATTAAAATCAAGCTCAACCGGTTTGCCCAGAAATTCTGGACTCTACCCAAAATAAACGGAAAGCTTACGTTCAAGGATCAAATCCTGCAAACCAACAACCTGACTCTCGGTCAACCCAAGATCGATCAGGTGATGATCATGGGTAAATTACGTCTGACCGATCTTCAAAATCCCTCGTTTGATGCGGTCCTGATCTCCCGCGGGGTTCCGGTAGAATCATTATTTGCCAAGTTCGGAGATATGTTTCATGCGTCGTTGACGGGGCAAACCGTCTGGTTGAAGGCTCATCTGCAGGGGCAGGGCGGAGATCTCAAACAAATCACCCGGAGTTTGAAAGGCCGGTTGTCTTTTGACTTGAAGGACGGGCGTATCAATACGGGAAGGCTTTTGAACGGCGTGGTGAAACTGTTTGGAATTACCGTCGACCCGGCGACGGTCGCGGAAAGAGCTCGCCAGCACAATACGGGTTATCTACAGATTTTCGGGGATTTTAAGGTTCTCAATGGAGTGGCGCGTACGGAAAACTTTTTGTACGAGGAAAAGGGACAACGCATGACCCTGGTCGGGGCCTTCGATCTCAACACCAGCCGAATGGGAACCGTGGTCGGCGTCGCTCCATTTCGCCGGGTGGGACGCGTGATCGAACAGATCCCGATCCTGGGGCACATCGTGACCGGCGGTAAAGAGGGGAGTTTGATCACCAGCTATTACAAAGTCGAAGGTCCCTTCAACAATCCCCAGGTCGAATCGGTGCCTTTCAAATCGATCAGTGAAAAAATACTGAATACGATGGAAAGCATCATCACCGCGCCGAGCGACCTTTTTACCGAAAAGGAACCGGCCCATCCCTGACTTTCGGGTTAATAGTCCGTGATGTTGACGATGTGCAGGTCCTGTGGAACCTTGCCCAGGTGATGGGCGAGCGCGGCATGAATGGCAGCGACGTGGTCCTCTTCGGGAACGGCCCCTGTGGCCGATGCAGGCGCGACCGGGGCCCGAGCCCGCGACGCAGGCGCGGGCGGAGCTGAGTAGGGCAGGAAATGAACGAGCGCCCGGATCACCCCGATCAAAATCCCCAGCACCAGGAAAATGACTCCCATGGCCAGTATGGAAACTTGGATGGATTCAATGATCAGTGACATGGTTTATTGACCCAGCGAAGCTGTGACCGTTTTAAGGGTTTCCACCGCCGCATGCCCGGAGCCGGCATCGCCCGACCCGAACAGGGATAAAAAAACACCCGCCGCGACGGCACTGCCAATCACACCCGCCACGTTGGGGCCCATAGCGTGCATGAGCAGGAAATTGGTTTTGTTGGTTTCCTGTCCCACTTTTTGCGACACCCGCGCGGCCATGGGAACAGCCGACACTCCCGCCGATCCGATCAGCGGATTGACCTTGCCTCCCGAGGTGATATACATAATTTTGCCGAACAACACCCCGCCGGCGGTTGCCATGCAGAATGCCAGCAGGCCCAACACAATGATCTTGATGGTATCCGAGGTTAGAAACGTTTCCGCCGTCATCGAAGAACCCACCGCCAGCGCCAGCAGGATAGTCACTATATTGATCAAATGGGTCTGCGAGGTTTCATGCAGACGCGCCGTGACTCCGGATTCCCGGAACAGATTGCCCAGCATGAACATTCCCATTAACGGTGCGACTCCCGGAAGCATCAATACAATCACGAGGGTCGAAGCGATGGGAAAAATAATTTTTACCGTCGGCGAAATCGGTTTTAATTGCTCCATTTTGACGGCGCGTTCTTTTTCCGTGGTCAGCAGGCGCATGATGGGCGGTTGAATCATTGGCACCAGCGACATGTAGGAATAAGCCGCCACCGCAATTGGGCCCAATAAGTGAGGCGCCAGTTTGGCCGCCAGGAAGATCGATGTCGGCCCGTCGGCGCCGCCGATGATACCGATAGCAGCGGCTTCCTGCAGGTTGAATCCCAGCGCCACCGCCCCGATGAGGGTCGTATAAACTCCGATTTGTGCCGCCGCGCCCAACATCAGGGTCGAGGGATTGGCCAGCAGGGGACCAAAATCGGTCAACGCCCCGACACCCAGAAAGATCAGCGGGGGCAGAATTTCGTGCCGCACTCCAAAATAAAAAAAGTTGAAGAGCCCGCCTTCATTGGTATTGGCCATCATGCTGAGCGGCAGGTTGGCCAGCAGGCAACCGAATCCGATGGGGAGCAGGAGCAGGGGCTCGAACTTTTTCCAAATGGCGAGATACACCAGAACCAGAGAAATGACGATCATCACTCCCTGACCGGGCGCGATTGCGATCAGCCCGGTGGAGTGGAAAATTTTGCTGAGTGCTTCCTGAAAACTAAAATCCATTATGCAATATGAATGAGTTCATCGCCGGTCTGGACGTTCGCGCCTTCTTGCACCAGGATGGAGTTGACAGTTCCACTGTGAGGAGTGTGCACCTCAGTTTCCATTTTCATGGATTCCAGAATCATGACTGTGTCCCCTTCATTCACCTGATCGCCCACTTTGCATTTCAGCGCAAACACGGAGCCGGGTAATGGAGAGGTGACGGCTTTGTTGGATCCGTTCGAGGAAGGCGCCGGAGCCGCCGCAGGCGCGGGTGCCGCTGCGGGTTGAGGGGCGGCCACAGGAGCCGGGGCTCCCGCACCGGTTCCAACTTGTACCGAATAGGGTCTGCCGTTCACGGTAACCGTATAGACGGCTGGGCCACCGGCGGGTGCGGCGGCCGGGGCCGACGGCGCAGGGGGCGGAGCCTTGGCTGGTTGTGCCTGAGGAGCTGGAGATTCCGGCTCGGTATACGGTTTGCCGCGGGTTTCAAAAAATTTCAACGCGACCTTCGGAAACATGGCATAGGTCAGCCGGTCCTCATCATTCTTGGCCGCATCCCCCGCTTCTTCGACAATGGTATCCCATTCCGGCACCAGCAGATCGGCGGGACGGCAGTCGATCACCTTCTGGTCCTTCGCCACTTTCTCCAGCAGTTCCGGATCGATTTCCCCGGGCAGCTTTCCGTATTTTCCCAGCACGCATTCGCGCGTTTCCTTGGTGATGATTTTATAACGCTCGCCGGTCAGTATGTTCAGGGTGGCCTGCGAGCCGACAATCTGGCTGGTGGGGGTGACCAACGGCGGGTATCCTAAATCTTTCCGCACGCGAGGCACTTCTTCCAGCACTTCATCCAATTTGTCGAGGGCGTTCTGGTCCCGCAACTGATTTTCCATATTGGAGATCATGCCACCGGGGATTTGCGATTTGAGAATATTGATGTCCACGCCGACAAAATTACTTTCGAACCGGGCATAACTTTTGCGTACTTCCTTGAAGTAATTGGCGATTTCTTCCAGGGCCTCCAGGTCGAGCCCGGTATCCCGGGGCGTACCCTTCAGGGCCGCCACCACACACTCGGTGGCGTAGTGGGAGGTTCCCATGGACAGGGTGGAAATTGCGGTATCGACCATATCCAATCCCTCATCGATGGCGCACTGGATGTTCATTCCCGCCAGGCCGGTGGTCGAGTGGGTGTGAAGATGGATGGGAATCTTGATGGTTTTCTTGAGTTCACGGATCAGAGGTGTAGTGACCTGCGGGGTCAGCAGGCCCGCCATGTCCTTGATACACAGTATATCCGAGCCGAGGTTCACCAAATCCTTCGCCATTTTGATGTACAGCTCGATGTTGTGTAGCGGGCTGACGGTGTAGCTGATACACCCTTCCACGATGCCGCCGCATTTTTTGGCGGTTTTGACCGCGACTTCGATATTACGCAGGTCGTTCAATGCATCAAATATCCGGAAAATTTCAATTCCCACATCGTAAGATTGTTTGACAAACCGTTCGACGATGTCGTCGGCGTAGTGCCGGTAACCGACACAATTCTGCCCGCGCAGCAGCATCTGGAGCGGGGTATTGGGTATTTTCTTCTTGAGTTGCCGGGCCCGTTCCCACGGATCCTCGTTCAAAAAGCGGATACAGGTGTCGAAGGTGGCTCCGCCCCACGCCTCTAGCGAGAAAAAAC
Source organism: Nitrospinaceae bacterium (assembly GCA_024644405.1). Lineage (GTDB taxonomy): Bacteria > Nitrospinota > Nitrospinia > Nitrospinales > Nitrospinaceae > SZUA-226. The sequence continues at coordinate 29,690 of JAHELC010000012.1, forward strand.
CGACGGCATCCAGTTTTTCCGCGATCGGGAGCATGTCCTCCGTTTTCATGCGAGTGGCTAACAGCGACTGATGGGCGTCTCTTAAAACCACTTCCGTAACTTTAAGAGGATTCGGTGTTTTGTTCATTCCGAGTCTATCCTTATGGTAAAGCTTCCCCATTACAGGGGAACCCTGATTGTGTGAAATTAGGCTTTTCTATCTATTTGAGGAATTGGAAAATCGAGTCTTTCCGATGAATAGCCGCACCAAGGAATGCCATTCGTCCGGCTATTCTTCACAAAGGAAACAGGTGAATACTAATCAATTGAAAAGGCAAAATCAATGAAATAGTGGCTATTTCCGCCAGGTCATGGGCAGGAACAGCAGGAGAATACCGAAAACTTCCAGGCGGCCCATTAACATCCATAAAATAAGGATCCATTTGCCCCCTTCCGGCAGGCCGGCGTAATCGGCCGCAGGCCCGACATTCCCCATGCCGGGACCGATATTGAACAGGCAGGCGATGGACGCACTGAAGGCGGTGGTCAGATCGACTCCCATAAACGCCAGTGCAATAAAGCCCACCCCGGTCAAACCGAGAAACAATCCCGACAACGCCACCACGTTCATCACATAATCCGGCGGCAGGGGTTTTTGTCCCACTTTGATGCTGACCACCGAGCGCGGATGGATCAATTTCTGGAGTTCGCGGAGGATGACTTTGAACAGAATGATGACGCGGATGATTTTAAACGATCCACTGGTGGAACCGGAGCAGCCCCCCACCATCATGATGATCACCATGAGGATTCTGAGGTAATCGGGCCACAGGTTGAAGTCGTCGGTGGCATACCCGGTGGTGGAATTGATGGAGACTACATTAAACGCCGCGCGTCGGAAGGCATGCTCCAGGGTGTCGCCGTTGGCATAAGCCAGGCCAAGGGTGGTCACCGCCACGGCGATTACAATCATGGTCACGTAGAAGCGGAATTCCGGATTTTGAAAGACGACTTTTAAATTTCCCTGGATGAGGTGGTAATGCAATGCAAAGTTCATCCCGCCGAGAAACATAAACAAGATGATTACGGTTTCAAAGTACAGGTTGTTGAAATGGCCAACACTGGCCTGGTGCGGAGAAAAGCCGCCTGTCGCCACCGTCGAGAAGGTGTGGCAGACCGCGTCGAACAGTCCCATTCCTCCTACCTTCAACAGAGCGATTTCCGCCAGGGTCAGCACCAGATAGGTTTTCCATAAGACTTTGGCCGTTTCCGCGAGGCGCGGTTTCATGCGTTCCACGGTCGCGCCGCCCGGTATTTCCGCCTTGAATAACTGGAAACTGCCGATGCCCAGTGCCGGAAAGATGGCCAGCGACAGGATGATGATTCCCATGCCCCCCAACCATTGCATCATGTTGCGCCAAAACAGAATGCCGTGGGGTACCGCGTCGATGTGGGTGAGAATCGACGCCCCGGTGGTGGTGAAGCCGCTCATGCTCTCAAAATAGGCATCGACGAATTCGGGACAGACCCCGGTCAGATAAAACGGCAGGGCGCCAAAAAAGGTGATGGTGATCCAGGCCACACCGACGATGACGAAACCTTCGCGTTCCCGCAATTTTTCAATGCCGGAAGGCAGCAGTCTCCACAACAGCAAACCGGTAACACCCGAGCTGATGCAGGAAGTGAGAAAAGCGTTGAGGGGCGTCGGGTGGTCGGGTAAAGCGGGGTCGGCATAAAACAGGGAAATAGCCAACGGAACCAGCAGGATCCCGGAAAGCAGAATCAGCAGAATGCCGACGACATTGAAAATCGCTTTAAGGTTCATCAGGAAAGGAACGAGGACTTTTTACCGAATATTTTTTCGATTTTACCGATGCAATCCGGCAGGGTCACGACAATCACCGTGTCTCCTTCGAGGATTTCGGTGGACCCGCCGGGCACCACCATTTCGCCGTTCTTTCTCAAAATGGCGCCGATGATGGACTGCTCCGGTATATTCAGTTGATTGATGCGCCTGCCGATGGCGGCGCTTTTTGAAGTAGCAACAATTTCCAGCACTTCGGCTTCGCCCTCGATCAGTTTGTACAGATTGACAACCTGGCCCTTGCGGAGGTGTTTGAGAATTTCCGAAACGGTGATCAGCCGCGGGTTGATGGTGATATCCATCCCAATAGAATCCAGGATGGGCAGGTAGTCGGGATCGTTGGTGATGACGACAGCCCGTTTAGCGCCGTGCTTCTTGGCCAGCAGAGCCGACAGGATATTCATTTCATCATCATCGGAAAGCGAAAGAAAGAGATCCGCGTCTTTCATGTTGATGTCGTTGAACAGGTCCGGGTCCGTGCCACTGCCGTGCAGAATAGTGGTGTGTTCCAGGATATCCGCCGCTTCGTTGGCCATTTCCATTGAAGGTTCGATGATGGAGACATCGCTGATAAATTCATCCAGTTCCCGCGCCAGATTGATGGTCACGGAATTGGCCCCGAAGATGATCACCTTCTGGATTTCGTTCGCCTGCTTGTTGAGCATGGGCAGAACCAGCGGCAGAAAATCGTGGTCGACCAGAACGTAAATTTTGTCTCCCGCGCGAATCCGGTTTTCGTATTTTGGAATGATCATTTTGCCTTCGCGTACGATCGCCACCACCAGAAAGGCGTTGAGTTCGCTCACTTCGCGGATTTCTTCGATGGTTTTTCCGGCCAGTGGAGCGTCCTCCGGCACGTCGAACCCGCGGAACAAAATCTGGCCGTCGGCAAATTCGGCGACGTTGACCGCACCGGGAGTTTTGATGATCTTGAGAATGGAGTCGATGATGATCTCCGCCGGATTGATGGCGTGATCGACAAACAGTTCCTTCGGTTTGAAGACCTGGCTTTCGCCGGTGAGTTCCATATTGCGCAGCCGGGCGAAGGTTTCCTTCACTTCAAACTTATGGGCCAGAAAACAGACCATCAGGTTGATCTCGTCCTTGTCGGTGACGGCGATGACCATTTTCGCATCCAGGATACGTCCCTGGATCAGCGTGCTGGGCAGACAGCCGTTGCCGCGGATGGCGAGCACATCCAGTTTTTCGGAAATGCGCTGGATTTTTTCGGCATCGGTATCGATGATGGAAATGTCGTGGCCTTCGTGAGAAAGTTCCTGAGCCAGGTTGAAGCCCACAATGCCGGCGCCGACAATGAGAATATTCATAGGAATGGGGCTGGGCTGGAGGTCGGGATCATAACGGTGGAATGACCCTGGTTTAACGGGATTTGTTCAGGTATTTCAGAAAATCAGATTTTTCAGAAAGAATGACAGTGGTGTCTGTTTTCAGGGAATTCTTGTACGCCTCCATCGAGCGCATGAACGCGTAAAACTCCCGGTCCCTGTTGAATGCATCCGCATAGATTTTAGTGGCGCGGGCGTCGCCATTACCGCGAATTTCCTGCTCTTTTTTGTATGCTTCGGCGACCAGAATTACTTTTTCTTTATCGGTTTCCGCGCGGATTTTGGTGGCTTCCTCGGCCCCTTCCGAGCGGTATTTTTTAGCGATTCGTTCACGTTCAGAGCGCATGCGGCCGAATACTTTCTGAGCGTTGTCGCCCGGCAAATCGGCCCGTTTGATGCGCACGTCCAGCACTTCAATACCATATTGTACGGACTTGAGATTAGCTTCCGTAGTGACCTTCTCCATGATCTCCTCGCGGGTTTTGGTGACAACGTCGATCAGGTTATGGGTTCCCAGTTCCACCCGCAGTTCCGATTTAACGATATCGTCCAGCCGCGACTCGCCAGCGGGTTCGGTCCGCAGGGTTTGCAGGAACAACAGGGGATCCTTGATGCGCCACATGGTGTAATTATCGATCAACATGGTCTTCTTGTCTTTGGTGATGATGTCAGCGGGCGGCGCATCCAGAACCAACAGCATTTTGGTGAAATACCGGACTTCCTGGAAAAAAGGGATTTTAAAATACAAACCCGGTTCGGCCACAGTTTTCTTGTATTCCTGGAACTGCAGGACGATGGCGTTCTGGGTCATGTTGACGGTAAACAGCGATCCATAAAGTACAAGAACCACTGCCACCAGAAGAAATAATTTAATAGGTTTCATAACCGTATCCCGCGTTTTATTTATTGGAACCGGAAGACAACGCTTCCCCCAGGTTTCTATTCAGCGGCAGAATGGGCAGCACGCCGCTTTTGTCACCGGACGTGATCACCTTGTTCATGCCGGGATAAATTTTTTCCATCGTTTCCAGATAGATCCTCTTTTTGGTGACCTCCGGAGCTTTTCTGTATTCTTTGTATTGCGCCAGGAACCGGTGGGCGTCACCCTCAGCCTTGTTGATCACTTCTTCTCGATAACCTTCAGCCTTGGCAATGATCTGGGCGGCTTTACCGCGCGCCTCCGGAATAATGGAATTGCTGTAGCCTTTGGCTTCATTGATCAGTCGGTCTTTGTCCTCTTTGGCGCTTTGCACGTCTTTAAAGGCAAAGTCCACCGCTTGCGGCGGGCTGACGTTTTTCAGTTGAGTGTTCAATATTTGAACGCCCGAGGCATACTTATCCAGGAGCGCCTGCATGGCTTCTTTTACCTGAATCTGGATTTCCGCCTTGCCGGTGGTCAACACATCGTCGATCGGACGGTTGCCGATAATGCCGCGGAGTGCGGTTTCCGCGACGTCGTGAACCGCTTGGGCTTGATTACGGATATTGAATAAATAATTTTTGGCATCAATGATGTGATATTGGACCACAAGGTCGATATCGACAATATTTTCATCTCCCGTCAACATCAGGGATTCATTAGGGACGTCCTGCTCCTGAGTCCCCCTCTGGCGAAAACCGACCGTCGCGGCCCGGACCTTTCGCACCATCGGTGTCTCTACATGCTCAATGGGTGAGGGGAGTTTGAACTGCAACCCCGGCGGGGTGGTCCGCACATATTCTCCAAACCGCGTCACCACGCCGACTTCATCCTGCGCCACGGTATACACCACGCTGGGCACAATCCAGATCGCGAGCAGAACAATGACTCCGATCAGAATGGTGGAGGGGGTCAACTGCGGGATTTTGATCGGCGGCATTTCAAACTGGGGACCCGGTGCGCCGCCCCGGCCACCTTTGCCTCGATCCCGGTTGCGGTCCCGGGGTGGATCTGGATCCTCAATATCATCCCAGGACATGTCGTGTTTATCGCTCATGAATTCGTAATCCGGTGAAAGTTACCGGGAAATGGGCTCACCTCCCGGATCAAGCTGGAACAGTTTAACACGCTTTCAATGCTTTGAAAGCTTTTCGATTTCACTGACCACCGATTCGGCATCCTGTTCGGACAAACCCTTGAGCTGGTGGGAGAGAAAATAGGAATGATCGATCAGGCATTCGCCATCCATAAAGCCTTCCTCGGAGGCGGTGTCGTACAAAAATTCGTAGATGGGGTTTTCGGCTGAAGTGTAAAACAATTCCAGGTCCTTCTGGTCAACAGTTTTGTTCGACAAAATGGTAACCGCGTCTTCCTCGATGTTAAATTCCCTGGCAGCCGCTTCTATCGCCTCTTTGCGGGATTTTCCCGAATCGATGTTCTTTTGAATGGAATTCTCGATGGCTCGGTTGCGCTTGCGGAAAGTGAAGTGCACATAAGGCAGAGGCTGTCCGATCAAAAAATCCAGATCATGAAAAAACAAACGGACCCAGTCGTCGAAGTCGATCTCCAATTGGTCGGTGATGCCGTACGCCTCGCTTTTTTCCGGCGCTTCACTCACCAGGCGATTGTAGATCTGGACGAACCGGTTCATGGCGTCGTACACCAGGCCAAAGTAAAAGCGGTTGAGTCGATACCAGTTGTTGGTGGCGTTGTGCGCATTCAACAATTTTCTCAACATCAGCATCACCGTATCGGAATCCGCATAGCGGTGGCATACCGGGAACGCCTGCTCCAGGTATCCCTTTAATTTGTTTTCATCCCCCCGCATATCATTGATGGTTTTCTGCAGGTAGTTTTTGGCATGGTCCAGAGAATGGTAGATCAGCTTTTCGTGGTTGATCTTCCGCTGGTAGTCCATATATTCCTTGAGTTTGGCGTTTTGGGCTTCCTCGGGATGGTTTGGATCTTTTTGGGTGATGTCCTTGGCAAAAGCGAGCATGATTTTCCTGGAAAATTTAGAGTTCGGTCATTGTGTACAAAATAGCGTTTGATTTCAAGATATTTTGTTTTTTCCTCGAACGGATATTGTGGCCCACCTAAACCCTTGTTTTTCAAGGGAAATTTCGACAATTTTTGGGTGCTAAAAGGCCTCTCAGCTCTTATACTATTAATAATTGCTTGCGTAACAATAAGCTGGAGAAAACGTGATGTGGCATTCTAGGTTTTTGGGAACATGGGTGGCGGTCCTGGTACTCCTGGGTTTTATGGAGGGCGCCCCCCTGGCCGCTTATCCTGCTCCGCCAGAATTTTCCATGAATCAACCGCAGGAGACCCAGGGTCTTGAGGGGTCTTTTCAAGAGGGGTCTTTTCAAGTCGCGGTCATGGGAGGCAGCGCGATTCCTCTCGATATTCCAGTAGAGAAATCCTCTGAAACGATTCAACCTGAAAAGCCGGCGGTCGAAAAACCGAAAGCAACCCGAAAAGTCTCCAAACCCAAAAAGAAAAAAGTAAAAAAAGCACAAGTTCAAAAAGCCCCGGCGAAAGAACCGGTTGAGGAAGAGGAAGGATTCCTTTCCAAAACCTTCAGACAGCTGGTGGGTAGCGATGACGAGGAAAAGGAAGCCACCTCAAAGCCCCAACTGCAAAAAACGGCTGGGACGGAACCTGAAAAGGAAGAGGAAGGTTTGCTCACCAGAACCCTCAAAACGCTGGTGGGTGATGATAAGAAGGAAGATCAGAGCTCCAAAAAAGATGTCCTGAATCCGATCAATATGGCTCCGACCGGAAGTGCGACCCAGAAGAAAGAGGTCCAGCCCAAGACAGCCAAATCGGAGACCAAACAAACCCTCAAAGACTCCTTTGAAAAACTGATTGGAGTGGGGGCGGTGAATGACGATGGCGGTTCTCCTTCCGCCAAGACAGACACTCCGGCTGGAGAAACAAAATCGGCCAAGAAAGAAGAGTCCGGTGGTCTGCTGGATGGTATACTGGGAGGCAGCGAAACCAAGAAGGATGTATCGGCCAAGCAACAGGCCAAAGCGCAGGATACGGTTGAGAAAACATCCGCTCCCGCGAAACCCAGAAAATTCACTGCCCGGAAATACCCCGGCGACGAAGGGGAAGGGCGATCGGATAAAAACTACGGCGGTGCTCAAAAAGGTAAAAACGTTCTCAAGGAATCCTTCAAAACCCTGGTTACCGATGACAAGAAAAAGGAAGACGAAGAATAATTCCTGTCTTCTGATGAGGGGGGCCTCCCGGTGAAAGACATTCCTTTAAAGCAAGCAGGGCCGTTCTTCCTGGCCTTGACCGCCCTGTTGCTGATACTGGCCCAACCCCTGTGGGCTGTTGAAGATAATCCCACCCCGCAAGGCCAACAGGAAGAATCCTTTTTTGAATCGATCAAGCGGAAGACCCAGGAATGGTGGAACGGGGACAACAAAACCGAAAAGATCCAACCGGAAACTTCCGGGCAAACCGAAGAAAAACCTCAAGCCCCGGCCACTAAAGGATCCGAACAAAAATCCGATGGACGCAAGGCGATCGACACGGTTAAAAAAGAAATGAACAAAATTTCCGATAACGTGTCCGAGTCCGTCGAGCGCGACAAAAAGCACCTCAAGAAAAAACTCGAAAAGCTGCTCGACAAAAAATAATCCTGTTTCCAGCCCCCGGTTGAAAACTTCAATAAAAACGCATCGCTCTCCTTTTGAATTCTGTTTCTCGGCAGATATCTGATCGCCTGCTTTTATTAAACCTTTGGATCGATCAGGTATTCGGCCAACCCGGCGCAGATCTCGCGGATGAAATCGATGTCCAGCGTCTCCAGCGTATCGGTGGCCTGATGGTAATGCGGATTCCGGAAAAACGCGGTGTCGGTCAGCATCGCGGCTTTGAAATCCTGTTCCCAGAACGCACAGTGATCGCTCAACTGCACTTCCACAAACTGGTCGCCCCGTCCGGGAAGCACCAGGGACTCCACCCCCAGTTCAGGCGTCGTTTGTTTCAGGACTTTCGCCAGGCCGAGGGTTAAAGCCTGTGACGGCCCGTTACCCACCACCGCGATGAAATCCCCCGTATCCGGGTACCGGTCGGCGGGTACGTAAGGCGGGTAGGTTTGCGAGCCGGGCTCTCGGGTGCGGTACCCCAGCATCTCCAGGGAAATCATGCCGGAGACGGATTCGCCGGATTCTTTAATGCGGGCCGCCATTTGGCGGCTTCCGATGAAACCGTACTCCTCCAACGTGAAGGCGGCAAACAGAATCGGAGCCTTCACGGATGTCCCCTCCAAACATCGCGCCACCTCCAGCAATGCCGCGACGGCGCTGGCGTTGTCGTCGGCGCCCGGTGTGCCCTGCACCGAATCGAAGTGCGCCCCGAGGATGAATGTATCCGCCGAAGGGTCCATCCCTTCCTTCAGCCCGAAAATATTATGCGAGGTGATTCCTTCAAACGGCACCGCCTCCCGCGAGACCGCCAGACCCGTCGATTGAAACTGATGGGCGATGTAACCCGCGGCTTGTTCCAGGGGATCCGGCGTGCTGAACGGGTTGCGTTCCCCGACCAGAGTCTGCAAGTGTTTCAGGATGTTTGCATTTTCGGGTTGCGGCATCTGGGCTCTTGGATTGGGTGCGACGGTTGGGACGTTTTCACCCTTTAATTGTAGGATAAAAAGGGTTTACAAATAACGGTTATAGGCCTAAGATACCGGCATGGTCAAGGTGGAATGCTATTCAGGTTACAGGGTAAACGAACGGCCGGTGGCTTTTACCATTAACGAATTTGATTATACGCGTTCGTTCCAGATTCGGGAAGTCATTGACCGCTGGTTCGGCGAGACCGCGGATTACTTCAAGGTGATCGCCGACGATGAAAATATTTACCTCCTGAAATACGATAGCCGACAAGATGCCTGGGACCTGGTTTTTTATCAGGACCCGCACCGCATCCAGGCGATACAACCTCCGGAACGGGGGGTCAAGGGGCCTTCCGAATTTTTTCCCAGGGAAGGCGGAGCCCGGCCGTCCTTTCCGATTCATTAACCCTAATCAGCAGACGTTCTGGAAACCCTTCACCCGCTCCGCAAAACCCGGCGGGTGAGAAACGCAATCCACTTGTAGATCATGAACCTGCCCACACACACTTTTCAGCAATACGCCGGCCACCGTCAAAAGATGATCGAAGAGATCATCAACCGCGGCATCAAGGACCTGCGGGTGATCGAAGCGATGAACCGCGTGCCGCGTCATTTGTTTGTGCGCGATTCGTTTCAGCACAAAGCCTACGGCGACCATCCGCTGCCCATCGGCGAAAGCCAGACCATTTCGCAACCCTACGTGGTCGCCGCCATGTCCGAGGCCCTGCAGTTGACCGGTGAAGATCGGGTGCTGGAGATCGGCACCGGTTCCGGTTACCAGACGGCCGTGCTCTCCGAGTTGGCGGCGCAGGTGTTTACCATCGAGCGGGTGAAATCGCTCGGTCAGCAGGCGAAACAACTGCTGGACAAGTTGGGGTACACGCATATCAATTACAAAATATTCGACGGCACCTACGGCTGGCAGGAGCTGGGTCCGTACGACGCAGTGCTGATCACCGCCGCCGGTCCTGAAGTGCCACCGGCCCTGATCGAGCAGGTGAAAGACGGCGGACGCATTGTCGCCCCCATCGGCGATGACCAGGGCCAGGAACTGAGGGTCTATACCAAGCGCGGTAAACGTCTCAGCATGAAACGCATGGGCGACTGTTTTTTTGTTCCCCTGATCGGCAAGTACGGTGTACCGGAAGGGGAATAAAACCCGACGGTCCGGGGTCATTGATAACGGAGTCCACAACTGAAATCAGGAGATTGAAACGGTGTTTTCCAGAATCAAAAAAGACGGCAACTACGTGTTCGGGCCGGGCATCCGGTCCACCTACGATTATGATTACGCATCGTTGTCAGACACGATGAACGACGCCTATTGCACCCAGTTGCACCGCAAGCTGGAGGATTGGCAGAAACAGCACGGCAAGTTCGACGTGGTGGTGGGCATCGAGACCGAGGGCATTCGCATCGGTTACCGCCTGGCGCAGATGATGAACCTGCCATTTTACATCATGCCGCACAAACGCACCGAGCTCGAACAGTTGGACATCCCTGCCTTGCCGGCCGACACCCACTGGTTGATCGTCGACGACATCGTCACCACCGGCACTCATTTCATAAACGCGGTGAGCCGCCTGGAAATCGAGGAAGAACCGGAGACCATAACCTATGCCTGCATGATCAAGCGCAACCCGCACAACCTCGACTTCTCCGCCGTTGCGGGGAGCCGCGACAAAGAACAGCAATGGGTGCGCACCGAACGCTTCGACTTCATCGACAAACGCCTGGTCGCCCTCTACTCCGAACCGGAGTAAGCTTCAATTCCCCTCTTGCCCTTGATAAACCCTTTGAAATCAATGTCATTTTTAGGGTTTCATTTGCGCGGTGAACGGCGGTAAGCTAAGGGAAGACAGCAAATGGATTGGCACCGTGTTCCATAAGTTACCATGTTAATTAAAATGTGAGCCCAACCCATTGGAGGACCGGATTATGCGATGGATGGTTTTGATTCTGGGATTGTTCCTGTCAGGATGTTACGCCCAATACCAGGGCCGGTATCAAACTCAAGGTCCGCCGCCTTTGCTGTCCACCAGCATGGCGCAGGTGGATGACATGGTCGGCGTGCAACAATCGGCAGCTTACAAGGTGGGTTTTATGGAGGGTTGCGACAGCGGGCACCTGTCCGCAGGCAACACTTCCTATATCTTCAAAAAAGACACGAACCGCTTCGAAACCGACGACGTGTACAAGCAGGGATGGAACGACGGCTTCAACCGCTGCGTCTCCGGCGCCGGAGCGACTGCCGGTAATTCTTACTATCAAAACTATTACGACAATTATTATTATCCCGGTAATTTCTCCGCGGGTTTTTATTATCCCGGTTACTATTATGCCCCTGGTTACTCCCTCTGGCTGGGCTACTATGGATATCCCCGCTACGGCTATTTCGGACACCGCCATAATTATTACTACACTCCCTGGTACGGCGGGCACAGACATCGGCGTGGCGGTACGTATTATTCAAACCGGGGGGCTTATCGAGGTTACCGCGGCAGCCCCTACGTCGGGAGACCTTACCGCGGCGGTGGCGGGCATTACAAAGGTTATAAAGGAGGGGGTGGAGGCCGTGGCAAAAGCTATAAAGGTGGACGTGGAAATGGCGGCGGCAGAAAGGGCGGCGGCGGTAGAGGCGGTGGCGGTAGGCCTTACATCGGCAGACGTTAACACCGGCGGCGAAAGAGCTGGCTGCTACTGGACTTGTTGATTCAATTGAAATTTAAAAAAAGGCGTCCCGTTCCGG
>JAHELC010000012.1:41282-58085 GCA_024644405.1 Nitrospinaceae bacterium
GGCGGTAGAGGCGGTGGCGGTAGGCCTTACATCGGCAGACGTTAACACCGGCGGCGAAAGAGCTGGCTGCTACTGGACTTGTTGATTCAATTGAAATTTAAAAAAAGGCGTCCCGTTCCGGGCACGCCTTTTTTATTGCCTCTTACCAGTCTTTCAGGGTGAATGATGCCGTGTAGAAATTATTTTTTGAGCAGGTAGACCATGTTGCCGGAGCGTTTGTAGTGGCCCGCCGCCGCACCGGCGGGTTCACCGACGCCGAAGTATAGATCCACCCGACCCGGTCCCTTGATGGCCGACCCGGTATCCTGATCCACCACGAACCGCGACACCTGTTGCCATCGGGTGATTTCCAACTCGTCGTTCAATACCGGTTTTTGCACAGTGATAAACGCCAGGCCACCCGCCGGATACAACGACTTGTCGGTGGCGATGGAACGCCCCGCCACCAGCTCGGCACCGCCGGATCCGCGCGGCGAACTGTCAGAGATCTGGAAAAAGATGTAGCGGTTGTTGCGGAACAGATACGTGTCGATGTCTTCGGGGTGCTCGCGGAAATATTGTTTGATCCCCTGCATCGAACCCTGGGAGGGCTCGATGACGCCGTCATTGATCATTTGCCTGCCGACACTGCGGTACGGGAAATGGTTGGAACCCATGTACTGGACCGCTTGCAGCGTGCCGTCCGGAAACGCCAGATAACCCGATCCCTGAATGTGCAAAAAATACCGTTCGAGGTCATCCCTGAGCCAGGCCACTTCCAGTTCCTGATTGCTGAGTGCCTGGCCGCCGTCGATTTCTTCCCGCGTCAGCAGAGACCGGTCGCGGACCTGGGTCAAATGGTAACCCGGGTCAAGGTGGTATGTTTTCTGATAACTCAATGCAGCCCGGGTCTCGGGGTACCACTCCGGTTTCTGATACAGCGGAAAAATAAAGTCCTGCGTTTTCTCCCGCCGTGCCGGGATGATCGGAGTGTAGTAACCGGTAAACACCACCGGCCGTCCCGCCCGGGAATAGCCCGCGGTGATCACTTCAAACTGATCGTTGAGGCGGCGGTTGAACTCCTCTTCGGACAAATCCTGAGCCAGCAAATCCATGAAGGCGTGCAGGGTATCGACCAGTTGCTGGCGGGTCACCCGGCGCGAGCCGATCCGGACGCGTTGAGTCAGATCGGTTTGTTCCATGACGCTCAACTGTTTCCGGATGGCTTCCTTGAGGGAGGCCCGGCTCATGTCGTCGATCCACGCTAGGGGGGCTTCTTCGAGAGAGTCCCGGTTCCGGTCGTCCATCCCCGGTTGTGCGGTTTCCTGGGTTGATGCATCCGGCTCCTGCAGTTCGGGGGGCAGGGCCTGATAAGGAGGCGGCGTTTCCTCAGCAGGATAAGACGGCGGCGGCAGTTCTTGCGGAGTCCGCGTCCATTCGGGGGCGGTTTCCAACTCGTCCACCCATTGGCGGTTTTCATCGACTGAATAATCCAGGGCATCCGGCAGATCGGTCACCGGGTTTCTTTGCCGGGATGGGTGGTAGGAGGTATGGAGGGTCTGGGAACGGACTTCATCATCCGTTGCAAAGTTCGCAGGGTTTGCAGTCGGGTTCGTTGAAACTTTTTTGTGGCCGACCGGGCCGAGTGTGGAACAGGCTCCCAGCAGCAGACAAAACCCTCCGCATACAATTCTTTGCCCCAGTGTGTGGAGTTTTTTTCGTTGCCGGTACTCGACAGTTTGCATGATCATTCAAAAAGTTCAGCCAGGCCTTCGTTGGCAAGGGCGTCGGCGCGTTCGTTTTCCGGGTGCCCGTTATGTCCCCGCACCCAGATCCATTTGATGCTATGAGGTTCGCTCAGTCGCAGCAACTCCTGCCACAGGTCCTTGTTCTTGACCGGTTGCTTGGAGGCGTTGACCCAGTTTTTACGGACCCAGCCGTTGACCCATTCCGTCATGCCCTTGACCAGGTATTGCGAATCGGTGGTCAGTTCTATTTCGCTGGGTTCTTCCAGCTGTTGCAGGGCGACGATGGCGGCAGTCATTTCCATGATGTTGTTGGTGGTTTCCCGGGTGCCGCCTTTGAGTTCAAGCGTCTCGCCCTTTCGGACGATAATACAACCGTAACCCCCGGGACCGGGATTGCCCTTACAGGCACCATCCGTATAAATTTTGACTTCTTCCATAAGGGTCTCAAAGGCTGCTGAGTATAATGTAATTGATTGATTTTAAAAACATAACGAAGAAATTAATATAACATACTCTCGGCTGAAAATTAAGCTGAGCGGAAAATTTTTCATTCGGAAGGGGGGCGTCAATCGTCAGCGAAACCCGGCGCAAGTTATAGGGTCCGAGGCATTTATTAATGAAAACAGAGTGCCGATTCAATCATTTGAGACGCTAAAAGTTAATCAAATGGGTACCGGGAGGACTTCCTATATAATGGCGAATATTTGCCCTTCCCGATGCATACTCAGGTGCAGGAATAATACTGACTGTTGGCTGTATTCGCAGTCAGGAAGGATATACGAACAGCAAATCAGGGTCTCTGAAGCCATTAAGGCATTGTTTTTTATAGTATTTTTTTGTGTTTGCCGATGTGTGAAGTTACGGCTTCAATTTTTTAGAATTACAGTGAAATCTGGCCTTGGAGAGAAATGGCTGGTCGGTCCAGTATTTAGTTGGAACTGGCCGAAAAATCAGTACAATCAACAATAATTTATTGAATGGAAAAGGTTTGACAAGGCCCTTATGAGTGTTTTATAGTTGGGCCTCACAAATGGAAGCCAAAGGAACTTAAACCTTATAAAATAAAAGGATTAGAGGGATGGAACAGTATCAGGTATTACCGGGGCCGGAGGCTTTTTTGCCGCCTTCTGCAGCCAGCATGGGCATTACTTTGCCGGATCCGGGCGAAGCCCATATCGAAGGCCGAATTGTTGATGAAGAGGAAGCTTATGAATACGCCGCGCGGAAACTTTTGGGCGCTAAAGTGCCGACCATTTTTCCGGGACCGCTGGTCTTGTGGAAATGGAATGAGAAAGCCGCGAAAAAGGCCAAGGCTATTCGTGAATTGGCAGAGGCTATGCCAGCCCGGCTGATCCCGATGGCGGATTATCGTCCCAAATATCCCAAGATTATTGCGGAGTTGGAAATCAACCCGAATCATCCTAATCTGACCATCTGGCACAACAAGATCGACGTTTGTATTTTTATCGGTGTGCATTGTCATCAAGCCAACCTGGCCCTTAAGATCATTCGGGGAGGAACCGATTGCTACACCATTGCGATGTGTGCTCAGGCGGGACATGAAGATGCCTGTATGTCGTTCCGTGATATTTCTCTGGAAAAAATTCACAAGCTGACCGCCACGGTGAATAAATTGAAAAAGGAAGGCGTTAAAAGTCAGGCCGAACCTTTCACGCAGTTCAAGATGAGCCGTCAGGGACGTATCGAAGGATAAAGCGAGCACCCCGCATGATGGATATTTGCGGGTAAATCATATTCGATCTAGTTTTCATTGTTTATATAAACATTATTCAATATTGACTCAAGTATGAGGGAGTACTTTTATGAATAAAAAGGTGGAAGCACAGGATAGAAGAATACTGCTTTCCGAGACTGTGGAGTTGGGTGAAAAAACCAATAAGGGCCAGACTGTTACGGACCCGAATGTTTTGTTCAACGAAATGGAGCGAGAGGCGAGCTTTCTGACCGGTTCCGAAGTTATTCGTGCCGCCATCAAGCGGGCCAATCTGGATGTTTCAGTCGCTTATCCGATCACTCCCCAGAGTGAAGCGGCGGCGTTGATCGGTGAGTTGTATGCCGAAGGTTATGTGCGTGAATACTTCCGCGGTGAGAGCGAATTTGCGGTCATGGGGCAATGTGCCGGCGCCTCTTTTGGCGGTGCACGGGTGTTTACCACCACCGCTGGCCCGGGAACCTTGCGGGCTATGGAGAACTTCCCCATGTGGGCGGGTTCCCGCTTGCCCATTCAGGTCTGTGTGACCTGCCGGGGCATCAATTCTCCCCTGAGTATTCAGCCGGATACCCTGGAAATGTACTACCTGCTGGAAACGGGTATGCTGGTCTGGCACGCTGAAACGGCGCAGGATCTGTACGATTGGATTCTTGGCGGTTTCATGGTTTCCGAACAGCCGGACGTGCATCTGCCGCTGGCGCTGTGTTGTGACGGTTTCTTTGTCACCCACACCAAAGATACGGTCATGTTGCAGTCTGACGAATATTGTATCCCGGCTTACGACCCCTACCGCTCGCCGGTACCGTGTATGGATATGGAGTGTCCGCCGATCCGGATGATGCGCGATCCTTTCATTATGAAATCCAATTACATCAGCTATATGACGCACGCGTCCTGGCAGCAGGAAATTCATGCGGCGGTCGAGCGGTCGCGCAAACACACCCTGCCGATCATGAACGGTTCCCTGATCGAAACTGAAAATCTCGACCGGGAAATCCTGATCGTGGCTTCAGGTACTGCGGTATCTCAGGGACGTGAAGCGATTCGTCTCCTGGAAGAAGAAGAAGGTATTAAAGTGGGTCTGGTGAAAATCAAATCCATACGTCCTTTCCCGACTGAAGAAATACGGGAAGCGACAGCTAATGCCAAGACGATTTTCATTCCGGAGTTCAACATCAAGGGCTGGCTGGCACGTGAAGTCAAATCCATTCTTTCCAACAATGAGCGGGTTATTGCAGGACCGCATGTTGCGGGTGGCATGACCATGCCTTCGGAAGTGATTGTGGATGAGATCAAAAAATCGTTGGGTGTTGCCGGACCGAGATTGGAGTCCCGCGGTTAGTCTGACCGAGGCATCTCTTATTAATGGATTTTAATAAGGTAATTGAAAATATAAAAATCTTTCGAGAGGAAGTTATATATGAGCAAGGAAAAAATACAACTCAGCGAAGATCTGGCGGACATCATGCCTCCGGAATATCAGGAGATGGTGGCTACGGCGACCTTCGGTAATGAAGATCGAAGCTGGAAGGATATTGGGACCTCCAAAGAGTTGATCGAGCAGCATTCGCTGTGCGCCGGGTGCCCGGAATCGATTGCCTTCCGGTTTATTCTGGCGAGTATTCCTGCGCCGGAAGATTCGGTATTTGTTGGATCCACCGGCTGTACCAGTCTCGTGTTTCCGCATGTTGGCGTTCAGAATATCCATTCCCTGTTCGGCAACCAGAACGCGATTGCGTCCGGCCTTCAACGGGCTTTGAAACTCCGTTTCCCGGATGTGTACAAAGACGTGATCGTTTTGGCGGGTGACGGCGCAACCGTGGATATCGGTCTCGATATGACCATGCAGTCCTGGTTCCGTCAGGAAAAATTCACCACCATCTGTTTCGATAACGAGCTGTATGCTAACACCGGCGGTCAGGAAAGCGGACTGATGCAAAAAGGATTCGTTTCCAAAATGGCACCGGTCGGTAAGAAATTCGAAAAAGTCCGACTGCCGGAGATCGCGTTTGAATCTGGATGTCACTATGTCGCCTGTTTAACAGTGAGCAAGCCCAACCGCGTCGAACAGGTCATCCGCAACGCCATTTACGTCTCGCGGGAGTTCGGTCCGACGTATGTCCAGCTGTACACGCCCTGTATTCTGGAAATCGGAAAACAGAGTATGGAAGGCCTGGATGAAATGAAGGAATCCGAAGCCATTGGTCAGCGGTTTGTCATGAAAGAGTTCATGACCGATGAGGTCAAGGAATTCTTGAAAGAAAAGAATGCCGAGCAGAAGGCCCGGAAAAAAGCGGCTAAAGCGGCTGTCACGGCCTAACCCATATAGGAGATTGTTGAAATGTCTGAACAAGTAATGAAACGGATGAATATCCGCATCTCCGGTCTGGGTGGCCAGGGGGCGGTTACGGCGGCCCACCTGTTGGCCATGGCGGCCAACAAGATGGGTAAATATTCCATTTCCAATCCTTTTTTTGGCGCGGAAAAACGGATGGCTCCCGCTGAAAGCTATGCGCGAATCGGTCCGGAAAAAATTTACGACCGGGGCGAACTGGTGTTTCCTGATGTGATTCTGATATTTCATCCGCAGGTTATTACCCAGCAGAAAAGTTATACGGCGCCGTTTTATTCCGGCATTAAGCCGGGAGGACTGATCATTATCAATACCGAACAGGATCTTCTGGAAGATGAGGACCACAAGCGCTTGGAGGCTGACGGTGTGGTGGTTTACAATTTCGACGCGACCACCCTCGCGATGGAAATCGGCGGCACCGAATTGTCTACCAACATGGCTATGATCGGAGCCTGCGCCGGGATGACCCATGTGGTCGATTTGCCTGCTCTGGAAGCCGCCGTGAAGGATCGATTTGGTAAGAGATACGTTGCTTCCGGTGGTACCGCGACTCTCGACGAAGCGATCAAAAAGAAGTATGCAAAAAAGGAACAGCTGCTTCAGAAAAACAACGATACGATCAAAAAAGCCTTTGAAATGAGCGAAGAGTGGGGCAAAACATCGTCCTATGCTCCCGCTTATTATGAAACGGCGTAAAGTTATAGGGCTGGCCGACCGGCCAAATGTGAATTTCTTAATACTAGAAGGAGCAATCCAGAGTGTACAACGTAGCGTACGTCCATGACGATAAGTGTATTGCCGAAAAAGGGTGTCGGCTCTGTATCATGTACTGCCCTGAGGCAGATACGATTATGCTGAACACTGAAAAAATGAAGGCGGAAGTGGTCATCCCCCGTTGTAAAGGGTGTGACCTCTGTAAGGTGGTCTGCAGTACTCATAATGCCATTTCCATGCATCCGGTTAACCAGGTGACTGGTGATATCATTATGGGTGCCGAGGAAGCCGAAGCCGCCGGACTGGGTCAGGCGTATTCCGGATAAGCTCCTTCACATGAAAGCTTTAGCCCATGGCGCAAGCCATGGGTTATTTTTTTTTCAATTGAAACGGTAACCTCGGAAAACCAAAACTCTGTTTGGCTTTTCCACGACCTCGAGGACAAGGATCATGGTCGACACCTTTGCTAAAGAAATAGATTGCGTGTTATGCCAGGAACATTTCAGTCCGGTCATTGAGCCGGAAGAAGATAAAACCTCTTACGACATCTATTGCACTACCTGCGTTAAATGGGTCCGGATTGGGAGATCTGATCCGGTAAGGACCAGCCTGCGGCGCATCCTCAAACTGGACGGCGAGCCTCTGGCACTGGCGATTCAGAATTACCTCGCCGCTTGCCCCTGCGGACAGGAGTTCAGCCACGATGCCGGCAAACGATGCCCGAAGTGCATCCGCAAAATCAAAAATGAGATGCATACCTCCCCCGCGCCCGGTGAGTTCCACTGTATCTGGAACATCCAAAAGCTCAAGGAAATCGAAGGCAAAATTTTCGAATATATTCTGGGTCGGTTGGATTCCGAAGAAGAAAATCTCAACCAGCTCATCGCACGGTTTGAGAGTGGGGAAATTGATCCCGGTACCTACATGGAAGGGATGGAAGATATTCAGTTCCGCGAAGCGACGGATATAGCCGTTATCAAAACATGGTCCATGCTCGCTGGACCTGATATGGCCTTCCGCGCTGCAGAGGAACACGGGCTGTCGATTCGTTACGGCTCCCGCATCCTGGTGAGTGTCGCGGCGGGACTGGAGATGGGATACGGTATCTCTATTCTGACCACCCTGTCGAAGGAAGAAAAGAATCTGGATGGTCCGGCAAGAAAGGAAATTCGGACTTTCATAAAGAAAATCGCCGGAGGTTTTTAAGGTCTCTGCAACTTTTTCTGGAACTTTTTGTGATTAGGAGTATCTTAATCATGAACGTGTCATCGTTCTCTCCCTGTTTAGCTCAACGCCCCGGAAACGGGGCGTTTTTTTTGTCCCGCGTTATTTCCCTTTGTTATCGCCAATTTGGATTCGTATTTCCGCCCCGTTGGCCCGGATTTCCGGAATGTACATGGCGTGTCCCAGGACCGGCAGGGCATGAAACCGGCCCGGCACCTCGGCCCTTAGAGTGTATCGAACTTGCCAGACCCCTTGCGGCAGTTTATCGATGAACAACGCCACTTTGCGGTCGCGCAATTCCTGATACACCCACCGGCTCCGCCCCGTGTAATCCGAATTGGGCGTGGGGGGGACGGTGAGGATGGCAGATTCCATTCGTCCTGTTCGCGTGGACTTTCCGTTCGGGGGCGCTGAAATCAGAGAATCCCCCAAAACCCGTTTCACCGCTGACTGTTTCAATTCCTGCGCAAATAGTGATTCGCCGCTTTTGATCTGCACCGCTTCCAACCCAGCCGGTTTCATATCTTCAAAGACCAGATATTCGTAATGGTTCTTGGCCTCTATCGTAAGAACCGTTTCGATGCGCTCGCCGCTGGTTACCGTTTCTCCGTCATTGAGCGGAACCTTGTCGTAAATATAACCCTTGAGGAGAGTCGGACGACCCACCAGTTTGTAATACTGACGCCGCACGAAAATTTCATTTCCCGCCGCGGTGATGGGTTCTTCCAGACTGAAAAATTGAGCGTTCGCGGCAAAGTATAATGGTCCGTTTCCGTTCTTCCGAACCAGGCGGATGCGGTTGACGCCGTCTTTAATCCGCTTTAAGTCTATCTCGAACCGGCTGGGTGCGCGCAGTACGTCTTTCACTTTGTGTCTGGTGATTGTCTTGCCATTAACCTGTAATTCGTATTCCATTCCCCCCTTAAGCTCACCGCTGCTTTTGAGATACTGATTCATGGCCAGTACGACGATGGCCGTGTCGCGCGTGTTGCTCCAGTTGGCGCCGCGCCGGTTCTTGATGAGCCAGTTCATGACCGGTTCCACCAGTTTGTTTTTGGGATCGATGGTGAGCAGGGCGCTGAGGGCAAATGCCGTCGCTTCCACTCCGCCATTCGACCACCGGTAAAAAATGCCGTCTTCCCCCCAATGCGCTGTGGCCATCACCCCTTGTTGGGATTTTTTCAAGCCGCGTTGGATGATGGAAGTATCCGGTGTTTTATCGAAAATGACCCCGTTCTCAAGATTTTCAATCAAGATCCCGGCACGCTTCCTGTCTCCGTAATAATGCGCCGCCAGAGCCAGCAGGGAACGGGTATAAGCGTTGAGACGGCTTTTGTGTTTCCACAGGTTGGCAAATGCCTTGCTCTGGAACTTGTCAATGCGTTTGGCCCGGGTCGACGCGTGATAGGTCGAGAGGGCGTGGAGCATCCACGCCTGCAGATCGTGTTGTTCTTCCGCCTCCACCAGCTCCTTGTTGAGAAACCGGTAGGCACGCTTTAAGACGTTGCGGTCGACTTCAATCCCCGCCTGCCGTGCCAGGGTCAATCCCCACAGCACATACGCGGACATGAAATGATCGCTTTCGCCTTTCTTCCACCAGCCCCAGCCGCCGTCGCTGTGTTGAAAACCATACAGGCGATCCAGGCCCGATGTGGTCATGGCATCCAGTTCGGCAATGTTCTTTTTCCCTTTGGGGTGGGTTTTGCCGGTATGCCGGGTTTCGATGCCGCCGAATACCTTGTCCCGGATGGAGCTAGGTTGCAGTCCCTGGTCCATCAGGGTTTTCGTTACGATCACCGCCGGTAGAAACCGGCTCAGCGTCTGCTCGGTGCACCCGTAGGGATAATCGATCAGATAGGGCAGGGCGTCCAGCATCGTCACCGCCAGACTGGGAGTGACCTGCACGCTGAGCCGTGTCGAATCCTTTTTGCGTGCCTTGGGAATATTAAGTTTTACTTCAACTTCACTCCCGCGCATCTTACCGGAGGCGGCGAGGAATTTTTCGATGCCGTGCTCATGGATGATAAAACCCTTCTCCATGGCGTCGCCATGAGTGGACGATTTTGCGGAAACCCGGATTTTGGCGTGGCCCGCTTGCGTTACCGACACCAGCCAGTCGATACGCCGCTCGCCCCGTTCCGGGACCTTGGTCGGGCCGATTTCCCCCTTCACCGGTTTGCCGGAGCGGTCGATGTGACCGAGAACCTTCAATCCCTGCACATCAAGGAAGGGGCGGACAATCATTTCTTCAGGGGTATTGTTGTTGATGAGGGCGGACAGGGTCAGGTGATCCCCCACCACGAAGAATCGCGGCGCCTGCAGGCGGACGATCAACGGGTTCTGGGTGCGGACCTTGGCGGTATCGATGCCGAACTGGTTGGTCTGCGAGACCGCCCGTGCGGTGGCGCGCCACTGGGTCAACGAATCGGCGAATTGAACCTTGACCGAGGCCTTGCCGTCCCTGCCGGTTTTGACATTGGGTTTCCATAAAAGGGTACTGCGAAAATCCGACCGTACCTGTATGGCGGATTCTTCCTGGCCCGGTACCTGTTCTTGTTCCCTGCCTCCCCGCCTGGGACGTTCCTCTTTGCTATCGGCAAACGATTCTTCGGCCAGAATTTCCGAAGTGGCCGCGGGCGCGTTGGCGCTCAGGGATCTTTTGGCGCGGCCTTTGTATTGAGCATTACCTTCCAGTATATCCATTGCCATAAGTTCATCTTTGCCTCCCAGGAGACCCCCTGCCAAATGGCTTTCTCCGACGACGCCATCTTTTCTTTTTTCAAGTTTTGCCAGGCGCTTCATCTGAAACGAACTTTGGGTGCGAATGCGCTGGGGGCGCTTTTTCCCGTAGAAGAACTGCCGTGGGTCCAGGGCCAGATCCTTTTGGATGTAATAGACCGCCTCGTCCACCAGTCCCACCGACACCTCGGCGGATACCGGCTTGCCTTTGTGGTTAAGGGCGGTGACTGTGAGCGTTCCCTTTTCACGCGGCTGGTATTGGTCGCGGTCGAGCTTTACCGAAACATTAAGGAAATTTTTTACGGGGGGCACCACCACCTGTTTGCGGTCGCTGTAAATCTGCTGATCGCTCACCATCACGCCATTGAGGAATACATTGGGAACGTGTTTCTCTTCAATATCCAGTTGAATCAGTTTCACCGTACCTGTCAGATGCACCAGTTGATAGCTGTACAGGTCATCCGCTTCCACACTGAACAGGACATACCGGTCGTTGGTCGGGGTTACCAGCATCACCGGGGCTTTCTGCCCGGCGCGGAAGGTGTCCTTGTCGACGATGATCTCGAGGCCGCCGTGGCGGTATCCCAGATCCGTCGTGGAGTTGTCGGCCACCCACACGGTGGTTTCGCCTTTAACAGGCAAGGATTTCTTGTCCGTTTGGGAGGTCCAGGCGATGCGGTAATACCCCTGGTTGCCGGGAGTGAAGGTCAGTTTCGCTTCGCCCTGATTATCTGTTTTCACCTGGCGGGTCAGTATGTCATCGTGCTGGTATCCCCTGAACTTGAGTTTCCAGCCTGGGCTGCCAGGCTGTGTCGGGGGAGGAGGAAAGATGGCGTGGTTGCGGCGCAGGCGTTCGAGGGCTTTGCCCTGCACTTCACGGCCGTTGGGATCAATCCAGATTTCGTACCAGAGCTCACGTGTGACGTGCACGGTGCCTTCTGTTGGTACCGGCTGGTTGTTGGCATCCAGTGCCTTGATGTTGACGCTCACCTTGTCCTGCGGACGGTACAGGTTGTGTTCGTTATTGAGGTAGACGTAATAGGGTTGGCGCGTTACCTGTACGGTCCCCCGGGAGATGACCTCGCGGCGTGACAGGTCGGTCACCCGCGCCTCGATCGTGTACTGCAAGTCCTGGTTCTGCCGCTGGCTCTGGAAAATGAGATGCGCGTTGCCTTCCTCATCGGTTTTGATGACTTCACGTTTGATCTGCTGGCCCTGACCCCAATAGCGTCCGGGGCGGGAACGCATATCTGTGTAATACCAGGGAAACTCCGGCTGAGGATGCCAACGGTGATAAAATGGCCTTTGAAAGACGACGACTTCGACATTGGCGTTGGCCACCGGGCCGCCGAAATAATATTCGGCTTTGATGTCGACTTCCACCACATCTCCCAGTTGAAAGGTTTTCTTTTTACCGTTTTCCTCCGGGGTCTGAACCGATACTTTGAACTCCGGCAGTTTGTATTCCTCCAGCCGGAACAAGGCGGTGGTGCCGATATGCTTTCTCCTCCCTTTCGTCCAGAAGGTGACTCGGTATTCGCCCAATGGAATTTTTTCTGAAAGCTTGAGCGAGTCCCATCCGCTCCCGAATTCGTTGAGCTTGAGTCGGCCTTTTTTGATTTTGGAACCCCGGGGATCGGTGATTTCATACTCCAGCGTTGCGCGGGAGGGTGTGTCATACACCGATCCGTCGTAGGTGCGGGCGGTCAGTTTCCACTCGGCGGTTTCGTTGGGGCGATAGGCGGGCCGGTCGGTGGTCACATAAAGTTTCCAGGAATCCTTCTTCTGGTGATACCTCTGGTTGTATCCACTGACAAACGCCTGTTGGTTTTTGAGGGCTGCGCCCACAAATAATTCCGAATTGTTGCGCTCGCCTTCCAGATTGAATACAGCGAGGCCGTCTTTGTTAGTTTTAGCCGTTTGATCGTCCCACACCCATTGGCGCCCGGTATAGTGGCGTTCGTGCAGACGGACCCGGGCGTTGACTCGGGGTGATCCGTTCCCGGAATCGGCGAAATAAACCAACGCCTGTTTGCCGGAGGTTTTGAGGACCAGCGAAGATTCGGTGACCAGAATAATCTCCCGCGTTTTTTCGCCGCCTCCGGTGGCCTCCAGGAGATAAGCCCCCAGCGGCAGTTTTTTGTCGAGCTCCACTACTTTCGATCCGGGGTGGTACTCTTTTTTATTTACCAGATCTTCGTTCCAGGATTTTACTTTTTCAGCTTGGGACAGGTTGATTCCGTAAAGCCA
This sequence comes from Nitrospinaceae bacterium, assembly GCA_024644405.1. GTDB lineage: Bacteria > Nitrospinota > Nitrospinia > Nitrospinales > Nitrospinaceae > SZUA-226. The sequence continues at coordinate 54,022 of JAHELC010000012.1, forward strand.
AGACCCAACATTTTTTTTGGCGGGAAAATGGACATCCTTCGAAAGGTTGATTTTGTATAAAGACAGCCGCACTTTCTCGATGTTGCGCCAGTTGAGGTTGACGCGGATCAGTGAATCGGGAAGAAAGAAGCTGGAGGCATTCAGATTGAGCGTGGCTTTGATAATATTCTTGACGTTGTTTCTGGCGGTGTCGTAGTGGCGGGTTTCACCTTTTTTGAAATCGTTGAGGATGCGCCGGTAATACTTCAGGGCCTTCTTGTAATTCTGTTCGCGGCGTTGCTGGCCGTTGGCCATGATGATGACTTCACCGGATCCGGACAACCATTCGGCGTAATAGTAAAGCGCGTCGTCGTACCATTCGGTGGACTTCCCGGCTTCAATCACGGCTTCAAAAGATTCTGGAACGCGTTGCTGTTGATAGAGGTTGCCTTGCTGCCGCAGCGCCATGGCGATCAGGTAATGCGCGTGGGTGCGGTCGGCTTTGGTTTGAGCGATTTTAAGCGCGTTCTCAAAGAGATTGACCGGCATGTAATTCCCGTAATACCCGTAATAAAAATAAGGTTCCCGGTTGGGCGGGGTGGCTGCGTTCCAGATGATATTGAGGTACCGTGTGCGGGCCAGGGCGAGGTCCGCCGCGCCGCCCCACCAGTCGAGCGCTTTTTGGTAATGCGCCCATGCCGTGCCCCAGTTGCGGGAATAGCGCGGGAACCACCACGAATCGCCCAGCGATTCCTGAATCTCCACCCAGAGGCGGTCCTGTTGCTCGGTGCGGACCTGGTCGCGGATCATTTTCTGGAGTTTGCCCCGGGCCTGCTCCAGCTTGGAGCGGTCGGGATTGTTCGTGCCTGCCTGGGAACGCCACTGCGTGTCCGCGACCCGGAATTCGACCCACTGCTGGTCCGGAGCCGACAGGTCGAGTTTCTGCGCCTTCAAGTACACTTCGTGGGCCTTGGCAAACGATCCTTTTTGGAAATACGACTCCCCCTGCTTTTTGAGCAAACCGTAAGCCCCTTCCTTGACGGTCGCCGCCGGAGCGTCCGACAATCCCGCTACCGACAGAAAGAGCGCAATGAATATTAATTTGAGAAGAGTGGGTTGTCGGCAAGTCATAAAAATCTCCAAAAGATCCGGTTACCGGTAAATCCGGTTAACGGACAAAAGTGTTGACCGTGGATTCCACGGATGCCAGGTACGAACCTCCGAACAGGTTGAGATGATTGAGCAGGTGGTAGAGGTTGTATATTTGTTTTCTCTCCTCGTAACCGGAATTTTGGGGAAACGCTTCCCGGTAGGCGTCATAAAAAGTTTGCGGAAGGCGGCCGAACAGTTCCGTCATGGCCAGGTCGGTTTCGCGCAGGCCGAAATACACCGCCGGGTCCACCAGGCAGGGACGTTGCGTGCTGTCGGCGAAGGTATTGCCCGACCACAAATCGCCGTGAACCAGAGCAGGCCGTTCGCCGGTGAGATCGAGCCGTTGATCCAGTTGATCGCACAGTTGATCGATTTTTTTATCCGTGGCAGTGGGAAGCCGTCCTTTTTTTCGCGCCAGCTTTTGTTGAAAGCCCAGCCGGTGTTCGCGGAAAAAAAACAGGCCGTTCGGTTCCGGTGTATTGATTTGTTCCGTGGAGCCGATGAAGTTGTTGTGATCCAGTCCGTAGTGATCCTGTGTGGTTTGGTGCATCGACGCGAGCGCCTGACCGAAACGTTCGTAGTACCCGTTGCCGGGGCTTCCTGTTTCGATATATTCGATGATGAGAAACTGCGGATTCGGATCTTCGGGCAGGGCGACCACTTTGGGGATGCGCGGACCGTTTTTCGCCTGGCGCATCAGGCTCAATCCCCGCGCCTCCTTTTCAAACATGCCGGCGGGCGGGCGGTCATTGTGTTTCAAAAAAACCGTTTCGCCGTTGGACAGGGTCAGCGCCAACGTCTGGTTGATGCATCCGCCGCCAATGGACCGGCTGGACTCGATGCGCACGGGTTGGGCATACACGGTTTCCAACAGGTCCTGGACTTGCTTGTTCATGGATTATTCCATTTGAGATTGGACGTATTCGAGAATCGGCGGACAGGTCCGGTGTACGATTTGAAACACGTGTTCGAACCCGTCATCCCTCCCGTAATAAGGATCGGGCACATCCAGGTTTGCGTCAACCTCCGGATCGAACGAACGGAACAAACGGATTTTTTTCGCGGCTGTTTCCGGCGAGCACAGGTATTCGATCGCTTCCAGATTCGTCCGGTCCATGGCGAGAATGAGGTCGAACCGGCGGATGTCCCCCGCCTGAATCTGCTGGGCGCGGGAGGTCAGGTGGACCCCCTTTTTGCGGGCGGTGGCCTGCATACGTTTGTCCGGCGGCGAGCCGACGTGCCAGTTCCCGGTGCCGGCGGAATGGATAATTATTTGATTTTCAAGGCCTTTTTCGTTTATTAAAGCCTGAAACACGCCCTCCGCCAAAGGCGATCGACAGATGTTGCCGAGGCAGACAAAACAGATTTCGAAGGGTTTGGAAGGTGCCATAGTATGAATTGATTTAGGAGCGATTTCCGTTTAAGATTGCCCCTGCGTATTGGCTCAGGGTGCCCGGGTCCGGGTTGGCGTCGCCGGATTCGCTCTGGGTTTCATTTATTCTATGATACCGTCCTGCCCACTATCAACCTGCAATTTTGGGCACAATTTCATAAAAACAGAGTCTGACCGTTGATCGAACGTTACACACTTCCCGAGATGGCGGCCATCTGGTCGCCGCAAAACAAGTTCCGCATCTGGCTGGAAATTGAAGTCGCGGCCTGTGAAGCCCTGGCGAAGCGCAAAGAGATTCCCCAGGCGGCGGTGAACACCATCAAAAAGAAGGCCGGGTTCAATATCAAGCGCATCGACGCCATCGAGAAAGAAGTGAAGCACGACGTGATCGCCTTTCTGACTTCTGTGGCGGAGCATGTGGGAGACGCGGCGCGGTACATGCACCTGGGAATGACGTCATCCGACGTTCTGGACACCGCGCTGGCGGTGCAGTTGCAGGAAGCGGCGGACCTGATCCTTGGCCAGTTGAAAAAATTCCGGGCAGTGTTGAAGAAGCAGGCCAAGCGGTACCGGAACACACCGTGCGTCGGGCGTTCGCACGGCATCCATGCCGAGCCCACCAGCTTCGGCCTGAAACTGGCCAACTGGTACGAGGAGGTGGGCCGCAACATCGAACGGATGCAGCAGGCGCGAAAGTGCATCAGCGTCGGGCAAATCTCCGGCGCGGTCGGCGTGTTCGCCAGTATCGATCCTTCGGTCGAAGCCTATGTGTGTAAAAAACTGAAACTGAAGCCGGCGCCGGTATCCAGCCAGATCATTCAACGGGACCGGCATGCCGAGTATTTCACCACGCTCGCGATCATTGCGGGCACACTGGACAAATTTGCCGTAGAGATTCGGCACCTGCAACGCACCGAGGTTTTGGAAGCGGAGGAGTATTTCTCGAAAGGCCAGAAAGGATCGTCGGCCATGCCGCACAAGCGCAACCCGGTGGTCTCCGAACAGATGTCCGGCCTGGCGCGGGTGGTGCGGGGCAACGCGCTGGCGGCGATGGAGAACATGCCGCTGTGGCACGAGCGTGACATCAGCCATTCGTCGGTCGAGCGGGTGATCGGGCCGGACAGCACCATCCTCGTTCATTACATGCTGACCAAGATGACGCGGCTGGTCGATCAGTTGCTGGTGTATCCCAAGAATATGAAAAAGAACCTGGAGCAGACCGGCGGCCTGATATTTTCCGAGCATGTGCTGCTGGCGCTGACGCGCAAAGGCGTGGTGCGGGACCAGGCGTACCGCATGGTGCAACGCAACGCCATGCAGGTGTGGGAGCAGGGTGGCGACTTTCCGGCTCTGCTGAAGCAGGATAAGGACATTAAAAAGCATTTGAGTGACAAGGAAATTGATAAAGCGTTCGACATGAAACACCATCTTAAAAACGTGAATAAAATTTTTAATAGGGTATTCAAATGATGAAAACCATGAAACGATTGGAACAACTCTACGAAGGCAAAGCAAAGATCATCTATGCAACCGAGGATCC
>JAHELC010000031.1 GCA_024644405.1 Nitrospinaceae bacterium
GGAGAGTTCTTTTAAGAGGGTATTCAACCCCTCCATCAGCCCATAGTACTGGGACATGACTTCCTGCAGGGTTGCATATTTTGTATCGATGGCGACATCGACGTGATAATCCGCCAGATTAACTTCAAGCGCTTTGGATTTGACTTTCACCGCTTTCATTCCCCGATGATTAAATTAGCCGGTTTGATTCTTGGGTGCTCGTTTAAAACAGCAAGCCGGTAACTAACAATAGGTGTCAGGTGTCAGGGAGCATAAGACCAAATTCAGAAAACAGCGACAACATGCGCTCGATCCTGTACCTCAGTAACAAGGGCTTAAAACTGACCACCAGAGGCCTGACACCTGACACCCGACACCTGGATCCACCAGTCCGGAACGCACAACACGTAACACGTAACACGTAACCCGCAACACGTAATTCTTGTGAACCTCTGAACCCAGAACCCCTTAACCTTGATAAGCGTATCAAAGTTCAAAGCCGATTTCAAGGAAACGCACCCGGTTCGCAAGACTATCGAATGATAAAAAAAGCCTCACCCTTAACAGGAGAGGCTTTTTCGATTTTTATGTCATGCAATTTATGCGCGCAGAACCCGCAACACGAAACCCTGAGCGTAGTCGAAGGGCAACTCGAGCCTAAAGCTCGAGCCAGGAATCCGAATACAAGGACTTTCCCAGAATGACATTGACGGTTTTGGCATAATTCTGCATCTCTTCGGAAAGCGATCCAATGTCGGGTTCGTTGCCGTCCAGCATGCCGTTTATCAAATCGACAATGTCCTGACGTTTGCCCTTGGCAATATCGATGAGGGTGTCATCCAGTGGGTCTGCAATCACGGAATACATGCCGTATTTTTCGAGCATGACCATATACGTCTGGTTCAAAATGGGACGCAAGTGGTCCGGCGGTCCATTGGAGATATTAGAAAGACCGCAGGTGCTCTTGGCCCCCGGAGCAATTTCAGGCATCATTTGTTGAAAGGTCATCAAGCTGATCAGCTGGGGTTGCTGAATATTAACGGGGGTAACAATGCCGTCGACCCAGATTTTTTCGTTGGGAATGCCGGCTTCATTGGCAAAATAAAGCAGCTCCACGGCCAGCGCCGCCCGTTCATTTTCATCGCGCGGCAAGCCTTCGGGCCCCCACAAAAGGGCGATGAAGTCCGCATTGTGTTCAGCGGCCAGCGGAACCATGCGCTCGTATCGTTCGGGACGAACCATAATCGAATTCACCAGCGGCGGCTGAGGGGTGTCTTTATAGACTTTTAGTGCCGCCTCGATGGCATCGATATTGGATGTATCCAGTGCCAGCGGTACATCCGGAACAACTTCCTGCACCGTCTCTACCACCCAGGGCATCAGTTCGTGACCGTCTTTTTTGGCCGGACCGAGGTTAATGTCGATGAAATCCATTCCCTTTTCCTTCTGGAAAAGGGCTTCCTCCTGGATCGGTTTGGGGTCGCGCTCTTTATAGGCCGTGCCGATCTTTTTTGATATGACGTTTAAGCTTTCTCCGATTAAATACATAGACCCTCCCTCCCACTCGGTTGGCAAAATTTATAACATAGTACATGGTGAATGCTACTTTATCAAACTACGGTGATTCCCTCAAATGGAATAGTGGAATCGTGGAATCGTGGAATCATGGAATAATGGGTCATGCACAAATGAGCCGCTGATGCTAAGCTGGCAAGTCTTTAAACAATTAATAAATAAGAAACCTTCCTTTTTTTATCCCCCAATATTCCAATGTTCCAATGTTCCAACATTCCCTATGGTTTTATTTAGCCTTGAGGAAACCAGGGATATGGGCCGCTTCTCTGGGCCCGACCGTAATCTGCCAGCCCGACAGTTCTTCCTCAACATCTCCGGCAATGGCGGCGGCATACCCCGGAATGACCAGTTCCTGGTGCTTGACTTTATCCGCAATTCCGCATTTTTTAACGAACATGCCGACATCATCACCGGCAAATTTGCCAGCCGCCCAGGCCGTCATGACCGATAGCCCCTCAGAATCCTTAATCAGCAACCACGAGGGAACCCGACTGCCTTCGATTTCACCGGAAACGATAAAATAGGTCAGTGCAAAGTTGGTTGTGACCAGCACCGGTGAATTTTCATCCGGATTATTGACTTCATAAATGCCTTCGGTTACCGTCATGGGTCGCTGGGGATCGGTGTAAATATTTAAGCGTTCCAGCAGGAGGGGAAACAGGCTTTCGCCGGCAAAATCCGAAAGGACCACAATGCCGCCGTATTTGGCCACAAATGTCCCGGCGATCAATGTTTCCATGTCCAGATTTGAGGCCATCTCGTTCGCAAAAATGATCGTGGGAAAACCCACCGAGCGATTCAGGTCCTTGAGCGCTGCCCGGCGAATGGCTACCTGGTCCTGATGGGCCTGTTTAATTTCACGGGATCCTGGATCCAGAACGATATCTTTAATCCCCATTGAGTCAAGTTTTTCGGTCAACGGTAGGAGACCTTCCACTGAATCGGCCCGCACCGCAACGGGCAAGTTTTGTTCCTTGGCCAGGGCACCCAGTTCATCGACATTGTTGTCGGTGGCTGCATATAGCAACGGGCGTTTAAACCCGCAGACATCAACGGCCGCCTTCATAATACCGGGGTCTTCGCTCATCAGCACCAGATTAAACTCAGATGTTTCGGCTATTTTTTTGGCTGCACTGGCAAATGCATTCTTGTCGCCATTGACATCTTTGAGTACCACCAGTTCCGGTCGAAGATTCAGACCCACTCGTTCGTATTGAAACGCATTCCAGGCCTTTAGTTTGGTTTCGAGATCCGACTCCGCAATATCGGATGTGATAGTAGCCGCCAGCAGGGTCGGATTAAAAAAGGTCTTTTCATGACGGTACTGAACCGTTTCCCCCCCCGTGGTGGCGGCACGGACACCCTTGCCGATGGGCACCGGACGAATCGGTGGTGCCGAGGCTTCCGCCAGTTGCTCCCGGGCCTCATCTGATACGTAAGGACAATTGTCCAATTCCGCTTTGCCGGAAGCCAAATTCATGGCAAATGCCAGACAGGTCGGCACACCGCATTCCTTGCAGTTGGTTTTCGGTAATAGTTTAAAAATCTGAATACCGGTTAATGCCATCTTTATCTCCTTGTGTCGTGTTACGAGTTACGTGTTGCGCGTCACGCGTCAGGGTAAATGGACACTTGTATTTTTAAGCCCGCAACACGCAACGTATTATAATCAGCCTCCGATGATCGGATCCATTTCCAGGGCCGGATGTTTTTTCTCCTGCAGGAAGGGCAAAATCTCTTCCTCGGTGATACCGACGGTTTCGTCCGCAATGCGGTCAACCAGGTCCGGCATGCCGACTTCCTCACCGCGTTTGATCAGCCGTTCGCGGATTTCATCTTTCAGGACCTTGGGCATCCATACCAGGCGTTTGATCCCGCCATCCCCCAGAATGAACTTGCCCTGGGTGATGTTGAACTTGGAGTGACCCACAAATCCCGGGGAAGAAGCGCCACCGCCCATGACACCGGCCAGGGTGGTAAACTTCATACCGCAGGGAGTCTCTCCGGTATAATCCCGACCCACCGTCATGACACCGTTACACGAAGGCAGCATGGCGGCGATACATTCGCAACAGCCGCAGGTGGTCATGGGATCATAGACCATGGAATAAAAATTGTAGTGATCCACAGCTCCGCGGGACGCTTTCTGCACAAATTCATTAACGCCTTTCCACTGGCCCAGAACCGGATCCAGGCACTCGCCCTTTTCGATCGGCTGGTTGGGGCCGGTGGGGTTGATTTCAAAAGAGGCCTTGCAGTCCATCCAGTTATAGGCCCCGCACAGACCGGTCCGTTCAGGACTGACCGTACAGACATGATTGGGGGCAAATGACTGGCACAGGGTGCAGGAGTAATAGGTTTCCACATCCTCATCGGTCATCTTCTCCACACGCTCATCGCGGGTTTTGTATTCGGCCCGGGCGCGCTTGGTCAGCTCATCCACATCCTTTTTATTGGTGTAAAGGGTAACCTGGACCTTGTCGACGATTTTTTGAAAGTCCTGGTGGAACTTGGCGTGCAGCACCGTGCCGATATCCTTAAGGGTGAAACCCTTTTCAATCGCCGCTTTGCTGACCCGGATCCAGGAAATGTCGCGCTGGCCGATATGCATGATGCCCTGAATGTAATTGATCAGGTGATGGATCTGACGCTCGATGATCGGCTCGAAATCCGTCTGAAATTCACGCCCGGCGATCTGAACATAAATGCCCAGCGGCATGGTCTCGCCCTCTTTAATTTCAGTAATTTCCGGGCCGATCACGTTGACTTTGCCGTCGTCGATTTC
>JAHELC010000008.1 GCA_024644405.1 Nitrospinaceae bacterium
CCGTTTCGACATAACCCCAGCGGTTCGCGATCCGGTGCACATGGGTGTCCACACAAATCCCCATGCCGTCGAACGCCAGGATCAAGGTCAGGTTGGCGGTCTTCCGGCCCACCCCCTGCAATGTCAATAACTCTTCAAGAGTTTCGGGAACCTGTCCCTCGAAGCGATCGATCAAGTCGGAGCAGAGCGACTTCAGGGCTTTGGCTTTGTTCCGGTAAAAGGCTACCGGATAGATCTCCCGCTCCAGTTGCCGGGGCGATAATTTCAAAAGATCCCGGGGACCCTTCACTCTCTGGAACAGGCGGGAACTGGCGGCTTCGGTGACCTCGTCCCGGGTGCGGGAACTGATCAGGCACCCCACCAGGATCCGGAAGGGATCGGCCTTTTGGCCGATTTTCACCATCGCCGGGGGCGTTCTCTGCGCCAGGGACTTCTCGACCCGGGCAAGATTTGCGGCCAGAATGCGATTATTCATAATAAACCAAGGGTCAGGGTATAGAAAACACGTTAAGTTTTTGTTAGTATACCCGATTCACTATTAGGACCTTGCGTCCGAACGAACCCCAAATTTCAACATTCAACGCGGCACTATGCAACACACAATTTCAGTTTTGGTATCCAACAAGTTCGGGGTGTTGTCCCGTATTTCCGGCCTGTTCAGCGGCCGGGGATTCAACATCGAGAGCCTGAACGTCGCCGAAACCAACGATCCCGATATTTCACGAATGACGATTGTCACCCGCGGCGATGACCAGAAAATCGAACAGATCACCAAACAGCTCAACAAACTGGTGGATATTATCAAAGTGGTCGACCTGACCGAGGAAAATTTCATCGATCGGGAAATGGTTTTGATCAAAATGAACGCCGAACAGAAAAACCGAGAGGAGATTCTGCGCATTGTTGAAATCTTCCGGGCCAAAGTGGTCGACGTCAGCTCATCCACCTACACTATCGAAATTACGGGAGACCAGGGCAAACTAAAAGGAATTATGGAGCTGTTGCGACCGCTGGGAATCAAGGAAATCGTCCGATCCGGACGCATCGCCCTCAGCCGCGGAATGAAATCCATTAATTGATACGAAGTAGAGGACAGTAAAGGAGAAATCTCTTGGCCAAGATATATTACGACAAAGACGCGGACCTTAAACTCATCAAGAACAAAACCGTTGCCATTATCGGTTACGGCAGTCAGGGCCACGCCCACGCGCGCAACCTGCACGACAGCGGGATCAAGGTGGTGGTTGGCCTGCGCAAGGAGAGCGATTTCTGGAAACGGGCGCAGAAGGACGGCCTCAAGGTGATGACGGTTGCGGAAGCGGCCCAGGCGGCGGACATTATCATGATCCTGATCCCGGACGACAAACAACGGGCCATGTACGTGAACGATATTGCTCCCCACTTGAAAAAAGGCGACGCCATCGCATTCGGGCACGGCTTCAATATCCATTTCGGCCAGGTCGTTCCTCCGGACACGGTCGACGTCTTTATGGTCGCACCCAAAGGTCCCGGTCACCTGGTTCGCCGCACCTATGAACAGGGCGCCGGCGTTCCCTGCCTCATGGCCGTCTATCAGGATGTCAGTAAAAATGCTCAAAAGGTGGCTCTTGCCTACGCCAAGGGAATCGGCGGCACCCGTGCCGGCGTTCTGGAAACCACCTTCAAGGAAGAAACCGAAACCGACCTGTTCGGCGAGCAGGCCGTCCTGTGCGGCGGCGTCACCGAGCTGATTCGCGCCGGGTTCGACACACTGGTGGAGGCCGGTTACAGCCCCGACCTGGCCTACTTCGAATGTCTCCATGAACTCAAGCTGATCGTCGACCTCATTTATGAGGGCGGGATCGGCAACATGCGTTATTCCATCAGCACCACCGCCGCTTATGGCGATGTCACCCGGGGTCGCCGACTGATCACGGACCGGACCCGCCAGGAAATGAAAAAAATCCTCTCCGAGATCCAAAGCGGCAGTTTTGCCCGCGAATTCATTCTCGAAAATCAGGCCAACCGCCCTGTTTTTAATGCCTTGCTGAAAAAGGATTCCGAGCATATGATAGAAGAGGTTGGTGACCGATTGAGAAAAATGATGCCTTTCGTCGGCAAAAAACTGAAATAACCTGGAGTCCCAATGAAGCTGCCCATCGTTGCCGATGGCTACAGATTTATCATTCCACTTGCAATTATCACGGCTGTGCTTTTTGCATTTGCTCTGTTGCCCCTGATCTGGTTGGCCTGCCTGTCGGGCCTGCTCCTGTTGTTCGTCCTCAATTTTTTCCGGGACCCGGATCGTGTCATACCGAATGGGGAGGGGGTCGTCGTTTCTCCCGGTGATGGCAAAGTGGTCGAAATCGTTGAAGAAAAAGACCCCTTGCTGGACGAGTCCTACCGGCGAATCAGTATTTTTCTGAATATCTTTAACGTACATGTGCAACGGACGCCCGTTGCCGGACGCATTGAACAGATCAAATATAATGAGGGAAAGTTTCTGAACGCCGCCAGCCACAAAGCCTCGCTCGATAACGAACAAAACTCCATGGTCATTCACACCGGCAAAGAAAAAGTTCTGGTCAAACAAATTGCAGGTTTAATTGCCCGACGTATTGTATGTTGGGCCAAAGAAGGTGATAATTATAAATTAGGGGAACGGTACGGACTGATCCGGTTCGGCTCCCGAGTCGACCTGTTCCTGCCGTTGAGTGCAGAGATCAAAGTTTCCCTGGGCGACCACGTCAGCGGGGGCAGCAGTATCATCGGTTACCTCAAATAAAAAATGAAAAAGGTTCCAAAAGTTCCATTCAAAAAAGGCATCTATATTCTCCCCAGCCTGTTCACGACGGGTAATGTCTTCTGCGGATTTTATGCGTTCATTTCCGTCATGAACGAAAAGTTTTACGTAGCGGCAGTGGCCATTGTCGTCGCGATTATTTTTGACGCACTGGATGGGAGAGTGGCTCGCCTGACAAAAACAACAAGCGAGTTCGGGGTGCAGTACGATTCCCTGGCTGATGTGATTTCTTTCGGGATGGCCCCTGCCCTGCTCGCCTACGCCTGGGTGTTGAAACCGTTCGGCCGGCTGGGATGGCTGGCCGCCTTCCTGTTCCTGCTCTGCGGGGCACTGCGGCTGGCGCGGTTTAATGTCACCAAACCGGACAAAAAGGGAGATAACTTTATAGGGCTCCCGATACCTGCGGCGGCGGCGGTCATCGCTTCGATCGTAATCGCTTTTGAGGATATATTTAAAACCAAACTCGATCCCATGATCATGGTTGCAGTCGTTTATCTGCTCGCTTTTCTCATGGTCAGTAATATCAAGTACCCTGCATTCAAAAAATTTGAATTTAAAAAACGGGTGACCTTTACCCGGTTCATGTTCGTCATTTTGTTTATATACGTTCTGGCCACGATTCCGAGAGAGGCTCTGTTTTTCCTCAGTTTCACTTATGCCATTGCGGGTCCCGGGAAATTTATTTTCTCACTCTTCAGGAATTCTGATCGACACAACGTAAAAGAAACGATCACCAGGCAGGACAAATAGTAACGTAGATTTGGTTTTTATTGTTTTCCCGGTTAACCTGTATCAATTAACAACAAGTTTGAAGGCCTGAATCATGTCTTGGTTGGAAAGAATCATATCGAGAACCGGGATGGGGAAAAAAGTCCCCAAACCCTCGGAACCCGCGTGGGTCGAGTGCAAAAAATGCAAGGAGCAGATTCTTGAAGGTGAGCTTGCGGAAAATTCCCACATCTGCCCGAAATGCGACCACCATTTTCGCATGAAGGCCATAGATCGCATCCGGTTATTGGTCAATCCCGATTCGTTCGAGGAACACGATTATAACCTGACTTCCTCAGATCCGATCAAATTCAAGGACAAAAAAAAGTACAAAGACCGTGTTAAAACTGCACTCAAGGCCGGGGAGAGTACCGACGCCATAGTCTGCGGCACCGGGAATATCGGCGACCATGAAGTGGAGCTGTGCGTATTTGATTTCTTCTTCCTCGGAGGCAGTATGGGTTCGGTGGTGGGTGAAAAAATCACCCGTGCCATCGAACGGGCCATCCGGTATGAACGCGCCGTGATTATCGTCAGCTGTTCCGGCGGCGCACGCATGCAGGAAGGAATTCTCTCCCTCATGCAAATGGCGAAAACCTCCGCCGCCCTGCAGCTCCTGGCGGAGAAACAACTGCCCTACATTTCTGTTTTGGCCGATCCCACCACCGGCGGGGTTTCCGCCAGTTTCGCGTTTCTGGGAGATGTCATCATCGCCGAACCCAACGCCCTGATCGGGTTTGCCGGACCGCGAGTCATCGAACAAACCATCCGCCAGAAACTTCCCGAAGGCTTCCAGCGTTCCGAATTCCTTTTAGAGAACGGCCTCATCGACCAGGTGGTGCATCGCAAGGAATTGCGGAACCACCTGAACAACCTGCTGAGCCATATGAATAACACCCCTATTGCAAAATCCGACATTATCGAAGCCGAAGCAGAATAAATCCCCCTGTTTTTCAGTGACCTCATATTTTTCTTTGACATTTCACAGATAATAGTAGAATCAAGCTTATCTTTGAATTGTGCCAAGGAATCATGAAGCAGTATTTTGACATTTTAAAATTGCCTCCGGGCGCTTCCTGGAAGGAAATCAAACGCGCCTACAAGTCCGAAGTCAAGCGCTGGCACCCCGACCGATTTCCCGTGGAGGATACCCGGGCCCAACAGAAAGCCCACGCGAAATTCCAGAAAATCGGTGAAGCCTACCAGTTTCTCGAAAAAGTGTATGGCACACGGTCGCGATCCAGATTCAAGGATGACCAACCTTCACAATCCGCCAAACGTCCCTTTTCACCCGAAGATCCAACTCAGGATAGAGAGGCGGAAAGAGGTCCGCATTCATCCACCCGGGAGTCCGAGGAAGCCCACGGTTTCTTCACCCGTTCCTGGCCCAACGGCGACACGTATGAAGGCCAGATTATAAACGGCATGCCGCATGGCATGGGCATTTACACCTCCGCCAACGGCGACAAATATACGGGACAGTTCAAATACGGCAAGGCTGATGGGCAGGGGAAAATGGTCTATGCCAGTGGGGATACTTATACCGGTGAATTTCGGGAAGATACCATGTCCGGTAAAGGAAAATACAACTATGCCAACGGGGACCGGTACATGGGCCAGCTCCTCAATGATCTGCCGCACGGCGAGGGAGTTCATATCCTGGCGAGCGGCCAGGTCTACGCCGGCCGATGGGAATACGGCCAGTTACTGGCCTAGCCTTCTCACCCTACAAAAAAAGCCGTCCCGAAGGACGGCTTTTATCGAATCACTTAATATATCTTTACAATCAGATTCCCAGGCTGTTCACCGCATCTTCCAGCGACATGGCGGTGCAGGTGAAAATCGGCGTGTCTTCTTCCGTAAACCGGCTGCCTTCCGTTTCCCTCAAATCCATGACCAGATCGACGAAGTCATCGGGCGAATCGGTTTCGAACGCCACCACGAATTCGTAATCGTCGATACCGAAGGAATAGGTGGTGTTCAATTTGACCGAGGGATATTTGTTGCCGATGAAAATATGTTCGTCCATGATGCCCTGCCGCGCGAATTTGGTGAGCAGGTACCATTCCCGTTTCTTGGTGAAGGGATAGATGAACAGGTATTTGGCTTTGCCGGGAATGATATGGGTCCGGTCTTCCTCATGCTCCGGATTGAAGATGTCCATGTACATGGATCGTTTGGTCTGGGAAAAATACGAGTAGGTCTGGACCAGATATTTCCCAAGGCCGGTGCGGTACATTTTGGTGGTCATCTCCTGAAAGTTCTCCATCCGGTGGGAAACTCTCCAGAACATGATTTCCGCATCGGCGCGGATGCCCATGGTGGTGTAGCTGAGCAGGATGATATCGTTCCGGTTGTCATACTCCTCCAGCACCTCCATAAATTCCTTTTTGCCCTGGTCGATTTCCGCCTGCGGCAGACGGCGGAACGCCGGGTCCAGCTTAAAAAACGAAAAGTTTACAAACTGGCGGGGCACCTTTTTCTCTTCTTCGGTTTCCGTTTGCTCCTGGGCCTTCCTTTTGGCCTGTGCCTCGGCGATGGCCGACCCTTCCCGCTCCTGGCGGGCGCGGGAAACCACATCGTCGTCTATCACTTCGATGCTCTTATCCTTGGCGTATTGTTCGATCCCCCGCACCACGCTTTTGCGAACGAAAAAAGGAACATTCAGCATCCGGGACCGGGCGTCTTCCGTCCAATTCAGCTCGGTGGCGGGCATCAATTCATCAAGTTCTTTATCATCAATCGCCATGGTTTAATCTCTACGAATTAGGTTGGTAAGGTGTGGACAAATTATACTATAATCCCTTGAAATATCAATTCGATTGTATTTTCAGGCTGGACCCTTTCAACACCTGGTATTTGAAAGTTTTTTGTGCCCTCCTTGAGTGTCTTATAATAAACTTTGGGTCCAATATTTTCAACATCAAACCCCCATTTGGGCGATATGAAAACACAGGGATTCATCGACCTTGAAAACCAGTTTGGAGCCCACAATTACAAACCGTTAGATGTGGTCTTGTGCCGGGGCCAGGGCATCTGGGTGTGGGATGTTGAGGGCAATAAATACCTGGATTGCCTTTCCGCCTATTCCGCAGTCAATCAGGGCCATTGCCATCCGCGCATTCTGAAGGCCTTGACCGAGCAGGCGAAGCAACTGACCCTGGTGTCCCGGGCGTTCCGGAACGACCAACTGGGGCCGTTTTACAGGGAAATCTGCGAACTCACCCGGTCGCACTCGGTCTTGCCCATGAACAGCGGCGCCGAAGCGGTGGAATCGGCCATCAAAGCGGTCCGTAAATGGGGCTATGAAGTCAAACAGGTTCCGGATGGTCAGGCCGAAATCATTGTCTGCGCCAACAATTTTCACGGCCGGACATTAACCATTGTCGGATTCAGTACGGAGGATCAGTACCGGCAGGGCTACGCGCCCTTCACGCCCGGTTTTAAAATCATCCCGTTCGGTGACGCCGGGGCCCTCGAACAAGCCATCACACCGAATACGGTCGGTTTTATGGTGGAACCGATCCAGGGTGAAGGCGGGGTGATCGTCCCCCCGACCGGCTATCTGAAAGATGCCCGCCGCATCTGTGATGATCAGAACGTCATCCTGATTCTTGACGAAATCCAGACCGGGTTGGGGCGCACCGGCAAACTGTTCGCGGAAGAACACGAAGGTATTGAATCGGATCTGACGATTGTCGGTAAGGCGCTTTCCGGAGGCTTTTATCCTATCTCGGCAGTGCTGTCCAACAAGGAAGTGTTGGGAGTGTTCAAACCGGGCGATCATGGGAGCACATTCGGCGGCAACCCCCTCGCCTGTGCGGTGGCGCGTGAAGCTTTGAAAGTCCTGATAGAAGAAAAGCTGATCGAAAATTCAGCCAAGCTCGGTTCCTACATGATGGATCGACTGCAGGAAATTTCTTCCCCCCACGTCAAGGAAATCCGCGGGAAGGGATTGATGATCGGCGTCGAATTGCATCCCAAAGCCGGGGGCGCGCGGCGGTTCTGCGAATCCCTGCAGACCCTAGGACTGCTGTGCAAGGAAACCCATGAGCACGTGTTGCGCATCGCGCCGCCGTTGATCATCCAGAAACCGGACATCGACTGGGCTCTGGAACGCATTGCGGATGTCTTGACACAACAATAAATTTCCATCAGGGAAGGCAGCAAACATGTCGCAAGTGGTTCTCATCCAGGGAAGTCTCAATAAAGAATCGCGTACCGCGGTTCTGGTCCAGCATGCGGAAGAGGAATTGAAGCGCGCTGGGCTGGGGGTGAGCGTGCTGGACCTCAGAAACCTCCAAATGGAGTTCTGCGACGGGAGATCCCTCAAGGAATATCACCCGGACATGCAAAAGGCGTTTCAGGCCATGGACAATGCCCAGGCCTTCGTCATCGGCATGCCAGTGTACTGTTATTCCGTTTCCGGCCCGCTGAAAAATTTTATCGATATCACCAGCGGAGCCATGGAGAAAAAGATCGCCGGAATTCTCTGCAACGCCGGCGGCAAACAATCCTACATGGCCTCGGCGGACTTGAGCAACATCCTGGCCTACGAATCGCATGTCACCACCATGCAACCGATCGTCTACAGCAGTTACGAGGATTACGACGATCAAACGCTTACCAGCGACAAGGTTAAATCCAAAATCCGGGAACTGATGGACCATCTCGCCCGTCAATTAAAAAACTATTCATGACGCACCTGCCGATTCAAATCCGTGAGGGCCGTCCGGAAGACGCGCCGATCATTGCCGAATTCAATCAACGCATGGCGTTGGAAACCGAAGACAAAGACCTGGACGCCGAAACCGTGGGCGAAGGCGTGGTGCAGGGATTACTCCAGCCAGACAAGTGCCGGTTTTTTGTAGCCGAGGCGCACGGTACTTTGATCGGCCAGGCGATGATCACCTACGAATGGAGCGATTGGGACAATGGGGATTTGTGGTGGATTCAAAGCGTTTATGTCCATCCCGAGTACCGGCGCCAAGGGGTTTTCACGAAGTTATACCAGCATATCGAGTCACTGGCCCGCAAACAAAGCCAAGTGCGTTCTCTGCGTCTCTACGTGAAAGAAAATAACGCAGCTGGACAGGCTGTCTATAAAAAACTGGGTATGTCCTACACCGGTTACCACGTTTATGAAAGGGAATTTTAAGCGTTTTCCCACCTCACGACCTTCTCCTCTTATCCCTTCCGCAAGAAACTGCTTGGAGATTGATTTACATTTAGTTACCATATAATAGAGTTGAGTGAATCGACCCGACAACAAGTCCGCCATCTTTTGGGAGTAAAAGTCATGAGTTCCATTAAAAGCCCTTTCCACCCCGGGAATTATCTCAAATATAAATATACGGCCGGGATTTCCGTGCTGTTCATATTCTTGATGGGTTTTGTTGTTCAGGGATGCGTCGTCCATAAACACGGGCATAGACATCGCTCTTACGTGAAACCGGCACCAGTCACCTTTACCTTTAACAGCCATCACCGGCACACGGTCCAGAATTATTACCACCGCCACCCACTTAATTACCATGGCAACAAGCACGGTTCGAGGCAACAATGGAAATATAAAAGAAAAGCCTACTTATCCCGAGGAATACAGATGCGGGGGATACCTGTCAATTTAAGTCGTCAGTTGCCATCGGCCCCTCGTGGCACACGATATATTTACGTTGACGACCAGTTACTTCTGGTTAATGTGAAGACCCGTCGGGTATTGGATTTCATAAATATTAAGGTGTCGACCCAGCATCAGAACGCCTATAACCGGAATCCGGCTACAAAAACAGTAGACCAAATACCTTCCTACGAAGACCAACACCCCTCGAATCGGCATCTGCCACCTCCTCATGCGAGATCCCATGAAGTTTCGAAGGGCAAACCGTTCATGCAAGACGAACACCCCTCGTCCCATGGCCAGGGCCGTCGCATGAACAAAGGCAAACCCTACATAGGAGGCGAACATCCGTCTCAGCAGTCCATGAACGACCGGGGTCGCGGTCCAGGACACGGACAGGGGAAACCGTTATGGGGAGACGACCATCCGTCTTCCCAGGGCAAAAACCATAAAAAGGGTCTATCAAAGCCTGAGAGAAATCCAAATCATCCTTCTTCTCACGGCCAAGGCAACAGAGGACACCAGGGTAAACCTATTCGAGAGGAAGATGATTCTTTATCTTATACAAAAACCGATAAAGGCCATCAGAAGGGTGGCCCCCAATGGGAAAAGGACCACCCATCGCCCATGAAACAGGGTAAATCGGGAAAACCCAAAAAGGGAAACGACCACCCCTCCTCCCACGTTAAAAAGGATAAAGGCAATCGGGGTGGATCGCAGGACGGCCAAAAAGGCGGACCTCCCAAAGGGCATGATCACCCCTCCCAAGGCAAGGGTAAACCTTCAATGGATAACCCGATGGCGGGTGATACGGAATCACACCCGATGAACACCAAGGGAAAACCGGGTAAGGGAAAATCCAAAGGTAAGGGAAAACAAAAAGACACGTTTTCCGATTCTTCAGTGCAGAACGATTCTTCAGTGCAGGCTTTCTCTCCTTCGGAAAACAAGGGAAAACCGGGTAAGGAAAAATCCAAAGGCAAGGGAAAACAAAAAGACACGTTTTCCGATTCTTCAGTGCAGAACGATTCTTCAGTGCAGGCTTTCTCTCCTTCGGAAAACAAGGGAAAACCGGGTAAGGGAAAACAGAAGGACACATTTGCTGATTCTACAGAACAATCTTTCTCTCCTTCTAAGAACAAGGGCAAACCGTACAAGCAAGATCCGGGTTCCGCACGCGGAACTTCCGGCCAGGAAGACCGGGAACAGTACCAGCCCAGCTCCACAACCGAGGAGAACATTCAAATCGCCAAAGCAGAAAAAGGTCGTGGTAAAGGCCTCTCCAATAGGCCTGGCAAAGCTAAAAAAGCAAAACGCGATCAACACAAACAGCAGAACATTTCTACCACTGCTGTCACACATCAGGAACCGGCCCCGAGCATGGCTCCACTGGAACCGGCCGTCACCGCCTCTTTCGCGCCATCGGTATTCGATAATAACGAACGAAACCTCATCCAGAGATATTTTCTGAATTCCAGCTCGAAAAACTCAGGCAAAGGAAAAGGGAAAAAATCCAGAGGACGAAACAAAAGCAATGGCCCCTCTGTCGCCAAGAGCGATATTCTGACGCAACCCACTGAACCCTTGCCGCGGGGCCTTGAATCCCAGCTTCCGCCTCCACCTCCCAACACCCGGCGGGTGCTCTACAACCAGCAGGTTCTCCTCTTGGAAAGAGGAACCCATCGAGTCCTGGATGTGATCAACGTGAATAACTGAATTTAGAAGCGTCCGGGGCATTGTCGAAGTCGCCTTTAAGCAGGCGAAATTCAAGGATAATCAAAAAAGACTTCGTATACCTCCGTGATCTGCTTAACATATTAGAAGGAATTAAATTTATCGTGAGGGGGCTTACTGCAGGAATTTCATATAGTTTTAGGGAGGTATTTGTTATGATTTCTGATGAAACTCGGAAGATGCACCCCACGACCCGTTTAACCTTTAAACGATTTCTGGCGCCAACTTGTCTGGGGTTGGTTTTTATTTTGTTAACGGCCGTATTTATGTCCGGCTGTGTTGTCCACCGCCACGGACATGGATACAAGCGCGGCCATGGACACCACCACAAAGGGCATATTAAAATTAAACCCTCCGTGGGGGTTTCTGTTTCCCCCATGATCGTCATTGATGATTGATTCAAGGAGAACCCGCTTATGCTTTTCGACAAACCCGACCCAATGAACCCAAGCCTTCCGATCCAGTCCTCTAACACGGGGACTCGAACCCGGATGGCTTCATTCATCGCGATTCTGTTTCTGACCGCCGTTCTTGCTTCGGGATGCGTTATTCATGATCCCAACCGGGGTGGCTATAACACTTACGGAGGCCCGGTTGCCGTCCAACCCCGCGTAGCGGTCGCCGTTCCGGCACCGGTCACCTTTACTTTTACCGATAACCACAGGCACAGGGTCCGGGATTATTACCACCATCACCCACATAGATACGACAAACGGCACAAGTGGAAAAATAAGTGGAAGCGCAAGGGAAGAAAACACTTGCCACCGGGTCTGCGCAGACGGGATGTTCTGCCTCCGGGAATACAGATGCAGGTGATCCCCTCCGATTTAGGGCGCCAGTTACCCCCGCCGCCTCGCGGGACAAGATATGGTTATTATGAAGATCGGGTGCTTCTGTTTGATGTGCAGACCCGCGTGGTACTGGATTTCATCGATATAACGGTGTCAACGGGATATTAGATCTGGCGGGAGGGAGTCACTTCTTTCCCAGACCTGAGAATTTGAAAATATCGGACATGGCGTTCAGGAAATTGGTTTGTTCCTGCGACTGCATGTCCTTTATTTTTTTGTCTTCATCAAAAATATTGAGACGAATCTCAGGCGGACGCCCCAACAAATTATAGAGCGCATGGGCGGTATGCACCGGCGGATGACAGGTCCCTTCTTTACAAACGTATGCCGTGGGCTGATTGGATACCGGACCCCGCCCCTCCGCCCAGGGAATCCATTTCACGGTCTCCTCTCCCTGATACACCACCATCAGCTGATTAGGACGGTAATCACGGTATAGCGTCTCCAGCATGTTCTGATATTCCTTATCCCCCTCAGGTCCGGACAATACAATTTCCACCGGGGACGATTCCATGAAATCCATGGCGGACAGCATGCCTGTAAAGGCGGCGGGACGTTGTGCCATCTCTGCCTCAAACGCCTGCACTGTTTGTCGCCCCTTAGCCTCAAGTGATTTGTTGCCGGTCAGGTGCCCCAACCGCAACAGCGCGAGAGCAGCCACGGCATTGGCGGAAGGGGTGGCATCATCCATCGGATTTTTAAGACGCGCGACCAGGCGTTCATGATCGCTGCCCGTCATGAAAAATCCTCCGCTTTTCTCATCCCAGAAGCGATCGATCATCGATTCAGCCAGCGCCTGGGCCTTCATGAGCCATTGTGATTCATACGACGCCTCGAAAAGCGTCACCAGACCGTCCAGTAAATAAGCATAATCCTCCAGACACCCGTTGAACCGGGCCCGGCCATCCTTATATACCCGCAGAAGAGAGCCGCCCTGCCACAAGTTTTTCCAGATAAAATTCGCGCAGGTTGCGGCGCGTTTGAGATACGGCTCCCTGCGAAGCACTATAAACCCTTTTGCCAGGGCGGAAATCGTCAACCCGTTCCAACCCGCCAGTATCTTATCATCACGGTGTGGCTGAGGCCTTTTGTTTCGCGCTTCCAGCAGCGCTTGCTTGCCGCTTTTGATGATATGTCCGACTTCAAAAATGGGCATGCCTTCTTTGTCCGCGATGTTCTCCAAACTGTCGGTGATCCGCAAAACATTGCGCCGCTCGAAATTGCCACTCGGGGTAATGCCATACACCATTGCGAAGACTTTGGCGTGGCGCGGGCCCAGCAGGTCCAGAACTTCCTTCAACTCCCAGGTGAAGTAAACTCCTTCCCGTCCATCAGTATCGGCATCCTGGCTGGTAAAAAACGCCCCCTCGGGGGAACACATCTCGCGGTCCAAATATTCAAAGATTTCTTCCGGTATGGTTTGGTAAATATCCTGCTGAGTGGCCTGGAACGCATCCAGATACAAGCGGGCCATGAGCGCATTGTCGCACAGCATTTTTTCAAAATGAGGCACCCGCCATTCCCGATCCGTCGAGTACCGGTGGAATCCCCCACCCAACTGATCGTATAGGCCGCCTTCGGCCATGTGGGTCAGGCTCTTATCCACCATCATCAGCACATCATTGCTTTCCGAATGCACCCAGTGCCGGAGAAGCAGGGAGTACAGCATGGGTTCCGGAAATTTCATGCCCGCCCCGAAACCGCCGTAAGCTTCGTCAAACTTTTCGGTTAACAACTGCACCGCTGCGTTGATCAGGATTTGGGCAGAATTTTCCTGAGCGACGGCGGGTGTGTGCCGGGTATTGACCTTCCGGAGAATTTCCCCGGATCGGTTCTGAACCTGCTCCTTTTGATTCCGGTATTGATCATGGGCCTGCAGGAGCACTTCACCGAAGCCCGGTTGGTGGTTGACCGGAACCGGAGGGAAATACGTGCCTCCCAAAAATGGCTCCTGCTCAGGTGTTAAAAACAGGTTCAAGGGCCAGCCGCCCTGCCCGTTCATGGCGATCAGGGCATTCATGTAAATCGCATCGATTTCCGGCCGCTCTTCCCGGTCCACCTTGATATTGACGAACCGCTCGTTCATCTGGCGTGCCAACTCCTCGTTGTCAAAACATTCTCGGGACATGACATGGCACCAGTGGCAGGCCGAATACCCGATGCTCAGGAAAATCGGCTTGTCCTCCTGCCGGGCTTTGTCCAGGGCCTCCGGCCCCCAGGGATACCAGTCCACCGGCTGGTGCGCGTGCTGGAGCAGGTACGGGCTGGTTTCCTGCGCCAGCCGATTGTTATATTCGGTCGATGCCATTCGAAGAGTTCACTTTTAATTAAAGTTCTGCTTTAGATATGGATTCCCAAAGCATACAGAATATGGAAGGATGAATAAAGTTTTTATTCCAAGGAGGGCTATTCATCAACCAGAATTTCACGGCGCTGGTTATAAAAATCACGGAGGCTTATATAGGGGTCGATGGCGCCTTCCTTCAACGCTTTGATATCTTCGATGAAGAATGAGGTCTCGTTGACCATCTGTTCGGAAGTGACGCCGGCACCGGTGGCAAAGTCGGGCACCAGCCAGAACAGGGGATTCATCAGGGCATCCACGGCCCGGCCCACGCCATCTCTGACCGAGGATGGCCCCAGTAAAGGAAGCACCAGATAGGGACCTGGCGGAATTCCGTAAAATCCCAAAACCTGGCCAAAGTCCTCATCCACCGGTTTTATACCGAACTCTTCATTTGCGACATCCACCATGCACACAAATCCCAGGGTGCAATTGATCAGGACCCGGCCGATCACCCGGCCGGCTTTATCCAGCTTGAACTGGAGCAAACTGCTGACAAATCGTCCGGGGAAGGTCACCGTTTGATAAAGATTTCGTATCATGATCCGAAAGTTTTCGGCCAGCAGGTCTTTGTAGGTCTGTGCCACCGGCCGCAAAAAGTATTCATAAAAGTGATCGTTGAACACATAAACCGGGCGGTTGTACCACCTCTCCAAAGGATCGGACATGTGAGCAATTTCTTTTTCTTCATCTGCAAAAGGGTCCTCTTCAAGATCAGAAGCCGTGTCGGCATCATCTCCAAAGGGATCATCCTCTTCCAGAGCTTCGTCGGAATAAGGGTCCACTTCCGGTGGATTCGCCGGTGGTTCGGCTTGTACCCGGTTAGAGTCCTGGGGAAGATTCTGGGACTTGAATACCACGTCGCCCTGAGCATTGAATTGGAGGGCGGATAAAACTTCCGCAGGGCTTGAGAAATAGGAGGCAAACGAAGAACTGGGAAGAACCAGCAGGCCAAGTACCA
This sequence comes from Nitrospinaceae bacterium, assembly GCA_024644405.1. Taxonomy (GTDB): domain Bacteria; phylum Nitrospinota; class Nitrospinia; order Nitrospinales; family Nitrospinaceae; genus SZUA-226. The sequence continues at coordinate 15,061 of JAHELC010000008.1, forward strand.
GACAATATAAGGGGAGGCGTTTTGCCTGCTCACAAAACGGTTTCCTTGAGCTGGCTGTGGTCTTAAAGATCATAGGTGAGTGATATTCAGGAAAATCCAGGGTCAGCAAAAAGGCACTAAAAAGGTATCAAATCAGTCTAACAGAAGGCTTTAGGCATGGCAATCAGTGGGGTTCCGGACTGGCCTCGGATAACCGTTTGAGGGTGGCTTCCTTGATATCGATTTTATTCTTGCGGGCCCGGGCAACCACACCCCAAGCTTGTTGATATTGCCCCTTATGGAAGTAGGCATCCACCAGAACACCATAGGCTGAATCGTTGAACTGATTATGGCCCAGAGCCTCCTCCAGTTTTATGATGGCCTCGTCGTGTTTTCCAAGACTGTTCAGGGCCGATCCCCAGGAAGCCAGGGCCTTGCTGTTTTCGGGATCCAGAAGAAGCGCATTTTCAAACTTATCAATCGCTTCCTCATTTTTATTCTCCACCAACAAAATCAACCCCCAGAAATAATAGTTTTTGGCCTGGTTGGGATCCAGCCGGGAGGACTGATCGAACTTTTCATAAGCTTCCTTGACTCTTCCCGACTTGGCCAGAGAAAACCCCCACAAAGTATGAGCTTCGGCATTATTGGGATTCATCCCCGCAGCTCTGGAAGCTGTTTCCGCCGCCTGATCATATTTCCCGAGAGTGTTTAATTCCCTGACTTCTGCCATCAATTTCCCAAACTGAACTTTCAACTCCTCGTGCTTTTTCTTTTCTTCGGTTCTTTGTTTATCCTTGGTGACATCTTCCTGCTTCTGTTCACGTATATCCTGCACCCGGTTTTTGGCCGACAGATAACTGAATCCGAGAAAGATACAAATACAACACAGAACCCAAATAATTTTGATTTTACGGGGCATTCGTTTCGCCTCAAATAATTCATCCAAACAAGCTTCAGGAGTATACAGACAACCGCATCGGGTATCAAAGTTTCTTTGCTCGCAGGCGGGCACTGTTTTACGCGTTTGTTTTTTCAAGTGCCCGTTTCAACAACCGGGTAATGTCGGGATCATGGGGCAACCGTTCACCCGCCTTTTTTAGAACCGTCACCGCCTGATCCGGGCGATTCGTCTGCAGGTAAAGCCTGGCGAGGGAAAGCGATCCGAAAACATAATACGGGTTGATCTCGAGTGTCTTGCGATACGCCTGCTCCGCCTTGCCAAACTCCTGCACAACGGTATACACATTCCCCAGGTTCAGATAAGTGATCACATGATCCGGTTCCTGCTCCAGAATTTTCAGATACAGGTGAACCGCCCGTTCATAAGCCTCCCGGTTCACCGCCGCCACCGCCTCATCCAGATACTGATCGATGCGGGCTTTGCGTTTGATCTCCCGGACCTGAACCTCAGACCGCTCGAGGGTCCCGATCTGCTTTCTAACCGTCTCCTGTTCTTCCAGGCTCAGTTCATCGAACCTTAACAGCGAAGGCATCACTTGAAAATGAGGGGTGATCTGGCGGACGATCACCTGGCGCTCGTCTTTATAAATATATTCGGGCGCACCGAACTCCAGCAGGGAGTTGTCATCGGTGTGAATGGGAGCGTCTCCGCTGAATTTTCTTAATTCGCCCTGATCCATGATCAACAATCCCATCAAGTCCCGCACGCTCGATATCCCCAGCCGTTTCAGTGCCCGCCCCTGGACCGGGTCCTCCAGCAACCGTTTGACTTTTTCATAAGGCAGGGAGTACGGCGCTTGCGACCCGATCAACAGATAATCGTCCCCGACAATGGACTCCCACATGGTGACATTGGGAAATACTGAAAGAAACGCGCGGGAGATGGATTTGAAACTTTCCGGAGACATGTTGGTGTGCATCCAGATGCACATGATTCCGCCAGGCTGCAAACGGGTATTTGCCAACTCGTAAAAATCCCGCGTGAACAACGCCCCGACCCCGGAAATCCAGGGATTGGAGGGTTCGGAGATTATGACGTCATATTTCTTTTTCGTCAGCGTAATGTGGTTCCGGCCGTCTTCCAGGATCACCCGCACCCGGGGATCGTCCAGAGCCTGATGATTGAAGGGATCAAAAAACCGGCTCCCTTCAATGACCGTGGGAGAAATTTCCACGAGGTCAATATCCTTCGCCGGGAATTGCTCCACCGCCCCCAAGGTCACACCACTCCCCTGCCCTACAACCAGAACACTTTCAGGATTTTTACTGAAAAACATCGGAAGGTAACCGGACAACAATTGAGTCCGCATGTCCAAAGCCAACGAAGCGTCGGTCTTGCCATTCACCCGCAAAAAGATATTGCCGTCGACGGACAATTCGGTGGTCACCGTGGTGTGCATGCCCTCCTTGTAAAACAGGATCTTGTTTTTTCTCTGAAGGGCGCCCTCCAGTTCATCGATCCGGTAGGGCATGAACGAACCGCTGGATATCACAGCTTTATCCCAGGGATCAATACCACGAGCCCCCAGAATCCAGATAAACAGCAAACCCGGCAAAACATACGTTTTAAAACTGGCCTGCAGGCTGGAGGTGTACAGCAATATGATTCCCAGAACGATATTAACGAATACCGCCCAGAGAATCGTATTTTGGACCCCCAGGATGGGAATCAACAAAAATCCTCCAATCAAAGAACCGAGGATGGTTCCCACGGTATTGGACGCGTACGCGGTTCCCACATGATGTCCCAGCGTCCTGAGGTTCCGCGCCACCAACCGCACCACCACCGGAAACTGGGCTCCCATGAGAAACGTGGGGATAAAGATCAGTGAAAGGATGATTAAAAAATTTGACCATTGAATGGTAGAAAAATCCAGGCCCCAGTTCAGGTACACCCAGCGATTGACCAGAGGCACTCTTCCAAAAAAAGGTAACGCCGCCAGCGCGGACAGGCCGATACCCACCTGCAGCCAGCCGAAAACTTTTTTCAAATCTTTGAAGCGCCCGACGATTCGGGAAAACACCAGGGTCCCTAAAGCCAGCCCCAGAATGAAGGCGGTCAGTATCAGACTGAACGCATAAACGGACGATCCCAGTAGGAGAGAAAAAATACGGGTCCACGCCACCTGATAAACCAACGAAGCGATTCCGGTCACACAAAAACCGCCGAGGATCAAAATCACGTCCGGGGTATAAAACCGGAATTCTTTTTCCGAAGGCGGTAACGCCTCAGACGAACTGGAACGAGCCCACTGACTGCGGAAGAAAATCAAAATGACCGATGCCAGGCCGAGATTGAGACCCGCGGCAATCCAGATGGTGGTGCTGACGCCGTAGAGTTTCATGAACACGAAGGCGCTGGTCAAGGCTCCCGCCACTGCTCCAAAGGTGTTCACCGCGTACAAGGTGCCGACATCCCGGCCGATCACTTCCGGTTTTTCCGAAACGAATTTGCCCAGAATCGGCAGGGTGGCGCCCATCAACGCAGCCGGGACCAATAGAATTGCCCCACACACCCCGAAACGAAAAAAACTGGTGAGCGTATAAGATTGCTGGAAATTGGTATAGATCCACTGGAAGAACGGCAGGGAGACATCGATGAAGTGAGGAATGAGCAAGCAGTAAATCCCGATCGCACCCTCAAGCAAAGCATAAATCAATAGCGGCCGGCCGCCCCGGTCGATGAACCGTCCTCCGAAGAAACTCCCCAGAGCCAGCCCCCCCATGAAGGTGGTGAGCACAGTGGAAACGGAATAATGCGTGTTGCCGAGAACGAGGGTGAGCAGGCGGGTCCACACCACTTCATAAATAAGACCGGTGGCACCGGAGACGAAGAAAAAAAGAAAAACCCAAATGCGAAAATGGGAGCGGCTCAAATGAGACTGTTCCGTAAGTAACGGTTATTTGTTTTTTGTGTTCTTTTCAACCGACTTGCCACAGCGGAAACCGACAATACTGTCTTTACGTCCGGGAGTGGCGGCGAATCTTTTGGCGGAGCGAATATCCACTTTACGTGCATCCCAGGATCCACCCCGGAATACCCGGTTCTTGGATCGATCAGCCCCTTGTGGATTGATCATGGGAGACTTCTGGTAATAATGCTGATCATACCAATCCTCCACCCATTCGGAAACGTTTCCTGCCATATCGTAAACCCCATACACGCTGCGGCCCATGGGGAAACTTCCTACCGGGGCCATATATTGAAATCCATCTGCGGTGCCGGAGATATTGGCGCGTTTGGGGAGCACCGAATTGCCCCAGGGATATATCAGGCCATGCGTCCCTCGGGCGGCTTTCTCCCATTCCGCTTCCTTGAGGAGACGCTTGCCCGCCCAGGTGCAGTAATTCACCGCATCGCTCCAGGATACCCCGACCACCGGGTACTTGGGGGTTTTCAGAATATTGTGATCGCCCTGGAAAAAAGGTACGGACGGTTCCACATAGCTGGCGGCGCGTCGGAACACGTTGTAATCTTCCACGCTCACCTCATACTTATCGATGTAAAAAGCATCGAGATATATCTCCTGTTGGGGTTTTTCGTCAAACCCGCCGGATTCCGAACCGCGCGTGAACACGCCTTCGGGAACCAGGATCATTTCCCGCCCGTCGTCGCCGACCAGGGTTTCATAAATACTGAAATCGCGGTTATCTTCAATCGTGACCTGTTTGGTTTGCGCCTGCATTTTGCGAACCTTGGCATCATGATCGATGGATTTTTTGATTTCCCAGACGATCACCAGAAGAAACAGGATGGAAATGGCAAAGCAGGCGATCACCCCTATGACTAACTGTTTATTGTTCATATTTTTATATGTTTAAAGGAGATAAAAGGCTAAAATGGCAAAGTGATTATAGTTTAACACGACCGGAAAGCAATCCTAAACGATACGGATGAAAGATCTCCTCGCCGCCAAAGAAACCGCCCTGTCCTGGCTGAAACCCGTTAGCCGGGAAATCCTCAACGGGTTCCAAAAAGAGCTCACCGTACAACAAAAAGCGGACCAAAGTCCAGTCACCATTGCCGATCAAAAAGCCGAGGAAATGCTGCGTAAAAGCATTCACCGGTATTTTCCGGACCATGGAATCATCGGCGAGGAATTCGGCGAAGAGGAAGCGGACAGGGAATGGGTGTGGACGGTGGATCCGATTGACGGCACCCGTTCGTTTATTCAGGGATTACCGCTGTTTGCCACGCTCCTGTCCCTCCTGCACAAGGGGGAGCCCGTGATGGGTATTATTTGCCTGCCTGCGATGGAGGAAACGGTCTGGGCTGTGAAAGGCAAAGGCACCCACTCGGGAAACCGCCGGCTGCATGTTTCTTCCCATACGAAATTGCAGGATTCCGTTCTGGCGACGGCGGACCTTTACTGTTTCCGCGAAAAAAAATTTCTCCGGTTCTGGAACCAGTTGCATTCCCGGGCCAAGCTGGTGAGAACCTATCCCGACGCATTCGGACACCTGATGGCGATTCGAGGATCGGTCGATGCCATGATCGACCCCTGGGCTTACATCTGGGATTTCGCGCCCTGTAAAATTCTGGTTCAGGAAGCTGGAGGGGCTTTTATCAATTTCAGGGGAAACAAAAACAGTCTCTGCGAAGGGTCGGCACTGGTGGGAAACGCCCAGCTTGTGAAGGCACTGCAGAAATCGATACAATCCGCCCGCCCACAAAAAGGATAGCGGTTTGCATTCACTAAATGGGCTGGCGGCCCGCAAACCCGGTATCCAGATCGTGCCAGAACCGGATTTCCTGTTCGGGGATTTTCCAGCACAGGAAAACCTCTTTGCCTTCCCGGATGGAGGGAAAATCCACCAGCCCCATTTCGATCCCTTTTAGAACACAGCCTCTTTTCTCAAAGTTCTTGGTGATCTGGTTGGCTTTTAATGCCACTTTCAGATAATCCGTCCCGTAAATGCTTCCCCCACCATATTCCGCCTTGGAGCGGGCTTTTTGAATATCCGGGAAACCTTTATGCATGAGCGAATACAATTCCTGCAGGCGGGGAACCCAGTCGTTCAATTCGGGAATCAGAGCGTTGGCTTCTTCAACGGTAAAGTACTTTTTCGGCATGAAAACTCTTCCTGATACGGGGTTTTCTGAGAAAGGTTTGAAATTGCAATCATACACGGGAACCCAAAAAATTCAAATGGCTTCCGGAAAAGTTTTTATGCCAGAGATTTCAATTAGTTAATATAAATTTTGTGCCCTTTCCCGGAAAACAGCTAAAAATCGTCTTCAGAATACGTAAATCCCTGAAAATTCCATTTGATCAGATAATTAGCCGGACGAAATGGAGTTTTTCTATTGACAAATCTCCTCTAAGATTATAAATTCCGGTGCAAGACGCCTCAGAATGTCTTCAAAAATGGCCGCTTAGTGGTGGAGACGCAGCGCGGGCCTGATACTGTCGGTATTTCATAATTCATTCGTTCGCTGTTTGTAAATGAATTATTTATTTATGAGTTTTACCTATTAAGTACAATCTTTTTTAGGGGAGACAACAATGAAAAAGAAAGCGCTTTTGTTAGCAGTATGTATTGCGGCTGTACTGGCTTTCGGAGTGAACAGTGCCGTTGCCGACGAATTGGTTCCGGGTTCCTATGCTCAGCAGGATCAGAGCGTAATGAGCGTTGGCCAGACCATGGTTGAAATGGGTGCCAGACAACGTGCTCTGACGGATGCCGTCAACCGCGCGTCCCGCGCTCATCTGTCCCGAAACTCTGCCTCTGGAATCAATGTGGACCAGCAGTTTGGTTCCTCCCAGACCGATCAATCCTGGAAAGCCGCCAAGACGGTGGAAGAAGCCCAGGTTCGTGGACTGGTAGCCGGTGACTGTCAGGGTGACAATTCCGACGGCCAATACCGGAAGCAGATGAATCAGAATCGCAAAGGCTACATGAAGGAAAATCTGGTTCCGAATTCCATGTGCGCCGAAATTCATCCGACTCTGAAGTAAGCTAAACAGCTTTGGGACTCTTGGTCCTGGTAGATTCGATTAAAAAGCCGATAGAGTTAATACTCTATCGGCTTTTTCTATGCCATTTCCTCCGAAGGAATATTCAAAAAACTTTCCTCCTTCTCCTTTCAGGCTGGTTTTTGGTTTTATATATGACCTTTCCTGCCTATTCGTTTGAAACGATTTCCCTCAAGAAGTACAAGACCCAGGCAATCAAGGTGACCAACCCGGTGGATTTGACCCGGCTCCCGCTCAACAAAACATTTCAGGTCAATTCACCCGACTTTGTCCTGCAATTTTTCTTCAGCGGTCCGGATATTCTGGGAATCATCTTAAAGCGTAATTTAGACAAAGCGCTTTTCGTGAGGTGGTGCTTCTTCCGAAACTGCGAGGAAAGTCCGTTTGATTTTATATCGGTCATCGCCCAACCTCATGGCCCTCCCATGGCAAACGGCTTTTTTGAAAACAAGTTTCCTCCCGGGCTGAATTATCGTTTCCAGGGCCTGTCTTTTTACACCCGAAATTGATTTTGTCCTGAATACGAATTCGATCAAAGTCTCACCCCGTAGCCTGCCCATTTCCAAATTCTGATATAATACCCCCATCTCAAAATTCTTACCGAGGTCTCCATGTCAGACAACAGATTTATCGATAACGGCAACGAAACCATCACCGACTCCTCAACCGGGTTGACCTGGCTGAAAAAAGATACCCGGCAGATGCTGGGAAAATGGCGAAACCTGGAACAATGCCAGGAGTACGCTCAACAACTGAATAATGAAAACTATGCCGGGTTCAACGACTGGCGGGTGTGCAAACTCGAGGATATCAAAAGTATCTATGACAAGAATTTCTCTTTGAAAGCCAAAGGCGGAGATATCATTTACCTTCCGCCGGTATTTGAACCGGATTGCGCCGATGTCACCTGGACGGATACGGTCAACAAGGACCGGGCGATGATGTTCAATTTGATCAAGGGCCGGTCCAACTGGATCAACAAGCTGGGTGAAGGTCCTTTTGCCGCAAGAATCGTCCGAGGCTCCTTGGCAGGAGAGACAGCTGGCTGACGGTTAACAGCAAACGATGTTCGCTGAGCGCATTTAAAAGAAGATGCAGTCCAGCGTCACGCTTGCCAGGCAAGGCCGGGAGCAATCTTCGCTGAGGCACTATTGCGCGTTCGAGAAGTATCCTTCGCCAGCCGAGGTTTTAAATTGCCACCGGCGGCTCTCCGGTCACCCCCCACGAAACGGCTTCAGACGGCACTGCGCGACTGAACCACCAGCCAGATGGCCAGGAGCACCAGAATGCCCGCAAAGAAACGCTTAAAGTTCTGTTCGGACATGCTTTGTAAAATGATGGGGCCGACCTGAGCCCCGGCGATCCCTCCTAAAGCAATCATCAGGCCGGTTTTCAAGTCGATGTTCCCCAATTTGTAATGGGCCGCCACCGAGGATACGGCGATCAGTAACACCACCAGAAACGAGGTGCCGACCGCCATATGCGCTTTCTTCCCCAGATACAGCAGAACAGGGACTACCAGAAATCCGCCGCCCAAACCGGACATGGAGGCCAGAATTCCAATCGCCAGTCCCAACAAAACCAAGAGAATCCATTCCAATTGATTACCCTCCTTCCACGTATTTTTCTTCGAGTTTATCAACCACCGCCGCGCCTATGGAATCGCCCCAGACATTGATGGTGGTGCGGCACCGGTCCAGAAACCAGTCGATCGACAACAGCATCCCAATCCCCTCCAGAGGCAATCCGACGGACTGCAGAACCATGACCATGGTCACCAATCCTGCTTCCGGGATGCCTGCGGCCCCAATAGCGGCCAGGGTCGCGGTCACGAATATAATAAGCTGTTCTGAGAATCCCAGAGGCACCCCGATCATTTGAGCGATGAAGATAGCCGCGATCGCCTCGTACATGGCGGTGCCGTCCATGTTGACCGTCGCGCCAATGGGTAAAACAAACAGCGACGCCTGGCGCGACACGCCATTATTCTCTTCGGCACATTCGATGGTCACCGGTAAAGTCGCGGAGCTGCTGGCCGTCGAAAATGCCGTGGTCAAAGCCGGGCTCGCTCCCTTGAAATATTTGATGGGATTCCGGCGGGTGAAAAATATCAGAATGGTGGGAAGGACCACTATCGCGTGAAACAGCAACGCGGCCAGGACAGTAAATGCAAACTTCCCAATCTTCATCAACTCCGCCCAGAAGGCGTCCCCTCCCCCGGCGGCTCCCAGCTTGGAGGCGATAAGCGCGAAAATTCCCAGCGGCGCCACATACAGTACCAGGTGAACCATTTTCATGATGGCTTCATTCACCGTATCAAAAAAACTGATGACCCCTTTACCTTTTTCACCCAGTGTGGTCAACACACCGCCAAACACCAACGAAAAAATTATGATGGGCAGAATATCCATTTCCATCATGGATTTAACGAGGTTGGGCGAAATGAAGCTCTGTAGAATATCGGTAATTCCCATTGCCCTTTTACTGGCCACTCCTTCGGGAAGGTCGGACACCATCTCCACCGACTCTCCGGGTGTCATGAGATTTACCATGCTCAGGCCGATGACTACCGAAAAAGCGGTCGTCGTCATAAAATAAACCAGGGTGATCACCCCGGTTTTCCCCACTTTGGTGATGTCCCCCAAACCGGAAATTCCGACTATCAACGAAGAGATGATGAGGGGAATGACCAGCATTTTAAGGGCATTCAAAAAGATTTCCCCGATCCAGTCCACTGCGGTCATTTGAGGTCCGAACCACCAGCCGCAAATTCCCCCCAGAATAATTCCCACTAGAATAAAATATAAAAGCCAGTTATTGTTTTTCATATTGAGCCGTCAGTTATTTAAGTTGATTACTGGAATTCCCTTTGAGAAACTTTAAGGCAGAGCCGTTTGAGTTTTTGTTTTCCTGTCCAACAAGCTACCGCGAACCACCCAACGGAGGTTGCCATGACCCAGAACGTCGAATTGATCCACCAGGGCAAATCATACTCGTTACCCATCATAGAAGGAACCTGCGGGGAACAAGCGGTGGATATTTCCACCCTGCGCACCGCAACGGGATTGATTACCTACGATCCCGGTTTCGTCAGCACCGGTAGCTGTCAAAGCCAAATCACGTTTCTGGATGGGGAAAAGGGAGTCCTGCTGTATCGAGGCATCCCGATCGAACAGCTGGCGGAACACAGCAGTTTTATCGAAACGGCCTACCTGCTGATCTACGGCAATCTTCCCAATGCGGAGCAACTGGACTACTTCAACCATCATGTCACTCACCATTCCATGATCCACGAATCCCTCAAAAATTTGTATGATGGGTTTCCCAACAACCCGCACCCCATGGCCGTCTGCAGTGCCGTCGTGGGTTCCCTGGCCACTTTTTACCAGGACCAGCTCAACGAGCAGAACGAGCGGGAAGTCGAAATCACCATCCATCGGCTCCTGGCGAAACTTCCCACCATCGCCGCCTACAGTTACAAAAAGTCCATCGGCCAACCCTTCTCCTATCCTCAAAACGCCCTGAGTTATACCGAGAATTTCCTGCACATGATGTTCTCCAACCCATGCGAGGACTATGAAGTGGATCCTCTGGTGGCGAAAGCGCTGGACACCCTTCTGATCCTGCACGCCGACCATGAGCAGAATTGTTCTACCAGTACCGTACGTCTGGTCGGCAGTTCCCGGTGCAACCTGTATTCCTCGGTATCGGCTGGAATCTATGCCCTTTGGGGACCGTTACACGGAGGCGCCAACCAGGCTGTCATCGAAATGCTGCAAACCATTCAGGATAACGGCGGCAATGTGAAGCAGTTTGTGGAAAAAGCCAAGGATGCCGATGATCCTTTTCGGTTGATGGGATTCGGACACCGGGTCTACAAAAACTTCGACCCCCGGTCCAAAATAATCAAAAAACTGGCGCATGAGGTGTTTGAGAAGTTGGGACTCAATGAACCCCTACTGGATATCGCCTTGCAATTGGAGGAAATCGCCCTCAAGGATGACTATTTCATCTCCAAAAAATTATATCCCAATGTGGACTTTTATTCAGGATTGATTTACAAAGCCCTGCAGATTCCAGTCAACATGTTTCCGGTGATGTTTGCCATCGGTCGCCTGCCCGGTTGGATTGCACATTGGATTGAGTTGCAAGGAGACAAAGAATTTAAAATCGGCCGGCCGCGGCAGATTTACCAGGGACGAGGAAAGACGGATTACATCCCTCTAAAGAAAAGAAAATGATGCGTCGATACAGGATGCCAACACAGGATTTCAGCAGAGACTACAAAGCTTCAATCGAACACTTGAAGGGATAGTTTTCCATAGCGGCTGCCGTATGAACCTGCTGAACCTTGAATTCGGCCCGCTCCAGAGGCAGGGTGTCGACATGGGCTGCCCCGGTGAGGTGGACTTCCAACATCAGTTGTTCTGCGGTATGATAATCCTTGCCAAAAATTTTGACTAGCATGCGAACCACAAACTCCGTAGTCGTAACATTATCATCCCACATGATCACTTTATATAACGGCAAAAAAGCCGTCTTTTTGCGGGTCTTCTCTTCAGGAACGACTGCGGGAGCGGGAGCCTCGATATCCGGCAAGGTTTCTGGTAAGGTTTCGGTCGTCATGATTACTAAACTTATAGAAACTAAAGGTTAAATCCAACAAATTCCAGAAGTTTTTCTTGTCAAATATTAAGTTATTCGGCCACTTTTTTCAATAAATTTTTGCGGAACCAGAAATATGACCCGCTCCGGGGTAAAATTTGATAAATATTTGAAATTATTTGTCTTAGGGTTATCCATGCTCCTGCTGAGCGCTTTCTACCCGATTCTTGCTGAAGTATCCGGTCCGCTCAATACTTCGGCTTTTATCAACTCTCAGGGAGAATACCCCTCGTTTGTTCCCAAGGGAGATATCCGGCGCTTTACGGGAGAAACACTCACATATGACATCGACTTCCTTTTCTTCGAAAAGGCGGCTACCGCAAAGGTGCGCTTTTATGAGTACAAGGGGAAATATTATTCAACGCTGTCTGCTGAAACCAGGGGCGTGGTGGGCTTTTTCACCAATTACCGTAAACACTATTACAAGTCGTCATTCGACATTGTCGACCAGGGCCAACGGGTCCAAACCCATAAATTCGAAAGAGATGTGATCATCGGCAGGGAAAAAGAGCGTACCGTTCACTTTCTGGACTATGCCTCTCACACTCACTTCTGGTTCCTGTTTAGCGGGGGCGACCTGAAAGAGCGCCAGCGTAACCCCATTCCTGAAGGAGTCATCTATGACGATATCCTTGCGTTCTTTTACAATTTCCGTAATGGGGTGTACGGTAATTTGAAAAAAGGAAGGACTTACAAGATTGATACCGTGCCGGACCTAAGCATGAAAAGCATTACCACTTATATCAGTACTGAAGAGGAGCAGGAACTATTTCGCATCAAAGAAAACCGAACCAAAAATGACGAGATGTTATTGAAGGTACTCATTCCAAAAGATGTCTTCAAAACTGAAACCGGGGAGCTGGTCTTCTGGGCTTCCAACCACTATATACCTCTCGAAACCACGATTAAGGACTACCTCCTGCTGGGGGATTTGCATGGGAGACTGACCAACGGGATACCGGGTAAATTAAATTAAAATGCCGCGCCCTTGCACCTGCTCTTCCGTCATATCCGTTCGATAATCCCAACAAAATACCTGATCAGATATCCAAAGCAACCTCACCCAGTTCCTTCCGATAAGTGTATTGCATCTTCAAATAAAACCCCTGACCTGAGAAACCCGGATTCGTTAAATGAGTTGACTTCCCAATAAATAATGAATAATATTTAAAATATTTTATTACTGGGCGGCAACGCCATGAAGCTCCCTCCTTACAAATTACTTATCCAGAAAATTTTAAAAGTTTTTTTCGTTATCTGCTGGCTTGGCATCAGCTCCACCCCCGCCTTGTCGGAAACTTCGAAAAGCCCAACCCTTGGCACCTATGCCTCGTTCTCACCGAATGGGGATATTCGCCGTTTTGCCGGCGAAACGCTTTTCTTTGATATGGACTTTATGATTTTTTCAAAAGCCGCTCAGGCGCAAATCAGTTTTTACGAGGAAAACGGCAAATTCAAATGCATTCTGGTGGCCGAAACCCAGGGTCTGGTGGGTTTTCTGACCTCTTACGTCAAGCATATTTATAAATCCACCTTCGACATCATTGATAACGGGAAACGCTTGCGCACCACAACATTCGAACGGGAAATCATTGATGGAAGTGACCGGGAGCGAATCGTCCATGTTATGGATTACCTTGCCAAGCGTCACTACTGGTTTTCATACGATAATGAAACGCTGGTGAAGCAGGACAACGAATCGATTACGGGAGAAGATCCCCTGGACGACGTTCTGGGGCTCTTTTACAATTTTCGCAACGGTGCTTACGGAAAAATTGAAAAAGGGGGTATATACAAAGTCCCCACCTTCTGGACCAAGGGCAGTTCCAGAACCGCAACCAACGAAATGTCCATTTACATATCCACCAATTCGGAAAGAGCAAAATTCGAGGAAGAAGAAAGTGGCCAGGAACTGGCCGCTAAGATGCTGATGAAGGTGATGGTTCCTTCAGACTTGTTTGAAACCAAAAATGGGGAATTATATTTTTGGTCGTCGGAGCACTATGTCCCGCTGGAAGCGATTTATAAGGATTTCATCCTGTTTGGGGATCTGCACATCAAATTTGTCAAACGGACGGTGCTCCCGGCCAACCCCCTCGCTTCCACACGGCACTGCTCCTCTAAACATCCCAGGTCGGCAACGGCGGATCCTGCCAAATGTTAACCTCGGTCGTCTCGTCCAGCGTCACCTCGCCAAAAACCACAGAATACGTCGGGGTGTGTTCGCAATCGTAATCCACTTTCATTTTGCGGATATCCCATTGACCGGATTCGGGCCCGACCAGCGTCAACGAGTGGGCAAAGCTGCGAATCTCGAATCCGCCGGAGAAGGTTTCCCCCGGCTGCACACCACCCTGGGTATCCTCCAGGGGAAGTTTGTGGTTGTTGATGGTGAAATGGACCGGTAGATCGGTTCCCGTGTCTCCGGTTTCGATTTCGATATTGAATCGGTTCAGCTTAGGCATGGAGTCCTTTAACGGTAATAGGGGTTCGAACCGGCGGCGTGGTCGGTTTCATCATAAATAGCACCGACATAGGGCACCGCTTTCCTGAAGGCGTTGTGAATCCCCTGTTTCAGAGTCAGATCCGCGGCACTGCATCCCTGACACCCTCCGCCCATTTCAATTGTCACCGTGTTGCCCGTCACCGCAGTAAGGGTAATACGCCCGCCATGCCCGGCAACTCCGGGATTGACCTCGGTGTCGATCACCTTCTGAATTTCTTCCCGCACCACCGGCTCGGCAGGAATCTTGGCGATGATGTCTTTGGACACCAGGTCCGTTTCCGCCTGCAGTGTTTTCCTGAGCGCGCTTCCTACATCTTTCGCGAGAGTTTCCCAATCGGAGAGTCCCTTAGCTCCCGTTTTGGTGACTACGGCGGTAGAGTCGTGGACCAATAACGTTTCGACGGAATCGACACTGAAGACTGACTCGGCCAGAGGAGAACCCGCCGCCTCTTCAAAATTCGAAAACAACCAGGAATGCCCTTCGAACAGAGGACGGTTCACCATAAATTTGCATTGCTCATTATCCCGCGAGGGCTCGGCTTTGATCAGGATTTGGTCGGACGAACCAACCTCCGCCGCCTGGTCCACAATCACCGGCGCCTGAATCACCCTTCTCTGAACCGGCGGCGCCTCGGTAAAAGAATTTGCGGGTTCCGGTGGGTTCGGGGTTTCGCTCACCGGTTTATCCGTGGTGGATTCCTGACGACCCGTCCCTGAGAACATTTGAGATAATTTCTTAAGCACTGACATATCGTAACGCTCCTTGAATACCGGATACGGTCACCCGGCTGAGAATTCAATCATTGTAAAGATCGTACCCCACAAAGCTTATTACCCAAAGACCGGAATCATTCTATGCAAAAAATCCCGCCTGCTACAAGATAACATGCCGGATTAAATAATATTATATAAATATATGATTTTTATAGTCTATTTAATTAATAAATATTTGGATTTCAGCAGGCAAACTACAGGGTTCCCTACCCGGCAAGGGAAGTATTTTGCAGAGTCGTTAAAGCCGGAAGGCGTCCTGAATCAGTTTGATGTCCCAGGTTTTGGGTTGGTTGGGATCGCCTTTAATCCCCACCACGTCGAACCGGCAGTCCCGGTTTTCGATCCGGTGCTGGACCATAAACCCCTTCGCGACCTGGCCGATTTTTCTTTGCTTGTGCGGCGTGACGGCCTCCAGCGGTTCGCCGTATTCCGCATCGATCCGGGATTTGACCTCGACAAACACCAGCACCTGGTCCTGCTCGGCAACGACATCGATCTCCCCGGATTTGTTACGATAGTTTTTCTCAATGATGCGGTATCCCCGCTTCTTCAGAAACTTGACCGCCGCGTTCTCGCCCTCTTTTCCAAAATGCAATCGCTCCTGTGTCACTGATTTCCTCCAATATTGCGCAACGGATTCCCGCCTGCTATGCTCTGACCATGATACTCGGCTGGGAAGACATTATTGGCGGCACCTCCATACTGGCTTTCCTGATCTGGCTGGGCTTTACCGGACTGTTTTATCTGGTGTGCTACCTGGCCGCCCTCAACACCTTCGACCATATCACCAAAAACAGCCTGGTAAAAATCCCTCTGATGTTGGCGATCGCACCACTGTCCGCCTTCATGATATCCATCTTCAACTACAATCCGTTGATGCTGTTTCTGTTGATGATGATTTCCAATTACTTCCGGGTCAAAAAACTGGGCGGCCCCGACGACAAGCGATTTCAGGGCCTCACACTCAACCGGCCGCTGTTCTATACCGCCAGTTACCTTTATATTATCGCGCTCTATGGTTTCGCCGCCTGGTTTCAAAGTCCTGTGGAAGTGGGCGACCTCACCAAACCCCTCTGGAAAACCTGGTTCCCGGACATTCACGAAAATTGATACCGTCTGCTAGCGCATCATCCTGGGAAACCACATCCCGGTTTTATTCCGGTACGCCGCATATTCCTCACCGTACTGTTCCAGCAGGGCCTTTTCTTCGTGATGAATCCGGTATTGAAACCCGAACCAGGCGGAGACCAATCCCAAACCTCCCGCCAGCCAGTGATGCGTGGTCAGGGCGTACGCCAGAATGACGATCATCATCGCCGTGTAGGAAGGATGCCGTATCCAGGAATACAGTTTTTGGGTCCGCAGGGTCTGTTGCTCGCGGAAGACGATATCGAATTTGAAAGCCTGCGAACCCAACTGGTAGACCGCCATCACCCGCAATATGGATCCGGCTAAAAATACCGTCATTATAACTGCCAATTCAAGTTGTCCGAGGGGCACCTCGCTCATCCGGGAAACATAGGACAATCCGATCAAAGCGGCGGCAATCGGCAGAGTATGCCCCAACAGCTGCTTGACGTGTGCCCGGTCGAACGTGGCATCGGCGGGTTTGACGGTCATCACAAAAATCACCAGTTCGATGACGCCGAATACCATATTGTGAATCGACTGCACCACGAACCGGGGTCCAATGACCGGCTCCCATCCAACAGGAATCAAGGGAAGCAGATATATCATCCCCACCATAATGATGTTGAAGTTACAGTTGATACGCAGCGCGACAACAAACACGGCCAGATAGATCAAAAAGTTGGCCGTAATCCACCAGAACACCCAATGCTCAACCAGCCATGCCTGACCCATTCTCTCTCACCGGCCCCCTTTACACTGTTGTTTCGGCCCTCTGCCAAGACCGCACTCAATGCTTAATTCATTGAATTTAATGCCAGATCCTGTATCATGAATGCAGCTTGGGTTCTGACCCCGCAGAGAGTATGGGAAATATAACCCAAAATCGCATTCTTGTGTTTTTTGAAATGTTTTTGTTATATGATTGGTTCATTGTAATAAATAGTTAGAATCGCCGGGGCCTTTGTAAAACAGGGCGTTTTCCGGCATTTTCCAAACTTTAAACCAAATTGGCGCTTGGGGCAGTTTGCCTCTAGCCCCGATTTTAAAAATTAGAGCAGGTTTATCATGGATTTGGAAACTTTGAACCTCCCGCCGGAGGTCAAACAGGAAATCGAAGACTTCGCCGCCGAAGTGGAACGGCTTGAAAAAGGCGAAGTCGGTGAGGAGGACTTCAAACGGTTCCGCCTGCAACAGGGCATTTACGGACAACGGCAGGAAGACGTACAGATGGTCCGCACCAAACTTCCCTTCGGCCGCATCACGTCTGACCAGCTCAACTGCCTGGCGGATTTCGGGGACAACTATTCCAACGGGATTCTGCACGTCACCACCCGGCAGGATGTTCAGTTCCATTATGTCAAAATCAAGGACGTTCCCCAAGGGCTTCAGGATTTAGCAGAACACGGTCTGACCACCCGCGAAGCCTGCGGCAACACCGTCCGTAACGTCACCGCCTGTCACAAAGCCGGCACCTGCAAAGATGAAAAGTTTGACGTGACACCTTACGCCGGAGCGGTTTCCCGTTATCTCCTGCGGCACCCTTTAACCCAGAACCTGGCGCGCAAATTCAAAATCAGCCTCGGCGGATGCAAAGGCTGTGGACTGGGACCCATCCACGATATCGGAATGAACGCTGAGGTCAAAGACGGGGTTCGCGGTTTCAAGGTTATTGTAGGCGGCGGCTTGGGCTCCTCCCCGCATCTGGCTAAACTCTTGTCGGAGTTTGTGCCCGCAGACCAAATATTACGCACCTGCGAAGCCATCGTTCAGGTTTTTGACCAACACGGCGACAAGCGCAACCGCAACAAGGCCCGTTTCAAATTTGTGGTGGATAAATACGGCATCGAGAAAGTACGTGCCCTCGTGCAGGAAGAATTCAAAAAGCTGGAAGGCACCAAATACCCCGTAATTGAAATTCCCGAAGACACCATTCCAAATATTCCTGAGTTTTCAGTCAATGGAGATATGGAATCGGACAACAATTTCATCCAGTGGAAAGCACGCAATTCTTACGAGCAGAGGCAGAGCGGGTTTTACAACGTACACATCAAATTACAGTTGGGCGACTTGACCAGCGATCAGGCCCGGGCCCTCAGTCAAATTGCCTCGGATTATGCCGGCGGCATCCTGGTCAACACCGTGTTTCAGAACATCATGATCCCCTGGGTGAAACCGGAAGCATTCGGCCCGATTTATCATGCTCTTAAAGAAATTGACCTGCACAAAGCCGGTACGGAAGAATTGAAAGATATGACGAGTTGCCCTGGCTCCGAGACCTGCAATCTCGGGATCACACACTCACGGGGATTGATCAACAAGCTGACCGAAGACATCGACAACGAGACCACCGAGTCGACCGATCTGGATCACATCACCATCAAAGCCAGCGGTTGTCCGAACTCCTGCGGTCAGCACCACATCGCGTCCATCGGTTTTGCCGGTTCCGCGAAGAAGGTCAACGGCATTCTTGCCCCTCATTACGAAATGATGATGGGCGGCCGCATCACCGAAGACGGAGCCGTCTTCGGCACCAACGTGATCAAACTGCCCGCAAAAAACGCTGCCAACGCGGTGCGCCGCTCCGTCGACGCTTACAAGAAGGACAAGCAGGGCGACGAATCGTTCGTGCAGTTCTTCGACCGGGTTGGCAAAGCTTACTTCTCCAACCTGCTGATCGATCTGAAGGAACTGCCGGATATCGAATCGTCCCCGCAATCGTATATCGATTTCCACGCGACCAAAGCTTTTTCACTGGACGACCGGGGACAGGGTGAATGTGCCGGAGCGGTGACGGATATGATTTCCGACCACCTTTCCGAAGCCGAACGAGCCCTCTTTCAATGCACCCGGGCTTTTGAAAAGAGCGAATTTGCCGAAGCGGTCCGCCAGGCTAACCGGTCGATCGCTTCCTCCGCCCGCGCTTTGCTGGTGACCGAGGGCATGGATTTTACCGACAATGTGGAAACCCTGACCAAGTTTGAATCGCTGATCGTGGAAACCGGCATTGTTTCCGAAAAACACGCCGGCGTCACGGAACGTTATCAGGAAGATCCCGAACAGGCCGACAACGCCAAAGCCAAGGCGATGCTGGTTGAATCACAGGCGTTGGTGGACGAATGCCGGAAAGCCAACGATAAGATGCAATCGGACAAATCACTCCGCATTCGCGTCGGTTCCAAGGGCAACGTCCCGGAAGAGCCGTCCGGCAACGGCAGCGCCGATAAGGCGGCCGTTAGCCAATCGATCGATCTGCTAGGAGTCAAATGCCCCTTCAATTATGTCAAAACCAAACTCAAGCTGGAGACCATGCAATCGGGTCAGCGGCTTGAGGTTCTTCTGGATGACGGCGAGCCCTCCACCAACGTTCCCCGAAGCGTCCAGAATGACGGACATAAACTACTGTCCCATGTGGAAGAAAACGGACACCACAAAATCGTCATCGAAAAAGCCTAACAAAGGTTCCAGGCGGAATGCTTAACAGTATGACCGGTTACGGCCGGTCGGAAAAACAAAACGGACAGTTCGCCTGCAAGGCGGAAATACGTTCCGTCAACAACCGCTTCATCGAAATCAATACCCGCCTGCCCAAGTATCTGGCCGCACTGGAACTGCCCATCAAAAAGTTTATCAAATCGAAATGCGCACGCGGTTCGTTCGACCTGTTCCTGAGCCTGGAAAAAAACGATGACTCCGGCGCTGATCTCGAAATCAAACCCAATCTGGGTCTTGCCACTCAATACTTCGAGGCCTTCAAACAGATCAAAGATGAGCTGGGCCTGGCGGGAGACATGCCCATCGAAACTTTGCTGGGGGTGAAAGACATCATCAAAACGGAACCGTTGACTCTCGATACGTCTCAGGAAGAGATGATTCTGGAAACAGTGGATGGCGCTCTGTCGTCTCTGATAAAAATGCGGCAGGAGGAAGGCAACAATCTGCAAAAGGACCTTGCGGACCGTTTGCAGGCAATTCGTCAATTGATGAAGAACATCCAGGAACGTCAACCCGTGGTGCTGGAAGAATATCGCAACCGTCTTAACGATAAAATCAAAACGCTGACCGGGGGAATAGACCTGGACGAAACCCGCCTGGCTCAGGAAACCGCCCTGCTGGCAGACCGGTGCGATATTTCGGAGGAGATCATCCGGATGGGGAGTCATTTGGAACAGTTCAGCGACCTGTTTGAAAAAACCGGTCCGATTGGCCGGAAGATGGAATTCATCACCCAGGAAATCAACCGGGAGACCAATACCATCGGTTCCAAATCCGTGGATTTACAAATTTCGCAGAATGTGATCGAAATCAAGAGTCTTTTGGAAAAAATCAGGGAACAGATCCAGAACATCGAATAAGCCGCCCCATTGTCGGGCAAACCTCAACCATCCCATCGTTCTATGGCTCAAGAAGGATTACCCATCATCATCTCAGCACCCTCCGGTGCCGGAAAAACGACGCTCCTCCGTTCCCTGAAGGAACGATTGCCCGCTCTTGATTTTTCCGTATCGCACACCACCCGCCCGCCACGCGAGAATGAACGGGATGGTGAAGATTACCATTTTATATCCAAAGCAGATTTTCTAAAAATGACCGACCGCAACGAATTTCTGGAATGGGCCAAAATCCACGACAACTATTACGGAACAACCCTCAAAAATATCGAGAGCACCCTGAAAAAAGGGAAAGACCTCGTACTCGAACTGGATGTTCAGGGGGTGGAGGCACTGCGCGACCTGAAATACCAGGGCGTTTATATTTTCATTTTGCCCCCTTCTTTGGAGGAACTTAAAAAACGATTGACGGGTCGCGGTACGGAACCGGACAGCCAGATCAGACAACGCCTCGAGGTGGGTAAAAAAGAAATTTCCAAAAGCCATCTCTATGATTTTGCCGTGACCAATGTGAATGTCGATGAGTCGGTGGATACGATTCTCTCTATAATCCGTGCCGAGAAAAGCCGGATGAACCGTTATCAACCCGATTGCCCGGAAATCCGGAAAATCATTGAATCGGGGAACACCTGATCATGTCCAAACTGGATTTAATTCAACTCGTCAAAGCAAAAGTTCAATCGCTGAAAGCCTATCATGTGGAGCATATCGATTGCGAAATCAAACTCCACGCCAATGAAAACTCGTTTCCGCCGCCTCCGGAAATTCTCAAGCAGTTCGAAGAGGTTTTTAAATCCACCGAGTTGAATCGCTACCCGGACCCCGACTGCGGCCCACTGAAGCAAACGCTTGCCAAACGATTGAACGTAGCTCCCGAAAACCTGGCTATCGGCAACGGGTCCGACGAGTTGATCCAGATCCTTTTGCAGGTTTTCTGCGATTCCGGTGAAACGGTCGGCTTTCCCGATCCCACGTTTGCGATGTACGCCATTATCGCTCAAGGAATGGGCCTGCAGTCGCACACCCACCCGTTGGATGACCAGTGGGACTTTAAAGCGGAGCCATTTCTTGAATCCTTGGAAAAAAGCCAGGCACGCATCGCTTTTTTAAGTTACCCCAACAATCCCACGGGCAATTGCTTTTCCGCACCGGAAGTGCAAAAGGTCATCGAAAATTTTCCAGGCATCGTGGTGCTGGACGAGGCCTATCACGATTTTGCCGGGAAAAGTTTTCTTTCCGAATTACCGAAACACAACAACCTGGTTATTTTAAGGAGCCTGTCCAAAATCGGTTTGGCCGCCCTGCGGGTGGGGTATGCGGTTGCGGATCCCATCATTATCGATCAGATCGATAAAATCAGGCTGCCTTACAACTCCAACGCCCTTTCCCAGAAATTGACGGATCGGTTGCTGAACCACTTCATGCCCGTGCAAAAGCAGCTGGATGCCCTGATCAAAGAGCGGGACCGGATGATCCGGGAGCTTTCCCAATTCAAATCACTCAAAGTCTTTCCCTCCGACGCCAACTTTGTACTCTTCCGGGTGGAACAGGATTCCGACTACCTCTTTAAGCAATTGATGGAAAACGGCATTTTAATCCGCGACCTGAGCACTCACCCACGGCTCAAAAACTGCCTGCGGGTTACCATCGGAACACCCGAAGAAAACAAGGCTTTTTTGAAGAAAATGGCACATATAATCAAATAATTATGGATATTTCAGCCATTTTCTGATCTCCTATTAGTATGGCAGATCCAGCGACAAAATCTTTTCGCGAGCGGCTCAAGTCCAGGCTGATTCTATTTTTCTCAGTGATGGGGGTCACGGGTATAGTCTTTATTGTCCTCTTGTATAATTATGGCAATACCCCGGCCAGCTCGAGCTCGAGGGAACAAGTCGTCGATATCAAACCGGGTATGACCCTCAGGCAAGTCTCCACTTTTCTCGCCCATAGGAAACTGTTGGATGAGCCCAGCGCGTTCGTCCTGTACACTTACCTTCAGGGAAAGCAAAACCGTATTCAGGCGGGAGAGTACCGGTTTTCACCCTCCATGCCTCCATGGAAAATTCTGGATTCCCTGACCAACGGCACCGCCATTCTTTACACGGTCACCATTCCCGAAGGTTACCGAATCACGGAGATGGCAGAATTGTTTGAGAAAAAGGGGTTGGTGAAAAAGGAAGCCTTTGTTGCAGAAACGCGAAATACGGAGCTTCTGGATGCTTTCCAAATTCCCCCAGGCGGCACTCTGGAAGGTTATTTGTATCCTGAAACTTATAAGTTTTCCAAGGCTGACGGAGCCAAAAGGATTGTTAAAACCCTTGTCAACACTTTCAAGAAACGCGTCCAAACAACAGATTTGATGCAACAAGCCAAAGCGGGAAAACTCACGTTTCACGAAATCATCACCCTGGCTTCTTTGATCGAAAAAGAAACCGGCCTCGGAGCAGAAAGAAAATTGATCTCTTCGGTTTTTCACAATCGTCTGATTAAAGAAATGCGTCTGCAAACGGACCCGACGGTTATCTACGCAATGGTTAATTTCGACGGCAATATCCGTAAAAAAGATCTGTCCATTGACTCACCTTACAATACCTACAAGTACTTCGGACTTCCGCCCGGTCCGATTGCCAGTCCGGGTCTGGACTCCATTCGGGCGGCGCTGGAACCGGAAACTTCAGATTTTCTCTATTTCGTTTCGCGCCAGGACGGCAGTCATCAGTTCTCCACCAACTACGAGGACCACAGCCGGGCCGTTCAGAAATACCAGATCAACCACCGGGTTCGTGGTTAATCAAAAATATTAAATATTTATTATATTTAAATAGTTCTATTTGATGTAATAGATTATCTTATTCCGCTTCCTGATTGAGTTTTCCCTCCCATTCAAACGGTCATAATTATCAGTGGCCGCACTTGTTTTTTTCGAGCACTTTGACGATAAGTAAAAATAAACTCCTGTTCCTAAGCTCATGAAATTTAAAACCACACTCCCATTGCTATGCTTCCTGATCTGGCTTCTGCCTGTGCCCGCGAACTCAGATTTTCTAAGAATCGACGAGTTCAAAGCCGCACTCAAGATTGATCCCAAAGACCATATTGCGCATTACGGTTTGGGCCGGGCTTACCGTCAAATGGGATTGTACGAGGACGCCATCAAGGAGTTTGAGGAGGTTTTAAAGCTGGAGCCTCTGTTCCCGGCAGCTTATTTTGAAATCGGCGAAAGTCGCAAAACCTTGAAACGATTCAAGCCAGCCGCGGACGCGTATCTGGAAGCCATCCGGATGGACCCCCATTATCCCGAAGCCCAATACGGGCTGGGGGATACCTACCGCATTATGGGACAGTATGGGGCGGCCATGGATCACCTGAAGGAAGCCATCCGTCTCAGCCCGAATCTCAGCGAACCGTATTTTGCCTTGGGTAAAACCTATGCGGCCCAGGGCAATCACAAACGCGCCATCCAGGAATACAATAAAGCCCTTAACCTGAATCCCCTGCAACCGCAGTGGTTGTACGCCTTGGGCCAGAGCTATGAAACACAAAAACAATACCGGCGGGCCATGGAGGAATACCGCCAGGCGCTGGATCTGGATGCCAATTTTTACAAGGCCTATTCAGGTATCGGGCGGATTTATTTCAAACAGGGGAAACCGCGCAAGGCCCTGCCCCTCTTGCGGGACGCCCTCCTGGTTTACCCGAATGATGTTGCCGCACTGGACTACCTCGGACGCGTCTACATCGCTTTGGGCCAGCATGAGAAGGCCCTCCATCACTTGGAACAGTTAGTCCGGGTGCGCCCGAAAAGCGCTGAGGCACATTTCCAATTGGGCCAGGCCTGGTTGACCCGTAACAACTATGCCAAGTCCAGCCGATATTTTCAGGAAGCCGTCCGGCTGGACGACAGCCACAAACACGCGCACTTCAAACTGGCCCAGTCGTTTGAGAAACTGAACGACTGGGAACAGGCGGCACGGGAATACGGCCGGGTCGTACAAATTGACCCCAAGCACGCCCGGGCCTACTACCGGTTGGGCAGTATCCACATAAACCTGAAGCAATACGCCCAGGCCGTGAATGCGTACGAAGCGGTGCTTCGGATTCAACCCTTAAACCAGGATGCCCGGGAACAACTGGCCGTCGCTTACGTTCATATCGGGAATTACAAAGGCGCAATTCAGGGCTTTCAGAAGATCTTAAAGCAAAAATCCAAGTCCGCGAATCTCTGGTTCCAGTTGGGAAAGGCCCAATATTTCGAAAACAATTACCGGGAAGCGATTCCCGCGCTCAATCATTCTTTGCGCCTCAATCCCAAAAGTGCCTGGGCCTACTTTTATCTGGGTGAATCCTATCTGAAATCAGGGAATCACAAACAGGCGGTCCTGCCCTACCGCAAAGCTCTGGCCCTGAACCCCGAACTCAAGGAAGCCGAACTCGGACTGGGAATCGCTTATACCCAACTCCACCAACCGAAGTACGCCCTGTATTATCTGAAAAAAGTTATCGAACGGGACAGCAAAAACACCGAACTGTACACGCTGATGGCGGAAAACTACTTGAGACTTGGAAGGCATAAAGAAGCCATCGCCCCTTACAAAAAAGCGTTGGAAGTGGAGCCGGACAATCAAAAGGTATGGCTTCATCTGGGAACGATTTATCTGAAATTGAAACGGTACGACGATGCGATCGAGACTTATCATAAAGTCCTGCAACTGTCCCCCAACAACCCTCACATTTATTACGAATTGGGGAAAGTCAACACCACCGTAGGACGTTACGAAACAGCCCTCAATGCCTATGTCAAGGCCATCCAGTTTCGGCCCAATTACCTGAAAGCACGGTACCGGCTGGGTTTGCTTTTGGAATTGATGGGAAGGCACAAAGAAGCGATCAAACTATTCCAGTCCGCTCTGAAAATTCCGCACCAGGGAGATCGCATCCATCTCAGCCTGGCCTGGGCTTTGACGGAAGAAAAACGCTTTTACGAAGCCGTGGACGTCTTGAACAAATCAATCGCTCGAAACCCGGAAAATCCGGAGTCCCACTATGCCTTGGGCGGATCTTATGAGGGGCTGGGACGTCTGCCGCTGGCAGTACAATCGTATCAGGAAACCCTGCGCCTCAACCCCGGCCATACGGGAGCCCAATTCAAATTGAACCGTATCCAGGCTCGGATAAAAGGCCAGGACCCGGTGCCGGTTTCCACCACTCCGCCCTCTTCCGTGCCCGTCCCCATCCTGGAGGATTGATTCCTCACCCGGACAAGGCAACCCGCTGATTTTTTTCAACCTCGCATTGTTTTGAAACGGGTTCCCGCAGGTCCACCGGAATCCATTACAAGCCCTGAAAAACTCCACCTCCTCTATAATTCAACCCCCTTGAACCCCTTCAATAATTGGAGGTTAAACCGTTCTCACGAGAGAATCGAAGTGCCGTTTTCCTCAGGTTTCAAGCCCTATAATTAAGTTGACAGTCGCCGGACCCCCCCTATATACTTCGGATTTCGTTTTGGGTTTGATATAGTTGGATCGCGAATATCCTTGTAAAATTGGGAGTCTCAGCCGACTCCCGATACCCGACAACCCCAATTTTGGAATCTTTTCATGGATACCCCTGATAGCGAAAACCCAGCTGAAGAAATCGCGACCGAAACCGCTCCGGAAGAGAAAAAGATCTGCATGGAAACGGTTTCCCGGATATTGGACAGTTTTCCCAGCCGGTCCCGGCGGTACATGATTCCCATGTTGTCGAAAATCCAGGAGGAATTCCGCTATCTTCCCGAGGACGTCATCAAATTCGTGATGAAGGAATTGAACATCACCCGTGCGGAAATTTACGGGGTGATTTCTTTTTACCATCAGTTCCGTGTCACCGAGCCCGGAAAATATATATACAAATTATGTTATGGCACCGCCTGTTTCGTAAAGGGGGCGCCTATCATTGCCGAGAAATTGAAGGAAAAATATCATATCGGACAGGGAGAAACGGATGAAACGAAGCTGTTCACCCTGGAGTTTGCCTCCTGTCTGGGTAACTGCGGCGCCGCGCCCATGGCCATTATCGGGGAGGACACCTACGGCACCATCGACCCCGAAAAAACCATCGAAATCGCCAACAACTATTCTCTTTAATTAAAAATGAAAACTAGGAGCCCATAGCTGTTATGAGCACCGTTGTCAAAAAAACGATCAATTTTACTTTGAATGGAGAATCCATCTCCGCTCCCGAGGGAACGGTGATTCTGGACGCCGCCAAACGCAAGGGCGTCTTTATAACCAATTTGTGCTCCAGCCCGAAACTGAAACCCTTCGCAGCCTGCCGCACTTGCATGGTGGAAACCGTGGTCGACGGCAAAAAGGAACTGGTGTATTCCTGCACGCATCCTGTCTCCGAAGGAATGGCCGTGCGGACCGATACCGAGGAAACCGACCGCTACAACAAAGCCTGTCTGGAAATGCTGTTGGTCGAACACCCGCTGGACTGCCCGATTTGCGACAAATCCGGAGTGTGCCCCCTGCAGGACAACACCGATGCGCTGAGCCTGTATAACGGGCGTTTTGAAATCCAGCGGCGCAACGAACCGAGCATCAAGACCAATCCCATCATCGAGTTTTATCTCAACCGATGCATCATGTGCGGCATGTGCGTGCGCATCTGCGATGAAACACAGGGCGTGCAGGCACTCGATTATCACAAACGCGGTTACAAAATCACTATCGGGACCGCCAACGAGGAACCGCTGGATTGCGAATTCTGCGGGCAATGCATCACCATCTGCCCCACTGGCGCTTTGATGGACCTGACCTCCGAGGCACGAGGCCTTGCTTCCATGTTCACCAACACGGAAACCACCTGCAATTTCTGTTCGTGGGGCTGTACGTTCAAACTGGAAACCAAAAAAGGCCAATTGGTCCGTATTGAGGGCGACGAAACCTTCGACGTCGGCATCAACGAGGGCAACCTGTGCGCCAAGGGTCGGTTCGGTCACGGCATCGTACAAAACGAAAACCGTATCCAGACCCCGCTGATGAACGTCGGCGGAGAATTCAAGGAAATCGGGTGGGACGAAGCCCTGCAAACCATCGCGGAACGCATCACCGCGACTGTGAACCGGAGCGGACCCGCAAGCCTGGCGGCCATCGGTGGAGAAACGCTGACCAACGAAGAAAATTATCTGCTTCAAAAGTTGTTCCGTGAAGTTATCGGATCGAACCAGGTCACCAACCTGAATCATTTGCGCGCGCCCTACATCAATGCCTTCCAACAGAAATGCTTTGAAGGAGGAATCGTCTCCAAGCCCATTACGGAGTTGGAGGAAGCCGATGTCGTTCTGCTGTTCAATACGGATATTCCATCCGAATATCCCGTAGCGGGCAACTCCATCCGCAAAGGCGCCATTTACACCGGCACGGATATTTTGATCGCCAACCCCCGGAACGTGGAATTCCGTCACGAATCCCGGACGGAAGTGCGAATGACCTACAAACCGGAGTCCGATGCCGCCGTGGCGAACCGGATCAGCCGGATCCTCATCGACAATAATCTGATTAACACCGCCCAGGCCAAGCAAGTTCTGCCCAACTACGACGCCTTCGTCCAATCCCTGGGCAAGTATACCAGCCAGTACACTGAAGAAGTCACGGGGGTGAGCGATGCGTCCCTGATTCAGGCAGCTGAAAGGCTGGGAAGAAACGCCGACCGGTTTATTCTGATCGGCAACGATATTATAGAAACCGGCCAGGGCGAAGCCATTCTCAGCGCCCTGCTCAACCTCAGCTTGCTTCTCCAACATGGCGGTGAAGGCAGTGTCAACATCTACCCGCCGAGAGAGCATTGCAACTCGCAGGGGGTCAACGATATGGGAATGGTTCCTGAGACGCTTCCGGGATACCGGCTGCAGGAGATGAACCAGCAAAACCTGGTCGCGGATCTTTGGACGAACTGTTCTCAGGGCGCCATCAAAATGCTGTTCATCGCCGGCGAAGACCCGTGTCGTTCCAGCAGCCAGGCCTCCAAAGTGAAAGCGGCCCTGCAAACGGTCCCCTTTCTCGTGGTCCAGGACATGTACATGACGGAAACGACACGCATGGCGGATATTATTCTGCCCACTTGTTCCTATGCCGAGAAAGAAGGCACGTTCACCAATATGACCCGTCACGTGCAACGAGTGACACCCGCGGTACTTCCTGAGGGACAAGCGCGACCCGACTTCGATATATTCGGCGATTTGGCGCAGGCTCTGGGCAAGCCGTTCACTCACACTTCCATTCGGGAGGTTCAAAAAGAAATCGAACAAGTGGCTCTCAGTTACAAGGGAACATTCCCCGGTAAAAAATCGGCGCAATGGATTCCGACGGAATCCGGAATCAAACCCGAATTTGCCCTTGTGGAAGAAAACGCCGCTGAGGCACCCCCACAGGACTACCCGCTGAAATTGATCACCAACAACCATATGTTTCACATCGGGAGTTATTCGCATTACGCCAAGGCGCTGGTCGATATCGGACCCGATTGCGTGGCGGAAATCAGCAATGAAGATTCCCAGGCTATGAATATCAACTCCGGTGACCGGATACGCATTCAATCGGAAACCGATTTCCTGGAGGTCCCGGTGGCGGTCACCGACCGCACTCCACCTGGAGTGGTGTATGTGCCGAAAAACTGGGTGGATGTCCCGGTCAACAAACTGAGAAACGGTCACCAGGGTCTTATTCCTGTCCGTATCAACAAACAGGAATGACGGCCTACCGGTCTTTTACTGAAGAGAAAACGCGAGCTGAATCATGTCTGATCTGAAAGAAAATTTACATACCGAGCATATGGTCCTCAATATGGGACCTTCGCATCCTGCCACGCATGGAACCGTCAAGTTCCTGTTGACCCTGGACGGCGAAACGGTGGTGGACTGTGTCATTGATGTGGGCTACCTGCACCGCGGCTTCGAAAAAATGTGCGAGAGTGTCACCTGGACCAATGTGTTCCCCTACACGGACCGGCTCAATTACTGTTCCGCCATCATGAACAACATCGGGTATGCCCTGGCGGTGGAAAAACTGCTTGGTATCGAATGCAGCGACCGCTGCCAGTACATTCGCGTGGTGATGAACGAACTGTCCCGCATCGCCGACCATTACACCAATATCGCCGCGGCCGCGCTGGAGTTGGGAGCCCTCACGGCATTCATCTATTTTGTGGAAACCCGCGAAATCATCTGGGATTTTCTGGAAATGGTCTGCGGCGCACGCCTCACCTCCAACTACGTCCGCATCGGTGGCCTGATGTGCGATCTGCCTCCCGAATTCGATGAAAAACTTCAAGCCGCTTATCCGAAGCTGGACAGCCTGTACGATGACGTCGACAAACTGTTGACCAAAAACCGGATCTTCCTCGACCGCATGCGCGATACCGGAACCATTTCCAAGGAAAGCGCCATCTCATTCGGCTTCACCGGCCCCTGCCTGCGGGCCTGCGGAGTCAACTACGATGTCCGGAAAGCTCAACCATATATGCTTTACGAACGCTTCGATTTCGATATCCCCCTGGGCACAGTGGGCGACAACTTCGACCGGTACCTGGTGCGCATGGAGGAAATCAAGCAAAGCTTCAAAATCATCAAGCAGGCCATGAAGGAAATGCCCGACGGTCCCATCAACGTCGACAACCCCTACATGCGGCAACCCTCCAAGCAGGACGTCTATTCGAAAATGGAGGAAATGATCGCCCATTTCAAGATGACCATCGAAGGCCTGAAACCCCCGGTCGGCGAAGTGTATATGGCCACCGAGGCGGCCAACGGGGAACTGGGCTTCTATATCGTCAGTGACGGCGGCGGCCGGCCCTACAAGTGCCGGGTGCGCCCCCCCTGCTTCACCATGACCGCCGGGGTGGAAGAAATCGTCCGGGGTGGCATGCTGGCGGACATCATCCCGACCTTCGACATGATCAACATGATCGGCGGAGAGTGCGACCGCTAGGCCTTAACGTGTTGCCCTTTGTATCTTTCTCCTCCAAATGACGGGGAGACTCCCTTCCTTTCCTGAAGCAATTCTATCCCTTATACTGATATCCCATGATGCGATTCCTCAAACCTCTGTTCCTGATCCTCGGCCTGGCCCTGTTCATTTGGGCGGTGCGCAAGGTGGACCTATCACAGGTCGGCGACCTGATGCTGGAAATGGGCCCGGGTCTGCTGGCCGTAATTCTGGCTTATGGTCTGGTGGCCTGGTTCGATGCCCTCTCCTGGAAGTACTCCTTTAAACCAGAAGAAGCCGAAGGAATTCATCCTTTCGCCCTGTGGCGTATCCGGACCATCGGCGAGGCGTTCAACATCATCACCCCTCTTGGCACCATGGGCGGCGAACCGGTCAAAGCCCATTTGCTGAAAGAACAATTCGGCCTGACTTACAAACAGGGCGCGGCGTCCCAGGTGGTGGCGCGAACTACATTGACGGTATCCTTGATCCTGTTCATGATCCCCGGCATCGTGTACCTGTTCATGGACACAAGTATCTCCGAGTCGTTCAAGATCTCCAGCCTGACCGGACTGATCACATTCTCCGTCCTTATATTTCTGTTTCTGCTGTTCCAGATCACCGGCACCTTGAGCCGGATCGCTCACGGATTCAACCGGCTGTTTCCCGCCCCGACCCCGCGTCCCTCGCTCGAGCACCTGGTCGCCCTGTGCGGCATGATGTCCAGCTACTACCGCCAGCATCGCGGATTGTTTCTCAAATCGATCGTTTTCGGTTTTCTCGGATGGGGGGCCGGAGTGTTCGAGCTTTATCTGACGCTATACTTCCTGGGGGTACCTGTGGGTTTCAAGGAATTGTGGATTATCGAAGCTCTTCTGCAACTGGTGCGGGCGGGGAGTTTTTTCATTCCATTCAGCCTGGGGGCTCAGGAAGGAGGATTGATCCTGATTTTCACTTCGATGGGAATGGCCGGCCCGTTAGGCCTGGCGGTGTCTTTCGTGCGGCGGATCCGCGAATTGGTCTGGATCGGATTGGGATTGCTGTTGGGCTGGGTCAGGGATTCCGGAGTTCATACCGAAAAGGAACGCCCTTGAAAAGTTTTTCCGGAGAAATGAGTCCCTTGATTACAGGACATCACGGCGTACCCCGCGGCCTCGTCCGCTACCGAACGGGTTGCGTTTAACCGACTCGGTGAACACGTCGTTCTGCTGAACCAGACCGTCGTGCGGTGTCCGGATGGTGCCGATGCGTTTGTCCTTTAATTCCTTGATCGCATCTTCGATCATTTTTTCTTCCTCGCTCTTCACACGCTCTCCCTTGGCTTTGGGTTTACCTTGAGCGGTCTTGGCCTGCGCGGCCGGTTGTTGCGGCGCGGGTTGGGACGTGCCGGGTGCCGGGCTGGCGCTTGACTGAACGGCGGGTTGACTGGACGATGCGGCCTTCGGATGAGACCCTCCCAATTGGGCGGTGACTTCCTCTTCGGTGCTGGCCGGAGCATTTTCAGGATTGGGAAGCTCGCTGGAGGCAGCCTCACCGCTATCCGCCTGCGCCACCTGATCTCCGGATTCCTCTTCGGCTTCCTTCATCGAAGTTTTGAAATTTTTGATACTGCGGCCAAAAGCGTTCCCGATTTCAGGAAGTTTGCCGGCGCCGAAAATAATCATGATAATGATCAGTATGACCATTAACTCTGGAAAACCGATGCCCATCATAACTCTGTCTCCGTGGGGTGATTAAACCTGTCGCCAGGAATTCGTGAACATTATAACACAACCGGGAAAACTCCACCGGTGATCCTGAAACCAAAATATTACCAATAAAATCAATTATTTATATAAAATTTTTTCAGGTCTTAGGTGCGTTTAAACAACAACGGGAAGCCGGTTCACCCCGGCTTCCCGCAGTGGGTAACGCTGAAATTCGGTTAATGCCCGATATGAGCATTCAAAATATTGGATTTCAAAATTGCTTTGTTGCCCTTGGCGTGTTTTTTAGCCGCCTTAAAGTGCATGGTGGCTTCGCCATGACGTCCCAGTTTGTCCAAACTGATGGCTTCGTTGAAATGCGTTTCAGCGAGGGAAGAATCCGCCTTGGATGCGGCCTGGAAATGCTTCAAAGCCACGTCATAATGTCCCTGTCCCCAGTGATCGATTCCTTCATTATTGTGTTTCACTGCGTCAGCGTTGGAACCGGCCGGCAACGACATGGGACCTTCCCCTGCAAATGACGTAAGCGGAAGACCGAGTAAACAGAAAGCCGCCAAAACAAGCATGACCTTTTTCATAGGGTATTTCTCCCAAAATAGTTAAGAGGGGTAATTTTCACGATTAAGTCTATCATTTTTCCAAGATTAAAAAACAGTTTTCTTGACCCCATGCAGGCTCAGGATACCCTAGAAAAATGGCCTTAAATCAATACAAACCCATGGTTTCAATTTATAGTGCGGTATTCCAATGGAAAGTCCCCTATTCCCAATTATCATACAAATTGCCTCAATAAAATTATAAAGTTAAGGGCTTGAACGGACGCCGGAAATTCAATAAACTGGACGCTGTTGTTTATGATCCCTGCAACGCTGAAAGTCCTCAATTCATGCCCATCGAAGAACTGGTCAAACAAAATCTGATTAACGGCGACACCCTGGATCTTGAAAAATCCAATATTGGTGATGACGGGGCGAAGCAACTGGCTCAGATGGAAGTTCTGGCGCAAGTCACCCGCCTGGAATTGGGTGACAACCAAATCGGCGATGACGGAGTGAACGCGCTGGCGGCAAGCCCGCACATCAGTAATGTAAAAATTCTGAACCTGAAATCGAACGGGATTACCGGGCAGGGAGCCCTGGCAATTGCCAACTCTCCCCATTTGAACCAGATGGAACAGTTGATCCTCAAATTCAATAAAATTGGTGGAGAAGGCGCCCAACACCTCGCCGCGTCCGAGCATTTCCCAAAATTGAATACCCTGGATCTGTTTCGCTGTGATCTGGGGATAGAAGGTGTCGCCGCCATCAAGAAATCTAGATTTTTCAAAAATCTCAGCCGGGTGCGACTGGATTGAAAATCCATCATCCGTCAAACTGATAAGCGAAGCAAACAATATGAACCTGACCCAGGAATCCCCCCGGAGCCCCAGAGAAAAAATTGCAGACCTGGTTCATCTTCCGAGAATGATTGACAAGGCACGTGCCGCCCAACAAAACACCTTGGGTGAATATATCTATCCCTGCCCAATGGATAAGATCCTGCTGGAGTTTTTGGGAGTGGATTCAGATACATTCCAGAAAAAAGCCTGCAACGATACAGAAGTCGCTGTCATCTCCTGGATCACCTCCCAATGTGAAAACCGTTCTCTGGGAGACAAAGATGCGGTTAACAATAAAATCCTGAAAAGCCGGCCCGATAGCCCGGAAAAATGGGAATCCTTTCGTGATATCCTCAAGAGTGTCGATCCATCCAGAACAGACATCGCCACCTGGGTGGATTTGATCGATCTGGAGGAAGGCCGACTCTAAAACTGGTGCTGTATTCCTTTTAACCGCGTCATGAAACTCTGACTCAACCATGAAGAATATCTTAAAAAACCAAAGAGTGGCCCCAGGCTCCAACCGGTCAAACAAGCCCGGAAACTGGAAACGAACTTTATTGAAAGTCACGCTGTGGGGTTTTGGGGTGTGCCTCGTGATCGGTTTTTTGGGAGCCAGCATCCTGTATTTCAAATACTCTGATGGTCTTCCGGATGTCCGGGCACTCAAGGAATATCAACCCAATATCATCACCAAGGTATATTCGGACACGGACGAGCGAATCGCAGAATTTTTTATTGAAAAGCGAATCATGATGGCGTTCGACCAGATTCCTCTGCGTTTGAAGCAGGCCACCCTGGCGGTGGAGGACTCCAGTTTTTATTACCACCTGGGAATAGATCCCAAAGCCATCATCCGGGCTTCCATCGCCAATTACCGGGCCGGCCACGTGGTGGAGGGCGCCAGCACCATCACCCAGCAACTGACTAAAATCCTTTATTTATCTCCCCAGAAAAAATTCGAACGGAAAATCCGGGAGGCCATTCTGGCAATTCGGATGGAATTGATTTTCAGTAAAGATGAAATTCTGGAAATGTACCTCAATCAGATTTATTACGGGCACGGCAGTTACGGAGTCGCGGCGGCGGCACGCACCTATTTCGGAAAGGAATTGAAGGATTTGACGATCAGCGAATGCGCCATGATCGCGTCATTGCCCAAGGCTCCCACGCATTACTCGCCCTACAACAATCTCGACAAGGCGCTGAAACGACGGGATCATGCCATTCGCCGCATGGAATACCACGGGTTCATTACGGAGGAAGAAATGCTGGCCGCCCTGGGGGAACCTCTCGAACTGGGAGAAGTCAAGGGCATGCTCAATAAAGCGCCCTACTTCATCGAACATATCCGCCAGTTTATTCAGGAAAATTATGGGAGCAAACAGCTGTATCAGGACGGGATGAAAATTTACACCACCCTGGATCTGGAAAAACAACTGGCGGCGGAACAGGCGGTGATGGACGGTCTGCGGCTGGCGGACAAACGTTATGGCTATCGCGGCCCGCTGGGTAATATCGACCCCAAGCAAGATCCCCAGGTACTGGATAACCTTCTGATGGAACTCAACCAGCGTTCCACAGGACCCGGCCCGAGCGCGGCCGAACTCAGCGAGACAGAAAATCCTACTCCCAGTGAACTGCCAACCATCACCACTGCCGCAAATGAACTTTCAACCAACACCCCTGTGGCAACGGAGGACGACGTGCTCCAGCCGGTCATTCAATTTACAGAGGGCGAACTGGTCAAAGGCATCGTGACCCGGATCAAAGACGAAGAGGTCACTGTTTATCTTGGGGGCGCTCAGGGCATCATCCGGATCGAGAACATGGACTGGGCCCGGGAGCCGAATTTTAAACTGGACGGAAAATACCATCAGATCACCGATCCCAAGGAAGCCTTGTCCAAGGGAGACATTATCGAAGTCAAGATACTGCCTCCGCCGGAGGGGAAAGAAAATGAGGAAGACGACATCCTTAATTTGGGTCTGGAACAGGAACCCGAAGCTCAAGCCGGCCTGATCAGCCTGGAACCTTCCACCGGTTATATCAAGGCCATGGTCGGTGGTTATGATTTCAGCAAAAGCCAGTTCAACCGAGCCACCCAGGCGGTGCGCCAACCGGGCTCGGCGTTCAAGCCTATTATTTTCGCAACCGCAATTCAGGACGGTTACACTCCCGCAAGTATCATTATCGATTCACCGATCATCTTCAATGAAAAGGAAGATACTTTCGGCAAGTGGAAACCAGTCAATTTTGAGAAGAAGTTTTACGGCCCTACTTCGGTTCGCACCGCATTGACCCATTCCCGAAATGTGGTCACCATTAAACTTCTCCAAAACACCGGGGTTCCCAAAGCCATTCAAATGGCCCGTCGATTGGGGATTACGACCAACCTCTCGAACAACCTGTCCATTGCGTTGGGATCTTCCGGAGTCACCTTGTACGAGCTGGTTTCCGCTTACTCTATTTTCGCCAACCAGGGCGTACGATTACCCCCCGTTCCCATCCGTTACATCAAGGACCGGAACGACGAGGTTCTTTACACCTACGAGCCCGTGGGGGAACCCATCCTTTCCCCGGGTATAGCTTATATAGTTACCAATTTGATGGAGAGTGTGGTCCAACACGGAACGGCTCATATCATACGAGAAAACTTGAACCGTCCCATTGCTGGAAAAACCGGCACCACCAACGACTATAACGATGCCTGGTTCATTGGTTATTCTCCAGAACTGGTCACTGGCGTCTGGGTCGGAAAAGATGAAGATGAATCATTGGGAGTGAACGAAACCGGGACACGCACCGCCATACCCATCTGGATGAGGTTCATGAAGGAAGCCTTGAAGGACGTGCCCGTAAAAGGCTTTCCTGTCCCCAACGACGTGACCTACATCAAAGTAAACCAGAAAA
Source organism: Nitrospinaceae bacterium (assembly GCA_024644405.1). GTDB lineage: Bacteria > Nitrospinota > Nitrospinia > Nitrospinales > Nitrospinaceae > SZUA-226. The sequence continues at coordinate 51,413 of JAHELC010000008.1, forward strand.
CAGGAGAGGAAACCTCCTTTGATGATCCGGAGGGACGGTTTGAGGTGTTTTTGAACGACAATCTTCCAGACAAAAGCATATCCGGGATCGATCCTCTGGAGGAAAGTACCTTCTAGGGAAATCAGTCTTCCGGCACAGGCTGGAGAGCCGGATTTTCAGGAACCTCTTCGGCAATATCCCCCTCCTTCACAGTCAGCTTGACGAGGGATTTGAGGGAATCGCCGGAAGGCAGCATGGAGGTATCCCCGGATACCCCGGGAAAATCCTTAAGCGTACGTAATTTTTCCAACACATCAAGACGATTAAACGCTCTTTCTTTAATGAATTTTACAAAAATATTCGCGACATCGTAGGATTGAGCGGAATGAATGGTAGGATTCTGTCCAAAGGTCGAGAGGAACATATCCACAAACTTCACCGTTCTTTCATTTTGCGAATTTACATAAAACCCATCCACAAATAAAACCGTTTTCAAATAATTCCGGGCGGCATCCACCAATTCACGGGAATGCCAGCCATTGCCTCCCATCAGCAGGATATCCTCGATATTGTAAAAAGCCAGTTGCGGAACAATCAACCTCACTTTGTCGTACGATCCGGGGATGAAGATGGCATCATAATTCAACTCCAGGGCAACTTTCAGCGCCTCCACTTCATCATCCGCATAAAGTCCCCCTTCGACCAGCGGTCTGGACTTGATACCCTTATCGTTCAAGGGTGGAGGTTGGGTGCCTCGTTTGATATGCCTCTGGATCCGGGCTTTTAACTGATCATCGGCCATGCCGCCGATTTTCAAGATCTGCTTTCTAAAATCCGTCTGTTTCCGTTCATAGGGAATGGATTCGACTATACGCCCCCCGTACGAACGGACTTCATCCTCAAACACCTGCCGCATGGTTTCGCCGTATGCCTCCGTGGGATAAATCACGACAAACCGGTACAAATTCAGTTCATTGACCGCATGCCGCGCCAGGAAGCTGGCCTGCAGTTCCTTGGTGAGCGCGTTCCTGAAAATATAGGGACTCTTTTCGGCCAGATCCGGGGTTGAAGCGGTCGGCGTAAAAACAGGCAATTGATATTTTTCAATGATGGGAATTACGCTCTCCACATCCTCGGTTAATACAGGCCCGATAATACCGATGACATTGGGGTCCTGAGCCAGTTCTTCCACCACCTGAACCACCTCCCGGCCCAATCCAGAGTCCTTCACCACCAGTTCCAACCGGCTTTTATCCCGCGTCGCCAATTGGTTGATCGCCAACTGAATTCCCTGTAAAACCCGTTGCCCGACAATTGCCCGTTTCCCGGACAAGGGCAGTACCACACCAATCCGTATGGCCCGGCTCGGATCGGTTTTCAGGCGGATCAGCAACTTCTCGTAATGTTCTCTCAATTCATGGCTTGGAAAGCGGAGGATCAGATTTTCCAGACTGATTTGGTAATTTCCCAGATCGCGCTCGATTCGGTAAATTGAAATCAATTTTTGCAAAATCAAATCCGCCGGAAATTCAGAACCCAGCGACTTGGCAAGGGATACCAATTGCTTTTTATTTAATTTCTCGTTGACGATATTCTCGATGTAGCTGGCGGCTTCCTGCTTGATTTCCGGATAGGGACTTCTATCCATAATCTGTTTAAATTTCTTAAAGGCGCTTTCGAGCTCCAGGCGTTTGTCATCGATGTAACCGAGGTAAACAAAAGCCTTCCATTTTTGAATTGGATCGGGGTTGACTTTTACGGTTTCCCGCAACAGTTCTTCGGCTTCCGGGTACCGCTCCAATTCAAAATAGCTCCGGCCCATATCCAGCTTGACACTGTAAATCAGCGTGGAATCAGGAAAAGTATCGAGAAAATATTGATAATGCCTGAGAGCTGAAAGATAGGATTTGTTCTTGGAATCGATCTGGCCCAACCGCATGACGACCTTGGGAGCGCGGGGGTCTGCAGAAAACGCCCTTAGAAAATCCTCATAGGAAGCACGGGACTCCAGCAGTTTGTCTTCGTGAAATAAGGTTTCAGCCTGGGCAAACAGGGTATCAGCACCTTGACTGGATGCAAAGTCCTGCGCAGAAACATGCGTCGCCGTTACGAGCAACAAGCCGAGCAGGATCAAGATACGTATCATTTGAAGGGAGTTGCGCATGGTCGGCGGCCGTGGGAACCGGCTCATTCATTCCCTTCGGACTTGGCGTTGATATTATGCTTTTTGACCCGGTACCGCATCGAACGAAAACTCAGGTTCAGCAGTTTGGCGGCCTTGTTGATCATTCCATCCGTTTTGCTTAAAGCTCCCAGCAGCATGCTCTTCTCGATGTTGTCCAGGGTCACCTCCAAATCAATCGGATGGTCCCCTTCAATGGAGGGAATCAGGTTGTCCGCAGGAGAAGGGGCTTTGAAGATCTCTTCCGGAAGGCTGGAGATCCCGATCAAATCCTCGGTTTCCAGAACCACCGCCCGCTCGATGGTATTTTCCAATTCGCGAATATTTCCGGGCCACTCGTAATTTTCCAGGCACTTCAGCGCATCGGGCTGGATTCCCTGAATCTTATGCTCCTTGTCATGTTGCTCGTTGTACTTATTGATAAAATGCTGGACGAGCAAAGGGACATCTTCTTTTCGCTTGCGCAGAGGAGGCAATTCAATGGCAATAACTTTTAATCGGTAATACAGATCCTCACGGAAAGTCTTTTGTTTGACGCCTTCGGACAAATCCCGGTTGGTTGCCGCAATGATGCGCAAATCGACTTTGATGGGTTGGGTCCCTCCGACCCGGGTCATCTCACGCTCCTGCAGTACCCGCAACAACTTGACCTGGATCGAAAGCGGAGCATCATAGACCTCATCCAGAAAAAACGTTCCCTTGTTGGCCGCTTCCATCAGCCCGATCTTGGTGGAGTCGGCACTCGTGAAGGCACCCTTTTCATGTCCGAACAATTCGCTTTCCAACAGGTTTTCCGGCATGGCGCCGCAATTGATGGAAATAAAAGGATGGTTTTTCCGGGAACTATTATAATGAAGTGCTTTGGCGACCAGTTCTTTTCCAGTACCGCTTTCACCCCCAATCAAAACCGTCGCATTGCTGTTGCTGACTTTCTCGATATAGTCGAATACCTTTTTCATGCCCTCGTTTTTGCCGATGATGTTGCCAAACTGATACTTGTCTTTGAGAGCGGATTTAAGATAAGTGTTTTCCTCGGCCAGTTGTTTTCTTTCAGAAGCGTTGCGGATGACGAGCTTGAAGTCCTCCATGTTGAAAGGCTTGGTAATATAATCGTAGGCGCCCTTCTTCATGGTTTCAACGGCGGTTTCCGGGGAGGCATAACCCGTCATCATGATAACCGGCGTACCCGGACGAACACGGTTGACGGCATCCAGAACATCGATGCCGTTGGAGCGGGGCATGTTGATGTCGGTGATCACGACATCATAATTGCTGCCCTCGACCATTTCGACCGCAACCTCGCCGTTGCGGGCGGACTCCACCTCATACCCTTCCTTTTCCAGGGCGATGGAAAGCATTTCCCGCATGCTCTTTTCATTGTCGACAACTAAAATGCGACTCATAATGTTTTAGAACAGTTTGTCACCAAGGATTTCCGAAAAGCGCTTTAATCGGAGAGCGTTGAGCCGGATAAACCCTTCGGCATCGTTTTGACGGTAAACCTCATCCTTCTCGAAAGATGCAGTCTCCGGGCAGTAAAGAGAGCGGTCCGCTTTGCGTCCCGTCACTATGCAGTTGCCTTTATACAATTTGAGGCGGACAGTTCCGGTTACCGTCTTCTGCACATCATCCATCATTTGCTGAAGCAGAAGCCGTTCCGGCGAATACCACATTCCATTATATACCAACCGCGCATAGGCCGGTATGAGTGAATCCCGAAGATGCATCACTTCCCGATCGACGGTGATGGTCTCCAAATCCCGGTGGGCGGCATGCAGGATGGTGCCTCCGGGGGTTTCATAGACGCCCCGCGACTTCATCCCAACAAAGCGGTTTTCAACGATATCGATCCGTCCAATCCCGTTTTGCCCACCGAGTTCATTCATCCGGGCCAGCAAATGAGCCGGGCTCATCCGCTCTCCGTTGACAGCTACAGGATCGCCGTTTTCATAGTTAATTTCAAGTACTGTTGGCTGGTCCGGGGCCTTCTCCGGCGATACGGATAACAGGAACATTTCCTCGTGGGGCTCGTACCAGGGGTCCTCCAGAACCCCGCCCTCGTAGCTGATGTGGAACAGGTTGCGGTCCATGCTGTACGGTTTGTCCTTGGATACGGGGACCGATATGCCATGGCTGGTGGCATAATCGAACAGGCTGGTGCGCGAGTCCAGATTCCATTCCCGCCAGGGGGCGATGATGACGATATCCGGATTGAGGGTCATATAGGTCAATTCGAATCGGACCTGATCGTTGCCCTTGCCGGTGGCTCCATGCGATACCCCTTCGGCGTTTTCGAGGCGTGCCACGCGAATCTGTTCCTTGGCGATCAACGGTCGGGCGATGGCAGTGCCCAGCAGGTAATTGTTTTCGTAAAACGCGTTGGCCCGCAACATGGGAAACACAAAATCCTTAACAAACTCTTCTTTCAAATCCTCGATATAAACTTTACTCGCTCCGGTGGCGAGCGCCTTTTCCCGGACCGGGTCCAACTCTGCCCCTTGACCGAGATCGGCGCAGAACGCGATGACCTCCACCTCGTATTCTTCCTTCAGCCATTTGATGATGACCGAAGTGTCCAGCCCTCCCGAATAAGCCAGAACAATTTTATTCAATTTCTTTTTCATAGTTCCATTCCTGAGCGTGCTGTTGAACAAATAAAAACAGTCACCTTATCACTGAATCCGGTTTTCTCCCAGCGCAAAATAGGCCGCCCCCAACAGCGGAGCCCGTTTATTCATAACGACTTTCACGGGGATCTGCGCCATGAAGTCGCTGAATTTTCCTTTATCGCGAAACGCTTCCAAAAACAAATCCGATTTCAGAAGCGGCACAATTTCGGGGGCGATCCCGCCGCCAAGGACCACTCCGCCCCGCGCCATCATTTGTAACGCCAGGTTACCCGCCACAGCGCCATAAACGGACACAAACATCTCGAGCGCCTGTTCGCATGCAGGAAACTTTCTGGACAAGCCGTTGCGCGAGATTACCGATGCCGGATCCCCCTGCTCAAATTCCGCGACCAGCCAGTCCGGCTCGGGGGCATGTTCACGTTCTTTCATAAACTCGAAAATCCGGATCAAACCGGGTCCGGACAAAACATCCTCGATACACACCCGGCCGGAAACCTGACTGAGAAATTCCCGCAGGCTGATTTCCAGTGGATTGCGCGCAGAAAAATCGCACTGCCCACCTTCGGTAGCCATAACCCGGTACCTCCCTTTTTCCTCCGGGATGAGAAACGCCTGCCCCAAACCGGTTCCCGCCGCCAGCACACCGATGTTCCCGTTGGGATCTCCCTGCCCTTCCTGGATGATCTCCATTTCCTCGGGTACCAAATGAGGAACCGCGGATGCCATCGCCGCCAGATCGTTGATCAGCGAAACCAAATCGGTTCCCAACAGAGGTTTCAGTTCACGGACATCGATTTCCCACGGTAGATGAGTGATCTGGCACCGGCCAGCGTGCACCGGACCGGCCACTCCCAGGCAGGCATGACTAAGCTTGGGTTGGGTTTCTTTAAGGAAGTGTTCGAGCAGGTGGACCAGGTCAGGGTAATCCCGGCTGGCGTAACTGCGCTCCACCGACAAGCTGGGGATTCCCTTTTTGATATCGAACAGGGCCAGGTTGACTTTGGTCCCTCCGACATCCCCCGTAAGGATCATGTGTCGATCCTATTTAAGAAAGGATTCGATCCTTGCATCCAGCGCGTTCTGATCCTTGGTGAACGATTGCAAAGCGGAGTGGGTCATCAGGTCGTCCAGCGCGATGGTGGCGGGCCAGTCGGTCAGCTTGGGAATTTTGCCGTCACCCTGGATTTTCTCGAGATCCTGCCGGGAAAAGGGGTGGAACAGGTCCAACCCGCTTTCCTTGCAAAATTGCGTCAGGTCTTCGCCGGAGAGTTGGTCCAGATCGTTACGCGCCATCAACCGGTCGACTGCTTGCCGGAAATCGCCTTCCACTTCCCAAAGCGCGGCCACCCGGGAGCTCCAGCCATGTGCTGAATCCACACTGGGATTTAAAGAAGTCCCTTCGGTTTTTTGGATCTGATCCGGGGTGCGGCCGGACTCCTGAAATTCCTTCATCGCCTTGGGCGGAATCGTGTGGACATCCATTCCCGCCAGCGTCGCGACCTGATCGCCGTTGCGGATACTGGCGGCGATCAACCGGGTTTTCACATCAGCGTGGTTGTCGCGAACTTCGTTCAAAGCGCTCTGGGTATGCAGAGTGACTTTTTCGCCCACCCACTCGCCACTGCCGGCGGAGTTGTCCGCCACCACGGCGTTGAGCCGTCCCAGAAACACATTCACATAATTCGGGTTGGACAGGCGGGCAGCGAGGTAATTCTGGCGTGCGGAAAAACCCAGGGTGAAATTTACCGGGATGTTTCCCTGCCGGATCCGCCGGGTAGCCAGCAGGCCTTCCGGCGTCAGAGGCACTTTGACCGTGAAATACTCGGGACACACGGCATAATACCGCCTGCCGTATTCCACGCTTTTTTCGATATCGCGTGAGATGGAAGGATGCAGTTCGACGCTGACTTTAACCTTGAATGCCTCGACCAATCGAAGGGCGATGCGGCAGTTGATCACGAAGCCGATTTCCATCACCAGTTCTTCACGGCTCAATCCGGATGCGGCTTCCTGGAGTTTGTCAACGGTTTCCTGTATCACGTCGTCCATCACTCCGCTCTGCACGACCTGGTTGGCCAGCGTGTTGTTGGTGGTGAGCGCGGTCAGTTCGTTTTTCCAGATCGATTGAGCCAGTTCCAGTTCTCCGGTATCTATCCACAATTCGGTGCCCAATTCCTTGAGACGGGCCAGCAGGGGGTCACTTGGGTATTGTTTGGATGGCTTTCCCGGACTGATTTCCTTAAATGCAAGGCGGTGAACGGTTTCATTCAAATCTTTGCTGACGGTCCCCATTATTTTTCCTTCCCGTATCCTGGTTTGTTCAATAGTTGAAACATGTTTCTTTTATAAAATTCCACTCCCGGCTGGTCAAACGGGTTGACACCCATCAAATATCCCGACATGGCAATGGCCCGTTGAAAAAAATAGAACAGATAGCCCAGGGTATGAGCGCTGCGGTCTTTCACCGTGAGAGTCATGTTCGGCACGCCGCCTTCGAGATGAGCTTGAGCGGTGCCTTGCCAGGCTTTCTCATTCACTTCGTCGAGGCTCCGGCCTGCGAGATAATTCAGGCCGTCGCGATCTTCCGGAGATTTAGGTATCTCTATCGGATGATTCGAAGAAGCCATCCTGAGAAAGGTCTCAAAGATGATCCGATTACCCTCCTGAACCCATTGCCCGAGAGAATGCAGATCAGCCGTAAATTCAGCGGTAGCCGGGAAAATGCCCTTTCCGTCCTTGCCTTCGCTCTCCCCGGCCAGCTGCCGCCACCACTCTACCACAGTTTGCAGGGCCGGGTGAAACGCCGCCATGAGTTCAAGGGTTTTCCCCTTTCGGAGCAATAGATTGCGAACTGCAGCGTAGCGATAAGCCGGGTTTTGATCCAGGGCGGCATGCCGGGAAGTGTGCTGTTCGCAAGCAACGGCCCCAGCCACCATTTCCCGGATATCCAGACCTCCGGCTGCGACGGGCAATAATCCGACGGGAGTCAGAACTGAATAGCGTCCGCCGACATTGGCCGGAATCTCGAAACGCCGGTACCCTTCTTCCTCCGCCAACTGCCTGAGGGCTCCCTTATCGGGATCGGTGGTCACAAAAATGCGTTTGCGCATTTCCTCGGGACTGTATTTCTTTTCCATGATTTGCTTGAGCAGACGAAACGCAATGGCCGGTTCGGTGGTGGTTCCGGATTTGGAAATGACATTCAGACAGACTTGTTTATCTCCCAAAATGTCCAATAGATCGTGCAAATAGTCGGAACTGATGTTTTGGCCGGCAAACAGGATTTCCGGCCCTCCCCTTGCTGTTGGCGGGAGTTGATTCAAAAAAGTGTGGCTCCCGAAATCAATCGCGGCTTGGGCGCCCAGATAGGAACCGCCGATGCCGATGGACACAAACGTCTCACAATTCTCCCGGATCCATTTCGCGGACTTCTCAATATCCTTTAAATGACTTTGCGAAGTCTGTGAGGGGAGGTGCAGCCAACCCAGAAATTCCGCACCCTTCCCCTGCCCGGATTCCAGATCCTGATGGAGTCGGTTGATTTCTGACTGGAGTCCTTCAAGGTCCTGCTCCGTCACAAACGATTGAATATTGTCGGTGTTGAGTTCCAGGGTTTTGATCATGGTTTATTAAGAGGAAGGTCCTTGAACGAAAATGCAGATTATTGTTTCTTAGGCTTGTCTTGGGGTTCATCCAGCGCAATGATGAAATAGGATCGGATCTTTTTTTGATTCATCAGGATGGCGGCGATTTTTTCCGCGGTGTCGCGTTCCCGGAATTTTCCCACCCGCACTTTATACCAGAAACCTCCTTCGGATCGTGGGATTTTTACGACATACACGTCCTGCACTTTCTTTTTTTTGAGCCGTCGGACAGCGTCGTCGGCCTGGCTTTTTTCTTTCACCGCAGCCACCTGGAGGGTAAAAACTTTCACCGTTGGTACCGCTGTCGGCTCCGGGGGCACCGTCGGTACGGGTTGGGGGGCCGGCATCAGGGCTTTCCAATCCACCGCCACTGCAGCGTAAAACATTCCTCCAAATATGAGTCCCGCCAGGATCAGTTTGGCCGTCGTATTCATGCTTCCCATGATGTTCAGAGCATCGAACATCTTGAAAATCACTTTCTTGATCAGATTGAAAACGCCGCTCCCCAGTCCCGCCACTTTTTTACCGACCACCTGCCAAAATGTAGGACTTAATCCGGTATAGACCTTCAATCGCTCCAAAGCCCGTTTGTCATCGGAATGGAACAGCTTGACCCCTTTCCACTTTTCGGAAACCTTGGCGTTCTTGGATATACGGAGCAAGCGCTCCTGGGTTTGGGCTTCCAAAGTATCGAACACCTGTTTGCATCGAGTGTGCAAATCGGGATCGAGCACTTTGAATCGCTCCTCGCAATAGCTAGTGCTCACCAGGTAGGCTAACGTTCCCCGCTGGTCCTCGGGCAAAGAGGAAAGGGACTCCAGGTAAAAGTTTACAGCCAGATAATCGGTTCGCTTTTTATCCAGCAAATGGGGAAGCATGAAGCTGATGATTTTGTCTTCCTGTCCCGTTTTGAGCTGTAAGGCTTTCAGGAACACAGTCTCCGACTTGTTGGTGAACCATTCCTGCGCCAGAATAACGGTGATCATGTGGTTGAGCAGTTCCCGGTCGGCATAACCCTCCGTCTTCATAATCACCAGCATCAGGTCAATTTCCTGGTCGGTCAATTCTTCTTTTCGGGTCAGGGTGGAAACCAGGACATTACGGAAGCGGGTTTGCTGGGGATCCTGCAGGAAGGCTTTCAGAAAAACGTTCAGGGCTTCCGGATCCTCGGCGCCGGTACTCATCAGAAATTCAGCATAATCCTGGATCAACTGCTCACGCAGCTGGCGGCCTTTCCCCGGCAGAAAATAGGAGGACCCGGTAAAATCGACCAGGTTTTGGAACTGCTCTCTGATCTCAGGCCCCACCGTTTTAAGGTCGATATGTTTCAGGCCGCTGAGAGCGCTGAGAAAACGATGCTCTCCGAACACGCTGTACACCACAAACCCGAAAAACAAACAGATGCCGACCACGGTCCACTTGATCCACAAGTCGTTGAAATGCACATTCGGCAGAGCCACTTCGTGTACGAAATACAACGACAGGTAGCCGAAGACCAGGACCAGGAACAAGGTCAGTCCGGTTCGGACGAGAAGGTATTTAAAGCTCTGGTAAAACATGGTCCTCTAGAGTGCTGTCAGGTGGAGGGGTCGTTTCAGGTTCTGGCTCGTCTGAAGGGAAGAACCCCTGAAAGGAATCAGTAGACGGCGGCAAAGTCAATACGACATCATTTTTCACCGCTACCTTCATGGTTTTCTTGGTATTTGAGTTCGCGATATAACCGGTTTCGGAATCCACTTCAACAAACCGGATGCCTTCGGGGACGGGAAAATTGACCGGGCTTTTGCCTCTCAACCCTTTCTTCAAGAAATAGGCCCATATCGGTGCTGATGCGCCCCCGCCGGTCAGCCCTCTGCCATTGCGGTCGATCATGGGAATGTTGCTGTCATAACCGACCCAAACGGAAACCGAAAAATCTTTGGTGAAACCATCAAACCAGGCGTCCTTGAAATCGTTGGTGGTCCCGGTTTTACCGCCCGCCGGATGCCGGAAACCCATGCGCCGGACCACTCTGCCGGTACCTTCTTCCACCACGCCGCGCATCATGTCGAGGAGGGGGAAAATGGATTTCTGCGAAAACCGCTGAACGCCAAAATAGAAATGCGCATAAAGTGTGTTGCCGCGGAAATCCTCGATCCGGTCCACCACATAAGGTTCGTTCAGGATTCCCAGGTTGGCGATGACGCTGTAGGCGCCAGCCATTTCGAGCGGTGAGACCCCGGTGGCTCCCAGCGCCAATGACAGGTTTTCTCCCAATGGACTGGTGATCCCCATCTGCCGCGCGGTTTTGATCACACGTTGCGGGGTGAGATCGCGCACCAGTTTTGCCGACACCACGTTCAGTGATTTCATCAACGCCTGTTTCAGAATCAAATCTCCAAAATACTCATCATTGAAGTTTTTCGGCTCCCAGGTTTTATCCTGCGAAATTTCCAATATAATGGGCTCATCCTTCACCACGGTAGCGGGTGTGATTCCCAGATTTTCCATAGCTGCCAAATAAACGATCGGCTTAAAGGAAGACCCGGCCAAACGGTTGTTGGAAACCGCCCGATTGAACTGGCTCTGAGCGTAATCCCGCCCGCCCAGCAGCACACGCACGGCGCCGGTTTTGTTTTCCAAGGCCACCACCGCGGCCTGTAAAACTTCTCCATCCTCACGGGACTCCATTCGTTTGTCGAGACTTTTCATGTGGGTGGTCACGGCCTGTTGGGCATACTGCTGCAGAACGGCATCAATGGTCGTGAAAATTTTCAGGCCGCCGAAATGAACAAACTCTTTGCCGTATTCCTGTTCAAGCTTGGAGATCACATATTGGATGAAGTATTGATTGGGATTGGATTGAATCCTTTGCGGCGCCAGCTCCAGATCGGTTTCCAAAGCTTCTTCCATTTGAAGGGGACTGATAAAGTTGGAGCTGACCATGCGTTTCAAAACCGTCCGAGTCCGACTCATGGCCCGTTCAAAATTATTGAACGGATTGGCATTATTGGGGGAATTGGGCAAACCCGCCAGCAGAGCCGCCTGCAGCAGGGTCAAATCTTTCGCCCGTTTTCCAAAATAAACCAGCGACGCATCCTCAACGCCGTACGCCCCGCTCCCAAAATAAACCTGATTGCAATACGCTTCCAGAATCTCATCTTTGGAAAAGGTGGCTTCAATTTGAAGAGCGATCATCAGCTCCTTGATTTTACGTACCCATTTCCTTTCAAAGGAGAAGAACAGATTTTTGGAAAGTTGCTGGGTGATTGTGCTCCCACCCTGCGAGACTCTCATGTCCCGAATATTCCTGAGCATGGCCCGCGTCAAGCCGATATGATCGACCCCGCTGTGGCTGTAAAACCGGGAATCTTCCGTAGCGATCATGGCCTCGGTAAACCGCGGGGAAATTTCTTCCAGGGACACCGGATGGCGTTGGCCCAGAACCTTGATAACTGAGCCCTCTGAGGAATAGATTTCGGTCGGCAAACTCAGGTTTATTTTTTCAAGACTGTCCGGCAATTGCGGAAGGTCGTCTTTCAAGTCAACATACAGACCGAGGCCCAGCAGTGAAAACGCCATCAATAAAGTGAATATTGAAAAAGCTATTTTTTCAAAAATGCGCCGTCTCAATTCAGGTCTCCTTGATAATCGCCGAACGGAGAAACGCCTTCGGTGGGCTCGTCATAAACCGGAATTTCAACTTGGGAGAGCAGGTTGTCCGAAATACTCATCGGCACTGGAAGGATTAATACTTCCGTGTAAAAATCACTCTGGTATTCGACACCCATTCGCACAGGAGGCGGATATGAATCCGAATCTTTGACTTCCTTGATACCCACCCGGGTCACATAGTAATTTTTACTGAAGAACCAATAGGGATTGGGGAACAATTTTGCCTGAGCGTCCGGATCCAGAGTTCTCATCACTCTCATGAAATCGGTAATCGAAAGAATCGAGGATTGCCCAAACCCGGCTTCTTCCAACGTGCCTTTAAAAATGTCACGGTTCAGGGGGTTTTCCCCCATTCCTTCCGCCGACAAAAAGACTTCGCGAATGGGGAAATTCTGGTTGTTGATGAAGCTGATGGTGACCCACTCGCCCAACTGCGTCAACAGGACGCGTTGCCAGTCGCGGTTGGAATCGATTTCCAGCAATTCGTAGGGAGACACCATTTTGTAGGACAACTGCTCCGGAAATTCGAAATACAGTTGCAGAAACTTTTTCCGGGAAACCATCTGCGGGTCTGAGGGGGTGAGCTTCTCGAACAATTCCTTGAAGGACTTGATGGATTCGGAACTTTGCTCCTCGGTGTTCAGGTTGGAAAGGATGGATTCAATCTTTTTCTGAGCGACGATCTTTTCGCGGTCACGTTCCCAGATTCGTCCTAATTGGGGACGGGTATGATTCTCCCATTTGAGGTAATATCCGACCCCCCGCTCGATCACCTTTCCAAAAATCTCAAGGGAAAAAATCACCAACAGGACAACGATAAAAACGGTGCCATTCAGATTTCCCAGAATTCCAGCTTTTTTCAAAACCTCATCTCACGGTAATTTTCGGAACGGATTTGGTAATCATTTTAAGCCGGTCGATTTTTTCCTTGAGGGCTCTTTTATCCAGTTTTTTCCGTCCGGGCTTCCCTTTCTTTTTAACGCCCTTGCTGCTTTCTTTTTTAACCGCAGGTTTGGTTTCGAGAGGCAGGGTCAAGGCAGGGCTCGCCGGTTTTGCGGAAACCGGTCTCCTGGCTTTAAGGCCGGTTCCTGTAACTTTATAATTTTTTTCCAGGTCTTTGAGAAAAACCGATTTCAAATTCTGAGGCATTCGTCGGTAGGCGGAGATGGCTTTTTTCTCAGCTTCATCCAGAGCCAGCATTCCTTCTTTGGATAATTTCTTAAAAGCAATGTTTCCGGTTTGAAAATTAACAGATTTAATTTCGGGAGGGGACAGGTTCAGAGTCTCGGTATCCATCGGCAGTATGGCAAGCGAATTGATTTTTTGAGTCAACAAGTGTTCCAGAGAAATGTTCCCCAGACGCGCCATTTTCACCAAAACCGCGACCGGCGCATCCCTCTCTCCCGCTTCGTAGCGAACATAAGTTCTGAAGCCAACCTTTAATATATCGGACATGGCGGATTGGGTGCACCTCAACTCGCGCCGGATGGTTTTCATATTCTGAGCCAAAATTGACATCTACCGTACTCCTTATTAGAAAGATTTTCTTTTATTATATCCACGGAGAGACTTGTTAGACAACAGATAAAACACCCCTAAAAAAACATCCTGTAAATGGGGAAGTTAGATTTTAAGTGTTGATGAGTTTGGCGGCTTCCTGAGCCGAGTAAGTCAAAATCATTTTGGCTCCGGCCCGTTTGATGCTGAGCAGGATTTCCAGCATCACGCGAGCACCGTCTATCCAGTCCTTCTCGGCCGCGGCCTTGAGCATGGAATATTCACCGCTGACATTGTAGGCGGCCACGGGAACGGTACATTCTTCACGCACCCGCCGGATAATATCCAGATAGGCTAGCGCGGGTTTCACCATCACGATATCGGCTCCTTCATCGATATCTTCCCATACTTCCTTCAGGGCTTCATCCCCATTCGCCGGATCCATCTGGTAGGATTTTCGATCTCCAAACTGCGGGGTGGAATCGGCCGCTTCTCGAAAAGGCCCGTAAAAGGCCGAAGCGTACTTGGCGGCATAGGACATGATAATGGTATCGGTATGACGGGTGTCATCCAAAGCTTCACGGATGGCTTTCACCCGGCCGTCCATCATATCGGACGGTGCCACGATATCCGCCCCCGCCTCGGCATGCGTCAGGGCCATTTTGGCCAACAGCTCCAAGGTGGCGTCGTTCAGGATTTCATCGCCTTCCACCAGGCCGCAATGCCCATGATCGGTATATTCATCGATACAGACGTCCGTGATGACCACCAGTTCGGGAACCGTTGATTTGATTTCGCGGATGGCCCGTTGCACCACGCCATCGGGATTGTAAGCTTCCGAACCCTGCGAATCCTTTTTGTCGGGAATACCAAAGAGAATCACGGCGGGGATCCGGAGCTGGTGGGTTTCCCGGGCATCGGCTACTGCTTTGTCAATGGATTGACGATACACCCCGGGCATGGAGGAAATCGGTTCCCGCCTGCCTTTGCCCTCACAAATGAACATGGGGTGGATCAGGTCATCTGAAGAAAGAGCCGTTTCCCTCACCATTCTTAAGATCGTCTGGTTTTTTCGTAATCGTCTCGGCCGGTGAATGGGAAATGGCATGGAAATCTCCTCTACCCCTTGGGATCGTAATTACTCGCCCAAATTCAGGCAAAAAAATGGATAAAACCCTTTATATCAAAGGGCCTTCTTGCTATTTAACCTGACTAGAAGGAAATACCCCACCTAAAACCAACGAATCACCTAAATTAGGGTAATTTTAGTGCGGGCGACCGGTTGAAATCTTGACGGTGGACCCTTCCAGTCAATTTTTTTTTCAATCTCCATTATACAACTAAGTTTTTTAAAAACAAAAGCTTAAGCTGTTTTATCAACAGTCAAATTTACATGGCACGCATATTGCTGTGTATCTATTTCAAAAAATGGCGTTATAATATTATTATTATGAAGGTGGCAAGGGAGGTATTAAATGGATTCTAACGAATCTTACCAAGACGAAATTTACGAGAAACTCAGCGCAGCCATTATGAACTCAATCACATCATCCAAGGATGTGAAAGAACTCCTTAAGGAGTTGGGGTCCAACGGATTGATCACGGAATCGGCCGTCTTCAACCTGCTTTTGAGTCTGGAAGAGTTGGATGACTATGTGAATCCCAAACCTTTTTCGGAAAAAATCTACAAATTGGAACCCAACGGCGAACCTCCCAAGCCTAAAACCGTGCTGGAGTTTGGTTTTGCCAACAAGGAAGAGAATCAGTCCATTGACGGCGAAAAGCTTTCCAACAAAGAGGAATTGTTTGAGGACTACTGCAACTCGGTTTTTAACGAAAAAGACTGGTTGAAAAAAGCCCGCATCAAACTTTAAAAAATTTTTAACGTCCAATCCCATCTGAGCGCCCTTGTGGCGCTCTTTTTTTTACCTTCCCTTCTTTAAGAGCCACCCCCTTGCTTGAAAATTTTCGAATCACACGCGATGTATTTGATTTGCCGCACCGGCACAATCAATACCTCCCGGGCCGTGGTGACTTCCAACACTTCCAGGTCATCGCTGATAAAATGTTTTTCCGTGTCATCCAGTTTCAATTCACTATTATCTACAAAAACAACTTTCAGCCAATATTGCATGTCCCTGCCCTATGCGAGAATTGATCGATTCCTGACCGTTACAAGCTCTGTCTGGAGTTTTGCCACTGACTGTCCGGAGGAGAGTTCGGGGCATTTTAATTGGGAAGCGGCGCCTCCGCAATTCTTTTTGCAAGCGGATTATCCAAATAATCCTCAACCAAATTTTTCAAATAGCCTTTTTCATAAAGCTTGCCGTTGGACATTTTGGAATTAACTTTGTGGAGAACCTTAAACCGGATTCGCGGAAAACGCGCTTTAAATTCATCAAAGGTGACACCGGAAATATCCTTTTCCATTTTTGAGGGGTGCTCCATGATGACCTTGGGGAGGTAAACCTGGGACTCCCCATTCAACCGTTGCGCCACATCATTGAACGTCAACAAAGTAGAGCAATCCGAATCCCCGCCCAGCATCTGGTTGGGAACGTATAGATATCGGGCCCGGTTTTTCCGCAAGGTCGAAAGCAGGCGGTAAATACTGGCGGAGACCACGACGACATCTTTCTTTTCCAGTTCACAGGCATCAAAAGTTTTGAGAATTTTCTGTCGCGCCAGAAAGGTGGAGATATACGATTCCGTATGGATCATCTGTGTATTGGGCAGACCCGCGTTATAGATCTTGCGGGCTTCATCGGGCAGGTAACGCCTTCCGTAACGCATCAGCGCGCTCGTTTCCTGATCTATATATTTCAAAGGCGTCAAACATCCCATCCATAAAACACAATCGGGATTAATCTTCGAAATCGTCAAGGCGTCCTTGTACATGGTATCCGGTCCAAAGGAATAAAAATTGGAGGAGGTGACGGCGGGTCCCCCGATCAATTCCAGGACCTGCTGGACCGTAGGAGCGTACGGCATGAGCTTCTTCCGGTTTTCTCCGAGAGTGATGACCGATAGCTCGAAATTGATGCGGCCGGGATATTTTTCGACCAGCTGTTGAATGCGTTCCGGTTTGGCATACCCGACGGTAAAAAATATGACCTGCTTGTCCGTGGTATCCAGAAACTCTTCCAACCAGTCCATGGCTTTGGGATGGAGGAAAATATCCGTCCACTCCATGTATTCGTTGCCGCCCAGAAGCCAGGCTTCTCCCGGTTGGGTCGGATATTTTTGGATCTCCCCGAGGATGAATTCCCATTGCTCCTGGGTGGTCAGGGGAGGCTCGATGGTGGGACGGTAACTATGATCTTTCTCATAACAAAAGGTGCATTTGACAGGACAGGTTTTACCCAGACTGATCGGAATTTTTCGCTCCCGGATCTCCTGCCTGAATACGTCGTATAAAACCTGCTCGTCCATAAGATCCTTCAATCCCAGCCCTTGAAAGCTTCGAGCAGCGAGTCATCCACCGGAACCGATTCTCTCTCGCTCTCACTGAGTTCATCGATCATCCCCTTCAAATGGACGGCGGCACACCCCATGTAAGCAATGCTTTCTTGAACCAGCTTGACCGACATGGCTTTCAGCTTTTTACTCAATTCATCCAGATGATCTTCCTGAAAGGGATTGACCGCGGCCGCATTCTTGAACGACTCAATGGCTTCCTTGAATTTCTTCTCGCCATGGAAATCAGTTCCCGCTTTAAAGTACTCCTGAACCTGTCTCACCTGCTCCACTGTTGCCTGTTGCCTGGACATAACTTCTCCTTGAAACATAAATCCCCCCACTCCCGAGCGCTCTTCCCGGGAGTCCGGAATTACCCAAAATTATTGGAATTTGCCCACATTCTATCATCGCCCCCAGCCTCATTGTCAAAAATTAACTGAAAAAGACCTTAAAATTGGAGAAATTCGGATGACAGACTTCGGACAAGCCTCTTGAGGCAACTTTAAATCGAAGCAGAATATTTCAAAATCTCGGGGCTCTGTGGGGAGGCGGCGGGAAAAGAATCCCAAATCCCGCCGATAAACAAAATACCCCCCATCTCAAATACAGAGGGGGGTAATTTCTGAAAACCAGAGGGGTAAAATTATTCTTCAGAACCTTTTTCGGGGGGACCTGTGGATTTGGAATGCTCTTCCGTACACACACCCTGAGGACATTCTCCGGTTCCGTAACAACCGACGCCAGCAACCGCAAAAGTCAACAACATAAGAATGATCAACAATTTTTTCATTAAAAAGCTCCTCATTATTTGACTGACTTAGGCCTCATCCCTAATAGTGTTATGGTTTTTATCAATATTTCTCAAACATTTCAATCAATTTTTTCATATACCGGTGCATTTTTCCGTTTGAGCCGCTTCAGCCGCTCGACCTGCTTTTTGGCCCGTATGATTTGCATGTGAGCTTTGGTATCAATGCCCAGGACCACAAAATAACCGATGGCGCCCAGAACCACCCCCACAATCAGTCCTCCCACCCACAGGGAAACAAATACATCACGAAAGCCTTCCCACAGCGGGCTGAACGCCGAGAATCCCGACGTCCACACATTTTCCCATTGGAAGCCTTCAAAAAGCCCTTTCAACCTGGAACGGTCAAAAGGACGATCCAGGAGGACCGCTCCCAGATAATAGGTCCCCAGAAAAATAAAAGGAGCCGTCAGGGCATTGGTCAACTGAGCGGCGACGACAGCGCAAATCTTACTGCACCTTAAGATTGCGGCCAAAAACAAGGCGATGAAAGTTTGGACCCCAAAGGTGGGAGTGGTACTGATAAACAACCCAAGGGCAACACCCCGGGCCAGGCTCTCGGGTGTGGCCTGTAATCGAATAAACCGATAATAAAAATATTTGCAAGCGCGCTTGATGGATTCCATAAAATTGATTTATAGTACTAATAAAGTGATTATCTCCTTTCAAACAATTATAACCCAAACCTTCTCATAAACTTATGCCTTATTCTCCAGAAGATCAGCAATGGATCCAAAGTCAACTGCGGGCCGAATATATCGGGCGGGAAATTATGACCCATGATTCGGTCGAATCCACCAATGACATCGCAAAACAGCTGGCTGGCAATTCGGATAAAGATGGTGTGGTGATATTGGCCGATAGCCAGACCCAGGGTAAGGGGCGCTTGGGCAGAACCTGGTACTCAGAGGAAAATGTCGGTATTTATCTTTCCATTCTTCTGAAACCCGCCCTGGCCCCGGAACAGCTTGCCCAACTCACCCTGGTCGCGGGCGTGGTTCTGGTTCAGACCATCAACGAATTCAGCCGAACCCGGGCTTATTTAAAATGGCCGAATGACGTTCTTCTCAATGGCAAAAAAGTCGCCGGTATCCTTACCGAAAATTACCAGGAGAACAAACTTTCAGGAGTCATTCTCGGCATCGGGATCAACGTCAATCATGCCCGATTTCCTGTTCATCTCCAGTACATTGCCACCTCAATGGCTATGGAGAACGGCGAAATTTTTGAAAGGCTCCCCCTGATTACCTTTCTGCTGAATCACCTGGATCAGGAATACCGGACCTTTCTCAGCGAGGGCGTCTCAGCCACAGTCGACCAATGGAATCAGAACAGCGACATGTTTGGGAAACACATCACCATGACGCAGGGAACCCAGACATTTTCCGGAACCGCAATGAAGCTGGATGAAGAGGGGCATTTCGTGCTATTGACGGATTACGGTGAAGAAATCGCGTTTGACTCCGGAGAAGTCACTTTGATGGAATGAACCCTGGTATCCGGGCTCCTGCCCCTTCTCCTGCCGCTCAAATCCCGCAAAGCACTCCAGCACCTCCACCCAAATCTATTGAAAAACCACGTCTTAGATGATGTCTCTTCACTTCGGGGAGACTCCCCGCAAGCGGTCTGTTAAACTCAAACTTCCCGAAAAAAATACGCAAATAGCGTAAACGAGGCTTTTAGAAGATCAGACATGCTCGAAATCAGTATCACTCTTCTTATTCTTTTATTTTTCATCTTTCCCATTCCCGGCTTGGCGGTGTGTCTGGGAGCCTGGACGTGTTACCTCATCTACGGCAAATTTCTTCTATTAAACCGCCAGCCCCCCCAATGGAAAAAAATTGTCTGGATACATTTTCTGACCGGAGCCGCCGACACGATTTTAAGTTTCGTGATGGCGTTTATGTTGGCCCTCACCGTTTATTTTTTAATTTTTGACGGCTTGCGTCTTTTTATATTCAATCTCATTTTTTGCTTTCTGATTTCTTTTCGATGGTTTGATTTCACCCATGTCATCTACCGCCGCCTGGTATTGAAATTACAGCCCCTCTCCTTACCCGCCCCGAAAGATTCTATCTTTTGTATGTTGATAGGACAGCGTTCCGGTACCGGACTGGGAATTGGCATGAAAGCCGTTTCGCTTGACTCGGGCTATACCTATTGGAACGGGCATCAACTGATATTCGAGGGGATCATGGCCCGCAGGGCATTTTCCCGTAAAACCGTTTTAACCGCAGAAAAAATCAGCTCCGAAAAAATCAAAATTGTCCCGGCCCGGCAGAACAGCAATGAAAAAGCGGAAGCGTGGATCATGGTCCTTCGGCAGCAATTTTATCCTTTTAAAAGCCGGGAATTGCGTGACCAGTGGTTTCAGCGCTTGTCGGGCATTCAGGATTCCGATACCCGAAGCCTTGAGGTGGATGGCGATCTGGAATCCGCCCGGATTCCCTCCGCTTGAATACCCCCCCGCCAAGTTATAGAATAAGGACTTAATCGGACACAGACCCTACCCTCATAGGAAAATCATGAAGGTTTCCATAGAAAAAGATTATTACAAAATCCTCGGGGTCAAAAAAAGCGATAAGACCAGGGATATCAAAAAACGCTATCGCGAACTGGCCCGCAAGCACCATCCCGATACCAATGAGGGCAGCAAAAAATCCGAAGAAGCGTTCAAGCGGATTTCCGAAGCTTACGAGGTTCTGGGGAACGCCAAAAACCGGAAGGAATACGACAAATTAAGGGCCAATGGACGCAAACACCGGTCGAATCGTTCCTCCGGAGGCCCCAACGAGGGCTACACCGATCCCTTTGATTTTGGGCGACAATACACTCGACAAGGCCCCAGAGAAAGCCAGCAGGACCCGTTCAGCCAGCCTCCCTTTGCCGACGAAACGGTCATGGACCCGGATATGCCCTCCCGCGGGTTCGACCTCCAGTTCATGGTCGACGTCCCTTTTGTCGTGGCCGCTCTGGGGGGTCAAATCCCCTATACCTATGACAAACACGTGACCTGTCCGGAATGTCGAGGTTCGGGAACCGACGACTACGAAGATCCGTGCACCGGCTGTCAGGGCAAACAACGGGTCGTCGAGACCGTAACTTTAGACATAGACATCCCCTCCGGCGTGGCCGATCAATACACCCTGAAATTCCCGAGACAGGGCGGCGCCGGACGCAACGGCGGCCCGCTGGGGGACTTGATGGTCAAAGTCTGCATCGAAAAGCACCCGCAATTCAAAAAAATCAAGTCGGATATCCACTCGGTCGTCAGCATCTCACCGGAACTGGCCGAAAAGGGAGGTCCCCTGGAAATTCAAATGCTGGATTCCACCACCACGATCGAGGTCGAAGAAGGCACCCTGACGGGTGAGGAATTCCGCATTCCCGATGCCGGGTCCACGCAACCCTGGGGTAAAAAACGCGGCGACTTCGTGGTTAAATTCCATATTGATGAACAATCAGGAAAATAAAGAAAGCGAGGGGCAAGGCCTGGAGAAACCGAACTCTGGCGAGAATGGAACCGGTTAGGCTGCCGGGGCCGGCTCAGCGGGTTTGGAGGCTTCCGGCTTGGGCGGCTCTTCTTTTTTGGCTTCTTCCGCTGGAGCCTCTTCCTGCTTGGGAGCCGTGTCACGCACCGCCCAGATCGAGGCCCAGATTTCTGCCGGGGGATATTTGAAATCGCTGCCGATTTTAAAATCGAACCGGATCACTTCTTCTTCGGTACATTCGCTGATCCAGGTATTGCTGACACAGCCGTCGGTGAAAATGGGATCCATGGGAAAAGGGGTCCCGTTTTTATCGATCACCGTTTCCTTCCTCCCCTTCTCCACCAGCGTCGCGGCATCCGCCTTGTTGGGAATGCGCCAATCATCATAGCCCGCAAATTTTTCCTTATTGAGCTTCTCAATATACGAAGGCTGATCCTGCCAGGTGTAAAACTTGTGCATATCCAGCCAGGCATCGGTTTGTTTCCACATCAATCCGGAATTGGGATCGGTAACGGTACCGTCCTGATTATCGATCAGCGGTTTTTTCTCGACTTTGGGTTTGGCTGCCGGTTTGGCCGCCGGCTTGGGAGCGGCTTTGGGAGCGGCCTGGGCGTCGCCGGCAGGTTTCGCATCCCCGGCCGGTTTGGCCTCAGCAACCGGTTTCGCGCCCTCCGCAGGCTTGGCCTCTGCGGATTGGACTGTTTCTTTATTGGGAGGCGTTTCGGACATTGCTCATCAATCTAAGTTGGGTTCGATTCACTATTACTTTTCAACAAAGGCCGGGGCTTTGTTCAGGATATCGTTCAAATCCTTGTCAGACTCATTGAGAGATTTCAGGATTTCGCTCAGCTCTCCGGAGGAATAGGATTCCAGCTGCTGCTTGTAATGATCGCGGTAGCCACAGGCGTTATTCTTCACCCATTCCAAAACGGATTGCTCGCACGCTTCAGCCTTCTCCGCAGTCCACCCCTTCTTGTTCAGAAACCGGGTTTGGGACTTGCGGATAATCTCGCAAATCAGATCACTTTTTATTTGAGTCATGGTCCATCTCGTCAATGTTCCACCCTGGACCAAAGCTCCGATCCTTTGGGAATCGGTACTTTAAATCGGCTGTTTCAAGTTGTCAACCCGAAACCAGGAGTGTTCATTGTTCAAAATTGATAATCAAACGGGCACGCGGCCCTCGTCTATGTGCCGTAAGCACACTACCAGTTTATCGCTATCTCACTCCCAAAAAAAACCCAAAAATAGTTCCGGGGGATTTCTTATAAACTATTCAAACAATTAACCTTATCAATTCATTTTGCGCGGGTCAAGCCAATCCCTCAAACCTTCACCCAGAAAATTGAACGATAATATGGTCAGGAAAATCGCCAGCGAGGGAAACAGGATCAGATGTGGATAGAACTTGATCGCCGTCCAGCCGTCATTCGCCAGCGTCCCCCAGCTGCTGAACGGCGGCGCGATCCCCAACCCGATAAAACTGAGGGTCGATTCCGCCAGAATCGCCACGGGAATCCGAAACGTGAGTGTCACAATCAAGACGCCCAAAATGTTGGGAAGGATTTCATGAAAAACGATACGTCCGTGGCTGGAACCGATAGCCCGCGCCGCTTCGATATACGCAAACTCTTTGATCCGGAGCACCTCTCCCCGCACCAACCGCGCCACGGTCACCCAGCTCACCACAGTAAGCGCCAGAAAAATTCCCAGGAGCCCCCGCCCCAGCACCACCATGAGCAGAATGATCATCAGCAGGTCCGGCAGGGCAAACACGACATCGACGAGGCGCATCATGACATTATCCGTTTTGCCACCGGCATACCCGGAAACGGCGCCGTAGACGGTTCCGATCACCAGCGCCACCAGCGTGGTGCACACCCCGATAAACAGCGACACCCGCGCCCCGTACACCATCCGGGAAAACACATCACGTCCCAGTTGGTCCGTGCCCATCCAATGCGTGCCATCGGGTATGGCGAGGGTTTTCCGGGTATCCTGCGCATCATAAGAATAGGGCGCCACCCACGGCGCGAGCAGGGCGCACAGAACCAATCCCAATAAAAAGATTGCACTCAATTTGGAAGGCAACTGCATTTTAGTGAACATCGCTCAACCTCTGGGACCGGCGAGGGAGATCCTCGGGTCCAGTTTCATGTATATCAGGTCCACCATTATATTGGCCAGCACGATCAGCACGGCGTACACCAGCGTCACCCCCATGATCAGCGGGTAATCGCGGTTGGTGACGGCGGTGATGAAAAAATTTCCCATACCCGGCACGGAAAAAATAAACTCGATGACAAACGAACCGGTCACCAGCCCCGCCGTCAGGGGCCCCATCACCGAAACGATGGGCGTGATCGAATTGCTGAGCGCGTGCTTGAGCAACACCCGTGTTTCACTCAACCCCTTGGCGCGGGCGGTGCGGATATAATCTGCCCCCAGCACTTCGATCACCGTCGACCGAGTGAGACGCGCAATGTACCCCGCAAATCCCGCTCCCAGCGCAAAGGCGGGCATAATCATATGTCGCGGACCCTCCCACAACGCCGGCGGCAGCAGGTGCCACTGATGCGAAAACAAAAGAATCAACAAGGCTCCCAGCACGAAACTGGGCAGGGAAATCCCCAGTGTGGCGGCGAAGATAAAGCTGTGATCGATCCATGAATTTCTCCGGGCCGCCGAAATCACTCCGGCGGGAATACCTAAAACAAGAGTGATGAGTACAGCGCACAGCCCCAGGGTGAGCGATACGGGAAACGCATCCAGAATAATGTCGGACACGTCCCTCCCGACATACTTGTACGAGGGCCCCATATCGCCCTGCAGAATCTGCTTCATGTACAAGAGGTATTGTTGCCAGACCGGCTTGTCGAGATGGTACTTGGCCTCGATGTTGGCAATGATTTCGGGAGGGAGTTTTTTCTCGGTGTCGAATGGCCCGCCGGGCACCAGATGCATGATGCCGAAGGTCAGCGTCGCCACCGTCAGGAGAACCGGTATGCCGTGCATCAGTCGTTTGAAAAAATAAAGCCACATGGCGGATATCCTACAAGAGAATATATCTGGGTGCAATTCAGGGTTTATTGTTTGCACCGGGCCTTGCCGTGGGAGGGAATTTGCTGACCCTTATAAACAAGAGGACATTACTGGGCGCCACACGCCATACGATGATGATTTGTTCCGCAATGGGCCATTTACAATATTTCCTTCCAACCGACCCGGACTAAGATATAATGGCTCGTTTCGCTCCATTTTCTGCAGGAAAACGAAAATCCATGGCCTGTGAATCACTCAGAGAATTCATAACCCAGCTGGAATCCGAAGGGGAACTGGCCCGCATCCCCGAACCGGTCTCTCCCATTCTGGAAATCGCGGAGATCACCGACCGCGTGTCCAAAAGTCCGGAGGGCGGCAAAGCCCTGTTGTTCGAAAACGTCGACGGTTCAAGCATGCCGGTGCTGATCAACGCTTTCGGCAGTTGGCGGCGCATCCAGATGGCGCTAGGCGTCTCCAGTCTGGAAGACATCGCCCGAAACATTGAACGGTTTATCAAAATTGCACCGCCCGCCACATTGATGGACAAGGCCAAGCTCCTGCCGATGCTTCTACAGGCCGCAAGCTTTCCGCCGAAAACCGTTTCAGCGGGACGAGCTTCCTGCCAGGAGGTGGTGATGACCGGCGATGCCGTGGACCTGGGCCGCATCCCCATCATTCAGTGCTGGCCGAACGATGCCGGACGTTTCATCACCTACCCGATCGTTATCAATCGCAGTCTGGACCAAGCGATCCGAAACGTCGGCCTGTACCGCATGCAGGTGTTCGACAAAAATACCACCGCCATGCACTGGCACATTCACAAAGACGGTGCGCACTTTTTTCACGAATACCGGAAAGCCAACCAACGCATGGAAGTCGCGGTCGCCATCGGCGCCGACCCCGCAACCTGCTACGCAGCGTCCGCTCCCCTGCCCTACGGCATCGACGAGTTTCTGCTGGCGGGGTTCATCCGCAAACAACCGGTGCCGCTGGTGAAATGCAAAACGGTCGAACTCGAAATCCCGGCGCATGCCGAAATCGTGCTGGAGGGCTACATCGATCCCGCCGAGATGCGCCTCGAAGGTCCGTTCGGCGATCACACCGGCTATTATTCGCAGGACGGCGACTATCCCGTATTTCACATCACCGCCATCACACACCGTAAAAATCCCGTGTACCTGACCACCATCGTCGGCATTCCGCCGCAGGAAGACTTTTATCTCGGCAAGGCGACCGAGCGCATTTTCCTGCCACTGTTGCGCACCCAATTGCCGGAAATCGTCGACATGAACATGCCGCTGGAAGGTGTGTTTCACAATTGCGTGATCGTTTCTCTGGAAAAACACTACCCGATGCAGGCGCGGCGTATCATGACCACCCTGTGGGGCATGGGACAAATGAGCTTCGTCAAAACCATTATTGCGGTGGATGCCGATGTGGACGTGCAGAACGAAGCGGAAATATTGAAACTTCTGCTGAATGAAGTCGACCTGGAGCAGGATTTGTTTTTCTCGGAGGGCATTCTCGATGTGTTGAACCATGCGTCCGATCAAGCGCTGTACGGCTCCAAGCTCGGCATCGACGCCACCCGAAAAATCGACGGCGAACCTCCTCGTAAGTTTACGAATAGCGAAACTCAAACTCCCGACTCCGGAATTGCGGAACACATCAAAAAAAAGTTTTCCGAAGTCAACAACAGCCGCGTAATAAATTGTTCTCAACGGCGACCCATTGTTCTGGTCGCACTCAACAAGACCGGACCCGGACAGAGCATCGAATTCATCCGGAACTTTTTTGAAGACGGCGCGTTGCAATCGGTCGGTGTGCTTCTGGTGCTGGAGAGTCATGTGGACCTCGAAAACAGATCCCAGGTCCTGTGGAAACTGTTCAACAATCTCGATCCGAAACGCGATGTCCTTATCTCCGGCCAGCGCATCGGCATCGACGTCACGCGCAAATTGCCGGACGAGGGTTACCAGCAGAACTGGCCGGAGGAAATTGCCATGTCCGACGACATCATCCAGAAGGTCGATCAAAAGTGGCATGATTTATTTAATGTATAACATTAAGTAACTAACCAGAAGCTGAACAATGGCATTAGAAAATATAACAATAAAAGGCGCCCGCGAGCACAACCTGAAGAACATCAACCTGGTCCTGCCGCGCGAACAACTGGTGGTCATCACCGGCCTCAGCGGATCGGGAAAATCCTCGCTGGCGTTCGACACCATCTATGCCGAGGGCCAGCGCCGATACGTGGAATCTCTGTCGGCTTACGCCCGGCAGTTTCTGGAATTGATGGAAAAACCGGATATCGATTATATCGAAGGCCTGTCCCCCGCCATCTCCATCGAGCAGAAAACCTCCAGCAAAAATCCCCGGTCCACTGTCGGCACGGTCACCGAAATTTACGATTACCTGCGCCTGCTGTACGCCCGCGTCGGCCACGTGTTCTGTTACGGGTGCGGACGCCAGATCGCCTCGCAGACCGTCCAGCAGATCACCGACCGGGTGCAGAACATTCCCGAAGGCCAGAAGGTGATGATCCTGGCGCCGATCGTGCAGGACCGCAAGGGAGAATTTAAAAAGGACCTGCTCGACCTCCAGAAAAAGGGATTCGTGCGGGCCCGCATCGACGGCGAAGTGCGCTCGCTGGAGGAAGGGGTGCAGCTCAATAAAAAATTCAAGCACACGATCGAAGCGGTGGTGGACCGTCTGATCATCAAAAATAAAATGGGCAAGCGTCTGGCGGATTCCATCGAAACCGCCCTGCAACTGGGCGAAGGCAGTCTGGTGATTACCATCCTGGCGGGTAAAAAGTCGGAAAAGGATGAAGACCTGCTGTTCAGCGAAAAATTTGCCTGCAGTTACTGCGGCATCAGTTACCCGGAGTTGGAGCCCCGGCTGTTCTCTTTCAACAACCCCACGGGCGCCTGTTTCAAATGCGACGGGCTCGGCAACAAAATGGAGATCGATCCGGATCTGGTGGTGCCCGACCTTTCGCTTTCGATTCGCGACGGGGCGATTCTTCCCTGGCAGAAAAAAACCTCTATCAATTTTCATCAGATGGTGGAAGCGCTGGCGCAGAATTTCAAATTCAAACTCAGCACGCCGCTCAAAGATATGCCGAAGGAAACCCGCAACATCCTGCTCTATGGGTCGGGCGATCAGGCAGTGAAATATTTTTACGAGAAAGGCGGCAAACGCCAGACCTATACCGGCACCTACGACGGTATCATCCCGGATCTGGAGCGGCGCTACCATGAAACGGAGTCCCCTTCCCAACGCGACGAAATTGCCCGTTACATGCGCGCCCTGCCGTGTCCCGCCTGCAACGGAACCCGGCTGAAGAAAGAGGCCGTCTCGGTACGAATCCACAATAAAAACATTGTCGAACTGACCGCACTCTCCATCGGCGCTCTCGGTCAGTTTTTCGACGCATTGAAATTCAGCGAGCAGGAGTTTTCCATCGCCCGGCGCATCGTCAAGGAAATCAAAGAGCGCCTCAAGTTTCTGATGGATGTCGGCCTCGATTATCTGACCCTCAACCGGACCTCCGGCACGCTTTCCGGCGGAGAAAGTCAACGCATCCGCCTCGCCACTCAGATTGGCTCCAGCCTGATGGGCGTGCTGTACGTGTTGGACGAACCGAGCATCGGACTGCACCAGCGCGACAACGATCGCCTGCTCAAAACACTCACCAAACTGCGCGACCTCGGCAACACGGTGATCGTGGTCGAGCACGACGAGAACACCATCACCGCGGCCGACTACGTGGTCGATCTCGGGCTGGGTGCGGGTATTCATGGCGGAGAGGTGATTTT
Source organism: Nitrospinaceae bacterium (assembly GCA_024644405.1). Lineage (GTDB taxonomy): Bacteria > Nitrospinota > Nitrospinia > Nitrospinales > Nitrospinaceae > SZUA-226. The sequence continues at coordinate 79,623 of JAHELC010000008.1, forward strand.
CGCAGGCACACCCAAGGCCCTGCTGAAACACAAAACCTCACTCACCGCGCAATACCTTTCGGGTCGCAAGCAAATCCCCGTCCCCAAAAAACGCCGCCAGGGCAACGGCCACTTTCTGGAGATCAAGGGCGCACAACACAACAACCTGAAGAGTATTGACGTCAGTATCCCTCTCGGCTGCCTCACCTGCATCACCGGCGTCTCCGGTTCAGGAAAAAGCACGCTGACCATCGACATCCTGTACAAGGCACTGGCCAGCCATTTCTGGAACTCGATGGACAAACCGGGAGCGTTCAAGAAGATCAAGGGAATTCATCATCTCGACAAGGTCATCGACATCGACCAGTCGCCGATCGGCCGCACGCCACGGTCCAATCCGGCCACCTACACCGGCCTGTTCACGCTCATCCGCGATCTGTTCAGCGAAGTTCCGGAATCGCGCCTGCGCGGGTACCGTCCCGGCCGGTTCAGCTTCAACGTGAAAGGCGGGCGGTGCGAGGCTTGCCAGGGTGACGGCCTGATCAAAGTGGAGATGCATTTTCTGCCTGATATTTTTGTGACCTGCGAAGTGTGCCAGGGCAAACGGTTCAACCGCGAAACGCTGGAGATTCTATACAAGGGCAAGACCATCGCCGACGTGCTGGAAATGACGACGGAGGAAGCGGAGGAATTTTTCCAGAATATCCCTGCGATCCGTTCCAAACTGGAAACCATCACCAGTGTCGGGCTCGACTACATCCACCTCGGCCAGCCCGCGACGACGCTTTCCGGCGGCGAGGCGCAACGCGTGAAGCTCGCCAAGGAACTCAGCAAACGCAGTACGGGTCAGACTCTGTACATCCTCGACGAACCCACCACCGGCCTGCATTTTCACGATATCGGACACCTGCTGGGCGTTATCTCCAAGCTGGTGGACGCAGGCAACAGCGTGATCATTATCGAGCATAACCTCGACGTAATCAAAACCGCCGATTACATCATTGACCTCGGACCCGACGGCGGCGACAAAGGCGGCGAAGTGCTTGCCAGCGGCACCCCGGAAGAAGTGGTGAAGATCAAACAATCCTACACCGGCCAGTACCTCAAGTCCTGCTTGAATAATAAATAATCCACACCTGTTATCCAGTTCACCCTTTCCAAACCTCTATAGGCCTCCTTCATCTCTGACAAAAAAAATATTTATAATAAATTCAATGGGATGGATAACCTCCTCCCGCTACTGGCATAAAAAAGGCACCCCTTTTCGATCAAAAATCATATAGAATTGCATCCAACTCCGCCCACGGGCGAAAAGAAAGACGATATACCATTTTGATCATTTAATTTCTACTTGAACATCCTCTTATTCAGAGTTCACTGTTGCTGAAGGAGAAGGAACCATGAAAAAAAGAAAAGGCGCGTCCAATCCCAACGAAGAAATCGGCGACTACATGGTCAGTCCGGTTTTGAGTGTCAGCCCCGATACCCTGGCTCAGGAGGCCGCACAGCTCATGGAATCCAAGCATATCGGATCGCTCCTGGTCAAGGATGGCGAGGCTTTTGTCGGCATCGTTACAGAAACGGATTTGACTCGGAAGATTCTGGCAAAGGGATTAAAAGACAAGAACCCAAAGGTCAGGGACATCATGACCACCCCCCTGCAAACCATAGACTGCCATGAACCGATTGTGGATGCCAATCAGCTGATGGCCAACAAAAGGATTCGTCATCTTGCTGTTACGGAAAATGACACGGTGGTGGGGGTGCTCTCGGTCAAGGACCTGATTCATTACTACGCCAATCCGCGAATGCGCTCCTGGTAAAACGCATCGCGGGTCGAAGAAGATACCGGGGATTTAATCGGATTTTCTGGTTTCGAGGCGGGCCAGGGCACGGAACAGTTTGTCCTGGGCTTCCTTGAAAGCTTCGCCTTCGAGGTCGGCTTTCTCGAGGAGTTTTTCGGCAGCGGCGCGCGCGGCTTCGGCGCGGTCGTGGTCGATCTCATGCGCGAATTCTGCGGACTCGGCCAGTATGGTGACGCGGTTTTCGGTCACTTCGGCATAGCCTTCGCTGACCACCAGTTCAATCTCTTCGTCCCCTTTTTGATAGGAGAACCGTCCCGGCCGGAGGAGGGTGAGCAGAGGCGCGTGATTGGCCAGAATGCCCATGTCCCCGTCAAAGCCGGGAATGTTCACCTGATCCACTTCCGCATCGACCACCATTTCCTTCTTTGGAGTCACCAGCGATAAAAAGAGTTTGTCCGCCATGATCGATTATCCTTTTTTCATTTTCTCAGCTTTTTCGTAAACTTCCTCAATCGCGCCCACCATGTAGAAAGCCTGCTCAGGGATGTCGTCCATATTGCCGTCGACAATTTCCTTGAAGCCCTTGATGGTGTCCTCAACCTTGACGTATTTTCCGGGTGAACCGGTAAACACTTCGGCGACGAAGAACGGTTGCGAGAGGTATTTCTGGATTTTCCGGGCGCGCGCGACCAGCGCCTTGTCGTCCTCGGACAATTCATCCATACCGAGAATAGCGATGATGTCCTGCAGGTCTTTGTACCGTTGCAGAATCCGCTGAACTTCGCGGGCGATGTTGTAATGTTCCTCACCGACAACCTGCGGATCAAGGATCCGGGAGGTGGAGTCCAGTGGATCCACCGCCGGGTAAATGCCCAATTCGGAAATTCTGCGGTTGAGAACGGTGGTGGCGTCGAGATGCGAGAACGTCGTCGCCGGGGCCGGGTCGGTCAAGTCATCCGCCGGCACATAAATCGCCTGAACGGAAGTGATGGACCCTTTCTTGGTCGAGGTGATGCGCTCCTGCAGGTTCCCCATTTCCGTCGCCAGCGTCGGCTGGTAACCGACGGCGGAGGGAATGCGTCCCAGCAGGGCGGACACTTCGGAACCGGCCTGCGAGAATCGGAAAATATTATCGATAAACAGCAGAACGTCCTGCCCGCCGACATCGCGAAAATATTCGGCCATGGTCAGTCCCGTCAGGCCGACGCGCATGCGGGCGCCGGGAGGTTCGGTCATCTGGCCATAGATCAGCGCGGTCTTGTCGATAACCTTGGATTCGACCATTTCGTGATAGAGGTCGTTGCCTTCACGAGTTCGTTCACCCACGCCGGCGAAGACCGAGTAACCGCCATGCTCGGCGCCGATATTCCGGATGAGTTCCATGATCAGTACGGTTTTACCGACACCCGCGCCGCCAAACAGGCCGGTCTTGCCTCCCTTCAGGTACGGTTCCAGCAGGTCGATAACCTTGATGCCGGTCTCCAGCATTTCCATTTTGGTGTCCTGGCTTTCCAGGTTCGGTGCATCGCGGTGAATACTCCAGGTTTCTTTGGATTCCACAGCCGGTTTTTTGTCCACCGGCTCGCCAATAACGTTCAGGATACGTCCGAGAACTTTTTCGCCCACGGGTACGGAGATGGGTTTTCCGGTATCGTTGGCGGACATCCCCCGTACCAGGCCGTCGGTCGGTTGCATGGCAACCGTACGGACTGAGTTGTCGCCGAGATGCTGGGCCACTTCCAGTGTGATCGTCTCTCCGGAATCGCCGTTGTCGCCGGATTTGGTGATATGGATGGCGTTGTAAAGAGCGGGCAATTCCCCCTCCTTGAATCTAACATCCACGACGGGTCCAATGACCTGTGTGATGGTTCCTGTGCTCATTCCAAGCTCCTTTACTAGATTATTGTGTGTGACCTCAGCCCTTAAGCGCTTCCGCCCCATTCACGATTTCGATCAATTCCTTGGTGATGTACGCCTGCCGGGTGCGGTTGTAGAACAGTGTCAGCTTGCCGATCATTTCCTTGGCGTTGCGGCTGGCGGCATCCATCGCAGTCATCCGGGCACCGTGTTCACTGGCGCTGGACTCCAAAAACGCGCGGTAAATCTGAGTGGTCATGTACCGTTTCAACAAATCTTCCAGAATGGTTTCCTCATCCGGCTCGAAAATATAATCCATCATGTCCTCCCCAGACTCCTCGGGAACAATGGGAAGCAATTGTTCGCGAATGACTTCCTGTTGGATGATGGATTTGAACTCGTTGTACACCATGTAAATCCGGTCGGTCTTGTCGTCGACGAACAGCTGGGCCAGCATTTCACCGATTTCGACGGCCTTGAGGTAGGCAAAGTCCTTCGTCCACCCCAGATATTTATCCTCAATCGGGTACGGCCGGTTCTGAAAAAAATCCAGACCCTTCTTGCCGGCGATGAACAGGGAGATGTCGCTGTCTTTATTCTCCTCAATCAACTCCTGCGCCATTTTGACGATGTTTGTGTTGAATCCCCCGCACAGTCCGCGATCGGCGGTGATCACCACCAGAAGCACCCGGTTGCCGGTTCGGTTATCCAGCAGAGGATGCAGGTCCTTGTTGCACCGGGCGACAAGATGGTTCATCACTTCGCGCATTTTATGACCGTACGGCCGGACCGTCTGGATCGCTTCCTGCGCCTTGCGCAGTTTTGAGGCCGAGACCAGCTTCATGGCCTTGGTCATCTGCTCGGTGTTCTTGGTGCTCTTGATCCGCTGTTTAACGTCTCGTAAATTAGGCATGGCTTTTAGAAAATTTCCTTGAAAGCGTTCACCGCATTTTTCAGCTTCTCTTCAGTTTCGTCGCTGATTTTCTTTTCTTTATCGATTGCGTCCACGATGTCTCTGTGCTTCTCTTCAACGAAGTTGATCAGACCGGATTCGAACCGCTTGATGTCACCCACCTTGATGTCATCGATCAAACCACGCACACCGGCAAAAAGAGAAATCACCTGTTGCACATCGCTGAGCGGTTTGTATTGATCCTGTTTCAGGAGTTCGACGAGCCGTTCGCCCCGGAACAACTGGGCCTGGGTGGCGGCGTCGAGGTCACTGCCGAACTGCGCGAACGCGGCCATTTCCCGGTATTGGGCGAGGTCGAGCCGCAACTGACCGGCCACCTGCTTCATGGCTTTGATCTGCGCCGCGCCACCCACACGGGATACCGACAGACCGACGTTGACCGCCGGTCGCACGCCGGAGTAGAACAGATCGGTTTCGAGATAGATCTGACCGTCGGTGATGGAAATCACGTTGGTCGGGATGTACGCGGACACGTCTCCCGCCTGCGTTTCGATGATCGGCAGAGCCGTCATGGAACCCGCGCCCAACTCGTCGCTCACCTTGGCGGAGCGTTCCAGCAGGCGTGAATGCAGATAGAACACGTCGCCGGGATACGCTTCACGTCCCGGAGGACGCCGCAGGAGCAGACTCAACTGGCGATAGGCCGCCGCCTGCTTGGACAGATCATCGTAAACGATCAGGCAATGCTGGCCGTTGTCACGGAAATATTCGGCCATGGCGCACCCGGCATAAGGTGCGATGAACTGCATCGGCGCCGGATCGCTGGCGGTGGCCGCCACCACCGTCGTGTATTTCATGGCATCGTGTTCTTCCAGGGTTTTCACCACGCGCGCAACGGTCGACCGTTTCTGGCCGATGGCGACATACACGCAGAACATGTTCTGGCCTTTTTGATTGATGATGGTATCGAGTGCAACGGCGGTTTTACCGGTCTGACGGTCGCCGATGATCAATTCGCGCTGGCCACGGCCAATGGGAATCATGCCGTCGATGGCCTTGATGCCGGTCTGCATCGGTTCGTGAACGGACTTACGGTCGATCACGCCCGGCGCGATGGCTTCAATAGGACCACTCAGCTTGGCATTGATCGGGCCTTTGCCGTCGATCGGATGCCCCAGTCCGTCCACCACGCGGCCGACCAGTTCGGGGCCGATCGGCACTTCCATGATGCGTCCGGTGCGCTTGACTTCGTCGCCTTCCTTAACATCGCTGTCGAACCCAAGAATGACGGCACCGATGTTGTCTTCTTCCAGGTTCAACACCATACCTGCCAGGTCGCCGGGGAACGTCAACAATTCTCCGGACATGGCGTTTTCCAAACCATAGATCCGGGCGATACCGTCACCCACCGAAATCACCCGGCCGGTTTCCTTAAGTTCAATTCCTGAATCAGATTCCTGAATCTGTTTCTGAATCAGGGAACTGATTTCATCCGCTCGTAGACTCACTTAAAACCTCCTCTTGTTCTATAGATCGTTTCAGCAGGGCCAAACCGTTTTTGAGGGTGGCATCGGCAACCAGGCTTCCCACATTCAACCGCATTCCACCAATCAGACTTTCATCGACACTCGCTTCGAGAATCGCGCTTTTACCCAGAATCCGCTCCAGAGTGGACTTCAGCTTTTTCTGCTGGGTGTCGTTGAGCGGGTAGGCGCTGACCACATTCACCCGGACCTGGTTCAACCGTTGGTCCACTGCGTGTTCAAAAAATTCAGTGATGTTTTTCAGGAACATCATTTTGTTGCGATCGACCAGCAGTTCCAGCAGATTCCGGACTTCGTCCAGCGCCTTCACCCGGTCGCACATCTCCTTCACCAGAGCCGCCTTCTTTTTCTGAGGGAACCCGGGATGGATGAAAAACCGGTTCAGGTTGGGTTCGGACTCAAACGCGTCCTGAAACCATCGCAGGTTTTCCAGCGCCGTCTGCAGGCGCTTGTCATCGGATACCGCCCCCGACAACGCTTCCGCAAACCGCTTGCCTATCTGATTTTCGATCATATTATGATGTCAAAATAAATTTAATGAGAGACAACGGCCATTCAATCAGGCTTGCTTTTCCAGACTGGCCACCACTTCGTCGATGGACTCGTCCACCAGCCGTTTTTTATCGTCTTCCGTCAATGCACGCTTCATGATCTTTTCCGCCGAGGTAATGGTCAAAGCCGAAACGTACCCGCGAATTTCCGCCATGATCTGGTTGCGCGCGGTATGAATCTCGTGCTCGGCCTCTTTCAGCATCTGGCGGCACTTGGCCTGGGTGTCCTCCAGGGCTTTTTCCTGGTTCTTACGCGATTCTTCATGGGCCAACTGGACGATCGTAGCGGCCTTGTCGTGAGCGGCCTTGAGCTGTTCTTCAAATTGCTTTTTCAGTTTCTCCGCCGCGGCTCTGATTTCCTCGGCGCTTTGCAGGTCGCCGGAAATCTTTTTCTCTCGGGCCTCAAGGATTGCAAAAATGGGCGGAAAGGCAAACTTCGCCATCAACAACAGAAAGATTACAAAGGAAACGACAGACCAGAATATCAGCGGTGAAAATACGGACCATTGCTCAAATTGAGGCATTTTCTTAATCCCAAAAAATGATTTTCGATTACAACTTGCTAATCCCTGCCCGAAACTTTCTTCCGGGCCTGCTCAAGACTGCGCCTAGGGGAGGCGACCCATAATAATGAATGCGAGAACCAAAGCGAACAGGGCAATCGCTTCAACCAGGGCAAACCCGATCCAGCAGTATTTTCCGACCCGCGCTTCTGCGTTGGGTTGTCTGCCGACGGTTTCAATCGTTTTGGCAAAAATGTAACCGATTCCCAGGCCTGCGCCATTGAAACCAACCGCACACAATCCCATACCTATCAAACCCGCCATACTTGCATCCATTCCACTTCTCCTCGATTTTTGGTTATCAGTTCAATGCATTTTGATGACATCGCCTATATAAAAACAGGTCAATGTCGTGAATATATACGCCTGGATAAAAGCAACCATAAGCTCCAAACCGTTGATAGCCACCGTAAACCCAAAAGGTAATACCCCTATCCACGGCAGAGACAAAGACATTGCAAACAACACCGCCAGAATCGTATGCCCCGCCGTCATATTGGCAAACAGACGAACCGCCAGTGAAAAAGGACGCGCCAGCATACTGATGATCTCAATGACGATCATCATCGGAATCAGAATTTTAGGAATACCCGCAGGCACCAGGATGCCGAGAAAGTGTAGCCCATGTCGCCCAAATCCAATGAACAGGGTCATGATAAAGATAAATATAGCAAAGGTTCCAGTGACCACCAACTGGCTGGTAATGGTGTAGGACCCGGGTATCAAGCCGATCGTATTGCAACTGAGAATGAAAAAAAACAACGCGGCCACAAAGGGGAAGAACTTCCTTTCTTCCTTGCCGATGAAATCATCCACCAACCCCCTCAGAAACAAGAGAAACATTTCGGCGATACTCTGCATTTTGCCCGGCACCAGACGCAAGCCTAATGTCCGAATCAACAAAAACAGACCAAAAACTATCGCCAAGCCGGCCCACATGATAAAAATGGCCTTGTTGAGGGAAATATCGATTCCAAAGAGGCTCAAGTGACCAATGGGATGCAATTCAAAGTGATGTAAGGGATTTTCGTTCATTGATGCAGCTAAGAATCCTTTTCTTCTTCTTTACGGGATGGGTCGTTGTTTTCTTCTTCGTCGAACTGCAAGGTCATGGCTGTCCGGTACACCGTCAGGCAACCCGCAGCCGCTCCAAAAATCAATCCCACCAAAATGCCCCACGGCTTGGTATCAAAAAAATAATCCGCAGCATACCCCATTAGAGCCCCGAGCATGGTCGCAGCCACTAATTCTGTACCCAGACGAAAAGCGATACCGATGCCTTGGCGGAAGCTGTTTCCTTTACTCATTAGTTTGTTTCGACAGGGGATGCTCAGCCGGAAGGAACCGCTCAAACAGCTTTACCTGAATCACTCCATCAAGTCTGAGAGAAAATAACCCTGTCTTCCCTGCATGTCAATTGAAAATTTAGATTTTACAGCCTTTTTAAAGAGCTTTTAGACTGCAACTGCGGATGTACCTGGAACCATTCGGGGGATTGGAACTGAAACAATGGAACCACCCATTGATTTAATAAGGGAGTTCCCCGTAAGTTTTTTCGTATTCATCAATGGGGACCATATCGATGGCGTCCCAGGGGCACCCTTCGAGGAAGGTATCCATCGGCCCCTTGGAGATGCACTTTTTACAACCGATGCACAGCAGGGGGTCCACCTCAACCCGGTTGAAGATCGGCGCGTCGGGGTTTTCGACTTCATACATGCACAGGTCCACCGGACATTCGGTGATGCATATGGGGGCTCCGGCGCACCCGGTGCAGGCGTCGTTGATCACCGCCATTAACTTGGGCTTGCGCTTCCTTTGAACGGATCTTTTTGCTCGTTCGGCTACGGCCATAATTCAACGCTTTGTGAGAAATTGATCAATCGTCACATTTTAACAAAAATGGCACTGATGTATATCAAATTCCCGATCCCCTTGCAAGCTTTTGGCGGTAAAAACCCGTTTTCTCAAGAATTTAAGCTGACGGAACCCCTACGCTTTCTCTTTACAGAAAAAGGGACTTCATATAAGATAATGGATTGGAATCAGGCTCGAAATCAGGTTTTTCCGGAAACACCCATGAATTCCCGGAAAACACAAATGCTACAGACAATCGTTTGGTTCAAACGTTTCATATATATGGATTTAACTCAAAAATCATGTCATTCACCAACGTCCTTGGCCAAGGCCAGGCGAAACATATAATAAGTCAGGCCCTTTCTCATAGCCGGCTCTCCCATGCCTATCTGTTCTACGGGCCCGAGAGCATCGGCAAAAAACTCTTGGCGGTGGAATTCGCCAAAGCCCTGAACTGCCTCTCTCCGGAAACTGACAATGCCTGCGGCACCTGCGACTCCTGCCGCAAAATTGACGACCGCATTCACCCCGATTTCTTTTTTCTGGAACCCACCAAGTCCACCCCGGCCGCACGCGAAGCCTACATCAAAATAGACGCGATCCGGGAACTTCAGAAAAAACTGGGCTTCCTTCCCTATCAGGGAAAAACCAAAGTGGCGATCATCGACCAGGTGGAAAAAATGAATGCGCAGGCCTGCAACGCTTTTCTGAAAACCCTGGAAGAGCCACCGTCTTCGACCGTTCTGATACTGATCACGTCCAATATTTATCAATTGCTGCCCACCCTGATCTCCCGATGCCAGGGCATCAAGTTCAACCCCCTGCCGCCGGAAGCGATCCGGGAAATCCTGCAATCTACAGGCGAGGAAACGTTGGACCCGACAGAAGTGGATTTGCGGGTCGGGCGTTCCAAAGGACAGGTTGCACGTGCTTTGAGCGACGAAGCCACTGAAACCGCGTCTTACCGTTCGGAGATGATCGGCCTCATCGGGCAGGTGTCCTTCAAACGAATGGACCTTCTGTTTCAATGGTCGAAAACCATGGCCAAAGGCGGTCAACCCTTATCCCAAATCCTTGAAGAAATGCTGGGCCTGTTACGGGATTTGACGTTTATCAAATCGGGTGGATCGCCCGACCAGTTGTTCAACCGGGATTTGATGTCGGAATTGGAACCGGTCGCCCGGAAAAAATCCCTTTCGCATCTTTTGAAAATGACAGAGGCGGTCAATCAAACCCAATACGCCTTGTCCGGAAACGCCAACGCTCAACTGGCGCTGGAAACCATGCTGTTGGATTTTTGTGAGGCGGCCTGATGGAACCCAAAGTGAACAATAAACCGGATTGCAAAAAGAATGAGCAGACGAATCGTCCGCCGGAGGCCCCTCCCAAGTTTGTCATCGGGACCCGCATCCGGGGATCGCTCAAGTCCGAACTGTGCAACCCGCAAAACCTGAATCTCCGGGTCGGCGCACAGGTTATTGTGGAAACACACGATGGGCCCAAAATGGGCCAGGTGGTGTCCAACAAAATCATCAATATCCGAAAAGACGTTGCATTCTCTCCCCCCAAAATTCTGCGCATCGCCAATGAAAACGACCTGGCCAAAGAAAAGAAGAAGGAAGAGCGGGAATGGAACTCCAAACAACTCTGCTGGGGGTTGATCGACAAGCTGGGCCTCGCCATGAACCTGAGCCGGGTGGTCTATTTCGAAGAAATGAACAAGTCGGTCTTTTATTTCACGGCGGAAGGACGGATCGATTTCCGCGAACTGGTCAAGCAGCTGGCCGCCAAACTGCGGCACCGGATCGAAATGCGGCAGGTCGGCGTGCGGGACGAAGCCAAGGCCATCACCGGTCACGGGATTTGCGGGGAATCCCTGTGCTGTTCCACCTTCCTGCCGGAATTTACCCCCGTCACCATCCGCATGGCCAAGGACCAGGGGCTGGCCCTCAACCCCAGTAAAATTTCGGGCGTGTGCGGACGTCTCATGTGCTGCCTTCAATACGAACACGATCTGTACCGAAGCATGATCAAAGAACTGCCCAAAATCGGCAAGATCATCAATACTCCGGAAGGTTCCGGCAAGGTGGTCAAGAACGATATCCTGAAGCAGGTCATCACGGTCCGCCTACTTGATGATGACTACATGATGTACTATCATCTGGACGAGCTTCGGGACTACCTGACCAAACCGCAGGAAAAACCCACGGCCCCAACCCAATAACCCTTTGCCCGTTTAACCCGCAAATGAAGAAGAAAACGTTTTTTATCACCACGCCCATATATTACGTCAACGACGTCCCCCATATCGGGCATGCCTACACCACCATCGCGGCGGACGTGGCGGCGCGTTACCGCCGGCTGGCGGGAGACGACGTGTTTTTCCTCACCGGGACCGACGAGCACGGCCAGAAGGTCCAGCAGGCCGCCGGTCAATCGGGTCGTGAACCGCAGGCGCATGTCGACGACTTGCACGTGCGCTTCAAGGAACTGTGGATCCGGTTCAATATTTCCAACAACGATTTTATCCGCACCACCGAAGAGCGCCACAAGAAAGTGGTCCGGGAAATCCTCCAGAAGCTCTACGACGAAGGCGAAATCTACAAGGACAGCTACGAGGGCTGGTACTGCATGCCTGACGAGCGGTTCTGGACGGAAAAGGACCTGGTCGACGGCAACTGCCCGGAATGCGGACGCAAGGTCGAGAAAATTACCGAAAGCAATTACTTTTTCAAGATGGGCCAGCACCGCGACTGGCTGGTCGACCATATCAACCAAAACGAAAACTTCATCCAGCCCAAATCGCGCAGGAACGAAATTCTCGGTTTCCTCAAACAGCCGCTGGACGACCTGTGCATCTCGCGGCCGAAGGAGCGTTTGCCCTGGGGGATTCCCCTGCCCTTCGACGATGAATACGTCACCTACGTCTGGTTCGACGCGCTCATCAACTATATTTCCACCTTCGGGACGCTGGATAAAATCCGTTCCTGCGGATTCTGGCCGGCGGCGCATCACCTGATCGGCAAGGACATCCTGACCACGCATTCGGTGTACTGGGCGACCATGTTGAAGGCCATCGGACTCGATCTGCCGGAGAATATTTTTGCGCATGGCTGGTGGACGGTGAACGGGCAGAAAATGTCCAAATCGCTGGGCAACGTGGTGGAGCCGAATCATCTCATCGAACAGTTCGGGGTCGACGTCATCCGCTACTTCCTGCTGCGCGAAGTACCGTTCGGATTGGACGGCGATTTTTCGCACAAGGCGCTGATCGGGCGCATCAACAGCGACCTCGCCAACAACCTCGGCAACCTGCTCAATCGCACCCTCAACATGCTCAAGAAGTACTTTAAGGGTGAGCTTCCAAAGATTGGTACTAAAGGAGATGAGGATGCGCCGCTGATTGCAAAATCGGCCGAGGTGATTCAAGAGGTCGATCAACTATACGGCGAGCTGGCGTACAGTAAAATTCTGGCGAAAATCTGGGAGTTCCTGGATGCCGGCAACATTTACATCAACGACACCGCGCCGTGGAACCTGGCGAAATCCGACGACGGCAAGAAACGCCTGGCAACCGTTCTCTACAATTCAGCCGAAGCCTGCCGGGTGATCGCCATTCTCATCGCGCCGTTCATGCCGCAGACCGCCGATAAAATGATGGAACAACTCGGCATTGATACTCCGGTTGACAAACAAGGCTTGGACTCGCTCAAAAAATGGGGATGGATCCAACCCGGCACGCAGACCCACCAGGGCGCACAGATTTTCCCGCGCATCGAGGACAAGGCCGCCGCCAAAATCCTGGAAGAGGTCGCGGTGGGCGGCGAGGCTCCCGCCTCGGAAAAAAATGTGGAGACCAACGGCAAGGGGCAGATCACTATCGACGATTTCATGAAGGTCGATCTGCGCACCGCCAAAATCATCGCAGCCGAGAAAGTCAAAAAGTCGAAAAAACTGATCAAGCTGAAAGTCGATCTCGGCACGGAACAACGCCAGGTGCTGGCCGGCATCGCCGAAGCCTACGAACCGGAGCAACTCGTCGGCCGCACCGTTATCCTGGTCGCCAACCTCAAACCCGCCAAGCTGATGGGCCTCGAGTCGCAGGGCATGATCCTCGCCGGAAGCGACGGAGACGCCATCATCCTCGGTGGATTCGACGGCGACCTGCCGCCGGGAGTGCGCGTCAAATGATGATCGATACCCACGCCCACGTCGATATGGACAAGTACGACGAGGACCGCGAAGAAACCATCCAACGCGCCCGCGAAAGCGGTGTGAAGTACATGGTTAACATCGGCTGCGATATCGAGAGCAGTCAGCGCTCGGTGGAATTGACCGAGCACTACGACTTCATCTACGCCACCGCCGGGATCCATCCGCACGACACCAAGGACATCACCGGTGACACCTACGATCAATTGCGTTTCCTGCTGGAGCATCCGAAAGTGATCGCGCTGGGCGAGATCGGTCTCGACTATTTTAAAAATTATTCGCCGCAGGATATTCAGCGAAAACATTTCCGCAAGCAGATCGAACTGGCGAAGGAACTGGACAAGCCGATCATCATCCACAGCCGCGACGCCAAGCAGGACATGATGTCCATCCTGTCCGATTACTATGACCACTCCAGCGTCAAATCGGGTATCTTCCACTGCTTTTCGGACGATCAGGAACTGGCCGATGCCGCACTGGCGATGGGATTCTACATTTCGTTTGCCGGCACGGTGACGTTCAAGAACGCGGACAACCTCAGGCAGGTGGCCAAAACGATTCCCGCCGACCGGCTGTTCGCGGAAACCGACTGCCCGTTCATGGCGCCGGTGCCGATGCGCGGCAAGCGCAACGAACCAGCGTTTGTCAATCATACCGCCGCCAAACTTGCGGAGGTGCGCGGTCTCAAAATCGAAGATGTCGAGCGCACCATGGAACTCAACTTCCACGACCTGTTCGGCATCGGCGAGTCGGCACAACCGGGAACTGTTTCGTACCAGATCCGCAACTCGCTGTACCTCAACCTGACGCAACGCTGCACCGCCAATTGCGTGTTCTGCACGCGCCTGACCAAACCGATCGTGCAGGGCTACAACCTTGCCCTGGACCGCGAACCGACCGCGCAGGAAGTGTGGGAATCGATCGACGACGTGAAGAAGTACGATGAAATCGTATTCTGCGGTTATGGCGAACCGACCCTGCGCCTCAACGTGATCAAGGAAGTCTCCAAAAAAATAAAAGGCGCCGGCGGACGCGTACGGCTCAACACCAACGGCCACGGCAACGTCATCAACAAGCGCAACATCCTGCCGGAGTTGAAGGGACTGGTCGACGAAATCTCGGTCAGCCTCAACGCCGACAACTCGGAAGCGTATGATGAAGTGGCCCAGCCCCTACCCTCTTTTCGCGGCTGGATTTACGATGAGATCAAACAATTCATCACCGAAGCCAAGAAATATATCCCCGACGTGCAGGCCACCATCGTCACGCATCAGGAGGACGTCGATGAAGCCAAGTGCGAGGACATCGTGAACAAAGAGTTCGGCGTCAACTACCGCGCCCGGCGCTACAACATCACAGGATAAATCATGCATCTCTGGATCAAACTCGGTGGCATCTTCGGCGGACTGAGCGTCATGCTCGGTGCGTTCGGTGCCCATTCACTGAAAGAACGCCTGACCGAAAAAAGCCTGGCAACGTTTCAAACGGGAGTGCTGTACCAGTTCATCCACAGTCTGGCGCTGATTCTGGTAGGAATGCTGGCGATGCACTTCGTGGACGAACACCAAAAAAAGGTTCAGCGTCCGGGATGGTTTTTTGCCACCGGCATCGTCCTGTTCAGCGGCAGTCTGTACTCGCTGGCACTCGGGGGACCCCGGTGGCTGGGACCCGTCACCCCCCTCGGCGGCCTGTGCTTCATGATCGGCTGGTTCCTCCTCGCCTTCTCTTTGCCTAAGAAATAAAGTTTTCTTGGTTCCCTGCTTCCTTCCGGAAAATGATAGGATTGGGGAAACCCTCTGGAGCACAAACCGTACTCTTCAAAAGGACCTGATTTCCATGGGAAATAATATCAAAGTGTATGCCGGACTCGGGCTGTTGATCCTGGTGGTGCTGTTCACCCTGCAGAACACGGAAACCGTGCCCATCAGTTTTCTGTTCTGGGAATTTCATATTTCCCGCGCGCTCATGATCTTCATGGTCTTTGTGATTGGAGCACTGGTCGGCATCTTTGCCTCCAGCCACTACCTCAAAAGAAAATACTGAAGGACCTTGCAGTGCGGATACCAAAAAGCATGAATCAAAGAAAAGAACGTGGTTTCTGGGAGCTGTATGAAAACGATCCGGAGAAGGCGGATGCCGAGCTGTGGGGTCGAACTCCTGAAAAAATTTCGCGCCGGGGTTTCCTGAAAAATTCCGGGGTCGTGGCGATGACGCTGGCGTTGTCCGCGCCGATTCCGTTTTTCCGCAACATGCCAAGCGGACTCATCCCCGCCGCGTTTGCCGACACCGCCGACAAATTTGAAATCCCCGGCAAGCACGGCTTGATTGTGCTGAACGACCGGCCGCTCAACGCCGAAACCCCGCCGCATCTGCTGGATGACCCCATCACTCCGAACGACCGGCATTTCGTGCGCAACAACGGCCATCCACCGGGTTCGGCCTATGACACGGATACCTCGCAATGGAGATTAACGGTCGACGGCGAAGTACACCGTCCGCTGACCCTGTCACTCGATCAATTGCAACGCTTCAAGCAATATACTTACGCCTTGCAGTTGGAGTGCGGCGGTAACGGCCGGGCCGGATTCAACCCGCCGGCGAAGGGCAATCAATGGACCTTCGGTGCGGTGGGGTGTGCGCGTTACACCGGCGTGCGCCTGGGCGACGTGTTGCGTGAAGCGGGGCTCAAGGGTTCGGCGATCTATACCGGTTACTACGGAAGCGATCTGCATCTCAGCGGCGACCCGAACAAGGTGACGATCTCGCGCGGCACGCCCATCGCCAAAGCGATTGACGATCACACCCTGCTGGCGTGGTCCATGAACGGCAAGCCTCTGCCGCCGTTGCACGGCTTTCCGTTGCGGGTGGTTTCGCCCGGCTGGCCGGGCTCGACTTCGGCAAAATGGCTGAAGCGCATCTGGGTGCGCGACCGCGTGCACGACGGTCCCAAAATGGGCGGCACCTCCTACCGCGTGCCGAAGTACAACGTCCCGCCGGGAACGAAGGTGCCGGAAAAAGATATGCAGATCATCGAATCGATGCCGGTGAAATCGCTCATCACCCAGCCCAAAACACGTCTCCAAATTAAAAAGGGTCAAATGCTGACCGTGAAGGGTCATGCCTGGGCGGGTTACCGTAGCGTTGCGCAGCTGCACGTGTCTTACGATTTTGGCGCAACGTGGATAAAAGCCGTGCTGAAAGATCCAGTCAACAAATACTCCTGGCAGGACTGGCAGGTAAATTTGAAGTTAACGGAGCGGGGTTATTACGAACTGTGGGCGCGGGCAACCGACAGCGCAGGCGTCATGCAACCGATGGTGGTGCCGGGGTGGAACCCGAAGGGTTATCTCAACAACGCCATGCACCGCATCGCGGTGACCGTGATATGAATAAAATGAACCGGCGTCTGAAATTTTTGGGAATGGGGGTTGGAACCGTTTTATTTTTTTCGTCGGCATCGACGGCGGTTGCGGAGGTTGATCCGCCATTGCCTAAAGGACCCCACCGCGCCGTGGTGGAAGAAACCTGCACGCCCTGTCATTCGGCGGCGATCATTTTACAGAATCGTATGAACCGCAAGCGCTGGGACGAAACCATCACCTGGATGCAGAAAGAACAGGGACTGGAAAACTTGTCCTCCAAAACCCGCAATCAGATTCTGGATTACCTGGAAGCTGTTCGGGGAATGGCCTCGCCTGCCGGAAAGCCATCCCCCGAAACCCACCGCATGTATGAATACGACTATCCCCCCAATCCGTTATAGTCGATTCATATTATTTGGAAGAGGCGCGGCGGTCTTTAGACTTATTCCTGACGATATTCAGTGTGCGTTCCGCGGGCTTGGATGCCTTTTCCCGCTCCTTACGTTCTTCCTGATCCTGTTCCCTGCCCTCGCTGTAGGACTCCTCCAGGCTCTTGAGGGTCTGCGTCACATGGTTGATCGACTGCACCACTTCCTTCATGGCCTGCAAATATTCCGGATGTTTGAGAAGTTCGACCTCCTCGTCCTGAACGAGCATGTTCAGGGCCTTCTCGAGGTTAAGAATCACCTCTTTCAGGTCCTCCATCATGTTTCCCCCCTTCCTTTGGACTGTGAGAACTTTATCGACCCCCCCGCCGGAAAGCTTTAGTTTTCAATGGGAAACCACCAAAAAACATGGTCCTCCAACATTAAAAACAATTAATATTTCATTAATGCCCCGTTAATCCAAAAATTCTATTTTAGAAGGTAGAAAAAATATGAAGAGTCCATCTTCTCTGTTCAACTATTTGAGGAGTGTTGATATGAAACGCACAAACAAAATTATTCTCACTGTATTCTTAATGGCTTATCTGGCCCTGCCGATGATTCCGGGCCAACCGTTCTCCTCCGTCTGGGACCAGAAAGAAGCCGTGGCAATGAGTTCCGACACCAACCCGGTGGGGACCAACCTGATCGTCCAGGTGGCCAAAAAGCAAAACCCGGCGGTGGTGTGGGTGGAGTCGGCACAAAAAGTCCAGAAGATGAATCGGCGGACACCTGGCAATCCCTTATTTAAAAATTTTCCGGGGATCCCCCAACCGCCCCAACGCGGTGGCGGCACCGGGTCCGGATTCATCATCAGTCCGGATGGCTATATGCTGACCAATCACCATGTGGTCACTGGCGCGGACAAGATCACGGTCCGTCTCCAAGTCGCAGACAAGGAAAAGGATTACGAAGCGAAGCTGATCGGATCCGACAGCAAAACGGACATCGCCCTTTTGAAAATCAAGCGCGAAGGCAATGACACCACGCCGTTTCCCTACATCCCGATGGGAGATTCCAAGCAGGTGGAAGTCGGTGAATGGGTGATCGCCATCGGCAATCCGTTCGGGTTGAGCCACACCGTCACAACGGGCATCGTCAGCGCCAAGGGACGCGACATCGGCGCCGGTCCTTATGACGAGTTTATCCAGACCGACGCCTCGATCAATCCCGGCAACAGCGGCGGTCCGCTGTTGAACATGAAAGGCGAAGTGATCGGCATTAACACCGCCATCATCTCCGGCAATGCCGGAGGTAATGTCGGGATTGGGTTCGCCATTCCCATCAACATGGCGGCGGGCATCATGAAAGACCTCAAGGAACACGGCAAGGTCACCCGCGGCTGGCTGGGAGTGATGATCCAGAAGCTGACACCGGATCTGGCCGAGTCTTTCTCCCTCAAAACCACCAACGGCGCTCTGGTGAGCGACGTGCTGCCCAACGGTCCCGCGTTTAAAGGGGGTCTGAAAAGCGGTGATGTGATCGTGAAATTTGACGGTCAACCGGTGGAAGATGTTTCCGAGTTGCCGCGGCTGGTGGCGACCGTTCAGCCGGGGGAAACGGTGGACGTCGTGATTCTGCGTGACGGAAAAGAACAGACGATGCGTATCACCATCGATGCTCAGTCCGAGAAAGAAGCATAACCTCCTCCCACAACGTGGGTTTGATGCTGAAAAGGCTTATGGGTTTTCCCTCCCATAAGCCTTTTTTTCATTTCCCCAGTGACTTCAGATTAGCTGACCCATTTCTCCAGCATTTGTTCCAGAGTCACTGTTCCCTGGCGGGTCTCCACGTTCTTCCCTGAGAAAGCGATTTTATTACTGTTGAGGCAGTCATAGGTTTCGTTCAGCAGGTCATTCATTTCTTCCGGGAGTTCCTCCGCGCCCCAAACCTCCTCCCAACCGCCTTCAGAAAATGGAAGAATGTCCAGGCGCTTTCCCAGAATCTGCTCCAGGATATCTATAATATCCAATGCAGAATAATCTTTGGGACCGGCAAGTTCCACCACCCGGTGAGAGTCGGTGGGTTTCAGGAGTAATTCCACGGCCACGCGTTCCACGTCCTTGGCTGAAACCATGGGAATGGAACGTTTGGGTTTGAGAAAAGTGGGCAATGCGCCTTTGTCATGAACCGTGTCGAGAGTGGGGATCCAGTTTTCGTAAAAGTAGGCCGACCGCAACAGGGTCACCGGTATCTGGGCATTATTGAATTTCTGCTCGGCATCGTACAGCGCCTGCACCAGCCCGGTGCGCTTGTTCAGATGCGCGCCCATGGAAGATAAAAAAACCGTGTTCTTCAATCGGGCGTTCTTGACGGCGGTGACAATCGACTGATTCTGGCAGGCCCATTTTTTCAGGGGGTTTGCATCGTAAACGGATTGAGGAGTTAACAGGTAGGCGCCCTTCGCTCCCTCGAGAACGAATGACAAGGCATGGGCGTCGTTGAAATCCGCCACCACCACTTCCGCGCCCAGGACTTTCCACTGGTAAATGTGTTCGCGATTCCGGACTATGGCGCGCACAGGTTCCCCACGTTCCAGCAGGGCTCGGGCTATGAGTGAACCGGTATGACCTGTGACCCCCCCGACAACATACATCAACCACCTCCAAGGGAAACAAATATTACCAATGCAAAATACCAGCAAGCGTTCCAGCAGTCCGAAGAGTATAGCCTTCCACCCTTGGAATTTTCGATATACCGGAATCCCTTGTCTTCATACTCAATAGGGACCGAGGGAATTATTCCATAAATCCCAGACCAAACCCACACAAAAAAGGTGCGTTTGCAACAGGAATTGGAATATGAAAATGGATGGAATTCGGGAGAGCAGACCAGCACACCGGTCGACTTGTAAGGACATTCTGGACCCAACTGTTTGAAAAAAAGAGTCTCGATTATGCGCGGGCATATACCGGCAGCAAAAAACAGCTGTGGTAATCGACTCCGGGGGTGTCGGCATTCACTTCCAGTTCCCAGAAGCAGGCGGGGCGTTGGCTCAAGGCCGAGGTCCACTCCGGCTCGTCAGGCAGGTCCCATTCCAGAGAAAGCTTGCCTGAGGGTGCCACCTGTCCGTCGTTTAGAATCCGGCCTTCATGGTAGAGTTGGTAACACACCACTTTCGATTCTTTAGTATCCCCTCTTTGCCGGGTCTCATATTTCTCTTCAATGAACCGCAGATCGAGTTGCAATTGATTGATTTCAGTAGGAAGACCTGCCAGACTCACCGAGAGCTTGCCCCCCAGGTAAAACGGAAAATTGCCGAACCGCAGGCGGCTGTTGCCGTATTTCAGATAAAGAGCCAGATTGTTTAAGAAATAGTACCCCCCTCCAAGACCGAAGGCCAGGTCCAGCAACACGACGATAATTTTGACCAGGACGCGCCCGTCACCCGAATAAAAAGCCCACCAGTTAAAAGGTGCGAGGAAAACAATCACGACGCTCAACATGATGAGAGCGTTCACCACTTTTTTTAATTTATTGTCGGAGATGCCCAACGCCTGCCATTCGTAATCCCACAGCCAGGGACTGGAAGACCGGGTTGCTTTGGCTTTTTTAACTTTGGCTTTGCGCCGGAGCCCGACCAGACCGTGCCCGATCAAAAAAAGCCCGGCCAGCAGAAACATCAACCCGCAGACGGCGATCACCCACATGGGTGCATGGACCTTGCTGGGAGAAACCTCGATCTCACCCAATCCCATCAGAAAAAAATAGGTCCCCATCCCTGCAAAAGGCGATCCCAACAATATGGACGGCCAACCCTGAATCGTGGTTCGGCTGACCGGCTGGCGACCCTTCAATACAATTTGTTCACGGGGGGGAGAAACCCTGGCGGTCATCGGTCACCTTTCAGCATGTAATCCTCATGCTTTTAGTGTAAAGGCAACTCACTAACGGGGAGAATTATTTTTGTGTCAAAAAGCAGGAGAGCTATGGAGTCAGGTTGATCTGAGAACTTTAACGCGCCTGTAGAAAGCTAACCACAGGGTCACCGCCAGGAAAGCGAACACCAGCATTTGCGGCCAATAAGCTCCCTTTCCGACCACCGGTCCGAAATTAATCTCACCGCGAATATCTCCGGAGTAGTGATTCAACATCTCTCCGTACTCCACCAGCAGGTGGACCGGGTAAATCCCGCCCAGTGAACCGGAAACATTGCGCACCGGCACCTCAAAATATTTTTCCTCGCCGCTGCGAATGGTAAATCCCATCATTCCCTGAAAACTGTCTGCGGTCAATTCAGGCGGCAGGAGTAGCATCATCCGGATATTTTTAAAAGAAGAGGAAGGGTTTTTGAGTAAAATCATGACACGGGAGGAATCTTCACCCACCTCCACGTCAATATCTCCCTCAATCAGGGAAACTCGCGGTTCCTCAAAATAAAAGGAGCTGGTATGCATGCTCGAGTGCGACTCGGGTGTCTTTTCCGTTTCTTTATAACTGGCCATGGCCACCACCGGGTAACTGCCGACA
The DNA here is from genome assembly GCA_024644405.1 of Nitrospinaceae bacterium. Lineage (GTDB taxonomy): Bacteria > Nitrospinota > Nitrospinia > Nitrospinales > Nitrospinaceae > SZUA-226. The sequence goes on from JAHELC010000008.1 coordinate 101,161, forward strand.
CGCCTCACGGGAGGGTGTTTCGTGTTCTCCAGGGTCACGCTTTGACCGGGTTCCAGGCGGTGAATCATGGGCATACGGGATAAGGTGTGATGAAAGTGAAACATCGGATGAATATGGTACAAAGGCTGGCGGCCGGGATTGGTCAAAGTGAGGGCAATCGTCACTTTGCCGTCACCGGAAACCTGGGAGCGGGTGGAAAGTTCCAGGGGGGTTTCGCTGGCCCAAAGGCCGGGAGCGGATAAAAAAATCCCCGCTAGTGCCCAGGCAACGACTTGCAGGGCTTGAACAAAACGAAACGGAAGGTGATACCGAGTCGGGTTCATCTTTTAAGTGTACCACAGCTCGAAAGATGCCTGAATCTGCGGAAAAACTCTATATCTTTTTTCGGGTCAGACATAAAAAAACTGTTATTATATTGCCAATGGGATTTTAAAACCGTTTCCAGGGGGAATTCAACATGCAGCCAATTTATTTTATTATAATCCTGCTCCTCATGATTGTGTTCAGCGCGATCAAAATCCTGCGCGAGTACGAGCGGGGTGTTATCTTTCTTTTGGGAAAATTTTATAAAGTCAAAGGACCCGGTATCATCATCGTCATCCCCGGTGTCCAAAAAATAGTTAAGGTCAGCCTGCGGACCGTGGTGATGGACGTGCCCCCTCAGGATATTATCACCAAGGACAATGTGACCGTCAAAGTCAACGCTGTCGTCTATTTCCGGGTGCTCGATCCCCGCAAAGCCATCATCGAGGTGGAGGATTTTCTGTACGCCACCTCCCAGATCTGCCAGACCACCCTGCGCAGCATACTGGGTCAAAGCCAGCTCGACGACCTGTTATCGAACCGGGAGGAAATCAACAACCATTTGCAGAAAGTGATCGACGAACAGACCGAGCCCTGGGGCATCAAAGTCGCCAACGTGGAAGTGAAAAACGTCGACCTGCCGCAGGAAATGCAGAGGGCCCTGGCCAAACAGGCGGAAGCGGAACGCGAACGGCGCGCCAAGGTCATTCATTCCCTTGGCGAATACGAAGCGGCGGCAAAAATCGGGGATGCAGCGGACATTATCAATCAACACCCTCCAGCGTTGCAGTTGCGGTTTCTGCAAACCATGCTGGATATTTCGACAGATAAAGCCACCACCACCTTTTTCCCTCTGCCCATAGAACTCTTTGGGCCGTTTTTGAGGGAAACCGATTCTAAAGGCAACAACAATCCCGGCACGGCCTGAGGGCCGCGCCGGTCGCACCACCTCTAAAACCTTGAATCTAGGCAATTAAACCATCCGTCTGGTTAGATGTTTCTGTTCCCGCCTCTGTGTTTTACCCTCCCTTTTATGGGGAAAAGCATCTTGGGATGTAATAAAATAACCTTAAGTAACCCAAGAGTTTCGAGCCATGGATTCCTCAACGACAATCAAAAACTTTCTGGATCGCGTCCGCAACAGGCGGCAGGGCGTCCGCCTGATTCAGGGGGGCTTGCAGTTTCTTACGCTGGCGCTCAGCGGCGCGTTGGTCGCCAACCTGATCGCCTATTTCTCTGCCGATCCCCGTCCTTTTTTGGTTCCTTTCCTTATAATATGGGCCGCTCTTCTGGCGAGCGGACTGGTTTTCCTGTTGATCCGGGGGTTCTTCTTCAAAACTCCCCTACAGCAAACCGCCCTGTGGGTCGAGAACCAGGTCGAGGGCCTCAACAACTCCCTGGTCAGCTCGGTGCAGTTGGAACCTCAACTGACCGGGTTCTCCTCTGCCCAAACCGGTCTGTCACAGGACATGATCCGGGAGTTGATCCGAAGAACCGGGCAACGCCTTCAAACCCTCAAGGTCAACGAGATTGTCTCCTGGACGCCACTGGTCCGAAGCGGACAATGGACCGCGGGTATTTTCCTGATCGCCTTAACCACGGCCCTGTTTCTGCCTGATTTTATGACCCGGGGTTATGAGCGTTGGATGCACCCCCCGTCTCTGGCCCAAGTGACACCGAATTCTGATTTGTCGGACCCAGCCGCGGCCGCACCGGAAAAGGAAATTCAATATTCCATCGACCCCCTGATCCTGACATTCAATTATCCGGCTTACACTCGCAAGCAATCTGTCACCCATAATCCGTCGGATGGCAAAATCAAGGTGCTTCCGGGAACCGAGGTTCGCCTGAAGGGAAACGTGAGTGTTCCCGTCGAAGGCGCTTCGCTGGTCCTCAACGGCAACGATAATCTGTCCATGACCGTTAACAATAATACCGGCTTGACGGGGCGGTTCATTGTTAAAGAACCGGGCTTTTACCAGTTTCGCCTCAAATCTCCGCTTGGTAAGAAAACCCTGCTCGCTGAGAAATACCCGATAACACTTACCCGGGATGAAGCTCCGAGAATTATTATTTTTCTGGCCAACCCGAAACCCGTCTACTACCTGTCGAACAAGATCCAGTTGTTTTACGAGGGGGAGGATGATTTCGGCATCCACAAAATCGATCTGGTGATCGATATCGAAGGCCGTATCCAGCGGAAAACCGTTAAAAGGGTCAAAGGCGCCCAAAAAAATTTAAAAGACGGATACACCTGGGAACTCAGCGCGATGGATTTCCGGCCCGGCGATCGCGTGCATTATTATCTCGAAATCGAGGACAACGATAATGTCTTCGGTCCCAATACCGGTCAATCCGAAGTGTTCTCTTTTGATGTGTTCGACGAGCAAAAAAAGCGGCAGGATCTGTTGGCATTGCAGGAACAGTTGATCGATAAAATGGTCGCCCTGCTGGCGGTAAGCCTGGTGACGGATACCGCCGATATGAAAAATTCGCGCGAAGGCATGGCAAAACTCAAGCAGGTTCTGGCTTCCAGTTCCAATCAGTTGATCGAAATCATTGGACTCGCCCAATCCATCGAAAGCCAGGCCAAAGGGATCGAATCGTTTCCTCAGCCTTATCTGACCCTGCTGGACAATATCATTTCCGGATTCAACGAAATCCGCCAGGACCAGATTGCCGCCATGAACCGGATCACCAATGCCATGACCAAGGCCACTCCCATTGGCCTCAACTTCCCGCCATTGGAATCCATCCAGGAGCGCCTCATCACCCACCTGGAACGGGATATCCTTTTCCTCATCAAAATCCTCAACCGGGAGCGGATGGAACAGGCGTTGGATCTCAACCAGACCCTGACCGAGCTGACGGAATCCCTGAGAGAGGAGTTCCAAAAAGCCAAGGACAAAAAAGGCAAGGCCAACACTCCCCAGTTCAAGAAGGCCCTGGCGAAAATCAAGGAAACGCTTCAGCAAATCATGGAGCAGCTGGCGCGGCAGAACCAGGGCATGTCCGATGAGTTTCTGAATCCCAACGCGTTTGAAAACCTCAATATGGATTCCTTCTCCGCCTCGCTGGAAAAACTGATGGATCTGGTCAACCAGGGAAAAATCGACGAGGCCATGGAGGAATTGGAAAAACTGGCTGACGACCTCCGGGCGTTTTCCGAACAGTTGGATGATATGGACGCCAGCCAGGAAAATCTGGTGGATATGCAAATCATGAAGAAGCTCGACGAAGCGCTGGAAAAAATCGGCAAGCTGGAAGAAAACCAGAAGGGCCTGCTCGGCCAAACCACACAAATGAACAAAACCCTGCGCTCCAAACAATCGGAAAAGTTTGAAAACCGGCTGGAAGAATTCTTCGCGGACCTGCGCAAGGACGTGCAGGCCATCCTCAAGATTCTGCATAAAGACGAACGGATTCTGGACAGCCATCCGGACATGAAACGACTTATCGAACTGATGGACGAGCAGGCGAAAATCAGTGAGCGCATTCAAAAACTGAGTCAGAACGCTATTGACTCCGTCGGCAAATCAAAACTCCGTGGTAATTTCACCAAATTGAACAAAGCCCGCGAGCAATTGTCCGCCAATATGGAACAACAACAGGCGCTACAGATGAAAATGTTTTACGGCTACAGAAATTATCTGCCGGAAATCCTGGAAAAATACAACAAGTTGGAAGAATTCACCGAACTGATGGACCTGTTTGAATTCAGCGCTTTGTTCAAGAACACCTATCCCGAAGTCTTCCGGTGGCAGAACCAGTTCCGTACGTCGCGAAAGCTGAACCCTGAGCTTCTGGATCAAATGAGGGTTGACCTGTTGACCATCACTGAAATCAACAGCGAAATTTCCAAGAAACTGGGAACCATGATGCGCGACATCAAACAGGATTATCAAAACCTCATTTCCGAGAAAGACAAGCAGAACATGAAGCAAATGTCGGGCAAGCAAAAAGGTTTGCGGCAACAATCGGAGGAATTGTCCCAGATGTTCCGCGAGATGAACCAGGATAATCCCATGATCAGTCCCATGCTGTCGCATAAAATGGATTCGAGCGGGCGGCATATGAAGTCGGCGGAAAAAAGACTGCAACAAAGCCAGATCCCGGAAAGTATCGATTCGGAAAACCAGGCCCTGCGCCAGCTGTCGGAAACCCGGCAAATGCTGGACCAGTTGAAAGAAGCCAGCCAGCGGCCGAGCCAGACACGGAGTCAGCGCACGATGCGCCTCGGCCAGGGGCAGGCCCCGGACGGCAGGCGCGGCGGGCGATCCACGCGCATGCAACAGGAGAAGGTCAACCTGCCGACGGAAGATCAATACCAAGTGCCCGGTCAGTTCCGGGAGGAAATTCTGGAAGCCATGAAAAACAAATACCCCAAACAGTACGAACGCCTGGTGGGCGAATATTACAAGGAGCTGGTGAAATGAACCGCTGGCTGAAACACACCCTGATGATTGGCGGAACCCTCGCCCTGCTGTCCGCTTTCCACGGGCTTGCCCGGGCCGACCTGCAATCCGAAGTCACCGAAGGTTATCTGCTGATCGATCAATGGCGATTCGAGGAGGCCGAAGCGGCCACGCAGGAACTCCTCAAACGGTATCCGAATTCGGGAGACGTGCATTTTCTCAACGCCCGGGTTGAATTCTACAAAGGCAACTACGAGAAAGCGTGGAAGATTCTGGAAACCGTCGATGACAAATATCACACCGTCAAGGAATTCAAAACTCTGGTCAACAACACCCGCGAAGCCACCTCCGTGTTCGTCACGCAGGAATCGGAGCACTTCATTTTCCGCTATGTCGACGGACCCGACCAGGTGCTGATTCCCTACGCGATCGAAGCGCTGGAGAAATCCTATGAGGTACTGGGCAAGATTCTGGGATATTTCCCGAAGCAGAAGGTGCGGGTCGAAATTTACCCCGACCGCATCCCCTTCGCGCGCATCTCGCCGCTCACCCTGAAAGATATCATGACCTCCGGGACCGTGGCTCTCTGCAAGTACAATCGAATCATGATGATCTCTCCCGGTTCGCTGGTGCGCGGTTACAGCTGGATGGACACGCTGAGCCATGAGTACGTGCATTACCTGCTCAGCAGTAAAAGCTACAACAATGCACCGCTGTGGCTGCACGAAGGCATCGCCAAGTACCTGGAAACCCGCTGGCGCCAGGATGCCGATTACATGACTCCCATCATGGAAACCATTCTGGCCGACGGACTGGCCAACGATTACATGGTCGCGCTGGAAGACATGATGCCGTCACTCGCCAAACTCAAAAACGCAGAAGACGTCCAACTGGCTTATGCCGAAGTCGCCACCATGGTCGACTACATGGTGCAGCAAAAAGGCGAAACTGTTCTGGCTCAACTGGCGGCCAGCCTGGCGGAAGGCACGCCGTTTGAAATGGCTTTGGAAGCCGCCGTCGGCCAAAGCCTGAATGAATTCCAGCTCAATTGGAAAAAGCACATGGATGGCCGCCAATTGAAAAAAATTCCCGGCCTGACCGTGCTGAAATTTCGTTTCAAAAATCACCGCAAGACAGGCGAAAGCGATTCGGCCAAAGAAGCCGCCTTGCAGGAAGCGGGGAACCAGCGGGCACACGACCTCACCCTGCTCGGCGACATCCTGAAATCCCGCCAGTACATCCAGGCCGCCATCGTTGAATACCAGAAAGCCATCGACGCATCGCAAATGCTGTCCCCCATTCTCAACAACAAACTGGCCGGCACCTATCTCCTGCAGAAGGATTACGCCAAGTCGGAAGCACTGCTTCGGGAAAGCTTGAATTATTATCCGCAGTTCGCCACCACCCTGACCCACCTCGGTGAATTGTTTTATATGAAAAAAGATTATGCCGCCGCCGAGGAATTTTTTCAGCAGGCGGTGCGCATCAACCCGTTCAACCCTCTGGTGCATACCCGCCTCATCAACATCTACGCGGCTTTGGGACAAACCCAAAAGAAGGAGCAGCAGGGATTGTTGTACAGCTATATAAAATAGATTAAACTGGACCAAAGTTCGGCGATTTTCTCTTAGATTGTATTGATGACAGCTCAGAAAAAATTTAATTTCACGGGCGAGAAACTGTTCCTCTGTGACATGCGGCCGGGGTTCTCCGAGGACGGCGTCGAGTGCGCCTTGCCCAATGGCAACTATGAGCTTTGCATTGAACCTTCACAGAATGACAAGATACGCGGGTTCAGTCTCGTTCTTGCAGGCGAAACACCGGACGGACACCTCAACAGCGGCGCCTTCTCGATAGACATGGCACGCGTCGGTATTCTGGACCGCAAAGCCTTTCTGGAATTGTTCGACGGTAGCTGGGAAGCGCTATTTGATTGGTCCGAAAATGCTTCGGAGAACAAGTGCTCCGACTGGGGTGACTTCCTGTACCACAAGAAGTCGGGACTGGAAGCGCTTTACGTGAATATCGGCTCGGACTGCGAGTGCGTCGTCCAATCGCTTCTCTCGGGAACAAAGACGGTGGGTGTTCGTATCATTCCTAAAGCCCCAGCGGTACTCTCGGCTGACGGACAGGTACCCGGCCACTGGACTCAATTGGAGGTTAAGTGCAACGGAATCGCTGATCCATGGAATTTTTGCGACGACAGGGACTACGAACCAGAAATTGAAGACATACTCGAAAATGTAATATCCGAAGTGAGTTTTGTCGATGAAGGTCCATTCCTCGACACAGAAAACATTGATCCCGACGCCGCTATTTCGACCTATCGGCAACGCTTCAAGGGAATAGAGACTATTAACGTGTTCCTGGAACACAGTGGGGAGGAAGATTGGAAGCGCCTCTCTATACCGAAATCCTATTCCATCCCAGAGTTGGGGGCGAAAACGACTTCACGTGAACTGGCAAAAGCAATATTAGATATTTTTAAGAATGCGCGAACGTGGACCTGATAAGTCTTCATAGATAACAACTGGTATTGATTTTTTTAAAAATTGAACAACAAAGGATTTTTTATGGCAACCGAAACATCGGCGCAGGACCTGGAACTGGCGAAAGAACTGCTGGAAGCCAAGGAGAAAGTCACCCGTGAAATACACAAGGTGATCATCGGGCAGGACGAAGTGATCGAGGATCTGCTGGTCGCGCTGTTTTCGCGCGGGCACTGCCTGTTCGTCGGCGTTCCCGGTCTCGCCAAAACATTGCTGGTGAGCTCGCTCGCGAAAATCCTCCACCTCAAGTTCAGCCGCATCCAGTTCACACCCGACCTCATGCCGTCGGACATCACCGGCACGGAAATTCTGTACGAAGACCAGGCCACCAAGCACCGCGAGTTCCGGTTCATCAAGGGCCCGATTTTTTCCAACATCATCCTGGCGGACGAGATCAACCGCACCCCGCCCAAAACGCAGGCCGCGCTCCTGCAGGCGATGCAGGAGTTGCAGGTCACCGCCGGTCCCGAAACCTATGCACTGGACCAGCCGTTTCTGGTGTTCGCCACGCAGAACCCGATTGAGCACGAAGGCACCTACCCGCTGCCCGAAGCGCAGTTGGACCGGTTCATGTTCATCGTCAACGTCGATTACCCGACGAAAGAACAGGAAGTGGAAATCGCCCTGTCGACCACCTCCGGCCACAAACCGAAACTGGAAGTGGTGATGCAGGCCGACCGCATTCTGGAACTGCAGAACCTGGTGCCGCGCGTACCCGTGGCCGAACACGTCGCGCGTTACGCGGTCGATCTGGTGCAGAGCAGCCGCCCCGGAAACGGCGCGACACCGACCTTCATCAACGAATGGGTGAACTGGGGCGCCGGTCCCCGCGCGTCACAGTACCTGGTACTGGCCGCCAAGGCGCGGGCGCTGATGGACAACCGCGTCGCCGCCACCGTCGAGGACATCCGCAGCGTCGCCCGGCAGGTGCTGGAACACCGCATCATCCTCAACTTCAAAGCCGAAGCCGAAAACATCAAACCCACCGACATCATCGACAAACTGCTGGCTTCCGTCAAAGCGGGATAGAAAAACTTATTTCATCTTCTGACAGGGAATGGCGAAGTCGACGTGGATATGCTCGTCGTGGCGAACCCAGGCTTGTTTGGAGTTGAATTTCAATTTGCCTTTCAGCTTCCGGCCATACTTCGTCTTGAACAACAGGGGTTGCAGTCGGGGATCAAAAATAACGCGCTGGATGCCCACCTTCTGTTTGCGGGCGGTTTCGTTCAAAAAATAAATGTGTGCGGCCAGGGCTTCGAAGTCGATCGTCAAGTTTTCGTACTTCCCGTTTTTATCGAACTCGAGGTTGTAACCGAACTTGTTGAACACACTGGTCGGAAGCGGCACCGACTTCCCCTGTTTATCGACGACCGGCACCATGAAGTCCACCGACGTTCCGTTCTGGTGCGTCTTGTGCGGGTAGATTTCTCCGCCCTCTTTCCAACCGGTCTCGCCGTAAACAAACACTTTATCCGGAAACTGTTTCGCCAAGTTTCCATAAGCTCCCGTCACGATTGCCTTCACCGTGCTGTGAATATAGGTCCGCCCCAGAAACACGGCCAGCGAACTGAACGGTTGAAAGTTTTCACCTTCCTTCGGCAGGGCCACGCCTTTTTTTAAAAATCCGTTCGACGTCGTGCCGTAACACACGCTATCTGCTCCGGCAGCCAGAACTTGGAGAGGACACGCCAGCAACAGCAACAAGCACAAGCTTACCTTTGCCAGATATTTCATCCTTACATAATAGGGTAAAAACCGATAAAGGCGTTACCTGTTTTGTTTGACGAGGGATTCGGGATTCCAGTCGACGGTGAGGCGGTTGCGGCCTTGTTTGCTGCGGCTGGTGTATTCGACATAGCCGTGGTCGGCGCCGAACAGGAACAGGTCGCGGGTGATCTTCACATCCATTTTGCAGTACTCGATAATCTTGTCGAGTTTGGCCTTGTCTCCCGCCAGGAATTCCTGGTACCACTTGAGCGACTCCAGCCCGTCGGCGGTTTTCTGCGCACCGAGCGAGCATTCGGCGAGGTTGTTGAGGCTGAGCCGGTGATTCAGTTTCTTGTGCACATCGGTCAGCATGTCGAAGGTGGGGATCTCCTGCAAATCGATGTGCTTCTCGTTTGCGTAGGGTTGCAGGACGGTGTAGTCGAATCCGATGACGTTGAAGCCCACCACCAGGTCGGCGGTTTTCAGCTTGTCGACCAGTTTCAGTGCGTCCGCTTCCAGGTAGGTGAAGTAGTCCTCGTCCACGCTGTCCCACACCACCCCGACGGCGAGTCCCATTTTGTGGATATTGCCCCAGCCACCGACGTCATCGGCGCTTTTCTGGGTTTCCAGGTCAAAATACTGGATTCGGGGTCCCGATGTTTCCGGTTTGGGAGGCTCGGGAGCCACTTCCGGAGGGGGATCTGCGAATAAATCGAACTGTTCGGCCATGGGGATTTATATCATTTTAGGAGCTCGAAATTCAAGCGATTAGGCCCGGATCGGGGCAGATTTACCCTTCCTAAACAGCAGGTAAATCCTTTATTTCCCTAAAGTTCGATGATTCCGGAGCCGTTAAATACCTTAGACTGATAGAGGGTGAGCCTATCACCGATTTTTGAATTTGAAAAGGATTTTGCAATGGCATTTACCTCCATATTCGGCATCCAATCCGGCTTTGACAGCGCCAGCCTGGTGGAAAAACTGATCGCCCTGCAGGCGCGTCCGATCGACCTCAAACTGGCACAGGTGCAGGCCAAGGAAACCGAACTGGAAGCGTTCCAATCCCTGCGCACCCAGCTCCAGACGTTTCAATCGGCACTCAACAGCATCGGCAACGTCGGCCAGTTCAACGTCACCACGGCGAATTTCACGGTGACCGCCGGCACGGGCAACGTATTGACCGTCGCCACCACCAGCTCCGCCAGCCCCGGCACGCACGACATTACGGTGAATGCCCTGGCGCAGGAAGCCATTGTGTTGTCGGATGACGGTTACGACGCTACCACCGATATCGTTCCGCTGTCGGGCAATCCCACCCTCACTCATTTTATCGAAGTGGTGGTTGGAGGCGCCATCACCCAGATCCCGATCAGCGCCACCCCTACTGTTCAGGACGTGGTGGACGCCATCAACGCTTCAACCGCCGACGTCACTGCCTCCATCATCGACGATGGCTCCGGCAACAACCAGTTCAGAATCCAGGTGCAAGGCAACCAGCCCGGCGCCGCCAACACAGTGACCACCCGTATGTTCCACGTCCACCTCAATGGAAACGAACACGATGAAGGACCGGATTTCGACCCGACGCAGGCGGCAACCGATGCTGACCTGACCGTTGACGGAGTGAACTACATACGAGGCAGTAACAGCATCAGCGATATCATAACCGGAGTGACGCTCAACCTCGAATCGCTGGGTTCCGGCATCCTGACTCTTTCCACCGACAACTCGGCTATCAAGGAAAACATTCAAGACTTTGTGAATGCCTTCAACGCACTAACTGCATTTATCGACGAGCAAACCGTGTTCAATCCACAAACGTTTGAAACCGGCATTCTGTTCGGCAACTCTTCCGTCCAGGGTCTGGAATCTTCCCTTAGAAGAATCGCCACCGGGCAGGTCACCGGCGCCGGCAGCACTTTCGATTTTCTGTCGCAGATCGGTATCACCACCCAGGACGACGGCTCACTACTCCTGGACGAAGTGAAACTGGACAACGCGTTGGCCGCCGACCCGGGCAATGTCGTGAACCTGTTCAACTCTGCGAACGGGGTAGTCACTCAATTGGACAGCAAAGTCTCCATCCTGCTTGATTCGTCTCAAAAGGGACCGCTGACCGCCGAACTGGATTCATTGACCGAAAGCATCGACGATTTGAACGACACCCTGCTGCGAATGGACGAGCGTCTGGAGTTGTTTGAGAAACAGATCCGCCAGGAATTTATCAATCTGGAAATCATTCTGGGCAGACTCGACGCCCAGAGAAATGCGTTCCAGCAGGCGTTGCAGGGTCTGGGCAGTTTTTTCAACCAGCAGGCCTGAACCGGATTTCACGCAGAAACTGACGGTATACAATTATGGCACCCCAAACCGGATTACTCAGTTACCAGGTCAACGACATTTCAACCTCCAGCCAGAGCCAGCTCATCCTAATGATGTATGACGGGGCTCTGCAGGCGGTGAACCAGTCGATACAATGCATGACCCAGAAAGATGTCGCCGGACAAAGCCGCCATATCCTAAAAGCTCAGGACATCATCAACGAATTGTCGCTGGCACTGGACATGAAACAGGGCGGCGACGTTTCCAAAACACTGGAACAGTTGTACCAGTTTGTTCTGAACCAGCTGATCCAGGCTAATATCACCAAGGACTCAATGTACCTGGAATCGGTCATCAAAGTCCTATCTCCCCTGCGCGACGCCTGGAGCCGAATTGCCGAAGCCACCAACGACGAGCCCGAGCTTCCGGATCCCACCGCCCCGGCAACGCCTTTCGCCGCCAAATGCTGACTCCTTAGCAGGAGAAGCAACTAGCTGATGGTTAACAGCAAACAATGATCCCTGGGCGCAATGCAATGTTTTAAATTTGCTCCGGGCCTTGCCCGGCAGCTTTTCTTTGACAATGAAAAACACATGTGATAAATATCTGCCTCCCATCTGAATTATTCACTGAACTTTTGGTTCTAAACAAACGAGCAAATGAAAATCCACGAATACCAGGGCAAAGAACTGTTTCGCAGATATAACGTACCCGTCCCCAACGGGAAACTGATCCACGACAAATCCGAAGCCGTGCAGGCCGCCGGGGAAATCGGCACACCCGTGGTGGTGGTCAAGGCCCAGATCCATGCCGGCGGACGCGGCAAGGGCGGCGGCGTCAAGCTCGCCAAGAGTCCACAGGAAGCGGAACAATACGCCGGAAATATTCTGGGAATGACACTGGTCACCCACCAGACCGGACCGGAAGGCCGCCTCGTTAAAAAGGTACTCATCGAAGAAGGCATGGAGATCGTCAAGGAGCTGTACATCAGTCTCCTCATCGATCGTGAAACCAGCCGGGTGATGATCATGGCCAGCGAAGCGGGCGGTATGGAAATCGAGGAAGTCGCCGCCGAAGAGCCTGAAAAAATCATTACTGAAATTGTGGACCCGATCGTCGGCGTCAAACCTTACCTGGCGCGCAAAATTGCCTTCGCATTGAACCTCAAAGGCGAGCCGCTCAAGAAAGCCATTCCCTTCATCATGAATTTATATGAGTGCTTTGTGAAAGAGGATTTGTCGATGCTGGAAATCAATCCTCTGGTGATTACCGGGGACGATCGCATTCTGGCCCTCGACGCCAAAATCGACATCGACGACAATGCGCTGGGGCGTCACAAGGACACGCAGGAATTCCGCGACCTGGGTGAAGAAGATCCCAACGAAATCGAAGCGGGAAAATATAATCTCAATTACATTCAGTTGGACGGCAACATCGGTTGCATGGTCAATGGTGCGGGTCTGGCCATGGCAACGATGGACATCATCAAACATTCGGGAGGGGAACCGGCCAACTTTCTGGACGTCGGCGGCGGTGCCAACGAAGAGCAGATCGAAAACGCATTCCGCATCCTGATTTCCGACGACAAGGTCAAAGCGATTTTCATCAACATCTTTGGCGGCATTCTGCGCTGCGATATCCTCGCGGCGGGCGTGGTGGCGGCGGCGAAGAAAATCGGCGTTAAAATTCCGGTGGTGATCCGGATGGAAGGCACCAACATGGAGGAAGGCCACCAGATACTCGAGAAATCCGGCCTGAACTTTATTATTGGCAACGGCATGAAAGATGGCGCACAGAAAGCGGTGAAGGCAATCCAATGAGCATACTGGTAGACGAAAAAACAAGACTGTTGGTTCAGGGAATTACCGGCCGCGAAGGCCAGTTTCATGCCGAGCAGTGCCGGAAATACGGCACCCAGGTGGTGGCCGGCGTCACCCCCGGCAAAGGCGGCCAGACGGTGATGGAAGATATTCCGGTTTTCAATACCGTCAAGCAGGCGGTGGCCAAAACCAAAGCCAACGCGACGATGATTTTCGTACCCCCGGCGTTTGCGGCGGACGCGATTCTGGAAGCGGCGGATGCCGGCGTGGAGTTGATCATCTGCATCAGCGAAGGCATCCCCGTGTACGACATGGTCGAAGTGTATCGCTACCTGCAGGATTCCGATTCGCGTTTGATCGGCCCCAACTGTCCGGGCATCATCTCACCGGGCAAATGCAAAATCGGTATCATGCCCGCGCACATTCATAAAAAGGGCAACGTCGGCATCATCTCCCGCAGTGGTACATTGACTTATGAAGCGGTGGGACAGTTGACGGCGCTGGGCATCGGCCAGTCCACCTGTGTCGGCATCGGCGGCGACCCCATCATCGGCACCCGCTATATCGACACGCTGAAACTGTTCCAGAAAGACCGGGCCACCAAGGCGATTTGTCTGATCGGGGAAATCGGCGGAACGGCGGAAGACGAAGCGGCTTACTTCATCAAGAAGAACATCACCAAACCGGTAGTGGGTTTCATCGCGGGACAGACCGCCCCGCCCGGACGGCGCATGGGTCACGCCGGCGCTATTATCTCCGGCGGACAGGGTACGGCGGAAGGCAAAATGAAAGTGATGAAAAAATGCGGCATCAAAGTGGTCAAGAGCCCGGCCGACCTCGGCAAAACCATCGCCCGCTGCCTCTAGCGCAAACCACCCCACACAAACCCACTGCTTCCCTCAAAAAACCAAATCCGCATCGGGATTCCTGCATCCCAATACCATGAGCAAAAACCAGGTCTGTAAAAATTGCGGGACGGAGAACGTGTCCCAGTCGGCGTGGTGCGAAAAGTGTCTGACTCCGTTCAACACTTATCAGGAAGAGAAAACCCTGCAGTGCCCCAATTGCATGCATCCCAACGATTACAACCTCGACCACTGCGAATTCTGCCATGAACCCCTGAAGCCGGGCCAGTCGGAATGATTATTCCTTTGAGTCTTCTGAGCTGACCGATAGACCTTGCAACTGGCTCTCGTAATCCAGGTTGCTGAATCCATCCCCCTTGCGGAAGGTGCCATAATACAAATCCGCATAGACACCGATGATGGCGTGCAGGGCATCATGCGAATCCAGGCCTTCTTTCATCAGACGCTTATAGGTCCCTGCAACGAACTCCGGTGACTCGTCCTGGATCTGTTTGTCCACCATCACGTGCCAGACGGTGTGCACAAATGGGTTGATCACCGAACCATTAATTTCCTGGGGGTATACGGCCATATCGCCCATCTCCCAGGCGGCATCGAACTCGGGATGCATGTCCATCACCACCGCGATTCTTTGATCGACTTCGGCGATATCGCCCCCGCCAATGCGCTCGCCGGCGACTCTGAGAATTTGAGTCTGGGTTTCCTTGTCAAACTGCATGATTTATTGGCTCCAAACTAAATATTTGAGAAACGAGAGGCCCGGCTCGTAACGGGCATCGGAATTCAGCAAACGCTGTACACGATTAGATGAAAAAATCGTCAAGGCGTCTCAGAAAAATGAGTCCTGCGGTTTCCGCCACTCTTCCCATAGACCATAAACACCCGTTTACCCTGTCGAATGTGATACTTAGCCCATGCCGGGGACTTGCCATCGTAACTCGCTTCGGGGTCCTCCCCTTCCGCCTTTAAAAAATCCGGGTAATCCAACCCCGCTTCGTATACTTGAAGCAACAGGGAATCGGTCGTAAACCCCTTCCCTGTAAAGCTGATTTTGCTGAGAAACTCTTCTATTTCCGCAGGATCATTCAATTCGATCGGTTTCATTTTTGTTCCATGCAAGATGTTCAAAGTTTTTGATTCCATCGGAAACCTTTGGTAAGCTGGGTCCCGGTACTACAGAATTGCTTCTGGAGTTTATACCAATATTACCCGCTTCCCACAACGGGTTTTCGGATAGCGCATCATATAAACAGGAGTGAGTCATGCTAACTCAGGAAAATCAGGTACTCGCCCGCATCGAACCCAACGGCCGTGGGGGCACTCAATTTTTGTACCGGGTGAATGATTACGGCATCGCCGCGGTCACCAGTCCGCAAGAAGACGTCTCCCAGATTCACTGGAGGGTGGACGTCGTTAAATACCACGATAACGAGACCCTGCAATACGACCTTTGTCATACTACGGAGCTGGCCGACAAAACCCTCACGTTCCGGAATGACAAATCGGTGAATGAATTTCTGGAAAAAGCCTTTAATTATTTTACGGAACTGAAGAATCTGGAAAATATGCTGGATAAGTGAAGCCCGATTTCATCCCTCAGGGAAATCAACCTCAGGCCCGCAGGTTATTTGCAGAAAAGCCACCGTCAAACCCCTGCCCATAGGGGATTCCATCCCTTAAAGTTAGCATAACCTATTGATTTTAAATATGTTCTTTAGGCAATAGGGCACTTGATAATGAACCATTGCCAACCCGGGTTACCCCGGCAACCAGGGAAGGACAATATTCCAAAAAATATGCTTATTAAAATTGTATTGTCCTTGTAATCATGATAGTTTGTAGCACTTATTTAGACAGGTGGGCGCCATTAAGTCCTTGTTTTGCCCACTGTTCCTTAGACTTTCGAATTGATCATTTCAGTTAAAAATAAAACACACCCGTAGTTTGTAAACAGAGGAGTTGTTATGTCTGAGAGCACCCAAACCAAGGAAGAATGGGTACCCAAGGGAGATTTGCAGGAAATCAAAGACCCCGAATGGCTGTTAAGAGAGGCACCTCGGAAAACCGAGTTTATCACCGGCAGTGAAGCGGCCCGTGAGGCCATCCGCCGCGCCAACGTAGACATCGCCATTTCATATCCCATTACCCCGCAAAGTGAAACCATGCAGCAGGCGGGTTATCTTTTTGATGAGGGTTATATCAAGGAATATTACCGGGGCGAGGAAGAAATTGGCGTGATGTCCGCCATCGGCGGCTCCTCGCGCGCTGGTGTGCGATCTCTGACAGCGACCTCCGGTCCCGGTTTGATGCGGGGCATGGAAGCGATTTCTTCGTGGCCCGGGGCGCGCACCCCACTGGTTCTGATGAACATGTGCCGCGTCATCAACACCCCTCTTGCTATTCAACCCGACAATATTGAAATTTCATTCCTGCTGAACACCGGCATCCTGCACGCCCATGCCGAAAACCAGCAGGACTTCTTTGATTATTCCCTGGCCGCCTTCATGGTTTCGGAAGAAGTGGACGTCACTCTGCCCGCAGTGGTTTCAGTAGACGGTTTCTTCGTGACCCACGCCCGCGGTCAAGTTTCCATGTTTGATGAGAAATACAAACTGCCGCCGCGCGACGGCTGGCGTAACGCGGTACCGTCGATGGACAACGAAAATCCGCCGGCCCGTATTTCCCGCGACGCCCCTATTCAGAAAAGTAACTTCATCAGTTACCACATGCATGCCGCCTGGCAGCAGGAAGTATTTGCGGCCGTCGAGCGTTCCGCCAAATACTGGCGAAAATATATCGGCGATCTGATCGAAGTGGTCAATCCCGATGCCGAGGAATTTGTCGTTTCCTCCGGGGCCTGCGTGTCCCAAGCGCGTGAAGCGGTGCGTCAGGAAGGTGAAAAAGGCAGGAAAGTCGGACTGGTTAAAATCAAAACCATCCGTCCCTGGCCTCATAAAGAACTCATTGCGGCATTGAAAAACGCCAAAAGGATTTTCGTTCCGGAATTCAACCAGGCCGGTTGGTTGCACAAGGAATTGTGCTCCACTCTATATGGCAAAATCACCGCTGACATTGTTCCGGGACCTCGCGTTTATGGCGGAATGACCATGCCGACGGAAATGGTTCTGGAATGGCTGGCCAAATTTCGCAAGTAATCTCATCGGCGATTGAATCGAACCGTCCTTTTGATTATACTGGAGTCCACTTTTGTTGGGGGATTCACAATGTAGTTCAGGGAAAACCTGGGTTTTCCGGTTTAATAAACAAACTTTAGATTTCCTAATCGAAACTAACGAAATTTATATATAGAAAGGTACTCAACCATGTCATTAGAAACCGTCAGACCTTCTCCAGGCTATGAAGATATCCTTCCCATTGAATATCGGGATCTGGTCAAACACGGTCAGTATGGCCGTGATGTTAAGGTCAGCGAAATGGGGAAATTCAAGGAACTGATCGAAGAGCATCCCATGTGCGCTGGCTGCGCCATGACTCTGTTTATCCGGTTGACCATGATGGCGCTTCCCAATCCGGAACACACCATCAATGTGGGCACCGCCGGGTGTGGACGTCTGGCGATCAGCCAAGCCAACATTCCGTTTATCTACGGCAACTACGGCGATACCAATTCCGTGGCCTCCGGACTGAAACGCGGTTTGAAATTGCGCTTTCCCAATCAATTTAAGGACGTGGTCGTCATGGCCGGTGACGGCGGATTGATCGACATCGGTTTCCAGGGCCTCATGCATTCCTGGTTCCGTCAAGAAAAGTTCACTACCATCATGCTGGACAACGAAGTGTACGGAAACACCGGTGGCCAGGAAAGTGGCATGACCCTGAAGGGACAAATTTTGAAAATGGCTCCCCGCGGCAAGGAAGTGGATAAAATCGATGCCTTGAGCCTGGCTAAAGTAGCCGGTTGCGCGTATATTGCGCAAATCGCACCGACCAATCCTTCCCGCGTCATGCGCACCATTCGACGAGCGGTTCTCATCGCACGGGAAATCGGACCGACTTATATCCAAGCTTATACATCATGCAACATCGAGTATGCCATTCCCACACCCGATGTCATGCAGGACGCTTTTGATGTGGAAAAAGAGCGGTATGGTTTCGAGGAAATTATGTCCGACGAAGCCAAAGCCTACATAACGGAAGTTGAAAAGAAACAAAAAGAGCTCGCTAAAGCTAAAGCTAAAAAATAACGAGGAGGTTTCAAATCCATGTCAGAAGTTAAACGTTACAATGTGCGTATGGCCGGGCTCGGCGGTCAGGGTGTTGTTACTGCGTCCCACATTCTGAGCAACGCAGTGGTCCTTTCCAAGGGGTACAGTTCGCTGGTGCCTTTCTTCGGTTCGGAAAAGCGCAATGCCCCGGTTGAAAGTTATGTGCGGATCTCCAATGAGGAAATTTACGAAATCGGAGAAATCGTATATCCCAATGTGCTGATGATTTTCAGCGAACAGGTCATCACTCTCGGCAAATCTTATACCATGCCCTTCTATACCGGACTGAAAGATGGCGGTATCGTCTTGATCAACAGCAACAAACCGATCAATTTCGTACCGGACGAGGCCCGCGAGCTGAAAGAAAAGGGAGCTCATATTTATTACCTCCCGGCGACGGAAATGGCGAACGATGTAGCCAAGACCGATCTGGCCACCAATATGTGCATGTGTGGCGCCATCTCTGCCATCTTTGGCATGCCCGATCTGGAAGCCCTGGAAGGATCGGTTAAGGACCGGTTCATCGGTAAAGGGATTGTGGTTTCCGGTGGCACCGCCGCTCTCGACAGCGTTATTGAAAAGAAATTCGCCAAAAAGCAGAAACTGCTCCAGGCGAACATGGATGCCATCAAAGCGGCTCATCAATTCGCCATCGATAACAAATGGGGCTTCCACACGGATGCCAACAGAGAAGAAAGAGAAAAACAAAAAGCGGCTGCTATTTAACGAGCACTTACTGGAGAAATCATGTACTACGTTGCTGATGTAAATAAGGAAAAATGTGCCGAAACCAACTGCCACCTCTGCACGACCTACTGTCCGGAAGCCAATTGCATTAATTACAGCGAAGAGGACAAATCGGCTTATGTCTCGGTGGACCGGTGCAAATCCTGTGAAATCTGTGTCTATATCTGTAATGATGTCGCCAAAAACCACGCCATCGAAATGAAATGGATCAACAACCTGGAAGACCGGTTTGTGATCAAACGCGTTGGCGTTGTTCTGAGATAGCATTCCCGATCGAAAGATCCAAGGTATTTGGGCGTTGCCCAAATACCTTTTTTTTTACCCCGAATAACGATTCATTTTCTCAAGGAGTTTCATTCAAATTATGGAAAAAACGCTGGCGATCATCAAACCCGATGCGGTCGAACGCAATCTCATTGGAAAAATTCTGGAGCGGATCGAATCCAAAGGATTCCGCATAGCGGCCATGAAACGGACACAACTGACCCTGCCCGTAGCCGAAGGGTTTTATTACGTTCACAAAGAGCGCCCGTTCTTCAAGGACCTGACCACTTACATGTGCACCGGACCGGTCGTGCTGCTCGTTCTGGCCCGGGACCAGGCCATCCCGGAATGGCGAAAACTGATGGGAGCGACCAATCCCAAGGATGCCGACGCGGGAACCCTCCGCAAGGATTTTGCGATCGATATTGAAAAAAACTCCGTTCATGGCTCGGACTCGGCTGAAAACGCGGCGTATGAGATTTCCTATTTCTTCAGCCAAACGGAAATTCAGAATTAACCGGGAATGTCTCCCGGAAAGGACAACATGAGACTCAAATTCTGGAAAACGATCACACCGGCTTTGCTCGCATGGATGGCGATTCTCGCCCTGCCCTTCACCGCAGAGGCAGGACCCAGGTATATTTACCAGCTCTACACCAATCCGGAAAACTTTGGTCTGGTGATTTTTCCAAAAGAGCGCATCTTTCCTGAATTGGAACAAACCGTCCAATCACTCGGTTTCCAGAAAGTCGATTCCGGGGAAGCTGTCATGCGGCCCGGCAGCAAGAAAGAGAATTTTACCTATATGATGCCCAGGGAAGTGCAGAAAAAGCACCGGCTGGAAAAATTTATCATTCTTCAGGTACTGTCCGACGGCGTGGGCATCATGGTGGGTATCTACGAGCAGGAATTCGGGCTTACCCTGCCCACAAAAGTCTTTATAGTTAGTGAGTTAGAGGATAATATCTCAAAAACACTTGAGATTTTTCGAAAACAGACAAGGCTGGAAAAAGAGGAAATTGAGTGGATTCCGGATGCTATAATAAAAAGAGAGCTGACCGGGAATTATTGATCGTTGGAGGACCGTTTCATGCCGATATATGAATACCAATGCGAGAAATGCAAACAGCACACAGAGGCCCTGCAAAAAGCGGACGCCCCCCCTCTGGAAACCTGTGAAAAATGCGGCGGCAAACTCCAGAAAACAATTCCCAACTCCACCTTCCATCTCTATGGAGATGGATTCTACAGCACCGACAATAAACGCAAATATCTGAAGTAGAATGATATACATCACCCGAAAACTAGAGTTCTGCGCCAGCCACCGGTTGTACAATCCCGACTACTCCGAAGAGAAAAACGCGCGAGTCTTCGGCCTCTGCAACAATCCCAACGGCCACGGACACAACTATGTGATGGAAGTCACCGTCAGGGGAGAGGTGCATCCCGAAACCGGGATGGTGTTGGACCTCAAGGCACTCAAAAAACTGGTCAATGAAGAGATTATTCTCAAAGTCGACCACAAGAATTTAAATGTGGATGTGCCATTTTTAAAAGACGTTATCCCCACCGCTGAAAACCTGGCCATCCATTTCTGGAACGTGCTGGAAACCAAGTTGGCCGGGGGTGAATTGCACGAAATCAAACTGTACGAATCCGAACGCAATTTTGTAATTTACAGAGGACATTCCCGTGAAAGAGCTGATTGAAAAAATACTGGTCGAACTGGGCGAGGACCCTTCCCGCGAGGGCCTGCAAAATACGCCGGAGCGGGTCGCCAATTCCATGAAATTCCTGACCGGCGGCTACTGGGTCAATATCGATGAACTGGTCAACGACGCCCTGTTTGAAGACCCCAACACCGACGAAATGGTGATTGTGAAAGATATTGACGTCTTCAGTCTGTGCGAGCATCACATGCTCCCGTTCTTCGGCAAATGCCATGTGTCATATATCCCAAACGGCAAAATCATCGGGATCAGCAAAATTCCGCGCATCGTCGACGCCTTTGGCCGGCGCCTGCAGGTGCAGGAGCGCCTGACCACGCAGATCGCCAACAGCCTGAATGATATTTTGAAACCGAAGGGTGTGGCTGTGGTGGTTGATGCGCTCCACCTGTGCATGTCCATGCGGGGAGTTGAAAAACAGAATTCCTACACCACCACCAGTTCGATGCTCGGTGCGTTCAAATCCAATCCCAGCACGCGGAGTGAATTTCTGAGCCTGCTTGCGGGGCGTCACCGGTAACGGCCGATGATGTGTCGCGTTGCCGTAAACCCTTTTAAAATAAGGAATATTTATGCCTGCCCGGTTTGACATTCCCAAAAGCCAGGAGCTATAATGAGGCATCTACCATTCCAGGGAAACTCAATCGTTTGAACGACACCACCTCCAAAGATTTATTGCTCGAAACCAGCCAGTATATTCCAGATATATTCGGTACCCAGGACCTCAACCTCAAACAGATCGAAAAGAAGTTCAACGTCCGCGTCACCACGCGGGAGAACCATATCAAAATCAACGGCGCGCCGAAAGATGTCGAAGCGGTCGAACGCCTTCTCCTGCAATTGCAGGAAATGATGGCCCAGGGCAACCGGCTGCAAAACGGCGACATCAAATTCGCCATCCGTCTGGTAGCCGACGACCCGGACGTGAATCTGCAAACCCTGTTCAGCGAACGGGTCACGGTTTCCCCGAAAAAAGGATTCATCACCCCCAAGGGTATCAATCAGCGTGAAATGATCCGGTCGATCCGGGACAACGACGTTGTGCTGGCCATCGGTCCCGCAGGCACCGGTAAAACCTATCTGGCTGTGGCCATGGCGGTGGAAGGATTTCTCAAGCATCATTACAAGCGCATCATCCTCACCCGCCCGGCGGTGGAAGCGGGAGAAAAACTGGGCTACCTGCCGGGAGACATTGCCGAGAAAATCCACCCTTACCTGATGCCGCTGTATGACGCGTTGTACGACATGATCGAATTCAACCAGGTCCAGCAGATGATCCAGGAAGGCTATATCGAAATCGCCCCCCTCGCCTACATGCGGGGACGTACGCTCAACGACGCCTTCGTCATCCTCGACGAAGCCCAGAACTCAACGGTTCCGCAGATGAAGATGTTCCTGACGCGGCTGGGGTTCCGCTCCAAGATGGTGGTCACCGGCGACATCACGCAGGTCGATCTGCCCACCGGCACCACATCGGGCCTCATTAATGCCAAACACATCCTGAAAAACATCGACGGCATCCGAACCATCAACTTCAAGGAAAAAGACGTGGTCCGGCACGAACTGGTTAAAAAAATCGTCCACGCCTACGAAGAAGAGCGCAACACCACCAATGGCAATTCCAGTGCCGATCCCGGCTGACCCCCAATGTAGTCCAAGAAGAGACTTGATCCCTTTATTGCCGAATCTATAAAATTTGGATATCGGATAGCCAAGTTACGTGAAAATATGCCATAACTACCCTGAAAATTGAGAGTTTCCTCCTAATTGCACTTTATTTTCTCATTATAAAACAATGGCCTCCAAAAAGAATCAAAGAATCCTTCCCCTGAAAACTCCAATTCCTAATTTCACAGCTATTGAATCAGATATGCCAGTCGAATTCATGCATGAGTTGGCCCTCAAGGAGGGAAATGGGAAAAAACCCATATACCAAATTCATAAATGGTGGGCAAGAAGACTTGGGACCTGTTTTCGGATGCTTTTGCTTGGAGCAACAACAAGTGCAAAAAGAAAAAGTGTTTTATTTAATGGGGGGTTTTATAAGGAAAATAAAATTACCAATTGGGTAGTTTTAGACCCCTTTTTGGGCGGAGGGACTTCCCTTGTTGAATCTACCAAGTTAGGTGCCAATTTTTCTGTACCAGGAAGTGGTAAAACAACCGTAATATTAACAGTTTATGAAAAATTAAGGTTGGAAGGAAAGGTTAATACCCTATTTATTGTTGGTCCGCCATCTTGTTTTGGCCCTTGGAGACATGAATTTTTAAAAACCTTCAATAGACCACCAGCATATACTATTCTTGCAGGAGGCGAACCTGAACAAAGAAAATCAGAATATTTTAATTTTTCAGAATCAAGGTCGGAGCTATATTTAACTTCATATCAAACATTGCTAAACGACCAAAATGAAGTTAATAAATTTATAAAACAAAAAGAGATTTCAGTTTTCCTAGTCATTGATGAAGCCCACTATATAAAGCAAATAGGTGGTAGTTGGGCAGGAGCAGTACTATCCCTTGCACAAAACGCAACTTATCGCTGCATTTTAACAGGAACGCCATTTCCTAAAAGTTATACTGATGTTTTTAATATCTTTGATTTTTTATACCTAGACAAATCTCCCTTAGATTCAGAAATAAAGATAAAAATAGAAAATAATGAAAAAATAGAAAGAGGGAGCAATAACATAAAAGAAATTTTGAGCAATAAAATAAATCCCTATTTTTATCGTGTTAGGAAATCTGATCTGGGATTAATACCTCCACTATTCCACCCTCCCCGCGTTCTAAAAATGAATAGGTATGAGCAAATTGTCTATGATGCAATAAATAAAAAAATAAAGGATTATTCAAGAAATGATTATTTAAAAAATATAGATGTAGTTAAGCGCCTATGTCGAGGAAGAATGATAAGGTTGAGACAAACTGCGTCATACGTAAAATTAATGGCAGAATCAATTGCAGAATATAATGAGGAATATTTTGAGGACGGTTCAGAATTAAAGGAAATTATTTATAAATACGATGAATTGGAATCACCTGCTAAGCTTATTCATTTAGTTGATTTAGTAACTTTATTTCAAAAAAGAAAACAGAAAGTTGTAATTTGGGCGCATTTTATAGGGTCTCTAAAGTTAATTAAAAAGAGTTTAATGGATAAAGGTATTTATTCTGAACTAATATACGGAAACACACCAACAGAAAGCACATCTTTAAAAGAAGAAGAAACGAGAGAATATATTAGAGACAAATTTGTATGTAAGGATAGTGGCTTAGATATTCTTGTGGCAAATCCTGCGGCTTGCGCAGAGTCAATTTCGTTACACGAAAATTGTTTTCACGCAATATATTATGATTTGTCCTATAACTGCGCACAATACATACAGTCGCTTGACCGAATACATCGTGTAGGAGGTTCAGAAAATAACCAAGCAAATTATTATTTTCTGCAATATGCAAATACCATCGATCAAGACATAATGGAAAATTTAAATAGAAAATCCGAAAGAATGTTCCAGGTTATTGATCAGGAATTTGCCATTAATTCCATGGATATGTTTGAAGAACAACTCGAAGATGAGGTAGCAGCCTATCAACGATTGTTTAAAACCCAAAATGATTAAATTTAACAAAATAACCATTTACCAAATATTAAATTTGTCAGAAATATTGCTTAAAGGAAGTTATTTGAAAGAGGAATATATTGAGAAAAGATATTTAAAGAATTCTGGGAATTTTAGAGAAACATTAAATTTCATGGAAATATTAGATCTGATTATTCATGTTAATGATAAATTATCTCTACAGTCAAAATTTAGAGCTGTGTTAGGAAAGAGTACTAAAATAATGGCTGGTAAAAATTTAAATTTATTTATTTTAAATAATTTACTTAAACAAAATGAAGTATTATCAGAATATATTAATGAATACCTATCTCACTTTGTCTACAAAAAAGGAAAATATGAAATAAAGTTAAATACGACTAAAAGATTAAAATTTAGTGGATTAAGGAATCTTCTAATTCAGCTAGAATTTATATATTTGAGTCCACAAAAATACAAATATTATATTTATGATGACAAAGTTTCTATTTTTAATAAATTTAATGATTCAAAAAAACTTTCACAAAAAGAATTAGAACAATTATTACAAAAAAAGGATGCGCTTGGAAAAGCAGCTGAAATTGAAATAATTAATTATGAAAAAATGCGCTTATCCCAATATCCAGAATTGGCCAGAAAAGTAAAGCGAATTTCAACAAAGGATGTAAATGCCGGATACGACATTAAAAGTTTTAGTATTACAAATGTAAACAGCGGTCGAGCCATCCCAAGATTTATTGAAGTTAAAGCTGTTTCTCCAATCGATTATAAATTTTTCTGGTCTAGAAATGAGTGGGAGAAGGCCAAAGAAGTTAATAAACAATATTATCTTTATTTGTTGCCAGTTCTTAGTAAATTTAACTTTAATATTGAGGGTCTAAAAATAATTAATGAGCCCTATTCAAAAATTTACAGAGGAAAGGGAAAATGGATTAAGAAAGAGGAATTGATTTCGTATTCTTTACCCAGAATTTAAACCCCCTCCCCAAAAACTCCCCGGCCTCTCAAAAATTATGGAAATTCTGATCCAAAACAACCAAGACCAGCACCCGGTAGACGCCGCCCAATTTCAGTCACAGATCGGTCAAGTTCTTGAAAAACTGGAAGAAACCGAGTGCGAACTGAGCCTGTTGTTGACCGACGACGAAGAAATTCAATCACTTAACAAGACCTACCGCGACCTCGACAAGGCCACGGATGTGCTATCCTTCCCGCAGGACGAGGATGCGGTCAACGAGACCGGGGACACCCTGTTGGGGGACGTGGTCATTTCGGTCGAAACGGCAGCCCGCCAGGCAGAGGAGCATCACCTCAGCTTCAATGAAGAGTTGATCCTGCTGGCCATTCACGGCATACTTCACCTGCTGGGCTACGACCACGAACGGTCCCCGCAAGACGCCCGCATCATGCAGGACAAAACCCAGGCAGTATTCGAAACCCTGTTTCCTGGACGACGTCCCTCGGGAACCAGTAATTTTTGACCGCCTCCTGCCCGGAGGGGGAGATGGCTGACCTGTAACGGTCTGAGAGAGTTTTGAAGCGCCGAAGCGCCTTTACTCTTACGCAAAAGTTTCTTGAGCAACCAACCGGAGATCCGACTTTATGGAAAGCCTCTGGGCCCCCTGGAGAATGGAGTATATCGTGTCGGATAAAACCGCCGAGTGCATCTTCTGCACCGCCCCGCCGGCCAATGACGACCCCGCAAAGAAAATCCTGTACCGTGGCGAGCACAGTTTTGTCATGA
>JAHELC010000013.1 GCA_024644405.1 Nitrospinaceae bacterium
GTTGCTGACTTTCAGTTTCGGGTCCAGCCCGACAGGGAAGGTAAAGTTCTGTGCCTGTATATAGGGTTCCACCACCTGCGCTCCGAAAATATCGTTGGAAATGGCGACCACCGAGAGGTTGCGTTGTTTGAATCTCCGGTACAGTGATTCCAGCGATGGCATTTCTATTTTACAGGGTCCGCACCAGGTGGCCCAGAAATTGACCAGCAGATATTTTCCCTGGTAGTCGTTCAGTGTCAACTCACCGCCGTCGAGCGATGCCAGGGAAAATTGGGGCGCGTCGACCGGCGAGTCTTCGCCTGCAAAGGATGGGGTGGAAAGCATCAGGGTTACGACCCAAATCCAAAAAAGAATTTGCGGGCGCGATGATATTGCGATGAATGTCCGATTTGGCTGGGTAGGCATGGGGCTTCAGGATTCAATGCGATTCATGAAATTTAAACTGCAATTTCATGGGCCGGGCTATTCAACCGATTCGATGCACCGGACCATTGGGATGGCTTTTTTCAACGCGCGTTCGATTCCCATTTTCAGGGTCATGGTGGAACTGGAGCAGGAACTGCAAGAGCCCACCAGGCGCAACTTGACTATCCCGTCATCAATATCCACCAACTCGACGTTGCCGCCATCCTGCATGAGTTGTGGGCGGAGGGTTTCGAGGACCTCTTCCACTTCCTCTTTCATTTCATCCACCACAATTAGCCCCTCAATACATTGTTAAAATATCACTCTCCGACCAAGGCTTCTTTCTTGGCCAGCAGTTCCTCTTTGGATTCGACGTGTTCCGGATCGTGCGGAATGCAGTCCACGGGACACACCTCCACACACTGGGGGTCTTCGTACCAGCCGACACATTCCGTGCACTTTTCCCAGTCGATCACGTAGATTTCATCGCCCTCGGTAATCGCTTCGTTGGGACATTCCGGCTCGCAGACTCCGCAATTCACACAATCTTCATTAATCAATAAAGCCATACCGTATCTCCTTCAACAAAACAGAATGTCTGTTTTATGAGCTATAAATGAATTTTCTCAAATTCAAGCGCTTCGGGATTCCATTCAAAAAACGCCTGATCCCTGATTTCCTTATTATACACCGAGATGACCAGATAGCGGGCATCCGGGTAAGTCGGTTCGTTGTCGAACAGGGCCATCCGCTTATCCTCTTCCGAAAAATACGCGTCGTGCTCCGGATGCGAGTGATAAAACAGCTTGATCACCAGGTCCTGCTCTTGCGCCTGCTTCATGATCCTCATCAGTTCGCGGGGATCAATATAGTAAGCGGTACGTGCATCCCGCACATAGGTCGTGGGGTCCTGCTCGTGCAATTGATTCTGTATATTCTTGCAACGAAAAATCTGATCGTTTTCCGGATGATCCGGCTTGCCGATCACGATTCCGCAACATTCGTAGGGATACTCCGCCAAAGCGTGTTCCCGTGCTTCCACCAATTTGTCTTCAGCCAAGGAAATCATTGGATTCGGGTCTATTTTGAAACGTGGAGGGCGGGTTTGTCAACGGGTTTCTAAAGATTGTCTGCCCGCCCCGGCAGAGGGGCGAACCCATCTTGTAACTCATTGTTTATTGAATATTCCAGCGGGATCAAACGTGGGTGCGTACCACCAGATTGTCCTCCACGGAAATCTGGCAGGCCAGGCGCAGGTTGGGGTTTTTCTTGAGGGCGCGGGCCAGATTTTTGTTCTCCACCTCGTTGCGCTCCGGCACCTTCCCGGAGACGATTTCCACCCGGCAGGAGGCGCACAGGCCGCGGCCGCGGCAGTTCAACAGCTTGAATATATGGGCGTAAATGCCGAGTTTGTGGGCGATGGCCGCCTCCCGCAGGTTGGCTCCGGGTTCCACCTTCAGGGTTCGATGATGATTTTCAAAATTGACTTCTAACATGCTTCCACCTGAACGTAATCCGCCAAAGCGCCTTTTCCCCAATATCCGTGAAACGCACTTCCTGCCGTCGAGCAGACCGTGGTCATGTGAACGAACTCGGATGCCCCGGTTTCCGTTTTCAGGACGCCCACCTGGGAGAAGGGGGGGATTTTGCCGCCGCAATTGGCGCAGTCCACCGCGTATCGCTCGCACAGCGACAACAGGCAGGCAGGGCAAAGGACCGGATCAAATACGTGAATCTCCTGACGGTCAAATTCAACGACCGTGGGGAGTTGGGGAATTCCCGTTCCGCATTCGGAGCAGGGGGTCGCAGGTGAGATTTTAGAGACGACGGTTTGCTTCATGATTCTGGTGTGCGTCCGAGGGTGCCCGGTTAAAAGAGGCACATTGTACACCAAAGGGGATCAGTTGATGCAAACTTTTCTCATGGTATCGAAGTTGTCGAGGACCATGCCTGCACCTTTAACGATGCTGAGCAGGGGCTCGTCGGGAACGAAGGTTTTGAGGTTGGTGGTTTCTTCGATCAGTTTGTCGAGGCCGCGGATCAAGGCGCCGCCGCCGGTGAGGTAGATGCCGTTGGAGTAGATATCTGCCGAAAGCTCCGGCGGGGTTTTTTCCAGAGCCCGCATGAGCACGGTGATGATGGCGGATATCGGTTCTCTCATGGCTTCGCGGATTTCCTCGTCGTTGATGACGATGGAAGTGGGCACCCCGGTTTTAACATTCAACCCGCGAACTTCGGTGGTGAGTGCCGGTTGCACCGGGTAAGCGCTTCCGATCTGGATTTTGACCCGCTCGGCTTCAAAAATCCCGATATTCAAATGATGTTGCAATCGCATGTAACGCAGAATGGATTCGTCGAGTTCGTCACCGGCAACCCGTATGGACTCGCCATAGGCGATGGCCGACAGTGAAGTGACGGCCACGTCCGTGGTGCCCCCGCCGATATCGACCACCATGTTGCCTTCCGCTTTATGGACCGGAATGCCGACGCCGATCGCCGCCGCCATCGGTTCCTCCACCAGATAAACTTCCCTGACCCCTGCCAGCGTGGCCGCATCGATCACCGCCTTCTTCTCCACCTGGGTGATGCAGGTGGGAATTCCCACCACCATCCGCGGCTTGAGCCGGAAGTTCTTGAGAGTTTTCTGGATGAAGTACTTGATCATCGTATTGGTGATCTCGAAATCAGCGATCACCCCGTCTTTCATGGGCCGAATGGTTTTCAGTTTGTTGTGGGTCCGGCCGTACATTTGCTTGGCTTCCAGGCCGACTGCGACCGGATCCCCATACCCGTGACCATTGTTGTTGCTGACCGCGACCACGGAAGGTTCGTTCAGGACAATCCCCTGATTTTTGATATAGACCAGCGTGTTGGCGGTGCCCAGGTCCATGGCGACATCGGCTACAAAATAATCGGAAAGGTTTTTGAAAAAATTCTTAACCATGGAGGCTCTCTTCGGATTGAGTGGTTCTGGCCCAGGAGGTTTCAATCAATTCCTTTAAGTCGTTGCCATCCGTGGGAAAAGAGGCCAGTCCGTATTCGAACTCCAACTTCATCTTGGCGCCTTCCAGGCTGAAGGAAATCCGGGATAAGGCCTCACGGATGGAATATTCGAGTTCGTAGACTTCCTGTTCGTTGAGGCCCGTCAATATTAAAATTAAACCTTCGTCAGAATGCTTCATAAATAGTTTCAGAGGATCGATTTTACCGGACAGGTAGGTGGCGACCTGGTTTAGAAGTTGGTCGGATCGCTCCCGACGTTTTTCCTTAAACAGGGTGCCGGCATTTTCAATGCGAATGGACATGACCAATACCGGGATGTTTTTTTTGATAATTTCGGCCTCGAATGCCTTCACGTGAACGGGTAAAAAATATTCAGAAGAAAGAGTCGTATTGTCTGTCGGATTCACAATAAGCTTGGATTGCGGAGGGGCGGCGTTCATATGGCCCAGGGCTGTGGCGGCAAAGTTGGTCATGAGCGTTAATCGATCCATGTCCGATTGTTTCAAGCCGTTGCGCGCGCGGGTGGCGCAGACCACCAGGCCCAGCATTCGTTTTTCGTTGGCGATGGGGGCGGCCATGACCGATCCGAAGGGAAACGACGGTTCGTCCTCGGAAAAGACTATCCACGGATGGTTCAGCGTGTTGGGAACCAGCATGGGTTGGCCACTGTCCAGGCAGGATCCGGAGATTCCGGTCCCGGATTCGACGGTCAGGGATTTCATTCCCTGGCCCCAGCTTTTGCTGTGAGTGATGCGACCGGTGCCGTCGTTTTCAAACCAGACGACAGCTGTGGCGTCGCACTGGATCAGGGAACGCGGGATATGGAGAAACCGTTCGCTGAGCGCTTTGCGGTGCGGCGAATCATTGAGAAAGCGGCACCACTTCATCATCTGCTGAAAGTCGGCCGGTTCGCCGTCGATCCAGTTGGGGGTTCGTTTTTCAAGGCTCAGGTACCAGCCCATCTGCTCGGCAAATCCGTTAATCAGTTTCTGGAGCTTCGGCGTGAAACTGTAATTTTCCTTGGAGTCTACAACCAGAATCCCTTCCAGCTCACGACGCACCACGGGAACGACCATGAGACCTTTGATGTCTTCCGGTTCGGAATACCACTCCAGATGGGAAGCGTCGGCTCCTGTAAAATCATCAATGCGGGTGTCCCGGTGCAGAGCCGCCTGGCCCAACAAGCCTTCTCCGATGGCAAACGTTGCATCGGTTTTTAAATGGGAGCTGAGAGTCAGGTGAGAACGTAACTTTAAAGTGCCCTCCTCAAGATTAACCGTGTAGAGGGCGGTGGTGAAAGCGTCCGCTACATTGCTGGCCAGTTCTATCAGATTTGCGAGGGCGTTTTTGGAGGACATAGGGTAACAGTGCTTCGGGCCCAGATCGTTCGATTTTTAAAAATAAACACCGATCCACTTAAAGTGTGCCCGCTTGCGGTGGATCCGCGTAATTCACCAAAAACCATGGGGGAGAACCTGCCGATTCCACCGAAACCGGGTGGTGGGGACGGATCGACCCTCCTCTGGTGTGTGATGGGAAGAAAAAACTCTTTCAAAACAAATATTTTAAAGGGTGTTACAGCAGGTGTCAATCTTTTTGAAGTCGGTAAAGTCCTCTATTTACGTGAGTTTCGCTAACTGGGGGTTTAACAATTAAACTCCTTGACAGGGACGGGGAGCGGTTACTATACTTCAACCTTCTTTTTAAGGGTTTCCCGACCCGAGAGGAAAAATTTGGGCTGATAGCTCAGTTGGGAGAGCATCGGCCTTACAAGCCGAGGGTCACAGGTTCGAGCCCTGTTCAGCCCACCATTTTTTCCTCTCCTGCCCGGAGGGGGAACTGGCTGACCGGTAACGGCCAGAGAAAACTCTTGGGACGCAGTACACGGTTTTCAATTTACCAGCGGCGGTTCGCCGCCCGGGCGAGGCCCGTCTGCTCGGCGCAGGGCCAATTTCGCAGGGGCGTTACGGCGAATCGAACTATTATCTTCGCCAGCCGAGGTTTTAATTTGTTCCGGGCCTTGCCCGGCTGCGGAGGTACTCCGCCTTGCAAAACAAACCTGCTTGGGAGAGAATGTTCCCTCAAACACCACGACCGCGGGGTCGTAGTTCAGTTGGTTAGAACGCCGGCCTGTCACGCCGGAGGTCGCGAGTTCGAGTCTCGTCGGCCCCGCCATTTTTTTCCAGTAAAAAATAAAGACCTTCTTAAAAAACCCGGCTGATTAAAAGGATTGGTTCTGTTTCTGGGTGGCTCCCTGAATGACCCACCTTGGTTTCCTCTCAACGTTTCTCATTCCAAATCGTTTTATTTTGCGTGACTCATCTTGATTCGCTGTTGGATTGATTTTTATGCAAGCGGATACTGAAGATCACTCCATCCGTTTCATTATTTTTAACGGTGATTTCCCCGCCATGACGGGAAACGATTTTATCGCAAATCGATAACCCCATACCGGTACCTTCGTATTCGCTTTGACGATGCAGCCGTTCGAGCGGTTTAAAAATTTTTTTGAAATGGGCTTCATCAATTCCAATACCGTTATCTTTCACGGTGATTACAAGTTGTCCGTTTCCCTCATGCGTGGCATTCACATCGACCACAGGCGCCTCCCCTTCCCGGTGGAACTTCAGGGCGTTCCCTATCAAATTGAGGAATAATTGGTGCATTTGCACCGGATCGGCTTCAAGGGTTGGTAGATCGCCTGCAGTCACATTTCCATTCGATTCGTGAATTCGGGTTTCCAGGTCTGCCAAAACACCTTGAATGATTTCATTGAGATTGACCGCCTTAAAGGGCTCAGTTTTTGTTTTGAGCTGGGCGTATATCAGAAGATCATCGATCAATAATTGCATGCGGGCGGCCGCACTTTGCATGCGCTCCAGATAATCTTTACCCTTCAAGTTATTCCTGGAAATTTGTGCCGCCAGGCGATCGCCAAATACAATTATTTTTCTGAGCGGTTCCTGAAGATCATGGGAGGCGACCACGGAAAACTCCTCAAGTTCCTTATTAATTTTCTCTAGTTTATTTTTTTGAGTTTGCAGTTCGTTTCCTTTACGGAAGTGCCTGTAACTTAAAAAGGACAATATCCCGCTGAATATAAACACCAGAAAACCTTCCAATAAGGCATAAGAAATTGAGTGCCAGCCCGCCTTGGGGACAACGGATAATATCCATTTACCCTGTGGGATTTCTATATCGACCGATAAGGGATCGTTCAAAACATTATCATCGGATTTTGAAAAAACGATATTTTGACCCGTAAAGGTATCGATTCGAGACAATTCAAAAAGGTAATTATTGGAAAAGAATTCGTAGATGCCCGCCGTTTTGAGCAAAGTGGACCATTCAATTAATGCTATGGAAAAACCCCAAAACTCCTGCTCCCCGGTCTCAAGGTTCGACACATACACCGGGTATCTGCCCAGTACGGCGACTCCTTGCTCCAATGTAACGGGGCCTTCTAAAGTTAATTCTTTTGATTGGATTGCAAGTATAGCGTAGGGATTTTTATTTAAGTCCTGCCCGAGGGCTTTCTGATACCCTTCCAATGGAAAGATTTGTTTGACAATTCCATTGGGGGCTAATTGCAGGTTGGTTATCCCGCCGTAGAGATCAATCAATTCCTCCGCTAACGAGTCAAATTTAGCTAACGTGCTATTCTGCCCTTTAACCGTTGTCTGCGCAGAAGGGGATGGCAAAGACCCTGAAAGTTGTTTTTCAAGAGATTGGGCGTAGGAGGTGGCAATGCTGTTGGCTATCGCCCGGGATTCAAACTCGCGTTTGACAACCGTTGCCAGCACATGGGTGGATGACAAGGAACGTGAAAGTTGTTTTTCAAGGGATTGGGCGTAGGAGGTGGCAATGCTGTTGGCTATCGCCCGGGATTCAAACTCACGCTTCGCTTCCAGAACATAGATCAATAAACCACCGAAGCAAACGGATAAGAGAAATACCAATCCCGCACTTAAAATGATTCGATTTGCAAGCATCGATCGTGATCAGTCATAAAGATCGGACAGAGGGGTATTCCGTCTTCGCAGGTTATTGGGGAAAGCCTGTTGTATCCACATAAATATTTGATAGGCTTATATTACAGGCTAAAGTCGTAACTATTCAAAGTCAACCAGTGAAGCCTTAACGGAGCGGATTGGTGGTTCGTGGCTGGGTGAACTACGGCCTTTTACAAAAATATGCCATGGGAGGGGTCGGAGGTCGCGAGTTCGAGTCTCGTCGGCTCCGCCATTTTTCAAAAAAGCCAGCCGTCTCGGGCTGGCTTTTTTTGTTGTAGATATCTCGTACTTCTTACGGATTTCCACGGTATAGTTGTCCGGATGGGCGGCGCAACCGTACGGTCAGAAAAGCCTGTTTTGATTATTTTCGGCCGACGTGTTGCGGACGGAGCAGTGCGTCAAGGGATTCGGCGGTTTCCATCTGAATTTCGAAATCCAACGAAGAATCGACCCCCGTGCCACGATAATTCCCGGTAGTCGGCGCGGTTAAAATCGGGGTCGGACCGGAAGCGACAGCCACGTGCTGGTTTGAAACCACCAGGCCGATACTGGGATCGTATCCCCGCCAGCCTCCGCCCGGTAAATAGACTTCCGCCCAGGCGTGCAACTCCCGCTCTGAAAATTCTTCATCCCCGTAGTAGTAACCACTGGTATATCGTGCGGGAAGTCCCTGGGACCGGCAGGCATCCATAAAAAGTACCGTCAAATCCCGGCAAGCTCCTGTGTTATTGGCCAGCAATTCTTCGGGAGACATGGGGTCGCCTGAGAGGCGCAGAGTGATATCCATCGTTTCATGAATGCGCGAACACAAAGTGCTCAGAAATGAAACTGTATTACGGTTGACTTCCTGGGCAATTCCCCGGGCAAAGTCGTCGACGGTTGTCGACTCGGCGCTTCTGCGCAGGCAGGGTGCCAGAGGGAGCTGAAAGTCCTTCGAAAGGTGTACCGGCAACTCAAGAAACTCCGGATCTTTCAGAATAAAATCAAACGGGTTTTCTCTCAGGGTTTCCACCCAGGACGTGGTGGTGATATTCAGGGCAGGGTGAGTGTCGCTGAACCACAGAAAAGTGGAAGAGGTGCCGTCGAGATCCACCAGTTCGGTTGTTCCTTCCGGCAAAGGATTGAACTCCATTTTAAACTGGTGAAGCTTTTGCCAGCAGTCCGAGCGGGGCCGCAGGCGGACCGTCATGGGTTCTAAAAACACGGGCCTGGAATAGGAAAATTTGGTCAGGTGTTGGATGCGCAGGAACAAAACTCAGGTTCCTGTTACGGTGTTGTAAGCATTTAACAGCTTGTTGGTCCAATTGGCGGGCAATTCCTCGAGCGATCGCGTCAGGTTTTCCCTCCACCAGGCGCACACTTCCTGCATTTCCTCTTTGTCATACTGGTATTCGTTGAACTTAAAAGAATTTTTTTTGTAATAAATCACGTCAATCGGAAATCCCACTCCTGTGGCGCTTCTCCTTGTGGCGTCAAAGGCGAGAAACCCGACCTTGAGTGCGGTGATGGGACTGGAATTGTAATTCAATCCCAGGTCCAGAATGGGCTTGCCGTAGCCCCCTTCGCCTATGATCTGGTAAGGGGTTTCGTTGGTTATTTCGACCCAGTTGCCCTGCGGATAGATCAGGTACACTTTATGTTCATCATCCTTTTCCAATTGTCCGCCAATAATGGAATACAAGTTGAAGGAGAGACCGCTCTCTTCGAGGGACGTCTTGTCTTCCTCGGCAACTTTCCTGATCTGATCGGTAAAATGATTCACCGCTTTATACAGTTTGTCAAAATGCTGACCGTCATCAAAAGATTCTTCAAAATAGGTCAGCGCCTTGTCCCGTACCGAACGCAGGCCGGAGGTCATCAAGAACAGGCTTTGCTTTTGTTTCTGATGTATGGTCACCTTTCGGGCAAACGTTTGCACCCCGCCACTGGTAATCCTGGAATCGGCGAGGGCGATAATACCGTCATCGATTTTAATGCCTACGCAAAAAGTCATTGAATCTGAGCTCCTGATTGGTTTAATTCAGATACGGGTTTATTGGCAAAAAAGTTGTCATGAATGGTTTCTCCCACATCATTCAAATCGGACTGGATTTCATCGAGAAATTGATGCAGGCCAATGGCCATCACTTCATCAATGTGGGAATAATTCAATTTTCCCATCAGCTTTCCAAACTGTCTGGCCAGGTCGTTATCATAGACCCCGAAAGGGGTTCCATTGATATTGAAGTAAGCCCGTTCTGCGTGACGGATACAATATAGTATAGAACGGGGGAATTCCCGGTCAAAAATGAGAAAATCGACAATATTTTTGGAACTGATCAGATTGAACCGTTTCCGGTACATTTCCAGGGAACTTATTGATTTTAAAAGTGCTGTCCATTGAACGCTGTCCAGCGAGGAGCCCACAAAATCGATTCTGGGCAGGATGATAAAGTATTTCACGTCCAGAATCCGTGACGTCTTGTCAGCCCGCTCCAGGAACCGTCCCAATTCGGAAAAATGCCAGGCTTCCCCGTGTGCCATTGTGGAATATGCGATACCCAGAATCAGGTGGCAGGCCATTTTGATATCGTAATAAAATTTATGAGGGTTTTTTGAAGCCTTGAGAGAAGCGCCGGGACCCGCTACGGACAGATACAGATTGTTGATCTTTTCCCACATTTCGGAAGAGATGATTTCCCTTACCGACCGTGCATTCTCGCGCGCGGCGATGACACAGGAAATAATGGAATGGGGGTAATTTCGGTCAAAGGTGTGGAAGAATATGACCTCCTCCCGTTTGTATCTTCCAATATTTTCAGTGAAGTATTGATTGTCACCGGTGATGTCGACAAGCGGTTTCCAGGCATTCGGGTCTTTTCGCATGGACGGCAAATCAAGCAGCATATGAAGCTGTGATTCGATCAGGCGTGCGGTATTTTCAATCCGCTCCAGATATCGGTTCATCCAGTACAAGGAATTTGCAACTCGACTTAACATGGCAATACCCCAGGGTATCCGTTCAAGTAGGATTCGGATTTCAGGAGGCTCGATTTATTCAAGTCACGTCCTCCGCCAAAACCCAGGTATCTTTACTGCCTCCCCCCTGCGAGGAGTTGACGACAAGTGAATTTTTTTTCAGAGCCACGCGCGTCAGTCCGCCGGGAAGAACATAAATATCTTCCCCGTACAGCACATAGGGCCGCAAGTCGACATGCCGGCCCTCGAAATGATCCATGACCATCACCGGAACCCTGGAAAGTTGGATGACGGGTTGGCCAATATAGTTCCTCGGTTCACGCAAAATATTATCGATCATTGCTTTCTGTTCCTTTCGAGTTGAAAAAGGACCAATCAGCATTCCATATCCTCCAGACCCATGCGCGGTTTTGACAACAAACTTTTCTATATTGTCAATGACATGCTGCCGTTGTTTTTCATCTTCACAGACATAGGTAGGCACATTCTGAAGGATCGCATCCTCTCCCGTGTAGTACTTGATGATTTTGGGAACAAAGGAATAAATGGCCTTGTCGTCTGCGATTCCCGCACCCGGGGCATTGGCCAGCGCCACCTTGCCCTCACGATAGGATCCCATGATTCCCGGAACCCCTAATAGAGAATCGGGATTGAAGACAGTGGGGTCCAGGTATTCGTCGTCAATCCGGCGATAGATGGCATGCACCCGTTCAAACCCCTGGGTGGTCCTCATATAGACAAAGCCGTCCATAACCACCAGGTCCTGGCCTTCAACCAACTCCTCACCCATTTGCTGTGCCAGAAAAGAGTGTTCAAAATAAGCCGAGTTGTATATCCCGGGTGTGAGAATCCCGATATTGGGTTTCAGGATGGATTCCGGGATCAAATTTCTAAGAGTTTCCGCCAACCGGCCTGCATAGTCTTCCACGGGACGAATCGGAAGCGCTTCAAAGACGGCGGGCAGGGTCTGTTTCATGACCCGGCGGTTGCCCAGGACATAGGAAACTCCGGAGGGACAGCGCAGGTTGTCCTCCAGTACGTAAAATTGCCCGTCATGGTCCCGGACCAGATCGATACCGCTGACATGACACCAAATGTTTTTGGGAGGAGTCAGGCCTACACATTCCTTGCGATAGGCAACGGATGAAAGAATAAATTCCTTCGGCAGGATTCCGTCTTTTAAAATACGCTGATCATTGTACACATCTTGAATGAATTGATTCAGCGCGTGGACCCGCTGCTTGACGCCTCGCTCGATTAAATTCCAGTCCCGGGCGTTGATAATCCGTGGAACAATGTCGAACGGAAAAATCTTTTCCAGACCTTTGTTGTCGCCGTAAACTCCGAAGGTGATTCCCATCTGCTTGAACGCCGCATTGGCGGCTCTGCGCTGGTTGGCCAACTCGGATTTGGCAAAGGAATTAATTTTGTTGATTAGTTTTTCCACTTCCGGACGGGGTCTTCCGGATTCCAGGAAATATTCATCATAAAAATGTTCCGGATTATAGGTATCGAAGTGCATAGGCTTCTGAATTAAAAATTAACATACTGACTTGACCCTATAAGTTGTACCATATCTTAAGTTATAGTTTCTATATTGGATTTGATGGTTTGCAGGACCGGAGAGAATAGTTGGGGCGATCCCATATTTTCTTTCAAAGGTCATAACACATTCGATCAAAACAGAAGAGCGAGACCCGGAGTCCCCTGCGGGACTCGAAAAGATTCCATTTATATCAAAATTTATTTTACTCTATTGTGAATTTATTCCAGTTTTACTTTATAAAAATGAAATAATTTTTACTTGATTGCCAGGTTTACATAAATAAGATAAAAGGAGAAAATTATGAGTGAGGATCAGGGTTTGATTGTTGCCTATATTCTCGATGGAAATGGCAAGGGCGCCAAAATCGGATGGGAGGAAATCCGGAGTTGGACACCCGAAAAGGGAGCTCTCTGGGTACATCTCGATTACACCGCACCCGAGGCGCAGAATTGGATTACTCGGGAAGCGGGCTTGGAAGAGGTGCTCGGTGGGGCTCTGCTGGAAGCTGAGACCCGGCCCAGAAGTATCCTGAACCACAATGGCCTGCTGTTGACATTGCGGGGTGTCAATTTACAACCTCAATCCGATCCGGAAGATATGGTCGCCATTCGATTGTGGATCGACGAAAACAGAATCATCTCCACCCGGAAAAGAAAACTCCTTTCTGTAGACGATCTGCGCAACGCCCTGGAAAAGGGACATGGACCCAAATCCCCCGGGGAGTTTCTGGTGGACCTTACGGAACGGCTGGTCGAGCGGATGGCGGACGTCATCGATCAAATTGATGATGATGTAGACCATCTTCAGGACCAGGTCCTCACCCTGGAAAGCCATCAATTGAGACCTATCATAGCAGGGTGCCGCCGCCAGGCGATCGGATTGAGGAGATATCTGGGTCCCCAGAGGGAGGCGCTGTCCAAGCTTTATAACGAACGCGTTCAATGGCTGCAGGACATCGATCGAATGCACCTGAGAGAGACTTCCGACCGGATGATGCGTTACATTGAGGATCTGGATTCGTCCCGGGAACGTGCTTCCGTTGCGCAGGAGGAGTTGATGAGCCGCCTTTCCGAAAACATGGAAAAGAGAATGTACGTTCTTTCCCTGGTTGCAACCGTTTTTCTTCCACTCAGTTTTGTAACGGGATTGCTCGGCATCAATGTTGGCGGCATCCCTGGAGCCGAAAATAAAACGGCCTTCCTGATGGTTTGCCTCATGCTGTCAGGGGTTGCGGTATTCCAGTTTTGGATTTTCAAGGTAAAGAAATGGATCTAGTAAACAGAAAATATCCGAAGGAACTCACTATTCAGGAGAAAGATTAATGGATATCTTTTTTGAACAAGTTAAACCAATATGGGATCTACTCAAAACCCCGTTGTTTGAGTTGGGTAACAGCCAGATTTCCCTGACGTCTCTTTTCGCTGTTTTTTTGATCCTCGCAGCCTTTTTTATAATTTCAAAAATCGTAGAACGCGGAGTGCGAAACGCACTTAAAAATAAAACCATCGATCCGGGAATCAAAGGCTCGATTGAGCGATTCTCCAGATATTTGACGGTAACCGTGGGTGTCTTTGTTGCCGTGGACACCATTGGCATCAGTCTGACCTCAATCGCGGCTTTGGGTGCGGTGCTGATGGTGGGTGTGGGATTCGGATTGCAAAACATTGCGCAAAACTTCATCTCGGGAATTATTATCCTTCTTGAACGGCCGATCAAACAGGGCGACGTTGTTGTTGTGGGAGGGGTCTCGGGAAGAGTACGTGATATCCGGGTCCGGTCAACCGTCATCGAAACAAGAGATGATGTGGCCATTATCGTTCCCAATTCGCTGTTCATCGCTGAACAGGTCATCAACGATAGTTTTTCAGGGCATAAAATCCGGAGAACCGTTAAAGTGGGAGTCGCTTACGGCTCCGATATCAAGAAGGTGACTGATATACTATCGAAGATAGCCACTGAACATGAGCAGATTTTAAAAGATCCACCCGCCAAGGTTTTTTTTATGGACTTTGGGAATTCTTCGCTCGACTTTGAGTTGCGGTTCTGGGTATCCGAACTCTGGAGAACAGACGTGATCCTGTCAGATTTAAGATATGCCATCGACCGCGAATTCAGAAATGGAGGCGTTACTATTCCCTTTCCGCAACGGGATCTGCATATCAAATCCTCCGATCCGCAATTTAACCTTGCCTATGAACCGTCCAGCTCATAACCGGAAGGTAACGGAGGAGAAATTAATAAGGTCAAACAGAAAGACGCAAAGGTAGAAAGAGCCCGGTCTTCTTGAATGCCATGTTAGTCAGCCCCGCCATTTTTCAAAAAAAGCCAGCCGTCAAGGGTTGGCTTTTTTGTAGCCGGGGTTTTGTTCTTCCTTTTTAGGAATAATATCCGCCGTAACGGCAAAATACATCTTGGATGGGAGAAAGGAGAGCCCATGGTGGCCGGTGATGTTCTTTCCAACCGAATTCCGGTTGGTCCTCGCCGCTAGCGGCCTGGTTGTCCGCCACTGTCGCCGGTACGCAACGATCTTCCGCCTTCTCCTCCGGTTGAGAATTTTCCCGCTGGTACCTTTTCTGATTCATATACCGACTCCTGGTATTTTTCCATGACCTGGACCCGGGGAAGGGGCGGGCGGGGAGAAAGACCCGCCGGAATCCTCCCGAGTCCTTTAAGTGGATTACCGTTCATGCAATCCGGATGCGATAAAACCTGCCACTCCCAGAGCGGCGGTGCCCGCCTGAACGGCTATCAAGAGAGACGTTGGTTCCATGGT
The DNA here is from genome assembly GCA_024644405.1 of Nitrospinaceae bacterium. Classification (GTDB taxonomy): domain Bacteria; phylum Nitrospinota; class Nitrospinia; order Nitrospinales; family Nitrospinaceae; genus SZUA-226. The sequence continues at coordinate 14,699 of JAHELC010000013.1, forward strand.
GCTTCACCTCCAGATTAAAAATTAAATTCTATGGATTGGGAAATCCCGAAATTGCCGGGGAACTCCGTTTTTCCATAAACATAAGATAGCTTGCCCGGACCCCTTCGGACGGCCGGTATTGCCATATGGATTGAAATAAAATCAGGCTGAATTTGTGTCAAGCAGGAACGAGGAAAAAATTTCAAAATTTTTAAAATGCGAGGACGCTGATTTCATCCAGCTTCCTATCGGGTGGTGGCTCCTTTATGTTCTGGCGTAATGCGATGTGGAACCCAAATATAAAATCTTCGCGTCAAGGGTAAGCCGTTTGGGTTTTAATTATTTCCTGTTAGGGGTTGCCGCCGATGAGGAAAATGATGCCGGCGGTGACGAGGCCGATTAGGACCGCGCGCAGGCCTGACCACAACCAGAACGTGCCGCTGATCCGTCCCAGAAAAATCCCCAGAAACAGAATCGCCAGAAAGGCCAAACCGATTGCCGCGTCAAAGGGGTCCATCTCCAACGGCAGCATGTACCCCCAATCTTCGAGCCACAAAGGAAGTATGATGAACAGCGAGATCAGAAACGGCGACAGGCCGTTGACCGCGGCGATCACCCAGGGGGTGATCTGGCTGGCTTTGCCATGGTAGGACTCCTCCAGCGGAGCCACCAGCGATTCTTCCAGTTCCTTCAGTTCTTTTTTCCTTTCTTCTGTTTCACTGAGATAAGCGCTGGTGAATCCGCTGATGCCCAGAGCAATCGCCGCCCCCAGGCAGGCACTGATGGCGACCACCAGTTGCACCTCTCCGCCTGTGTAAAAACCGAGCAGGATTCCGAGCATGGTCAACGCGCCGTCGAATCCGTTGGTAACGAAATACCGGCGCGCGATTTGTCCCGCCTGGCTGAGGTTCCACAGGGACCGGATGTGCTGGATTAATGACATGGGGTCATTTTATTGGATGGGAAAATAAAATTTCAGTCGGAAGAAGACGGTTGGCTGCCTTCGGCTTCCACTTCGTCGACACTGTGAATGGTGCCGCCCATTTTTTTGATGGCTTGATCAATCGCTTCGAATTGGATGTCTTCGCCTTCGATCACCACAATCAGGCTCTCGGTATTTTCGTCCACTTCTTCCACGATCAGGTTGACCCGGTAACCCGGATTGAGGTCCGCCAGGGTTTGGGTGAACTCCAGCGCCCCGGGTTGATGGGGTTTCAGCACGTCCAGGAGAATACGTTTTATGGTGGCCATAGCGAACGGGTCTCAAACAACATACAGCGTCATTAATGATATAATTGAAGGGCCTCGTGGGGCTCAAAATCCAAGGCATCCAATTGTAACCTAAAATAAGGTTAAACATGGGGAATATTTCACTTCATGCAGTCCCATCGCATGTGTGGAATCCCCTCATACCGTAAGACGTTATGGGATTTTACGAAGAACAAATTCTCCCCCGCGGCATCAACTGGGCGATGAGCGGAAAGCGGTTCAGCAAACTCCGTCAGCAATATCTGAAAGATGTTGGCGGCAAGGTGCTGGAAGTCGGCTTCGGGTCGGGATTGAACCTGCCTCATTACACCGGCCGGGTCACCCACCTGTACGCGTTGGACCCCTCGCAACTGGGCCGCCGTTTGGCGGGAAAAAGAATGCGACGCGCCCCCTTTCCCGTCGAGTTTGTCGAATTGCAGGGGAATCGATTTGCCTTGCCTGATCGTTCGGTGGATGCCGTGGTCAGTACGTGGACCCTGTGTACCATTCCGGATCCCGATAGTGCTTTAAAGGAAATCCGCCGCGTCTTGAAGCCTGAGGGGAAGTTTTGTTTTCTCGAGCATGGGCTCAGTCCGGAACGCGGTGTCGCCCGACTGCAAAACCTGTGGAATCCCATCCAGAAACGGTTTGCCGGCGGGTGTCACGTGAACCGCGTAATCGATCGCTTGATTCTGGATTCGGGTTTTAAAATCCTGGGCCACAAACGTTTTTATATGGAAGGCCCGAAAATTTTTTCCTACATGTATGGCGGTATCGCTTCCCCAAGTAAAGCTCCTAATTAAAATCTAACATTCCTGTTGTTCAATGGTAAATTAATAACCGAAAACAGGGAGACGGTCATGCCCACCGAAAAAATCCTGGTCGTGGAAGACGAGGAAAATATTCAGGAACTTATCCGGTACAACCTGGCCAAAGAAGGGTACCAGGTCAGCTGTGTCCTCAGCGGAGAAAAAGGGCTGGAGGCCGCCCGCACCGGAAACCCTGACCTGGTGCTGCTCGACCTGATGCTTCCCGGTCTCGATGGCCTGGACGTCTGCAAGGAATTGAAACGGGACGCCTCCACCCGGGGTATTGCCGTGATCATGGTCACCGCCAAGGGGGACGAGACGGACATCGTCACGGGACTGGAATTGGGCGCGGATGATTATGTGATCAAACCGTTCAGCCCCAAAGTTCTGTTGAGCCGGGTGAAGGCGGTGCTCCGCCGCAAACATTCCCCTGCGCCGGACGGTCAGAATGTGATTCAGATCCGCGACCTCGTCATCCATCCCGGTCGCCATGAAGCGTTGTTGGAAAACAAAAAGCTCGATCTAACATTCACCGAATTTCGCATCCTCCAGACTCTCGCCGCCCGGCCCGGCTGGGTGTTCACCCGCGGGCAGATCGTGGATGCGGTCCGGGGCGAGGACCACGCCGTGACTGACCGCTCCGTGGATTTCCAGATCGTCGGACTGCGCCGGAAATTGGACCACTATTCCTCGTGCATTGAGACGGTGCGGGGGGTGGGGTACCGGTTTCAGGAAGCGTGATGTTCAAAAAAACCCTGCACAGACAGCTTTATCTTTCTTATCTGCTGATCACCCTGTTGTCCCTCGGGGCGATCGGTGGATATACCGTCAGCGCCCTCCATCATTTCTATAATGAACAAACTTCAGCCGATTTGGAATCCCGCGCCCGCTTGATCCAACACCAGGTGTCTCACCACTTCGCTTCGGCCAATATCCCGGCGCTGAAACGCCTGGCAGAAACCCTGGGACAATCCGGCGCGCAACGCGTAACCTTGATCCTTCCCGATGGCACCGTAGCCGGAGATTCCGAAGAAAATCCTGCTCGTATGGATAATCATGCCGACCGGCCGGAAGTGAAGGAAGCTCTGGCAGGAGAAACCGGGTCCTCGGTGCGCTACAGCCAAACGGTGAAAGCCAATTTGATGTATGTCGCCCTTCCGGTCAACCCAGGCGCTCAATTGTTGGGTGTGGTGCGTCTGTCCATTCCGCTGACCGTCATCGATGAAACGTTGAAGGGAATGTTGTGGCAAATAATCCTGGCCGGTTTGTTGATTGCCCTGGCCGCGACGCCCGTCAGCCTTTACATCTCCCGGCGGATCAGCCGCCCCCTCTCTGAAATGAAGGACAATGCCGAACGGATCGCCTCGGGACAACTCGATTCGCGTATTCGGGTGGAAGGTCCCGACGACGTGGTCCGCCTGGCCGAAGCGCTCAACCAAATGGCCGTTCAACTCGACGACCGGATCCACACCGTCACCGCCCAGCGCAATGAGCAGGAAGCGATTTTATCCAGCATGGTGGAAGGCGTGGTTGCCGTGGATTCCAACCAGAATGTCCTGAGCCTGAACCGGGCCGCCGCCAATCTCCTCGGGATCCAGGCCGGGTTTGCCCAGGGCCAGCCGGTTCAAATGGTGATACGGAATACCCAATTACAGGAGTTTGTAAAAAAAGCACTCATCAGCCCGGAAACCGTCGAACAGGATATTGTGTTTCATCGGGGAGAAAATGAACAGGTGCTTAAGGTGATCGGTACCGCTCTCCGGGATTTCAAACAAACTGCCATCGGTGCGGTTATCGTGTTGAACGATATCACACGTTTGAAACGGTTGGAAAACATGCGCCGCGATTTTGTCGCCAACGTTTCTCATGAGCTCAAAACGCCCATCACCTCCATTAAAGGGTTCGTCGAAACCCTGTTGAGCGGCGCTATGCAAAAACCGGAAGATGGCAAACGGTTCCTGGAGATTGTGGCCGGTCAGGCGGACCGTCTCAATGCCATTGTCGATGACTTGCTGGTTTTGTCACGGCTGGAGCAGGATGCAGAGAAAGTCGAAATTGTTATCGAGAATAGCGGACTGAAGCCTGTTCTGGAAATGGCGATCCAGGCGTGCGCCCCCAAGGCTTCCGAAAAAACCGTTCGCGTGGATCTGAATTGCCCGGAGAGCATCGCGGCCCGGATCAACCCGCAGTTATTGGAGCAGGCGGTGATCAACCTGGTGGACAACGCCATCAAGTACAGCCTGCCCTCGACGCAGGTCCGTGTCGAGGCTACTTTGGATAATGGAGAAATCACAGTGGCGGTGACCGATGAGGGACGGGGCATCGCGAAAGAACACTTCCCCCGCCTGTTCGAACGGTTTTACCGGGTGGATAGCGATCGCAGCCGCGAAATGGGAGGCACCGGGCTGGGCCTCGCCATCGTCAAGCACATCGCCCAGGTGCACGGCGGAAGCGTCAGCGTGGACAGCTCGGTCGGCAAGGGCAGTACCTTCCGGATACACCTTCCCGCAAGCCACAGCGCATAAAAAATTTTACCGGGTATTGCGCACGGCGCGCACGCCTCCGTTCATGCATATGGACAGCCGCCGCACGTTGGAGAATCCCTTCACAAAATAAAAAGTTGGAGCACAGCAGTCCGTCAAATCAGTGTCCTGCTTTTCCCCCGACCAATACCAGTACGCCGCGCCGTCCGCAAATCGTTTGTCGAGATGCAGAGGGTTCTCCGGATCATGGTCCCAAGCCATGACGTTTTCAACCGTATCATCGTAAATGCCGTACATCTCCCAGGTGGAGGGCATGCGCCAATCGTCGTAGCCCCCGGTCTCCAGCGCCTGGACGTATTCGTACGATTGATACCAGTTCAGGCACCGGCCCAGGTCGGCGTAACTGTCCTTCTGCGTCCACATCAACCCCTGTTGATCCGTGAGAGTGCCGTCTTTGTTGTCTGTGAGGTGCACTCTCGATTTGGGCGGTGGAGGCGGAACATAGTGCGGCGCTTCATAGGGTTTGTCATGGATATACGGATTGGGGCCGGCAAACATGAAAGAAGGGGAAAACAGAAACCCACCCATCGTCGCCAGCCAGGTGCAAAAAATGGGATAAAGGTATTTCTTAATCGAAACCATTCGCAGCTCACGGCAAGTGAGGAACATTTTCATTTTTATTATAACTCGATTTCGCGATGGTTAAACCAATCAGGATTCAGGCGTCGACCTTGCGCAGGGTGTGTACCGGTTTGTTGCGCAGGACGTCGAGACTGCTCACGATGCCCGTAACGGTGGTCAGTATCACCGCCGTCAGCAACGCCCAAGCCAGCGGGCCGATTCTCAGGTGCCAGTCGGATTTCACGATGTATTCCATCACCGCCCACGAAAGTCCCACCGACAGCAACACGCCGATGGTGGCGGCGATCACTCCCAGCATGGCGTATTCATAACCCAGAATCGACGCCACCACACTGCGTTTCGCGCCCAGGGTTTTCAGGATGGCCGACTCCTTCAGCCGCCGGAACTTGGTCGACGCGATGGCCCCCGATAAAATAAACAATCCCGAGACGATGGCGAAGCCCGACATGAAGTCCACCAGCGTCAGCAGTTTGTTGACCACCGACTCCACCGTATCGACGATGTCGCGTGTGCTGAACGCGGTGATGTTGGGCAGCGCATCCACGACCGCCTCCTGCACGGCCATTTCATGTGCCGGGTCGAGACTGACCGTGCCGACATAAGTCACCGGCGCTTGCGCCAATGCCCCGGGAGAATAGATCATATAAAAATTGGTGCGGATGTTGCGCCAGCTGACCTTGCGGATACTGGTCACTTCGGCAGTGACGGGAAGGCCCTGGATGTTCATGGTGAGTTGCGATCCCAGGGTGGCGCCCAGTCGCCGTGCCGCGTCCTCTTCCAGCGACACCTGCGAAAGCTGGGCCTCCTCTTTGTTCCACCAGCGGCCCTCGGTAATATTGTTGTCCCGTTTCGGCAACTCCATCATGTAGGTTATCCTGAACTCCTTGTTGATAAACCATTCTTCATCGTGTCTGTTTGTGTATTGCCAGTTCTCGGCCTTGCGTCCATCGATGCTGTGAAGCCGGGAGCGCACGAGTGGCGTCAGCTCCAGCTTGGCGTCAGGCGCAGTCTGTAGAATGACTTTTTCGAAAGTCCCGGTCTGATTTCTCTGAATATCGATAAAGAAAAAATTCGGCGGTTTGATTTCGGTATTTTTCTTAAGCATGGCGATCATGTCCATTTGAACCAGCCGGATCGACAGCACCAGCATAATCCCGATGCCCAGTGCGGTGATGATCGATACCGCCTGGTTGTTCGGCCGGTACAAATTGGCCAGACCGTAACGGCGTGTCATGCGTTTCGACGGCGGCAGTGTGCGTAGAATCCTGAGAAGTAGAACCGAAATACCCGCCAGGAGACCCGTCGACACCACCAGCGAAACCAGAAACACCATTCCGCGCTGGATAGAATCCGCCTGCCAGAAAATAATCGCCGTCAGGCCCACAGAAAACAAAATGCCCATGGTCCATCGCTGGCGGCGCGATCCTTTCGCCAATTCTTCCTCCTCTGCGATGTGGCGGAACAGCCGCAGGGGGCGCGTCCGCACCGCGCGGATCAACGGCCACAGGGTGAACAGCAGAGTGGTGCCCATTCCCAGGGACAGCGACTGCACGGCAGGCACCCAGAGAAATCCCGGTTCGAACTGAAGATTCAACAAGCCGGACATCCTGGAAGGCAGCAGGTATTGCAATCCGTAACCGATGCCGACGCCCAAACCGCTCCCGATCAGCCCCAGCAGTACGGCCTGCAGGAGATATACCTTAAACACCGTGCGCGAGGTTGCCCCCAGGCAATTGAGTATGGCGATGGTGTCCAGCTTCTGAGCCATGAAGGTGCGGATGATCATCGCAATGCCAATGCCGCCCATCAACAACGCGATCACGCCGACCGACCCGAGATATTTTGCCATGCGGTCGACGGATTGGGTGAGGTTGGACGCCACGTCGCGGTACGTGCGGATGGAGGTGCCCTTGTCCTTGAGCCCGAATTCCAGCAGGCTCACGGTTTTTTCCGGCACTCTTTCCGCCGGCAGGCGGATCAGTGTTTTATAAGTGATGCGGCTTCCTGGCTGGATCAGTTTGGATCGGTCCAGGGTTTCGTTGGAGACGATCACCCGCGGACCCAGACTGAACGCGAGCGAGATGCGATCAGGTTCCCCTAAGATGACACCGGCAATGCGTGCGGTCACCGACCCCAGTTGAAAGGTGTCACCGACTTTGAGTCTGGTTTTTAACAAAAAATTGGGTTCCACCAGTACCCCGTTACCGGACAACAGCTCGTTGACGGCGCTCGCCGGATTCGTTTTCAGTTTTCCATAAAAAGGATACAGGGGAGCTTCTGTGGGAACAGATTTTAATTCTACCAGCAGGGATCCATTACGCCCCTCCCGGGTGGAAGGGAACCGGGCCATGGCATGTGTCTCGCGCACAAACTGAAACTCGGATTCCGGCAGAGCGGATTTCTGGTAAGCCCGGTCGTCTTCGCTTTGCGGCCAACTGCTTTTGATTTCGATGTCCGCCGCCAACAGGCTTTTCGATTCGCCGAGGATTGCTAGCTCCATGGTGTCCGAGACGCTTTTAATCGTCATCACCGCGCCGACACCGATGGCGAGACAAATCACGAAAAAAAGGAACCGCCTGCCCGCACCGCGGGTTTCAGCAAACGCCAGCGCGAACAATTGGCGGAGCGTCAGGTTGCCGGTATTCATTACACGCCCGCAGAGGTCGGTTTGTCACTCACGATCTTGCCGTCTTCCATGGTGAGAATGCGTTGCGTACGTTCCGCGACGTGCGGCTCGTGAGTGACGAGAATAATCGTCGCCCGCTTCACCCGGTGCAGTTCGGCAATGAGGTCGAGGATACGCCCGCTGTTTTTGGAATCGAGGTTGCCGGTCGGTTCGTCCGCCAGCACGATGTCCGGTTCGTTGACGAACGCACGCGCCAGTGAGAGGCGTTGCTGTTCGCCGCCGGAGAGTTGCGACGGGTAATGGTGCAGGCGGTCGCCCAGCCCCACCACGCCCAGCAGGTCTTCGGATTTCTTATATGCACTGGACGCACCGGTCAGTTCCGCCGAAAGGATCACGTTCTCGATCGCGGTCAGCGTCGGGATGAGATGAAAGTTCTGGAAGATAAAACCGAACCGGCGGCCACGCAGGAGGGCCAGTTCATCTTCATTCAGTTTCGTGATATCCTCACCATCCACACTGATCGATCCGCCGGTGGGCGCGTCCAGCCCGGCGATCAGGCTGAGCAGGGTGGTCTTGCCGCTACCCGAAGGTCCGGTCACGGCGACGAACTGGCCGTCGGGGATGGTCAGGTCGATGCCGGTGAGTATGTCCACCCGGTGGCCGCCGCCGTGCAGGGATTTGGTGAGTTGTTGGATTTCGATCATTGATTTTCCGTGAGTACAGGCTTATGAATCATTGTTACAAAGTCCGGTGCCTTCTTACAAACCTTTTTTCCGTGTTTTTATTTGGGATGATTTTGATGAATGCTTCATCAGGTATAGCCGGGGAAGCGGGCCGGCCGGTGATTCTTGCTTTCGGCGACAGCCTCACCGCCGGGTTTGGCGTGAATCCGAACGACAGCTATCCCGCCCGTCTGCAACGGCTTCTGGATGAGAAAGGCTATCATTATAAGGTGGTCAACGCCGGAGTCTCGGGCGATACCACGGCGGGAGGCGTGGGGCGCATCCACTGGGTGCTCCAGCATGAGCCGGAGATTGTCATCCTGGAACTGGGCGCCAACGACGGCCTGCGCGGGTTGTCGATCAGCGAGATGCGCAATAACCTGGGGAAGATCATCGAAATCTGCAAGGCAAAAGGCGCAAAGGTTCTGCTGGCGGGAATGGAAATCACACCCAACCTGGGCGCCGAGTACAGCCGGGAGTTTCGCGAATCGTTTTCTTTATTGGCCGAGAAGTATCAGGTCACCCTCATCCCGTTTTTTCTGAAAGACGTCGCGGCGCGCCCCGAACTCACCCAACCCGACGGCGTTCACCCTCTCACTAACGGCTATAGCGTCGTCACCCAAACTGTCTTCCAATACCTCGAACCGATGTTGAAGAAAAAGTAGGGAGATTCGGTTACTTGCATTCCTTGAAGTAGTTCATGAGTTGATCATAACTGTTGCCTGTGTTCAGGAGGGAGTTGGCGGTATCGTAGCCGGCCTGGAGGTCCTGGAAGCGGCCGAACAGATAGCCCAGCGTTGCCGCCTGCCAGGCGATGAGAGGTGCGGCGGGTCCGCCGTTGCCCTGGAGTGCCTGTTCCCCCAACTCGGCCACTTTCTCACGGTTGGCGGAGGTTTGTTTCAATACTTCAAACGCATCCTGAATCGGTTGAGCGGTTGCGGCATCCAACGCGCGTTCGTAATCCAGTTTTTTCTCCTGAACACCGATCTTGTTCAGATGGATGAACAGTTTGGCGGTCTTGTGTACGCCATATAATATGGAACCTTCCATCCCGTTGCCGACCACGGCGATTTCCCAGCCGCCCAGCGGGGCGACGGCCAGCATGGATGCTTCGTAACCGGGATGAAAATAATTGGTGGCGAGGTAGTTGGTTTTCGCCTGCAGCGGCATCAGCATTTTTTCCATGGTGGCCAGCATGGGACGCTTCACGATTTCCGAGCGCAAGGATTTCAGTGCGTCCAGTTTGGGATGGCTCTGTTGCGTGCCGAGGTAACCGAACCCGAAATTCTCGATCAGGACTTTTCTCTGTTCAAAGGTCTGGTCCGCGGATACCCCGTAATGATTCACCAGCAGGTCCTCGAAGGTGATGCCGAATTTGGGCGGCAGGGGCAGGGCGGAATGGCCGTAAGCCGGCAGTCCCATTTCCGCCAGTAAAGGGATGGTGTAAAACGTGAAAATGGGCGTCCGCTCGAATCCGTCGAACGCCTCGGCGACCTGCACCAGCTTGTCGAAATTAACTTCCTGGGAGACGGTGGTGGCATCGAGGGCTTTCCAGTAGCCGATATTCTCTTCCACCGTTTCCAGTTTCATACGGGCGGCGATCAGGAATACAGCCGCGCGTTCACTCGACACTTCGTCATTTAAAATGAGGGACAATGCATCCTCCGCCTCGTCGCGGGTAAGATCCTTGCTCATTTTGGGCCCGGTGGCGATTTTTACCAGATAGGTTCTCATCCGCTCGTTAGGGTCGGATTGTGGGGGATTTGCGTTCATAAGTGCCGCAGGCTCTGGTCCGCAAGGACGTTTTGGAGTATGATGAGTGTTCCGATTAATCCTTTCGATTATATGATGGAAACAGCCATTGAGGAACAATTAAGCGAGGTTTCCAGCGTCCTTCGCCCGGTCAGCGTGTTGCTGGTTTACCCCAGCACCAGCGATGTGGCCCTGGCCAACCTCGGATTTCAGCGGGTGTACAGCCTGCTGAACGCCATCGACGGGGTGACCTGCGACCGTTTCAGCCTGCCGCCGGGATGGGACCCGACCACGCAACCCCTGAAGTCGGATCAACTGCGTTCGCACGACCTGGGCCGCCTGCCGATGGACTTCGACCTCATCGCGTTTTCCATTTCCTTCGAGCCGGATTACCTGAACACGGTGCTGATCCTCGACTATTTCGGTATTCCACTGGACCGCAATCAACGCGGACCGCAATACCCGCTGGTTGTGGCCGGAGGATCGGCGTTATTCATCAACCCGGAACCGCTGGCGGATATTCTCGATTTGTGCTTCATCGGCGAGGGCGAGGGCCTGGCGGAACGGTTTTTTCATCACGTCACGCATACCCAGTGGAACGATCCGCGCGAACTGCTAAAGGACCTGGCGCAACAACCGGGCATCTACGTCCCCAAATTTTACGAACCGGTGTATGACGAAGCCCGGCAAACCGCGTTGCAAGCCGAACCGTGGGTGGCCGAGCGCATCGAACGCCACTGGGTGCCGGAGGGCTCGCCGGAATTGTGCACGCATTCGGAACTGCACGAGGAGTCGACCGCGTTCAAGAACATGGCGTTGATGGAGGTGACGCGCGGGTGCATCTGGGCGTGCCGCTTCTGCACCGCCGGGTTCATCTACCGTCCGCCGCGCGAACCGGATTTGACCCAAACGTATGACTCGCTGGAACGCGTCTTGATCGACCAGGGAAAAGAGGCCTCGACCATCGGCCTGGTGGGTCCGTCGGTGACCGATCATCCCCAATTGCTGGGGCTGGCGCGGCGGCTGGTGGCGGAAGGCAAAAAACTTTCGTTTTCTTCCCTGCGCATGGAAACGCTGACCGACGAGCTGGTCGACCTGATCATCAAGAGCGGACAGAAAACCCTGACGGTGGCGATCGATGCGCCGTCAGAACGCATGCGCGACGTCATCAACAAATCGGCGAGTGATGATTTTGTGATCGACAAGTGCCGCTTCCTGACGGAGAAGGGCATCCTGCATCTCAAAATCTATTCGATTATCGGCCTGCCGACGGAAACGGATGACGATATCGACCAGTTCCTCCGCCTGATCGAAAATGTCCAGAAGGTGTATGTGGAGGCCTGCCGCGCACGCGGCAACATCGGGTCGGTGACCATCGGTTTGAGTCCGCTGGTGCCGAAGCCGGGCACGCCGTTTCAGTGGCACCCGATGGAGAATGTGCCAGTGTTGAAAAAAAGATTCATGAAAGTACGCAAGGCGCTCGGCAAACTGCCGAACATTGAGCTCAGCTTCGGGTCGCCCAACGAAGCGTACTTGCAGACCTACCTTTCGCGCGGCGACCGGCGGGTGTTGTCGTTCTTCCAGGAGTATCTCAGCAACGGCCATGACGAAAAAGCCGCGCTGCAGAAAGCCGAACCGCATCCCGATCATGCGGTGTACCGTCAATTTGGAAAAGACGATCACCTGCCGTGGGACATCGTCGATCACGGGTACTTCCCGAAATTTCTCTGGCAGGATTACCAACGCGCACTGCGCCACAAGCACACCCCCGTGTGCGACACCGCTACCTGTAAAATCTGCGGCATCTGCTGACGCCGGGAGATCTTCCATGGCTGATCCCATAGACTTTCGCAAAATGGAAAAACTGCCGGAGAGTTGCCGGTTTTTCGATGTGAACACATTGTGGTATTTTCCCAACCGCTGGGTCGTGCGTTTTTTGTACCCGTTACCGATCTCCGCCAACCAATTGACTCTGCTGGCTCTTGGGCTGGGACTGGTGGCCGCTGCGTTTTATGCTTCGAGTGGGGAAACAACACTGGTCTGGGGCGCGATTTTCTTATATGGAAAACTTTTTCTCGACAACGTCGACGGCAACCTGGCGCGTCTGAGAGGGGAGGAGTCACGGCTCGGCCGCTTTCTCGATTCGTTCTCCGATTTTGTGGTGTCCGTGCTGGTGTACGGCGCCATCACTTTCCGTATTGCTGAACAATCTTCGGCTCCCGGTTTCATCTGGGTTCTGGGGTTCCTGGCTCTGGTGAGCAGCCTCCTGCAGTGCAGTTACTGGGTGTATTATTACGTGAGTTATACCGACTGGGTGGGATCCTACGAGAAGAACCGTACGGACGAAACGATGACGGATCAAGATCGCCAGGCGGTGGAGTCGGGCGAGTCCTCTTCCTGGGTTTATTTTCTGCAGATGTTTCACAATATCGCCTACGGGTGGCAGGATGCGCTGATCGCAGCCCTCGACCGCCTCAGTCGCGAGGCGGCGGATGTCCAGCAAAGCGAGGTACACCGCAAATACTGGGTCGCAGATAAATCCTTCCTGACCCGGATGGGTCCCTTGTGTGTCTGCACCAACACCATGGCGCTGGTGGTGTTGTCTTTAATAAACCAGCTGGAACTGTTTCTGGTGCTGGTGGTGTTTCTGGGCAACGGATATCTGTTGGTCCTGCAGGGATGGAAAATCATTCGATTCAAAAAGTTTGTATCCGGTTAAAAAATTAATAAGTAAGTTCCGGCTTGATGAGCCGACCTAATCATGATTGCAGCAATTCAACTCATACCAATGGAGATCCTGAATGCATAAAGTGGAAGTGGCGCAGTGGAGTGCTCTTAAAGACCGGGAACCGGCGTATGCGCTGGTGGCGAATGTTGACCTGGTGATCGTTCGGTTTGACAAGCAGGTTTCCGTATTTTATGGCCGCTGCCCGCACCGGGGCGCGTTGTTGAGCGACGGGTTTGTTTCCGGGACCAACCTGATTTGCGGGGTCCACAAATGGGATTTCCGGTATGACACCGGCATCAGCGAGTACAGCAACGAAGAATCGCTCCCCAAATTTTCCTCATGGCAGGAGAACGGAACCGTGCTGGTGGATGAAGAGGAGGTCGCTGAATGGGAAAAAGAGCATCCGCAACCGTTTAACCGCGACGCCTATCTTGGACAGTATGCCGATACCGGAGGCACCGATGCGGAGCCGCACAACCATTTTATCCAGCAGTTGGCGAAAGAAGGGTTGTCGAAACTGGGGCACCATGGCCGGGTGGCGGCGATGGGCGTACCGCGCGACGAGCTTCCGCTCTGGGATGACATTCAGTTCGTCACCGCCCAAATCGCGACGATGCCTTTGCTGGACGATGACCCGGTGGGCACCGAAGTGGTTATCGGTCCCAAAGCCAAAAAACCGCTGACGCTGAAAATCCCTTTGTTTGTGTCGGACATGAGTTTCGGAGCGCTGTCGGAAGAAGCCAAGGTGTCACTGGCGATGGGTGCGGAACTGGCGGGGACCGGCATCTGCAGTGGCGAAGGCGGCATGCTGCCGGAAGAGCAGGCGGCGAACAGCCGGTACTTTTATGAATTGGCGTCGGGCCGGTTCGGATATTCGATGGACAAGGTGCAACGTTGCCAGGCGTTTCACTTCAAGGGCGGGCAGGGCGCGAAAACCGGAACCGGTGGTCACCTGCCGGGTGACAAAGTGAAGGGTAAGATTGCAAAGGTACGCGGCCTCAAGGAAGGCGAACCGGCGGTGTCGCCTCCGCGGTTCCCGGACTGGAAAGATATTAAACCCATCAAGGCATTCGCCGCCGAGGTGCGCGAAGCGACGGGGGGTATTCCGATTGGCTACAAGTTGTCAGCCCAGCATATTGAGGCCGATATCGACGCGGCGCTGGAAGTGGGGGTTGATTACATTATTCTGGACGGAAGGGGCGGCGGTACCGGTGCCGCACCATTACTGTTCCGCGACAACATATCCGTGCCCACGATCCCGGCGCTGGCGCGGGCGCGGCATCATCTCGACCGGCTGGACCGCAAGGATATCACGCTGGTCATCACCGGAGGCCTGCGGATACCCGCCGACTTCTCGAAAGCGCTGGCGTTGGGCGCCGATGCCATTGCCCTTTCCAACGCGGCGATCCAGGCGATCGGGTGTATCGGCATGCGGGCGTGCCACACCAACAACTGCCCGGTGGGCATCGCCACACAGAAAGAACATCTGCGCCAAAGACTCGACGTTCAAAAGTCAGCGGAGCGACTGAATAATTTTTTTAACGCGGCGGTGGATTTGATGAAAGTGATGGCGCGAGCGTGCGGTCATACACACCTCAACCAGTTCAATGCCGGCGACCTCACCGCCTGGAAGAAAGACATGGCCGACCTCACCGGCATTGCCTATGGCGGCATGGCGGGACACAAATAAAAGAAGGCCTGTGGCCGGTTGTGGAGCCGGCCACAGGTAGAGGAAGATTACTGATGGCGGAATTCCGCTACCACATCAGCGGATTCACCGGTCCTGACTGGCGGCATGGGCCGGGTGGAAATGTCCTCTTTTATACGGGTGCTGTTGTTCCAGTTGTTCAGGCAGAACTTGCCGCCCTTCGGGCATTTCCGGTAAGAACAGCCTTCGTCCACAATTCCATTGCCGTTGTTATCGATCCGGTCACAGACTTCTTTCGCTCCCGGGTAAACCGCGGAGTTGGCATCGTCATAATCGGCCATCACATTGTATCCGTCGCCGTCGTTATCCGGACACAGCGTAATATTCTCCAGGCGGGTCATCTTCTTGTCGTGTACGGTAACCTTGGGCACCGTGTTCAGGACCCGTCCTTCGTATTCGAACACCAGTTGGTAGTCGCCCTCGGGGACCGAGAGCAGTTTGAATTCCGGACTGGAACCCAGTTTGGTCGAAACCGATATACCCGGAATATGGACCAGGGTACCGTTCAGATCAAAACGGTCTGAACAGCTTTTTACCGTTCCGGCAATCTGGCCCACAGTCCCGGTCTTATCGGATAAGCTGACGAACGTCACGTCGACATCGGCGAAGGCCGGTCCTGCAAAAGTGACCGCCCAGATTAAAAAAGCGGATAAAATCGTTTTGTATTTCATTATTGTACTCCTTTCAAATTTCCAGTTTGGAAGCGATATGTTGATTAAATTTTTATTCCTTATTTTCGGGAATACTCCTTAACTGGTTTCATAATAAAATCCCCCAGGGGCTGTGTCATATCGTTCCCTCCATTATTTTTCGGGTCATCTAACCTACGATGTCTTGTCGTATAAATACGACACAAGTCAACAAAGGTATGAGTTTAGAGGAGTTTAAGGAGAGTGATTGGGGCCTGGGTCAGGACACCAAGCCATGCTTGACGGCGTAATGAATCAATTCGGCGTTGGTTTTCAGGCTCATTTTTTCCAGGATGCGTGCCCGGTGGGTGCTGACGGTGGTGATGCTCAGCGACAAGTCGTCGGCGATGTCCTTCAACTTTTTACCCGCGGCGATCTGGCAGAAAACCTGAAACTCCCTGGGTGACAGTGCGTCGTGGGTGTTTCCCTTGGAGGCGCGGCCCAGGTCCTGGATCAAAAGGTCCGCAAGCTTGGGGCTGACATAGCGTCCTCCCTGATGCACTTTGCGGATGGCTTCCAGCAAGGTCGCGGATTTGCTGGCTTTGTTGAGATAACCGGCCGCGCCGGCCTTTATGAATCGGGGACCGTAATGTTCTTCAGGAAATATGCTGAGTATGATGACGGGCAATTGAGGTTTCAAAATTTTTAATTCCGACAGGACGTCCCATCCCGTTTTTTCGGGCATCTCAACATCCACCAGCAATACATCGACTTCGGTCTTTTTAATCTGGTCAATGACCTCCTGTCCGTTGGACGCTTCACCGACTACTTCCACATCATCGGATTTGGACAGGACCTTTTCAATTCCCTGTCTGACGATGTCATGATCGTCGGCAATCAGAACCTTAATTTTGGAAGAGTCGGGCATCAGGAATCTCCCAGCGGAATGTGAACGGTGACCGTGGTACCCTTTCCCGGCTGACTGGTTATGTCCATCGTGCCGTTCCAGGCCAGCAGGCGTTCGCGGATTCCCAGTAAACCCAGTGATTTCGGGCTCCTGATTTTTGCCAAGGGAATGCCGATTCCATTATCCCGCACTTTTAAATGGATGGAGTTATTTTTTTGTTCCAGAGCAATGGCAATCTCGCTGGCTTTGGCGTGTCTATATATATTGGTCAGCGTTTCCTGAAACACTCGAAAGAGAGTAATGGATCGATCCCGGTCCAGATGAATTTGAGTGTCTATACGGGTCGTATCGAATCGAGTTCCAGAGCGCGACTGATAATCCTGGACTTGCCAAAGAAGCGCTTCTCCCAATCCAAAAACATCCAGAATTTGAGGCCTCAGCTCCGTGGAAATTTGTTGAACGGAGTTGATTGTGGTGTCAATCAACCGGGACATCGATTCAAATGATTCCTCAAGTTGCTCAGCCGGGGCGCTGGGTTTGAGTTCTTCCTCCAGATAATTCAGTTCCAACTGGATCGCTGTGAGTTGTTGTCCCAGTTCATCATGGACCGCCCGTGCGATCCGTTCTTTTTCCTCTTCTCGGATGTCCTGAAGACGTTGTGCCAGGCTCCGCAACTGTTCGCGTGACGAGGTGATTTCCCGGATCAACGGGTCACTGACCTTCCAGAAAAGAACGGCACCCACTGAAATGACCGCAAATCCGATTCCCAAAGCCATCAATCCCGCGCGGTAGAAAGGAGCGCGGATTTCCTGGAGGTCTATTTTGGCAACCAGACCGAGGTTCAATATATTGATAGGTTCGTAAGCCGCCAGCACTTCGACGTTCCGGTAATCCGGGCTCACCATGGTTCCGGACTCTCCCATTAAAGCTCTTTGGATGGGTTTGCCCAGGGGGGAATCCAGGGGAAGAGCCTTTGGAATCATCAGGTCGGTATGTTTGTGGCTCAAAATGAAAACAATCTGATTGTCCTGTTTCCGGGCCAGCAGGAATTCCCCGGATTTGCCGAACCCTTCAAATTTTTTATGGGCATCGATAAACTGGCTGAGAGTGGCGGCTTCCGTTCCTTCAGGGTAATTATGACTGTACTGCATGTCGAACCGTGCCACTGCTTCCATCAATCGCGCCTGACTTTGGGCGACTTCCACCAGGCGGGATCGCTCTTCCTCGAAGGCGGTTTGATACAGGACGAAAATAGAGGCCAGGGTCATGACCAGACCCACTCCTGTCATGATCAGAATCAAGACCCATCTTTGCCTTTGGGTGTCTTTCATATCCATTGCCAAAGCATAAAGCCGATAACGGTATCTCCTATCTGTTCTTCCAGAGATCAGGAGGCATGAAAGACAAGTGTATCATAGCGAATGGGGTGCCGAAGGGGAGTGGCGGAATAAAACCCGGGTCTTTAGAAAGGTCTCAATTCAAGCGGGAGTCGATGCCCTTTTTGGAGAAGAGGGCGGACTGCTGGACGATGCGTTGTTTGAGGTCGATCAGTTCATGGACCTGCTGGTAACGTTTCTTCACGTCCAACTCTTCCAGAAAATGTTGCCGGTCGTTCAAAGGTTGATCGAAAAAGTAAGCGACGCGGTCGACTGCTTCTCCCAGAGTTTTACAATCCTGCACGTCCATTTCCACTTTCTGTGCGTTGTCGAGCGGCAGTTGACTGGTGAAGGCGTGGAATTTCCCGATCAAATGTTTGACCAGATCAGCGGAGGGGTCGAGGGGTTGATCGTTGATGTTGTCCAGCAGTTCGACTTCGGCCTGGCGGTAGAGGGCGTCGCCCACTTCGCGGACGATGCGGAACCGGCTTTGTCCGCGCAGGACGATATCGTATTTGCCGTCGTCGTGTTTGTTCCAATGCTCGAGGCTGCCGGCACAGCCGACGGGATGGATGTCCGGCGATCCTTCGTATTCTTCCTCGTATCCCGGTTGCAGGAGCACCATGCCGATCCATTGGCCGGAGTCGATGGCGTCTCCCACCATTTGCCGGTAGCGTTCTTCAAAAATATGAAGCGGCAGAACGGTCCCGGGATAAAAAACGGAATTGGGCAGGGGAAACAGCGAAATGGTTTTCAGGGATGTCGGGGGCCGGTCAGGGTTTTCCACGATGGCCTCGATTACGTTATAATACGTTGGATTATAGCACTGTTTGGTACGGCACAAGAAGGTTTAATCCGGTCTTACGACTTCTTGAACAATTCCCAAGAGCAGTGCGGTTTTCTGCAACTTTACGGCGAGCCCTGCATCCTTATAAGGCAAGCTAAATCCGATTCCCTGAATCGTTGACACATTCATGTTAACCTGAAGCTTATGATTGTCAGCCCCGATCACATTTGCGCCGACATTCAGAATTCACTGATGGAGTCCGGCCTCTATTCCCAGCAGGCGGGCGACGGCGACAACACCTGGCGCATTTCTCCCGACCCGTTTCACCTGTCTCCCAACGATGCGGCTTTTTTTCAGGACCTCGGCCAGCATCTGCTGAAATTCTATACCGCTCTCAATCAATTGTATTTCGACAGTGTGAAGGGACGGGTGCCCGCCTGGGTGGCGGATTATCTGGACCGGGGCAAGCCGGCGGAACTGATCGAATACAGCCGCATGAAGCGGTTCAAATCTCACCTGCCGGGCATCATTCGACCTGATGTGATTGTCAAGGAAGATGGATTTGCTGTGACGGAACTGGACTCTGTGCCTGGGGGGTTCGGACTCACGTCGCAATTGATGACGTTGTATGCCCGGGAGGATCGAAGCATTATCGGGTCGGCGGAAGGGGGCATACCCTCGCTGTTTTATCAAATGATCGAATCCGTGGCCGGAGAAAAAGGGTGCGCCGCCGCGATTGTCGTTTCCGACGAGGCCCGGGACTACTGGAGCGAGATGGTTTTCCTGGGAGATATTCTGAAAAAACGGGGTTTACCCGTTTATGTGGTGCATCCGCGTGAAATTCTGTTCAAGGAAGAAGGATTATATGTCATGGATGCGGGACGGGAGGTGCCCCTCGAGGTCCTGTACCGGTTTTATGAGCTGTTTGACCTGAAAAACATCCCCAAAGTGGAATTGCTGATGTTCAGCAGTAAAAAGAGCCGCGTCCGGACCACCCCGCCCTACAAACCGCATCTGGAGGAAAAACTGAGTTTTGCCCTTTTGCATCATCCGGCCCTCGTTACCTGGTGGGAAAAAGCGCTGGGAGTTGAAACTTTTGCGCTCCTTTCTCATCTAATTCCAAACACATGGGTGTTGGACAACCGGCCGTTGCCCCCCCATGCGGTGATTCCCAATCTGCGGGTCAAGGGGAATCCCATCAATGGATGGCAAGACCTGTATTCCCTGACTCAGAAGGAGCGGGAATTGGTGATCAAGCCCTCGGGATTTTCTCCGGAAGCGTGGGGAAGCCGGGGGGTGGTGATGGGACACGACGTGTCGAGTGAGGATTGGGGCATGACCCTGGATCGGGCGCTCGCGGAGTTTCCGCATCAGCCTTATATTTTGCAGGAATTTCATAAAGGCAAGCGGATCGAAGCCGCCTACTGGAATTCAAAAATGCAATCCATGGATACCATGGAAAGTCGGGCGCGGTTGACGCCCTATTATTTTGTGGTGGAGAATCAGGCGCGGTTGGGAGGTATTCTGGCCACCTTGTGTCCCCACGATAAAAAGAAAATACATGGAATGGTGGATGCAGTCATGGTGCCTTGCGCGACCGGGTTGGAGAGCCAGAGTTAAACGATGATGAAACTTTACAATATCGACGGTTGTGGTTATTGTGCCATGGTTCGGGAGGTTTTGACGAACCTTCAAATCGATTATGAAAAAATCGATGTTCCCTGGCCTCATCATTTAAGAAAAGAAGTCCACGAAGTTTCCGGTCAAACCACCGTCCCGGTTCTGGTCGATGGTGACGTGGTGCTCGACGACGAATACGACATCATTGACTATCTCAAAAAAACCTATTCGATTCATTCCTGATTAACAATTCAAAGGTTCAATATGGAGCGCTGGCAAAAACAACTGAGCGATAGTGCTGTAAAAGTGGAAGACCTGCCCTTTGTATCCGGATCCAAGGAATACCTGGAAAAGCTCCAGAAGGTTTCGGAGATTTTCCCGATACGGATCAATTCCTATTTTTTGGATCAAATCAAGGAAGAAAATGATCCGTTGTGGAAACAGGTGGTGCCCACCGCCGAGGAGCTGGATGATTTTTTAAGCGCCGAAGAAACTTTGGATACCGATCCTCTCAATGAAGAAGAGGATATGCCCGTGCCCGAACTGGTCCACCGCTATCCCGACCGCGTGTTGTTGATGCTGAACAATCAGTGTCCGATTATTTGCCGGTTTTGCACCCGCAAGCGAAAAATCGGTTTTCCTGGGATTGTGACCCGCGAAACCCTGCGCCAGGGAATCGAGTACATTGCACAGCACCCGGAGATACGCGACGTGATCATGTCCGGCGGGGATCCGCTGCTGGTGCCTGACAAGGAGTTGGAGCGCATCATGGGGGCGCTCCGGGAAATACCGCATCTGGAAATTATCCGAATCGGTACCCGTGTACCCGGCACGTTGCCGGAACGGGTGACCCCGGCCTTGTGTGAGATGTTGAAAAAGTATCATCCGTTGTACGCCAACCTGCATTTCAACCATCCCGCTGAAATCACACCGGAAGTGGAACTGGCCTGCAACCGGATGGCCGATGCCGGTATACCGCTGGGCAGTCAAACGGTTCTGCTCAAAGGGGTGAATGACGACGTGGACACCATGAAGGAACTGGTTCATAAACTGCTCAAGATTCGTATCAAGCCGTATTACCTGTACCAGGCGGACATGACGGTTGGAACGGATCATTTCCGGACTAAAATCGACAAGGGACTGGAGATCATCCGGGGATTGCAGGGTCACACTTCCGGCATGGGCGTGCCTTATTTTGTCATCGATACCCCCGGCGGTGGCGGTAAAGTCCGGCTACTGCCCGATACGGTGGTGGAGTATAACGACCGCGAAATCCTGGTCCGCAACTTTGAAGGCAAGGTGTTCCGGTATCCTCAACCCACCGAGAAAACACCGAAAAAGAATGTGACGAGTGCCACGGTGATTTCTCCTCCCGACAAGCTGTGTGAAATGGCTTAATCTTACCCCTCTTCCACGATCTTGACTCCCGGGTTCATCCGGAGACCGTCGACACTGGTTTTGACAGAACTCCCACGTTCGCTTAAAATGTATTGAATTCCCAAGATGGTTTCGCAGTCCGCCGGAGCAGGCTGTTGTCGTTGTGCATTCAATCGTTTCTTTTATCCGAGAGTATTTTGAAAAATTTTATTAAGCAGAGCATGATTGCGGGACTGCTCGTAATCATCCCCGTAGCCCTGACTTATATTGTGATGGCGTTTGTCATTGGCAAGCTGGATCAGCTGATGGCGCCGGCGGTAACCTGGATCATCCTTCGCTTGCAACTTCCCCTGCCTGATGATTTTCATCTTCCAGGATTGGGCTTCGTGTTGATCTGTATTTTTATTTTTGTCGTTGGATTGGTGACCGCCAATTTTTTCGGGAAGCAACTGGTTCGCGCCTGGGAGTATCTAATGCATCAGGTTCCCTTCGTTCGCGGAATATACATGACTATCCGGGAGGTGGTCCTTGCCATTTCCCTGCCCGGCAAGTCTCCCTTCGAGCAAATGGTTTTGGTTCATTATCCGCACCCGACTTCACGAATGATCGGCCTGGTGTCCTGCGATGAACATGGGGAAGTGACCAGCCGGACGGGTGAGGATCTGGTCAACGTGTTCATTCCTCTCCTACCCAATGTGACGCTCGGTTTCATGTTGATCCTGCCGCGGGACCAGATCATTTCTCTAAAAATGACGCGGGAGGAAGGGATCAAATACTTGATGTCGTTTGGAATTGTCGTGCCTGGAATGAATCCACCGAAGAAGCCGGTATGATCGCGTTGGGTCCCTCGGGGAAGTGAGGTATTTTAATTGTTATCGCTGGTCTTGCCCGCGATTTTTTCGCTGATGTTTTTGGCGACCCTCGTATCCATGGCCCCCAGGACTTTTCCCGCCACCCGGCTTTTCATGCGTGAAATTATAATAATGGCGGTCCCTTCGTCCATGCGCTCCAGGAGCGCTGCAGCCTGTACCGGTTTCATGTTGGAGTAGGCCTTGACCAGTGCCTTCACATTTTTTTCGATCAGGTCCTTCTTGATGCCCACCATCTCCTCGCTGCGCGCCAGGGCTTCCTCGATTTTTTGAAGATCTGAAAGAACTTTTTTCTCAAGCGCTTCAAGGTTTTTTTCCTTGAGGAGCAATTCCTCCTCCCGTTTTTTCAATTCCTGGTTTTTACGCTCGATCATTTCCAAAAGTCGGAGCGTCTCCGGTGAAACAGAAGCGGGCTGGGTCGGCAGTTGCGGCGGTTCCGTTTGAGTTTTTGGCGCTGGCTCCGGGACGGTTTGAGTATTCTGGGCGTAAGTCCACGATCCTGCCAGCAAGGCGCACACGCAGGTGAGGCTTGCAATGAGTTTAAAGTTAAAAAATTTCATAAGTTTCTCATCTGCCATCGGGTCGAAGCCATTTCGTCCATAAGCGCAATTTCTTCTTTAAGGACTTTGTATTTTTTCTTCAAAATTTCCCGGTCCTTCAGGATTTCCAGGACGCGCCGCTTTTTCATGGCCTCAACCAGTTCCGACCGCTTCGCTTCTACCTGGTCACCGGTTTCGGATATGATTTGCTCCTGGAGCCCGGATTGGATGCCCAGGGATTGCAAATAACGGTCATACAGTCCCAATGTTCTGCCGGGGATGGATTGCTGGAGACGGGTCTGCAGTTCCTCATTGTTTTTTAAGCCGGAGGATTTTAACTCCTGCATTTCATTTTGTCTGGCATAGAGATGGTTCTGCATCTCCGCCATTTGTTTTTGTTCCAGGTTCTCCGCATTTTTGCGTAACCTCAACAAAGTTTCAAAACGAAAGGTCATGACCCACCCTCCACAATTTGTTGGAGCCCGCTGATGCTTTCTTTCATGGAAGTGGATTCTCCGATCTCCTGCCGCAAAAATTGGTTGAACGGTTCGATCTTTTGAATGGCCAGGTCGATCCTGGGATTGGTTCCCTGCGCATAAGCGCCGATGTTGATCAGGTCTTCTGCTTCACGGTAGGTCGCGAGGATATCTTTGAACTGCATGGCCCAATTGATTTGCTCTTTTGAAACTACATCGATCATCAGCCGGCTGATGCTTTCCAGGATGTCGATGGCCGGGTAGTGGTTGTGCGCAGACAGCCGACGCGACAAGACGATATGCCCGTCGAGGATGGCCCGTACCGAATCCGAAATGGGCTCGGTCAAGTCGTCGCCTTCCACCAGAACGGTATAGAGTCCGGTTATCGTTCCTTTGCCGGATGAAGTGCCGGCGCGTTCCATCAACTTGGGGAGCAGTGAAAATACGGAAGGCGTGAACCCACGTGTGGTCGGGGGTTCGCCGACGGATAACCCGATTTCCCTCTGTGCCAGGGCGAAGCGGGTGACGGAATCCATCATCAACAAAACGTCTTTGCCCCGGTCGCGGAAATATTCGGCGATCGTGTGGGCGATGAACGCACCTCGGAGACGCACCAGCGGCGGTTGATCCGAAGCCGCGGCGACCACCACCGATTTTTTTAATCCTTCGCCGCCCAGGTTCTCTTCAATAAATTCTTTAACTTCCCGTCCCCGTTCTCCGATCAATGCGACCACGTTGACGTCCGCTGAAGTGTTGCGGGCGATCATGCCCAGCAAAATTGATTTGCCGATTCCCGTGCCGGCCATGATGCCGAGACGTTGCCCCTTGCCGCAGGTGAGCAAGGCGTTGATCGCGCGTATGCCGACGTCCAAGGGTTCCCGGACCCGGTCTTTGTCGAGCGGGTTGACCGGGGTGCCGAAAATTGGATAATCGACTCCCAGGGGAATCGGGCCTTTGCCGTCGAGCGGATTGCCGTTACCGTCCAGAATACGCCCCAGCAAACCGTCGCTGACGTTGATTAACGGGTACTCGTCTTTCGACTCGATGATGCTTCCCGGTTCGATGCCGGACATTTCTCCCAGCGGCATCAGCAATATTTTATTTTCACGAAAACCGACCACCTCCGCATCGACCTGCTTGTCTCTTTGATTGGAAATGATGGCGCACAGACTGCCCAGGGGCACGGGTGGGCCGTCGCCTTCGATAATCAAACCGGTCACGCGGTCGACCCGTCCTCTTTTTTTAACGAAAGAAATAGTGTCGACGAAGGACTGGTATTTTTTTAAATTGATGGTTTCACTCATGATTTCCCTCAGCCAGGAGACCCCGGTTCCTCAGGCTCATCGGTTGCATCCGGCTGGGCCGCAGGCGGCGGGGGAGGGGGTGCCAGGTGCAGAATTCTTTCGATGTGTTCGTCGAGGTGGTCCAGGCCCGCTTCAACGGTACCGAAATTCGTTTCCACGACACAATGTCCTCGTGAAACCGAAGCATGGGATTCAAATTCGATGTTTTTTATTTCATGGAACATTTGTATGAGTTCCTGCCCGTAGTCCTCCAGCTCCTTATGGTCGTCCGGATGGATTTTGATGACCAGCGATTCCCGGTCCAGTACGGAATCAATCGCCATGCGAACAATTTCCCGGATACTGCCTTCTTTGCCTGCCAGTTCCGCGCGAACCACTTTCCGGGCGAGGGTCGTGATGATTTCCACCATTTCGCGTTCCAGCAAGGGGTAGGACTTTTTCCTGACCTCAGATAACTCGTCGACAAGGGATTGCAAAGCGTCCATGGAGGAGGTGAACCGCTCCCGCACGGCCTCGGCGCCCGCCTGGTACCCTTCTTCGTGACCTTCCTGGTATCCCTGCTCCCGGGCTTTCTCCTGAATCTGCGACGCCTGATCTTTCATTTCCTGTACCACGTCGGAGGAAAGTTCTTTCCCGGCTTCCTGGGCAGTCGATGCCTGCGACGGATCCTTTTTCCTCGGGTGTTCCAGATCGTGGATGAATTCTGACTTCAGGGCCTTGGCCTTGCGTACAAATTCATCCAGATTGAATTTCTGGGATATGCCGGTCGGGCTATCGGAAAATTCATCGGGAATAAAATTACTGAACTCTTTAGACAAGTTCTTCTCCTCCTCCCCCTACAATAATGCGGCCTTCCTCTTCCAGACGTTTGACGACGGAGACGATTTTCTGTTGGGATCGCTCCACTTCGGTAACCTTGGTAAGACCCATCGCTTCCAGATCCTCCTGCAACATCGTGGAGGCTCGTTCCGACATGTTGGAGAATATTTTTTCCTTCAATTCTTCGCTGGCGGTTTTGAGTGAAATCAACAGATCTTCCTGGCTGATTTCCTTGAGCATCATTTGTACGCCGTGATCGTCGATCTTCAGAATATCTTCGTAGGTGAAGCGGAGGTTGCGGATTTCGTTGGCGAGGTCCGGGTCCACTTCATCCATGGCTGTGAGGATGGACGATTCGGTGGCACGGTCGATGGTGCCCATGATCTGGGAAGCGGCTTCCACGCCGCCCATCTTGCTTCCGGATACGGCTCCTGAAGAACGGAATTCGGACTGCAGCGCCTGATCCAGTTCCCTCAAGACCTGCGGCGACACGCGTTCGAGAGTGGCCAGACGAAAAACCACTTCCATGCGTGACTCCTCGGGCATTTCTCTCAGCGCTGCTCCGGCAACAGAGGTTTCCAGATGCGCCAGGACAATGGCGGCGGTTTGTGGATGCTCGTTGGCCAGGAACAAGGCGATCACTTTCGGTTCGAGCATGCGAACCGTATCCAGCCCGCCGCCCAGATCTTCGCCGGGAGCGGTGATGTTGTTCAGGATTTCCGTGGCCTTCGCCGGATCAAGGGCGCGCATCAGGGTGGTTTTCAAAAAATCCAGACCGGAAATACCCAATCCACCTCCGCCCACCGCCATGCCCTTGTAGAATTCGCGGGAAACCTCGTCGACAGCGTCTATTTCAACTTCGCCGATGGTGGACATGTAGTTGCCGATGCTCTGGATTTCGCGTTCTTCCATTTCAGCCAGAATTTTGGCCGCGCCTTCTTCGCCCAGGGACATTAAAAAAATGGCCGCCTTTTCGGGGCCGGTATATTTTTTTTCTTCAGCCATAATTAACTTTCTTCTATCAAGTGCGTTCTCTCATCCATTTACGAAGGATGGCCGCGGCATATTTGGGATCGGTATCCACAAAGTCACCGACCGATTTACGGATTTCCACGTTCTCCTGAGATTGCCGGGCCAATCGCATTTCCTCTTCCATGGCTTCCAACTGCTCCGGTGTCGGCGTCCCCAGTTGACCGGGGACCCCTTCGACGCTGGTGGTGACCCATCGCACCAGCGGCAACAAAACCTTGTAAAGAAACCACAGTACAAATATAGCACCCAAAACCCATATTACAACATTGACCCCCAGATCGAACCACTGCTGTTTTGCTCCTTCTTCTTGCAGTTGCAATTCCAACGATTTGTCGAACTGGATATTTTCCAGTTGAATCTGGTCACCGCGCTTTTCATTAAAGCCGACCGCGTTTTTCACCAGTTCGAGATACTTTGCCATTTCTTCCTGGGTACGGGGCTGGTATTGCGGTGGCGTCCCGCTCACGGTGCCGTCCACCAGCACGCTCACCGACAATCGTTTGATTTTTCCGGTGGTTTGCGAAGTCTGTTTAACGACTTTGTTGATTTCAAAATTAAGCGTCTGTTTTTCATTGCTGCGGGTCGGGGCTTTACCCTGGGTGGGTTCGGGCGTGCCTTCTTCGCCCGGGATCAGCGATTCCACACCGGGAACGCCGCCGGGCGGTGCGGTGCCGATCATCGACTCGGTGGTGGATTGTTCACTGCGCACCACCTGCGAATCGGGATCATAGAGTTCTTCGGTTTTCACCACCTTGTCGAAATCCATGTCGGTGTTCACCCGGGCGATCACTTTTCCGGTTCCCAACGCTTCTTCCAGCATCAATGCGATGCGTTGCTCCAGTTCGTTTTCGACTTTGCGTTTGTGGGTGTAGTTGGAGGCCGTGAGCATGACATCGTTCGATATGGCCTTGTTGCCCGAGAGCAGGTGGCCCTTGGGATCCACCAGCACCACGTTGCCGGCGGGGATACCCGCGACACTGCTCGACACGAGGTGTACGATGCCCTGGATCTGGCTTTGCGAAAGCGTGCGGCCGGGGTGCAGTTTCACCATCACCGAGGCCTTGCCGTTCTGTTTTTCCTTGATGAACAATTCTTCCTTGGGGAGCGCCAGATGCACCCGCGCATGCTCCACCGCCTCGATGGATTTGATGGTGCGGGCCAGCTCGCCCTGCAACGCGCGTTGAAAATTGAGTTTCTGCACGAATTCCGTCATGCCCAGCGGGGTGTCCTCAAACAATTCGAGACCCACTTCCGTTCCCGCCGGCAAACCCTGGCTGGCGAGGCTGAGGCGGATCTCATGCACCTTGTTGGACGGGACCGATACATTGCGTCCCTGGTTGGTCAGCTCGTGCGGAATGTTCTGCGTGTTCAACTGGTCCACCACCGCGGCGGCATCCTGATCGGACAGATTGGCGTACAGCAATTGATAATCGGGTGTCTGGACCCACAACGAAATAGAGACCAGCGCGCCGACGACCAGTGCCGCCCCGCCCAAAGCCACCGCCATATTGACGGGGGTGAGGGCGAGAAACTTACGCCAGAGATTTTGAATGAATTGCAGCAGGTTTTCCATAAGCGAGTCGGGCCCCGTTTAAAATTGAGTCATGAAAGGTTCGTTATCGCCCCAGATCGATTGCCCTGAGAGCCATCGACTTGGCGGCGTTGATCGACTGCACGTTCGCCTCGAACGAGCGGGTGGCGTTGATCAGGTTGACCATCTCTTCCATGAGGTTGATGTTGGGCATGGCGACGTAGCCCTTTTCATTGGCGTCAGGATGGCTCGGGTTGTAAACCATGGTGGGGGCCGATTGATCCTCCACCACTTCCGTCACCTTGACCTGGCGCACCTGGTCGGCCAGGGTCCCCTTGAACGTTTCTGAAAAATCTTCGAGCGGCAGGGCGGAGAACATCACGTCCTTGCGCTTGTACGGCCCGCCTTCCGGCGTGCGCGTGGTTTCGATATTGGCCAGGTTGCTGGCGATGGTGTCCATGCGCATCCGCTGGGCGGTCAGGCCGGACGCGCCGATCTGCATCGAGGTCAAAAAATCCATATAGGTCCCCCTCCAAAGGGCTTAAATTTGGGTCCAGAACGTTGGAATTCCCCACATCTTGGGGCTTTTCAATAGGTTAGAGCAAGTTCTATACCAAATTTGCCGGTGTGGGGGGATAGGGGAGAAATCGGCGAGGATCGCGTAACCCCCCATAAAATAAGGATTTTTTTTTCTTCAGAGAGAGGTTTTAAAAAATCGCCCCCGGACGCCAGTCCGGACGGGTAAAAAATGTCAGGCATTTGACGCCACCCGGCAATCTTGGCAACTACCACCCAGAGAAAGGAACTCTATCACTCTTCGACAGGCTCAAGGTGACTTTCATAATGCGTCTTTCTCTTTATACTCGTTGAGTTTGTTGCGGAGGGTGCGGATGCTGATGCCGAGGATGTCAGCGGCTTTGGTTTTGTTGTTACCGGTTTCTTCCAGGGTTTTGAAAATGAGTTCGCGCTCCATTTCGTAAATCGTGCCGCGAAAAGTACCGAGAGCGCTGTTACTGCCCGTTGCCTCGGCGGCTGCGCCCTCTTCCATAAACAGGTTGGCCGGTTCGATGGCGTCGCCCTGGCAGATCAGCACAGCGCGTTCGATGATGTTCTCCAGTTCGCGCACGTTGCCGCGCCATTGATATTTGTTGAGCAGCGCCAGCGTTTCCGGTGCGATGCTTGAAATATTTTTGCCGTTTGCCTTGCCGTGTTTTTTCATGAAGTGTTCGGCCAGCACCGGCAGATCTTCCATGCGTTCGCGCAGGGGCGGCAGTTTGATCGGGATGACATTCAGCCGGTAATACAGATCCTCGCGGAACGTGCCGTCATCAATCAATTGTTTGGGATCGCGGTTGGTGGTGGCGATCACACGCACGTCGATGGGAATCGGTTCGCGTCCGCCGACTTTATCGATTTCGTGTTCCTGCAGAACACGCAGGAGTTTCGCTTGCAGGGGCGGAGTCATTTCGGTGACTTCGTCCAGCAATATGGTGCCCCTGTGCGCCAGCTCGAACTTGCCGTCTTTTTTGGCGACGGCGCCGGTGAACGCGCCTTTTTCGTGGCCGAACAGTTCCGATTCCAACAGGCCTTCCGGAAGGGCGGCGCAGTTGACCGCCCGAAACGGTTTGTCGGCGCGCGGACTGCATTGATGAATGTAACGCGCGACCATTTCCTTGCCGGTGCCGGTTTCGCCGGAGATCAATACGGTGGACTTGCTGTAGGCGATGTTCTCGGCGAACTTCACCATCTCAAGCATGGTTTTATTTTGGGTGACGATTTTGCGGTCCTCAGAAGCTTTCTGTTTCGAAGCGGAAACTTTGGGAGCGGACTGAGAGGAGGGCGTCGGGTCGCTCAAAAAAGCGCGGTTGACCGTGCCTGCCAATATTTCAATCGAAAATGGTTTGAGCAGGTAATCGAATGCGCCCTGTTTCATGGATTCCACCGCGTTGTCGATGGTGCCGTAAGCGGTCATCATGATGACGAGGGTGGTGGGCGACTGTTCCTTGATTTCGCGGAGCAGTTCCTGTCCACTCATCTTCGGCATCTTCACGTCAGAGATGACCAGGTCGAATTCCTCCCCTTCGAGACGGTGCAGGGCGTCGGGCGCGTTCTCCGCCGAATCGGTCTGGTAGCCCTCGCGCTTTAGCGCTTCGGTGATGGCAATGCGCATTTCCGGCTCGTCATCGACGATCAGAATTTTTTTGGAGGCGTGATCGGTCATGGTCCGCTTATTCCCATCCCGGAAGGTTGACGATAAACGTGGTGCCTTTACCTTTTTCGCTGGCGACATCGATGGTGCCCTGATGCGCCTTGACGATATTGTGAGCGATCGCCAGTCCCAATCCGGTGCCCTTGTCCTTGGTGCTGAAGAATGGGTTGAAAATATTTTCCTGGTCGGCGGACGAGATGCCCACGCCGGTATCGGAAATGGTGGTGGTGATGAAATGGCGGTGATAGGTGGGGTTGTCCGGTGACTTGTTTTTCTCGATGCGCAGTTTCAGGTCGCCGCCTTCCGGCATGGCCTGCACCGCGTTGCGGATGAAATTGAGAAACACCTGTTGCAGCAGTTCCTTGTCGCCCTGGGCCAGTGGTTCTCCTTTAGAATAATTGCACTGTATTGTAATGTTGTCGGGTTTTTGCAGATCGGTATTGGAATCTAAAATGCCGCGCAACAGGTCATTGATGTTGCATTGCTGGCGGGACGGTTCCGGCGATTTGGCGAACAGCAGCAGACTGGAGATGATGCGGTCCATATTCTTGACGCCGGAGACGATGTGGTCCGCCAGTTTCATAGTTTCCGTATCGCCCTGGGAATCTTTTTTCAAGATCGAGGCGAACAGTTCGATGCTGCCGAGCGGGTTGCGGATTTCGTGGGCGATGCCGGCGGCCATTTCCCCCATGGCGCGCAGGCGGTCGTTGCGCTCGGCTTCTTCTTCCAGTTGTTTGAGTTCGGTGATGTCCTGCACGATGAGCACGGTGCCCAGCTGCGCGCCTGCCGGATCGTGCACCGGCGAGGCGGACACGCGGACTTTGATCCGCCGCCCCTGGGTATGTTTCAATTCTTCATCCTGAATGAGGTTGTCTTTCTGCGATTCTTTCAGGCGTTCCACCAGAGTCGGGAAGACCGGATACGGCACCGCTTGCGCCAGCGGCTGGTTCAGGCACTTTTCCGGGGACAGGTTCAGGATTGCACCTGCGGTTTGGCTGAGGGTGGTGATGGCCTGGTTTTCATCGACCACGATCACGCCGCTGGTCAGGCTTTCCAGAATGTTGTGCAGGTAGTTTTTAACTTTCTCCTTTTCCTGGAGATTGCTTTCCAGTGCGATATTCTTCTGTTCCAGCTCCAAATTGAGATCTTTGATCCGTTCCTGCAGGGTTTCGTAGGATTTCTGCAGATGCTGGGTGGTTTCGTTGAAGGATTGAAACGCAGCCCTCAGAACCTCCAACTCCTTTTGTTTTTTGTCTTCCTGGGTCGGGTCTTCCATAAATCCATCACGCGCACGGGTTTGCGGAAATTTTGTGCCTGTTTTCATTATAGAAGATTATAGAAGTTCTTTTAACCGTTTTTCCCAGTCGATCACTTTCAGGTGGGATTGAGCGGCCTTTTGCAGAAGATCGTCCCGGCTTTCCGCCACCAGGATTTTCAGTTCGGACTCGGCTTGATCTTTTTTCTGGAGACGGTCCAGGTTGCCGATGATCAGGTAATCCGCCCAGTTTCTGAGGCGGTGATCGGGGAACAGTTTTCTTCCCGCCATGAGTGCGTCCAGTGACTTCTCGGTCTGACCCCGCATATACAGGGTCATGCCCAGTTTATAGTAGGCGCTTTGCACATACTCCGGGGGATTACGGATAGTCCGGTCGTAGCTGTCGATGGCTTTGCGGTAGGCGCGGGCGGCGTTGCGCACATCTTCCCGGGCGAACCAGGTTTCCGCCATCAGGTAATGAATTTTAGCGGCTTCCACATTTTTGGATTCCAGCAGTTGATTGAAAATTTCAATGGACCGGTCGTATTGCTTTTGTCCGAGAAAAGCGCGGGCCAGAATGATTTTGGCCTCCGGCAGGCGCGGGCTGTCTTTATAAGTATTGACAAACGTTTGAGCGACGCGCTCGGCTTCCTTGAACCGGTTTTCGTTGAGATGTATTTCCCCCAGGCCCAGGAACAGGCGGTCGGTGAAGGCGCCGTTGACATCGGCGAACTTGACCTTTTCGAAAAACTTGAGAGCTTCCGAGTTCAGGCCGATGGCCTTGTAGCTTTCTCCAATCTGCAATTGCGTTTGAACGCGGCTCAACTCACCGATTCCCAGGTTCAGATAATCAGCGTAGGCGTAGAGCACCGGCAGGTGGCCGTTTTGCTTGGCGTACTGATCGATCAGTTGCACCATCGACAACTGCAGATATTTTTTGGCCCAACGGTGGAATTTGGAGTCGGCCTCGAAAGGCAGCAGCCGTTTGAACTGCTCGATCGCCTCCAGGTAGCGTTGCTCCCGGTAATAGGCTGATCCCCGGCTGAACGTGGCTTCCGCCAGAATATCCGTCGATTGTGGATTTTGAGCCACCGCCTCATAGGTGCGGTACGGATGGTAATAAGGAGACACATCGAACACCAGGTCCTTGACCGGCAGGGCCGGGAACCGGATGCCGACATCGGCCAGGCGGATTTGAGCGAATTGCGATTCCGCGCTGTCGGGATTGATGCCGGTCGATTTGTTGAATACCGTCAGCGCGGCCATGCCGTTGTTTTCCAGAAGATACGTGTCGCCAATGCGGTTCAATCCCCGGTGTGCGTTGGAAGATTCCGGTGCCAGGTTGACCAGATTGAAATAAAACCGCCGCGCCTGCGCGTATTGTTTCCGGTTGAAATGAATTTCACCGATGGTGAAATTTACTTCCGGTTGTTCGTTCAATTCGTCGGGCCAGCGTTTGATAACATCCTCGTAAATTTTTAACGCTTTTTTATTATTCCCTGCTTCGTAATAACGTTGCGCAATCCGGAAGAGTCCTGTTTTGGCGTCCGCGTTTTGCGGAGACTTCCGGAGCAGGACCTGAAACGTTTCGTAGGCTTCCTCCAGCTTGTCTTCCTCGATGAGCATGAGTCCCAGGCCGGCCTCCCGCGCGGTATTGTAGCGGCTCGATTTATCTTTCTGCGTTCCTTTGGCATACATGGTTCGGGCTTCCAGCGTGTAATCCATGTCCTCGTAAATGGAAGCGGTTTTGAACAGGGCGTGATCGTAAAATTGCGAATCGGGATAAGTCCGCATGGCGTATTGGTATGCGGCCAGGGCTTCTTCGTAATTGGGATAGGGATCCTGTTTCGCCAGGTTGTAATGTGCCTCGGCGATCATGTAGGCGACGTTCTGGAGAAAGGGGCTTTCCCGGTATTTCTGCTGGAATCGCTGAAACGCATTCAGCGCATCCACGTAGTTTTTATTCTGGAACAGTTTCAGCGCCTTTTGATAATCTTTTCGGCCGCTTTTAAGCTTTTGTTCCGAGTCGGCCTGAAGGAGGTTCTCGATTTTTTTTCGAGTCGAGCGCGGGGTAGATGTTGAAGACCTTGTTGTTTGTTGTTTCTTTTTGCGGGCAACCTGCTTGGTAGTCATTTCCTGGGAATTCACAGCCTGCTCGTTATCTTTACGGGAGGCTTGCCGGGTCGTCACGCTTTTCGGTTTCAAGTCGATGACGATTTGTTCGGGTTGGTGCTTCACGTAATGCACCAGGCGTGTGTCCTTGCCTTTCAATCGTAAGGTGAACTTAACGTTTTTCTTGATTTCCTGAACCTGGATTTCACTGAGATGCTTGTCCCTGAAAGCGATTGACTGCACTTTGGGTTTCAGGCTGGCGTTTCGAATCCATACCACCACTTTTTGATCGGCGTAATTGGTGAGGACCCGGTACGGGGCATCCTGGTTCAGCTGAATAATGATCCGGGTGGATTGCGGGTGACTGCCGAGACGGTAGTCCTCCACCTGCGTGATGGTTTCCCGGCTTTCCACTGCCGACTGGGGAGTGAACAGAATCGCCAGCCCGAGGCCTGCCAACCCCAAGAGAAAACGGATGATATGTCGATGCGTCATCAGGAAATTCCTGTAGATGAATTCAATTGTTAATAGAATAGCAAATTTGATACCAATCAGGTGCAGGGGGTGCAGGCGGAAGCGAAGGATAGATAGCAAGTCCTTTGTTTGATTGTGTTTCAAGACAAGGCCGGGCCGTATGGAGATTTGGCTTTTAGGGATGCGCCGTTCACCAAACTCGACACCCGAGCGGCTTCAGTCAAGGAATTGACATTGTGTGACTGGGATGTTTAATCAGGAGGGTTCCTGGTCCAGGCGGTCAGCCAGTTCGCGGATTTTCTGGGAGATGTGAACGGGGTAAGGCGGTGCGGGGTTGAGGGAACGCAAGGCTTCCGGTAATTGGTCCAGTTGCCGGGCGCCATGCGTACGCCCTTGCTCTAGAGGCGCAGGAGGACTCAATCGTTTGCCCTGCCGCATGCAGGGTTTTAGTAGAGGTTCGCCGGGGAGTGATTCATTTTCCAGTGCCAGATGATCTTCCTGCATTTTGCCCTGAGCGTCGAACGTTCTGAAAATCTGTTTTTTGCCGGGCCAGGTGGCTTTACCCTCGGAGCGTTTGCGTCGCGGTTTCCCGTCATATTCCTGCATTTTGTAAACGCATTCCAGGGTGGGGGCATCTTCGGAAACCGCGAGGCGGGTGCCGATGCCGAAGCCGTCGATCGGCGCCTGCTGGGCAATCAATTGTTCGAGCGCGTATTCATCGAGATTGCCGCTGGCGAAGATCTTCGTGTCGTGCAATCCCCCTTCATCCAGGATGGATCGCACTTGTTTCGCCAGTTGCAGCAAATCACCGCTGTCCAGCCGCACGCCGTGGATCGCGATGCCTTCCTTTTTGAGATCGCGGGCCAGCGCCACTACTTTGTGAGCGGCTTGCAGGGTGTCATAGGTGTCGAGAAGAAAAACCGTGTTGTCGGGCCAGGAGTGCGCGAAATCCTTGAAGGCGGCGGCTTCGTCGTGGTGCGCCTGTATGTAGGAATGCGCCATGGTGCCGAACACCGGGACGCCAAAATAAGGTTCGGCAGGAACGGTAGCCGAACCGTTAAACCCTGCGAGGTAGCTGGCGCGCGCGACGAACAAACCCGCTTCTGCTCCATGCGCCCGGCGCAGACCGAAATCCAACAGCGTTTTACCGGGAGCGGTCAACACCATGCGTGCCGCTTTCGAGGCCGCCATGGTTTGCATCTGCAGAATGTTGATGATGCGAGTTTCCGCCAGTTGCGCCTGCGGCAGGGGGGCGGTAATTCTCAACACCGGTTCATTTGCGAAAAAGAGGGTGCCTTCCGGTAAAGCGTCGACATCTCCGGTGAACCGGAAATCCTTGAGGGCATCCACAAAATCCGCGGGGAACCTGCCGGAGCTTATCAGCCAATCCCGTTCCTGCTGGGTGAAACGGAGGGTTTCCAGATATTCCAGAACCTGCTCCAGTCCGGCGGCCATTAAAAAATTACGTTGGGCGGGTAGATGACGGATATAAAACTCGAAGATAGCGGTTTGGTTCATGTCCCGGTCGTGATAGGCCTTGAGCATCGCCAACTGATACAGGTCGGTCAGCACGGCGGGAGTTCTGGGTGGAGTGAGGCCCACGGACTCAACGGTAGCGGGCTGACAGCCCAGCTCCAGCATTTCCTCAATCGCCCTGGGGCCGTCTTCGGGTTGCACATTGACCGCACGGATGGCGTCTTCCAACAGGACCACTGAGTATTTGAGGCGGACCGCGTCACGTACGGAGTTGAGCACACAGTAATCCGTCGCCAGCCCGCCGACGAACAGACGTTTGACACCGGATTTTTTCAGACGCTGATCGAGATCGGTATTTTCAAATGCGGAATAAGCATCGCTTTCCGGCTCGGTGGCTTTGCTGATGATAACGGCCTCGCTGAGATTCAGGCCGGAAGCAAATTGCGCTCCGTGGGTTTCCATGACGCAATGGGGTGGCCACGGACCCCCCTGTTCTACAAACGAACAATGGTTGGCGGGGTGCCAGTCCCGGCTCGCGAAAATCGGCAGGTGGCGTGTGCGGAAAGCGGCGGCATAGCGATTGAGTGCCGGGACGACGTCGTCTCCCGAAGGGACCGCCAGACTGCCTCCGGGAAGAAAATCGTTTTGGGCATCGACGATCAACAAGGCGTCGCCCCGCCCGGGGGTCCAATCCTGTGTTCCTGCAGTGGTCATACGCGGGTCCTCGTTCCCTGGTGCCCTGGGAACATTCCTGGAGAGTGAAGGAGGACTGGGTATTATACCCCGGGTTTATATCTCGGGGCCCATATACTGGATAAAGTTGTCGAGAATTTTTGTATCGAACTCGTCGGACATCTGCTTTTTCATGAGGATCAGAGTGTCGAAAGGGCTCATGGCCTTTTTATAAGAGCGGCGGGTGGTGAGGGCGTCGTAGACATCCATAACTTTGCAGATGCGCGCGAAGTAGGAAATTTCATCCCCGACGATACCCCGGGGATAGCCACCTCCCTTGTATTTTTCATGATGCTGGGTGGCCATGTCGATTACCGAATTGTTATAACAACTCATTTCGTTAAGAATCTCTCCGCCGAGAGGCGCGTGGTCTTTGACGATATCAAATTCCTGGGGGGTCAACAGGCCCTTTTTGTTGAGTATGTTGTTGGAGATTTTAGATTTGCCCACGTCATGGAGCATGCCTCCGAGTCCCAGCATTCGAACTTCGTCGTGATTCATCCTGATTTTGACGCCATAGGTCATGCAGTACAATCCAACATTTACGCTGTGGGTATAAGTGTAATAATCCTTGTTGGTGATTTTGGAGATGCCGTAAAAGCCAACGTCATAATCCTGAAAACACTCCTCCATGATTTCCATCACTTCATCTGAAGTGCGAAGCACTTTTTCCGAAGCGTTGTTTTCGAAAAATTCCTTCATGATGTTTTTGGAAACGTCGTAAACCTTCCTGGCTTTTTTCTGGAAGGAAATTTTCGGATTCGACACAATTTTGCGAAGTGTGCTGGTGGCATGGCGATAGTATTTGAAGAGATCGTTTTCATGGATATAAAAATCCTCCAAGGGGTCACCCGATTCCAGCAGGCGCAATACTTTTTCGTGGTGC
The DNA here is from genome assembly GCA_024644405.1 of Nitrospinaceae bacterium. Lineage (GTDB taxonomy): Bacteria > Nitrospinota > Nitrospinia > Nitrospinales > Nitrospinaceae > SZUA-226. Next base: position 51,806 of record JAHELC010000013.1, read on the forward strand.
TCGGGTTTGGAGGTGGCGAAACGGACAAATTTTATGGTGCCATAACTGCGGGTTTTATAGAAAACATCAAAATGTTCTTCCCCGTTGTTGTTCAGGAACTCAAGATTGATCTTTCGATAGCTGGTATCAGTGGTCATCTGTTCAGTATTGATTTTAATGAAGTTATAAATAGCGTACATGCCTTGTATAAATAGTCTAAAGGAATTTGCACGATTGCGAAACCCAAAAAAAAAGCCCAAAAACTGTTCAAAAATCGGAAGTCAGATTATCGTTGGGAAAAGGCCCGGGGAGAGGCAAGCATGAAATGAACGATGGAGCGTGCGCATCCCAGCAGGTCTACCATGGAAAGGCTCTCTCCCGGTTCGTGCATCCGGCAATCGGGGTCGTAAGCTCCGAGGCAGAGCGGAGGGATGTTCCCCAGGGCGTCCATCAGTTTGGCGACGAAGGGGATGGAACCTCCGCACCCGTACAGACAAGGTTCATGGCCGTAACCGGCGTTTAGGGATTCCAGCATTAAAGTAAACGCCGGATGGTCGATGCCGGTCATCCAGGGCGGCCCGCCTTTGTCTTCTTCCAGTTCCAGGGTAAATCCGGCGGGAACGTTTTTAAGTAGATGATGTTTTAAATGTTCATTGGCCGTGGTTTCCTGATGGCCTGGCGCCAGTCGGATTTCGACCAGTGCCCGGGCGGAGGGGTCATTGAAGGTTCGCGCCGATCCGTCGTGTTCCACATGCAAAGCATCTAGGGAGATCTTCCGTATACCTCCGCCGGATTCAAAAAACGTCTGCCAGCCGGAAACGGCCAGCCGGCCGTCCCACCCGATCAGGCGGTCCACCATGTGCGCCAGTTGCAGTTCGGGAACGGGAAACGGGCCGCCGAACATACCCGAATGCGGATCCTTGTCCGCCGATTGCAGAATGAGTTCCACGGTGAGGTTTTCGGAAGATTCCAGTTCTCTCAGTCGGATCCTTAATCCAAAATGGTTATAAGCCTTGAATGTTTCTTCCAGCCACCGGGTAAAACCCTCCCGATTTGTCAACCCTTCGGTATGAAAGTGAAAACGGGCACCGGCGATGCCGAAAACCACGCCGCCTGCGACGCGATGCCCCGGACGGACATTGGCGTAGGAGGTCCGTAATTCCGCTTCAATAATGGCCACCTTGCTGGACGGAACGGTCAGTAGAGTTTCGTGCAGTAATCCAGCCTGTGCACACAAGGCTTCGAGAGTCGTTGGGATTTTTTCATAACCCTGCCGTTCTTCCTGGGTGATGGGTGCATCCCCCTTGGCGATGTTCGTTACGGCGAGGGAATGGTCCTCGTGGATCAATGTGGCCAGCACTTTGTACAACGCGGTTTGCTCATCGACTGCCGGATGAGATTCGGTGGCTCTCATGTGGGCGTTTATTTGAATGACGCCTCTCAGCGACGTGGTCAGGCCGGGAATACCCGTGTCCGGATTGGTGACGTCGGTGATAATGACGCAATCTGAAGTTTCGAAGAATTTCTTGTTTTGTAAAATCTGCGGGATTAACGTGTGCGATCCCGATTCTTCTTCGGTCTCGAAGATGACCTTGATGTTGCAGGGCAGTTGTTCCAGAAGACCGGGCTCCGGGTTCTTCGCATCAAATCCGATCGATCGCAACATTGCATCGACCGCCATGCCGATCGCCACCACGCCGCTCAAATCATCCGCCGCCCCTCTGCCATACGCTCGGGTCCCCTCTATGTTCCACCGAAGTTCTGTCGGGGGGTGCCCGTCCCATTTTTCGAAACGCTCGTTATCCATGTAAGGTTGTTTGTCGAGGTGAGCGTACATCAGCAGGGTTGGTTTGTTTTTCCCGGCAACGATCTCCGCCATCAGGATGGGAGTGGACCGTTCCGGTCCGGGGGGCGGGACGTTGATGTGGATCATGGGGAATCCGATGCTTTGCAGATACTCTTCGGCAATTTCCAGGATTTCTTTCATATCGGTCGGCGTGGTGCGGTCGCCTTCAAATTCATTGACGTTGAAACTGCGGCTGTCGATGCGCACCATTTCCTTCATGATGCCCATGTGCCGCTTCACCAGCTCCGATCCCATTTGGAGGGTGTTACGGGCACGTTCGTCCCACTCTATCAGATTCATGAATAGCATTCCTTTATGGGTTTGCAGGGAAAGGGAATGTTCTCTTTACCAAATGAAGCTCATCATATAATATAAAGAAGCCATTCGTAAAGTTTTGTCCGG